>JAKAGV010000013.1 GCA_021815405.1 Bacteroidota bacterium
GGTCACCCTTGCGGGCATTGCCCAATATTCCTCACTGCTGCCTCCCGTAGGAGTCTGGACCGTGTCTCAGTTCCAGTGTGGCTGATCATCCTCTCAGACCAGCTACTGATCGTTGCCTTGGTAAGCCATTACCTTACCAACTAGCTAATCAGACGCAAGTTCATCTATAGGCGATACAAGATCTTTAACAACATCATCATGCGATGCCGCTGCATCATCCGGTATTAGCCCAGATTTCTCTGAGTTATTCCGAACCTAAAGGTAGATTGCTTACGTGTTACTCACCCGTGCGCCACTTTACTAAAGATATTGCTACCTCTTTCTCGTAGACTTGCATGTGTTAAGCACGCCGCCAGCGTTCGTCCTGAGCCAGGATCAAACTCTCCGTAGTAGAGTTTAATATTTGTGTAATCTTGGCGTTAGACGCTTAGTTGAAACCATTTAACATTGACTGGTTAAATGCACTCACTCTTTCAAAGAACTTACATTAAAAACCCTCATTAATTGAGGGCTTCAAATTTACTCTCTATTTGATCTAAAGTCAATAGATTGTTTCAGAATTTCAAAATAAAATTTGATTTTTTTAATTTCTTGCGTGTCAATATTAAATCAAATTTAGCCTAACAAAAATATCATATATTAAATAAATGTCAAGTAATTTCAGAATAAAAAATTTTAATTTTTTCTTTTTTTAATCTACTTGGCAATCCAAAGTAATTTTTAATTAGAGTCCTTTTAACAATAGATAAATAGTTGCTAAACTTCCAACAATTCCTAGATAGGTTGCAGCCTCTCTAACATAATAGAAAAATTCATGATTAGGATTCTTTGGAACATAAATATAATCACCCGGATTTATAGAACCATCATTTTTTGCATTAATCCATGCTCTGGATCCACCTTTAATAATCGATACATTCCCTTTATTCGCTAACTCTCCATAACCACCGGCTTTTCTAATATAAAATGAGAAATCCTTTCCATTTACAAATTCAATGTTACCGGGCTCTTTCACCTGTCCGTATACATAAACCGAATTGACCTTCTGAGGAATAAAAATAATATCGCCGTCCCTTAATATTGTGTTTCCAATAAATGATGCTGGATCAAGTGCACTATCAAGATTAACAGTTGTTTCATTCAATGTTTGTCTTACAAGTTCATCAATAGAAAATGATCCAGTGTCCGCTTCTGTTAAAGTTGTCATTCTAAGCATTTTAGCTTTTTCATAATCATATATTAAAGGATTAGGATAATCACTAAAAAATTTTGATTGTTGATCTAAGTTTAGTCCTAACTGATCTTCTAACACAAACCTAAGGTTGGTACCTCTAATTAATTTTGCTCGTCTTAACCAGGCTAAATCAGTAAATCCGCCTGCATCATTTATCGCTTCTCTCAGAGTTGTGTTATCTTTGGTTATAGGAATTTGACCGGGACTTTTTACTTCTCCGAGTATCAAAACAGAAAATGCTTTCTTTTGAGTTTCATCAGCTTGCACAACTACTCGGTCGCCTCTCTCTAAGGGGAGGTTGCTGTTTAAGTCAACAACCATCTTTTTCATTTTTTCACCGTTGTAACTCAAACGATAAATAGCCGCCTTATTAACATTTTCATAAGCTTTATTTATTCCTTGTGCCAGTTCAAGAGCATCCGATAATTTATCTCCGTCAACAAATGGAAATTTTCCGGGATTATTTACTGCGCCTTCAACTGTAAAGAAATCTCTTGTTATATCATAAGGAGCAAAAATTAATACATCATCATTTTTTAGATAGGGATCGTCTGCAAAATCTCCGGTTAATCTAAATTTCATTAAATCTAAATGAAGAACGGTGCCATCGGCTCTTTTTAGAGTAATATTTCTTAAAGAAAAATCTTCTAATTTTTTATTTATAGTTTGCAAAAGTTTGGGATCGGTAATGTTTCGTAATGCATATTCGCGAGCCTGGTTGTACATACGTGTTACGAAGGCATCAACCCTTTCGCTCATATATGCCGGAAATGTACCGGTTATTATGAAATCACCGCCAATTGTTACGCTAATGGCAGAAGGAGTCGATATACTAAAAGAGCTGCCGGAAGTTTTACTTGTCTCCTGCGCATTTGCAAAGCTTATAAAAAGGAATAGAGAAAATAAGAGAATACTTTTTTTCATTTACAATCCTGATTCTTGATTAAAAATTTTTATACTGAGTTTGATAATATTTTTGATACTCGCCTGTTATAATTCGTTCCCACCAAGATTTATGGCTTATATACCAGTCAACTGTTTGAGCAATTGCTTCATCAAAAGAATACTCCGGCTTCCATCCAAGTTCATTTTTTATTTTGGATGAATCGATTGCATATCGTCTATCATGCCCCGGACGATCTTTAACGTAGTGAATTAAATCTTCAGGCTTCTTTAGATGACGTAAAATCAATTTTACAATTTCAATATTTGGCATTTCATTGCTGGCACCAATGTTATAAACGTTTCCGGGTGTTCCTTTTTCTAGCACAAAATCTATAGCGTTGTTATGATCAATTACATAAATCCAATCCCGGACATTCAATCCATCTCCATAGACCGGCAGTTTTTTATTGTTTAATGAATTAATAATCATTAAAGGAATAAGTTTTTCCGGAAACTGCAGCGGACCGTAATTGTTTGAACATCTAGTTACAACAACCGGCATACCGAATGTATGGTGAAAGGCTAATGCCATCATGTCTGCGGCAGCTTTGCTTGATGAATACGGACTGTTCGGAGAAAGCGGAGTGGATTCTGTAAATAATCCTTCCCTGCCTAAACTTCCGTAAACTTCATCAGTAGAGACTTGTAAAAATTTTTCCGCTTCGTATTTGCGAGCTGTTTCAAGCAAAACATTTGTTCCAATTACATTTGTCTGATAAAATATTTCTGAGCCTAAAATGCTTCTATCGACGTGCGATTCAGCAGCAAAGTTAATTACATATTTTATCTTGTATTTTTGAAAAATGAAATCAACTAATTCGGAGTTAATTATGTCTCCTTTAACAAATTGATAGTTCTTTTTTTCTTCTGATGGTTTTAAATTTTCAAGATTGCCTGCATAAGTAAGCTTGTCAAAGTTAACAATAAAGTAATCATCTCTCTTTTGTAAAATAAAATTGATGAAGTTGCTGCCAATAAATCCGGCACCACCGGTAACTAAAATATTTTTCATCTAACTCCTAAAAAGAAAATATTCCTATTAAAACTCCTGCTTGGACATAAAAACTATTCCCGTTAACAGACGACGGTGCTCCAGTCAAATCCTGGTCATTATCATAAGTCCATTTATCTCCAAAGGTAATTTGATAGCCGCCGCCAATTCTAAAGCACAATAAATGGAAAGCCGGAATATCAACATTCAGCATCGGTGTGAAAATCCAATAATCATCCTTAAGAGTACCACTAAAGTTTGAAGGTGAATGGTTGTCTGCATTACTCCAGTAATTCTGCCAGTTCATTACGCCGGCATTTTTATAAAGTTCAATGCCAAGGCTTCCTCTTCCTATAAGTGCGCCTACAGAAATTCCGAAATTTCTGACAAACGGTAATGTATATTCTATAGTAACACCGCCACCGCTTAAAGAAAAAACAGCTTCGGTATTCATTCGAATAATTTTATCTGAAGCACCGTCTACGCCTGTCAGAATTTCATTTAAATTGCCTGAACTCGAAACACTTCCGCTGAACCCGGAACCGCCTATTCTAAAATTTTTTAATATTCCCAGATAAATAAATCCGGAAATACCTGAAGTGAAAAAACCGGTTTTTTGAAAATCAGGTACACCGAAGCCCTTCAATTGATTATTAACTCCATATACATGAGGGAAAATCCAACCTGGAGTATATCCAATGCCTCCGCCAAATGGTGCATCATAAAATGATGATTCCTCCTGCGGAAGAGCAGATGTATTAATCAAAAAAAATAAAATTATAGTAGCAAAAATTTTATTCATAAATTCTTACAATTGGATAATAAATTTATCAAAGCTATTATGAAAAACCAAAGAAAGATTGGGCAATTTATAATGGATTTGTATGAAAACGGAAAAGATAAATTGAATGCTAACTGGAATTAGGAATTCTGAAAAGAAGGTTAATATACCATTCAATCAATTGTTTTATTTATCTGAAGGATAAGTACCTGAAATTATGTATTAAACGAATACTAAAAATTAATGAACCACATTTTCCTGAGCGTTAACAACCTGCCATTTACCATTTCGCTTTTCAAAAACATCCGTAAAGATTGATTTGTAAATTGAATTCCCTTTATTATTAAATGTTTCAACAATACCGTTTGCAACTCCGGTGTTGCCGAAAATTCTAACAAAAAGCGTGTCGAATTTTTGACTAAAACCAACTGGTAGAGGATGCTTTACCTCCCATTCAATGTGTTCTTCTTTCGTAATGAAAATGCCTTGAGGAAGAACGTGAATAAAATCGGGAGCTAAAATAGAATCTAAAGCAGTTTTGTTATGAAGATTTTTTAACCAGCTTTTTTCAAGCTTAATAACTTGTTGCCTATTTTCATTTGAATCATTTCTTGATGTGCTTGGATTTTTAGAAAAGCAAAATTTATTTGTTGTAAATATGAATAAAAATATTCCCCCAAAGATTGACATTCGTTTTATCTTCATAGGTATTCAAAATTGAAGTTTGAATTTTTTAGTACTTTTAACTTTGCGGTTCAAGTGCACGTAAAACAATTATACCGGTATCTTTTTTAACATCTTCAAGATATTCAGTAAGCGGCTGTTTATTAATTTGAACTTTATATCCGACATTAGGCGCATTAAGTAAATGTATTTTACCGTCTTTCATCCTTACAGCAATACCGACATGGTTAATATCAAGCCCTTTAATTGCGGATGTAAATGCAATTAAGTCGCCGCTTTCAATTTTGTTTTCAATCTCAGGAACCTTCATTTTCGGAATATAATAATACGTCCTCTTACTAATTTCTTCTTCCTGAGATTTTATTATCGGAATAAACTTAGGATTTTCCTTTAAAGCTTTGTAAGCGTCGGGATGTGTTGACATAAAATTAACTTTAAAATTAATCGGCACACCACCAAGTTCTTTGGAAATGTTTTTTACAATGCCTTTTTTTTCATTATCATAAATCCAGTCAGAAAAATAATTTAGTCTGGAAGGATATTGATTTATGATTCCATCCCGGTAACGGATTTTGGTTAATTCTCTTTCATAATCTTCAAATGAATTTTTCTTTTCCTTAATAAGTCGTGCAAAGGCTAAAGTGTTTTCAAGAAAAGTTGTGCAGTCTAAACCGGTGAGATTGATAACAAGAGATTCAGTCTTCCCTTTTTCCAATGTATGTGCTTCATAATTGGTACCGATAAAGCTTTTGCCTACCTGCACAATTACCTCGCCGATAGGTTTATTCTCTATGTTTTTCTCAACTGCTAATTGAAATTTATTCTTGCAGATCTGAACATCGTTACTAGAATAAATTTGTGCATGCAGACTTGCTGCAATAACTAAAAATATTAAAACAAGCTTTACCACAATTTTGAATTTTTAATTTAAAATTTTGAATTGTTATTTAGATAATATCTTCATCAGTCGGAGTAACAGTATATTCTTCAATTTGTCTTGCATGAGCAAGGTTTTCAAACCGGGCATATTCTTTAACAAATGCCAAACGAACTTCGCCGGTAGGACCATTACGCTGCTTGCCGATAATTACTTCTGCAACGCCTTCTGTTGGAGTAGCGTCATCAGGAAATGTTTTTATACCATAATACTCTGGTCGATTTAGAAATAAAACTACGTCGGCATCTTGTTCTATCGATCCGGATTCACGAAGGTCTGAAAGCTGCGGACGTTTATCGGTTCTTGTTTCAACGGCACGGTTCAACTGAGCAAGTGCAATTACCGGAATGTTCAATTCTTTTGCTAAAGATTTCAACGAACGTGAAATATGAGAGATTTCCCGTTCACGGCTTTCAGAACTCGCTGGACCTTGCATAAGCTGCAAATAATCGATTATAATCATCCCAATATTTTTTTCAACTTTTAATCTTCTTGCTTTGGCTCTGATTTCCAAAACTGTCTGAGCCGGCAAATCATCAACATAAATCGGCGATTCAATTAATTTATGAGCATTCTTACTAAGCTTTACTCCTTCTTCGTGAGGAAGCTTTCCGGTGCGGACCAAATGCGCATTTAATCTTCCTTCGGCACAAAGCAAGCGAATGATAAGCTGCATGGTTGACATTTCTAAGCTGAAAATTCCAACAGGAATCTTATGGTCAATGGCTGCGTTACGCGCAAGAGTAAGCGCGAAAGCCGTCTTTCCCATGGATGGTCTTGCTGCAATAATAATTAAATCAGATTTCTGAAATCCGCCGAGCATTTCATCAAGTTCATAAAAGCCGGTGGGAACGGAAAAAGATTGCCTTGTGTTCGAATGGATTGCCTCAATATATTCTAGCGCATCGCGTACCGCTCTATCCATTCCCTGGAAAGACTTTTTAAGATGAGTTTCCGTAATCTCAAAAATTTTCCTTTCAGCTTCATCAAGAATATCAAATGCATCTTCAGTACCTTGATAAGCTGCTTGCGCAATTTCATGCGAACTGGTAATAAGACCACGAAGTATCTGTTTTTCAAGAATTATCTTTGCATGGTACTCAATATTAGCCGCAGAAGAAATATTCTGCGATAGTTTGCTTAGATAAACCGCTCCTCCCGCTTCCTCAAGTTTTTCTCTCTTTTTCAATTCTTCATAAAGAGTAACTGTATCGATAGGCTCACCTGCATTGAACAGTGATATCATCGCTTCAAAAATCAAGCGGTGTTCTTTTAGATAAAAACTTTCAGGAGATAAGAGCTCAATTGCCTTTGGCACTGCTTCTTTTTCAATTAACATTCCGCCAAGCACCGAAGCCTCTATTTCCGGCACTGCCGGAGGCTTCCTATCGGATGGAATAATTTGGTCAAGTGTAATTTTCTGTAGCTTATTCTTTGCCATTAGTTAAAACAATATCTTCATATAATTTTCTGAACTTTTTTACATCTTCCCAGCAGTCTCTTTTCCAATTTGGATTTCGAAGCAGTGCTGCGGGATGAAATGTAACCATTACTTTCACATTTTCAAAATCGAATACTTTACCGCGCATGCTTGTAAGTGAATCTTTTTTCTTTAAAAGACCTAGAGCAGCGGTTAAACCGAGGCATAAAATCAATTTCGGTTTTATCAACGAAATCTGCTTTTTTAAATACGGCATGCAAGCTTCCATTTCTTGAGGCAAGGGAGTTCTATTTCCGGGCGGACGACACTTAACAACGTTAGCAATGTAAACTTCGTCGCGTTCAAATTGTATTGCCTTTAAAATATCGGTCAACAATTTTCCGGCACGACCAACGAACGGTAAACCTTGAGCATCTTCATCGGCACCTGGTCCTTCTCCAATTACCATTACGTCCGCACCAGGATTGCCGGAACCAAAAACAAATTTATTTCTCGTCGTTCCAAGCTGGCACTTATGACAATTACAAATCAATTTATTAAGATCTTCAAGATTAGCTGCAAGCTCCCAATTATCCTTAGGTGCTTCAAATATATTTTTGTCGTCTATTTTTAATTTCTTATCTTCTTTGACAAAAACTGGAAGTCCAACTTCAGCTTTCGGCGATGGTTTTTTATTAGTATTAAATTTTAATTCAGATTTTACGGAAGGACTGGTAACAACTGAAGTCTTTTTAATAATTTTTCCCTCGAAAATTTCATCACCGAAAATTTCTTTCTGGTCCTTCAGAGCTTCAATTAATTGTTTTTTGATTGATTCTTTCATTGCGTAAATCTAAATGATATTTACCTAACTTCAAACTTCTTAGTTTGTAAACTAGTTAAAAACTATGATTAATCTTTTAGGAAAGAACTACTAAGAATTTATGCATTCTAAAATTTCAGAAAGTATTTTGTGTGCCGCCTGAAATTTTGACATCAGAGGAAGCTCGATGGTTTTTCCGGTTTTGTGGATAATCGTAATCTTGTTTGTATCAAACTCAAATCCACTCTCTTTATCTTTAAGTGAATTCAGAACTATCAAATCCAGATTTTTTTTCTTAAGCTTATGCGAAGCATTCTTTAGCTCATCATCTGTTTCAAGCGCAAATCCTGCTGCAATTTTATTCTTCTTATCAAGTGAAGCAAGAATGTCCGCCGTTTCTTCCAGTTTTATTGAATTGAGTTTATCTTCTTTTTTAATTTTTTTATCCGATGCAGAAACAGGCTTGTAATCAGCTACTGCGGCAGACATAATTAAAATATCCGTTTGTTCAAATTCCTGCTCAACCGACTTTTTCATTTCTTCGGCGGATCTGATTTTTAATAATTTGATTTCCGGATAGCAAACCTCGTTTGAAGGACCGGATATCAAAGTTACCTCTGCTCCGCGAATATAGGCAGCCTTGGCTATTTCAAATCCCATCTTACCGGAAGAACGGTTGCCAATAAATCTTACAGGATCAATATCTTCATAAGTCGGACCGGCAGTGACTAAAATTTTTTTGCCGGATAAATCTTTTTTGAAGCCTGTTACAATCAATTCAACTGCGTCAATTATTTTATCAACTTCAGGCAGTCTTCCTTTGCCTCTCAAGCCGCTGGCTAATTCACCTTCCTCTGCTTGAAGGACATAATAACCGGTATCTTCCAGTTTCTTAATATTCTGCTGGGTAATTTTATTATTATACATATCAACGTCGGCAGCGGGAGAAATTATTAGCGGACATCTTAATGCCGGCACAAGCGTAGTTAAAGCATTATCTGCAAATCCATGTGCAATCTTTGCTACGGTGTTTACCGTGCACGGTGCAATTACCATCAAATCTGCCCACAGTGCAGTTTCAATATGCCAGGTAGATAATGAAGTTCCATTTTTCTGAGAAGATGGGAAAGTGTTAACTATAACTTCGTTTTGGGAAAGAGTTGAAAGAGTAAGCGGAGTTATAAATTCGGTTGCGGAAGGAGTCATAACCACTTTTACTTCCGCTTTCCTTTTAACAAGCTCTCGAATAATAAACGCGGATTTATAAGCAGCGATACAGCCGGTTACTCCCAAAATTATTTTCTTTCCGGCAATAATATCAGTGCTCATTTTTAATCTCGAATCATTCGAAAATATTTTAATCTAGTTTTTAAAATTGAACTAAATTTTAATTCTGAACTTCTTTGTAGCGATATTCTATTTTTCCGTCGAGTAATTCCTTCAGTGCCTGAATTTGCGGTTTGTCTCTCTTTTCAAAATCGAGAGCAATCTTTAACTGAGCTGGATTTTCAATATCCTCATTCTCTTCTTCAGTACCGACAACTGGAATTGTGCTTACCAAAGCATTAAATTCGATTTTGTTATCGTCATTAATCTTTCTAGCCTTCTTGGATGCAACGATAATACCTTCGTAAACATTAGCTGAACGCTGGTCTATAACACGTAAATCAACTGGTTGAATTCCCATTAATTATTTTCCTCCATAAATTATTTTTTTTATTAAACTCTTTGTCTCAGAAACTGCATTTTCAAGAACTTTATTCTCTACAAAATAATCAAATTTTTCTTTAAGTCTCAATTCCATTTGGGCACGCTCTATCCGCTTCTTAAAGTCCGCATCGTTCTCGGTATTTCTTTTCTTTAATCTTTTTTCAAGTTCATCAAAACTTGGCGGATAAATAAATATCAAAACCGCTTCCGGGTAAATCTTCTTTAATGAAAGAGCGCCTTTAACATCAATCTCGGCAATAACCGATTTACCATTATTTATGTTATCTTCAATAAAACTTTTATAAGTACCGTAATAATAATCGTAAAATTTTTCCCATTCTACAAATTCATTATCGGCAATTTTCTTCTTAAACTCTTCTTCTGTGATGAAGAAATAGTCAACGCCTTCTTTTTCATTCTCTCTCTTTTTTCTTGTAGTAGCCGAAACAGAAAAAATCAGTTCAGGAAAATCCTTCAAAATTTTTTTTAGAATTGTCGTCTTACCTGTTCCGCTTGGAGCAGAAACTGCAATGATTGCACCTTTTTTATTTGCCAAACGCTAAACCGGTTTTTTATTCAATATTTTGAATCTGTTCACGAATCTTTTCAATTTCTTCTTTAATGAAAACCGTGTTGTGCGTTATTAAAGTTGAAATAGTTTTGGAAGAAATAGTATTTGTTTCGCGGTTCATCTCCTGGCAAAGAAAATTCATTTTGCGTCCCGGATCAGAATCTTTATCCAAACTGTCAATAAAGAATTTCAAATGACTTCTTAGCCGCACGCACTCTTCAGTTATATCTGCTTTATCTGCTATAATTGCAAGTTCCATTTCAAGTCTATTACTGTCAAATCTGGAATCATCAATCAGCAGTCTTACCTTCTCTTTAAGCTTTTCATAATATTCTTTTACACTTGAAGAAGATTCCTTTTCAATTTCATTAAGTTTAGCTTCAATAAGTCCTATCCGCTTTTTAAGATCCTTCGATAATTCCTTCCCCTCGTTTAATTTCATTTTCTGCAATTCATTTAAGGCAGTATCTAAAGTATTCTTAATAACATCAAACTCTTCCTCAGATAAATCCGCTTCATTGGATTCAAAAATTTCTTTATTTGCAAGAAGATGTTCAAGCTTAATTTTCTCAGTTATCTTTGCGGTCTTCTTTAATGATTTTATTAAAGATATATAATTTTTAAGCTTATCTTTATTCACGGTTAAAACGGTATCGCCAAAACCGCTATTCTTGATTTGAATTATAACTGATAGCTTCCCGCGGTTGATTTTATTTTTTATTATTTCGCGTAAATCGAGTTCTTTACTCATCAAAGATGACGGCAGCCTAAGGGCAATATCCAAATACCTGCTGTTAATACTTTTTACTTCTACATCAACTTTGATTTTACCGTTTTCGGCAGAACTTTTGCCATAGCCGGTCATACTGTATATCATAATTTGCCTTAATTAAAGATTACAAAAATAAGTATTTAATTTTTGGCATACAATAATTAACCGTGTATAAATTCTTGGATCTTGGAGATGATTTGATCGGCAATATCCTGTTTATTCTGTTATTAAACTACTTTTTAATAAAAACAAGTAAACAAATTGAAATTAAAATGCCTCTCCAAGTCCGAAGTTAATAACAACATGCTGTATAACATGATCTTTCTTTTCCCATAAAAATTCATGACTGTTTGGATCATAGAATTTAAAGCCAAAATCCACTCTGAATGGTGCGACAGGAGTATAATATCTTAGACCAAAGCCTACAGCAACAGCAACAGAATTCCAGCTGAACTGGTTATAGCCCAGCCATGTGTTTCCAAAATCTGTAAAAAGAGCATAACCGACATTTTCCCAAAATCTACGACGAAACTCCATAGAACCTTCTATAAGAAAACTCCCGCCTTCAATATTGTAATTTGTTATACCGGGTATGGTTCTAAGCCGTGGGCTAGCCGGTGGAACAAGCTGGTTGCTGCCCCATCCTCTGATAGAGGTACTTCCGCCTGCAAAAAAGGTTCTATTGATTGGCACGCCTGCAAAACTACCGTAATACACCTGTATGTTTCCGACCTTTAATTTAAAGGCTGCAATGGAATTTTGATGCTTATCAAGAGAAAGATAATAAGAACCTCCTAATTGGAGTTTGTAAAAACCGGCGCTACTGGCATTTTTTTGAGGAAACGAATTACCTTCTTCAATATGAAAAGAAAGGTTATAACCACGGGTTGGAAAAAGTATGTTATCTGCGGTAGTAGAGGCAGCATCGGCAGCAATGTCTGAAACTAACTTGATGGCAAGACTATCGGGCAAAGTACGATAATCTTCTTTTGATTGCTCAACTGTATAAGAAGCACTTAGGTGGTTCAAGAATGTATAAACAGGCATCTCAAAATCAAATGTAAATTTGGTACCTAAGAGAGTGTTATAATAATATGGCTGTTTATTAATTGTTGCATAAGTTTCCCACGTAGCAAATATCGGTTTCTCAAAAACATAAGGTTGATCAAGAATAATTCTAGAATCAACATAACCATTAAGTGTTGTATCATAAATCGAAAATCCTTTTACAAGATTTCCAAAGTCTACTTTATAAATATCTTGAACACCGAATGAGGTACTAATTGTTAACTTTCTAGCATCTCCAAAAAAATTCTTTCTGATATAAGATACTCCAAGACCGGCATTGAAAGCATTATGCTGGTTGTTAAGAATTATTTCAGGGTCCATTTCATTCAGCAATCCGATATTTGCACTCATCTCAATGGGAACCAAGCTATCGGTTGTGTCGCTTTCCTTTGGCAAGAGCATTACGGAATTAAATAACCCGGTCTGATATAACCTTAACTGGCTTTGCCTCAACTCATCAAGATTATATAATTGCCCACTTTCAATTCCGGAAATATCACGCAGTAAACCATCTTTTACAAAATCAGAACCGGCACCGGTTTTGTTAACCAAAACAGTATCTATTCTATACAAATTGCCAAGTGAAAAATAAATATTAACATTAGCTTTATATTTAATCGTATCTTTAAGAACGACGGTGCTATCTAATTTCACATACATGTAGCCGTTGTTCAGCATATAGTTAATAAATTTTGTTGTATTATTCTGAACAACTTCTTGCGAAAATCTTTGGTTGGTATCAAGTGCAATATCATTGTAAACGTTATTGTAAAGATATTTGGGTAGTTTATCTATTCCATAAATATTTAACTTGCCGAAATTGGAGGGACGGTTTTCATCAATAATATAATAAAGACCGACTTTTTTATCGGTAGTATCAACCGTGTATTTATATCCAAACTTGGCATCAAAGAAGCCGTTGGAGTTATAGTATTCTTTTAAAGCAGTTAAATCAATTTGGATATTAGTTGAATCGAAGTAAACCGGTTCTTTACCTAAACTAGAAAATGAATGAAGAAATTTCCAGAACCACCATGGAGTTGGACGTGAGTAGATTAAATCTGCTAAAGTTGAAGATGAGAAATAACGATTGCCAACAAAATTGATAGAACTAAGTTCATATCTTGCCCCAGTCTGGGCAAATAGTTTTAAGCTAACTATAAAAAATAGAATGAGTACTTTCAGCTTCACGAATTTTAATTAATATTTTTCAACTAATCTTTTTAAGATCAAAGTCTTAGTTAATATTTCAAAACCACATCATTCGAAACTACCTTGAGCGACGGATAATCCCGTTTAAAGATACTAATTAAGAAACCTTTAACCTGCGGGATATCAATATTATTCGATAGGTAGAGAGAAATAGGTTTGTTCGGCTCAGTAACTAAATGAGCATAATATGTTTCTTTCTTATTGAAATTAACCAGATAAGAATATACTTCACCACCGCCGCTTCCTAAAAAATAATCTTGTGAATTGTAATAAATTAATTCATGATCGAAAAACGGGAATTTAATTTTTTGTACCAGACATTGCTTAAATGAACCGTTAAGTAGCGGCGTTTGATATACAACTTTAAGTTGGTCGCCGATCATCTTTAAAAAATAAAATTTGATTCCCCACTCCTTAGGAGACTGTGTCTCGATTCCGGCTACAATTTCAATCACTGTGTCCATGTCAAATCTGCCTTTGTACGCAAAACTGACAGCGGGACCAAGTATTTCTTTTGCCTTTTGTAAAACGATCGATGGATTTTCATAATCTATAGCTTGATCATTTTCCTGGTTAGATTTTTTTCCCGAACAAGAAAAAAATATAACCGAAAAGGCTAGGGCTAAAAAGATTGAATATTTATTTAACAACGACTACAGTTCCTTTCTTTACTACTGAGTATAACTCATCCATATCCTCGTTGCTGATTGCTATTGAGCCATCAGTCCAATTATAATTAAATGGCAGATATCTGAAAATAAAATTCAACCTGCCAATTCCTTGAATTCCGATATCGCCGCCTAGAACAGTATTTGAGGGCGGACAGTTACCTAAATCAATTTCATACTTTATACTATCATATTGAGTTTGAGTAATTATTCCTTTACGTAACGCATTTGCCGCATCATTCAAATTAGGATAATTCAACTTAAAGAATTTATAGTATTTATTAACTGTATCAATCTCACAAATTTTATAATTGCCTACCGGAGTTGATAAGTCCCCGGCTTTGGATTTAGGTGTATTAACATTACGCCCAAAGTTAGCTCTATATGATTTTATTAAAACAGAATCCTCATACAAATCCAGAGTGTATGACTGCCGATCAATTACTATGTATGGTTTTTTTAATTTCGAAAATCCTTTTTCAGCCATTGCTTCGTTTAAAGGAATTTCTCTAATGTTTAAGATGATACCGTAAACAATACAACCAGAAATAAATAATATTATTCCTCCGCTGAAAAATACAATGTTTCTTAACAAACTCTTATTCAGATAGGAGGAAAAACGTGAGTCCTCCGGTACAGATGTATTGGAATCCTTATTATTCATCAATTATAATTTCATAACAAAAAGAACCAGCTCTGATTTATCCTTTTAAAATTTAAGAAAAAAAATTATAAAATTTAAATAAAAACTTCTACTTGATAAAAATAAAAAAGCCCAATTCCGCCTTAGAAATTGGGCTTAAAAACGAGATCATCAATTCCTGCTACACTTCCATTATTTCTTTTTCTTTATGTTTCAGAAGATCATCAATCTTGTGGATATGTTCATCGGTTAATTTTTGAATCCTGTCTTCTGCTTCTTTTAATTGATCTTCCGAAATTTTTTTATTCTTTTCTTCTCTCTTTAAATGTTCGTTTGCATCTCTTCTGATATTCCGAATAGCAATTTTATTATCTTCACCAAATTTTTTTACGAGTTTAACAAGATCTCTCCTTCGCTCTTCATTTAATGGAGGGACCGGAATTTTCAAATTGGTTCCGTCACTAACCGGATTGAAACCAATATTAGCTTCAAGTATTGCCTTTTCAACCGAAGATAGTACCGATTTATCCCATGGAGTTATCGAAAGAGTATGCGCATCCATTACAGTAATATTTGCAACTTGATTTATTGGCATACTGCTTCCGTAATAGTCAACTTTTATTCCGTCAAGCAGGGCGGTTGTAGCTTTGCCGCTTCTTATCTTTGCAAGTTCACCTCGCAATGCTTCAAGTGATTTATCCATCCGCGATCTTGCGTCTTTTAACGTGTCTTCCATAAATTCCTCGCTTTTTGTTAATAAATTTTTAACGAGAATCTTCTAAAATATTAATTAGTGTCTTTTATAACTGTTCCGACGTTTTCACCGGAAACAAGTTTCAATAAGTTATCAGGTACATCCATGTTGAACACAACCATCGGTAAATTATTTTCCCTGCACAAACTTACTGCTGTTAAATCCATTACTCTGAGATTTTTTTTGAGTATATCAAGATACGAGATATTTTCAAATTTAAAAGCACCAGGATTTTTTTCAGGATCTGAATCAAAAACACCGTCTACTCTTGTTCCTTTTATAATAGCATCAGCTTCAATCTCAACAGCCCTTAACGATGCAGCGGTATCTGTGCTGAAATAAGGATGACCGGTACCAGCGCCAAAAATAACAACTCTACCTTTTTCAAGATGACGGATTGCCCGCCGTCTAATATAAGGTTCTGCAATTTCTTCCATGTGGATTGCGCTCATCAATCTTGAATAAATTCCTTTATGCTCAATTGCATTTTGAAGAGCAAGTGAATTAATCATAGTTGCCAGCATCCCCATCTGGTCGCCGGTTACTCTGTCTATACCCTGATCTCCAGCGCTTAATCCGCGGTAAATGTTTCCACCGCCAATTACAATTCCAAGCTGTACACCAATGTCATGAACCTTTTTTATTTCAGTAGAAAAGAAATCCAGCACGTTATGGTCAATACCGAAACCCTTTTTACCCATCAAGGATTCGCCGCTTAATTTTAATAAGACTCTTTTATATTTCAATTTACTCATTCTATTTTAAAAAGAATTTTTGCACACATTGACACTTTTTTCCTAAAGTGACAAAAATTTTTATAATTCACCAAATAATATAAAAAAAGGTCTTAAAATTATTAAGACCTTTTAAAGAAAAATTATTTTTTCTCGTCGCCGAGATGGAACCGCCGGAAAAGAGCAATTTTGATTTGTGTACCCTGTTTGGAGTTAAACTCCTTAATTAAATCTCCAACGGTTTTGGTATTATCCTTAATGAAAGCCTGCTCTACCAAACAATTTTCCTGGTAGAATCTATTAAGTCTGCCTTGAGCAATCTTTTCCAGAATCTGTTCGGGCTTTCCTTCTTTACGTGCAAGCTCTTTATAGATATCCATTTCTTTATCGATAATATCTTTTGAAACTTCTTCCCGGTAAACACAAATCGGTTTCATTGCTGCAACCTGCATTGCAATATCCTTACCGATTTCCGCAAATTCATTCTTGCTTTTATCAAAATTATCAAATTTAATAAGTACCCCAAGCTTGGAGCCGAGATGTATATAATCTACCAGCAATCCATTCGGAGCTGTTTCTATTGCGAATCTGGATATTTGAATTTTCTCGCCAATCTTTCCGATTACATCCGTAAGCTTGCCTTGAAGATCCGGATTCTTCTCCAGCAAATCATTTACGTTTGCCGGCTTGGTCGAGTAAACAGTCTCTAAAACTTCGTCAGCAAAATTAATGAAGTCATCGCTTCTTGCGACAAAGTCTGTTTCGCAATTTACTTCAACAATAACGCCTGTTTGCTTGTCTTCAGAAATCTTTGTGCGCACCAATCCTTCGTTAGCCGTTTTTTCAGCTCTTTTAGAAGCGACAGCAGCACCTTTCTTTCTTAATAATTCAATAGCCTTTTCAAAATCTCCGTCAGCCTCGGTAAGTGCTTTTTTGCAATCCATCATACCGGCACCGGTTTTCTGTCTTAATTCATTTACTTGAGCAGCAGTTATAGCCATAAATCATTCTTCCTCTTTGAAATCATTCAATAGGAGCATTCTCTCCTTTGACTTTTTTCTCTTTCTTCTCTTCAGATTTTTTTGAAACAGTTTCTTTATTTTCTTCTGCTGATTTTTCTTCAGCTTCTTTTTCTTTTCGCTGTCTTTCATTTTCGGCAGCTTCCTGAGCTTTTAACTCTTTGCCTTTCGCTTCGCCTTCAATTATTGCATCCGCCATGCATTTAACAATTATTTCAATTGTCTTTACCGCATCATCATTCGCCGGAATTATGTAATTAATCGGGTCAGGATCGCAGTTTGTATCTACAATAGCAAACACAGGAATATTTAATCTTTTGGCTTCCTTTACTGCTATTGCTTCCTTCTTGATATCCACAACGAACATTGCGCCTGGCAAGCGGGACATAGTTTCTACACCTTCAAGAACTTTTTTTAACTTATCCTTTTCTCTTGATAAGAATAATCTCTCTTTCTTTGTAATCTTATCAAAAGTTCCATCGGTTTCCTGTTTTTCAATGTTGTTAAGTCTCTTGATACTTTTTCTAATTGTAGAAAAATTAGTAAGCATTCCGCCGAGCCATCTTTCGCTAACCCAATTGGTGTCGCATCTTCTAGCTTCAGCTTCGATTATACTCTTAGCTTGTTTTTTTGTTCCAACGAACAAAACCTTTTTACCTTCAGCTACCATCTTTGATAAATTATCAGCAGCTTCGGCAATCATGCCTTGAGTTTTCTTTAAATCAATTATATGAATCCCATTTTTTTCCATGAAGATGTAAGGCTTCATTTTGGGATTCCAGCGGCGAGTTAAGTGTCCGAAATGGGCACCGCCTTCAACGAGTTGAGCTATATCTATTTTATTCATTTTTACTCCTGTTTTTCTACCGATTTTATCGGGTTCTTCTACTTTCCTCAGCTTTACCTTTCATCCCGATTAAATCGGGACACAGGAGGTAAATCAGAAAGTATGATTTGTTTATGATTAAGTGAAAAATTAAGTTCAAAAAAAATATTATCCTTGAACTTAATCTTAGTAATTTATCTCTTAGAAAATTGAAATCTTTTTCTTGCTTTCGGCTGTCCGTATTTTTTACGTTCAACCATTCTGGGATCGCGAGTAAGATAACCTTCTGCTTTTAATGCTGGTCGATAATCAGGGTTAAGATTAATTAGCGCTCTTGCAATTCCTAAACGAATAGCTTGAGCCTGACCGGTTGTACCGCCGCCGTTTACTTTAATCGCTACATCAAATTGCCCTAATGTCTCAGTAGCTTTAAATGGATTTAAAATATCCTCTCTGCTTAAAAGTTCAGGAAAAGCATGTTCGAATTCTTTTCCGTTTACAGTTATCTTACCATTACCGCTTCTTAAAATTACTCTTGCTACGGAAGTTTTTCTTCTTCCCACATGGATTTGATCAGCCATTATTTCTCCGTTAAACTAATTGGTTCCGGCTTCTGTGCAGCATGCGGATGAGCATTGCCAGCATAAACTTTTAATTTCTTAATTAATTTTTTGCCTAATCTGTTTTTCGGCAGCATACCTTGAACAGCACTTTCAATTATAAATTCCGGCTTCTTAGCCATCAACTCTTCAAAGCTTCTGGTCTTTAATCCACCCGGATAACCGGAATAATGGATATATTTTTTCAAAAACTCTCTTTTGCCGGTTACTTTTACTTGTTCAGCATTTATAACTACAACAAAATCACCTGTATCGGCATTAGGAGTAAAAACGGGTTTGTCCTTTCCGCGAATTATTCTTGCAACCTTTGTAGCAAGTCTGCCCAACACCTGATCTTTTGCATCAACAACATACCAGCGTCTATCGGCTTCTTCTGTAGATATAAATTTAGTCATTTGGACTTTTTTCATTAAAGCGTCTCCAAAATCAAATATTCTTTTTAATAAAGGCAATAAAATTAAGTTATATAGAAAAGAAAGTCAAGAATTTTAAATAATAGGCTTTACAAAAACTTTTAATAAGAGTTGAGCTTTTTAAAAAAAATTGGAAAACTCTGTAAAATGGTTTAAAATTCAGTATTTTTTCTACGAAGCATTGAAAATTTAAATATTTTTTCGATATTTATAATATTGAAAGATTTACTTTTGAATGGAAAAAAACGAAATCAAAAATAACGATTACAAATTTTCTTTGTTGAATGCTACTTTAAATGCAATAGATGAGGGAGTACTGGTAATTAATCTAATGGGGGAAGTAGTATTTTATAATACAAAATTCCTTGACATCTGGTCACTCACCAAAGAGAAAATGAATGACAGAGGTTCTCAGGAAATTATCAAAATTGCCACCAAGATTCCTGTGACGGAAGAAAATTCCTTCAAACAAATTGAAAATTCAAACATCAATATAAACCTTGAATTAAAAGATGTGATGAATTTTAATGATGGAAAAATTATCGAAAGATATTCCCGGCCGGAAGTAATTAGCGGTGAAATGGTCGGGCGTGTCTGGACATATAAAGATATTACTGAAATAATTTCGACTGAAAGGCAGCTTTATCAAGAAAAGGACTTTTTACAGGCGTTAATGGATAATATCCCGGATATGATTTATTTCAAGGATACTAAATCCAGATTTACAAGAATTAATAAAGCTGAAGCCGGATTGCTCGGTATTGACAATCCGGCAGAGGCTTATGGAAAAACAGATTTCGATTATTTCGATCCTGTTCATGCAAAAGTTGCTTTTGAGGATGAGCAAAAAATTATGCTTGACAGAAAAGGCATGGTATCAAAAGCTGAAAAAATAAGACGTGCAGGTAAAGAATATATTTGGGTAACTGCAACAAAGGTTCCTATCCTCGATAAAGAAAATAATGTAATTGGTATAGTTGGAATTTCGAGAGATGTTACGGCAAGTAAACTGGATGAAGAAAAGCTGAGAAAGTATTCTGAAGAATTAAATGAATTAAATATGGGCAAGGATAAATTTTTTTCGATATTAGCACATGATTTACGAAGCCCACTCAGCCCCCTGC
Source organism: Bacteroidota bacterium (assembly GCA_021815405.1). Classification (GTDB taxonomy): domain Bacteria; phylum Bacteroidota; class Ignavibacteria; order Ignavibacteriales; family Ignavibacteriaceae; genus FEN-1297. Next base: position 19,950 of record JAKAGV010000013.1, read on the forward strand.
TAGGTCTTTCGGAAGTTCTTACAAAAGATTTTGATAATTTATCATACGAAGAGATCAAAGAATTCACCAAGGATATATACGAAGCAATTAAGAGACAATTCAATCTGCTTGAAAATCTTCTTAGCTGGTCAAGAATGCAGACAGGCAAAATGGTTTGCAGCCCTGTTGAAATAAAGTTATATGAAAAAGTAAACAGTGTTGTCTCTTTGCTTAAAGAAGCTGCAAGAGACAAAAAGATATCCTTAAAAAATTTAATAAATCCCGATTTATTTGTTTATGCAGATTCTGATATGCTGCATTCCATTCTTCAAAATTTAATTTCTAACGCAATTAAATTTACTTATCCGGAAGGTGAGATTGAGATCCTATCAAGAGAGGACGGCAGCTTCGCTGAGATTATTATTAAAGACAACGGTATTGGCATAAAGGAAGAAGATCTTGCTAATATTTTCGGATTAAATTGTTTTACAACATACGGTACAAATAAGGAAAAAGGCACGGGACTAGGATTACTAATTTGTAAAGAGATGGTGGAACGAAACGGTGGTAAAATTAGAGTTGAAAGTGAATATCAAAAGGGAAGTAAATTTATTTTTTCATTACCTGAGTTCGTTCTAAAAAGCTAAAAAAAACGAAATGTCATTAGCACAAAAGTGGGAATCTATTCGATAATCAAAATTTCAAGATTACCGTTTTCACGGGAATGACCTTTTTAGACTGCACTCATTACCTAAAACAAAATCATTTACCGACTAAAACAAACTTCGTCCAAATTTAAAAGATTTAATCATTCCATAGAATACCGGTTGAAATGATTTGAAAGCATCTTCACCTTCCATAATTAATTCAAAACTGAAATCCTCATCGGAGTTTGTCCGGATGTATAATGTCTGAGAAATCTGTCCTTCAAGTTTTTCCGGATTGTTGTAATAAATAGTGTAACTGTTCATCTTCACTTTATATTTGTAACGGCTTGCTGAGAAAAGATCTTTATCTTTTACTTCAAGATGAACATAAGGAGGCGGATTATAATTGCCAAGACTGGACCAGAAAGTTACGCCGTCTAATTTATTCCTAACATCTTGATCAACATATGTCCATCCCGCCGGATACTTAATAGAAACGTTTAATGTAGGTTCCTTGTAAACCTGATTCAATCCCGAAGTATCTATTTTAACATTTGAAAAACTGTAATAGGCTGCGTTAGTAGTAAGTTCTCTTTCATTTTTGGATTTATTCTGCTCTCTATCTTTATTTATTAACTTTTCTGATTTACTATTTTTCTTCGGTATATTTTTTTGATCAGCATTATTTAAAGTTCTGGAATTTAAATCCTGCGTAGTAACTTGAACAAAAGGCGGATTTACTCTTGCGGACTCATTTGCAGCATTTAACAAAATTAAAATTGAAAAAAGTATACCGGCATGTATCAGCACAGATACCGTAGTGCTTACAACATCAGGACGGTTGTTTCCAATTTCAATTTTGAAAGACTTCATAACTCTTTTAAAAGTACAACTAAATTTAATCATCATTTTATAATTAAGCACCAATCCAGATTTTCCATATGCCGAACAATCGGAACTAAAAAGCAAAGATCGGGACAGGCACCGGGCAAATACCAAACGCCGCTTTGAGATATGCTCTACTTTGCCAAAGCTCTGATGCTGCATACGGTTTATTCGGTTTTAGTTAGAATTTAGTTAAAGGAAATGCAGCCCAAGGAATTCATAAAGTTAGTTGAATCGACATGAATGGAAATTTTTATTCCCTAAATAGAATATTTAATGCCCTTATTTGTAAATTTAATAGCATAAATAGTATATTTATCAACGTAAATTAAATATTAATAACTCTAAATAGTAATTTTATCCACATAAAAAGAATATCAATTAACAAAAATAGAAATAAATATTTCCTAAAATGAAATAATGATGACATATAAGGTGAGTAAATAAGTCGATTTTGTATTTCGGAATGTATTTTTTCACTATTTTGAAGGATTTTTCTTAATTATGAAGTAATTCATAGTTGTCATTCAGCGAATCAAATGATAATTTTCATCAGGAAATTCAAAATATACGAAGGAGAACCTTTATGCTTAAATATAATCTTTCAAAAATCTTTGCGGCAAGAGGAATAGTTTATAAAACTGCTTACCTAAATAAACTTGGATTTTCCCCGAGGGTATCAAACAGAATTGCAAGCGGCGAATTTGTTAGCCTGTCACCTTATCATTTGGAAGTCTTATGCCTCGGGCTAAACTGCACGCCGAATGATTTAATGGAATGGCAGCCGGATAAACCCGAACTTTTAAATGAAGATGTGCAACTAAAAAAATTATTAAGCACGGAGAATAATTATAATATTCTGAGAATAATAAACGGTGTTCCGATTGATAAGATGGAAGAGTTTTCTAAAAAGATAGAAGAAGTGAAGAAGAATTTGTAAGCAGATATAAAATCTTTACTTTTTACTCTTTTAAAATATAGTAAAAAATGAAAATGGAATTTGAGAACAGAAGTCAGAGGTCAGTCTAAATGACTTCTTGTAGAAGTCGGTATCTGATCTCCGACAACTGATCCTTATTTTCATTCTCTTTTCATTTTAACTGATTATTTTTGTGAAAAGATTAAATTACTATGCGTGTACTTTTAGTTGAAGATGATAAAAAAATAACCGCTGCTCTTTCAAAAGGATTGAGGGCGGAAGGATATGCTGTTGATTCTGCTGCTGATGGTGTGAAAGGCGAAGAACTTGCAACAATAAATAGTTATGATCTAATTATTCTGGATATTATGCTGCCCAAGCAGGATGGCTGGCAAACATGCGACAATCTTCGCAAAGCAAAAGTACTTACTCCTATTATTATGCTTACTGCTCTTGATGATGTTTCAGATAAAATAAAAGGCTTGGACAGCGGTGCTGATGATTACCTTGCAAAACCTTTCCACTTTGGTGAACTGCTTGCCCGAATGCGCGCTCTTCTTAGAAGAGGTAATGAAATTAAATCTTCGGTGCTTGAAAAATTCGGATTGAAACTTGATTTAAACACTCACATAGCCAGCCGGGAAGGCAGAGAAATTCTGCTTTCCACCAAAGAATTTGCTCTACTTGAATTGTTTATGATGAACCCGAATAAAATTTTATCACGGGAAACAATATCAGAACATTTGTGGGATATGAACTTTGACCCGCGCAGTAATGTTATTGAGGCGTTCGTAAAATTTTTACGTCAGAAAATTGATAAAGATTTTGATAAACAGCTTATTCAAACAGTAAGGGGCTCCGGATATATTTTTAGAGAAGATGATGTTCTCTATTAAATCAAAAATAATTTTGGCTTACACGTTAGTTTTCGGACTTATGCTTACCGTCTTTGCATTTATAATTTATCATAGCACAAAAGAAGCAGCATTTCTAAAGCTTAATACAAACCTGAAAGCTTATTCAATTTCCTTGCGTGCCGAAATAGAGGATGAACTGGATGATTCTGCGTCATTAAATTTAAAAAGATTATCTTCCATTAAATCTAAAGGTTTAATAGGAGAAAGATTTCAGTTATTTAACATTCAAGGAAATATTATAATCTATGATTCAGTGCTTTCAAAGGCTTCTATGCCTAACATGGATAAAATTTTGAACGAATCATATGAAATAGATAGACAGAAGATAGGTCACCGTAGATATCATATTTTATGGAGTAAATTCGAGACTGAAAATGATTCGGTTTATATCCTCGAAACTGCGGCATCGGTTAAAGATGTTTTCGATGAATTAGATCGATTATTTTATTTATTTATAATTATAATTCCTGCCGGATTAATCTTAACTGGGTTTGCAGCATATTTTATTTCTAAAGCTGCATTTAAACCGGTGAATCAAATGGCGGAAACAGCTAAAAATATTTCCGGTGTAAACCTTGAACAACGCCTTGAACTTCCAAGAGCTAAAGACGAGGTAAGAGCTTTAGGCGAAACTTTAAATGAAATGATTGAAAGAATTGATAATGCATTCCGGAGCCAGAAAAGGTTCGTCGCTAATGCCTCTCATGAAATTAGAACGCCGCTAACAGTAATTCAAACCGAACTTGAGATCTTAGAAAAAAGATTAAATGATAATGAATCCAAGGAAAGTATAAAGAATGCACTCTCGGAAATTGAAGACCTTACCAAACTTACTAATTCACTATTAACAATTACAAAGCTTGATTCTTCAGAAACTAAATTGAATATAAGCCGCGTAAGAATTGATGAACTACTTGCCGATTGCGTCCAGGCTATGAACCAATCTGCAATTAAGAAAAATACTCAACTGAATTTATCGATTGAGGATGCAATCGAAATTAATGCCGACAAAGAAAAGTTGAAAAGTGTTTTCTTAAACTTAATTGATAATGCAATTAAGTATTCGCCGGAATGTTCCAGTGTTTCAATAATACTTGAAAAACTTAATGATAATAAAATAAAAGTCAGCGTGGAAAATACCGGCACAGGAATATCGCCGTCCGATATTCCTTATATCTTCAACAGGTTTTACAGGTCGAATGAAATCCGTTCCGAAGTAAGCGGCAGCGGCTTGGGGCTGGCAATCGCAAAAGAAGTTGTGGAATTGCATAGAGGAGAGATTAAGGCTGAAAGTAAAGTTGGGGAAAAAACAATCTTTAGTGTTATACTTCCGGAAATTAATGCTTAATATAAATAAGTTAAATTGTTGCCTAAAATAATTTTCCTAAAAGTTTTCCGATTCATTTTTTAAACTTAAAAGGCTTTAACTTTGTCATAGTCACAAAATCTTAATGATAGTTAACTTACTTTTAAACTTTTCATCTTATTTTCATCTGGAAAAATTAAATTAACGCTCCATTTAAGGGTAAGATATTATAATTATTATATACTGATATACTATGCTCAAACGAAATATTACTGTTATAATCTTCACAATTATTTTAAGCAATTTATTATTCGCTTACCAAAACATGAATTCAAATAATTCCGGGACTATTACCGGAAAGGTTATTGACTTATCTACTAAAAAGCCGATAGAATTTTCCAACGTCATTCTATTCAATCAAAAAGATAGCACTCAAATCACCGGAGCAGTTACCGACAAGAATGGAAGTTTCGTCTTAAGAAATCTTAATGAAGGCAAATATTATCTATCTATACAATTTGTCGGGTATACAAGAAAAGTAGTAAGAAATATTTTGATTTCGAATGAAAGCCGTAATAAAAATTTAGGTGATATATATCTAAACCCGACTGCCATAACATTGCAAAATGTTGTGGTTCAGGGAAAGCGGAATCCTATTTCATATGAGCTTGATAAACAAGTAATCGATGTAAGCCAGATTCACACAGCTATGTCAGGTACTGCAGCAGACGTACTTGAAAACGTTCCCTCAGTCAGCGTTGATATTGATGGAACTGTCAGTCTTAGAGGCAGTACAAATTTTCAAGTGCTGATAAACGGACGACCTTCAGTTATGGATGCACAGGATGCATTGCAGCAAATCCCTGCCAGTTCAATTAAAAGTATAGAACTGATGACAAATCCATCTGCAAAATATGATGCAAGCGGCACTGCCGGTATTATTAATATTGTTCTTAAGAAAGACAGCGACCTTGGTTTAAGCGGTATTGTAAATGTTATGGGAGGATTAAACGATAAATACGGATCGGATTTTCTTTTACAGTATAAAACCCCTGCTGTAAGCTATGATTTCGGTGCGTACTTTTACCGCCGTTCTTTTCCCGGCTCAAACCTTCAGGAGAAACAATTTATTATCGGAAATAATACTTCGTACCTTAACTCTACCGGCAGCTTTCTCTGGCAAAGGATCTATTCCGGCATAAGAGGAGGCTTAGAGTTTAATCTTAGCGAGAATGACAACCTTTCATTAAGCGGCAGGTATGGTTCCGGACAGTTCCATAGAAATTCAATATTAAATTACGATCAATGGTCAAATACAGATCCTCAACAGTTGTATTATTTGAGCAATACAAACGGAAACCATTACGGTACATACTATGCTGTGAATACAAATTACATCCACAAGTTTGAAGTAAAAGGCGAAGAGTTAACAGCTGATATTATGTTCCATCATAATAATTCTAATGAATCTGCGTTGACTTCTGCAACTGAAAACAACATTCAATTAAATGGTACCGAAACAACAGAGCTTGGACCAAGCAGTGAGATTAGAGGCAAGATGGATTATACTTTGCCCTTTACCAAGTTTGAAAAATTTTCAGCGGGAACAGAATACTTCAGCAGAATAAGCCAAGATATAAACGGACTTTATAATTTTGATTCGACTAACTACAGCTACCAATTTCAGCCAAAGTTCAGCAACACAAACGATTTTAACCGCACACGATTTGCCGCTTACGCGATGTTCTCAAATCAATGGGATAGTCTCGGAGTACAGTTGGGGTTCAGAACCGAATATACTTATCAGCTTGTAAAATTAGAAGAGACTAATCAACAGTATGCTTTCAGCAGATGGGATTACTTCCCTTCTGTTCATGCTTCATACAATTTTGCCGGCGGTACTCAAATAATGGCTAGCTATACTCGCAGAATTAATAGACCAGATGGCGGAGACCTTGAACCATTCTATACCTGGTTCAACGCCAACAACGTAAGAATTGGAAATCCAAATCTAAGACCGGAGCTGATTGATTCTTATGAATTAGGATGGCAAACGTTTTTTGGTCCTATCTCCTTTTCAAATGATTTTTATTACCGGTTTACTCACGATAAAATCGAGCAGATAAATTCAGTTTATGCTGAAGATGTTACACTCAACTCAATAGCTAATGTTGGAACAGATTATTCACTTGGCGCTGAATTTATGATTATGTTCAAACCAATTCATTTTTGGGATTTCAATTTGATGGGCGATGTTTATGACTACAGAATCAGCGGTGCATTGTTTAACCAGTCATTCGCAAGAGAAAGCTTCAACTGGAGTATAAAGAATAATAATGTATTTAAAATAAGTTCTACAACGGATATACAACTGAACACAAGATATTTCAGCCCGTCCGTTACGGCACAGGGTAAATGGAATGGATTCTTTACAACTGATCTTGGAGTAAAGCAGGATATAATTCCAAAGCGCTTGTCTCTGGTGCTGCAGGTAAATGATTTATTCAGAACAGGTCATCGTGAGTTTACTTCTCAAGGGATAGATTTTTATAATTATAATTATTTTACAAGGAAGTCTCCTATGGTTGTCCTGAATTTGAAATATATCTTTAACAATTTTGATGAACGTAAACAGTCAGGCAATAACATGGACGACAGCGGAAGCGGCGGAGGAGGCGAGCAGCAGTAGACCCGCTGTAAAAAGTTTTTAATACCAATATAAATTAGTATATAGTATAAGGTTATACAGGTATATGGTTGAAGTGCTTATTACTTATCGCTTATAATAGACCTTATATCGTATACCGCTATAACTTATACCGTTATACCACTATTCTCAATTTACAACAAAAGCGAGCTTAGCATGAAAAAATTTATCCTTTTTCTTTGTTCCGTAATTATTCTTATACCGGCAGTTTTATTTTCTCAGAATTCTGGCTATAAAGTTTCCGGTATCATTAACATAGGCGGAAAAGGCTGGTGGGATTACGCTTCCATTGATGAACCGATGCAAAGACTTTACATTTCTCACGCCGACCATATTCATGTAATCAATTTAAAAACAAATAAAGTTGTTGGTGAAATTGACGGGCTTAGCGGAGTTCACGGCGCAGTGTTTGACGATGCACTAGGAAAGGGATTCATCAGCAACGGAAGAAGCGACACCGTTACAGTCTTCAATTTAAAAACTTTAAAGAAGATTGCAGAAATTCACGTAACCGGAAAAAATCCTGATGCGATTGTTTACGACCCCTTCACACAAAGAGTGTTTACGATAAACGGACGGAGTTCAAACATAACTGCAATTGATGCTAAAACCGATAAAGTTGTGGGAACTATTCCCCTTAACGGAAGTCCGGAGTTTTGTGTAACCAACGGTAAAGGCTCAATGTTTTTAAATATTGAGGATAAAAATCAAATTGTAGAATTCAATCCGAACACGTTAAAGACTGTAAAAGAATGGTCTGTCGCTCCGGGAAAAGGTCCAGCCGGCTTAGCTATCGATGTAAAGCATGATATTTTATTTTCAGGATGCCATAACAATCTGATGGTAATTAGCAACGCAAAAACCGGGAAGGTAATTACCACTCTTCCGATTGGCGGACATGTAGATGCTTGCCGGTTTGATCCTAAAACAAATTTTGCTTTTAGTTCTAACGGCGAAGGGACATTAACTGTTATTCACGAAATATCTCCAAAAGAATTTAAAGTAATTGATAATGTTGCGACTCAGCAAAGCTGCAGGACAATGGAGATTGATTTGAAGAACCATAATATTTATTTACCAGGCATGCTTGATGGAAAAGATAATACTAAAAGCTTTGGAGTGCTGATACTCGAAAGGAAATGATTACGAAATAATTCTTTCATCTTGATTTCATAATCGTTCTTTAGATTAGTTATGCAAATAATAAAATTAATTTAGGAGCGATTATGAAATTATTAAAAATTTTCTTAGCATTTTTTGTCCTTTCAATTTTTCTATTCGCTGCATATTCAAGCGGCTTTGCACAAGATAAAAAGATATCTAAGAAAAATGTACCCCAAACCGTATTGAACTCATTCCACAAAACATATCCAAAAGCCGTAATTAAAGGGATGAGCACAGAGACCGAGAAAGGCAGAACGTTTTTCGAAATCGAAAGTGTTGATAGAAATGTAAATAGAGACCTTCTCTATACGGCAGCCGGAAAAATTGCCGAGATTGAAGAGACAATCCCATCCTCCGAACTGCCTAAAATGTCAATACAGTCAATTGAAAAGAAATTTCCCGGTGCAAAGATTGAAAAAGCAGAAAGAAATACCAGCGGTTCAAAAGTAACTTATGAACTGGCTGTTAACGCTAAGAAAGGTAAATTCGTTGTAGTTCTCAATAAAGCAGGAAAGCTTATTAAGAGCCAAAAAGCGTCTGCCGAAGAAAGCGATGGAGATTAATTGTACTCACTAGGTTATAAGGGCAAAGGACGTTAAACGCCTTGCCCTTATTTCTTTTATAATACAGAACATAGAAGACGAAATCTTTTTCCAGAATTTTTTTAGAAAAAATCCTCTACTTAACAAATTAACATAACTTGTAAACAATAAAATTCTTTATTCAATACCTTGCGGAAAATAATATTAATACTTGCATTACTAAGTAATTTTGCCTTTGCTCAGTATAATCTGAATTACTTTATTGACAAGGCGATGAATAACTCCCCGGTTGTTAAAGATTTTGGCAATTTATATTTAATAAACAACCTCCAGAAGAAATTAGACTACGCACAGAACTCTGCTTTTCAAGTTTATCTGTCGAGCAATTTACTGTTTTCTCCGTACTTTAATAATGGCGGAGTTTTGTTTACACCCAACCCGGATCCAAATGCGATTGGATATGATGCGGCAGTTACGAACGGCGGGCTGTATTCTGCCCAGATAAATTTTGAAAAAAATATTTTTAACGGCGGTTTGCTTGACGCTTTAAATGAACAGAGACAAATTCAGGGGAAAAGCTATGAAAATAAATCCGAAGTAGAAAAACATGATCTTAAAAAGCAGGTAACCGATCAGTACCTAAACACACTTCAGTATCTCCAGCTTTATCATCTTTCAAAAAGTGTTGAAGGCAATCTTAACAGCCAGTTAAAGATTACCGGCGACCTTGTTAAAAAAGGCTACGCGAAAGCTTCTGATTATCTTCAGCTTAAAATTGAGATGAAGACTCAAGCGATAGATATGGATCAGACTTGGCAAAACTACAAGAGCGGACTTGCACACCTTTACTCTCTCTGCGGTATAAAAGATACTCAAACAGTCATTATTGATACTGTAAATTTAAGTCTCGTTAAGCCGGATGAGTCTTCAAACTTTTTAACGCAATATAGATTAGACAGCTTGAACGCTGCCGCACAGCAAAATGTTTTTGAAACCAAATATATGCCGCAGGTAAACTTGTTTTTTAATGCCGGGTTAAATGCAGTTGAGCTAAATGGTATTGACCGTAAGTTCGGAATGAGTGCGGGAATAAATTTCGCGCTTCCGATATTGGATGGGAACCAGCGAAGCATTACACGGCAGCAGACGCAATTGTCCGAAGAAACACTTTCGGATTATAAAAATTATCTGGCTAAGAATATATCCGTGCAAAGGATGGATTCTGAAAACCGGATTGCATCACTTAAGAAAAATCTTGACGACTTAAATATTCAACTTGCAGATTATGAGAAGCTGATTAATCTTTCCGAAAGTCAGCTCCAGCAAGGAAATCTTTCGATGATAGAATATTTAACTATTCTAAGAAATTATTTCGATATGCAGAAGAATAAAATTACAACTGAAATAAATTATCAGCTTGAAATTAGTAACTACAATTATTGGAATTGGTAAAATTAAAATGATTACGAAATCAAAAGCACTCATTAAAAAAGATTGGACATTTCTCTGCGTCTCTCAGTATAATAAAAAGAAGTTACACAGAGAGCCACAGAGTACCTCGGAGAGCCACAGAGGATATGAATATGCAATCATTTTTTCCTTTATAATGTTTATGTCGCTTCTTCAAATTTCATGCGGAAGTAAAGGAAGCGATGATTCCGCTGATGTTAACAATGGAACTCCGGTTACAATTACACATCCCGTTTTAATGAATATGGATAATTATCTTAATCTAAACGGTAACACTGTCTTCTTAAGCAAAGAAATTATCAGGTCTACATTCGATGGTTTCATTGTAAAAGTATTTAAAAACATCGGCGATGCTGTAAAGACAGGCGATAAATTATTTATTATTAGAACAAAGGAATCTGCTGCGAGCGATACTTTAAACTTTAGGCTTGGTAATCAATTATTTCAAGGTGCGGTATACATAAGCGCTAACTCCAAAGGAATTCTTTCAGAATTAAATTATCATTCAGGAGATTATGTAACAACCGGCGAACAGATCGCTGTTGTTTCAAATCCTTCTTCATTAAGAATAAAATTGAATGTACCTTACGAAGATGTTTTAAATGTTAGAATAGGAAATCAATGTCAGGTAAATCTTCCCGATGGAATAACTGTATCTGGTATTATAGAAAACAATGTTCCGGCAGTTGACCCGGTTACGCAAACTCAAATTTATTATGTCAAACTTTTGAAATATAAAACGGTTCCGGAAAACTTAAACGTAATGGTAAAAATTCCGTTTGAACATTTTAATAATACAACTGTGCTTCCGAAGTCTGCTTTAAATACCGATGTAACGGAATCAAATTTCTGGATAATGAAACTGATAAACGATACCACCGCAGTAAAAGTTGATGTTAAGAAAGGAATTGAGAACGACAGTGTCGCACAGGTTTTAAGTCCGAAGCTTGATACTACTGACAAAGTAGTTTTAACAGGTGCTTACGGATTACCGGACACAGCAAATGTTGAGATTGTTAAATGAATTACTTCTTTGAAAAATACAAAAGCCCGATTGCAGTAATATTATTTATTATTCTGTTAGGAGGCGTTTATTCTTTTCTGCATATTCAGTCCGCATTATTTCCCAACATAACATTTCCAAAGATAAAAATAATAGCCGGCAACGGCGAACAGCCCGTTGATAAAATGACTGTTACCGTAACAGTACCTTTGGAGAATGCGATAAAGAGAGTCCCCGGCATAACTCTGATTAGAAGTATAACCAGCAGGGGAAGTTGCGAGATTTCAGCATTCTTCAATTGGAATACGGATATTAATTTAGCTAAGCAGAGGATTGAAGCAAGAGTTAGCGAAGCAAAACAAGACCTTCCGCAAGGAATTTCTATTGCAATCGAGCGGATGAATCCTTCGACAATACCGGTAATGGGTTATTCAATTTCCGGGAAAGGCTATAGCCAAATTGATTTAAGAAATATCGCGGAATACACGGTTAAACCTTTTTTATCCAGGATACCAGGTGTATCCGAGGTTGGTGTAAGCGGAGGAAAAGTTGAAGAATACCATGTTATATTAAATCCCGCCAGACTTATTACAATGCATATTACACCGCAGATGGTTGCGGATAAAATACAAGCTTCAAATTTTATTTCTTCTACCGGATTTATAAATGACTACGACAGGCTGTATTTAACTTTAAGCGAAGCGACTCAGACAAGCAAAGAAGATCTTGCAAACCTTGTTATAATTAATACTCCGCAAAGAGTTATAAAGCTAAAGGATATTGCAAAAGTTGAAATAGGCTCCGAAAGAAGTTATGAAATGATAATGGCGAATGGTAAAAACGTTCCTAAGATTGATATCCTAAAACAACCTAATGCAAACCTTTTGGAAGTTACAGGTTCGGTTCAAAAAGAAATACCCGCCCTCCAAAAAATTCTGCCTCATGGTGTTAAGCTTGAGCCATTTTATAACCAAGGAGAATTTGTTTCCGACGCAATAAGAAGCGTAAGAGATGTTGTATTGGTAGGTCTTCTTCTGGCAATACTAATTACGGTTCTTTTCTTAAAATCTTTTAAAGCAAGCTCAGTAATATTAATTACTATTCCAGTTACACTAAGTCTTACCTTTATCATTTTATATGCAATGGGCTACACGATTAATATAATGACGATAGGTTCCATTGCCGCTGCTGTCGGTCTTATTATTGACGATGCCATTGTAATCGTAGAGCAGATTCACCGGACGCACGAAGAGAACCCAGCAGAGAACAGCGATACACTTGTAGGTAAAGCGATAAAATATTTATTCCCGGCGATGGTTGGCTCGTCTTTAAGTACTATAGTTATTTTTATACCGTTTTTCTTGATGGGCGGTTTAGCCGGCGCTTACTTCAAAGTGATGACTAATGCCATGATTATTATACTTGTGTGTTCTTTTTTTATTACATGGCTTGGACTACCGGTTATTTATTTGCTGCTTACCAAAAAAGGATCTTCGCTGGGCAAGCATAAAGCAGTAAAGCAAAGAAACTGGGTTTACTTTTTTATTCGAAAGGCATGGTTATCAGCTGTCTTCATTATAATTCTGATTGCTTTTTCAGTTTATATAATTCCCAAACTGCCTTCCGGATTTTTACCGCAAATGGATGAAGGCTCTATAGTTTTAGATTTCGTAAGTCCGCCCGGCAGTTCTCTGGAATCTACAAACAAAATGCTTGATGTTGTTGATCATATTTTACAAACTACACCTGAGGTTCAGTCGTTCTCACGGGAAATAGGAAACCAGAACGGATTTTTTATAACAGAACCTAATAGCGGTGATTATACTATTCAGCTCAAGAAAAACAGAAAGCTTACTACAGATGAAGTGTCTGATGAAATTCGTAAAAGGATTGAAGCAAAGTTGCCTGCGCTTCAAGTAGACTTTGGACAGATAATTGAAGATATGCTCGGCGATTTAAGCAGCACCAAGCAGCCTATATCTATTAGAGTTTTTGGAGATGATCAAACATTGCTTCAAAAGTATGCAAAGCAAATTGCGGATATCGTTCAAAACACAAGAGGTACCGCAGATGTATTTGATGGAATTACAATTGCCGGTCCGAATATAATATTTCAACCTAAAAATGCCGCACTGGCTCAATACGGCTTAACACCGAGCGAGCTGCAATATCAGCTTAATACGAAAATAAAAGGAACTGTTGTCGGAAATGTTTTAGGTCAAAATCAGCTATATAATATTAGAATGTTCGACGGTAAGCTGTTAAACTCGCTGGATGATATTAAGAACAGCTTTATCTTTCTTAACAACGGCTCTGTCAAGCCGGTAAGTGAATTTACAAAGCTGAAATTTATAAAAGGTGTTGCCGAAGTTGACAGAGATAATCTTAAACAAGATTATGGCGTGGTTGCAAGATTAAATAACCGCGACCTCGGAAGCACTATCGCTTCTATTAAAAAGAAAATCAGCAAAGAAATTCATTTGCCGCCGGGTTATGAGATTGTTTACGGTGGCGCCTATGCAGAGCAGCAGCAAGCTTTTGGTGATTTAATAAATATTTTAGTCTTAGCTATACTTTTAGTTTTCACGGTTTCTCTATTTCTCTTTAGAAAAATAAAAATCTCACTCGCAATAATTTTTGTTTCCATTCTGGGAATAGCGGGAAGCTTCCTGGCACTTTTTATTACCGGCACGCCTCTTAATGTTGGAAGTTATACCGGTATTATTATGATAGTTGGTATCATAGGTGAAAATTCTATTTTCATTTATCTTCAATATGCGGATTCAATGAAAAGGATAGTTAATAAGCATGATTCTATTGTTAATGCAATTTCATTAAGGATGCGTCCAACCTTAATGACAGCATTGGGAGCCATTACTGCCTTACTGCCTTTAGCATTCGGCATCGGCACCGGCGCGCAGATGCACCAGCCGCTTGCCATTGCAATCATCGGCGGATTTATTATCGCGATGCCGCTTCTGCTGATTGTGCTGCCAACGATTTTGAGGATGATTGAGGAATGAGAATTCTTATTTAATCTTTTTGAATATTATTAAGAAGATATCTCTAAACAACTTTAGCATCAACTACCTCCATATTTGTCCCAAACAGCTAAAGCCCATGCTTCTTTTTCTTTAGTAATCAGCTTAAGATTTTTGTATTTATGAATCATACCGTCGGCATTCTTTTTAGATTTAGTTTCAGATGAATTTCTTTCTCGCTGAGTCTAATCAGGTTAGATAATTATTATTATCTCTACTTCTTTTCTTTTAAATCCATCCAGTTTATCTATTACTATTCCGAAACAATTAATTTTCTTCTTAATTTTTATTACTTCCATTTTTCAGGACAATTTTACGGAAAATAATATTCTAAAAAAAAGTTTGTATAACTCCCCTGTTTTGGCTTAGCATTAGGCTTCACTATTTATAAAATGCCCATCATGCCTTCTCTTAGATTTTCCTTTTTCAATTTGATTTCTATGTATTAAAATCTCTTTACTTTTTCTTTCTATACTTTCCGGATGCACATCATTAGAAATCTTGAATTTCGAAACTAACTGTTCAAGATTGCTCGTCAGCCTGTTTAAATCTTCCGATGCTTTTGCTATATGCTGTACTCCGGAAGTACTTTGCTGAGTGACATTACTTATCATTTCAATATTCTTGCTTATCTGTTCTGATGCCGCTGACTGCTCTTCACTTGCTGCCGCTACTTGAGTAATAATGTCAACTACTTCGCTGGCACCGCTTATTATCTGCTTTAATGACTCTCCGGCTTTATCAGCTAGCTGCTTTCCCTTTTCTACTTCTTTCGTGCCTTCTTCCATCGAGACTACCGCACCTTCGGTATCTTTTTGTATTTGTTTTATCATCGTTGCTATTTCTTTGGTTGCTTTTGTAGTTCTCTCTGCAAGCTTTCTTACCTCATCGGCTACTACGGCAAAACCGCGTCCTTGTTCGCCTGCTCTTGCTGCTTCAATCGCGGCATTTAGTGCAAGCAGATTTGTCTGGTCAGCTATGTCATCGATAACTTGAATTATCTCGCCAATCTGTTCGCTGCTTTTTCCAAGCTGCTGTACTGTATCGGAAGACTTCCTGACTACTTCGTAAATCCTATTCATACCCTGTATAGTTTCATTTACTGCCTTCCCGCCTTCAGTTGCTATATTCCCATATCCCTTCGATACATTAGTTGCATGAATTATATTTTTAGTTGTTTCTAGAATTGTTTTAGTCATCTCTTCTACAGCGCTGGCAACTTCAGTTGTTTGTTGGCTAAGCTCATGTGAGCCATTTGCAATCTCTGCAGTACTTGCTGTTATTTCTTCGCTTGCACTTGCAGTAGATGCTATTGCATCGGATACTTCCCAAACCAAATTCCCCATTGATTCGCCGAGATTATTAATATGGTCCTGATATCTTTTATAGTTGCCTTTATAATCTCCCTCAACTCTGGCAGTCAAATCTCCGCTTGTAAACTTCTCCATTGCAGAATAGCCGCTCCTGACTATCATTACTATCTCGTTAACCGTAATGTTAAATTCGTCCAATATTGCCTTATATGCGCCTTTAAATTTATTTGATTCTGCTCTATAACTTGTATCCCCTTCATGAGAGGCTTGTTCATAAAGGTCTGCTTCCTTCTTCAACTCATTAAGGTTTTTTACAATTAAGTTTAATGCGGCATCAATTTCGTCATTCTGATTATTTAATACATTTGAATTATTCAGATCACCTTCGGAAATTTTTTTCATTCTATCGATGTAATTTTTCTGAAGGTCATCTGCAAACTTGTCAATGGCATCTGCCATAATTCCAAATTCATCCCCGCGCTGAATTTTCAACCTTCCGCGAAGATTTCCTTTACCCATCTCTTTCATCATTAAGACTGTCTGCTTCAGCGGTGCTGTAATTTTACCTGAAATATAAAATCCTAATATTAATGCGGCAATTAAATTTACAGTTGTAGTAATAAATAAATAGTTTGCACTTCCGGTAAAGTAATTAGTTAAGTAACTGATAATAGCTGATATAAAAATTATCAGAACAAAGCTTAGCGTCAATTTGGTTCTTACAGTTAAATCATTTATCCTCTTCATATACGAATCCTCTGATTAATTATAGATTCATTATCGAATATTTTTATAGTTTATTGAGCTAAATAATTAATTTTTTAGTAAGCTAATTTTATAAGAAAGAATTTTTTTTGATTTGGCGGGCAGTTATTCAATAATTTTTACTTTTGATGAATACACCTTATCTCGGCGACTGCCTTGAAGTACTAAGATGGAACATCCCCGATAATTTTTTGATCTAATTAAATATGGTCCTATGTTTAATAGAAGTTGTAAATCATTTTCCCATCGGAATAATCATTAATTATCTTTCATCATTTGATATTTAAAATATATCAGCAGACATTAAAATATTCTGAACGAGTGTAATTAGAAATGCCAGTCCTAATGGTTTATATAATAGCCCTTCAAATAAGTTCGTATCGGCTGCTTCGTAAAAGTATTCTCTATCCTTCTCCGTCATTGCTATAATTGGAACATCCCGGTAGGGGTTCATATTCTTTATTAATTTGGTAGTCTGTAATCCTGAAATGCCCTTATCCAGATGAAGGTCCATCAATATTAAACAATATTTATTTGATCTTGCTTTTTCAATTGCGGATTCCCCGTCTATTGCAAAATCAATGATGTACTTATCTTTTAGAAATTTGTAAATCTTTCTGATTATACTTTTATCATCTTCGACAACTAAAATTTTCAGCTTTTCTTTTTCGCCTTTATGACTTTTTTCCATTTTATTTTTATTAGTCATTATTATTAAAGACCTCTTGCCGTATTTTGATATCGATTTTCTAGTGTTAAACTAATAAAAAAATATATTATTTCAATGCCCATAATTAACAAATACAATTTTTTATAATAATTCGATAGATATCTCGTGAATTATGCTCAAACGAAATTTAAGCAGAAAAAGAAGAGACCGGCAGGCTGTAATTCAGTAATTGAGAGATTAGAAATCCGGCTGCTAATGCTATAAGATATTTTTAAATTGATTTTATAGACAGAAAAAATTCTCATCTTATAGTCAATGCACACAAATATTTTGAATTAATTCACCTTAAGAATGCTTCTGTAATTTTTCATGCTCAATAGTATGAACAGCAGTGGAAAGGTCCATAGATAGATCTTCCAGCATCTTTATTTCCTGCTCAAAGAAAAAATTCTTCTTATCTGAATAAAACGAAATTACACCAAATACTCTATTCTCTTTGAGCAAGGGTATGCTTAATACAGAATTAAAATTTTTCTTTAATGATAAAGCGTGCAAGATTTTTATAGATTCATCTGATTGGATATCATTACTTACTTGATAATGGCTTTCTCGTAAAGATCTACCAGCGGTTTCCAACAATTCATCATTCCCATGCAAAGTAATATGTAGACTTTCAAAAAAGTCTTCCACGTCTCCATTCCACGCTGCTGGTAAAATGGAATCACTTACTTCATCAAATAATCCAATCCACACCATCTTATACAGATCTGTTTCAACAGCAATTCTGCAAACTTCATCAAATAATTTTTCAACTTCTCTAAAATTAGCAATTGCTTTGTTAACGTCACTTTGAAATATGTAAATTTTATTAATCTTTTTAATTTTTTCTTCCGTTTGCTTACGGCTTGTTATATCATGAAGCATTATAAGATATGCCGGTTCATTATCCCATTCAATATCTATTACGGTTAATTCAGCCTTACCTAGTTCACCTTTTTCTCTAAAAATGTCAAGCTCGTTTGTTTTTTCAGATTTGCTGAATTTTTGAAAATGCGTCCACATTATATCTTCGGCTTTAAGATTAATCATGTATTCTGCTTTTCTGTTTGCAAACAAAATTATACCCGATTGATCCGTAATAATTATACCGTCTGAATTCTTGTCGACTATTGTTCGCAGATGCTTCTCGCTTAAACGAAGAGATTTTTCAGCTTCAAGCTTTGCCAGTAAATTCTGCTTATTTATCATTGCAGTATGAATTGCAGGTGCAAGCTGCCTAATATGTTCTTTGATAACATAGTCTTCAGCGCCTGCTTTAATGCACGCAACTGCTGTCTCTTCATTCATTGATCCGGTAACAATAATAAACGGAATAGTAGGATCATATTTTTTTGCTATAGCCAAAGCCTGCATTCCGTCAAATTGAGGTAAAGCATAATCGGACAAAATAAATTCCGGCTTGAATTCATTCATAGCATTAATAAAATCTTCCTTTGTGTCTACGCACTTAAATATGCAATTAATTTCTGCCTTTCTAATTTCTCTTTGCATTATTTCCATGTCCGTCGGCAGATCTTCAACAACTAAAATCCTTAATGGATTTTCCATAATGTACCTTTCGTTTATTCATTAATTTGGCGGCTGATTAAGAATAAGCCAATAAAATCCAATCTCTCTAATAGCTTCAATAAATTTATTTGAGTCCACAGGTTTAACAACGTAACTGTTTACTCCAAGTTTATAACTTTTAACTACATCTTTCTCTTCTTGTGAGGATGTAACAATAACAATAGGGATAGATTTAGTTCGCTCATCTGACTTAACTTTCTTCAGAACTTCGAGACCATCAATCTTCGGCAGTTTTAAGTCTAAGAATATTACTTTAGGACTTAGATTTAAATCTCTTCCTTCATATTCACCAAGCCCGAATATATAATTAATAGCTTCCTCGCCGTCAGTAAGCACCTGGATATGATTTAGTATTTTTATCTCTTTCAAAGCACGCAGTGTCAACTCCGCATCGAAAGGATTATCTTCAACTAAGAGAATATCTAAAACACCTGTATTCATGTTTAACTCCTTTTGTTTGGTAATGCAAAAAAGAATGTCGCACCTTCATTTATTTTTCCTTCTGCCCAAACACGTCCGCCATGGCGATGAATAATCCTTTGAACAATTGCCAGACCGACTCCGGTTCCTTCAAATTCAGTTGCTTTATGCAAGCGTTGGAAAACTCCAAATAGTTTATGTACATATTGCATATCGAAACCGACGCCGTTATCCTTTATAAAATAAATATTCTCATTTTCGCCGGGGCAGCTTCCTATTTCAATAATTTGATGTTCTTTTTGCGAAGAAAATTTTAACGCGTTCCCTATTAAGTTTCTCCAAACCTGCCTCATCATTGAACTATCTCCTAAAGCATCGGGAATATTTTGGACATAAAATTCGATATTACCTTTCTCTCCTTCTTGAACAAGCTCAGAGAAGATTGATCTTGCCATTATCTCCATATCTATTTTTGATTTATTAACTACCTGTTGGTTCAAACGTGAGAACGACAGTAGATCGTCAATAAGCATTCCCATCTTCTTTGAATTGATTATTATTATATTAAGTAACCGTTTCCCCTCATCATCGAGCTTTGAAGAATAATCTTCAAGAAGTATTTTGGCAAATCCATCCAAGGCTCTTAGTGGAGCGCGTAAATCATGAGACACGGAATAAGAAAATGCTTCTAGTTCCCTTACGGCAGTTTCAAGCTGGGAAGTACGATGCAAAATTTTCAGCTCAAGCTCATCGTTTAATTTTTTAATTTCCTCCTCTGCTTGTTTTAGTGCCGTAATATTTCTGGCTGCTGCAAAAACTCCCGCAACATTCCCTTTCTCATCTTTATAAATAGACGCATTATATATTACCGGAGTTTTGTGTCCATCCCGATGCTTTAATTCCAAGGCAAAGTCCTGCACGAATCCATCCCGGAAAACTGTCTGATAACCTTCATTTGCTCTGTCGGGCTCAGTAAAATAATTTGAAAAATTGCTGCCGATTAATTCTTCCCTTGTAACTCCTGTAATTAATTCTACCGCTTTATTAACATCAGTAATTTTTCCATCTGCGCTGATGGTAACAAGAGGATCAAGGTTTACTTCAAGTAAATTGCGATTGTAAGCATTAGCTAACTTTACAGCTTCCTCGGCTTTTTTGCGTTCAGTTATATCTATTCCCATTTCCAGAATTAATCTTGAGCCATCGTTGTCGGTAAATGGAAAATCGTTAATATCATAAACTCTATTGTCCGGTCCAATCCATTCCCAATGCTGCGAAGAATTTGTATTAAAGACTTTATAGGTTTCACATTGTTCACAAGGTTCATCTAGTCCGAAAAGATATTCATAACATTTTCTACCGTTGGATTTACCGAATCGCTCCTCAAAATATTTATTTGCATAGGTTACATGATAATCTTCGTTAAGCAGAATCAAATATGCTGGAAGCATCTCCATCAAATCGTTCATTCTTTTTCGTTCGGCTTTAACTGCTTCTTCTGCCTTTTTACGTTCTGTAATATCTCTCGCTGCTGCAAATACTCCTTGAATTTCTCCTTCTTCATTTTTGTATACTGCGGCATTATAAAGGACATCTATATTTTGTCCCGAAGTATTTTTGATTGTTAAATTGTAATCTCTAACGAATCCTTCCTTTAATACCTTCTTATAACCTTCGTTTGCTTTATCAGGCTCCGTAAAGTAGTCAGAAAAATTGCTTCCGATTAATTGTTCGCGTTTTACTCCGGTTACAGAAACAGTTGCTTCATTCACATCAGTAATTTTACCTTCATGACTAATGGTAACTAATGGATCCAGGCTTGATTCGATGAGTCCCCTGGCATATAGAGAAGCTCTGCGGAGTTCTGTTAGGGCTTGCTGTTTTTTATTTTCGGTATTTATTGATTCAAGCGCAAAGGAAATATCTATACAAATTTCGTTAAAAAGTTTGATCTCATCTTCATTGAAGAAATTTAATTCTTGAGAGTATATATTTAATGATCCGGTAACTTTATTCTCAAAAAAAATCGGGAATGCGGCAGAAGATTTATAATTCAACTTAAGAGCTTTGTCTTTCCACGGCTCCATTCTCTTATCATTCTTGATATCATTGCAAACAAAATAATTTCCTTTTAGAATTGCTTTGCCCGTTGGTCCTTCTTTAAATCTGTTTTCTTTGATGGAAATATGTATCGCATCTAAATAATCGTCTACTACACCGAAATATGATATCGGTAAGACAACTCCTGTTTCATAATCTACTTCTCCGATCCATGCCATTTTAAATTTTCCAATGTTGACGATGATCTTACATATTTGATCAAATAATTTTCGTTTATCATTTATCCTTACAATCGATTGGTTAATCTCTGAAAGAACGGAATAAATACTATTTAAACGGTTTAAGTTTTCTTCAGTTATTTTCCTTTTTTCGTTTTCTGCTGCAAGTTGATTTACAAATTGATTTTGCTTTTTATAAACTACGTAAACTACCAGTACCGCTACAATTGTGGCAAAAATATCAGTAATCATCTGTGAAACTTGTAAATCAAGGTCGGGGATAACTGCTCTTTTTAGTGTTTGGAAGAAGAACATTCCAATAAAAACAATTATTACAGTATAGATTATTGTAATAACCAATTTCCGCTTAGGTTGTGAACGGGTGCTGTTATACAATTCTTCCATTTTTTATTTCCCTAAATTTTAACTTCATTTATTCCTTGGAGAATGATTTTTGATTGCAAATTTTTATTTTTATTTAGCAATCTCGGCAAACATAAAATCATTTTTACTGTAGTTATTAAAATTCAGCGTTTTATTTTTTCAAGATGCACTCTGCCAACATTTCATTTATTTACAGTAAAAGAAATTTACTCATTAAAAGAAATCAAAAGTTCACAAGCTGTTCTTAATAAAATTTTTATCACTGCCCTTGTGAAAGAATTATAAAAATTTCATTTTGCATGATGGTAAATTTCTGAAATCTTATAATGTTGGAAATACCCCCACTTTCATTCCCACCATTGCATGTTTAAAAATTATTTTTTTAAGTAATAAGTTAAATTACTTTCATTTTCTGATGATAAACTAAAAAATTGACCGGTTAATGTCAATAAATCTTTTTTTGGTAAAAATGAAAATATTTTGAGTAAAAAATAATATCGTTTACGATTTAAAAAAGTAATTATGTAGGTTGCTAGATCATATTAAAATAAGGATAAAGTTAATAAAATTTCTGCATCCGCATTCTCCCTCTAACAATTTCGAACAATTCGTTCGATAATCCATGCAAAGTTATTAAATTGAAACTAAGGACAACCATAATATAATCTTCCATAATCAAAATCGCTAATATTGATTCAATTTTCAAATATTTCAAGATGTGAGATGAATTACTTGCCAAATGAAAATTTTATATTTATTTTTCGACTTATCAAGTAAATTAGTCGATAACGAGTGCTAAAATGTCTGAAATTTCAAAAGAAAAAGAAAAGTCAATTTTGAATGCCGCAAGAAAAAGATTTGCACATTACGGCTTTTCAAAAGTAACAATGGATGAAATAGCCGGCGATGTGGAAATGGGTAAAGCATCGCTCTATTATTATTTTCCGACAAAGGAAGACCTTTTTAAAGCAGTTGTAGTTCAGGAACAAAGTGAGTTTGTAAATAACATTGAATCTCTTCTAAGGAAGCAAATTTCAGCTGCAGAAAAACTAAATGAATATGTCGAACAGCGCCTTAAATATTTCCGCGATTTGGTAAACCTGGGTGCTTTAAGCGTTCATTCTGTATTCGATATTAAGTCAATGTTTAAAAAACTGTTTGAAGACTTTGAAGCGCAGGAATTGATACTTCTTGGGAAAATTATCGAAGAAGGCAAAAGTAATGGAGAATTTAGTAATGATTTGTCCAAGGACTTTGTAAAAATTTTTCTCCATATTCTGCAGGGATTAAGATTCAGAGTTGTTAAACTTTTGAATGAGCACAAAGCTGATGAAGATACTTATAAAAATCTTGAATGCGAAATGAAAATCGCTACCAATTATTTAATAAAAGGAATTAGTTGTAAATAATTTTTTAGAGAATTTAAATTCGTGAAGGAATAATAAATGGCACAAAATGAAGAATTAAAAAATAAAGTAAACATTGATTCCAGGAATGGCAACAATGGTGCAGATGAAAGTATCGATGAGGTTCCGCTTTTTAAAAAGAAAAGGATGATAATTCCGTTACTCCTACTCTTGATAGCCGCTGCTGTTGGCGGATATTTTTGGTATATAAATATGCAGGATTTCGTTTCTACCGACGATGCTTATGTAGATGCCAACAGCGTCTCCATCAGTTCAAAAATGCTTGGAAGAATTAATTATCTTGGAACAGATGAAGGAGATACTGTAAAAGCCGGGCAGGTGCTGGTAAGACTTGATGACAACGATTTAAAGGCACAGGAAGCGGCTGCAAAAGCAGGTCTTGAATTAGCAAAGAATAGTATTCCGCTTGCACAGGTAAATTTAAGCCGAGCTCAGGATGACTATAATAGAGGTCTATCGCAATATAAGAGCGGAATAATAACGAAAGAGCAATACGATCATTTACAAAAGGCTCTTGAAGCTGCCAAAGCGGAACTCAATATCGAACTTACAAAAATTCCCGAGGCAAAAACTAGAATTGGTGTAATTGAATCCCAATTAGCTAATACCACAATTACAGCTCCGATGGATGGTGTAGTGGCTAAGAGGTGGGTTCTTACAGGCGATGTTGTACAGCCAGGGCAGCCGATATTTACAATTTATGATTTGAAAAACATATGGATAACAGCGAACCTGGAAGAAACAAAGCTTGCTCACGTAAAGCTTGGTGAACCGGTAGAAATTGATGTTGACTCTTATCCTAATATAAAATTCTACGGCAAAGTATTTGAAATTGGTAATTACACTGCATCCGAATTTTCATTAATTCCACCGAATAATGCCTCCGGCAACTTTACAAAAGTAACACAGCGTGTACCGATAAAAATTTCAATTGACGATCCTGAAAATACTCACAACGTTCAGCCGGTATTAAGACCCGGAATGTCTGTTGAAATATCTGTGAAAGTGAAATAAGCCGGAGACTTAAATTAATGTTTGGTTCGAAAAAAAAATCTATAAGAGGCGCTGCTTTAAATCAGATATCTTCTCTTCACCATGAACACTCTTCTTACAAATGGTGGGTGCTCGGCAACGTGATGATTGGAACTTTTATGGCGGTGCTCGATGCGACTATTGTCGACGTTTCACTCCCCAAGATTATGGCTACATTTGGTATCGGAGTCGATACTGTAAAGTGGGTTGCTACTGCTTACCTGCTTGTGTTTGCAATAATGCTGCCGACTTCCGGCTGGATTGCAGACCATTTCGGTTATAAAAAAACTTATGCAACCGCACTTAGTCTTTTCACTCTTGGCTCGCTTCTTTGTTCTTTATCGTGGAATGAATCTGTACTAATTCTGTTTCGTGTAATTCAAGGTGCTGGTGCAGGCTTAATGATGCCTGTAGGCATGGCAATAGTAATGAGAGAATTTCCGCCTGAGAGACGAGGTATTGCCCTTGGTTTCTGGACAATTGCCGCAGCGGCATCAGTTTCACTTGGTCCAACACTCGGTGGTTATTTAATAGATAATTTCGCATGGCATTCCATATTTGATGTCAATGTGCCGGTTGGTGTAATCGGAATTTTTGCCACGCTGGTAATTCAACGTGAATATAAAACATCAACTTCCAGGAAGTTTGATATAATAGGCTTTGTGTCAATGGCAATATTCTTAAGTGCTCTGCTGATTGCCCTCTCGGATGGAAATGCCGATTGGAATACCGGCGGTTGGACTTCACCGTTTATTATTGCCTGCTTCACAATTTCTTTAATCGGGTTTGTAGTGTTCATGATTGCCGAAACAAACACTAAGCATCCGTTGATTGACCTCAGTCTGTTAAAGAACTTTAACTTTGCGATGGCAAATATTATTCTATTTATTTTTGGTATGGGAATGTTCGGTAGTACATTCTTATTGCCTCTTTACTTGCAAAACGGTCTTGGATTTACCGCATATCAAGCAGGCTCTCTATTCCTACCAGTAGGATTTTTACAGGCAACAATGTCTCCTATTGCCGGTAACTTTGCCGACAAAATTAATCCCAAAATCCCGGCTTTCATTGGAATTGTTTTATTAGCCTTAAGTCTTTTCGTTAATCACTATCTTTCCTTGTTCTCAGAAACTTCATCGATTATGGTTTCTTTATACCTGCGTGGACTGGGAATGGGATGGATATTTACGCCGCTTAGCACAATGGCACTTTCAGAAATACCAAGAGAACGAATGGCACAGGCTTCTGGTCTTTATAATATCTTGAGACAAATAGGTGGAAGCTTTGGTGTAGCCATTATGGGTACATTATTAACCGACAGAACAATCTTTCACACTACAATATATGGACAAGCAGTAAATCAATATTCACCAGTAACGAAAAATGTAATCTCCAGATTATCAATATTTGCACAGCAGGCAGTCGGCGGAACAAGTGCTCTATCTGCAATGAGGGCAAACGCTCTGGTAATTTATAATATTAGCCAACAGGCTTTTGTCTCGGCAGTAGATGATGATTTCTTTATTGCAGCATTAATAACAATTCTTTGTGTTGTCCCGATTTTGTTCTTAAGATATAAGAAAAAGAAGAAAACACCGGGCGAAAAAATTGTGGCAATGGATTAACGGAACGAGATTAATTTAATCACTATAAATTTTAGAATAAACTTTAACCAGCAGAAAAAAAAATGAAATTCTATCTTAAACTTACTTTAGCTATTATATTTTATGCTTTGTTGTCAAAAGTGTTTGCACAAACGAAACAAACAGATTCGCTCACTCTGCAGCGAGCAATTAATATGACTTTAACAAACCAGCCATTGATAAACCAGGCTGTTGAACAAATAAATGCAGTTAATGCTAGAATTAACGAACAGAACAGCAGTTATTATCCGCAGGTGGAAGGTAATCTTTCTTATGCATGGATTGGACCTGTTATTTCATTGGCGTTTCCAGGTATGGGTAATTTTGATTTCAATACGCCGAATAATTATGATATGCATGTAAGCGCCGGCTATACTCTTTATGACTTCGGAAGAAGAGATGCCGCGATGGATCTAATTAAGTCTTACAAGCTTTCTGCCGAAGAGAAAATAAATTTGGTTAAATCTAACCTCACCTACAGCACTATTCAGACTTTCTATTCAATACTGTTTTTAAAAAAGAGCATTGCTGTTAAGAATGATCAGATAAATACTTTAAATCAGCATCTGGACATAACAAAGAAAAAGGTTGCAAGCGGAAGCGCAACAGACTTTGATGTTCTTACAACCGAAGTTAGAGTTGCCTCCGCTGAAAACGATAAAACCGATTTGCAGAATGCATTAGCAAAAGAAGAAATTTATTTACGTAGTTTGCTTGGATATTCTTCCAGCCATCCATTAAATCTTACAGGAGACTTTTCTACGACTGGATTGGACGTGAATGAAGATTCGCTTGTCACTCAGGCATACAACATGCGTCCTGAAATTAAGCTAGCGAAAGATGCTGAGAATAGTGCAAGACTTTCTAAGCAGGTTTCTGCATTAGGTGATAGACCTACAATTTCATTGGACGCATCTTACGGTCTTAAAAACGGCTTCTTTCCTGATCTTGATGTTCTGCGAGGAAACTGGGTAGCAGCAATCTCGGCAAACATCCCAATCTTTAACGGATACAGAACAGATGCAAAAGTTGAAGAAGCTGAAGCAAATTTGAAAGAAAGTACCCAAGAAATTTTAAGTCTTGAAAGAAGAATTAAAGCTGAAGTCCAGAGTGCTTATTCCGATTGGAAAACAAATTATGAAAAGTTAGACAGAACGAAACTTCAGGTAAAGCAGGCGGAAGATGCATTATCACGAGCGGAGCTTCAATACCGGGATGGAGTAATTACAAATCTTGATTTGATTGATTCTGAAACAGCTCTTGCCGAAGCACGCCTTCTTTACCTTCAAGTAATTTACAAAAATGTTTTAAGCAAGTATGCACTTGATAAGGTAATCGGACAAGTTTTATGGTAAATTGAATAGAGTGATTTATAATTTGCGCATTAGCGGCAACAAGGAAAACCGCAAATGCGCAAATATTTAATAACCAATCAAACCGATAACAGCGCCAACCAATAGTCCGTATATGATATGACCAATCCAATGAGCAACTGCAACAGAAAAGCCTGCCTCACGGAACTCTGGTAATGGGTGGCTTTCAGCAACAGCAGCAACTAACACAAATCCAACAATGGCACCATGAATAAATCCAATCAAAGTACCGGCTCCTGCTGCGCTTAAAAAGCCATGAACATTAAAATAAACAATTATAATCGCGTAGAAAAAAGCAAAGATTATTCCTGATATAGTTTGTATCATTATCCCAATCCGGTAAGAGTTTTCCAGCTTCTTAGTAAATAAACTGCCTACCGCTCTTGCCATGTCAGCATTTGCCATCCCTGATTTAGTTATACTTTGAAGAAGAACTTCCATACCTGCAGTACCGATTATTCCAGCCCAAATAGCAATCCATATAATATGACTTATAGGAGTATGATTCATTATTCCCTCCGGGATTAGTTATTAATTAGACTTTCCGCATCATATAAGAATTGATGACTATGAATATACAAAATTGGCTGTTTTATTTTGTATCCTGAAATACTTTCGAATTATCGATCTTGCTGGAAAGTAGATAAATAAGAAGAATGAATAGTTAGAAAAGAAAGTTGAAAACTGAATTTTGAATTCTCACAGTAAACTGTTCGGCTTTCTTAATTCGATTTGTAGTAGGAATTGATTATTGTGAATATAAAAACGGTATACGGAATTTTAGTTTCCGTATACCTTTAGATTAGAAGTTCTTTACTATTTGTTTAACTGTAAAGTTGTAACCTGACCGGCAACCTTCCATGCACCATTGTCTTTAAGTAAAGTTATGAAACCAGTTTGCTTTAACCTGGGATCTGTAATATTCACTTTAGCGACAGCGGTATTTCCTTCAACATCAACAGAGCTAATACTTAAGTTTCTAGTCCATCCGCCAGACTGTCCATTTTTAACCATATTTACATATTGATCTGTGGAATAATGCTCAACATCTTTCTTCAAATCATTGACAATAATAATTGATCCGCCCGGAAGAACTGCTTTAGAAAGTGCATCGCCATTATTTGTATCTATGCTCTTTACATAATTAGTTACAACCGCTTCAACTCCATCTTGATCCGCTTGAGCATATAGAGATAACGAGATCAAAAAAGTAATGGCTATTGTCAAGTATTTTACTGCTTTCATAATAACACCTTTATTATAGATTAATTTCAATGCGACTTTTTGAGCCACATATTTAAGTTATTTGTTCCCAAATATATTCAGGCAAAAGCCAATGCGTTATAAAAAATTAGAGACGGTCGCATTTTTACACAAGTGGTTGCAATAATAAATAAAAGTATTATGACAATGATATACGATTTGAAAGCAATTTATTATGAATTATCACTTTGACTTATTTAAATCATAAATGTATATTACAAATAGAAAAAACATAACACCTTAAACCATTCGGTTATTTCAGCGGCTTAAGATGTATGGCAAGTAATTTTATTTATCCATACACTTTAGGGACAAGCCATGAAGACATTTATATTACTTACAAAATTTTCTCCGGAAATGTATAAACAATTAAAGGACCGCCCGGCGTTAGGACGAAGCTGGCTCGACGAGGTAAAGTCAAAATGCCCGGAGGTAAAATTTATTTCTCATTATGCATTGTTAGGCTCTCATGATTTTCTTGATATCTACGAAGCACCTGATGAAGAATCGGCAGCAAAAGTCTCTATGATAAGCCTGACTAACGGCGCTTTACAAGCCGAGAGCCTTTCTGCTATTCCTTATAAAAGATTTCTTGAACTTGTTAAGGAAATATGATGCTGCCTTTAAAAGTATAATTCTCTCAAATTTTTTAGATTTGAGAGAATGGAGATATCGATAAACAGTATAGATGAAGTATCCATAAAAATCATAAATCTGAAATTGCGAAATAATTAGGACCTATTAAGTACTTATAATTAGATAACTTCTATATTTTAATTAATTCTAAGGAGGATTTATGCCGATCAAAAAATTAAAAGAATATCTGGATGAAAATAATATAAAGTACATTACCATCAGCCATTCATCCGCTTTTACTGCGCAGGAGGTTGCTGCGCACGCTCATATCCCCGGTAAGGAATTAGCAAAGACGGTACTGGTTAAAATTAATGGGAAGATGGCGATGGCAGTACTGCCGGCATCAGATAAAGTAGATTTTGACTTACTGAAACATGCCATAGGTAATGAGAATGTGCGATTGGCTTACGAGCAGGAATTTATGGATAAATTCCCGGACTGTGAAGTAGGTGCAATGCCTCCTTTTGGCAACTTATATGGATTGGATGTTTACGTTGCAAAGGATTTGACTCAAGATGAAGAAATCGCATTTAATGCCTGCACTCATTCCGAACTTATTAAGATGAGTTACAAGGATTATGAAAGACTTGTAAAGCCGATAATTCTTGAGTTTTCATTTCAGTCGATGCTGTAATTTAGTAATGCACTAACTTGGAATTAGAACAGATAAAACGATTTTTTTAAATCGGTTAACTTATCATATATAAGAGAGGGATATTTTATGTCCTTACGTTAGTCTCATTCAACGTTTCATAGCCTTAATTTTTTCAGCAGATTTCTCATAAATATCTTTATTAACTTTTGCCAAAATTATTTTTTCAAGATTTCGAACGTTTTTTAGACTATTAAAAAATCCGATGCATACTTTACTCTTTCCATTACATACTTTCATTATACCGTAATTCTTTCCGTCAAATATTCCACCGCTGAGAGATTCTATATCTGAATAAAAGATGGTTAATGATTTAGTAGAAAATATGAATCCACTGCATACCATCTTCTCAGCATCAGCTTCAATTTTTGAAGGAATTATTTTATACAGCATTAAGTAGTGTTTGTTCAGGTAATAGAGTAGCAGCAGTGTAATCAAAAACGGAATTAAATTAAATAGTGAGGCATTTAAGTTGCTTACGGAATCGTAAAGGATAGATAAAAGAAATATCGAAGCCGGAATATTTCCATACCTATAAATTAATTTTGATAAAAAAGGATAAGTAAATGATTGCATGGTTAAAATTCACTAAAGTAGATTACTTGCTAACTCAGCAAGTTCCGATCTCTCACCTTTTTCAAGGTTAATATGTGCGTACAATTTCTGTCCCTTAAAATGATCGATCAAATAAGAAAGCCCGTTTGACTGAGAATCAAGATACGGATGATCTATCTGGTAAATATCTCCGGTAAAAACAACTTTGGATCCCTCGCCGACACGAGTAATAATTGTCTTTATTTCGTGCGGTGTAAGGTTTTGAGCTTCATCTACAATAAAGAAAATCCTCTGCAAACTTCTTCCGCGAATATATGAAAGCGGCTCAATTACAAGTTTCTCATCCTTTGTCATATTAGATATTAATTGACTTTGTTTGTCAGTTTCCGAAAACTGATCTTGAATTACACGCAGGTTATCCCATAAAGGCTGCATATAGGGTTCAATCTTGCTTTGAACATCTCCCGGAAGAAAACCGATATCTTTATTACTAAGCGGAACAATAGGGCGAGCAACAAAAATCTGCCTATAAAACTTTCTAACGTGGAGTGCGCTTGCAAGTGCGAGTAAAGTTTTACCAGTGCCTGCCTTGCCTGTCAAAGTAACTAACGGAATATTAGTGTTGGTAAGAGCATCAACAGCAAAAGTCTGTTCAGCGTTGCGGGGCTTTATTCCATATATAATATTTTTGTCAACCTTGTGCAGCTTTTCCATTTCTTGATCAAGATAAGCAAGCACCGAACGGCTGGAGTTCCTCATAATATAAAATTTATTAGGAACGGCGTCACCATTTAATCTTTTAAGAACTTGCTTTGCCGGAACTTCGTAAGGAGCCTGGAATAATTGAACAATCAAATCGTCATCAAAATCTTCGATTATTTCTTTGCCGCTGTAAAGTTCCTCGATACTTGTTATTCTATCGGTAGTGTAATCTTCGGCTAAAATACCAAGTGCTTTGGCTTTCATCCGGAGATTTACATCTTTTGATACTAGAATTACTGAAGCTTTGCTCTTGTACTTTTTATTCCAATCGAGTGCGACTGATAAAATACGATGATCAGGAGTATCTTCTTGAAATATTTCTTTTATCTCTTGTGAAATTCCTCGTGACATACCAATACGAACTTTTCCTCGTCCCTTTCCCATTGGAACACCGCCATTAAATAATGCTGTGCCCGTCATCGAATCGAGTGTCCGCGCGAACTCTCTCGCATTTAAATTTATAACCTGACTTCCACGCTTAAAATGATCGAGTTCTTCAATAACAGTCAACGGTATTACTACGTCGTGTTCTTGAAAATGATTTATGCTCGTTGCATCATGAAGAATTACATTTGTATCGAGGATAAAAATTTTGGGGGACTTTTTGGATCTGGATTCTTTTGCCATTTTAATTCTAATAAACCTTGAGCGAATTTAATCACTTCTCCTAAATTTTTCAACTAAGTATGATATGAATCAGGTTGAAATTAAAAGTTCAATGCTATATATTTGCTAAACTTTTTTTAGAGAAAATTGCACCAGATAATAATTCAACCCAAAATAAGTTTTATTAAAAGAGTCTATGACTAAAGGTCCCGCTTTTTACGGGACTTTTTTTTGCTTATTGATAGATAATATTAGCGGATCTTATAAATATACAAAATGATGGCAAGATGAATTACAAAACTAAAACGGCAAGGCTGATACTAGAAGACGGTTCCGAGTTTGCAGGAACACATTTCGGGTATGAGAAAAATACTAACGGCGAAGTTGTCTTCAACACAGGCATGGTAGGTTATCCGGAAACAATGACCGATCCATCTTACCGCGGACAAATTTTAGTTTGCACTTTCCCGTTAATTGGGAATTATGGAGTTCCCGGCAATGAAAGAGAAAACGGATTATTTAAATATTTTGAATCTGAAGAAATACACACCAGGGCATTGGTAATTTCAGATTACTCTCATGATTATTCACACTGGAATGCAAAGCGTTCGCTTGATGACTGGATGAAAGAACAAAAAATCCCAGGCATTTATGGTATCGATACAAGAATGCTTACAAGAAAGCTCCGGGAAAAAGGAACGATGCTTGGGAAAATAATCGTCGATGAGAAATCTAAAATCGATTTTGAAGATATAAATAAATTGGATCTGGTCGGAGAAGTCAGTATAAAAGAACCGGTGGAATATTCCAGAAATAAAAAAAGAATTATTCTGGTTGACTGCGGAACCAAGAACAATATCATCCAGGCTTTTTTAAGAAGGAATATTACTGTACTCCGGGTTCCGTATGATTATGATTTTTCCAAAGAGAAAGCGAATGGAATTTTGATCTCCAATGGACCAGGTGATCCTAAAATTTGTAAGTCAACTATAGAAAATACACGAAAGGCAATGACTTCAGGAAAGCCAATTCTCGGAGTTTGTTTGGGCAGTCAGATAATGGCGCTTGCTGCCGGCGCTGACACGTATAAATTAAAGTACGGTCACCGCGGACATAATCAGCCTTGCAATGAGATGGGGACAAAAAGGAGTTATATCACTTCACAAAACCACGGCTTCGCAGTTAATTCTGAAACACTGCCGGAAGATTGGCGTGAGTGGTTTGTAAATGACAATGACGGAACCAACGAAGGGATTATCCATATTTCAAAGCCGTTCTTTGCGGCACAATTTCATCCGGAAGCATCACCCGGACCGGACGACACTGAATTTATTTTTGATATGTTTTTGAGGGCGATAAAATGATTAAGCGCGGTAAACCAAAAAAAGTTTTAATATTAGGATCAGGTGCTCTTCAAATCGGACAAGCCGGCGAGTTTGATTACTCAGGCAGCCAGGCAATTAAAGCACTTAAAGAAGACGGCATCACTTCGGTTCTTATAAATCCGAACATTGCAACAATTCAAACTTCTGCTCACTTTGCGGATAAAGTTTACTTCATGCCGATCAAGGCAGAATTTGTTGAGAAGATAATTCAGAAAGAAGAACCGGACAGCATTTTGCTTCAATTCGGCGGACAGACTGCTCTAAACGTTGGCGTTGAGCTTTACGAGAAAAAAATTCTTGAAAAGTACAACGTAAAAGTTTTAGGAACTCCAGTCGAAGCAATTGAAGCTACCGAAGACAGACTGATTTTCGCAAACAAAGTTACTGAGATAGGATTAAAAGTTGCGGTAAGCAGAACTGCAGGCAATGTTGATGAAGCTATTGCTGCCGCTGAAAAAATAGGATTCCCGGTAATGGTAAGAATTGCTTATGCGCTTGGCGGATTAGGTTCAGGAATTGTAAACAATAAAGAAGAACTTACCGAGAAAGCACGAAGAGCCTTCACCTTTACAAATCAAATTTTAATTGAAGAATCTCTTTACGGCTGGAAAGAAATTGAATATGAAATTGTCCGCGACAGGTTTAATAATTGTATAACAATCTGTTCGATGGAAAACATCGATCCGATGGGAATACATACAGGCGACAGCATTGTTATTGCGCCGGTTCAAACTTTATCTGCAACAGAAAATTTTAAGCTGAGGTCCATCGGAATAAAATTAATCCGGCATCTCGGAGTAATTGGAGAATGTAATATTCAGTATGCACTCGATCCGAATTCTGATGATTATAGAATTATAGAAGTCAACGCAAGATTAAGCCGAAGCTCGGCACTTGCTTCAAAAGCTACCGGCTATCCGCTGGCATTCATTGCAACAAAGCTGGCACTTGGATATGCACTTAATGAAGTTGCAAACATAATTACTCAAGAAACATCCGCATGTTTTGAGCCGGCGCTTGATTACGTTGCTCTTAAATTCCCACGGTGGGATCTTCAGAAATTCAGACAGGTAAGTACTCTGCTCGGTTCAGAAATGAAATCTGTCGGCGAGGTTATGTCTCTCGGAAGAAGCTTCGAAGAAGTTCTTCAGAAGGCAATCAGAATGCTGGACATTGGTATGAAAGGATTCGTCGGCAATCAAATTTCATTTGAAGATCTGGACAAACAATTAGCTCAGCCGACTGATAAAAGAATTTATGCAATCGCCCAAGCATTGAAAGAAGGTTATTCTGTCGATAAAATTCATGAGCTTACCAAAATAACCAAATGGTTCATCTTCAAGATGAAGAATATCATCGAAACAGAGAAGAAGCTAACCGGAATTAAGCTTAACAAAATTTCTGTTGATCATATGCGCGAAGCGAAGATGAACGGATTCTCTGACCTTCAGATCGGTAAGCTTGTCAATGCTACTGATTTTGAAGTCAGAAATTACAGAAAAGGTCTCGGTGTTGTTCCCGTAGTAAAACAGATTGATACCCTTGCGGCAGAATATCCGGCGCAGACAAATTATCTTTATCTTACCTATCACGGAAAAGAGAACGACATTCAACTCGGTCAAAAAAATCAAATTGTCGTTCTCGGCAGCGGTGCTTACCGTATCGGCTCATCCGTTGAGTTTGATTGGTGCTGTGTAAATGCAGTAATGAGTTTAAACAAGCTCGAATACAAAACGATAATGATCAATTGCAATCCGGAAACTGTAAGTACCGATTATGACATCTGCGATAAACTATATTTTGAGCAGTTAACGTTCGAGCGTGTTCTGGATATTTGTGATATTGAAAATCCAGAAGGCGTAATCATTTCAATGGGAGGACAAATCCCTAACAACCTTGCCTTGAAACTGCACAATGCTGGCATAAAGATTCTTGGTACATCGGCTTTGCAAATCGATAATGCGGAAGACAGGCATAAATTTTCCCAAATACTTGATAGACTTGAAGTAGATCAGCCGGAGTGGAAAGAGCTTACAAGTTTGGAAGAAGCAAAAGAGTTTGCTAGAAAAGTTTCTTATCCGGTTTTAATAAGACCAAGCTATGTACTAAGCGGCGCGGCAATGAGCATTGTCGTTTCTGATGAAGAACTTGAACAATACCTTAAGAAAGCTTCGGAAATCAGCCGCGAGCATCCGGTGGTGATTAGTAAATTCATTACCGAAGCAAGAGAAATTGAAGCTGATGCAGTCGCTGAGAATGGCGAGCTTTTCTGTTATGCAATTTCAGAACATGTTGAAAATGCAGGCGTCCACTCCGGTGATGCAACAATTGTTCTTCCTCCCCAGCGGACTTACCTGGAAACAATGCGCCGCGTAAAAATTATTACAAAACAAATTGCAAGAGAACTTAAAATTACTGGTCCGTTCAACATCCAGTTTATCGCAAAGGATAACGATGTAAAAGTAATTGAATGTAACCTGCGTGCTTCACGAAGCTTTCCATTTGTATCCAAAGTCTTAAAAATTAATTTTATAGATATTGCAACCAAACTGATGATGGGAGAAAAAGTACCGAAGCTTGACAAATCTTCTTTCGATGTCGATTATGTCGGAGTTAAAGCGCCGCAGTTTTCTTTTACAAGATTGAAAGGCTCGGATCCGATACTTGGAGTTGAAATGGCATCAACCGGAGAAGTTGCCTGCCTCGGTGATGATTTTAACGAAGCATTCCTGAAAAGCTTTTTATCAACAGGCTATAGAATTCCGCAGAAAGCTGTTATGCTTTCAACAGGAACCGCAAAAGATAAAGCGGACTTCCTTAACGAAACCAAGGCGCTTTCTGACATGGGCTTGAAGCTTTATGCAACTAACGGAACAGCAAGATTTTTAAGCGAGCACGGAATAATTGCTGAGGTTCTTAATTGGCCTCTTGAAAAAGAAGAACCGAATATTATTACATACTTGAATGAAGGTAAGATCGATTTGGTTATTAACATTCCAAAGAATGAAGAAAAGTACGAGCTCGACAACGACTATCTTATAAGAAGAAAAGCCGTCGATATGAACGTCAACTTGATTACAAACATTCAGGTTGCAAAGAGGTTTGTTAAATCGCTTTCGAAGTTGAAGGATCTTTCGGTTAAAAGCTGGGACGAGTACAACTAAAATGGCATTATTCTTTTCAATATTTTTTACGCTTTATGCGTTATTAAATTATTACATCTGCATTCGCGGCTGGCAGGCTTTGCAAATAGGTCCGCAGTTTAGAGTAATCTATCTGGTAGTTTTTATTTTCGCATCGCTTTCTTATCTCGTTACTAAATTCTTCACCAAATTCCTACCGGATTTTTTATATGATATAATGATCTGGGTTGGTTCCTTTTGGTTCGCTTTCATGCTTTATTTTTTTCTTGCCATTGTTTTAATTGATCTGGTTAGATTAATTAACTTACAATTCCATTTCTTACCTCAGTTTGTTCATCATAATTATCTTCAGGCTAAAGCAATAACCGGTGCAGTTGTTTTTGTTATAGTTTCATTAATTGTAACTGCCGGTTTTATAAACACAAGAGCTGTACAAGTAAAAACTCTTGAACTAAATCTGCCGAAAAAGAACAGCGATCTTGAAAGCTTAAATGCCGTACTGGTTTCTGATATTCATCTTTCGCCAATGGATAATGAAAAATTTCTTTCTAAAATAGTTGATAAAATAAATTCTCTTAATCCGGATATTGTTTTTATTGCCGGAGATTTGTTTGATGACAGCGCAGAAATTCTAACAAAGCGTAATATCGGTCCGGCGCTGCTAAGGCTTAAACCAAAGTTTGGTGTTTATGCATGCACCGGTAATCATGAATTTATAAACGGTATTGACAGCGCATGTGCTTTTATAAGAAATCATGGAATCAATCTTTTACGAGATGAGACGGCAAAAGTCGGAAATTCTTTTTACATCATCAGCCGTGATGATAGAGCAATTGCGCAGTTCAATGGAGCTAAAAGGAAATCTCTTGTAGAAGTGATGAACAATGTGGACGGTATTCTTCCGACAATTTTAATGGATCATACGCCTTTCGGATTAGAGGAAGCAGAAGTAAATAATATTGATCTTCAGCTTTCAGGACATACGCATCACGGACAAATGTTTCCAGCCAACTTGATTACAAAAATGATTTACAAACAAAGCTGGGGCTACCATAAGAATAGCAAAACTCAATATTATGTTTCCTGCGGCGCAGGTACATGGGGTCCTCCGGTTAGAATCGGCAGCAGATCTGAAATTGTGAATTTGAAAATAAAATTTATTTAACCTTACATACACAAGTTTCGTAATCTTAATCGAGTTATAAATCCGATTAAGATTACGAACAAGAGCAAGGTTAAGAATTGCACGCGCATCGTGACTTAATATATAAAGATACCGCTCAATTTATGGTTCGCTGTGTAACAAAAATTATTTATTAAAACACAAACGTTACACCAAACTTAAACTGATCAAAAGACAAAGGTGCAGCAGTTTCGAACGGCCAGTTCATCTTATCCTGTCTCAATTCATATATGCCGTATGAGAGAGCATTCTTTAATACGAAGCTTACAATCGGTGCAGCATACGGAGACGAATCTAAAATTTGATCGACAAAACCGTCTATCCCCCACTGCCCTGCCGCTTCAACAATAGCGCTGCCAGCCCACTTCCAGAAAAGATGACGCGGAAAAATTATCGAGCGCTCGTAACCAGCTTCTATTATAAAATGCTGCAAAACTTTGAACCTAACTCCACCTTCGGCACTGGTGCCAAATCTAAAAGATTCGTTAAACAAATTTGTAGTATTTAAACCTGCCGCTGTTGAAGGCATATCTAACATCCTCAAACGCGACCAGTCAACCGAATACGAATAGTATGGAATTATGGCAGCGCTCCCGAGATCATATCCATATCCGGAAGATCTTCCGAATCCGAAGCGCCATAAGTCTGCTTTAAGCTCACCGGTATTTATATTCCCGCTTGAAAGATCTGTTGAAAAATTGCTGATATAAAAATATCTGAAGTTGTAGTCTAGAATGTTTTCATCAACAAAATCATTTTTCAGTTGAGTATAACCAAGCTTTAACTCAGCTAAACCGGGATTAGCAAATGACTCGTTAAAATCTCTTAAAGCAGTATTCGAAAGCCCATAATTAAATGATAAAGTCGGTCTGCTTCTGCTAAATCCTTCATCGAACCAGTGGAATCTGAATCGGTGATGATGTCCCCACCATTCATTATCGCTGCCGGTTGTGTCTTCATCTTGAGCAAAAGTATAAGCAAAACTAACCAAACTGAGGACTAGAATAAAAAGTATCTTGCTTCTAAACATAATATCTACCCTTTCCTGTTATTATTTATTTAGTTTTAAGTCAACTACTTATTTCAA
Organism: Bacteroidota bacterium; assembly: GCA_021815405.1. Classification (GTDB taxonomy): domain Bacteria; phylum Bacteroidota; class Ignavibacteria; order Ignavibacteriales; family Ignavibacteriaceae; genus FEN-1297. Next base: position 58,737 of record JAKAGV010000013.1, read on the forward strand.
TCATTATGCCGTAATTTTCTTCTTAAATGATTATTAATTTATAATTGAAAGAATAAGCGTGAATATTTTTTAATACAATCACAAAATAATATTGTACACTGGTGCGCCTTCTTCTAGCTTTGACTTATAATCCGAGCCAAAAGTTACCTCAAAGTTAGGTTCTTAAATGCTGAATGATAAAGAAATCTTGTCGAATTGCAAATAATAATGAAAGGCGGTTTAATTTTTTGATGAATATAGAGCATTGCGAAGCTTTGGGAGTTACCCTATGCGCTTAGCTATAATAATCAACTTTTATTTTGAAGAGAATTGTGCGCTTCTTTCGCAAGCTTTTCAAGTTCTTTCTGAATCACTTCGTCCAGGTAATAATGGAATTTATGCGGGAGGTTTTTATACTTTGAAATGAAATTATTTTTTATTACTTCAAAATCTTTAGAGGTTTCTTTTCTAATATCATTTTGAATGTTTGAAAGAAATGTTTGCAGCTTATTCTTTACGCGGTCAATAACTTCTGTCTCTTCGCTATCTGATATTATCTTTACCGCTGCATCAAAATCAAAATCATACTCTACAAAAGTTTTTAATGAATAACCGCGGAAGTTTTCCGAGACAACGTTTCTGCTGACGTTTCCGAGTTCTTTAGCTGTTTCAATTATAGATGATCTAGAAAACTTTTTACTTCTCAAAGATTCAACAACAATGTCTTCAAAATTAAACTTACTGTCTCTAACTATTTCTTCAGGCAAATCAGCAAGCTGGATTAAATTTCTTCCGGATGATTTTGCAAAAATAACTGCGCGCTTTATAACGGCTTCAAGTTCACGAACATTGCCCTTCCATTCATACTTTAACATTGCTTCAGAAGCAGCTTCGGATAATTTTATATCGCTGTTTTCTTTCTTCAAGAAATAATTTGCAAGAATTAAGATGTCTTCCTTTCTATCCTTCAGCGGAGGCAGCTCTATTTTAATTACATTTAGTCTGTAATAAAGATCTTCACGGAATTTTTTTTCTTTAACAAGATTATCAACATGACGGTTTGTTGCGGCAACAATTCTTACATCTGTATGCTGGGTTTTAGATGAACCAACTTTTTCAAAATCTCCAGCCTGGATAACTCTAAGTAATTTAACCTGAAAATTTTCTGTCGTCTCTGCAATTTCATCAAGAAAGATTGTACCGTTATTTGCAGCTTCAAATCGTCCGATCTTATCAGCAACAGCTCCTGTAAAGGCTCCCTTAACATGTCCAAACAATTCGCTTTCCAAAAGAGTGTCGGATAAAGCGCCGCAGTTTACAGCGACAAAATTATTTTTATTCCTTTTACTTAATTGATGAATTGCCTTTGCGGCTAATTCTTTTCCCGTTCCGCTTTCGCCTAAAATTAGGACGCTTGCATCTTCCGGTGCCGCCTTCTTAATTATTTCGATTACCTTTGACATTGCTTTTGATTTGTAAACGATGTCGTAGAATTCTTTTGTTTCGCCGTTAAATGGTTCTTCTGATTCTATTGAATCGGATTTATTTTCTTTCAGCTTTTCAATATCATTCTTAAGCGTTTTTATTTTTTCCACTATTGAGCTTGAACTTCCGTCACCGGATAAATCCAATTCTTTTTGAAGCCTTCCCAATTCAAGTTCTTTCTTATTAAGAAGATTTTTAAGAAGAACTGCTTCATCCAATACTCCTTTAAGCTGATCTTCTTTTTCAGAGAGAAAAAAGATAAAATCCGTAAAAGCAAAGAGTAAGAATGGTATAATGAAAAAAGAATAGGAAAGTTCAATGTGGAGATATGAAAATAATACAAAGGCAAAAACCAAAGTTGAAATAGATAAAATCAAATAAGAACGGAATGAATTATAATCGGCTTTCCTCCAACCGATAAAAAGAAAGACCAGAAGAACTATCGCGAAAAATAATTCGGAAGGGAAAATAAAATTGTTATTTAACGCCCGGTTCTCAAGTAAATTATCCAGGGCAAACGCATGAAGTGCAAAGTCAGGCATGCTGTTGTCAAATGCAGTCTTGATAGTTGAAGAAACCTGCGGATCGCTTACTCCGATAATTATGATTTTATCTTTCAGATTCTTAAGCAACGGATTGTTTTCATTGACAAGCTCAAAATACTGGAGTAGTGAATAACGCTTAAATTTTTTCCAGGACGAAATGAAATTAATTTTAATTGTCCCGTTTGTGTTCTTAAAATTATCACCTGCAAGCTGCAGAGCAAATGCTTTTACGGTTGAATGATCACTATGAATGACTAGCGGTATTTCAATTCCGTTATTGCCAAAATAATTTAAATGACCGGTTTTTATATTCTCATCAATCAACTTTGGACTTGGGTAACTAAGAGAATCGGTATAAAATTGATTGTTGTCTTGATAAACATTACCGGCAACTGAGCTTAAAATTACTCTGCCGGATGATTCAATTTCTTTTGTTACAAGATTATCATACAAGGTTTGAGTAACAAATTTAGCGCTTAAAAAAACTTCAAGCCCTATCTTTTTGACATTATACTTGGTTAGGCTGTTAATCAGGAGTGCATAATAACTGCGTTTGAGCGGCCAGTTGCCGAGATTGTCAATGTCGCTGGATGTAATGTCAATAAGAACAATATTTGTATCCGGCTGAAGCTGACCCCTTGTTAAAGCAAAAACATTTTCGAAACTCTCATCGACAGATTTTCTTGTTCCCGAAAACAATATAAGAAACGTCAATGCAATGACGAATAAAATAATCTTAACGACAAGTTTATTTTTTATAAATGATAAAATATTCGTCATAAACTGATGAATAATTTCAGATATTAAAGAATGAATTTACTCAGGTCACGGTTCTTAACTATGTTGTCTAATTTCTGCTTTACAAATTTAGCTGTTACTTTTACCTTTTCGGATGGAATTTTATCCGGTGCATCAAAAAGAATTTCATCAAGCAGCGTTGTAAGTATTGTGTGAAGTCTTCTTGCCCCAATATTCTCAACTTGTTCATTAACTTCCGATGCAATGCGTGCTATTTCTCTAATTGCATCCGGAGTAAAATCCAGTTTCACACCTTCCGAATCAAGCAGAGCATTATACTGCTTTAACAAAGCATTCTCAGGCATTGTAAGAATTTTAACAAAGTCTTCCTGGGTCAAGCTTTTCAATTCAACTCTAATCGGGAAGCGACCTTGAAGTTCCGGTATTAAATCAGAAGGCTTTGAAACATGGAACGCGCCGGATGCAATAAACAATACATGATCAGTCTTTACAACACCGTATTTTGTATTTACGTTTGAACCTTCAACTATGGGAAGCAGATCGCGCTGAACGCCTTCTCTGGAGACATCCGGTCCCTGACCTTTTCCGCCACCGGCAACTTTATCAATCTCATCGATAAAAACTATCCCGGATTCTTCCACACGCTCTATTGCTTCCTTCTGAACAGCATCCATATCAATTAGTTTCTGCGCTTCTTCCTGTGCTATAAGGACTCTTGCCTCGGAAATTTTGGTTTTTCTTTTTTTCTTTTTCTTCGGCATAAGGTTTCCCATGATTTCCTGGAAGTTAATTCCAAGGTCGTCAAAGCCGAATGGTCCAAGCACCTGCATCCCGATAGCATTTTGAGAATTCGCATCAAACTCTATCATCTTATCATTTAGTTCGCCTGCTTTTAATTTTTCTCGCATCCAATCACGTGTCTTTTGGTTTTGATATGCCTCGCTGTTAACATCTCCTTCTTCAGGCTGATTTACATGATTTTGTGTTTTCTTAACAGGCGGAATTAAGAGATCCAGAATTTTCTCCTCGGCAAGTTCTTCGGCTCTTGCTTGAACTTCCAGTGTCTTTTCTGATTTAATCATGTTGACAGCATAATCTGCCAAATCCCGAATCATTGACTCAACATCTCTGCCGACATAGCCTACTTCGGTATATTTGGATGCTTCAACTTTTACGAATGGTGCATCGGCAAGCTTGGCAAGTCTTCTTGCAATTTCCGTTTTACCTACTCCGGTGGGTCCAATTAAAATTATATTGTTCGGCAGAATTTCTTCTCTTAGTTGATCTGGAATCTGCTGTCGTCTCCAACGGTTTCGCAATGCAATTGCTACCGCTCTTTTTGCCTCGGTTTGCCCTATAATAAATTTATCAAGCTCAGTTACTATTTGAGTAGGTGTTAAAGTTTTTCTGGATTTATTCTTCATAATATTTTAAATGACTTCCACATTAATTTTATCGTTTGTGTAAATACAAATTTCAGAAGCTGTCTTCAACGCTTCTTCAACAATTTCTTTAGCAGAAAGATTGCTGTACTTCCTAAGCATTCTTGCTGCAGCCAAAGCATACATGCCGCCGGAACCGATTGCAACTATCTGATCATCGGGTTCAATCACATCGCCGTTACCTGAAATAATCATTGCTTTATCTTCTGTAATAACAGCAAGCATCGCTTCAAGCTTGCGAAGAAATTTATCGGTTCGCCAATCCTTTGCAAGCTCAACCGCAGAACGGTCTACATTTCCTCTATACTGTTCAAGCTTGTCTTCAAATCTTTCCATTAAGGTAAACGCATCGGCAGAAGCTCCGGCGAAGCCGCACAAAACTTTGCCTCCGGCAAGTCTTCTTATTTTTAATGCATTATGCTTCATCACTGTGTTGCCTAGCGTAACCTGACCGTCACCGCCAATAGCAGATTTTCCGTTGTGTACAACGCCTATAATCGTAGTTGCATGCATTTTTGTTTCCATTATTCAGCTCCAAACTTTCAAACTTCGGTGTAAATTAAAAACATAATTCTTAAAATCGCAATTTTTATGAGAGTATTGATCCCGAACTTTAAATATTTTTGATAAAGACAACAATAAAAATTTCGATTAAAATAAATGGATTTTTTTCAATTGGTAAAGTACAACTTTTTTTGATTATTTCATGAACCGGATTTTGAATTCGGAAATGCAAATGGAATAATTCTGGGAACGGTTTTTTGATAATTCAAATATTCATCTCCGAATTTTTCCAACAGCTTCTTCTCTTCATAAAAAGAACCAATATAAAAATAAACAATAATTGCAATCAAAAATGTTAAATAGGATAAATCCATTTCTGCTCGGAATATCAAGAATAAAATTGAAAAAAGATAAATGGGATGGCGGCAAATTTTATAGGGACCTCTGACATTTAACGTCAATTTTTCATCAAGTTCTTTCGAATCGTATTCTTTATTGAACCACCGGAAGATCTGGTTTATTCCAAGGAACTCCTTGGCATCAAAATATTTTAATGTCCAGATAATTCCTGACAGACTAAGGAACTGAGGAATCAGAACGATAAAATCAAACGGGTAAGGCAAATCATATATAATTAAAATAGGATGAGGGACGGTTTCATAAAGGAAATAAAAAGTGATAATTGAAATTAGATTATAAACCAAGCGGTAAAATGCAACCGAACTTCCGTACCGCTCAGCCAAAAATTTTTTTAACTTATTTGAAGCTAAATAAGTATGAAGAAAGGCGAAGAGTGTAAAACCAAAAAGTATAATTAAAACATCGGCAGCATCGATTATCATAATTCCCGGCGCAGCCTTGCAATAGGCAGCCTTAATTGCTCTCTATATTTCGCAACAGTTCTTCTTGCAATATGAATTCCTTCTTCATTCAACATTTCTGCAAGTTTGTCGTCGCTGTACGGAAAATTCTTGTCTTCTGAACTGATAATTTCTTTAAGTCTTTCTTTGATATGCTTATTAGAAACTTCCTCGCCTGAATCGGTACTTAAACCTTCGCTGAAAAAATATTTCAGTTCATGAATTCCCATCGGGCTTTGAACGTACTTACCATTAACCACACGACTGATTGTCGAAATATCCATATTGATTTCGTCAGCAATATCTTTATAAATCATCGGCTTAAGAAGTTTCGCACCCTTCTCAAAAAATTCATATTGTTTCTCTACAATTGCCTGCATGATTTTCATCAACGTTTCGCGCCTCTGTTGAATACAAGCGATAAACCATTTTGCAGATTCAAACTTTTCTCTAAGGAATTTGTAAGTATTCTTTTCGCGCGGTGACGATTTTCTTCCCTTTTTGTTTTGTTCTATCATTTCAAGATAAGTTTTGCTGAGTGTTACCGATGGAACGCTCCTGTCATTCAATGTTATTACGAAAGAGTCATCAACTTTTTCAACAATAAAGTCCGGCGTAATTTGGTTCATCTCAACAGATTCAATGTTGCCTTCGCCGGGTTTCGGATTTAAGCTCTGTATAAGTTCAATAGTTGCTTTCAAACTTTCATCAGTAAGATTCATCTTCTGTTTGATTACATCGTACCGTTTCTGAGTAAAGTCATTGAAATATTTTTCCAGTAATTCTTCGGCAAGAAAAGAATAGTAAGGATCGAAAGACAAGTTCCGTAATTGAACTAAAAGACATTCTTGAAGGCTCCTGCATGCTATCCCGACCGGATCAAAAGTCTGAATTTTTTTCAACATTGCTTCAGCATCTTCCTGAGATATTTGAATATGCTCGAACATGTCAAGTTCCTTCAAAATATCAGACAGGTTTCCCTTCAGATAACCGTCGGCATCAAGGTTACCTATAATTTCTTCTCCGAGCATATAAAGATTGTCGTCAAGATTCAACATATTTAACTGCTCTCTCAGATGCTCACTCAAACTTTCTTTTGCAGGCGCAAGTGGTTGGTAAATCTCATCATCTTTGCTGCGGTTAAGTTTGTCGGATTCGAAGTCAGTATCGTTCATAAAATCTTCAAGTTCGAACTCATCTTTTTCGTTGCGTTCAAATTCCTCGTCAATCTCATTTTCCTCAGAGTTCTCTTTCCCGTCAACTTCAATTGACATGTCGATCTCATCTTCCATCACTTCTTCAAGTATCGGATTCAGCTCAAGTTCGTTTTTAATTCTTTGTTCAAGAGCGATTGTATTTAATTGTAAAAGCTTTTGATACTGTATTTGCTGCGGAGAAAGCTTTTGCTGCTGCGAAAGTTTCTGACTAAGTGTTAACATTTTCCTTCCCGATATTTTCCTTCAATATTGAATACCATTTTTTACCATATAATCTAATTAACGAATCTTTACAAAAATCTATCAAGTTTATGTTATTCTTTGCACCATTTTCAAGTGCGGCAGAACATTCATTAAATTTTTCAAACCTCAAAACGTCGCCTCCGAATTTTGAAACACGAATCGGAAAAAGGTGACATGAAATTGGCTTTCTGAAATTAATTTTTCCGTCATTGAATGCGCGCTCGATTCCGCATTTGGCAATTCCGCGTTCAAAATATACAAATACACAGGCTTTATTGTCCACACTCCTTGTAACAAGTTCACCTTCTTTTTCCTCATAAAAACCTTCGTCTTCAATAATATCTAAATGTTTTTTAGGAAGATAAGGTTTTACTGCATCTAATACTTTTTCTATTTCACCAATCTCTTCTTTAAGAAGCGGTGCACCGTACGGACTTTCAAGCGTGCAGCAGGCACCTTTACATTTTTTTAAATCGCACGCAAACTTAATTTCTGCTATTTCTTGACGAATTATTACGTCTTCAGCTCTGATAAAATTATTAACAAACATTGGAATAATTTTTGAAGAAAAGATACTAATTTGTTATCTAATAGAAAAATTTAAATATCATATGTTAATTTTTATTCAGTATAAAAATAGAAGTATATTTGTCTTTAATTTTCAAAAAATGAATTTATGGTACTTCAAGATAAGAATATTTTAATCACTGGTGCATCTAGCGGCATCGGTTTTGAAATATCCAAACAACTTGCCGGCAAAGGCTGCAACCTTGCCTTTCTTAATCGCCGAACTGAAATAACCGATAAATTCACCAATGAACATTCAACTCGTAAAAATAAAATTATTTCATTAAAGTGCGACGTTAGCCGCCGAGAAGAAGTATTGAGTGCCGTTACTCAAGTTAAAAATATTTTCGGTAAGATTGATATTGCCATATTGAATTCAGGAATCAGCAAAAGATTTAAGGTTGAGAATTTTGATTCTGATTTTATTCGTCAAACCTTTGAAGTAAATGTCTTAGGAATGTCTTACTGCATTGAAGCATTGCTGCCGGATTTTATTAAACTGAAAAGCGGGATGATCGTTGGTATTTCTAGTTTAGCAGATGGAAGAGGATTTCCTAAGAGCGGTTCTTATTGCGCTAGCAAAGCTGCTGTTACTCTTCTTCTCGAAAGCCTGAGAATAGAATTGAAAAAGCATAATATCAAAGTCATTACCGTAAAACCTGGGTTTGTCAAAACTCCAATGACTGATAAAAATGAATTTCAGATGCCTTTTCTTATGAAAGTCGACAAAGCTGCGGAAATTATTTTAAAAGGAATTGAAAAGGAAAAAAGGACCATACAATTTCCTGCACCAACAGTTTTTGGTGCGAGACTGTTAAAGATTATTCCGGATTTTATTTTTGATAAGATAGCGGAAAGGACATAAACATCTTTCTGCTGTAATTCTCAGCTCATCATTCCAAATTTTATTTTTATAAAATGATTTTTTATTAGGAGACTTATCTTTATATTTCGAATAGAAAGGGGGAAGTACAATGAAAAAATTATTCCCTTTAGCTTTTCTATTTTCAACGTGTTTTCTATATGCTCAGTCAAATTCAACTTTGACATTTAGCGAAGTTATGTTCTATCCTGAGTCCGGCAACAATGAATTTGTTGAGATTTATAATTTGTCTTCTACCGAAAGCATCGATCTAACAAATTATAAAATTAAATATTATACTTCATCACCGGATATCATAACCTCAGCCGGATCCGAGACAATTCTGCAGCCGAATTCTTTTGCAATCATTTTTGAGGGAGACTATGATTTTGAGAAGGGCATTTATAAAAATTTAATTCCGCCTTCCGCTTTGGTACTTAAGATTTCCGATAATGCATTCGGTTCTTCCGGGATGGCAAATACAACAAGCCGTCAACTTGTACTGTTAAGTCCAGGCAATGACACCTTGGATGTTTACACTTATTCGGCTAACAACAAAGCGGGATTTTCAGATGAGAAAATTTTGTTAACTAATGATAATTCAGCAAGCAATTGGGAAAACTCTAAAATAATAAACGGTACTCCAGGTTTTATGAATTCTGTTTCGCCTTTGAATTTTGATCTTGAATTATCATCAATTAAAATCGCGCCGCAAAATCCGAGTTTAAATGTATCTGTAAATATTACAGCCATTGTTAAGAATAAAGGAACGTCTTCAGCAAATAACTTTTCAGTGGAATTTTATAATGACAAAGATTTAGATTCTATCCTCTCGCCTGCTGATTTACTCTCATCTCAAATATTCCAAAATTTAAATTCTTCTGATTCTGTTTCAGCAATTGCAAGTTTAACAGTTGATCACCCGGGAACTTACTTAATTCTCGTAAAAGTAATCTTCAGTTCAGATGAAGATACTGCAAATAATTTTCTTGCACATAAATTTGTAGCTGCCGGGAAACCAGTTAATTACAATGATGTCGTAATAAATGAAATAATGTATGCTCCTCTTCCCGACGAGCCGGAATGGATTGAACTTTATAATAAATCGACGGCGATCATCAATTTAAATGGTTGGAAGATTGGTGATAATTCCAAATCAACATCGACAATAAAAAATGATGTTTTGATTAAGCCGCAATCTTACATAGTAATTAGTAAAGATTCTTCCGTGACAAATATATTTAATATCAAGTCACCGGTAATAGTTTCGAATTTCCCATCCTTAAACAACACCGGCGATGCTGTTGTAATAAAAGATTCTGCAGGAACCAAGATTGATAGTTTAGAATATACTCCCGGCTGGGGAGGAAATTATGGTTCGTCGCTTGAAAGAATTTCTGTTGATGCTCAATCAACAAACTCATCAAACTGGAAGACTACCGAAAATAAAAATAAAGGAACTCCGGGCTATGTAAATTCTGTTTCACAAAAAGATTATGACATTGAACTAGCAGATATTATTTTCAATTCTCCTACACCGATGGTTAATGACCATGTTTCACTATCAGCAAAAATTATAAATAAAGGGAAACTTTCTCAGCCATTTTCACTTCAACTTTATGAAGATACAAATCAGGATTCCTTGCCAGATGTCCACTTAGCTAACCTGGAATTTCTAAAAGTTAATCCATCCGACTCTTCAACTTTTCTATTTAATTATTCAATTGAAAATATTTCTTCTCCGCATTCATATTATGTTGTTGCTCAAATGGAAAATGACCAGGACACGAGTAATAACTATTTTTACAAAACCATTTCGCCCGGATACCCGACAGGAACAATTCTGATTAATGAAGTAATGTATGCGCCGATAAAGAATGGACCTGAGTGGATTGAATTAGTTAATTGTTCAAATTTTCCGGTAAATTTGAAAAACTGGTCTTTAAGCGATTTACTTACCACACCTACTAAAAATAAAATTGCAGATAAAGATTTAACAATGTTACCGGGAGAATATTTAGTTATCTCAAGAGATTCTTCAATTATTAATTATTATCCTGGATTAAAATCAAAAATTGCCATTGTAAATTTCGGTACTCTTGGAAACACCGAAGATGGAGTTGTTATTACTGATTTTAGGGATTTGACTATCGACAGTCTTCATTATAATAGCTCCTGGGGCGGCTCAAACGGACATTCATTGGAAAGATTGTCTTTATCTTCTCCAACAAATGACATCACAAATTGGGCAGCTTCATTATCTGAAAACAACGGTACTCCTGGCGAAGCAAATTCAATTATAAATATTTCTGCTTATAATCGAAACGACTTGGTAATAAATGAAATAATGTTTGATCCCGGTGAGGATAACAGCGAGTTTATCGAATTCCTAAATCTCGGCAGCAAAGAAATCAACATAGGCGGCTGGAAAGTTTTAACCGGTAAAGATAACAAGTACCAGCTTTCGGAAATTAATAATTATATACCTGCAGGTGCATACTTTGTTCTGGCTGCAGATTCATCAATTCTATTGAAATATCATTTGGAGAATTACGAGTATAAGACAATTCTTAATTCCACTGATCTTAATTTGTCAAATGACAACGATGCAATAATTCTTACCGACATGAAAAATAATGTGATTGATTCAGTTCATTATTACAGTTCGTGGCAAAATAAAAATTTTACTGCAACCAAAAATATTTCACTTGAAAAGATCAATCCTAGACTCGACGGCAACCGGAGGGCAAATTGGTCTAGTTCCGCAAGCAGAACCGGAGCTACTCCCGGTAAACAAAATAGTATTTACGCTGTCAATCAAAATTCAAGTTCAAATATTTCAGTCTTTCCAAATCCTTTTTCTCCTGACAATGACGGCTTCGAAGATTTCGCAATTATCAATTACAGCTTAAGCCAGCCAGTTGCACAGATCAGAATAAAAGTATTTGACAGCCATGGCAGACTTGTTCGTACAATTTCAAATAATCAAGCAAGCGGACAAACCGGTTCGGTAATCTTTAATGGATTGGATGAAAGCGGAAGAGCACTGCGAATCGGTATCTATATAATTTTTCTTGAAGCGGTTAACAATATCTATTCAATTGTAGAGAATTTGAAAACTGTCGTTGTCATAGCAAAGAAATTTTAATTAAACAGCGTGAGTTCTATCAAAACGATTTTTGATTAAAATAGATTTAACAATTACTTAATTGTGCTATATAAATTTTAATTATAAGTTGGCTGCAATAAAATTTAAGAGGTTACCATGTTGAAAGAATCTTTAATTGAAATCTTTGATCGCGATTTAAATAAATTAAAAATAGAAATAAGTTCATATGAAAATGAATCGAGTCTTTGGCTGATTAAAAAGGATATTAAAAATTCTGGCGGAAACATATGCCTTCATCTAATCGGCAATCTGAAACAATTTATTGGAAATATACTTGGAAAATTTGATTACATCAGAGATCGTGATTTCGAATTCGGAAAGAAGGATATTCCTAAAAAAGATTTAGTTCACGAAATAGAAGAAACAAAAGAAATTGTTCTAACCTCGTTAAGAAATTTAGATGAGAGTGATTTCGGGAAAATTTTCCCGATCAACGTCTTTAATAAAGAAATGACAACCGGATTCTTTCTTATTAATCTCGTCGCGCATTTGAATTACCATCTTGGTCAAATAAATTACCATAGGCGAATCATTAGTAATAAATAAAACTTATGGAGCTTGGGATGGACAAGGTAAATATTCAAGAAACGAGTACTGGAGTCCGCATATTGCAGGCGATCTCAACGGTCAGCAAGTTAAGCTGGTAAAATTTCAAAGTCCTTTCATCTGGCACAAACATGAAAATGAAGATGAATTATTCTTTGTGGTTAAAGGCAGTTTCACAATGAAGTTCCGAAATAATCAGTTTGAAGTAAATGAAAGTGAGTTTATTATCGTTCCGAAAGGAGTTGAACATAGACCTGTTGCTGAGAACGAAGTACATATTATGCTATTTGAGCCGGCTTCAACTTTGAATACCGGTAATGTAGTAAATGAAATGACTGTCATAAATCCGCAAAAAGTTTAATACCTTCTAATACAAGTCCCTCAAATCACATAAGGTTTCAGATGCACATTTCTGTCGAAACTTTTTTGGCTATGTATTGTCTAATCTTCAGAAATAAAAAATGCTGAAATGATTCTGGCATTATTGATTAGATTACGATAACGATGATTACAACTTAAGATATGGTGGCAAAGCTAGATAACAGAATCATTTTGAAAGCCGTCATGGCAGTCGTGACGGCTTTTTAACTTTAACAAGACAATCATTTATTATTTTTTCGAAGAGTAGCAAAGTTTCTCGCACTTTCGCTCCATTCGGGCGATTCTTCTATTGCATTAATAATCTTTGAAGGTTCATCAACAATCCGCCACATATCCCTGTTTCTCTCATCCATGAACTTTTCATCCACTGCTTTTTCAAGAAGCTGGATACAAGGGTCATAGAAATTTTTCGTATTCAATAAAATAACCGGACTCAGGTAAACACCAAGCCTTTTCATAGTCAATGTTTCAAATAGTTCTTCAAAGGTACCGGAGCCGCCGGGCAAGGCAATTGCAGCATCAGTATCTTTTCTCATCAATTCTTTTCGCTCGCTCATCGTTTCAACTATTTTCATTTCGGTCAAAGCAGGGTGTCCCCATTCTAGTTCATACATAAATTTCGGAATAACTCCAATAACTTTTCCGCCTCTGGATAAAGCGCCGTTGGCAGCCATTCCCATTAATCCGGCAGCACCTCCGCCGTAAACAATGGTAATGGAATTCTCTGCTAGAATTTCACCCAGCCGGTAAGCGGCATTTAAATAAACAGGGTTTACATAATCGCTTGATGCGCAGTAGATACAAACTCTTTCAATCATCAACAATCTCCAATTTAAGACTGCGAAATATAACTTTTTAAAACAAATTTTTTATCGGAAAAATTCCTTTATAAATCATTAAAGTTATGTAAGGATACAAAAAATGTCATACTGAACTTGTTTCGGTATCTACCAAAAGTGCAAAAAGAGATTCCGAATCTAGTTTAGAATAACAAAACATTATTTTGCGTAACTTCAATTTATCATTAGTTTGAATATTAATAATAGGAAGCTTATGTTCGTAACTGGTTTTTAAGATGATAAAGATAAAGTTATGAAATTATTTGAAGTAGGATTAATTGTTTTTTTGTTTAATGTTCCTTTCGGCTATTGGAGATCTAATGTAAAAAAGTTTTCGCTTCAGTGGATACTGGCAATACATCTTCCTGTGCCTTTTGTAGTTGCAATAAGATTTTTATCAGGAATAGGTTTCGCCTTCATTACTTACCCGGTACTCGTATCAGCATTCTTTCTTGGACAATATGTAGGTGCAAAGCTTCAATTATGGTGGAGAAAAAATTTGCAAGCTCCAGTTTCTTCTTGTCTGCCGTGTGACTTAGTGCGGATATTCAACTCCAAATAAATTCTCAGCAAAGCACAGAGAGCATACTGCAGAACGTCACTTTGCGCTATGCTAAGATTTTTCATTATTTTTACACATCCTAATTCGGAAATAAAACATCACGTATAATGAACTATTTTGAATCAGAATATTTTAAATACAAAGGCTATCAACTATTTTGCGAAAATGTTCCTCTAATAGAAATTGCCGATCAACAGAGTACTCCGACCTATGTGTACAGCAATAAATTTTTTATTGATAGATATAAAGAATTTGACAAAGCATTTGCCGGCTTAGACCATCAGATCTTCTTTGCCTGCAAATCTAACTTCAATCTCAGCGTGATTAAAACTTTTGTGGACGCCGGCAGTGGTGTAGATGTTAATTCCGAAGGTGAACTGTTTAGAGCTTTGAAAGCCGGTGCAAGCCCGAAAAAGATAATTATGTCTGGTGTTGGTAAAACGAAAAATGAAATAAAGCTTGCGCTTGAAAATGATCTTCTGATGATTAAAGCCGAATCTGAAGAAGAGATTCTGCTGATAAATGAAATTGCAGGTTCATTAAATACAAAGGCACGAGTTGCAATAAGAGTTAATCCTGATGTAGATGCGAAAACCCATCCTTATATTTCTACTGGTTTGGCAAAAAATAAATTCGGTGTAGACGCAGCAACAGCTTTAAGATTATTCAAACTGAAAAAGGATTTGAAGAATATTAAATACACCGGAATTGATATGCATATTGGTTCTCAGATAACTAAAGTAGAGCCTTTTGTAGAAGCTATTGAGAAACTTGGCGAGTTGTTCCAAAAAGTCAAATCCGAAGGAATTAGTTTAGAACATATTGACTTAGGAGGAGGAATAGGTGTAGCTTACAATAACGAAAAAACTTTTTCAGCGGAAGAATTCTCAAACGCTGTCAGCCCTATTTTAAAAAAACTGAATTGCAAAGTATTTTTTGAGCCGGGTCGTTTCCTTACTGCTAACGGCGGGGTCTTAATCGCTCAAGTTCTTTATACAAAGAAGAACCACGATAAGAATTTTATAATTACAGACGGTGCAATGAATGATCTTCTTAGACCAAGCATTTACGGTGCATACCATCATATACAGCCGCTTACTTTAACGAAAGATAAGAAAGACATAACTGCAGATGTTGTTGGACCGGTATGCGAAAGCGGAGATTTTTTGGCAAAGAATGTTCAAATAACAGAATGCAAACGCGGAGAATTTATTGCCGTGTTATCTGCCGGAGCGTACGGAATGGTGATGTCTTCCAATTATAATATGCGAAGAAGACCGGCAGAAGTTCTTGTTAGCGGCAACAATTTCAAAGTTGTCAGAAGAAGAGAATCATTTGAATCTCTGCTTAAAGATGAAATTGATCTTCTCTAGTTCAGTAATACTTCTAAAGGAATTAAAAATGAAAAAAATTATTTCGATTACCTCTTTAACAGCAATACTGCTTTTACCGATGTTGTTAAACGGGTGTTTAACATTTCATAAAGTCTCTTATGTTGTAAAATTGGAAAATCCAAACGAAGGTACTGTCCTTCTAACCGCATACGATATTAGATCAACAGCAACTACAAAAAAAGAACTGGATGAGGATAAGAATAATCTTTTTAATTACATGTTAAAGAGCAGTAAATTTATAAAAGATGAGGAAGGACAGGGAAAAGAAATTGTATCGAGAAAGCTTTTCCTGGAAAATGGTCAGCTTGTTGGGCAAGGTGAATATAAATTTACAGACATTAACAATGTTGAAGGAATGAAATACGAAAGCGGATTTCATTACTTAAACCTTCAGCCGGACGATAGTGTTATCGCAACCAACGGTACGATAATAAAATCAAACGGATATAAGAGGATAATGTGGGACAGTACTTATACCGAACTTAAATTTACAATGCTTGGTAATCCGTTTACAATTAAATCTAAATTTAAATCTTTAGCGCCGTATTTTAAACCGTAGCACAGATTATTAATCTGTGCCCCGATTATCGAATTATAATAATAAAATATTATGTACGCCGAGATTGTTTTTCCTCTTCCATTTAGAAATGCGTTCACTTACTCTATCCCGGAAGAGCTTGAACAATCAGCAGTAGTCGGCGTCCGTGCGGTAGTTCCATTTGGTAAACGCACACTTACCGGATTCATAATAAACCTTGTAAAGACTCCGCCTTCAACAGAAAAAATAAAACCAATAAATGATGTTCTTGACGAAGCGCCGGTGTTCGATGAAAAGTCGCTTGAATTTTACCGGTGGCTTTCGGAATATTATCTTTCTTCGCTCGGCGAAGCAATGAAACTTGGAGTTCCTGTAGGTTCCGAGGTTGAAACTAAAAGAAAAATATTAAGCGACGAGAAAGCATGCGCCGAGCTTCTTCAAAAGGAAAAGAACAAAGATTCCGTAAAATCAAACATTCTTAAAGTCCTTGCCGAAAAAGAAGAAATAAATCTCTCTTATCTTCAAAAGAAAGTGCGGAAGAAAAATATCTATTCAACGCTTAGGAGTTTGGAGAATGCCGGAGCGCTTAATATTCTGGATGAAATTGAAGAAGCAAAGGTAAAAGTAAAAACCGCAAAGTTTGTTAAGCTGGATAAACCGCTTGCCGAAATCTACGCTTACTTCCCGGAGCTGGAAAGCCGCTCGCCAAAGCAGGTAAAAATTATCCTTGATCTGGTAGAGAAAAAAAACAAACCGGCTGCCTTAGCCGATCTCTTAAAGAAGTCTGAAGCTTCGCAGTCGTCGGTTGAATCTCTTGAAGCAAAAGGATTGGTAAAGATCTTTGAGAAAGAAGTTGACCGGCGATATTCCGAAGAATATAAAGAAGAGCACGTAAGGATTATTCTTACCGATCAGCAGCAAGAGATTGTTGATGAAGTTTCCAAAGAAATAGAAGAGGAAAAATTCCAGCCGTATCTTTTGCATGGGGTAACCGGAAGCGGAAAGACGCAGGTCTATATCGAACTGACATCCAAAGTACTTGCCGGCGGAAAGTCCGCAATGATCCTTGTTCCGGAAATTTCTTTAACGCCTCAAATGACTTCACGCTTGTACAACAATTTCGGGAAAGAGGTAACGGTTATCCACAGCAGAATGTCAATGGGAGAGCGTTACGATTCATGGCGGAGAATATTAAAAGGAAAATCGAAAGTTGTAATCGGTGCAAGGTCGGCTTTGTTTGCGCCGTTAAACAATATAGGTCTTATTGTAGTGGATGAAGAGCACGATGCAAGCTACAAGCAGTTTGAATCGCTGCCTAAATACAACGCACGCGACGCCGCAATAATATTAGGAAGCATTCATAAATGTCCGGTTATACTCGGCTCGGCAACGCCGTCCATCGAAAGCATGTTTAATGCGCGTTCAGGCAAGTATAAATTATTAAGCCTTCCTCAAAGAGTTGATAACGCAAAGCTTCCCAAAATAAGTCTGGTTAACATCGCCATCGAGAAAAAAAAGAAAAAGATGGAGAATGTTTTTACCAAACAGCTTTTGGATAAAATTGAAGATCGTCTTAAAAAGAAAGAAGGAATAATTATACTTCAAAACAGAAGAGGATTTTCAACACAGATTTACTGCGAAGACTGCGGAGAGATTGAAACATGCGACAACTGTTCCGTGCCGATGGTTTATCATATCAACCAAAACATTCTTCAGTGCCACTACTGCGGATTGACAAAGAAAGTCCCGAATGCATGTACTCATTGCGGCTCGCTCAAAATAAAATATTTCGGAACCGGAACCGAAAGAGTTGAAGATGAGTTGGAGTTTTATTTTCCAGGAGTAAAAATAAAAAGAGTCGACTCCGATTCAATTTCAAAAAAATCTTCTTTAGGTAAAATCCTTTTTGAATTTGGAAAAGGAGATATCGATATACTTGTCGGCACTCAAATGGTTTCCAAAGGATTGGACTTTCCGCGCTTAACTTTAGTCGGAGTTATTTCTGCGGAGACGACTTTATGGCTGCCGGACTTCCGCGCCGATGAAAGAACATTCCAGCTTCTCACTCAAGTTTCGGGAAGAGCAGGCAGAAGCAGAGTTGAAGGCGAAGTAATAATTCAGACTCAGAATGAAAATCATTTTGCGCTTCAAAAAGTTTTGCATAACGACTACGAAGGATTTTATCAGAAGGAAATAATTGAAAGGGAAAAATTAGGCTATCCCCCGTTTACAAGAATATGCTTGATTGAAACAAAGGATCCGGACGAAGACAAAGCCAGGGGCGCAATAATGGATTTTCATAAAGAGCTTTCTGCTTATAGCAAATGGCTTAAGTTATCTTCACCAACTTCGGCAATAATAGCGAGGATAAAAAGCAACTACAGATTTCACATCATGATAAAGAGCCCGCGTACAACAGATCCCGGCGGAAAAATATTAAGACAGGCAGTCCTCAATTCATTTGTTGAGTTCAACCGGAAGTCACGTTATAGAGATGTAAAATTAATTTATGATGTTGACCCGCAGAGTATATTGTAAGATTGAAAAGGAACTCATCTCCCAGCCTCTTCTCTTGGGAAGAGAAGAGGTGACTAATTGAGAGAATAGACAATAAAAAATTATCATCTTGAAAATATTTCTTTGCCTGATATGTTTAGGTAAAGATGAGCGGCTGTCCAAAAAGTAATTTTGTCATCACGAGCAAAGCGAACTGATCCGAATTTTGAATTAAAAACAAAAGATTGCTTCGTCGTTTCACTCCTCGCAATGACTTCTACTCTACTTTTTGGACAGTCCCGTGATTTATTGAAAACATAGACAATATAAAATTATCATCTTGAAAATATTTCTTAGCCTGATGTGTTTAGGTAAATATGATACTCCACAAAGTGGAAAGATAATCCAGCCTTGGGCAGCTCCCATAGGAAAAATAAAAGCACAAAAATATTTTCTCTGAAAGAGAAAAATAAAAATGATTTTTTTATCTCAATCCTTCAGAGTTCAGATGAAAAATGTTTTTGAGATTCACAAATTATATTTCATTTCTTATTGACTTTCTTTTTCTATTTTAGTAATTATACTACGTGAAATTTTCAGAATAGAGGTTCGGGAGCTTTTTTATTATGAACATTCATCTCAGATTTACAAACTGCTCAAACCATTGGGACAAGCGCAGGAACTAATTGCATCTCCTGTTAAATCTTCCGCAATTAGTTCTTTAAAACAGTCTACTACCATTCCGGGAAATTGGGTCCCGTGTAAAAAACGGTCTGTACCGTTTTCAAACCGGTTAATTAAAATTTTAACCGCTGTATTTAAGTCAAATTATTAAATAAACATTTTAGATTTCTTTTCATTTTAAATTGATAGAAAAGGGATTTGACTTTAGCAGATAATATAGGGAAAAGAAAGAAATCCGTTTGCATTAAACAGATAAGCAGTCCATACGGCAAATATATAGATGCTTTAACCGGACAGCCATCTGACTTGAATGGAAATTCATCCGGTGTAAATGGACAGCCATCGGAGATGAATAAAAGACTATCCGATGTGAATGGAAAGCAATCCGTTGCGGTTGGATGCCCAACCGGTCTTAATGGAAATCCGTCCGGAACCTCCAGAAACCCATCCGGTTTTGCCGGACGCACATTTAATCTTGCTGGAAATCAATCCGATTCAGCCGAAAGGCGACCCGGAACGGCTGAATATCCATCCGGTTTGATCAGATGCACATCCGATATAACCAAATGCACATCCCTTTTTGTTAAAAATCCATTTAATTTTAAAAGAAATCCATCCGGAATATCTGGAAGCACATCCGTTTTGACCAGACGCACATCCCAAGCTGATGGAAATCAATCCGGTTTAATCGGAAGGCTAACTTTTAATCCAAAAATAGCAATTAAATCTAAAAAATAACGAATATGAGCGTTTTTCAAACAAAAATTCTAAAATAATTTAGGAGGGTACACACAATGGAAATACATGAATCAAATAAGGTTTTTATGTTAGATGGTCTAATTGGGCTTTACAATCAACAGCAGCCCAGGTTCGCAGTTCATAAAAGAATCCCGATTGTAATGGACAGAATTATTGCCGGAAGATTAGAAATAGGGAACTGCCAGCAAATACTTTCGCTTGGAACAAGCGGCAAGACAAAAGTAAAAACCGCAACAAGAGAAGATATTTCGGATGAAGCTGTAACTATCTTCGGCGACCTTTACGAATACGCCGATGATAAAAAGGATCTTGAACTAATGAGTTTCGCCGATCAGAACGATTCAAAAATAAACGGGCTGACCAATGTTGCTCATAGAACCTTAATGGAATCTCTTGATAGTAAACTGGATGGACTTGGCGCAAGCCTGGATGACACAGAGATTACTCAAGAGGTTAGAACTAACTTCAAAACTATGTTACAGTCTTACATTCAAGTAACCGGTTCCGCCGGCGTTGCAAGAACGGATGTAACTGCAGCGAGAGAAAAAATGACGCTGCAATTTCTGCAGATCGATCATGACCTTGACTTACTTGACAGGCTTATACGCAAGTTTAAAAAAACAGATCCCGATCTTTTTGCACGCTACATCTCTGCACGAGTAATAATAGATAGAGGCGGGAGCCATGGCGGCGATGATACTCCGCCTGATACACCTCCAACGCCGCCGGCGCAGTAGGTGGTATCTTCCGGTCGCTTCGATACTTCGATTGACGCTGAGTTGAGGGCATTAGCCCGAAGTATCGAAGTGTCCATCGAAACTCAGCGACCGGGAGAAGATTTAATCTCTATAACACAGGTAATGGTATAGGGGTATAAGGGTATACGAGTATAAGTTTTCCGGAATAGTTAATTTGTGCAGAAAGATTAAAAATATTATTTAGTCTATCATCTTAGCATTATAACCTATACCCTTATACCCATATAACTTTATAACTGAAGACCGAAACATTTTTATTTACTTATTAAGATTAATTAGTTAAGTTGTAATTGATAAAAGTTTGACACTATGAATTAAGCATACGGACAGGGATGGTTAGGGCGAGCTTGCGAATGAAAATTTACAACACATAATTTTTAATTTACAATTTTCGGACAGGAAGAGTTTGGGAAGAATTCAATATTTTAATTATAACACGATGAACGGCGCGATTGGAAATATTGAAACTACTAAGCATATTTATTTAAGCAAAGACAAAAAGCCGAAGCTGCTGGAACAAATAAGAATCCATATGAGAAGTAAGTACTATAGCAGAAAAACGGAAGAAGCATATATAAAGTGGATACGGGATTTTATAATTTTTAACGGGAAGAAATATCCAACGGAACTAAATAAAACGCATATAGAAAAATTTCTTTCTTATTTAGCAGTGGAAAAGCATGTATCGGTATCTACACAGAACCAGGCATTATGTGCAATAGTTTATTTGTATAAAAATTTTCTTGTTAAAGATTTCGGCTGGATAGATGAAGTGGTAAGAGCTACCAACAGAAAAAAGCTTCCGGTTGTGTTTACAAAATCGGAAGCATTGAGCGTAATAGAGAATCTTTCCGGAACGATTAAAATAATAGCTTCGCTACTATATGGCGGTGGTTTAAGGATTAATGAATGCCTTCATCTTAGGATAAAGGATATAGATATCGCATATAAAAGTTTAACAATAAGAGATTCAAAGGGTGAAAAAGACAGGACAACTTTGTTACCTCAAAAAATAATTCCGCAGTTGCAGGAACATTTGAGAAAAGTAAAGAAGCTTCATGAAGATGATTTAAAAAGAGGACGTGGCGCAACATCGCTACCTAATGCATTAGATAAGAAATATCCGAACGCATCTAAAGAGTTTGGCTGGCAATACGTATTTCCAGCAGATAAATTTGTTAAGGATGAAGCGAGCAATAAAATAGTAAGGTTCCATATTCATGATTCGACAGTACAAAAGGAAATAAAAAAAGCAGTGAAGAAAGCCGGCATTAATAAATCAGCATCGGCACATACATTCAGGCATAGTTTTGCTACACATTTATTAGAGGCTGGTTACGATATAAGGACTATACAAGAATTGTTAGGGCATAAGTCAGTACGCACGACAATGATATATACTCATATTATTGAAAATTTGCACGGAGTTAGAAGCCCATTGGACTGATGGAATTATCATGAAGAAACCGGATTATAATAATTATTTAGTTTGCACTTTATCGAGAATAAATATTGTGATTATAAAATGTTTTTAAGAATTTAAGTCGTGATAAATAAAACTTTAAATACATATTAGAGAATTAAATATCAGATAATATGCAAAAGATACGCGGGTGTAAATCCGTATAAATATATGTTAGGCACATCATTGTATGAAAGATTATTATTACATTCTGGGAATAAAAAAAGAGACAAACGCTGACGATATAAAATCAGCATATCGAAAATTATCAAAGAAATTCCATCCTGATGTAAATAATGGTGATAAATTTTTTGAAGAGAGATTTAAGGAAATTCAAGAAGCTTATGAAACATTAAGCAACATTGACAAAAGGAAACTTTATGACGAATCTTATAAAAATTATTTTAGTGTAAAGGATGAAAATTTTCCAGTCAATAAATCAAACAATACCGAACAAAAGGAAGAAGCAGATTTTTTTTATAAGGAATATCAAAACGAAAATAAAAAAACAAATAAAGGATTTGAAAAAGCATTTAAATCAAAGAATGCAAAAAATATTTCGGAAGTAAAGTCATCAAAATCCTCTAATGATAGGTTTGGGACAATTGCAATTGTTCTAATTTATTTTTTGGGGGTATATCTTTATGCATCCTTAGTAGGTAAAGCAGATTCATTAACATTGACGTTTATTCTTATTTTTGGAATTGTCGCAATAATAGGTGCATTTTTAAGTACGCGAAGTTAAGGTAAAGAAATATATAAAAATTTTAATGATACATTTTCTTATATAAAATTCACTGATTACTAATACGGTTAAAATAAATTTAACATGTAATGTGCCTAACATGCCGCTCAACCGGACAGCTTCTTCGCATTTGGTATTTTCGTAATTGTCGGGTTTGTTAGTTCGTGTCGGCTAACTTGCTCAAGGTTGTTAGGCAAAAAAAGTTTTTTAATAATTATCGGCGTTGCAGTTTTAAGCGGCATTCCTTCTCTGGGCTGCCGGTTAGCGGCAACATCGTTAGTTGCTACATTAAAATGAGGAAAATTTATGGAAATAATATCGGTCATTAATTACAAAGGCGGTGTTGGGAAAACCACAATTACAGCCAACTTAGCCGCTGAACTTGGATTTAGAGGTAAAAGAGTTTTATGTATTGATTTGGATCCGCAAGCAAGCTTAACTTTTTCATTCTATAGTGTTGACGAATGGCAAAGGAACTTTGAAAAAAATAGAACAATAAAAAATTGGTATGATGCTTTTATTGATAAGGATACAGACTTAGATTTATCAAGTTTGATTTCAACGCCTGGTAGAGTTAATACTGGAATGAGTGGAAAAGTCGATTTAATATGCTCACATCTTGCACTAATAAATGTTGACTTGGAATTAGCAACACGATTAGTTGGAGGGACTGAAAGAGATTTAAGAAATAATTTTTTACGTGTTTATTCTCGACTAAAACAAGGAATTGAACACTTAGAAGAAGATGCTTATGATTTTGTTTTTATAGATTGCCCTCCTAATTTTAACATAGTCACAAAAAATTCAATAATAGCAAGTGATTATGTTCTGATTCCAACAAAACCAGACTATCTTTCAACACTTGGGATTGAACAACTAAAACAGCATTTAAAGGAATTAGTAAATACATATAATAAACACACTCGTAATTCTAATTCAGATGATTGGGCAGAAGCAAAACCTGAAATATTAGGAGTTATTTTTACAATGATTTCTGTTCGTAATGCGAACCCAATACAAGCATTACAACAATATATTGAGCAAGTTGAAGTTCCTTGTTTTGATACTTTTATTCGCGAAAATAAAACAATATATTCCTCAGCACCTGAATATGGTGTTCCTGTTGTCTTGAAACGTGTTTCTGGTCAAACATATGAAAATGTTCAAGAAGAATTAGAGAGTTTAACAACAGAATTATTGGAGAAACTTGGTTATGTATAAAAATGAAATCGCAGAATTTTTACTAGCAATGGGGAAATTTATAAAATCTATGAGCGATGATGATTATGCTAAATTCTTGAAAGGTGATTTACAATTGCAAGAGTTAAAACAAAAGAAAGTTAGAATAAAGGACTCGCTCAAGAAATTAACTGACAGTGATATTGAAATAATTATTGACAAAATAAAAATCACAAACAATCGAGATGAAGCAAAAACTATTCTAGCAAACGAAGAATCGCTTTCACTTAAAGAAAATTTGGTTAAAGTTGCTCGTGCATTGAAAATCCATATACAAAAGATTGATAAGAAGGAAGATATAGAGAATAAAATTATCGAATTTATTATTGGTTCACGCTTGAGGACAGACGCGATCAGAGGATTGAACTTAGGTGAGAATCAAGATGAATCAAATATTAATCGCAACTAACCAGCCAATCAAGGCGGACGCCGTTTTCGCATTTGGCATTTGTATAATTATTGGCTTTGTTATTCCGTGTAATGTTGTTTTGTAAAGTAGTTCTGTTAAATAAATGTTTTTAAATTCATTGGCAGTTGTCATTTAAGCGGCATCACTGTTCTGGGGCGCCGCTTATCGGCAACGCCGTTAGCCAGTTAAACAAAAAATTATTATGATAAAAGAAAAAGAGAAATTAGTATTATTATTTGGTGGCGTTGCTAATGATGGTATTGTCGGACAAATTAGGTCGGCTAATAAAAAATATGTTCAGCGTATTTTACATTCTTCACCTGATAACTGGGAAAAAATCAATTTGCTTTTTGAAGAATTTGATATTAGCACTGTAATCGGCAAAATAACCACTAGGACTTTTGAATATCTATCCGATGAAAATTATAATAATATCAGAGACAAATTATTTAACAACATTTCAAAAGTACCACATATTATATTTGTTTTTGAAGGTTTAATCACTGGAGCTGAAGAAATTGAAAATGTAGATTACATAGACTATCCCTATGAAACTCATTTACCCAGTGAAGACGTGTTGGAAAATGTTAATAATTTTTTATCAGCTTTGAACTTAAATATTCAACCCTATATAAGGACTAGCGAACTAACTCTTCTTGCACAAAGTTTTATTGAACAAGTTGAAGAAGGTTTAGTTTTTAGAATTTACTTACCCCAAAATCATTACTTATCAAATGAAATAGATAAAATAATAGTTTTATTTAGTGATTATTTAAGCAAAGTATTAAGTAAAAAAATCAGATTAGACCAAGTGAGAACTAATTTGGGAGTTATTTATGCTTTTCATACCCAAGATGAATCATACGAGAGAAATATTTCAAAGAATTTTAATGAGTTTACAGACATATTAAACTTGTGTTTAACTAATCCTCAAAAAGCCGAAGAAATATTAAAACAAAGTTTGTCAAGTTCAAAACAAGTTGATGATATAATTTCTAGATATACAAAAGAAGCAAGAAGAATATTATTAGATATTAAGCATAGCAGTGAGTCTAAAATTCTTTCTCTTAAGCAAAGATTGGAATCAGAACTTATTGATTATGTCCAAGACGAAAATGAAATTAGTTGCATTATAAATAAGATTATTCCCCAATTAATTCATCCAGAGATAAATTCCATACCTTCATTTTTAACACAAACACCGTCTGATAAAAATTTAACAATAAATATTAATCAGAAAATATATGAGAAAATAGAAGGAATAGTTATTGATGAATTTTCGGGTTCGTTACAATATAATAACAATGAGAAATTACTATTAGAATTATTTCAAAAATATGAAGAGAACTCTTATAATGAACTTAAAAGTGCATTAAATGAATTAAAAGATAACTCCGTTCCAACTAAGTATAAAATAGAATCTAAACAAAAAATTAAAAACTTTTTAATAAAATTTGGTTCTAAAATGGGTGATGTTGCGTTTAATCTTTTACAAAAATATATAGAGCATCAAATTTTTCCGGGCACTGGCTAACAAGTGCTTCAACCCGACAGCGTATTCGCATTCGGCATTTTACAAGTTTTAATGTTAGTCGTTCCGTTTCGGCTAACTTGTTCAAGGTGTTCTTACAAAACAAAATATTTAAAATCATTAATGTTTGTGCTTCTAATCGGCAGCCTTGTTCTGGGCTGCGGGTTAAGCACAACGCCGTTAGGTAGCAACAGTATCATTTAATATAGAAGGAGATAATTATGGCAGTTAAATTCCCTTATACTAATGGCAGTGGTCCTCTCATTCAAGTTCTTGAGCAATTGCGAAATAATTTTCCACAAAGCGTTACAGCAGAGACTCTGAAAAAACTTGGGATAGCATCTAACAATGAGAGTTATATAATCAACGTTTTAAATTTTTTAGGAATGCTTGATGAGAATGGAAATAAAACTGATAAAGCATCTAAAATCTTTTCTCTTGTAGATGATAAAGAATTTTCAAATGAATTTGGAAGTTTGGTAAGATCATCTTATAAAGAATTATTTGATTTACATACAGATAATTCGTGGACTTTAGATTTGAAAAAACTAACTGCTTTCTTCCGCCAGTCAGATCAATCTAGTTCTGTTATTGGAGATAGACAAGCTAAAACTTTTCAAGCATTATCATCGCTTGCTGGTTATGTTCAACCACCTTCACAAAGGAAAACAACTAAACAAGTTTCGCAAAATTCAAAAGAAACCAAGAATCCAAAATCTAGTAAACCGAAAGTTAAAGATGCAAAACAGCCAGAGACTGAAGGCGGCCTTAAAAATGGGCGAGATATTGGATTGACTGTTAGAATTGAGATAAACTTGCCTGCCCAAGGTGACCAAGAAACATATGATAGGATATTCAAAAGTATTCGTGAGAATTTGATTAATGCTAAATAAGATAAAATCATTTGAGTTCATAGTCCGACGTGCATATAAGTACACCGAAAGTGAACCTTTGCTTATGCAAAATGCGCACCCATTTGAAATACGGAATATTCATCAAAATTTTCCAATTAATGTTAAAGAATTATTTGATGATGGTCATTTTTCTCAAGCTACTTTCGAAGCCTATAAATTCATTGATAAAGAGGTTCAAAAGCATACTAATTCAAATGAATCTGGTTTTAAATTAATGATGCAAGTTTTTGGTGGAACACCACCAGAAATAGCGCTTACTAATCTTGTTACTACAACTGATATTGATGAACAGAAAGGTTATCAATTTATTTTTGCTGGTGGAATGCTTGCAATTAGAAATCCTCGGGGTCACGAGTACACGATTAAAGATGATCCGGATCTATGTTTAGATCATCTAAGTTTGGCTTCAATGTTATTACGTAGACTTTATGACGCTGGATATAAATGATATTAATTAAAATGCTACCTAACCAGCTTTTCCACCCGACCGCGTTGTCATTGCGGCAGTATTAATATTTTCGGGTTTAGTGGTAAAGGTAAGCGTTGTTGTTAGGTTTTGTTCTGTGAAATAAAATTGTTAAAAATTATTGGCGGTAGCTTTTCAGTTCGGTATTGCTGTTCGGGGCGGACGGGTGAAAAGCCACGCCGTTATATGCTCAGATAATAATATTGAAGTTGTCGTAATATGGTCTTATATTTAGTCCAGAATAAAGACAATAAAAGGATACAATAATGAAGAACATCTTAGTTGCAAATGATATAATTCCAGTTGGCCAATTCAAATCTGGTTTGGCTAAATATCTTAAAGAAATCCAGAACAAGCATAATTCTTTAATTATCACTCAAAATGGAAAACCTGCCGGAGTATTAATCTCTCCATCGGAATTTGATGATTTGAGACAAACAAAGTTGTTTATCGATTCGATTTCACGCGGTTTATCTGATTCTGAAAAAGGAGAAGTTTTATCTACTTCTCAACTCAGAAGTGAATTGCGTAAAACTCGTGCCGGAAAAGAGCGATGAAATTATTATGGACTAAAGAGGCTTTACTTCGATTGGAAGAAATTGAAGAATTTATATCGAGAGATAATCCCAGTGTCGCAACTGAATTTGTTGACAAATTAATTTCAGTGGCTGAAACAATTATTCATAATCCGAAAATAGGCAGAATTGTTCCTGAATTATCTCTTGAAAACATACGAGAAATATTACATAAGAATTATAGAATTGTTTACTTGGTTAAGAAAAACTCGATTGATATACTTACAGTATACGAAGGACACCAATTATTAAAGGAAGAAGAAATAATTAAGAATAAGAACTAAGAAACGCATATAACCCGCCAATCAAGCGGATGCCGCTCCTACCTGCCGGCAGGCAGGTTCGCATTCGGCAGCTTTATAATTTATGGTTTAATTTATTTCTTGATTAGACAAATTGAGGGAGATTCTTAAATCGGTCTAAATATATGTTAGCCCATTAATGTAAGGTTGACAATAGGCATACATTATTGTTAAGTTTAAAATAAAAAAACGACAATATGAAGTATTTTGAATGGAATGAAGAAAAGAACGAAAAATTGAAAAGTGAAAGAAATATTTCGTTCGAAATAATAGTTAGTCAGATTGAACTAGGACATCTGCTTGATATTATAGAGCAACCTAATAAAGAAAAGTATGCAAATCAATATATATATGTGGTTGAGTATGAGAAGTATGCTTATTTAGTTCCATTTGTAGAAGATTCAGATAAAGTATTTTTGAAAACTATTATCCCAAGCAGAAAAGCGACAAAAAAATATTTAGAAGGAGAATAAAATGAAGTTAGACAAAGAAGAGAAAAAGTTATTAAAATCATACGAAAAAGGTGAATGGAAATCAGTAAAGGATTTGGAAAAGAAAAAGTTAGAATATCAGCGATATGCTAAAAATACGGCTGCTAAAAACAAAAGGATAAATATCCGTCTAACGGAAAGAGATTTAGCAAACTTAAAAGCTAAATCATTAGAAGAAGGAATGCCCTACCAAACACTCGTAGCAAGTATAATTCATAAATATATTTCCGGAAAATTTAAGGAAGCATAAACATAATTTATAAAAATGGGCTAACCAGCCAATCAAGCGGACGCCGTTTTCGCATTTGACAATTTCGTAATTATTGGCATTGTAGTTCCGTGTTAAGTTTCTTGTTCATAGTTGTTCTGTTAAATAAAAATTATAATAAATAAAAAGTTGTTGGTATTATTCGGCATCCTTGTTCTGGGGCGCCGCTTATTGGCAACGCCGTTATGTGGCACGTTAATTAGAGGTTAAAATGAAATACTTAAAGTTTCTGTCACAGAAAAACATTGACCCGTTAGGTGATTATTTTCAAACTAATTTTACTTTTTTATTTATGATTCACCTGAGAAAGCAAAAAATAATAATGAGGAGATAAAAATTGTGGAAGTTAGAATCACTGGTAGAGAAGATGCAATTTTACGAGCTAATTATAGTAGTTACGAACTTGAACCTGCATTATTCACAATTGCCATAAATTATCTTATTTCAAAAATCAAATCGCGAGAAAAAATAAAATATAAGGAAAATGTTTTTCCTAATGCTACTAAATATTTATTCCTTGATTCTGAGCCATTGGAAGAATTTCATAATAAAGAAATAAAAATAGAAATCGATTAGTTATAAAAAATTAATATGGGAATATTGGCAAAAATATTTGGCGGTTCTAAAAAACAAACTATCGAACTTCTTGAAGCATCTATAACCCAACTAAGAGTTGGATTATTTTCAAGGCTTTCAAAAAATTATTATCCAATTTATGGAAAACAAAAGGGAGAATTCTTAAGTGCTGCTCTTCTTAATAATGTTCTTCTAAAAAAACCCGGGAATAAAGATGGAGAGCATTTCTATCTAAATAATGTTGTCTTAATAGAGGAAGAGTTAAAAAAGCTTTCTTCTGATACGGTTATTGCAGAAGCACTTTCATATTTATATGCTGCACAAACTTTATATCTTGTATTTATAACAAAAGACCCTTTTTCCAAAGGAGCACAAGAATTTGGTGAACAAGCCACTAATTTATCTATTTATATCCCGAATACATATGATATTTGTGGAAGTGATAACGTTCAAGAGTGCGTTTTAGAAATTATGAAGTATTCTTCAAAGTTTATTGACGAAAGTAAATAATTTAAAAATCAAGAATCTGTAAATACAACATAACCTGTATTAAAGGATAAAAGTCAAAAGGCAATAAAAATTCCCGACGAAAAAGATTCAAAAAAATCGTTTATGTTCCGGACGCAAACCGAAAGCAAAAATAAATTAATAAGTGAAGTTACGCAAAATAATGTTTTGTCATTCCGAACTTGTTTCGGAATCTTTATTTTTAAGCTGTTTTTAGATGCTGAAACAAGTTCAGCATGACAATTGCGTAACTTCAGTTAATAACTCAAGTTAACCGCTTAAATGAGCAGTTGTTAACAAACCGTTGAAAAGGTTATATAAATAAGCTATTAGTTTCATTAAGCAACGGATTAATCCATGAGTTAATAAAAAAATAATGAATCAGAAATTACATTCATATAAAGAATACGCGATACAAGAAGCAAAGAATGAAGACATTCTGTTCATTAAGAATGTAGTATTTACGGTACTTCGGGAATACGGCTTATCCCCTGACGAAAAAGGAAAAGATAAGGATTTAAATGACATCGAAAATAATTACTTTAATAAAAACGGGTTCTTCGGAGTTTTGACAGAAGATAATGAACATGTTATAGGAACCTTCGGCATATTTCAAATCGACAAAGATATTTGCGAACTAAGAAAGATGTATCTTCTAAAAGATTACAGGGGCAAAGGTCTGGGTAAGTTCATGCTGGCAAACGCATTAAATATTGCAAAAGAGAAAAAGTATAAGAGGATTATCCTGGAAACTATTACACCTTTAAAGGAAGCAATATCATTATATAAAAAATTCGGATTTACTGAGATAATGCCTAAAGAGAAAAACAGCCGTGTAGATCAGGCATTTCAATTAATATTAACGGGAAATAAGCATGATTAATATACTTTATTTTTCTCGGTTTACTATATTCCTTACTAAGCAGAGGAACAATAAAACGGAATTGAGTTGAGCTGCCGCGGTTTGGCAACAGCATAAAAAAGTATATTATATAAAATCAAATATAAAAGAAGTAAGTTACCCAATTGATAATAGGAACTGGAACCCAAGTTTAATACCGGGTGCTATTGCATTTATTTCTAAATAGGATTCGAGTGATAATCCGAAAATAGTACCCAAATGCTGAATTCAATGGTATGGAAACAAAAGGATAACAAAATCCGGTTTGAGCTTAACTAAGGCAGCATAAATAAATGCTACGCTGATAAATGAGTGCAAGACACATCCGGAATGTAAGTTAGTCGATACTAAAAAAATCGGCAGCGGTTTTGTAATTTTCGGAGAAATAATAGCAGCCACAATTTTGGAAGATATACTTAATGCATCTTCGGAGGAGCGGGACGAACTTTTGGATCAAATAATATATTTGGAAGATAATTTATTCTCATCGATAAATAAGGTTATAAAACTATGAAACGAACAAATTATTTATTGCCGTTTATTCTTCAGTTCTTGTTTTTACTTGGTATTTATACCGAGGAAAGTCAAGCAGAAAAGAAATCAGAAAATGAACACTGGCTCCGGGTTTCGGGAGATCATATTGTCAATGCAATCGGCGATACTGTTTACTTACGCGGCTTCGGACTTGGCGGAATGCTTCACATGGAAAATTTTATTGACGGCTATCCGGCAAATGAAGAATCCATGCGCGAAGGTCTGAAAAAAGTATTGGGAGAAAGAAAATACAATCTTTACTTCGATACTTTTTACAAAAGTTATTTTACCGAACCTGATGCTGAATACATTCAAAGCCTTGGCTTGAACCTGGTACGCATACCAATCAATTACCGTCTATTTGAAGATGATATAAATCCGGGTGTTATTAAAAAAGAAGCATTTGAATATCTTGACAAAGTAATTGAGCTATGTGCAAAGCATCAGATATATACAATCATCGATCTGCATGCTTTGCCTGGAAGCCAAAATCAGCACTGGCACAGTGACAATCCTACACACGTTGCAGCTTTCTGGATATATAAAGAATTTCAAGACAGGGCTGTACACTTATGGGAGGCAATTGCAGAACACTATAGAAATCAGCCGTGGGTTGCAGGCTATGATCTGATCAATGAACCGGCTGATCCTTCCGGTGAAAAGCTTTTCCCATATTACAAACGCCTTCGTGAAGCAATTAGAAAAATCGATGAGAAACATATTCTGTTCCTGGAAGGTGACAGGTATGCAACGGATTTTAGCAAGTTCACCGAGGTTTGGGAAAATGTAGTTTATACTAATCATGATTACGCTATGCCCGGATTTATTTTCGGCGGAGATTATCCAGGTTATACCCGCGAAAAATATTATGACAAGGATACACTTGAAAAAGATTTCTTGGAGAAGAGTGAATTTATGTTTTCACACTCTGTTCCGCTTTGGGTTGGTGAGTTTGGTCCTGTGTATACCGGAAGTCCTGAAAAAGACGAAATGCGATACCAGATACTGAAGGATCAATTAGCTTATTACAATAAATACAAAGTCAGCTGGTGTATCTGGCTGTATAAGGATATGGGTTTGCAAGCCATCATGCATCAAAAAGACAGCACGCCGTACATGAAACTTGTTTCGGCATTTCTTGCAAAGAAAGATTCTCTCGGAGCTGATGCATGGGGATCGACAGATAAAAATATCAGGCAGGTTATGGAGCCATTGGAAAAGTTATTTAAAAAAGAATTTCCGGATTATAATCCTTATCCAAAAGGTCAGCAAGGCGAGATAGATTTGCTTGTCAGGCATATCTTGATAGCCCAGGCTCTTGTACCTGAATATTGTAATTTGTTTAAAGATAAATCAGATAAAGAACTTGTTGCGCTAGCTGAATCCTTTCGTTTTGAAAACTATGTAAAGCGTAACAGGCTGGAAGATATTTTGACGGGCAAAGAAAAGTAAGTGAGTATCATATCTTAAGCATTCAACTATCATAAGGTTGATGGAGTATTTATAAATGGTGTTCCATCAATCTAAATGGTTCTTAAATTGAGCAAAAAAGTGAGACTCATCCCTTTTAAAACCGGGATGAGCCGCACTTAAAAAATTCAACCTCCAAAGAAGCTTAAGAACGGAACAGCTTTAGCAATAAAGAAAATCAATAAGCCGCCGATGAGCCAGATTCCGAAGACGGTGATATAATATTTCCCGGTAGTTTGGGATTTAAACATCTTCGCCAATCCAATGCTCAGCACTATGTAAATCCATATTGAAAAGATATCAAGTTTGGAGAAAATAAATCCACTGAAAGAAAGCTTATTTGAATCCATAAAGCTGGCAAGACTTGTATCAGGCAATAATCTTCCAAGTGCAAAAGTAAAAATTGTAGCGAGTATTATCTGTATTATTGCAATGTAAAACGTTAAGCCGCTGGCAACTAGCACGGAATTAAAATTACCGTCTCCCTTCAAAAGAAATTTAACAAACAAATAATAGATTCCCGAAACAATGAAGAAAACAATAAAGCCTCCGATGAAAACGCCAACGAAAATAAACACAATCTGAATGCCGCCGAATGTGTCCATTCTATCCTGCATTGCGTTTAATTGCTGGTTAGCCTGGTCTTGAGTAATTTTACCATCTTTTACTGCTTTATCAAGGTTTTCCTGCACACGGGTCATCTGCTTATCAACTATCTGTGAATGCAGCCCTTTGTTACTGTTAATTACAATTTGAGTAATTGCAATAACTAAAAAAGTCAGAAAAACAGGTAGAAACCAGTCAATTGTTTTAGTCGGAAACTTGGCAATAGATTCATAAGTTTTCGAAGGTTCGGTAAAGATGCCTATCATTTTATCTGAATGATTAAGCTCCTCTTCGGTTTGCTGGTCATCAGCTTGTGGCGTGGAAGAAGTTGTTTCAGTAAAATCGTCCATTGATATCTCCTATAATTTTGAAAATAGAAAAGAACACGATGAAATTATTTATTGTTTTAACAAAACGCAATAAAAAAATAAAATTATCTCTTCATTACACAGCTTTCTGGAATAATGGAGTGTTGGAATAGTCGATTAACAGGATTTACTAATTACTCCAGTGTTCCAGTGTTCCATTACTCCAAAACTTCAAGGAGTAGGTTTTCGTCCGATTCCTTTAGTTGTATTGAATTCAAATTTTGCTGAACTTTGAGAAGCAAAGAAAATTTGCTTTTGAAAGCTGAACCGGACAAAAATCCGGACGCAAAAATAAAACATTAAATTTATTTACATTACACTTAAGGTATTTCATGAAAACAATAATCGAGCCTTTCAAAATAAAATCCGTCGAGCCTATCCGGTTTACGTCGAAGGAAGAAAGAATCCGGCTTATAAAAGAAGCAGGCTACAATCCATTCATGATTCATGCAGATGATGTTTTAATAGATCTGCTGACTGACAGCGGAACATCTGCAATGAGCTCAAAACAGTGGGCAGGAATAATGGACGGTGATGAATCTTACGCTGGTTCAAAAAGTTTCTACAGGTTTGAAGAGACTGTAAAAAAAATTACGGGCTTGAATTACATTATCCCAACCCATCAAGGAAGAGCTGCTGAAAAAATACTTTTCTCTGTTGTCGGCGGTAAAGGGAAATTTATTCCGAACAACACCCACTTTGACACAACAAGAGCAAATGTAGAGTTTACCGGAGCAGAAGCAGTTGATCTTCTGAATGAAACCGGGAAACATCCTGAGATCCGTGCAGACTTTAAAGGAAATATGGATGTACAAAAGCTCGAAGATTTTATAAAGAATACCGGCAAAGAAAATATTCCTTTGTGCATGATTACGGTAACCAACAATTCAGGCGGCGGTCAGCCGGTATCTATGCAGAACATACGCGAAGTAAAATCAGTTTGTAAAAAATACGGCATTCCTCTATTTCTAGATGCATGCCGCTTCGCAGAGAACGCATACTTCATTAAAAAGAGAGAACCGGGATATGCAGATAAATCAGTTTTAGAAATTGCACAGGAAATGTTCTCTTATGCAGACGGCGCAACAATGAGTGCCAAGAAAGACGCTCTCGTAAACATCGGTGGATTCCTCGCCTTAAACGATGAAGAGGTTGCACAGCAATGCAGAAATCTTTTAATAGTTACCGAAGGATTTCCGACTTACGGCGGCTTAGCAGGAAGAGATCTTGAAGCCGTGGCGCAAGGCTTGGAAGAAGTACTTGATGAGCACTATCTCCAATATAGAATTAGAAGTATCGAATACCTCGGCGAAAAGTTGGTAGCAGCCGGAGTGCCGATGATTGAGCCGCCCGGAGGGCATGCAATTTATCTCGATGCAAAAAGATTTCTTCCTAATATACCGCCGGAACAATTTCCGGGACAATCAATTGTAATTGCATTGTATATTGAAGGCGGAATCCGCTCAGTGGAAATTGGCAGCGTAATGTTTGGCAAGTATGATTCGAGCGGTAAGTTAATTCCTCCGCCTATGGAACTTGTTCGTCTTGCTGTGCCGAGAAGAGTTTATACACAAAGCCATATTGATTACGTGCTTGAAATTATTCTTGAGGTTTTTAAAAACAGGAATTCTCTCAAAGGATATAAAATTGTTTACGAGGCGCCAATGTTAAGGCACTTTACCGCTAAGTTCGAAGAATTAAGATGAAGAAAATTAAAAGATTATATACCTACACAAGAAACAGGCAAATCTGGCGGCTTCTTCCTACGAATACAGGTAAACTGATAATCGAAGAGCGGGATATGAACTCCAGGGAAGCATTTTATAACTGCATTCAGATAGAATCCGGTGAAGAGATTTTTCACGACTTTCAACTTGAAGAAAAACACTGGTCTGGCATCGAATCCATTCATAACGATATGATATATTTCCATAAATTTGCCAGCCGAGATATGCCCGATCATAAAGGCATAATTGCGTTTGATATCCTTTCTCAAAAAATTATCTGGCAAACAAACGATTATATTTTTGATTTTATCAGCAGCGATAAAATATTTTGTTATAAAATTTATTTCGAAGGAAGAAGCTACTACATTCTTGATAGCCTAACAGGTAGTCTTTTAGAAGAGTTTGGCGACAATTCTACTGATGTTAATAGATTGAGAGAAGAATCATTTGAACAAAATAATTTTGAAGGTTATCTTTTCCCCGAACCTTTCGAAGAAAGCAGTTCATCCTTTCCGCCAGCAGATCAAATAGTTGATTCAATAAGAAAGAAATATACTGTCGCAGGAAAAATTGAATATATTCCTTTGAACGAAATAATTCTTATGAATTTTCATGAATCTTTGAAAGACGGTAATTTTCAAAACACCTTCAAAGCTATTGATATTCTAAAGAAAAAGAGTATTTTAGAAATGGTTTTAAATGCGCATTCAAAGACATTTGTTCCTGATTCTTTTTTCATCAAAGACAATTTTCTATTTCTGTTGATTGAAAAAACTAAGCTTGAAGTTTGTTCTCTAAATATTAAATAATTTTTTTTTGAGGGATTAATGGAACTTTCGGAGGAATCTAAAGGAATTCTTATGCTTGCTGCAAGAGACTCGATAGAGTCCTTATTCGGTGAAGCCCACTCGTCAATTATCGATTATAATTATTATCCTCAGCTTCAACAAACTGGAGCCGGTGTTTTTGTAACTCTTACTATTCACAATCAGCTTAGAGGCTGTATTGGTTATATCACTTCAAAATGGAATTTATATGAAACTGTCTGCGATGCTGCAATGCAGGCTGCATCAAACGATCCCAGGTTTCCTCCATTGTCAGAGCAAGAGCTTCCGAAAATTAATGTAGAAATTTCCGTGCTGTCTCCCCTTTCCGAATTGGAAGACTATAACATGATAAAGCTTGGTGAACATGGATTGTATCTTGAAGAAGGAGATTACCGCGGACTTCTACTGCCGCAAGTTGCTGCTGAAAATAATTTTGATATCCCTGGTTTTCTAACTGCACTTTGTGAGAAGGCTGGTCTCCCGCAAAATGAATGGGAAATAAGAAAGCTGAACATAAAAACATTTACTGCATTAGTGTTTTCAGAAGTTGGTAATAGAACAAGAACGTATGAGCGATATTAGAAAGCCTGCAGTTGCCGGCTATTTCTATCCATCTGACCCGGTTAAATTAAACGATGAACTAGAGACATTGCTTGCCATATCGAAGCCGCGCGAAAGCGTTGAAGATGTTATCGGGTTGATTTCACCTCATGCGGGTTACATTTATTCAGGAAGAACCGCTGCTTATGCCTACAATCTAATCAAAAAGAAAAATGTAAAAACTGTCATCATAATTTCT
This sequence comes from Bacteroidota bacterium, assembly GCA_021815405.1. Lineage (GTDB taxonomy): Bacteria > Bacteroidota > Ignavibacteria > Ignavibacteriales > Ignavibacteriaceae > FEN-1297. Next base: position 96,043 of record JAKAGV010000013.1, read on the forward strand.
CCCAGCCACAGAGAATATTTTCCGGGTATTTCAATTTATAAAGGCGATGCTTATTCTACTCCACTTGGGGTCATAAGGATAAATAAAAAAATGGCGGCAAAATTAATATCTGGAAGTAAAAATATTTTTATCGGGACTCAAGGACACAAAGATGAACATGGGATTGAAGTTCAAATTCCATTTCTTCAAAAAGTGATCAGTGATTTCGAAATTGTTCCTATTGTAATGGGAGATCAGAGCAGCTTTAATATTGAAGAACTTGCCTCAAAGCTTGCGGATGCGGCTGATGATAATACGGTTATTATTGCAAGCTCAGATCTATCCCACTTTCATACTAAAGATGAAGCAGATGCACTGGATTCAATTGTTGAAAGAAGGATTTCCGAATTTGATTATGAAACTCTCCAGTCCGATCTTGAAGTTCAGCGCTGCGAAGCCTGCGGCGGCGGACCTATTGTTGCCATGATGAAAGCTGCCGACTTGATAAATAAGAGACATTCGCTTGTCCTTCATAGAAGCGATTCCAGCAATTCCAGCGGCGACACATCCGAAGTAGTGGGCTATCTTTCGGCTGTTGTTTACGGCGGGTAATCTTTGTGAAGGATAAAAAGATTGTAATCATTGGCGCCGGAAAAATTTCCTACTCACTGACCGAAGCTTTAATAAATAGCGGATACAAAATCACATCAATTATTAGCAGAAAGAAAGAGTCAGCAAGAAAGCTTGCAATTAAATTCGGTATAAAAACTTTTTCAAATAAAATAGATGACTTTTATGCGAAAGACTGCTTAGTTTTTGTATGCGTACCTGATAATCAAATAGAAAATGCAGCAATAGAACTTTCAATAACCAATAAATCTCTTAAGAATAATTTATATGTTCATCTATCCGGTGCTCTTGATTCTTCCGTATTATATCCTTTAAGGAAGAAAGGCGCTAAAACAGCTTCATTCCACATTATGCAGACTTTCCCATCACGAAAACCAGTGCCAATAAAAGGATGTTTTGCAGCTATAGAAACAAATGATAAAGAAACAGAAAAATTTTTATTTGCCCTTGCAAAAAAACTTTTGTTGAAGCCGTTCAAACTTAAAACCGGAGAAAAAGTCTTTTATCACATTGCAGGTGTATTTGTTTCCAACTTTATGGTAGGAAATTTTTATACAGCCGGAAAAATCTTCGATATGAAAAGCTTCAATTTTGTCAGATTGATGGAGACGATAACTAAAGCAACTTTCGACAATATTAAAAATGATGGTGCAGAGAAGGCATTATCCGGACCGGTTGAACGCGGAGATATTAAAACGATTACAGCTCATATAAATGCTCTAAAAAAAATTTCATCAAAAAGGAAAAGTTATACCTTTCTATTAAATTATTTATCACAGTCAATAAATCTTCTTGAAATCGTTAAATTAAAATCCGGAAGGCTTTCTCCGAATCACATAGCCATAAAAAGGTTATTGAAAACTGAGCTCAATAATCTAACCGAAGCATTGAAAGCGTAATTATTTTGCAATCTCCCAGATGATTCAAACCGCTTAAATTTCTTCATGATTTGTTATATTTGTACTCATTTTTAGAATTAAATTTTGGAGAATGTCATCATCGAAAAGCAGAAGAAAAACTTGAATGAATTGGTAGAGAAGATTGTTTCACTCGCAAAGCGCAGAGGATTTGTTTTCCAGTCAAGCGAAATTTACGGCGGCTTAAACGGCTGCTGGGACTACGGTCCTCTCGGCGTAGAGCTTCTTAAAAACATTAAGGAAGCTTGGTGGAAGTTCATGACTTACCGCAACGACATCGAAGGAATCGATGCTTCGATCTTAATGCATCCGAAAGTCTGGGAGGCGTCCGGTCATGTTGAGAATTTTACAGACCCTATGGTTGACTGCAAACAGTGTAAATCCCGTTTTAGAGTTGACGTTCTTGGTGAATCCATAAATGAAAAAAAACAGAAGAAGATTTTAGAAACCGTCGAAGAAAAAATTTCTAATGATAAAATTCTTCTCGAAAAATTTAAAACAATTTCCGAAAAGGCAGAAGATGTTTTTACAACTATGCTTGAAAGCCTAGACTTCAATACTCTTCTCCTTGAAGAAATTAATTGTCCGCAGTGCGGAAACAAGAATACATTTACTGCCGCACGGCAATTCAACTTAATGTTTAAGACATTTGTCGGACCGCTTGAAGATTCCAGCGCGGTGGTTTATCTTCGCCCGGAAACTGCTCAAGGAATTTATGTTAATTTTCTAAATGTCCAGGGAACTTCAAGGCAAAAAATTCCATTCGGCATTGCGCAAATAGGTAAAGCTTTCAGGAATGAAATCAATACAAAGAATTTTCTTTTCAGAACCCGTGAGTTTGAACAGATGGAAATGCAATTCTTTGTTAAGCCGGGAGATGATAAGAAATGGTACGATTACTGGAAAGGTGAAAGACTGCAATGGTTCTACTCGCTTGGTATGACAAAAGAAAAGCTTAGATACCACGATCATCCTTATAACAAGCTCGCTCATTATGCTAAGGAAGCAACCGACATTGAATATGAATTTCCTTTCGGCTGGGGCGAGATTGAAGGAATTCATAACCGTACTAATTTTGATCTGACAAGACATGAACAGTTCTCCGGAAAGTCAATGAAATATTTTGATGAAGAATCAAAAGATAAATTTATTCCATTTATAATCGAGACTTCGGCAGGAGCCAGCAGATCATTCATGGCTTTCTTCATAGATGCTTATTACGAGGAAGAAGTGAAAGGTGAGATGAGATCTGTTTTAAAATTTAATCCGAAGCTGGCGCCGATTAAAGCTGCAATTTTCCCTCTTGTAAACAAAGATGGAATGCCGGAGATCGCTTTGAACATTGAGCAAGATCTCAGAAAGAATTTGAAAGTATTTTATGATGATAAAGGTGCGGTCGGCAGAAGGTACCGGAGGCAGGATGAAGCTGGAACGCCTTTCTGCATTACAGTTGATACACAAACTCTAAGTGATCAAACAGTTACTGTTAGAGAACGCGATTCGATGGAACAAGTTAGAGTTTCAAACGATCAGATTTTGAATTATCTTCTGGAAAAATTGGCAAAATCTTAACCGCTCTCTACGGATAAGATATAGTAAATGAATTGAAAAAATTATTCGCGATATTTTTTTTCTGTCTATTAATTGTTCCGTTGCATTCGCAAAGCACGGATTTCGATTCAACCGTTATAAGCGGTATAAAACAAATCTACAACATCAAATTCGATCAGGCAGATAAAACCTTTAAAGGATTGATTGCGGATTATCCTAATAGACCTGAAGGAAGATTCTTTTTAGCGATGATCGATTGGTGGAAAATTCTACTTAACCCGGACAATGAATCCCATGACGATATTTTTTTCCAGAAACTTGAAGATGTAATTTACCAATGTGATCAAATCCTGAAAAAAGATCCTGACAATGAAGAAGCTCTTTTTTTTAAAGGCGGCGCAATTGGCTTTCGCGGCAGATTAAGAGCTTTTAGGGAAAGCTGGCTTAAAGCTGCAAACGACGGACGGCTTGCACTTCCTATTGTTGAAAAAGCGGCTAAGATCGATCCAAAGAATGTTGATGTCAAGCTTGGTTTTGGAATTTATGATTATTATGCAGCAGTCATTCCGAATGAATTTCCACTTATAAAACCGTTAATGATATTTTTTCCGCCGGGTAACAAACAAAAGGGACTTGATGAATTGACCGATGTTGGACTTCACGGAAAGTTCGCAAAATATGAAGCAAGATATTTTTTAACGACATTATATTTCAGCTACGAGAATGATCCATATAAAGCAGATGAGTGGTGCAAAATGTTAACAACGGAATTCCCCGACAATCCCGTCTTTGAGCGATGGCGCGGAAGAATTGCAGCTAAAATGGGCAATTATTACGCCGCTGATTTGATTTTCAAAGATGTAATGAGCAAAGCGGCAGAAAATTATGCTGGTTACAATAATGCAAATGCTAAAAGAGAGGCTTCGTATTATATTGGTTTCCAATATCGAATGCTCGACAAACTTGATTCAGCAAAAATATATTTTGATATGTGTGCTGATCTTTCAAAGCAGATTGATAAAAAAGAGACATCGGGGTTTCTTATAAACTCTTATCTTTATTTAGGAATGATAGACGATGTGCAAGGGAACCGGATTGGTGCAGTTAACTATTACAAAAAGCTTCTTGATTTAAAAGATTTTGAAAATTCCCACCTGCTTGCGGAAAAATATTTGAAACAACCTTATAAGCGTTAAGCTGCTAGAACGACGTCGATACACTAATGCGGTTAATGCTTCCGATTAAGCCGAGGGAGGAATAACCATAATCGAATCTGTAGCCGGATATTAAAGCACCCAATCCAATGTTGATGCCTGCAAGACCTGCTGATTGACCGATTGCAAGATCACTTCGCTGTTGATTATTATAACCAAAACGGAGGGTTAAAACTTTACTTAAATAAAATTCCGCACCTAAGCTGAATGAATTGAATTTTTGAAAAAATGTATTCTGCTGCTGATTGAGGTCGTGAAAGTCTAATGACAATCTAACCGGCAAATGTTCCATTCTTTTTGAAACACCGAGTGTAATATCAAGCGGAAGATTTTCTTTGGTAGTATAATATGATGAAATTTGAGAGCCAACATTCATGATCGCAAAACCGAAATCAATCATATCCGAAGGAATTGAATAATGCAGCCCAACATCAAAAGCAGCCGCAGTTGAAATACGGTCGGCAATCTTTGAGTAAATAAATACAGCGTTAAATCCATATGAAAAATTATTATCTAGTAAGTTTGAGTAACCGAGCAAGAAAGCAAACTCACCTGCACTAAATTCTCCTGTCTTATTTCCGAATTCATCAGCCTGTGTAAAAGTTCCATAATTGATATATTTTACTGCAGCACCTACTCTTCCGATCTTTGGAAGATCAGTAGCATAAGAAAGGCTTGCAAGATTTATATCAAGCAAGTGTTTAACGAAAGAAAAGGATGCCGCTGGTTTTTCAATAAATTGAAGACCGGCAGGATTATAAAAAATTACATCCGGATCATCATTGTTAGAAACAAAGCTGCCGGCTAAAGCACCTGCACGAGCACTCATATCGAGCCTCATAAACTCGTAAGTGCTTTGGCTGTATAAATTATTAAATGATGAAAGTATAATAAAAAATGCAGTAATAATTACAGATGCCGTTTTCTTCATAAATTTCCCAAAATTCAGCTTCATATTTAATTAGAATATGAAAGAAAGGCAAGTGAAAAACTTATATAATTTATGAACTTAAGGCTGAATATATTCTGAGTAAGCATCCCAGCCCCAAAGCTGATATCCTTCATTTTCATACTTGGTGCCGGAAAGAATGCTTTCAATAAATCCGTTCTTTTCAACAAGCAATGTATGCCACATTAAATGGTCGGGATTTCTTTTAAGAAAGAATTTTATTCTTCCGTTTAATGCAGTGTATTTAATAAACAGCGAGTCCGATTCATTTTGAAAATGAAAATCTTCAGACAGTCGGTTCTCCATCAGTTTGCTTCTATAAAAAGTTCCGCCGTTAATTGTACCGATATCTTTACCGTTTATAATTACATGCCTGTCATCGTAAGCAATTGAGCAAAGATAATGGTCCGGTTCTGCTTTTAGCCACCGGCTAATTTTCCCTCCATGGTGCAGGCTGTCGGAATAATCATAATCGCTGTCAAGAAATGCAAGCCGCTTAATATTATTTGGAATTTTATTAACACTGTTTATAAAACCAAAGACAAAGCTGCCTCCGCCGCTGTGCCCGTCAAGTACTATCTCAGTTGAAAAATTCCTAAAGATATTGGCAACTGAATCAACAACTTGTTTAAATATAAAATCATCTCCGGGATGTTTCATCCTCCACCACTGCCAGCTTTCTTCGGGAGACTCTAGATAGGCAATAACAATATTTTTATCAGAAACAAGATTCCTTAAAAATCTTACCTGTGCTCCAATTTGCTGAATTTCATAGTGCCAATCAAGCCCGGGTATTTTTTGTCTTCCAATCGTTTCAGCTATTGTATTCATATTAGGCAGAGCATAAAAGATTAGCATTACTTTTTTATTGTTGTCAAATATACTTGCTGCCGGCGCATTTATTTCAATTTTTATTCCGTTGAAAATTTCTAACTTTAAAAGTTGTTCATCAAAGTAAGGACTTCTTGAAAAACCTTTAAGTGTTATTCTATTTTCAGCTTGGATGTAAGAAACTTCTCTGGCTTGTGCTTTTCCGCAGAGAAAAGAAATAAAAACTAAAGAAGCAGTTATTGCTATTGCCGGAGTTTTCATCAATAATTCTCGATCAAATATTTTCAGTTTACTAAAAATAGGAATAAATCCGGAATAAAATTGTTGTGGAATAGTAAAAAAAAGATTATTGTTAAAAAGCAAGTTTTACAAAATATTTTTACAGTCCAGATTAAATTTCTTATTCTTTAAGCTGAGGAGGGAGCATGTTTCGTTCGTCAGTTAAGGGGCTATTTTTAATGGCATTGCTGTTTATCAGTTTTTCATGCTCAACAGTAATTTATAAATCCAAAACAGCATCAATACAGAACAACGCTTATGACAGTGGATTCCCAAATTCGAACTGCTCAAAACAATTGGAAGAAATCTCTCAAACCGTTTATAGGATTAACTCTCTTGCCTTTTATAGAGTTTATATTTTCAGCGACACGAGTAAAATTAAAAAACCAGATTTAACCAAACAGGTAATCGATAGTAGGCAAGTAAAATCTACTTATATAGATAGAACTAGTTCCGGGACTGGACTGTTGATTTATTCTTCTGCCGGAAAGGTTCTGCTTTTAACATGCGCTCATATTATAAATTTTCCGGATACAATTGTTACATATTTTTCCGATGCAAAAGGTGTTTTCACTGACGATGTACAAAGCATAGGATTCAAAGAAAAGGAAACCATTTATGTTGCAAGTTTTCCTGGCGACAGCCAAGTGAAAAAAATTTTAGTCGACAAAGATGAGGACCTGGCTTTACTCGGTAATGATTACGGTACAACTAGTCATGCATATTTCCCTGTCTTTAATTTTCCATTTGGAAATTCAAAACAACTCGAGTGGGGCGATTTTGTATATCTTTTCGGTTACCCGATGAATTATAAAATGATTACCAGGGCAATTATCAGCAGCCCTAACTTTGACAAGGAAGGCTCCTTTTTAGTTGATGCGGTTGTTAACCGCGGCTACAGCGGAGGAATTGTACTTGCTTTAAGAGGCGGCGTTCCCAACTTTGAACTTGTTGGAATTGTCCAATGGATTACAGATGAAAATGAAAATGTACTTGAACCAGCAACTCTTGAAGGAACAATGAAGTATGATCCGACTGTTCCATATAAGGGAGAGATGTATGCAAAGCAGCTTCAATTATTGAGATATGGAATAACAAAAGTCATTCCTATTGAAAAAATAAAAAAATTTTTGGAGCGTAACGCCGAATTTCTTAATAAAGAAGGATACGCTCTACATAAGTTGACAAAATAAACTTCAATTAGTTCAACTTGCCTTGTTAAGAATGATTGAAAATTCTGTTTCTGAATTTGGAATTGAGGTAGCAAAAATTTCTGCGCCATGCCAGCCAACTATCGCTTTTACGACGGAAAGACCGAGCCCAACACCGCCAGTCTTGCGGTTACGGGAACTTTCAACACGATAAAATCTATCAAAAATTCTTGGGATTGCTTCTTCCGGAATTCCTTCGCCTTTATTAGTTACACTAACTTTGATTTTACTTGTATCGCAGTTTTCAGCTTTGATGGTTACAATGTTGTTTTCATCGCCGTACTTTATTGCATTATCTACTAAGTTTGAAAGTGCCTGCGTCATCAGTTCCTTATCTATTTCAACATCTGCTTTAGTTTGTGAGTTTACCACAAGCTTAATATTTTTTTCGGCACCGAGTATTTTCAGGTTATCAGCAATACCGGCAAGGAAAGCATCGATATTAACCCTTTCCTTCTTAATATCAATTAAAGAATGATCAATTTTAGAGATGAAGAAAAGGTTGTCAATTATCTTGGTTAAGCGTATCGTTTCTTCATAATTGCTTTTTAGTACTTCAATGTATTCTTCAGGCATCTTTGGAGACTTAAGTGCAATTTCAGTTTCGCCGCGTAGAATTGTCAGCGGTGTTTTAAGTTCATGAGCAGCAGAAATAGAGAACTGATTCATATAATCTATAGAAGTCTTAATTCTGCTTATCATCTCGTTCATCTTTTTTACAAGTCTGCCATATTCATCGCTGTATTTTTCCCCAGAGATTTTTTCATCAAGGTTTTGCGCAGTTATCTCCTCGGTCTTTTTAATTATTGCATCGATACGAGATAGCGCCTTTGCCGAGATAACACTGCCGCCGATGATTGAAACGAGAAAAAATATAGGAGCTAATAAAACAAAAATATGAACAAGGCTGCTAAGCGTTTGATCTATATTTTGAATGGGGAATGCAACAAAAATTTTATAATCTTTAGAAACAAGCTTTACACACCGGATTTCCTTGGGTGAAAGAGTAGTATCGGCAAAACTGAATAAATTGATTGATGATTTCTTTTCCGGGAATGATAAATTAGTACCGTTTAAATTATCTGTACTGAAAATATTCCGGTTCTTATAGTTGATTTGAATAAAACTGTTTCGGAGATTGAAAGCAACTTCATTATAAATGACATCCCAAACAAGATCTTCCGGTGCGGCATAAACAGAATCAGGCACAAAGTGTTCGATGTCCATATGTTTTTCCGAAACTAACCTAAGGATAGCCTTGGCTTGAGTTTTCAAACCGTAATCAAGGTTATCCATCATCGTGCCATAAAGATAGAAGTAAATGAAAATCCCTAGCAGAATTTCGAGTACAAGAAAAAGAGATGAATACCAAATAGTCGATTTGAAGCGTGTGGAAGATACAAAATGTTTTAAATTCTCAAACATAACACCGGATATAAAGAAGCATTTCTAAATTTTAACCATCGTCTTTAAGTATGTAACCGATACCTCTGATTGTATGTATTAAAGGCTTATCTTCAGAGCTGTCAATCTTTGAGCGAAGTTTATTGATATAAACATCAATTATATTTGTTTCGGTATCAAAATGGTAGTCGTAAACATGCTCAATAAGTTTAGTTCTTGAGACCACTTTGTTACGATTTCTCATAAGATATTCAAGGATCGAATATTCTTTCGGCGTCAAAATAATTTCACGGTTATCCCTGGTTATCTTATGTGAAAGCAAATCTATTTCCAAATCACCGGCAGAAAGTTTAGAGATTTTCGATTTTTCATTTCGTCTCAGCAGAGCTCTTAAGCGGGCAATCAATTCTTCAAATGCAAAAGGTTTAGTAAGATAATCATCAGCGCCCGCATCCAATCCTTCAACCTTATCTTTTATGCTGTCCTTAACTGTCAACATAAGCACCGGAGTAAGAATATTTTGCTTCCTAATCTCTTTTACTAGAGTAAAGCCATCCATGTAAGGAAGCATTACATCCATGATTATAACATCATATTCTTCGGAAGTTACGAGCTTAAGTCCTTCCCTTCCGTCAAAAGCAATATCAGCGACAAAGTATTCTTCTTCCAAACCTTTTTTAATGAAAGAAGCTACTTTTTTCTCATCCTCTATAATTAATATTCTCATGTAAGAAATATAAATAAAAAAGGAGAGTCAAGAAACTCTCCTTTTTTGATCAATCACATGAGAAAGAAAATTTTTACTTCTCTGAAGCTTTCTTTAATTCTTTCTTTTCTTTCTTAGTGGCTTTTTTCTCCATTTTCTTTGGAGCTTTCTTTTCTTTCTTAACTACTTTCTTTTCAGCTTTCTTCTCAGTTTTCTTTACTGCTTTCTTTTCTTTCTTAGCGGCTTTTTTCTCCATCTTCTTTGGAGCTTTCTTTTCTAGTTTCTTTTCGACTTTAGCTTTTTCTTGTTTCTTAGCTTGTGGAGTTGTTTGAGCAAAGCCTACACCAACTGTAAATACGAAAGCAACAAGAACAAATAAGGATAAGATACGAGATCTCATTTTTTTACCTCTCATCAATTATTGATTTAATTTTTAAAAATTTAAATATCGTAAACTCACTTTGAATTTACATATCAAACTTATCTTTACTGAATTAATGGAAGCTTAAGATAGGATTAAAAAAAATTAATCTAAGAACCGTACTTTTGGTTAATTTTCAACGATATTATTAGGTTTTTGATTTCTTAACTACTCGAATAATTAAATCTTTGCCTGGATGGCTTTTCTTTTTATAGCTCAGACTGAAAATTAAATTGTAACCCGGTAGGAAGTGTTTGAATATTATTAAGTCCAACTGAAACATTCCATCCTACTTCTGGAGATTGTCTCTTGTTATAAGCAGCTGTCAAACGTGCTGCGTTAATTACACTGATTATTCGATTTAATATCATAGCTCCGACTACAAACCTCAAATTATTACGTGCCTGCTCACTAGAAGACCAAAGATTGCGATAAGCTTTCCGTTCGTTTTCAGTATTCCAATTCCAGTAGTAAGAGTTACCCCACATTTGATTGAAGCTGCCTTGAAGCGCCATTGCATTGTTGTATTCATCGATGTTTGAATAACCGCCAATGGTTGCATAATAATCGGCGTTTTTATTTTGAGTATTTACTCCTCCGGTAGAAGCAGCATAAGAAATGTATTGGTTTTTCAACCAGCTGCTGTAAGTGTTCATCCCGAAGTAAACTCCCCAAAGAGTTCCTTCGGCGATTGTAAAATATTTTCCGCTTGAATATGAATCGGCATACAATTCGCCCATTCCCGGAAGTATTGCCGAAAATAAAATTGCAAGACCGACACTTTTTTTATTGCCTTCGTTAGAAACAAATGCAGATTGGTTTATTCCTTGATCGGTTTTTATATCTTTAATAGAATTTTTGAGAGCTAATAAATTTTGGTTTCCCGAATTTTGAGGAAAAGCGAAATTAGATACAACAATAAGTGCCAGGAGAATTTTTTTCATATTTTTTTTACTGCAAGTATAATTGTTAACAAGCGATTAAGTCAATTGATTTTTCTGTCCCTTTTATTTCTCCGCTGCAAACATCGCCGTTAATTTCCGAAACAATAACATCCGAAAATTTGTTTACAAGGTTGTAATTAAAAGGTGTTTCTATTCTAATATAATTTGAAGAAAAGCCTCTCATCATTCCATTTTCATTTTCTGCCTCGAAGAGAACTTTTTCTTCTTTGCCAACTGCTTCGGCATAAAAAGCGTTTTTCTTTTTTGTACTCAAAATCCTCAGCATATTAGTACGTTTTTTTCTTTTATTAACATCAACAGAGTTTGGCATATTTATAGCTTTGGTATCCGGTCGTTCCGAATATGTAAATACATGAAGATATGAAACCGGAAGATCTCTTAAAAATTCATAAGTCTCTAAAAAATTTTCTTCGGTTTCACCGGGGAAACCGGTAATGACATCCACGCCAATTCCAAGCTCCGGTATTTTTTCTTTTAATTTGAAGATAAGTTTTGAATAATCAGATGCTTTATAGCGCCTTTGCATAAGCTTCAAAACATTCGGACTTCCGCTTTGCAAAGGAATATGGAAATGTTTGCACATCTTTTCGCTTTCAGCAGTCAGTTCCAAAATTTCATCTGTCAGGAGATTCGGTTCAATTGAACTAATACGGATTCTAAAATCTCCTGGAACTATATTCATCTTCAAAAGAACTTGATAAAGGTTTGTTCCGAAAGCTTTACCGTAATCTCCAACATTAACCCCGGTAAGAATAATTTCTTTGTATCCTTTTTCCACGAGCAAAGAAAATTCTTTTACCAATTCTTCCGGGTTCATGCTTCTGCTGTTTCCTCTCGCAAGCGGAATAGTGCAGAATGAACATTTGTAATCACAGCCATCCTGAATTTTAAAGTAGGCTCGCGTTCTGCTGTCGGCATCCGTTGAATGTGCGGCGCCAAATTCATTCAACTGCTGGGTTGGAGAAACATAAATGCAAGCAAGTTCATTTTTTTGAAAGCTGTCAATCAAAGAAAACAATTTGAATTTTTCTTTACTGCCGAGTACGACATCCACACCTTCAATCTTAGAAATTTCTTCAGGTCGAAGTTGTGCATAGCACCCGGTAACGGCAACAAATGCATCAGGATTTTTCCTAAGCACTCTTCGAACAAGCTGCCGGCATTCCTTCTCAGCATTTTCAGTTACGCTGCAAGTATTGAAAATATAAATATCGGCTTTCTCAACCGGCGAATAGATTGATTTCCAGAAATCAATTATCTCATAACCGTTAGAAAGAAATTGGCTGCCGATAGTAGAAGTCTCTGAAAAATTCAGCTTGCAGCCGAGAGTATGTAATGCAACTTTGTTAGGCATTTATATCAGTTTAAAATTTTAAGAGCGGAGAACTTCCCCGCTCTTTTAATCAAATTATTTTCTTAGAATTAATTTGTCTGCGCTTCCGGAGGAACTGGTGATCCTTCATCCGGCACTTCGAAGATCGGGAAATCGGAAGAATCGATAGCTCCGGTTTCAGCCGTCTGAATTTCCTGAACTGAAACTCTGTCGAACTTATGCTTATCAAGATAAGCTCGGATTTCTTCTTCTGATTTTTCCTTCAAGGCTGCAATTGCACTGAGTACAATCTTCTTATTTTCACGGTCGAACTCAATTACCTTTAACGGGATAACATCATCAATCGGAAAATGATTTGCAACATTTTTAATCTTTGAAGTGGCAAGCAAAGTCGATGGAACAAATCCGTCAACATGCTCTGGAAGTTCGGCAATCAAGCCTTTTTCGATTATTCGAACAACTTTACCGTCGGTAATTGTTCCAACTGAATAAAGCTTTTCAAATTGATTCCACGGATTATCTTCAACCTGTTTATGTCCCAAAGAAATTTTTCTTTGTTCAACATCAACATTCAAAACGATAACCTCAAGCTTCTCTCCTCTCTTAACAACTTCACCGGGATGGCGGATTTTCTTTGTCCACGATAAATCAGAAATGTGAACAAGTCCGTCAACTCCCGGCTCTAGTTCAACAAACACACCGAAGTTTGTAAGATTGCGTGCAATTCCGGTATGCCTTGAACCAACAGGATATTTTGCCATTAAAGATTCCCATGGATCTGGCTCAAGCTGCTTAATGCCGAGAGAAATCTTTTTCTCTTCTTTATCAAGGCTAAGGATGATCGCTTCAAGAACTTGTCCCATAGAAACAACCTGCGATGGATGTTTGATATGTTGTGTCCAGCTCATTTCGGAATTGTGTATTAGACCTTCGATTCCTTTTTCAATCTCGATGAAAGCGCCGTAGTCGGTTAAAGAAACCACACGACCGGAAACTTTGTCACCAATCTTAAACTTGTTATCGATATCTTCCCATGGATGCGGAAGTAGTTTCTTCAAGCTGAGTGAAATTCTCTTCTTCTCTTCATCAAAATCAGTAACAACAACTTTAATGATTTGATCAAGCTTAACAACTTCATTCGGATGATTTATTCTGCCCCAGCTCAAATCGGTAATGTGGATTAAGCCGTCAACGCCGCCTAAATCAACGAACACGCCGAAGTCTGTAATTGCTTTAACAGTGCCTTCGAGGATTTGTCCTTTCTCAAGACTATTGAGTATAGCATCTCTTTGGTCGGCAATTTCTTCTTCAACTAAAACTTTATGTGAAACGACAACGTTCTCTGTCGGAATATTAACTTTCACAACTTTGAAGTCCATTGTCTGTCCGACAAAAGCGTCGAAATCGCGGATAGGTCTTATATCGATTTGAGAGCCGGGAAGGAACGCTTCCATGCCCATTAAATCTACAACCATTCCGCCTTTAATTCTCTTAAGAATTTTACCTTGAATAATTTCGCCGGTTTCATGAGCCTTAACAACCTTTGCCCAAATTCTTAAGAAGTCTGCTCTCTGTTTGCTCAGAACCAGATTGCCTTCTTGGTCTTCAACACTTTCAAGAACTACTTCAACTTCCTGACCGACTTTAATTTCTTCGCCTTCATAGAATTCGCTTTTTGGAATTGATCCTTCGGATTTGAAGCCAACGTCAAGGATAACATGGTCTCCCTGAATGCGAACGATTTTACCTTTAATCAGCTCGCCTTCCTTTACGTCTTTAAATGAATCGGAATAAATCTTTGCTAAAGTAAGAAATTCTTCCTGCGAATATTCCTCATTATTAAATTGTCTTTTAGCTTTCTCATAATCATCTGCAGTCAAAACAATTTTTTTCGTATCTTTTGTCTCTTCGGACATTAATCCTCCTAAATAACATTGTTTCTGCGGTTAATGCTTAAGCCATCCAAAACACTAAGGCAGAAAAATTAGTTCAACATATTTAATTATTGACGGCTTATTAAAATCAATTTTCCCAGGCTTTTTTAATCAGCCCAAGAATTATTTCCACTTGCTGTTCAATTGTAACTCTTGAAGTATCTACCTCGACAGCATCAGGAGCCTTTACCAGCGGACTTACGTCTCTTGTCGAATCGATTACATCGCGCTGCCGGATATTATCTTCAACTTCTTTTAAGGAAATACTAATTCCTTTTTCTTCAAATTCTTTTGTCCTTCTCTTTGCTCTCTCTTCGATGGAGGCAGTAAGAAAAATTTTTACATCGGCATTGGGGAGCACAACCGTACCGATATCTCTTCCTTCCATAACAACTCCGCCGTTTCTTTTAGCGTATTCCTGCTGCTTTTCTACCAGGGCTTCGCGGACTTCTTTAATCTTGCTTATCTCACTTACATTACTATTTACTTCCGGAGTACGAATTTTATCAGTAATATCATTTCCATCAACGGAAACGTGGGTTACTCCGTCAATAAATTTTAAATTAATGTCGGAGCTTTTTGCAATTTTTATTACAGCTTCGTTATCTTGAAGAACGTTATTTTCCATTGCCAGATAAGTTACCGCACGGTACATGGCACCTGTGTCGATATATAGATAGCCCAACTTCTTAGCGACAAATTTGGCTGAGGTGCTCTTACCGGAACCTGCCGGACCGTCGATTGCAACGATTAATCTTTTTGGCATAGTCATCAAAAATAGGGAATATTTATTTATTTTTCAAAAATTTCAGGTGTGTAAAAAATCAAAAAATAGCTTAAAATAGCCTGGTTAGCGCTTTCACAGCATTTCTTCGCCGCTAAGTTCAGTTAAAATTGCATTTACGTATGGATCACTATTCTCATTATTTTCTTCTTTTGAATTATTATCAGATACTGAAGAAGAAACAGTTTCATCCGAAGTTGAATCCTGGCTAAATTGAAAAAAAATTTTCTTTCCGAAATATTCCTGAGTTTTTTTTGCGATGTAATCTTGCTGCCTGTCAATAATATCTTTGAAGTGAGAGTCTTCGGAATATATTTTAAGCTTGTTACCATCAATTCCGACAAGCTTTGCGCTTTTAATATACGGTCCGAATATCAAGCCTTTTTCGGAACTTACTTGTTCGACAAATCCAGCCCACTTTCGAACTACCGATTCAAAATTCAGGTCAAAGTTTTCTGCAACAAGTGTTTTTTGCTGAATGGGATTTACGGCAGCACTAACCGTTTTTTTTTCTTTTGCTGAATTTGTGTAGGAAACTTCTTTAACCGGTTTTTCTTCGTGAACGTATACCGCTGGCTTCTGAGATTCATAAGAATTCGAAGCCGGCATTGCATTATTATTTAATTCGGAAATTATCTCGCTTATAGTCGAAGTTTTTTCAAGACCGACTAAATGGCTGAGCGAAATTTCAATCTTAAGTTTCTGATTTTGGGAATACTTTAGCTCCTGCTGAGTCTTGCTTAAGAAGTTAAGTAACCTAAGAATATCACCTTCAGAAAATTTTTCTATATATTCCAAGTATCGTGATTTGAAGACATCAGCCGCCTCAACAAGAGATGCATTTTTACTTAAGATGACCGTCATAATATTTCTGAAATGCTCTGTCAATCCGTCGGTGAAATCGATAAAATTCCAGCCGTTGTCATATATCATCTGAGTTACTTCAAAAACAGCCTTGAAATTTTTAGAAAGGACAGCATCAGAAATGGTAAAATAGATTTCATCGTCAATCAAGTTGAGCATCTTGGAAACAGTCTCGAAATCAATTTCATTCCCACAGAAAGAAACAACCTGGTCGAATAGACTTTCTGCATCGCGAAGCGCGCCGTCAGCTTTCTTTGCAATTGTAGTTAAAGTCTTATCATCCACTTTTATTTTCTCTTCGGAAGCAATTTTGTTCAGTGTAGATTTGATCGTATCAAGCTGAATTCTTCTGAAGTCAAATCTCTGACACCGCGAAATAATTGTAAGCGGAACTTTATGTACATCAGTTGTCGCAAAAATAAAAACAGTGTGAGCCGGAGGTTCTTCCAAAGTTTTGAGAAACGCATTGAAAGATTCCTTCGTCAACATATGAACTTCATCGATAATATAAATTTTGTATTTGCCTTTTGTCGGCGCATACTTTACCGAATCACGCAAAGTTCTTATTTCATCAATTCCGCGATTGGAAGCACCGTCAATTTCAATTATGTCGAGCGATTGAGTCGTTTGAATCGACTGGCACATTTCACATTCATTACACGGCTCGGCATCATGCGGATTAAGACAGTTCAAAGCCTTAGCAAGTATTCTGGCAGTTGAAGTTTTGCCGACTCCACGCGGACCCGTAAATAGATATGCATGTGCTATCCGGTTATTCTTTATCGCATTGATCAATGTTGCCGAAATATGTTCTTGACCGATTATATCGCCGAATTTTTGCGGTCGCCACTTGCGGGCAGTTACTAAGAATGCCATTAAATTCCTTCTTTATAAAATTTCTTCAGTAATGAATTTTACAATCTCTTCAAGATATTTTTTGTCTGTTTCATCAAATGAGTTGAACTCGGCGCTGTCAAGATCAAGCACGCCAAATAATTTTTCGTTCTTCAAAATTGGAAGGACTATTTCAGATTTTGAATCTGCGTCGCAAAAAATATGTCCCGAAAATTTATTTACATCAGGCACAACAATAGTTTCTCCCCTTTCGGCAGCGGTTCCACAGACTCCTTTGCCAATCTCAATACTTGTGCATGCAACTTTTCCCTGGAACGGACCGAGATACAATTTCTTTCCATCGAAAAAATAAAAACCAACCCAGCTTATCTTTTCAAAAGTCTGCTTGAGTGCAGCAGTAAAATTAGAAAGGTTAGAAATCATTTCATCGTTTTTAGATAAAAGTGATTTTAGCTGCTCTGTTAGCTGTTGATATTGTTCTTCAAGCGAAAGATTTTTATCAACAAGAATTGATTCAGCCACTTACTTCACCTTCTTTTTAGGACTTTTGGTTTTCTTACCGTTCACCTTTGGTGTAGTCTTTGTCTTGCCGAAGACGTAAGGAATTGCATCTTCAATTTTTTCAATCGGAATTATTTTTAAGCCTTCCTTCACCGAATCTTGAATTTCACTCAAATCGATTTCATTATCCTTCGGAATAAGGATCGTAGTAATGTCATTCCGTTTTGCTGCAAGCAATTTTTCATTCAAACCGCCGATAGCAAGAACCTCACCGCGCAATGTAATCTCGCCGGTCATTGCAATATTGTTTGATGCCGGTCTGCCGGTAACTGCCGAAAGAAGAGCCATCGACATTGTTATTCCTGCAGACGGACCATCCTTCGGAATAGCGCCTTCCGGAAGATGAATATGAATTTCTCTGCCCTTGAAAAAGTTCGGATCGATATTAAACGTTTTCGCATTCGAGCGGATATAACTTAATGCCGCTTGAGCTGATTCTTTCATTACGTTTCCCATCTGCCCAGTAAGTGTAAGCCGCTCCGAGCCAATCATAGTGGTAACATCGACATTAAGAATTTCACCGCCGACGCTCGTCCACGCTAAACCGGTAACACTGCCGACTCTAAATTCTTTGTCGTGTTTATGCAACCTGTACCGCGGCACTTTCAAATATTCTTCCACTTTATTTTCATCAACAACGTAATGATGTTTTCCATTCTGTTTACCGTTCGAAGATTCTTTTACAACAATATCTCTTGCAAGCTTCCTGCATACTGACGCTAATTCTCTTTCAAGATTACGAACACCGGCTTCGCGAGTGTATTCGGTAATTATTTTTTTTATTGCGCCTTCGGTTATTTCAACATGCTTATTATTCAAACCGTGGTTCTCCAACTGCTTGCGAACTATATGACGCTTTGCAATCTCAATTTTATCATATTCAAGGTAACCCGGTAATTCAATTATTTCCATTCTATCCTGAAGCGGGAGTGGAATATTGTATCGTACGTTTGCGGTTGTAATAAACATTACCTGAGATAAATCGTAATCAACCTCAAGATAATGATCATTAAAAGTATGGTTCTGTTCCGGATCCAAAACTTCAAGCATTGCTGATGATGGATCGCCTCTAAAATCCATGCTCATCTTGTCTATCTCATCGAGAAGCATTACCGGATTTATCGATCCGGCTTTCTTCATGGATTGAATTATTTTCCCCGGCATCGAACCAATGTAAGTTCTGCGATGACCGCGGATTTCCGCTTCGTCCCGAACGCCGCCAAGGCTTATTCTAACAAAGTTTCTGCCCAGAGCGCGAGCAATGGATTTACCTAGTGAGGTTTTCCCAACTCCGGGAGGTCCGACAAAGCAAAGAATTTGTCCCCGCATCTGTTTTACAAGATTTAAAACCGCAATATGCTCTACAATTCTTTCCTTCGGCTTCTCAAGTCCGAAATGATCTTCGTCCAAAATTCTTTGAACATGGGACACATCAAGATTATCCTTTGTCTTCTTAGACCACGGTACATCTATCAGCCAGTCGAGATAATTTCTTATTACTGTCGATTCTGGAGACATTGGCGGAGTTTTCTTAAGCTTGTTCAACTCTTCCATCGCCTTTTCTTCGGCTTCCTTAGGCATCTTGGCTTTCTTTATTTGCTCCTTAATCTTAACATACTCAGGAGTGCTGTCTTCCTCATCGCCTAATTCATCTTGTAAAATTTTTATCTGTTCCTGGATTATGAACTTGCGCTGTGTCTTCGCAATATTTTCCTGAACCTTATTATCGATTTCCTTTTCAATTTTAAGTATGTCAATTTCAGAGTTTAGAATTTTTATAACTTCATAGAATTGTTCTTTAAGCGTAAACTTCTGAAGTATTGTCTGCTTAACATCGATAAGCTGATTTATGTTTGCAGCTACATAAAATAATTTTCTGTCCGGTTCTTCTATGCTTTCGAATGCTGAAATAGCTTCGTTGGGAACGTTGCGGCTGATCTTAACATAATCTTTAAAAAGCTGCGTCATCTGTCTTACGAGAGCATTCATTTCATGATCATTTACAAACTGCGGTACTATGACTTCAATTTTTGCTTCGAAGAAATTTTTATTGTTTGTAAACTCAGTTATCTTACCTTGCAGCAGTCCATCAACCAATATTTTCATTAAACCGTTTGGCAACTTTAGTATTTGGACAATCTTTGCTATTGTGCCTTCCGTATAAATATCTTCTATTTTGGGATCTTCTATATTTGATATTTTTTGGGTTGCAAGAAAAATATATTTTGTATTATCGAGCGCATAGTTTGCCGCTTTGATCGACTGTTCCCTTCCGACAAGAACTGGATATATCATATAAGGGAAAATTACCACATCTCTAAGTGGTAAAACCGGAAGCACTTCCGGCATATCATCTACAATTGAATTTTCGGTTGTCTCTTTCAATTCAAAATCCTTTGAATCCTTCAAACAGTTACTCCTTTGTATTTCAAGCTTTAAGTTTTTGTATTGAAATATACCAAAAATCGTTCCGGCTATCAAGGAAAGAAAGGTAGTGGTATGGTGCAAGTTGTGATATTTTGATGCTTGTCGCTAAATATTTTTTAAAGATGAGCAAAATCAGTTGAAATGATTAGGGATTTTGCAAATAATATTTTTAAGTTTGTTTTATATCAATTTTAATATTAAATCCTGGAAGTTATCCTAATAGAGCAAACATCAATTTACACTGCAAAATTTTACTCCCTAATTAAGAACCGAATAATTTTTATATTTGAAGAAAAAATTTTGGAAATTATGATAGAAGATATAATTCAAATTGCTAAAGAAGCAGGAAGTATTATTAGAGAAGGTTTCGGAACAAATTTCGGAATAGAATTCAAAACAAATGAATCGAATTTAGTTACGGAAATTGACAAAGCTTCGGAAAAATTAATAACCGGATTTATAAAGAAGAAATACCCTTCTCATGGAATAATTGCCGAAGAAGGCGGAGAAACTAAAAACAGCTCAGAGTATGTTTGGGTGGTTGACCCGCTTGACGGAACAACAAACTTTGCACACGGATTGCCGATCTTTTCTGTTTCAATCGGCGTGCAAAAAAGCGGTGAGACAATTGCCGGCGTTGTTTACGATGTAATGCG
Source organism: Bacteroidota bacterium (assembly GCA_021815405.1). GTDB lineage: Bacteria > Bacteroidota > Ignavibacteria > Ignavibacteriales > Ignavibacteriaceae > FEN-1297. The sequence goes on from JAKAGV010000013.1 coordinate 116,514, forward strand.
GGATGTTGTTTACTCTGCAGAACTGGGAAGTAAGGCTTTTGCGAACGGTAAAAAGATAGCTGTAAGTAAAAATGCAAATTTGAAAAGATCGGTTCTCGTTACCGGATTTCCATATAACATTTCGGAAAATCCCGATAATGCTCTTGAAAAATTTTCCGCGCTTACTGTAGCATCAAGAGCTATGAGAAGACTTGGTTCGGCAGCAATAGATTTTTGCTACGTTGCTCAAGGAGTGTTTGACGGCTTCTGGGAAGTTTGGTTAAACCCATGGGATATGTGTGCCGGCAAACTTATCGTCGAAGAAGCCGGGGGATTAGTTACTGACTTTAATGGAAAACCGACGGACATCTTTACAAAAAAAATTCTCGCAACCAACGGTTTGGTGCATAACGAAATGGTAAAGATACTTTTAGAAAATTAATTTCTAACTTACGTTACGCACAATTAAGGATCTAATTTACTTTGTCATTCCGAACTTGATTCGGAATCTCATTTTTCAGCATTTTTGGGATGCTGAATCAAGTTCAGCATGACATGTGCGTAACGTGAGTTTCTAATTAATCTTAACAGGTTCAATCAACTCTGCCGGCGGATAAACACAATTTAGTTTATGACCCAAAAATTTTTCAATCGCCGGAATATTAAATGAATCATCCTCTGAAGCGAAGCTGATTGATATACCGGAAGCGCCTGCTCTTCCGGTACGCCCAATTCGATGAACATAATCCTCCGGGTCTTCAGGCAATGTATAATTTATAACATGGCTGACAGCTTCAATGTGAATGCCGCGACCGGCAACATCGGTTGCAACCAGAACACGGATATTTCCCGATTTAAAATCGTTAAGTGTTTTTAATCTTTTCCTCTGCTCAACATCTCCGGAAAGAATTTCATTATTAATTCCGAACTTATCAAGCATATCTTTAACAATTTTAGTTTCATCTTTTCGGTTCGTAAAAATTATTACGCGAGAGAGATTCTGTTTTACAATTAAATTGTATAAAAGCGGAAATTTTTCTTCGTTGGTTACAATATACACAAATTGCTCTATGGCTTCACCGGCTTTTCTTTCAGGTTCAATCTCAATATTGATTGCTTCTTTCGTCCATGAAGAGGCAAGCCTTTTTACAAATGAATTTAATGTTGCACTGAAGAAAAGAGTTTGCCGTTTTATTTTAGGAGGTGTGCTGTGAATAATCTTTCTGACATCAGGTATGAATCCCATATCCAGCATCCGGTCCGCTTCATCAATTACAAGGATCTCTACTTCATTTAAGAAAATATCTTTCTTGTTCATAAAGTCCAAAAGCCTGCCGGGAGTAGCAACAATGATTTCTGCATTCATGCTTCGCAGTTTATTTCTCTGCTTGTTAAAATCCATTCCTCCGAAGACTTCTACGGTTTTGATCGATGTATATTTTGAAAGCGCTTTTGCATCATTGCCAATCTGAATAACAAGCTCTCTTGTAGGCGCTAAAATCAATGCCAGCGGTGCCCTTGGATTCCTCTTTATCATGTCACCTTTAGAAAGCAGTCTTTCAAAAATTGTTATTAAGAAAGCAGCAGTCTTACCGGTTCCTGTCTGTGCTCTGCCTGTAGCGTCAATCCCTTTAAGAGAAGGTTCCAGTATTTCTTTTTGTATTGGAGTACAATATTGAAAATTCAAGTCGGCAATTGCATGCATTATCTCTGTATGAAGCTTGAGATCATGAAAGCGCATTTTGCCTTCTTGTTCCGGTACATTGAACTGCGAAATTTGCCAGTTGTCTTTTTCTTTTACTGCCTGCTTTATTTTTTCAGGACGGATCTCATCGGCATTTTGCTGAACTCTTGGAGCAGGCTTAGGCTGCCGCGGACGCCTTTGCAAATTTTTCGGTTTAGCCTGATTTTCTTTTTCATCTCTTGTATGACGAACAGATCTAGACTGATTTTCTTCTTTTGGTTTTCTGTTATCCCTATTTACTTCATGCTTTTTATAAGGCTGCCTTGCTCTGTTTTCAGATGTTCTGTCCTTTGGTCTGGAATCATTTGCCGCAATAGCGTTTACTGTTTTTTTTGTTGACTTATTACTTTGCTTTGTTTTTCTGCCAGTGATGCTTTTTATCTTTTCACTTAAGCGCTTAAATAACTTCTTTACCAACTTATCTTTCTCTTAACTTAATTCTCTATGATTTACTTACCCTGAAGCTTCTTTATCATTTCCTGCGCATGTTCGTTTTTCGGATCTAACTGAAGCACTTTATAAAAATTCTCTACCGCTAATATCTTGTTATTCTGAAACATGTATGCATCGCCAAGAGCTTCATATATATCTTCAGACTTTGGATAAGTCTCCGCATTCAGCTTTAGCAATGCAATTGCAGGCTCAAACATTCCATTTCGCATGAATCGAAAAGCCAGACCGTTAATTTGGTCTTCGTCAAAATCATATTTGTCTTTTTCAGTTTTATATAATTCATGATATTGTGCAACCGCTGAATCGATTCCTTTTTCAAATATAGTTGCCATTAAAGTATCAGCAAGCGAAAGTTTTGGAACACTCACACTCATTAGTTGAGTATCAAAAATTAAAGTTGCATTTGGAGGAATTACTCCGCCTGCACCATTAGCTCCATATCCAAGCTGAGGAGGTATAATCAGACGAAATTTATCTCCCACATGCATCAATGCAATGCCTTCGTCCCAGCCTTTAATTACTTTGCCTTCACCTAAAACAAATTTTATCGGTTTTCCTCTTTTATAAGAGTCGTCAAATACAGTACCATTGGCAAGCTTACCAATATAGTTAACTGCTACTTCTTTACCGGCAACAGCCTGTTCACCGGTTCCCTTTTCCAGCACTATATATTTTAAGCCGGATGGTGTTGTTACCGTATCTTGAGCGGGGTTTGCTGTTTGAGCTTTCATAAATCCTGGTAGAAATAAAATTAAAACGAAATAAAACAAATATTTTTTCAATGCACATTTCCTATTTAAATGAAAATAAAAATTAACCATTCCTTAAACAATTTCCAATCTAATTTTAGATAGATATCTTCAATTAATTTAATTTTGAAGTATGAATTTGAAAATAATTGGCAGATGCATTCTTCCGAAGAACTGACTTTCAAAAAGATTTTTTTATTCTGGATCCCGCTTTCGGCAACATGGCTTATGATGGCGGCTGAGGGCCCTTTCCTTTCTGCGATAATTGCCAGGATGATAAATCCTGAATTTAATCTTGCCGCCTTTGGAGTCTCGATTTCATTTGCGATGATTGTAGAGGCGCCGGTTATATTGCTGATGTCCGCTTCAACCGCGCTTGTTAAAGATATTCAATCTTACATTAAACTTAGGAATTTTACCTTCGTTCTTAATCTTTGTGTTACAGTCATAATGCTGCTGTTCATTACACCTTCCATATTTTATTTTATTACAATAAATCTAATTGAACTTCCGGTTGAGGTAGTAAAGCTTACTCATATCGCCATGATACTTTTAATTCCCTGGCCTGCCGCTATCGGTTACAGAAGATTTTATCAGGGAATTTTAATCAGACATAATTTAACAAGAAGAGTTGCTTACGGAACAATAGTCAGATTATCTTCAATGGCATTAACCGGACTTGCGCTTCATTTCTTTACTAAAGTTGATGGTTCTGTAGTTGGCGCAGGGGCACTTGCAACCGGAGTTACCTGCGAAGCTGCCGCTAGCAGAATTATGGCTTGGAAGATTGTTAAGAAAATAAAATCCGGGAAAATACCTTATACCGAAAAAAGTGATATTTCCTATAATCAGATCTTCAAATTTTATTTACCGCTTGCTTTAACATCACTTGTTTCTCTTGGCGCTCAGCCAATGGTAACATTTTTTATCGGACAAAGCCGCATGGCAATCGAATCGCTTGCAGTACTCCCGGTTATCAATTCATTCGTGTTTATTTTTAGAAGCGTCGGAATTTCTTTCCAGGAAGTCGGCATTGCTTTAATCGGGAAAAATAAGGAAGGCTACCTGCCGCTCCGAAATTTTGCAATAAAACTTGGAATTGCACTTGTATCTTTTATGGGAATAATTGCATTAACGCCGCTTGCAAATGTTTGGTTTCATAACATATCGGGTCTTTCGATTGAGCTGACAGACTTCGCTCGATTTCCTTTGATACTTATGATTCTAATGCCCGGACTTGCAGTACTTCTCAGTTTTGAAACGGCAGTACTTGTCGAATCCAAAAACACAAAGCCGATTACCTTTTCAACGGTAGTTGAATTTGTAACGATCGTAGTTATTATGTTTCTTTCAATAAAAATCTTTAACTGGGTCGGAGCAGTTGCCGCTTCATTTGGATTTATGGCAGGAATGGTGGGTGCTAATACTTATCTATTACCACCCTTCATTAGTTCAATCAACAATAGACAAATTAAAAAAAAATAAATAAATAATCCGAACCGACAGTAAAGTTAAACGTCAAAAGCGTATTGAAACAAAAAATAAGTTTCATATATAGTGAAATATTCAAGTAATTTCCATAAGTTTGGCACGGGATTAACTAAATTTTTACATTCTCTTTAAGGTAGAAAAAATATGACTGTCAAATTAACCCGACGAATAATAGGAACTTTTGTGTTCTTATTATCCACCGTGATTTTATTTTTAACAGTGCAGCCTTCGGTTTCCTTTTGGGATCCCGGAGAAATTTCTGCTGCTTCATACTCTATGATGGTACCGCATCCTCCGGGAGGACCGCTGTGGTTAATCATCGGCAGATTCTTCTCCATGATACCATTTGCACAAAACATCGGGTTTAGGATAAACACAGTATCTGTCCTGTCGGGCGGTTTTACCGTATTGATTCTTTACCTCGTCGGCATAAAGCTTATAGAAACTTACCGCGGCAAGAATTATAAAAGTAATTTTGATGCCATTGTAACATATATTTCATCGGCAGTCGGAGCCTTAGCGTTTGCTTTCTGCGATACTTTCTGGTTTAATGCTGTTGAATCTAACTATTTTGCATTAAGCACATTGCTGTTCGCTTTAATTGTTTGGCTAATGATGATCTGGTATGAACATGCAGACGAGCATGGAAGCGAGAAATATATAATCGTAATGGCTTACTTAATTGGTCTTTCTTTCGGCGTTCATCTTATGAGCGTACTTGCAATCTTTACTTTCGTCTTTGTTGTAGTGATGAGAAAGTATGTTACTGATGATGAAACTTTTAAGAAAACCGCATATTATTTTTTAATTCACCTTGGTATACTACTAGTTATTGCAATTGCTATTTGGGCTGGTCAAACACAAACTACGCCTCCAACTCAAGCACAATATAAAGCGTTCGATTCAAAATTTGTATGGATAATGCTTGGTGCATCCGTAATTTATATTGGTGCAATGTGGAAGAAAATTATTCATAGGGATTCTTTTTACATCCCAATCATCATTGCCGGTGTAACTCTGTTGCTGGCTTATCCGGGAATTGTTAAAGGAATTCCGAAAATTCTGCTTGCTCTTGGCGGATCAGATGCAATTTCAAATTCAATAATATTTCTCGTAATTCTTGGTATTATAGTTTACGTTATTTACTGGTCAAATAAGAATAAAAAAGGCACGGTAAATCTAGCTGCAACTGCACTCTTATTCGCCATGCTTGGCTTTACGACTTATGCGATGATAATAATCCGCTCAAACCAGAATCCTCCAATGAACGAGAACTGGCCGGATAATTTCCATAAGTTAATGTACTATCTCGACCGCGAGCAATACGGCGACTTCCCTATCTTCGAAAGAAGATTTTCTATGGAACCTCATCAGCAGGGAATTTATACGAACTATAGCAGCGATCTCGATTTCCTCTGGAGATATCAGATTGACCATATGTTCAACAGATATCTTTACTGGAATTTTATCGGCAAAACTTCTACCAACCAGGATGCACCTTCTACATGGAAGCAGCTTTACGGCATTCCTTTTCTCATGGGACTTATCGGGCTTTACTTCCTATTTAAGAAGAACTGGAAAATGGGAACAACCTGGCTGATGCTATTTATTTTTATGGGATACCTAATTGCCTTTTACCAAAACCAGCAGCAGCCTCAGCCGCGTGATAGATTTTATTTTTATCCCGGCGCATTCTTCGTGTTTGCCATCTGGATAACGGTCGGCGTACGGGAGCTTACCGAGTTCCTGCGTGAGAAGGCAAAGAGCCAAAACCTTAAGCAAGTGGCTGTTGCCGGATTTCTTACTTTCAGTATTTTATTTATTCCGGCAAATATGCTTCGGACAAATTATTTTACTCACGATAGATCCCATAACTGGCTGCCGTGGGATTTTGCTTACAACCTTTTACAAAGCTGTAAGCCGAATGCAATTCTTTTTACAAACGGTGATAACGATACCTTCCCTCTCTGGTATTTGCAGGATGTGGAGGGAGTTCGTCGCGATATAAGGGTTGTATGCCTCAGTCTTGCTAACACTGATTGGTATAATGAGCAGCTTAAAAATCAAATGCCTTATGGTGCTAAAAAAGTTAAGTTCAGTATGACTGATAATCAGATTGAGCAGCTTGGACCGATTGAATGGAAAACACAGCAGGTTACTATCCCTGCAAATAAGAATGATCTCGAAAGTTTTCTTTCTACAGATAAGAAATATTTAACTGCAAATGATTCTGCAAATATTATGAACTCGCCCGGTATTACCTTCTCAATGAAACCGACTATCAACATCGGCGGCATTGAAGGAATCAGAATACAGGATATAATCGTCAAAGATATTGTTGAAAACAATATTTGGGATAGACCAATATACTTTGCTTCAACTTGTTCACCGGATTGTTTTATCGGTATGGATGATTACCTGGAAACGGAAGGATTAGCTTCGCGCGTAATGCCGGTAAAGAGGCAAGGTATGGATTATATGAATGTCGGAATAACAAAGGATGATCTATTTCATCTTAATCCAAGTTTTTCGAAAACATACGATACTGGTTTCAAATTCAGAGGATTAAAAAATAAAAATGTTTTCTTTGATGAAACTGAAACGCGGCTAATTCAGAATTACCGCAACGTATTTATCCAGCTTGCATATCATTATAAGTACACAATGAATGACAATCAAATGTGCATAAATACTCTTAACAAAATGGAACAAGAGATTCCAAGAAAGGTTGTACCGTTTGATTACAGGCTGCTTTATAACGTGGCAAACTTGTATCAGAGCTGTGGAGATACCACCGAATTCAGAAGCGTTGCCCAAGATGTTATTGAGCAGGCAAAGCAGGATCTAAGCGATGTTTCTATGCAGGATCTTTCTTCTCCGTATAATGCATATAGCATTCTTGAAAGACTTTATGTTAACATGAATGAATATGATAATGCTATTGCAGTACTTCAACAGTTGCAGACCCAACTGCCGGAAGCAGGAGGTGTGCAACAGGAAATTGCAAGGATTAAGGCAATGCAGCAGCAGGCTCTTCATCCGCCTCAAGCAAAAGATTCAACTGTTAAGAAGTAAAATTCAAGTGAGACGCATCCCAATTAACCGGGATGCGTTTCATATATAAAAACAAAATGCTAAAGGGGTAATTAAAAATAAACTAAAAGTTCTTTAATGCTCCTTACTTTCAGAAATTCTCTGATTAAGCTACTACTCTTCTCTTTTTACCTCCCATTCTTAACAATTTCTTCACATTAAATTAATCTTAGCTTAACATTGCCGGATTATCTTTGACTCGAAAATATTATAGAGTATGAATGAGAATAGTTCACATATCGGATTTACACTTTACCACTTTTTTCAGTACAAACAATTTAAACCAGATTGAACAGGCACTGAAGTTTGCAATTGAATTGGAGTGCGACCATATTGTAGTTACGGGAGATTTGACAGATAATGCAACCCCGAAAGATTTTCTTAAACTTAGAGAGCTTTTTGAAAAGTTAGGGATTCTTAACGGTAACAAACTCTCTCTTGTTATCGGGAACCACGACATCTTCGGCGGAGTGCAGACCGCCGAAGATATTTTTTTATTTACTGATAAATGCAGCCGTACCGATTACAGCAAAAAAGTAAAAGAATTTTATCTCTACTTCCCGGAACTTTTTGACAACGCTGCTTACTTTAATCAGGAGATGATTTTTCCGTTTGCCAAAATTATTGATAACTTCCTTTTTATCGGGATGAATTCAATTGCCGAATATTCTAAGGTAAATAATCCTTTTGCATCAAACGGTATTATTAATATGACGCAGATAGCGGAGACAATAAGCATCCTTGATAAATTCAGTCACCTTCATCTCCGCAAAGCAATTATGGTCCATCATCATTTTAATAAGATTAAATTAAGAGAAAATTCTCAGAGCAGTTTCTGGCAGAATATAGAAAAACAGACAATGAAGCTGAAGAAAAAGAAGAGACTCTTAAAAATTTTTAAGAGTGAAGGAGTTGAACTAATTCTTCATGGTCATTATCATGAGTCGAAAGATTATGAACGAAAGGGAATCAGATTCTCAAATGCAGGCGCAAGCTTCATCAATGCAAACAAGAAAGAAATAAACGTTAACATAATTGACGTTGATAAGAAAATTGACATTAACATTGCAAAGCTCCCGGTATCTGAAAATATTCCGGCGGAAATTGAATTGACTATTGATGACGAGGAAGTATAAGCTGGAACTATCTTCCGGATATTAGATTCTGGATATTTAATCTTAGATCCAGAAGCAAGTATCCAGGATCGAGCATCAAGAAAAGTGTCATAATTTTTGACCGGTATAAAACTAAACCTGATAACAACTACAAACGTCTAATCGAAAAATTTCGGAAATGTTATGCAAGAAAAAATTAGGATAGCATATTTTGCCGGCACAATGAAGCAGGGACAGGACGGAGTTACACGTGTACTTTATAAAATGATTGAACAGCTAAACGAGAACGGCATAGAACATATTTTTTTCTCACCGATCATTCCCGAAGAATCCGAACAACCGACAAAAATGTTTGAAGTTCCTTCTTTCACCTTTCCAGCTTATAAGGAATATAAAGTAGCCGTTCCCGGTTATAAAAATTTTGAAGATGAACTTAAGAAATTTAAACCCGATATTCTGCATATAAACTCTCCATGCTCACTTGGTTATGCCGCAGTAAAGTACGGGCAAAAAAATAACATTCCGGTAGTTGCAACCTATCATACTCATTTTCCCAGCTATGCTAAATATTATAAGGTGAAAGTACTCGAGAACCTTGGATGGAATTATTTGCGCAACCTCTATAATAAATGCGAAGCTGTTTATGTTCCCTCCGAGCCAATAATGAAGGAACTTGAAGAGCATGGTTTGGATACCATTAAATTTATTCCTCACGGAGTAGATTCAAAGCTATTCAATCCTTCATACAGATCTTTGGGATGGAAAGAAAGTTTGGGAATCAAAGATAAAAAAATAATTCTTTACGCAGGCAGATTAGTCTGGGAAAAAGATCTTAAAATCTTAGCAGATAGTTATAGTATAATTAACTCACAAAGAGATGATGTCGTTTTTGTTCTAGCAGGAGATGGACCAATTAGAGAAAATCTTCGGGCAATGATGCCAAAGGCTACTTTCTTAGGTTATCAGTCGGGTATAGATTTATCAACTGCATATGCATCCAGCGATATTTTCGCATTTCCTTCAACAACAGAAACATTCGGCAATGTAACTGTTGAAGCGATGGCTTCCGGATTGCCGCCGGTCTGTACAAGAGAAGGTGGCGCTTATGGGATAATAAATGATGGAAGGACAGGACTGATTGCCGAACCGCATGATCCGGAGAGCTTTGCAGAAAAAATAATTTTTCTTTTAGATAATGAAGATAAAAGAAAAGAAATCGGACTGAACGCATACGAGTTTTCGCAAACTCAATCGTGGGAAAATATAATTTATAAACTAATCTATAGTTATAAAGACATTATCTATTCTTACAGAAAAGAATTGATTTACAGATTGACAAGAGCAGCATAATCCAGAAGGACAATATGGAAGTTGGAGACATAGTAAGATATAATTTCTCTAGCCCTAAAAGCCAGCAGAAATTTTCTGTCCTTGGTGTAATAATATTTGTCGGAGATTCTTCAATTGTAATTGACTGTGAAGACACTACTAAAATGAAAGTATCTCCAAAGAATTTTAACAAAATTGAACTTGTAAAGCATGTTCAAGAAGAAAAAGAAAATATTGTAGTTCGATAAATTAGGAGAAGAGAATGAGTAAGAGAATCTTAATCCTCTGCACGGCAAATTCCTGCCGCAGCCAGATGGCAGAGGGAATTCTGAAATCATTAGACCCAGAGTTAGTTGTTTACTCTGCTGGTATCGAACCGGCGCAGCAAGTTCATCCTAAAGCAATACGTGTAATGAAAGAGATCGGGATAGATATTTCAGACAACTTCACAAAGAGTGTAAACTACTTTCTGCACAAATCATTTGATTATGTAATTACAGTATGCGATTATGCAAAAGAAACCTGCCCCGCGTTTATAGGACAAGTTGAAAACAGGATCCATATGGAATTTAAAGATCCTTCGTGTGCCACCGGAAATGAATTTGAAATCCTAGATATATTTCGTAAATCGAGAGATGAAATAAGAAAAGCCCTCACTGAATTCTATAAACAAAATATTTTAAGTCTGGAAAAGAAAAGCGCCTAATTTTTGTTAAAATTGGAGATATATCTTCCGAAGAGATGCCATCTCTATATCCTTGTCCACCCATCACACATTCACTGCGCATATCAACTAATCCTTTGAATTTAGGGTGAAAACCTAATCCAGATTGGATCAATCCAATCCGGCTTAGGCTGCACCAAATAAAAGACGGAACGATGCTAAACCAATTAGAATATTTCAACCTAACTTTAGAACATAGCCAGTTGCTCTTAGAATTTTTCAAGTAAGGATTGCAAATTTCCAAATTAAGGTTGGAAAATTCTAAGTCGAGGTTAGAATAATCCAAGCGCGGGTTGGAATTTTTTAAGATGACTTTGAATTAATCCGAGCCGGATTTGGAAATTTCTAAGCAGAGTTTGAAATTTTCTAAAACGAGTTTGGAGTTATAAAAAAAAAATTGGAAAGTTGTCTCTGGTAATCTCGATACTTCTCCGGTCGCTAAGTTTCGATGGACACTTCGATACTTCGGACTAAAGTCCTCAACTCAGTGTCCATCGAAGTATCGAAGCAACCGGTAATATTCTTAAATCCCTGTTTGCTCGGTGCGCTTTATAATTTCATTCTGAAGTTCAACTGTCAAGTCTACAAAATAATCGCTGTAACCTGCAACCCTAACAATCAAGTCTCTGTACTTTTCAGGTTCCTTTTGCGCTTGGCGTAAAGTATCAGCATCAACAACATTAAACTGGATATGATGCCCGTCCATGCGGAAGTAAGTACGGATAAGCTGAGTCAGTTTCTCAATTCCGCTTTCGTCCTCAAGAAGCTGTGGAGTAAATTTCTGATTCAGCAGTGTACCGCCTGTCCTGAGATGATCGATTTTCGATGCAGATTTTATAACGGCAGTTGGACCGTTAACATCCGCACCCTGAACCGGTGAAATACCTTCCGATAATGGCTCCTCGGCAAATCTTCCGTCGGCAGTAGCGCCGCAAACACTTCCGAAATAAACATGTGAAGTTGTTGGTAGAAGATTTATTCTGTACTTCCCTCCCTTTGTGTTAGAACGATTATCCACCGCATTAAAATATATTTCGAAGATTTGCTTTAATAATGAATCTGCTTTGTCATCATCGTTGCCGTACTTTGGAGTATCGCTTAAAAATATCTGACGCATTGTTTCATTTCCGGCAAAATTGGACTTAAGAATTTTTAGAAGTTCTTTCATGCTGAGAATTTTTTTCTCAAATACATTGTGCTTAATTGATGAAAGAGAATCGGTAATGCTGCCAAGCCCAACACCCTGGATATAAGAAGTATTGTAGCGTGCGCCGCCGCCGTTGTAATCTTTTCCCTTGGTAATGCAATCATCAATTAGAACAGACATAAACGGAGCGGGAAGATATTCAGCATAAAGCTTTTCAATTATATTGTTGCCTTTAATCTTAATATCGATGAAATGATTCAACTGTTTTTCATAAGCAGATAATAATTCTTCATAAGAGTTAAAGCTTTCAGGATTTCCGGTTTCAATTCCGATTTTCTTTCCGGTATTAGGATCGATTCCATTGTTTAATGTTATCTCAAGAACCTTTACAAGATTGAAATACCCGGTGAGAATGTAGCATTCTTTTCCGAAAGCACCGGTCTCAACGCAGCCGCTTGAACCGCCGTTGCGTGCATCTATTATTGATTTGCCTTGACGTATTAATTCCTGAATGATTGAATCGGTATTGAAGACAGAAGGCTGACCGTATCCGGTTTTAATAATATTTAAAGCGCGCTTGATAAATCTGTCTGGATTTTTCTTGCTTACCTGTATCATTGAACTTGGCTGAAGCAGCCGCATCTCTTCAATAACATCGAGAAGAATAAATGTTAATTCATTAACTGCATCTTCGCCGTTTTCCTTTACCCCGCCAAGATTAATTAAGCAGAAATCGGTGTACGTGTTACTTTCTTGAGCAGTGACTCCAACTTTAGGTGGCGCAGGCTGATTATTAAATTTAATCCAGAATGCCTGCAGAAGCTCCTTAGCTGATTCCGGTGTAAGCGTACCATCTTCAATATCTTTTTTATAGAACGGATAAAGATGCTGATCGAGCCTGCCGGGGTTGAATGAATCCCATGTATTTAATTCTGTAATTACTCCGAGGTGAACGAACCAATAATATTGAAGCGCTTCCCATAAATTCCTTGGTGCATTTGCCGGGACATAAGAGCAGACTTCTGAGATCTTTTCTAGTTCTCTTTTTCTTTCAGAAATTTCTTCCTTTGCAGCTTTCTCCTTTGCAAGCTCAGAATATCTTTTTGCAAAATTGATTACAGCATCGATTGCAATTGACATCCCTTTAAGTTCTTCCCTTTTGTCAAAAGCTTCTGGATCATTATAGAAATCTAATGAACTGATTTGAATTTCTATTTCAGACTTTAGATCTAATAATCCGTGGCTGTATATTTTATTACCAAGGACTGTATGCCCCGGAGCTCTTTGTTCCATAAACTCGGTAAAGATACCTGCGGAGTAAGCTTCTTTCCATGCATCATCAACTGAGTTAAATATTTTTTCACGGATAGATTTTCCTTTCCAGAAAGAAATGATGGAATCTTCATAAATCTTTTTTGTCTGAGCATCGGACTTAAAAGAAATTTTTTCCCTTGTGTTTAAAATATCCAAATCTTGAATGCTATGAATACAGATTTCGGGATATGTTGGAGTTGCCTTAGGCGCCGGTCCTCTTTCGCCAACAATCAGCTCGCCATCTTCCATATATAATTTTTTATTCTCAAGGATATGTTTGAGGCTGAGAGCTCTTGTTACAGGCACAGAAAATTTTTCAGGTGCGCCTGTTTTATAGAACTCAGTAATTAACACTGCTCTTTCGTGTGAAAGTGCTGGAATTGCGTTTAATGATTTTTCTCTTAATATTTTTATTCTGTCATTCATTATCAACCCCGAATAGTAATTTCAACTCCTAATGGCTCAAATGTTTTTTTTATTTTGTCTAAAGATTCATCGGACTGCATTTTTAAGTTTTCAAGTTGAGCTTTGCTGTTAAACTTTTTATTCTTGCCTTCGCTCAATTCGTTGTACGGAAGAAGATCAACGTTAAAAATATTTTTTAGTTTGGAAAGGAACTCTGCAATTTGTCCTAAGTTAGTTTCTGTATCTGTAATTTCTGGAATGAGAGGAATTCGGATTCTGATTTTCTTTGCTGCTTCAGATAAGAAAATCAAATTGCGAAGGATAAGCTTGTTCGAAACGCCGGTATATTTTTTATGCTCTGTTTCGGAGATAATTTTAAGATCGAATAGAAATAGATCAGTGTAAGGAATTATTAATTCGAATGCTTCTTTAGAAGCATAACCGGAGGTATCGACAGCAGTGTGAATGTCTTGCTCTTTGCATTTCAGTAACAATTCTTTTAGGAACTTCGGCTGCATTAAAGGCTCTCCGCCGGAAAAAGTAACTCCGCCGCCAGATTGCTCATAAAACATTCTATCTTTAAATACTTCATTTATTATTTCATCGACTGTTACTTCTCTGCCAACGACATCTTTAGTTTCAGAATAAGAAAGCTTAAGAACTTTATTGCGGGTAATTTTTGTGGTGGTTTCAGGCTCTAGTTTTTTACTTTCGGGATTATGGCACCAGATACAGTCGAGCGGGCATCCTTTTAAGAATACAGTTGTACGTATTCCCGGACCATCATGGACGGAATATTTTATTATGTCAAATACAATCCCGGTATGCTGCAAATTTTAATCCGATTAATTTTGTAGACAATTAAATTGTAAACAGTTAAATACATAGACAAAAGTTATGCCTTATACTGCCGTTAAGACAAATGCTAATAATTCTTAGTTTTTTCAAATTATAAATGACCGGACAAAATTTTATAGATTAATTATTTCTTATAAAAGAGAATTCATGAATTACAAAAGCAAGAATAAAATGTCATCCGGCTGTTCCGATGGCTGTATAATGTCTTAAAGGACATCAAACAAGCTAGCCTAATCAGAGAGCTATTTAATAACTTATATTCTCATACTAACAAAATCATCTGGCAGCTTTGCTTGATTGTAAAATATTTTTCAAATTTTTTGAATAAAATTTTAAAATCCTTTCTGTAAGAAGATTTTTAATTATAAAAATTAAAAGTAAATTTCATACAATTAAATTAAATATTAAATAACTATCAATTTAAACAGGAGGAAGCATGGTAAGATTTTTACGATTCTTCTTTAATTCTATGAATTCAACTATCGGCTGCATAAAAAGATCAGCTCTGGTTTTTGCATTATTTTTCATCTTCGGCTTATTTTCAGATTCGTCCGCACAAGTTAGCATTACACTAGATCAATTTAAAGCAATATTTACTCCGGGGCTTACTCACACTTATACTAACTCTGATCAAACACTAAATGTTGTTGATATCGGGAAACCAGGCGGACCGAATGTTTATGATTTTTCAAATGTACAACTGCCGGCATACAGTATATCTAATAACTATTATGTTAGCAACGTTCCAATGTTGATATCAAGATATCCTTCCAACGCCGTTACAATGGGAGAAAGCCCTGAGCTTGTAGAGAGGAATCCGGTATTTATATTTGGACAGGATTCTGTATTTGTCTTAGGTGAGGCTACAGTTACTTCTCCACAGGAATATAAGCATTATATTCCATACCAGGTCATGGGTAAATTTCCTATAACATACGGCTATTCATTCTCCCAATCTCTTACTGCGTATGACACCGTGTTTAGCTCTTCAGGCACAGTTGACTCAAGTTATTCATTTAATGTTAATAACATAACTACGGTTGACGGCTACGGTACTTTGAAAATAAACGGCAGCCAGGTTGAATGTTTAAGAATAAAATTAGATCATACAAGCTTGGGCGATAAAGAATTTATCTACATGACGAGAGAAGGAATTTTTATAGATATCATGGTTCCTTCTACGCAGCTTGATTCAGGTGCTGTAGAAATAAATCATATGACGGTACTTATATCTTCGTCATTCACAGAAGTTAAAGATATTAAAACAGAAACTCCTGCAGAATATAGCTTAAGCCAGAACTATCCGAATCCTTTTAATCCGGCAACAACTATCAGCTACCAGGTTCCTGCTTACAGTCATGTAACAATAAAAATTTATGATATGCTTGGTAAGGAACTTGGGACTATTGTTGATGAAAATAAACCACAGGGAAATTATACGGTAAACTATAATGCAGGCAGTCTTTCAAGCGGCATATATTTTTACCGGATGCATGCCGGAAATTTTATCAGTACGAAAAAATTCATTTTGCTGAAGTAATATCTGCATCATAATATACTTTCAGGCTGTCATGAACGGCTGAAATAATTGGAGCCAATACCATGACAGCCTAAGCAAAAATAATTTACTTCCTGATGAACTAATAATCCGGAAATAAAATAATCATAATCAATGCCTCTTCGTTATTGATTGGAAGTGGCATTATTTACTTTTCAGAAACATCTTTAATGATCAAAACCCAGTCATTCCCGTCTTTCTTTTTTCCCGGAGGATAAAATTCTTTCTTTCCATTATTTATAAATTTCCCTATAAAATTAGAACTTCCATTTCTTGGATTATACCAATAAGCTTTTACATAATTACCGGAAATTTTTCCCATGTTAATTTCAAAATCGCGACCGTTGTATGTATAGACGAATAGATATGATTTACCTCTCGTTGCTGCAAGGTAATTATATCTTTTACCATTTTCACCGGCAATTATGGATTCATCGGGAACTCTTTCAAAATACGGTACAGACAACATCAACTTTTTCAAATAAATCATCTCAGACGAACCGGGATCATTTAAAGCATCGTACCAATATTCCTTAACGCCGTAAGCGCCTTTATCTCCGGGCTTATAAAACTGCATTACTGCGTTGTCGCCGTAAGTGAAACCGCAGGCACCTGCAAAGACTGACCAGTAGGCATATCTTCGAACATCATTATCTTTCCAGTAAGGCATTGAAGGATTATGAAGACCGTGTGGAATGTTTTCATAAGAAGGCTCGCCGTCCAGAACAGGCTTAACTGGTTTTAAATTCCAATCATCACTAACGTACTTCCAGTTATCTTCTCCGTATCCGGTGCTGTCTTGTGAATAATCTTTATGACCCGATTGGAACATGTTAAAGTTCAACCATGATTCATTATTAAACCAAGTTGAAGATTGTGTCCTTCCGAATGGATGAAAAGTAATCAAATGGTTTGGATCAATCCGGTGAATTATATTGCCGATCTCATTCCATACATCTGTATTCTGGCTGCCTTTTGTATCTCCGCCGTTAATCCAAATAATATTTGATTTATTCTTATATCTATCAGCAAGCCAGGTAATATAAGCTGGTGCATTCTTTAAATTAACACTGCCGTTTCGAACGTTAGCTCCCCACACCGGAACCATCGCTATAAAAATTCCTTTCTTGGCAGCATAATTAACAATGTAGTCAACATGGTCCCAGAAATCATATTGAATTTTATCGTGAGGATTATTCCCCGGAGTTTCCTTAGGATGTACAGGGTTATTATCAATGAATGCAGAATCACCATAAACATTTATTTCAGGCATATCATGCAGAACCATTGCCTGAATTACATTAAATCCTTTTCGTGCTCTGTCATCAATATATTTTCTTGCTTCTTTCCTGTTTAATTTTGAAAACAATAACCAACCTGTATCGCCAAGCCAGAAGAATGGCTTTCCATTTTCAAATTCAAGGTAATGATCATTGGACGAAATTTTTAATTTTCCATTTTGAAAAATGCTGCTACGGTTTTGTGCATTTACATTAATTGAAGAGGTTAAGGCTGTAATAACGAATATAAAAATTACAATTTTAAGTAGAAGTCTTGTCAAAATATATCTCTAATCTATTCAGTTCAAATTTTATTTCTAATTAAAAATTATTGAAAAGCCTGTTAGGAATCAATTACAAGTTGATAAAGTTTGATTGATAATCATTGGATTACATCAAATTTAAGTGTTAATTTATGACGTTACTAATTTCAACTAAATAAGATTATGAACCCTTCAATTTCATATTGCGGATTGGACTGCAGCGGCTGCACAGTACATCTTCTTTCAAAGGAAGAAAATCTTTCTAAGAAGGATCTGATGATTTCAGAAATAATCCGGACTTGCAAAGAACACTACAATGTTGATTTCAAGTTAGAAGATATAAAGGGATACGATGGATGCAAAACTGCTAACGGAAATTTATTTTCAGGATGTTCCGATTGCAGGATAAGAAATTGTGCAATTCAAAAAGAACTTGAAAGCTGCGCCTACTACGAAGAATATCCATGTGAAAATTTAAAAGAGATGTTTAAAATAGATCCTTCTGCTAAAGAAAGACTCGAAATAATTAGAAGCAATTTTAAAACCAATTAAACGGAAAGAATAATTTATGAAGCATATTATATTTGGTGCAGGCGGCGCTATTGGAACTGTTCTAACAAATGAGCTGATTGCTAAAAATAAAAGCGTAAAATTAGTCTCACGAAGCGGGCACAGCATGCCGCCGGCAGAAAGCCTCAAAGCCGATTTAACAAAGTTCGATGAGGTAAAGAATGCAGTTGAAGAAAATTCAGTTGTCTATCTTACTGCCGGACTTAAGTACAATCTAAAAATCTGGCAGGCAAACTGGATGAATATTATGCGCAACACTGTTGAAGCCTGCAAAGCAAAAAGAGCAAAGCTGATTTTCTTTGACAATATCTATGCGCTTGGAAAAGTAAATGGTAAGATGACTGAAGATTCTCCGATAAATCCATGCAGCAAAAAAGGAGAAGTGAGAGCAAAGCTGATAGAATATCTGCAGTCTGAAATAAAAAGCAAGAACCTGGATATAATTATTGCGCGCTCTGCAGATTTTTATGGACCTTATGCACCGGCTTCAAGCATTCCAAACATTCTGATTATAGATAGAATGTTAAAAGGTAAGAAACCTCAATGGTTTGTAAATGCAAATACAAAACACAGTTTTACATATACGGAAGACTGCGGCAAGGCTCTTTATCTCTTAGCGAAAGATGAAAAGTCTTTTAATCAAATCTGGCATTTGCCAACAGCTTCGCCGGCAATCACGGCAAGACACTTTATTGAAATAGCAGCAAAGATACTCGATACTCCGGCAAAACTTATGGTAATGCCCAAATGGATGATAAAGCTTGGCGGCTTGTATGATTCAACAATAAAAGAATTGTATGAGATGCTTTACCAAAACGAATTTGATTACGAGTTCGATTCAACTAAATTCGCAAAGTATTTTTCTTCCAATCCAATTTCTTATGAAACCGGGATTGAAAGAACTATTAACTTTTACAAACAACTTTTGAATAATAAATGAGTTCGCTCTAAAAAGCTAAAAAAACTAAATGTCATTCCCACGAAAGTGGGAATCTATGCGATAATCAAAACTTTTTGGATTTCCGTTTACACGGGAATGACCTTTTTAGAGCGAACTCATAAATAAATCTAAAATTTACATGCGGAACTTTGATGGAATAATTTTCGACGTTGACGGAACACTTACTTCAACTCTTGAATTGATATTTGAAACATTCAGATATATTGCCAAAAAATATTTTAATAAATCCATGACAGATGATGAGATTTCAAAACTCTTCGGGCCTACTGAAGATGTAATATTAAAAGCCTGGGCTGGAGATAATTATGAAACCGTCCGCAAAGACTATTATGATTATTACACAATGAACCATCACATGGCTGATCTTTATCCTGGAATTGAAGAAATACTTGCTTACCTAAAATCAAAGAATGTCCTGCTTTCAATTTATACAGGCAAAGGAAGAGAAGCCGCAACAATTACACTAAAGAAGCTCGGCATTTATGATTACTTTGATTTAATGATGACAGGCGACGATGTAAGAGAACATAAGCCTTCCTCAGAAGGAATTGATATCTTCGTTGAAAAATTTAATTTGAAGAAAGAAAGAGTTTTGATGATTGGCGATTCGCCGGTTGATGTTAAAGCTGCCAGAGCAGCCGAGGTAAAAGTCGCTTCTGTTATCTGGGACGATTATGCAAAGAAAACCAAAGACAAGCTGAAACCGGATTATTTATTCCATCATGTTTATGAATTGAAAAAATTTATTCAAGATAACGTCTGAAAGTTATCATCAGTCAATAATTATTTATCATTCGCTTTTCGAATAACTTTGAATAATTGATTATTACAAGCATCAATCATTCAGGTAGATGAAAATCTTCAAGTTTCTTTTTGTGTGTTACAATTTCGTTCTCAAGTAAGAAGATAACATCTTCGGAGATGTTTGTTGCGTGATCGGCAAGTCTTTCAATTTGCCTTGCAAGTACAATAAGATGAGCGCACGGCTCGGCTAAATCGGGACTGGCTTTAATTTTATCAACAAGTTGATTAAATATTTTCTTGTTCAGCTCATCCACTATGTCATCGTTTACCCAGATAGTATTTGCAAGCTCACTATCGCGATTAATGAATGCAGTTATCGCATCCTTTACCATTGTGCGAGCAATCTTAGCCATTTGGGGAAGATCAGTTTGAGCAATAATATCTCTGAAGTTATCTGTTCGTTTTACACGCTGCACGATGTTGACAGCAATGTCGCCGCAGCGTTCAAGCTGGCTGTCAATTTTAATTGCGGTAAGAATAAATCGTAAGTCGCTTGCAACCGGTTGATAAAGAGCTAAAAGGTTTTCACATTTTGCCATTATAAGATTATCATAAGCATCTACTTCCCTATCGCGATGTTTTACGCTTTTATAAAGCCTTACCCCGGAGTCTTCCATATCTTTGAAGCTGTTCTCGACTTGCTCATCAACAATAGATGCCATCTTGTTAATTGCAGTCTTCAGCTCTTCAAATTCTTTTTCAAAATGTCTTTCCATTTCGTCTTACCGTTTTTAATGTTAATTTTTACGCATAGCGCATTGGGCAAAGCGCATAGTGACAATCTTGTAATTTTCTCATCCGAACCTGCCTGTAATATAATCTTCCGTTTGTTTCTTAGAAGGTGCAGTAAACATCTTTTTAGTATCGTTAAATTCAACAAGTTCGCCCATGTAAAAAAAAGCTGTGTAATCGCTTACTCTGGCAGCCTGCTGCATGTTATGAGTAACAATAACAATTGTGTAATCTTTTTTTAATTCAAATATAAGCTCTTCAATCTTTGCAGTTGAAATTGGATCGAGTGCGCTTGCAGGCTCATCCATCAAAATGACTTCGGGGTTAACGGCAATTGTACGAGCAATGCACAAACGCTGTTGCTGTCCGCCTGAAAGTGCGGCGCCGGATTTATTCAACATGTCTTTTACTTCATCCCAAAGTGCAGCCTGCTTAAGAGTTTTCTCAACAATTTCTTTTAAAGCTTTTCTATTTCTAAATCCATTCAATTTTAATCCTGCAACAACATTGTTGAAGACCGACATAGTTGGAAAAGGATTAGGTTTCTGAAACACCATTCCGATTTTTCTTCTAAGATAAACCGGGTCAATCTTCATAACATCTTCGTCATCAATAATAATTTTACCGGTAATTGTTCCTCTTGCAACTTCGTGCATACGGTTAATACTTCGCAGGAAAGTAGATTTGCCGCAGCCCGAAGGACCTATTATTGCTAAAACTTTCTTTTCTGGAATATCTATTGAGACATTCTTTATTACCTTTGTCTTCCCGAAGAATGCGGAAAGATCCTGTACAGAAATTTTTACATGACCTAAATCCATAGGAATATTTTTGGGAACACTCTCTGTCTTTACTTGTTCAATAATTTCCATTTAGTTTGTCGTCTTATATTTTGATCTGGTAATGATTCTGAAAATTAAACTCAAAAGCGAAATAAGAATAATAAGCACCAGCGCAGCAGTCCATGCCTGATCGTTCCAATCTTTATACGGTGCCGATGCGTAAGTATAAATATAAACTGTAAGCGATGCAATCGGCTGAAATATATTTGTTGACCAGAAACGGTTATCAAGTGCGGTAAACAAAAGCGGAGCCGTTTCACCAGCAGCTCTTGAAAGTCCAAGCAAGATTCCCGTTGCAATTCCTTTCCAAGCAGTTTTTAAAACAACCATCAAGGTTATTTTCCATTTAGGAATGCCGAGCGCAAGACCGGCTTCTCTGAATGACTGTGGAACAAGCTTAATCATTTCCTCTGTCGTTCTGGTTATTGTCGGAATCATTAAGATAGCCAGCGCAACACCGCCGGCTAATGCAGAAAAATGTTTCATCGGAACCACAACTAATGTGTAAGCAACAACGCCTACAACTATCGATGGCACACCGCTCAATACATCTGTAAGAAATCTGACGACCGCTCCAAACTTATTATGCCCGAATTCCGATAAATAAGTTCCTGTAAAAATACCCACGGGTATTCCAATTCCGCCGCCGATTGCTACTAAAATTAAAGTACCTACAATTCCATTTACCATTCCTCCGCCGGGTTCGCCAACCGGAGTAGGAAGCTTTGTAAAAAAATCAACGTTTAAATGTGCTATTCCTTTGGAGATTGTATAATAGAAAATGAAAATCAGCGGCGCAAGCGTTACAAGTGCAGCCAGCAAGGAAAGAGATAACATAATAACGTTAGCGGTCTTCCTTCTATAAAAAGAAAATTTTTTTATATTGGACTTAATTTCCATTTCCGTTCCGTACTCCAAACAAGCAGACGTGCAAAGATATTAATTATAATTGTAATCACGAATAATACAAGTGCAAGTTCTATCAAAGAATTTAAATATAACTCGGAAGCTGCTTCTGTAAATTCATTGGCTATTAGACTTGCCATTGTGTAACCTGGATCTAAAAGAGATGTTGAAATCTGCGGACGGTTGCCTATTACCATGGTTACTGCCATAGTTTCACCGATCGCTCTTCCGAGTCCTAAAATTACAGCACCGAGCAAACCTGACTTAGCATAGCTTAAGATTATTTTTGTTACTTCCCATTTTGTAGCTCCCAGTGCATAAGCTGCTTCGCGCTGCGAATTGGGAACAGATTTTAAAATGTCTCTTGAAATAGAAGAAATAATGGGAAGAACCATAATGGATAAAATTATTGCTGCAGCCAACATTCCAAAGCCGTATGGCGCTCCTTGAAATAAAAAAGAATTGGGAAATTCATTTTGGAGGAAAGGCTCAACAGTATCGCGCAGCCACGGGACCAGCACAAAAATTCCCCAAAGACCGTAAATAACACTTGGAATTCCGGCTAAGAGTTCTGTTAAAAATGAAAGCGGCTTTTCCAGCCAGGAAGGTGCAAGCTCTGCAAGGAAAATAGCAACGCCTATTCCTAACGGAACCGCGATAATAAGACCAAGAAATGACGATACAAGCGTTCCGTAAATCATCGGTAGTGCACCGAAGACCTGGGAATACGGATCCCATGTTGTTGATGTTATAAATCCCCAGCCGAATTTTCTAATTGAAAGAATCGAGTGGGAATACATTTCCCACCCCATAAAAATAATAAGCAGAAAGACTAACACCGCAAAAAGCAGTGTTAGTCTTTCAAAAAATATATCTCCGAGATTATTATTACCTAATATTTTAGTTAGAAAAGTTTTGCGGCTTGCGCCTGCCTTTTCTCTGCTCTTTCTAAAATAATCTTGTAACTTCTTATGTGTATCGCTTTCTTTTACAATTTCCACTTGATTATTCAGGACTAAAGTTTCTTTCCGTTACTGGTAATTGAATTAATTTTCTCAAGGTCAAGTTTTTGAACAGGCTTTGGAAGAGGCGCGTAATAAAGGCTTGTAGCATCGTTCTGTCCTTTGGTTACAGCCCATCTTAAAAACTTAACAAGAGCTTCCGCATGCTCACGGTTCTTAATATCACGAGGTACAACTATCCATGAGAATCCGCAAATAGGATATGAATTTTTTCCATCAGCATTGGTAATAACTGCTCGAAGATCCTTCGGCATATGTGCCGCTGCTCCTGCCGCAGCTTCAGAAACCGTATTGAAATTTACTTCAATAAAATTTCCTGCTTTATTCTTCATAACACAGTATGGCAGGTTATTCTGTTTTGCATAAGCTAATTCTATATAACCGATTGCGCCTTGAGTCTGTGCTATAATTCCGGCAACGCCTTCTGTTCCTTTTGCACCAAGCCCAACTGGCCAATTTACTGAAATACTGTTACCAACTTTTTTTGCCCATTCAGGACTAACCTTTGATAAATAGCTTGTAAAAATAAATGTAGTGCCGCTGCCTTCAGAACGGTGTGCAACTAAAATAGCTTTGTTAGGAAGATTTCTGCCGGGATTTAATTTTACTAATCTTGGGTCATTCCACTTTGTAATCTTGCCAAGGTAAATATCAGCCAATGTCGGACCATCAAGCTTGATTCCCTGTCCTACAGAAGGAAGATTATAAGTAATAGCAACACCGCCCATAATTATTGGAAGATGTACAACTTCGGTACCTCTTTTTTGTTTGAATGTGTTCATCTGCTGTTCAGTTAATGGGGCATCTGATGCACCGAAATCTACGGTACCTTCGGTTAATTGCTGAATACCGCCGCCGCTGCCGATAGATGCATAATTAATTTGAACACCTGTCATCTTGTTATAAGTATCGAACCACTTTGAAAAGATCGGGTAATCGAACGTTGAACCTGCACCGGTAAGCCTTACCTGTGCGTTTATATTTGATGTAGCAAATAAAATTCCAGCAATTAGAACCACCACTGAAAAGATTTTTAATTTCATCTTATTTCTCCTAGGTAAATATAAATAATTTATATAATAAATTGATTAAAAAATAGTTTTAGAAACTAACGTAAAATGTAGCACGTGCAAGCAAGTCGGCAGTTGAGCCAGAATTTCCAAATGAAACAGATTCAATGTTTGGCATAATATGAACATTTTTCTCAACAGTCCAATCTAATGCAGCCATAATTAAGCTTTGGGTTGCGGTAGCATAACTTGTGTTTTTGTTCGATGCTGTAGTAGGAACGTAATTGTCATACCTTGCAACAAAATGTAAGTTATCCGTAAGTGCTACCCATCCGTTTAAGCTGAGACCGTTCCTCTGCAAAGTTCCCGCAGCAGAAGTACTTAATCCATTAGCAAAATATTGACCGCCAATACTAAATTCTTTATTGCCATAGTTAGCAATGATATCAACTATCCTGTTATTAAGCCCGGCAGGTCCGTCGTTGTACTGTCCGTTCAGCAAAATTGTAAGTTCCTTTACCGGATTGAATTGCAAATATAAATAGGCGGCTTTATATTTATTCGTTGGAACGCCATTGCCGCTGTTATTACCTATTAATAATCCAGCCTTGAACTGATCTGAAAAGATTTGATTAAATGAAACACCAAGATCTCTTGAGGCAGAAATACCATGTAAATCTTCAATCGTTTTTTCTATTGGTCTGTAGCCGAATATTCCTTCTGCCATATTGATTTGCGGTGTTCCTTGTAAACCGATTATAATATTACCGCCATTGGTTACATTCTTCCATTGGATGAAAGCATCTTTTATCATTGTAGAAAGCTTACCCGTATTGTTTCCACCACCAAGACTTGATGCGCTGGGATCTGATTCCAAACGGAATTGAGCAAGGAAATCCGGTGCTACATTATAAGCAGCTGTTAAGTATATACGCCTGTAATCAAAAGCACCCATGCTTTTCTCTAATTTCCCGGCATTTCCTAATGTAGATGTGGGGTTCACTGGATTAGTATTATCGTGATTAACAACATAATAATAATCGCCGAAAAACAGCCCTGAAAACGTAGGAAGATTCTGAGCATTTGCCAATCCAACTAAAAATGGAAGGACAATAATAAGCAGTGCAAGTTTTTTCATATAGTATTTTTCTCTTCATTTAGTTATTAAATAGTTTGATTAATTATTTTCGAAAGCCGCAAAGTCCAACAAATTTGATGAGGTAATTATATAAAGAAATTCGACTGCTAATGTTAAGGCACTGTTAAGGTTGTGTTAAGAAATTGTTAAGCGTCAGGAAAAGTAATATCTAAAAAGATTCTTTATACATTTATAACCATATATTTTTATGCTCATTTTGATCACGCGTAACAGAAGTAAGGACGAAGATGTTTAATTTTGCATAGATAAAACGAAGAAATTTTTATGGATTATACTGATCTCGAGAAATTAAAAGATAGGCTGCCGGTACATCCGGGTATACTTAGAAAAAATGATTATCTAAATTCAGCTGTACTGATTCCTCTTGTAATGATTGATGATGAATTTAATTTTCTTTTTGAAAAGCGTGCGGCACAAATAAGACAAGGCGGGGAGGTTTGCTTTCCTGGCGGTGAAATTGATCCTAAAGTCGATTCATCCTTTAGAGACACGGCATTAAGAGAAACCGTTGAAGAACTTAAAATTCAAAAAGAAAAAATCTCAATTATTGGTATTCTTGATACTTTAATCGGACCAATGGGTGTTACTGTTGATTCAGTTATCGGTACACTCGATATAAAAGATATTTCATCGCTCAATTTCGATAGGAATGAAGTAGAAAAAATATTTCTGATACCGGTCTCCTTCTTCACAAAAAATGAACCGGAGAAATATCACGTAAGGCTTGAGATAAATCCGACCGAAGTTGACAAAAACGGCGATAAGATAAATACACTTCCGGTAAAAGAACTGCAGCTCCCGGATAGGTATTCAAAAACATGGCGGGGGCGAAAGCATGAGATTCTGGTTTATAAAACTTCAGAAGGAATAATTTGGGGATTGACTGCCGCTTTAATATATGAAGTTATTCAAAAGATGCGGCAGTAAATTCAGCACAATTAAAAATATATTGCCAGCCATACTGTTTCGGTGCCATTATCAGTCCATTCAACGCGGTGCTTTACATGCGGAGGGATTATCAGGTAATCACCTTTGGTCATAAAAGTTGGCTTGGGTTCACCCATAAATTGAAGCTTCGCTCTTCCTCTTAACACCATTACAAACTCATTATTAACTTGATCGTACCAGAAGTCTTTTGGGGAAGAATGTCCTTTGGAGGTTATCCGTTCAATCCTGATGTTTTTTACTTCAGTAATTTTCTCAATAATCTCTTTTTCCAGTTTCACCGGAAGATTTTTGAGTAAATTTTCTACCTTCATGTCCCGCTTATCCTTTGTTATTGTTAGCAAAAAGAATAACTGATGAAACAAAATTAAGATTCATTTAGCATCCCCAATTGTTAAAATAATTTCAGGACAAAGTTAGCAAATATTTTTTTAAGTCAAAATATTTACTGCACTCATAGATAAGATTTCAAATGTTGCACATAAGCTTCAGCACCGCCTGGCTGATACCCGGTAACTCCTAATACTGAACCATTGCTGCTTAACAATACTATTGTAGGATATCCCTGCACTCCAAATCTCTGTGCCAATTGATCATTGTAAAATTTTGTCTCGGGGCTTTGAGGTATATTTTCCGGAAAGTCAATTTTTACCAGAATAAGATTTTCTTTAGCATAATTAACAAAAGCATCTTTTGAAAAAACTTCATTCTTAAGGCGCTTGCACCAGACGCACCAATCCGAGCCGGTAAAATCAACTAATATTGGTTTGCCCTCTTTTTGCGCTACCGCTTCTGCTTGTTCAAGATTATCATACCATTTTAATGAATCATATTTACTTCCGCAGCCAAGCGATGATAAAAGTAAAACGACTAAAAATGCACCGGCTAATTTTTTCAAGTTTTTCTCCAACTTAAATTTTATCAACGAGAGTATGATGAAGAATTTCTGAAAAAGATTCCCGATGCATTATTTTTAATCATTAAAAAAACGAAAAACGCTGTTCAAAGTTCTTCATTCCTCCAGCATCGAGTATCCAGAAACCAACATCCAGAATCAAACTTCACTTTACGGTTTTAGCAGGCTTAAAAAGATTCTTCCTCTTTTCAAAAGCTTCTTTAGCTATGTTTATATCTTCCAGAAATTTCGGTAATTCTTTAAGCAGAAGAGCCTGGGGACCGTCAACCAAAGCTTTTATCGGATCAGGATGAAAATCAACGAGTACCATGTTAGCACCGGAAATAACTCCTTGTGCAGTTGCATGGAAGACATCCGGTATTCCATCCGGTGAAGCTTCACGCGAGCCGACAGAATGCGAAGGATCGATACAAACAGGCATACGGGTAAGTCTCTTAATTGCCGGCACCAAACTGAAGTCAACCATATTTCTATGAGGTTCCGAGAAAGAAGTTTTCATACCTCTCAAACAAAAGACAACTTTAGCGTTGCCTTCGCTTGCAAGATATTCTGCGGCATTTAAAGACTCATTAAGCGTAATACCGAATCCGCGTTTAAGAAGTATTGGAAATTCTTTCTGTCTGCCGATTGCCTTCAGCAGTTCAAAGTTCTGAGTGTTTCTAGTTCCAACTTGAAGCATTACTCCGGTTGGTCTTCCCGTTAAATCAAGCGCTTCATTTATTTCATCGATATGATCTTCATGAAGAATTTCCATTGCGATAATCTTGATTCCATATTTGCCTGCCAGCTCAAAAACGTATGGCAGACATTCTTTGCCGTGTCCTTGGAAAGAATACGGATTTGTCCGCGGTTTGTATGCTCCCATCCTGGTGCATACCTGACCGTTTTCCTTCAATGCTTTCATCATTAATTCGACATGCTCTCTGGTATCGACAGCACATAAACCTGCAAATACATTTAAATTATCTTGATCAAAGCGGACGCCGTTGTACTCAAAGCCGGTGGCGCGCTTGCTGTCCTTATGCCTTCCAAGAATTCTATATTCCTGCGAAACTCTAACCACTCTCTCAACAGCAGGTAAAGCTTCTATAGCTTCTTTGTTTAATGCCGCAGTATCGCCAAACAAATATATTTCGGTAAGCTTCTGGAACTTTCCTTCAACAATATGTTTTTGCAGTCTTATATTATCTAAACCTTCAAGATATCCCCAAGTCTTTTTAAACGCCGCAGAATTTTCATCGGTATTCGGGCGAAGTATAACTATCATCTAACTGACCTCATCATGTAAAAAATTATAAAAGAATGAGCGTAAATTTAATAAAAAGTGAGCATCTTATAAGAATTAACATAGCAGGGAAATTTATGTTTATAGAAATGCTGGAATAAATATTCATAAAAACAAACGAGAGCCGCCAAATTTTATGACGACTCTCATTTGTGGTCTTGAAGAATTTCTATGGCACCCAAAGTCTTCGAGACTATGAGTGTCTAAAGCTTTACTTCAACAGAAGCAGCTTCTTTGTAGCGACAAAGTTTCCTGCTTTCAATTGATAGAAGTAAACACCGCTTGCGAGGTTGTCTGCATTAAACGTAACGTTATAACTGCCGGCAGCTCTTACGCCGTTAACGAGTGTAGCCACTTCGCTGCCAAGTATGTTATATATTTTCAGCGTTACATGGCTTTCATATGGCACACTGAATCTAATAACCGTGCTCGGGTTAAACGGATTAGGATAATTCTGATAAAGTTGATATGAACTGATTGCAGCCGGACTAGTTTCAACAGCAGTTACTGATTCCGGAGTCAATGTAAACGACGTAGTACTTGAATAGTTACTGGTGTAATCAAGCGAAGTCGTTGTTGTTGTCCCATCAGTATATCCGTAAGATGAAGATGAAACTGAATAGCTTCCCGGAACAAGACCGGTAATTGTATAATTACCGTTCATATCAGTAATACCGAAAGAATATATTTGCTGGTTGTTATCGGTTGCATAAACCAAAGCACCGGCGACCGGATTATTCATATTATCCATAACTCTTCCACTAATAGTAGCTAAACCTGAATCCGGTTCGTCGGTAACATTGAAATTAATTCCGCTAATAACGCCAGAAGCAGAAACTATAACTGAATCTGCATTTTTCCATTGCAGAGTCTGCGTTCCAGTTGTAGTATAGAAAGTCGGGATGTAATTACCCTCAGGAATTGCAAGCAGGATATATGCGCCTGGATTTAAATTCGTAAATGAATAAACTCCGAGAGAATCTGAGAATGTAGAATATCTTCTATGCTGCTTAGGTGCCGCATCAAGATTTATTGCAAGTACCAAAGATTGTACTCCAACGCTGTCGCTGTTCATTACAACACCATTGATACCGTTATTATAAGCAGGCTTGTGCACAAGAACAAAATTTATATTACTAGTATCACCTGAAATTCCAATTCTATCTGCAGTCAAGAAACTGGCTTTATCATTAAAAAATTGGGGGAAGTAATCACGGTTAAAAGCATGTGCAAAAACGACAACTGTATCACCCTTGAAAACATTGACAGAATAATTTCCGTTGCTATCGGTTACTGCATGGAAAGTTCTGTGGTGGAATGTATTTGCTACGACACTGTAAACTTCAACATTTGCTTTAATAGGATTACCTAATGAATCTTTCACACTTCCGCTAAGAACATATTTTTGAGGAGGAATGTTGGGAGTCAATGCAAAATCAAAGTTCAAACTGTCTGCCGCTTTGAAGTTAACTTTGGTTGCGTTCATTATGCGAGTTACATTATTATAGAACTGCGGGAAATATCCATCCGATGACACTAAAATAATATATGTCCCAGGGAATAAATGTGCAGTGTAATTTCCTAAACTATCTATATGCGCAACAGTTAAACCCCAGCCAAAAACAGGGATGAAAGTAACCCTTCCCCTAACAAGTAAATTACCGGTTGTACTGCTCTTAACAGTACCATATGCCCAAGCTTTGGTGGCACTTGTATCGAGTGAAACTTCTACAGTGTCAGATGGCTTACTTTCTCCACTTCGATTAACGGCTGTTACATAATATGAATAAGTATCTCCGCGTTTAACAAACCTGTCCAACCAAAAGTCCATAGGTACACGTGAATAAATTTTATGGAAAGAGCCGGTATCAGAAATCGATCCATTCTTCCTATAAATATTATACCATTGCATACTCATCGGACCGATAGTTCCACCCTTCCAATCGAGCCTAACATAAATATAACTTCCCCAGTTACCTTGTACCGCTGTTAAATTAGTCGGGGGATTCGGTTGTGCCATTAATCCGCTTGTAAGTAGTGTAAAAAAGACAAGAACCGAGAGACTTCGCATAATCAGTTTCATATTGCACCTTTAAATTGTTAAAAATATTATAAATGGATCCTTTCTAAATAAAAAATCGAGCGTGATTTTTGCCCGTAACCTTGTTTAGTTTATATAAAATCATGCCATTGTTTGAATTTTAATTTTTATTGCTGTTCAACGATTTTTTGGGGTTATAACTATAAAGTATCTGCCTGGAATTTTAATTCAACTGCCTGGTAATGAAGCACTTCAGGCAAATACCATAGCAGTAATTCAAATATTTTTCCAAATTAATTTTCCGCGTGGATTAGATAGATAAAAGAGTAGATAGTTTAGTCTAACCTTAGTTATTTCAGGTGTGAAATTATTACATGAAATTTTTTCTTAAGCTGGGTAAAAATTACTTGATTAAATACCGATTTTATTCTGCTGCTGCCGGTTTCTGTTTGAGACCCAGCATCATTACAGAGGATAGGATTCCAAAGATTAAAGTTCCTATCCATAATGTAGAAGAGCCGTAATGTTCCAGAATAGTTGTACCAATCCACGGTCCGATTGTAAATGCAAGATTAGAAATAGTTTGATATACTCCCATGTATTCGCCACGGCGTAAAGGAGGCGCAATCTCTGACATATAAGCAGAACTTGCAGGAAAAATAATCATCTCGCCAAACGTCCAAATTACAATAGTAAAGCTTATGCTGTAAATATCTTTTGCGAAAGCCATCCCGCCAAAACCAATTCCACAAAGAAGCGAGCCGATTGATAAAAGTTTTCTGTCACTCCAGTGATTTAACGAATTGTTAAGTGGAACTTCGATAAAAATTATCATAACAGTATTTATCGTAAAAAGTATTCCGTAAGTAGCAGCAGAAAAATGGAGATCTTGAACAAGGAAAACCGGCATAGAAGATTGGTGCTGCAAATAAATCATCGGAATCGGCAGTAAAGCAAGCATAAAGTACAGAAGCCTTGAATCTGAAAATATTTTTCCAGGAATCTTACCTGCTTCTTCTTCCTGCAGTTTCTTTTTATGAACTTCATGCTCGCCAAAAAATTTTTGCGTCGTCATCATAAGAAAAATACCGGAGATAATTGAGGTTATCCCATCAACATAAAAAATATAATGGAAGTTTAGAAGAGCTAAAAAACCGCCGGCAACCGGACCAACGCTCATACCTGCATTTATAGCAAGCCGGTTTAATGCAAATGCAGGACGCCTCATGTTTGTGTTTACAATGTCGGATATCAAAGATAGATTCGCAGGTCTAAACGCCTCACTAATTACAGAGAGAAGAAAGGTTACTGCAACAATCATCTCAAAATCATTTATGAATGAATAAGCAAACATCACTAAACCGGATGCAATTAAAGAGAACTTCATTATTCTCAGTGAGCCTATTTTATCGCTCATTTTTCCGACAACCGGAGAAGTTACGAGTGCTCCTAGTCCATAGAACGCCAACACAAGACCGGCTTTCTCAGGTGTCATGCCGACTTTCTGAGTCAAATAGATAGCAAGAAACGGCAGAACCATCGTGCCGGATCTATTTATAAGCGTTGCCGCAAAAAGCAGCCACATACTTTTAGGCAGATCTTTTAAACCGCGCCAAGGATTCATTTGTCAACATCATTTAATTTCTGCGAAGTGAATATAAATAATATTTAATGAAAGACTTATTGTGAAGAATAATTTGACATTTAATTTAAGTGAAAATAGATTTACAATTGAATTTCCCAAAGGTTATTTATGAAAAGGAGATCTTACAGGTTAAGCAAGGTTGGTTCGTTAAATAATTTGAACCTGGTTACTGAAGAGATAAATCCACCAAGCGAGGATGAAGTTACAATTGAAATAAGAGCAATAGGTTTAAATTTTGCAGATGTCTTTACCATTGCCGGTTTATACAAAGCTTCGCCAAAAGAAAATTTTATTCCCGGTCTTGAATTCAGCGGAGTTATAATAGATAAGGGAAGAAATGTTACAGATTTCCATATAAATGATAAAGTGATGGGATCGGTAAAATTTGGCTCGTACACTTCTCATTTAAATCTCGATCACCGTTATATTATAAAATTACCAAACGATTGGACATTTGAAGAAGGCGCTTCATTCATCGTTCAAGCGCTTACAGCATATTATGCTTTGGTTCCACTAGGAAATATTACTTCTAATCAGAATGTGCTTATTCACAGCGCTGCAGGCGGTGTCGGCATTTATGCAAATAGAATTGCAAAAAAATTCTCTGCTTTTACCATCGGAACAATCGGAAGCTCATCTAAATATAATTTGCTTAAATCAGAAGGATATGATGAAATAATAATTCGCAACGGCAACTTCAAAAATGAGCTGAAGGAAAAACTTAACGGGAAAAAGCTTGACTTAGTTTTGGATGCTATTGGCGGGAAAATTCAAAAAGATAGTTTTGATTTACTGACAACAACAGGCAGAATGGTTGCGTACGGACTTTCGCAGTTTGCTTCGCACTCAGCAAGACCAAATTATCTGAAGCTTGCTTTACACTTTATTACTATGCCGCGTTATCAAACGCTTACTCTAATCGAATCAAATAAGTCGATTCTTGGATTTAATCTTATATGGCTGTATGAACGAGTTGATCAGCTAAGAAACATGCTGCATGAAATTGAAAAACTAAATCTCGAAAAGCCGTATGTCGGAAAAGTCTTCGACTTCGATCATCTTATTGAGGCTGTAAAAGTCTTTCAATCCGGCAGAACGATGGGAAAGGTCGTTGTTAAGAATTATTAAATCTTACCTTATTCTATAACCTATGGAGTATTGGAATACTGGAGTAATGGAGTACCTGAAACTACAATACTCCAACACTCCATTATTCCATAATTGACAATCGTTATGGCTTATTGGTCTTTATTGTACTATCAATTTTACTCAATCTACTTACTAAATTCCCGTACTGATCCTTGTAGTAAGCAAATACGTTCTCCTGCCCTTGTGTCGGCGCGGCATCTGCACTTCCAACTGTGGTTGATAACCCAGATAGACCACCGGCAACAGATGAAAAATTATAACCTTGTCCGCTAAGAAGAGTTTTCAAAGAATCATTTTCCGCCGTTGGATTTCCGCTGTTATCTTCTTTCAATTTATTTTGAATTTCAGAATGTATTGAAACTGATTCATCTAGCATTTTATTTATTGCTTGCAGAAGATCAAGCTGCTTTGCGAGGTCTTGCTGACTAACATGCACTCTCGGATCAAGCTTAACGATAAATGATTGGGTGTATTCTTTACCATCAACGGACAGAGTTGCAGAATATTTTCCCGGCAGTATAAACGGACCCTGCGGCAGAAGCGGAGTTCCGTCATCCCAAACTGCTGCCATTGAAAAATGATATACTAAAGACTTCGGACGGGCATAACGTAAATCCCAAACAAATCTATGCATCCCAGCCGATGTTGAAAGCCGTTTTGGTTTGCTCACCCAGCCTTTTTGAAAATATCTGTTTGTTGGAAGCTTAGATGATTTTGCCTGACTCGAATATTCTTTTATAACATTACCGTGAGAATCTTTTATTGTCAAAGTAACCGGACCATCAGCTTCATTCTTCAGCCAATAATCAATGATGGCGCCGTTAGGTGGATTTTGTCCGAGCGGTGTTGAAGGCGGATACGGTGTATCCAGGTTTACGTCACCGCGCATCCTCCATGCCTGCTCAGGTTTAAATAAATGAACAGATTCATTTTCCAATGAGGAAGAAATTTCTCTCAGCGGTGCAATATCATCTAATATCCAGATGCCCCGACCTTGCGTGCAGGTTATCAGATCATTATCATGAACTACGAGATCATTATAACAAGTAGTTGGTAAATTCAATGTAAGCGGCTGCCAGTTCTCTCCATCATTAAACGAAACATAAACACTCCGGTTAGTAGCGGCAAATAATAATCCTTTATGCTTTGTATCTGTTCTTACGGAGTTAACATATTCATCTTTGGGTATGCCATTAGAAATTACCTGCCAATTTTTTCCGTCGTTTGTTGTTTTCAAAATCAACGGATAATTTTTACCGGTGCGGTGAGTATTGACTGCCACATAAGCAGCATTCACCGAAAACGGCGACGGCGAAATTGCATCAATCCTTGACCATAACGGAATTGAAGGCGGTGTAACATTATGCCAGCTTTTCTCGCCGTCTTTAGAAAGCTGAACTAAACCATCATCGGTTCCAATCCACATAACTTTATTTGAAATTGGCGAAGGTGCGATTGAAAAAATTACCCCATAACCTTCATCCTTTGCTTCTTGAAAATCAGGATTATTATTTTCCTTTGCATTTGGTTCTTTGCCGGATAAATCCGGGCTTACTATTTGCCAATGATCTCCGTTATCAACAGACTTGAACAATACCTGCGCACCAAAGAAAAGCGGATACGGTTTGATTTGCGAAAATTCTAAAGGTGTAATCCAAGTATAACGGTACTTTACTTTGTTTTGTCTGGCGCCGTATGTAGAGATTGTCCACGGAGAAACATCAGCGGACTGCCTTGTAACATTATCGAAGCGTGAAATTGGTCCGCCTAATCCGGTGCCAAAAACAAGATTTGGATCGCCGGGCTTCGGAATATCATAATCGCGTTCGTCGCCGCCAACCGGATGCCAGTCGCGGTCTTCAATTACTCCGTAAGGACCCTGGCTTTTAATTCCGACAGTGCCGTTGTCCTGCTGTCCGCTGTAAATTTTATACGGGAATTGATCATCGACCTCGATATGATAAAATTGACCTGTAGGCTGATTGTACCAGCCGGTCCAGCTTTGTCCATTATTAACAGTAACCGCGGCTCCCTGGTCTGATGATGTAATCATGTGCGAAGGGTTCTTAGGATTTATCCAGAGATAATGATAATCATCTCCGCCAGGCGCACCTTTGAAGAACATAAAATGTTTTCCGCCGTCTTCGGAACGGCTGATAGATCTTCCCATTACATAAACAATGTCAGCATTATTCGGATCGACAGTTACTCTACTGAAGTATGAGTTGGCAAGACTGCCGTCGTGGTTTACAAACTGCCAGCTTTTTCCGCCGTCGTTAGATCGGTACAATCCGCTCTTACCTTTTGCCGAGGCGATGATTGTAGCATAGATAATATTACCGCTGCTGCCTCGTGCAACAGCTAAGCCTATCCTTCCCAAGGCACCTTCAGGTAAGCCGTTGCCGGAAAGTTTCTGCCAATGTTCTCCGCCGTCTTCACTTTTATATATTCCTGAGTTTACACTTGTCTCCGGATCATAATAATCCAGCCATGGATGCATATGCATCTGCCAGAGAGCCGCATAAACAACCGAAGGATGTAAAGGATCTTCGGCAAGATCAACAGCGCCGCATTGATCATTAACAAAGAGAACCTGCTTCCAGTTTGCACCTCCGTCGGTTGTAAGAAAAATTCCACGCTCATGGTTATCGGCAAAAACATGTCCAAGAGCCGCAACTAAAACTCTCTGCGGATTGGTTGGATCAATTAATATTTTGCCGATATGATGAGTATTCTTAAGACCAACATTTTTCCATGTCTCTCCGCCATCTTCAGATTTATAAACACCATCGCCTGAAAGCATATCATAACGAAGCGCAACCTGTCCGGTTCCTACATAAATTATTTTGGGATTAGAATTAGAAATGGCTATGGCTCCGACTGAAGAAGCTCCTTGGTGCTGCATTAATCCCTGCCATGTTAAGCCTGCATCGTTCGTCTTCCATACTCCGCCTCCCGCGCCGCCGAAGTAAAAAACATCCGGTGAATCAGGAATGCCGACTCCCATCGTTGCCCATCCTGCTCTAAAGGGACCGACCAATCTCCACTTCATACCGGCATAAGTCTTTCCGGAAATCTGCTGAGAAAAGATTGTAGAAGTAAATAGTAAAAAGCTTACTAACAAAAAAGAAGAAAGTCTAAGTTTTGCTGCCAATAGTTTTGGAATTATGGAGTAATGTAGTTGTGTAGTAGGAGTAGAGAATTTCTCATTTTTCATTTTAAAGACTCACGATTAATTGAACAGAAAATTATTTTAAGTTTCCGCATGCGGAAGGCTTGGGGGCAAATATAAGAAAAGATATTAATATCCAATGTTCGCGTTATCTATTTAGAAATCGGTAAGTCTTAAATTATCACAAATCCCTCTTTGGAAATGGAGTCGCTTTTTTAGATGTGGTAGGATTAAGCTGCAGTTGATTCTATTCTTTTTATCTTCTTTATCTCTGCTTTTTTATTAATTAGAGTTTCCTCTAAGTCATAATCATTTTGCAAACCCAGCCAAAACTTAGCTGAAGTACCGAAATAACTGCTTAGCCTTAGAGCAGTGTCGGCGGTAATACTTCTGTTCCCTTTTATAATTTCAGAAATCCGGGTCTGCGGAATACCAATATCTTGTGATAACTTATATGCACTTATACTCATTGGCTTCAGAAATTCTTCCAATAATATTTCTCCGGGATGAATATTTAATAATTTTTTCATAAAAATACCTATCAATGATAATCTATAATTTTAACTTCTTCTGCTAAACCATCGTTCCATTTGAAAATTATCCTCCATTGTTCATTGATCCTTACGCTGAAGAAATTCTTAAGTTCACCTGTCAATTTCTCGAGCCTATTAGAAGGAGGGATCCTTAAATCCATCAAGCTTTCGGCATTATTCAGCATCCTTAGCTTTCTTCTTCCGTATTGTTGAATATTAATAGGAAGATTTCTAGTTGGGATACCGTTCCAAATCTTTTCCGTTTCTTTGTCACCAAATGAAGCTATCATTCATATTTTTAATTACTAACGGCAAACGTAAGTATTTTATTTTTTAATTTCAAACTAAGTTTAAACACTATTTCATCAGTATCAATTTCTTCGTCTCCACAAAGCTGCCGGCAGTCATTCTATAAAAATATATCGCGCTTGCAAGATTGTTTGCGTTAAACTCAACGTTATAATTACCGGCTCTCTTTTCTTCATTAACAAGCGTTGCGACCTCTTTGCCAAGAATATTATATACTTTTATTGTAACGAAGCGTGCTTTGGGAGCTCAATATTTTTTCTTCTTTGTTAAATCCTCCAGATTCGTCATCGTTGTATTTCCCAATACCCAATCATCTCCGATATAATTGTAACTAACTATCATCTTAGCCAAAAAATTATCACCGGAACTAGTGTCATAAAGATTGAAACTGATATTATATTCACGGTAATTATTTGACCTAACTATATTGATGATCTCCGTACTGAGAATATCCGATAGAAATCCGAATCTCCATGTTACTTTTCCTTTCGTATAAGATTTCCCTAACAAGTCATTCTTTATTTTTACTGTATCAGGCTCAGGTGAAATTATTGCTGAAATTTTATTCTGAATTTGGGAATATAAACTTGACTGCTGATTTTGTAATTGGTTGTTATTATTACTTCCCAAAGTAGTACTGTATGAATTATCAAAAGTGGTTAATTTCTGCGTATCATCTACATATCGTTCTCGCAATTTTGAATAAATATTATTTTGCTTTGCAAATAGTTCTTTTGTTTTTGCGGAAGTCTGATTCAGTAATTCATTCAGCTTCTCATTGGCTTGAGACTTAGTTATAAATTTGAATGAATCATAATTATTCAGAAATGCGTTATATGCATTTACCTGATCCTGAAGCAAGCTGTTCTGATATTCATTATATGTTTCACCTGCTTTTTTACCATCAGATACTGGAGAGGTTACAAAGAAAATGCTATAAAGTATTATCAAGATTAAAAATGATATACCGCCAATAAATAATTTCTGCTTATGTTTTTTAAATTTATCTTCAAGGTCAAATGAATTAATTGCATTTATTATCTGCTGAATAGCAACAGGTTTTTCGCGTTGCTTTAATTGCGGTTCTGTTTTTTTATAAGCTTGTTGTTGAACAGTAGATAGTAATTCTTCTTTAGGCTTCGTTAAATATTCATTTCTATTGGAATTATGTTCTGCCGCCTCTTTAATTATCTGTTCAGGTTCAATGTATTTTACTCCCACTAAAGAAGCGATGAATCCAATTATTACTCCAAAAATTCCGTATTGAAGTGTAAAACCAATTTTCCCATAATCGCTGCCTGCAAAAGAAATATATCGAATTAAAAGTAAAGCCAGAGCTGACCAAGAGCTAATCATAATAATTTTCTTTGATTGCTCGATATGATTTTGCTGTCTATAATAGAAAAAAGAGCCTATAACTACTAAAGCAGCTATGAAAACAATCCATAGAATTCCGCCTATGTCCGCGCCAGTTGCAGCCTGAGGAAAACAATCTACTTTCACCCAAGGCAGAAAAAAACAAATAGCTGCAACAATGCCGCCTACAGGGCTTAAAAAAATCTTATTCTTAGGATACATCTATTACCTCTAGTTATTTTTTAAAATTACTTTGTTTTTATTGCAATGCCTTAAAGAAAATTCCAAGTGTATTCATTCCAAATCCAAATAGCTTTTTAACAACTTTTCTCATAGAAGGATCTTCCATCATTTCAGCAAGCAGTTTTTCATTTGCTTGATTTCTTTGCCGGTAATCTTGTATTGAATTTACCTGCTGTATTCTACTTTCCCAATAACTAGCTTTCTCAGATAAATTATGAACATCATACCGTGTTAATCCTGTATCAAAATCTATTAGGCCTACTACAATTGAGGATAAAGGATTGCTTGAAGAATCTATTATTTGAGAAAGCATTAATGTCTGAACAAAATAGTAGTAATAACCATATGCTGTAGCAGCAATAAAAATAAGAACCATGATAATGCTTTTTGATTTCATAACTAGTTATGATAGATTATCTGCAGTTTATAATTGAGGTTTTTTGGTTAAATAAATTAGATAAGCATTAAAAGCCAGTGATAAAATAAAAAAGATTAACACGAGGTAATACCCAACTCCATAACTTATTAGTAAATAATATGGAGGTTTGTCTAGATAATATGCTGTACTTCTGGAAATGCCTATTTTAGAAAATATCATCAATATAACACCAACTCCAGACAATATTATATTATAAATTTTCACTTGTTTGCTTTTCATTAACGATAATAAAAGACCTAAAACAGCAAGTATAAATGCACCTAAAGCATAGAAATCTTGCATTTCATTATTATTACCATAAGAAAATCCTTGACCTCTAGGAATAGTCGTTCCAAATGCAATATCAAAACCACTTAATCTATATTGACTTCCTCCGCATGATAAATTTAAGAATGGAAGTGAAAAACTAAGAATAATTAATACGAAAAATACTGGTGACAATTTTTTCATTTTAAATTCTCCATATTATTTTAATATATAATTCGTCTAATAAAACCTTCTAAAACTTACGCCAAAGATTTTCCACAAGCCGTTTTCCAATTTATAAATAACAGTAGCCGTTGCTACATGAACTATATGACCATCAGAAAGCCCCATCTCGATTGTATATTCTAAAATGCCGTTAGTAATCTTTTTATCTTTAATAGTAAATCTTTTAATCTCATTTAAGGAGCCAAACTGCCACATTCCATATTGAGTGATTGCTGTTTGTCCAATTAAATCCGACTTAATCTTTTCTTCTGTCGGAAGCGGTAAAGTAGCATCATTGTTATTTCCAGCAGCGTTTGGATTACCTCCTCCTTGAAGGAACATCCTGCCATTCCTTATTTCAGTGCCGCAATCGTTAAAGCCTGAATACTGTCCGGTTAGACTGTTATCTCCTATGATGGCGCTGAATTTTATTTTAATATTACAAAAGTCGTAAGCAAAAGACATATTGCCGGAAACTATATTCGCATTTATTACACCTTGTAATTTTCCTTTTAGTGAGATGCCTGTTTTGTCGTCTGTGATTATTACATCACCGGTTATATTATTACCATTCTGGTTTATCGATAGAGTCATCTTTCCTGGACCGGATTCATCAGAGCAATTACCTGCCCACGTGCCGGATAAGTTTATCACAAAGAATTTAGTGTTTACCTTTTCTGCTTGATTGGTCGTTTGATAAAAACAGCAAATCACTAAACCTAGTAAAACCATCTCAAAATATTTTCTTAATTTCATAGCACTTCTTCCGAAAAAATTAACTTTAATTTATCATCCACCGACCGCAGTTAACCCTATAAAGATATAACCGTCCTTATTAACGCTTATCTTACTTATTGCAGTACTGTTATGTTTGGAATCAATTGAATATAATTTTATCCAGGATTTCCCATTGTCACTAGATTTTAATAGAAAAAAGGATTCAACCGGACAACAATTTGCAGCACTGATAAAAATATTACCATTGTTATCAAACGAGATACATCTCACTATTTTAAAATTATTTGCAATACCGTTTTGTGTCCACTGTGTATAATTATTTTTTAAACAAAAAATTCCTGCTTCCTCCGTAGCTGCCCAAACATTATTTCTTTTATCCACTGTTAGTGAATTAACCCATAAGTCATTTAACCAAACTCCATTTACATAATGGCCTAAATAAGTATCTTTCCATGAATAACCGTTATCTTTTGAGAGATACACACCCTTATTTGTGGCGGCGTAAAGGATGCCATTAAGATCTTTTTTAATATCATTTATATTCAAATTGCCGAGCCCAACTTTCCTCCAGATATCGGAGTTATTCTTTTTAACATATATGCCATCAGATCCTGCAATAATATTCCCATTTTTTGAAATCGCAATGACTTGAGGAAATATATTTTTTGGTTTTTCAATTTTAATCCAGGTACTTCCATTATCTTTAGAAAAGAAGATACCACTTCCACCTGCAACATATATATTCCCTTTTGAATCAAATGAAAAAGCTCGAAAATCTATATTACCTGCATCTTTTATTCTGCATATAGTCCACAACTTTCCAGAATCCGATGAGCGATATAATCCAAGATGCTCTCCAGAAGAATATCCTGCATTTGCCGCAAAAACATAACCGGACTTATTTATTGTTAACGCATCAAAAACACCAAGGTTATTGCCTTTGAGGCAATTAACCCATGTTTTTCCACCATTTGTAGTAAGGAGAATATTGTATTGACATTTTATAGTAACTGTGAAAAAAAGAATTGCCACTACCACTATTTTTATTAATTTAAATTTTGCGTTCATTTCTACTCCTAAGATTGCATATTGTATAAAGAGGTTAAATTATGCCTTTAGAAATTATAACCATTTTGCCAAATTGTTTTTGAATCAATTGGTTTTTCATCTACCTCCCAAATATCTCCTTTCTTATTAAAACGGAATGTAAAAATCTTCCTAAATGAATCTCCTGTGGCAATAGTATCAGTTTGCCTTTTTTTGTCGTTCCAACCAAAATCGTATTCATGTTCTTCTACTTCTACTTCAATATAATATATGCCCTTTTTATTTTCATCAGCCCATTTATTTTTAATCTCTGTATAAGTAGTCTTTACTAAAATGTTTCCTGAAATTTGATTTACTGGAGGAAATTTTTTTTCAACAAATTTTTTTATTACTAACTCAGAAGGTTGATTTTGTGAACAAGAAACGAAAAGAATAGAGATAGCAAAAAGTATTGGGAAAAGTGTAATATATTTTTTCATAATATGTTCTCTTATTATTGTTATATTTAATTTCATGTATTTAACACCTCCTGCTCCTCTCACTTTCATTGATTAATCATCTTCGGATTCTTTGCAAAATCTACAAGTACCAAAACATTTTCTTCAAGGAAACATAATCTGAATAAAGCCGCCATAATTCCTCTTATCAGCGTGCCCTTATTCAGCGAATCCAATATAGAATTCATAAAGAACAAACTGTTTTGATTTTCCATTATTAACTCCTTAATTCACTTTGTTAAAGGCACTCTGTGTTATTGCCATCCCAATAACGCCAAGGAATAAAAGTAACGCAAATGTTCCGCCGGTACTGCTGTATCCGTTAGTTACCTTATTTACTCCTACTGAGTATTGCCATAACCAGTAAATATTCGCTATCGGAATTATTAGCAGCCACGCTGTCGGTATTATAGCACCACGCGCTTTCATTTCTTCTTTTGTGGATACGTACCATACGAGACTGTATATCCCCAGTGTAATAAACGGCAGGAAAAATACTGCCAACGGCTGTCGCTTTTTCATTTTCTATTTCCTTTGAATATTATCAATTTATTATTTTACCAACTATTGAATTAGGCTTACTTCATGAGTTCGCTCTAAAAAACTAGTAAAACGAAATGTCACTTTTTGGATTCCCGTTT
Organism: Bacteroidota bacterium; assembly: GCA_021815405.1. Classification (GTDB taxonomy): domain Bacteria; phylum Bacteroidota; class Ignavibacteria; order Ignavibacteriales; family Ignavibacteriaceae; genus FEN-1297. The sequence continues at coordinate 159,449 of JAKAGV010000013.1, forward strand.
CCACGGGAATGACCTTTTTAGAGCGGACTCATTTACAAAAAATCCTCTCACAAACTGCCTCATGCTTTCAATCACATCATTCGTTCCCGCACGCACAAAAAAGCTCTCCAAACAACCTTTTTGGCTGTTCGGAGAGCTTTTAAGCCCTCCGGACAGCTTTTGAGCCCTCCGAACAACCCCGGAGACTCTCCGAACAACCTTTTTAGCTCTCCGGAGAACCTTTCCGGCTGTCGGAAGAGCTTCCGAAGCTCTCCGGACAGCTTAAGGAACTCTCGGAACAACCTCAAAAGCTCTTCGTACAACTTCTTAAGTCCTCGAAACAACCCCCGGAGCCCTCCATACAACCTAAAGAACTCTCCAGAGAGCCTGCTAAGCTGTCCGCACAACCAAAAGGGCTCTTAGACATTTGCAATTACTATTGAGCTGGCGGACTTTGGGGTTTGGGCGGTCTCGGAGGTTTTTTAAAGAATGCCTTCAGCTCAGCGGCATCTATTTCCAAACCCGGCACCTTTCCCTTACCCTGTTGAACATAAGCGTACACTTCAAGGCTCTCTACCATAGTGTCGCTGTTTACTGCAAACAAAGTCGCTTGTAAGGATGCATTTATTTGTGCAAAGAGAGTAGCAATCGGATAAATGTCCTTTGTGAATAAATAGTCCTTTGTATATTCCGCCTTATCGAATGACGGAGGAAGAATTTCCGGATGCCTTTGAACAACATCATAAATCTTATCCATGAACGGAAGCATAATGTTGCCGACTCTTATGTACTCGTTCTTGTCATCAGGCACCGGGACTACAACCTTATCAACTTCCGTCTTTAAATCATTAGCCTTTGTAGTTAAGGCTGCTTTTACCTCAGGAGTCATTTCTTTTGAAATTAGATTTTGCACTACCATGATTTTTCACCTTAATTAGTTATGTTAAGTTTTTTGAATTATTGTTTAAGAACATCTTATTACTTTTTCTTTTACCTGAAATCCGATTTTTTTCAATGGTCTTTCCGGGGGTGTTAACAGCCGGTTTATTGTTTCCATTATATTAAAGATCTGCTCATCGTGATCATCCAGGCGCATTTCTATGTCTTTTAATTTTTCAAAAATTTCCATTGCCGTCAGTTTTAACTGACGGATTTAGAGTATTGAAAACTATGGTGGCTTCAGCAACATTAACGCAATGAAATGCGGCTAAAGCCCTGTATTAATTTTTATCTTCTTTCCGTTCGCTAAAGCGAACGGCAATTTATAAGCATAAGGCAAATATTTAGAATGCTGCCCAAGCTTTAAGGTCACAATTTGTGACCTTAAAGAATTGTACTCATCTTTAGCAATTTGAAACATGAAATCAACCGGAAATCTTTTTTTATTTCTTTTAACAGCTTGATTCAAAATTTTGGTTTCAACGTTATATAATTTTGCAAGGTCAGAATCCAGCATTACTTTCTGATTTCTTATAAAAAGAATTTTATTTATTACTGCCTCTACAGGAATAGAATCAACTAAAGACATAAGAATTTTCCAATAACCAAATTCTTCATCATTCATTCTTAATTGTAAATTGATAATTACTTCCGCACTTGTGGCAGTGCTTTGCTGTTGGAAATAAAATCGGCTCTTTGCATTCCGGACATTCGGTCAGCATCTTCGTTCCGCAGGCTATGCAGTAGATTTGCTTCTCGTTTTCATGACAGAAGTTTCCGCATGCGGGACAAAGCTTGTAATGATTTTCAGTTTCAACTACTTCATGATTATGTTTTTTAGATTCACTCACTACTTTACCATAGAAAATAATTTTGTACGGCTTTTATTATGCATGTTCTGTTCCAAATAAAATTCTTTTAGATTCAGAAGAATTTTAAATGGCTGCATGCTTAAGGTGTAAAGCAGATTTTACAGAAGTGTAAAGAATGGTTGGCGCTTTTTGGTGATGGGCTTTTGGTGGTCGATTGTTGAGGTAAAAAAATAATAGGACACAGATTTACGGATTAGATAGATTAGTACGGATTTTTATCTGCGTAAATCGGCTTTGTCGCTTATCTTTTTTCAATTGATTTCATTACCGTATTCCCAGTTCCTTCAGAATATTCAGCAAACCTTGTCTTGATAAACCGGCTTTTGCTGCTGCGCGGGTTTTGTTATGGTTGGTTTCAGTTAGTAAGTTATTAATATAATTGATCTTTGCTTTTGCCAAAGCGGATTCCAATGTTCCGTCATCTCCAGAATTCTGAACCATCGGCATAGTTAAATTAGGAAAATCATTAGTTGTAAGCACTGCACCATTATCCGCCATAACAACTGCGCTCTCGATGGAGTTTTTTAATTCGCGGATGTTTCCATGCCAGTCATATTTTTTCATTTCGTCAAGAAGAGCGGAACTAAATGAAATACCGCTTTTATTATGCTTGCGTAAACTTATTGACAAAAAATAATCACACAAGTTTTCAATTCCATCAATTCGATTTCTTAGCGGCGGTACATTAATCTTTGTTACGTTTATTCTATAATAAAAATCTTCTCTCAGCTTCCCTTCCTTTACAAGCTGCCATAGATCTTTATTGGAAGCCATAATTAATCTTACATCAAGCTTAATTTTTTTTGCATTGCCCGGACCTACTTTTGAAATTTCTTTATACTGCATGAATGATAAAAGCTTTGATTGTATCCTCTCGCTTATATCTGATATTTCCGGAAGATAAATTGTACCGCCATTAGCAGCTTCAAACTTACCAATCTTTGCAGAATCAGCGCCTGAGAAAGCTCCTTTCTCATAGCCGAATAATTCAGACTCTATTAAGGTATCGCTAAGTGAATTTAGAGAGACTTCAATAAAAATCTTATTATTTCTTTTACTTTGCTTATGGATTTGATACGCAATTACGTCTTTACCTGTACCGGTTTCACCAAGCAATAATACATCAGCATTTGAGCCGGCAATCTTTGCAATATCAAAATTAACTTTTTGCATCGCATTACTCTTGCAGATAAAATAATCATAACGTCTGTCTTGAGAATCTTTTAATGTTTCGAGCTCTAAACCCAGACTTCGCTTATTAATTGAAGAAATAATTTTTTGATGCAGAAGGGAGACATCTAAATTCTTTTGTATGAAATCTGCTGCGCCAAGGTTCATCGCTTTCACAACTGTATCTACTTTACCATCGTCTGATAAAATTATTACAGGCATGTTGGGATCAAATTCTTCATGGACCTTTTTAAGAATATCAAGACCGTTTAAGCCGGGTAGTGCCATATCGAGAAGAAGGATAGAAATGTTTTCTTTTTTTAGTATGCTGATCCCCGTCTTAATGTCTTTCGCTTTAAGAACATTATATTTATCCTTAAGCCAGCGCTCAACGTCGCTCAAGAAAGATGGGTTATCATCGATAACCAATAGCTTAAACATTTCTAGTCTCCGGATCTATTTTTTATTAATACTACCGGCAGATACGGAGAAGAGTAGAGTTGCCGGCAATATTCTGTATCGATTTATATTATTATTATTGTCTAAAGTTTACAGGCAAGAATATTAATTATGGTAAGCCCGTATAACCTTAGAAAGTTTATTAATTATTCTAATCCATACATATTATATAGAGCAAAACCAGGCAATTTCGGAAAAACGAAGTAAAAAATTTTTATTACCCAATCATTGACTTGATTCCCAAACAAATCCCCGACCTAATCATATAATCACCCTGATATTCCCTAACGTAACAAATGTTATTACTTAACCAGCGAGAAATTACGGAACTAAAAATAGGAAGTCAACTAAATTCTACTAAAGATCATTAATTCCCAATTATGAATCCCTTTGGATAAATGGAGTGTTGGAGTAACGGAGAAAAACTATTCCATTACTCCACCATTCCAATACTCCGTGTATTATCGTCTTTTTTCGATAACTTAACTATTTCATTCCATCCAATACAGTCTGTGCGAACTTGGCATAGGTTGGATCTTTCTTTGCTTCAAGTAAGCATTCTTTGGCTTTCTTCAAGTCATTTAACTTGCTATAGGCAATGCCCATGTAATAGTACGGACCGCCTTCGCCAATATTCTTCTTGTACTTGATAGCATCCTGAGCTGCTGAAATCGAATTTTTAAATTGATTGGAAACGAAATAAAGTCTTGCAAGGTTTAAATAAGCAATATCGTAGTTATTAAATGTAACTGCCTTTTTCAAGTCCACAATAGCCAGTTTATTGTTCTTTGCTTTTTCTGCTGTGGTAGCTAAGGCAGTATAAGAAAGAGCTATATTAAATTTTACCAATTCCTTTACGGTATCGTTCTTGGATTTATCCAGGAATTTCTGGAAATATTCAATAGCATCTTTATAATTACCCATGTTGTAATAAACATTACCAAGATCGTTATACGATGCATCAAAATTCGGATTGGTTTTAATAGCATCTTGATAATCTTTTATAGCTGCATCATGGTTGCCAAGTTTCTCTTCTGCAACAGCCATCTGGTAATAAATCCTATAGTCTTTAGAGGCAGCTAAAGCTGTCTCGAAATCCGCGAGGGCACCTTTATAGTCTTGTTTTTGCATCTTGTCCAATCCGCTGTTAAAGCCTTTAATGGCGGTTGTATCCATTTTAGGAGCAGTTGTATCTGCTGATTGGGCAAAACTACCAGAAGTAAAAATTAAAACAAAGAAAATACTAAGAATTAAATAAGCTGCTTTTCGCATGAGCTTCTCCATTAATTAATTTATAAAAGATTTTACGGATAGCTGGTATATTCCGTATTGTTTATTAAAGGCGTTGCAAAAGATAAATGCAGTTTGCGATATAAAAATATTCGCACCTTAATCCAAAAGATATTAGACTTTTTCTAAAGTTTCAATGACTTATTTTACATTTTTAGGATTTTCTTTTCAAAAATCAAAATATTGATTAAGTTTTGTGAGAACCTTTTCTAATTTCAAATCATGTCAAGGAGAAAGCATGGCTAAAAAAATAATTGGTTTTATTGCAGGATATATTGCTATGGCGATATTCTTATTTGTTACATTTACAATTTTATATATGATTCTAGGAGCAGACGGTTCGTTCAAACCGAGCTCATTTCATATATCCACAACCTGGGCTGTGTTTAGCATCATTCTCACCTTTCTGGGTGCTATCGATGGCGGTCTGGTATGCATGCTAATTGCTAAACATAAAGGAACTGTTTTGGTACTGGCTGCTTTTGTACTTATTGTAGGAATTTCATCTGCAATTCCAAAGATAAGTACTACTGCCGTAGGATCTGATCAAATAAGAGTTGGTTATGTTTCAAATATTCAAGCAATGCGAAATGCCATTCAGCCAATATCTGTTTTATTGATTAATCCCGTCATTAGCGCAGTTGGGATTTTTCTTGGCGGAAGCTTGATTAAATCAAGAAAAAAAGAAGACGCAGCTTAGTTAAAATTGAAACTGATCAATGATAGCAAATTTAAAGTTTATCGGGAAAATTGAAACTCCATTTCATACAATTGATGAATGTCCAAGGAACATTTCTGTCGATGGTCCGGAGTGCAAATTAATTTTAGAAAAAGAATACACAGCCGGACTATCGGGGCTCGTTAATGGACAGGAGATACTTATTCTGTACTGGCTTGGAGAAGCAGACAGAAGTATTCTTCAACAAAACTCCCGTAGAACTGGAAAACCTGCGGGGGTTTTTGCAATAAGAACTCCAAATAGACCAAATCCCATCGGCGCTGCAGTAATCAGAATAGAAAAAATTTCAGGTAATGAAATTTTTATAAAAGGATTGGACTGCTTGAATGGCACTCCTCTAGTGGATATTAAACCTGCTATCCTTTCAGAACGTATAGACCCCAATTCTCCAAATCAATTTTTTAAATAGAAATTCTGCGTTGATTATTATAATACTCAAATAAAAAAGCGGTCATAATCGACCGCTCATTTCACAATTTCTAATAAATAATCGAACAGAATTAAATATTAAAATTCTGAGTAAACCAGAATTTAAGATCATCATTAACAGGAATTAAAAGAAGAGATGGGCGCTTAATTTTAAACTCCGTTAGGCTTATGTCAAACTTTCCTGTTACTGTAAGTGTGTTATTCGTCCAATTTGCATATGCCGGAATATAAATTTGTTTAGTAATTCCATGGAAAGTTAGGTTGCCCCATATCTGCAGGCTATCGCCTTTTTGTGTTACCGAGCTGCTGATAAATCTTGCGTCAGGATAATACAGCTCTTCAACAACTTCCATCGCATGGGAGTCACGGTTTGAATTACCGCTGTCGAATGAACTGACAGGCACCTGTACCATTACATCTTTAATAAGTTTGGCTTTAACATCTGCATCAATTGCACAGTATGCATCTTTACTTACTGCTTCTATTTCGTGCAGCGGATGAGTTAATTTGTATTTGATGAATGATCCGGATTTATCGGCAACGTAGTGTTTAAGTTGACCGAAAGATAAAGTAAACGGGATTACCAACAAGAAAAGAAATAATTTCGTCTTCATAAATTCTCCTAATTAAAAAACAATAACTAACATTGAAGTTGCAAAAACAGCGGTAGTTAAATAGCCGGCAACCTGATGGAAATGTGCTTGAGTCATATTAAATAAACGATGATGACGTATTGTTGATCCAAGAATTGGAGTAATTATCATCCCTAGTACATGAATCCATGCTAAAGTTTTATGTATTGCGATAGTGCCGCCTTCATCTCTTCTGATTAATGGCGGAGGAGAAAGTATTGCAAGCAATCCGGTTGCAGCATAAGATATAATTGTAGCAGTGATTATAGTCTGGTGTATATCACCAGCTCGTCTGTCTCCATCAATTGTACGCTGCCCGAAATAATCAGCAGTGAGCATCAGCGCAAGTGTGGTAAAACCGCCTATTTGATGGGCTACCAGCATAGTCCTTCTTAATTTAATTTCACCCATCCTTTCCTGAGGAGAAAGAGGTGGTTCAATTCCTAATGTGTGTACTAAACCGTGCTCTCCCCAAAGAATTTTTTCACCGAGACTCATATGGGGCGGCAGCAATCTTGGTTTGTCCATCGGTGGCAATGAATCCTGAACAGTTGAATTAGATTCATTCAAAGAATCTATAATGATCTGATTTGGGTTCATGAAAGCAAGGCTTTCTCTATTAATGGCGGGTAATGACTTTTCCTGTGCAAAGGAATTTGAATAAATTGAAACTAATATGATCAAAGAAAAATAGAATAAGTTTTGTCTTTGCCGCCGGTTCAATCCTTTTAATGAAATACCGGCACAAGAGCTGCAATAAGTTGAAACACCTCTCCCTATAACTTTCATTTAGCCTCTCTCAGTTGTTTAAAAATAAATAAGCAGCGGTAAGAAATAATTAAAAGCTTTTTCCATTTAAAAAGAAAAAACTTTTAACAATTCTCTATACTCGCTGCCTTAAAAAAATTTTAACCAAACTTAGAGATTCAGTAAATTATTTACAACCTTCGGATGTCATAAATGATAATAAACACATCAGCTATAATTCTGAAGCTGGAAATAAATCCTAACTATTGTTCCCTTGCCTTCAATACTTTCAAGTGTAAGACTTCCGTTGATCCTATCAACTAATCTCTTCGAAATTGCCAGCCCCAATCCAATCCCTTCATACTTCCTAGAAAGTCCTTCACTTAATTGTCGAAACTCCTGAAACAATAAATCCTCTTTTTCTTTTGGAATGCCGATACCTGTATCTTTAATTTCAATTAGTGCCTGCTTGCCATTTCTAACTAAAGTTGTAATATGAACTCCGCCGCTCTCAGTAAACTTAATTGCGTTATCGATTAGATTATCCAAAATATCTCTAAACAAAACTCTATCCGTACTTACTATTAACGGATCTTCTGCAAAGTTTATCTCCATATATAACCTTTTTTGTCTTACGGAATTTTGAAATGTATCGGCAACACTTTTTACGATTTCATTCAGGTCATAAGGTTCGAAATGAGGAAGAAAATTATTTGCTTCAAGATATGAAAGATTTAAAAACAAATTTATCATTCTAAGAAGCCTTTTGCCATTATCGTATATATTATTTAAATCTTCCTTGAGATCGGGATTTGACAGCTTATCTTTAATTATCTCAGAATAACCTAGAATGCTTTGCAGGGGAGTCCTTAGCTCATGGCTTAAGTTAGAAAGGATAATGTATTTTAGCTTTTCGATCTCATCAGATTTTCTTTCGGCTTCCTTTAATTTTTTCTCAATCTCTACTCTTTCAGTAATATCTCTTGAGATAGAAATAATTTCTTTCTCACTCGATAAAGATACATCAAGAATAATTTTAGCAGTACTTTCAAACCAAAGATATCTCCCCTGAAAATTTCTTATTCTGAACCGGGTTTTGTAGTGCGCAGTTTCAACCATATTTTGAATTCCGTTCCTAATTCTTGCTTGATCTTCAGGATGAATGAAATTGAAAATATTCTCTGCAATCAGGAAACTTGGTTTATATCCCAATAACTTCAAAGATACAGGGGAAGCATAATTAATTTTTCCATTTATATTCTGCTTGATAACTAAATCGGTAGAATTTATAGCGATAAGCTTATAATTATTTAGACTTTCTTCTAACAGATTGAGAGCATGCCTTTTTTCAGTTGCATCATGAAGTATTATAAAGTACATCGAGCCGTTAATGCTTTTGAAAAACTGGATATACATCTCGACATCAATATTTTTATGATACTTTGTAACATGAACTGATTCAAAGCTGTTATATCTTTCTAATGTAATACTATTAAAAAGCCTAAAAGCAAGTTCCGCTTCAGATGGATGAAATAAGCTATTAAAATGCATATTTAAGAATTCATCATGAGAGTAACCATACAGTCTGATAGCTCCGTCATTAACTTGAAGTATCTTCTTCGACTCTTTATCAGCTATTATCATCGGAACTAGATTTTTTTTGAATGCGTGATAGAAGAAACTCTTTGTCATTGTTTCTCCTTTCTGTTCTCCATTAGACATTACCAAAGGAGATACAATAATATAATAGTATTGTTCGCTGTTATCATTTATAGTTGATATGTATAGTTCAGCGGGCAATTCAATTCCGTCTTTTCTTCTAATCGTTGTAAATACATCGTGATAATTTTTACCGGAAGACATTGTAAGCAATTCCGTTTGGTTAAAAGACGGACAAATATCTGAAATACTTTTACCAAACAATTCTTCTTCGGTATATAAGAATTCCTTTTCCGACGTCGAATTAATCGAATAAAAGGTATTATCATCGGTTCTCAAAATCCATATGGGGAATGGATGAGCGTTAATAGTATTTTCATAGAACGGGATACTTAATTGTTTATTCATAATTTATCTCCGTCAAAGTTATTCTAATTTTTCTTCATAAGTAGCAATAGAATATTCACATCCGTCATGAATATAGAATAGAAATAGTATAAGCACCCTCTTAATTATTGTCGCACGCAAATTTCTGAAAAAGCATTTCAGCAAGCAACAGACACAGAAATCTCATTGCTTTTTATCACCGGGCTAACTAATTATTTATAACAGGTTCATGGAAAAATGAAAAATTTTATTGAGTAAGATTTGCAGATCAATTAAAAAATATAACTAAGAGCACAGCACAAATAATTGTTTGAATCATTGTGCCGTGCTCTTATCACTTCACCCAAAAATCCTCTTTTATTATTTCAACTAATTTAATGTGATAAAAAATATTCTTTAAAAGGAATATCCGCTTTCACCATGCTGGCTTAAGTCAAGACCTTCAATTTCATCATCAGGATTTACACGAATTCCCATCGTTTTATCAAGGACTTTAAGTATTACCCAGGTAACAATAAATGAATAAGCAATAGCTGCAATTACACTAACTGCCTGAATTCCAAGCTGCATAGGATTTCCAAAAAATAATCCGTTATGCCCTGCCGGATTAATAGCAGTGGAAGCAAATAATCCAGTAGCTAAAGCTCCAAAGGTTCCTCCTACTCCGTGAACGCCTACTGCATCCAAAGTATCATCGTATCCTAATTTTGATTTAACTCCAACTGCAAAATAGCAGAGGGCTCCGACACACAATCCGATAATCAATGCAGCCATGGGACCAACAAAACCTGAAGCCGGTGTTATTGCAACCAATCCGGCAACAGCACCTGAAGCGGCTCCAAGTACTGTAGGTTCACCTCGATGAATCCATTCAGTAATCAACCATGATAAAGTAGCGGCAGCCGCGGCAATATGCGTAACCACGAATGCGGATACAGCAAGTTGACCTGATGCTAATGAACTTCCGGCATTAAATCCAAACCATCCGAACCAAAGTAAAGCAGCGCCCGTTAAAGTCATAGTCAAGTTGTTAGGCTTTGAAAGCTCATCGAAATGAATTCTTCTTTTGCCGATCATTATTGCCGCAACAAGTGCAGAAACTCCGGAACTTATGTGAACAACAAGCCCGCCAGCAAAATCCAAAGCACCTAAGTTTCTTATCCAACCGCCAACTCCCCAAACCCAATGCGCAATGGGTGCATAAACAAACGTCGACCACAAAACGACAAATACTAAATAAGTTTTAAATTTAAATCTTTCCGCAAATGCACCGGTAATAAGAGCGGGAGTAATTACGGCAAACATCATCTGGAAAATCATATATGCCTGATGAGGAACAGTTGCTGCATAGTCGGGATCAGGTGCTAGTCCGACTCCGTTTAGCCCGAACCATTGTAAGCTTCCGATAAAATGATCCACATCAGGTCCAAAAGCTAAGCTGTATCCCCAAAGCATCCAAACAATAGAAACAACACCAAGAGCAATAAAACTTTGCATTATTGTTCCAAGAACGTTTTTACGTCTTACCATTCCTCCGTAAAATAATGCTAAGCCGGGTGTCATTAGCATTACAAGTGCAGTAGAAATTAACAACCAAGCGGTATCGCCTTTACTAATTGAAGAAGTGACCTCCGGTGTTGCGGCGTAAGCAGCACTTAGTCCGACAGCCATTAATAATAAAAGGCTCAACCTGAAATATTTCATTCGATTATCCTCCGTGTACTTTTAAGATTCTTTAACTTTTAAAAATGAAGTAAAAACTTAAATAGATTGATATCCGGCTTCCATTAATAAGTCGATTTCAAAAAAGAGCTTCCAAATATACAAAACATTTTGATTTTTACCTTACTAATTTAGGCAGAAACGATAAATTAATTTATTAATTAAAAATTTTTCTTTCTTTCATTTAAAGAAAATCGTAAAGGTGTGAGTATTTTCAGAAGTTCAGGTTCAGTTATGATTTAAGAATCAGGCGCGTAAAAATATTGCGAACTTCAAATAACATTTTATAAGAAGGGATTTTTATGATCAACAGTCTCAAAAATATATTTTTTACCTTAGAATAATGCGCTGTCACAGTCTCCAAACTTTTTTCTTGACAAATTTTTCTCAAGGATGTATATTAGCACTCGCTTTTTGAGAGTGCTAATTACAAACTATAAGTAATCAATTATCAGGAGGTTAAAATATGGCAAAAATTAATTTAAAGCCGCTGGCAGACAGAGTAATCGTAAAACCCAGCGAGGCTGAAGAAAAGACAAAAGGCGGAATTATACTGCCGGATACAGCAAAGGAGAAACCAATCGAAGGAACCGTAGTAGCAATCGGACCTGGCAAAACAGCAGACGATGGAAAAGTTGTTAAGCCGGAAGTTAAAGTTGGTGATAAGGTTTTATACGGCAAGTACAGCGGTACCGAAGTAACCGTAGAAGGTGAAGAATATTTAATTATGAGAGAAAGCGATATTTTCGCTATTATCGGTTAATCAACTATGCCAATCCTAAGGATTCCTTTGGAGAGGCTTACAAAGAATTTTAAAATTAATTTAACGGAGGAAATAATATGGCATCAAAATTAATTGAATATAATGCAGATGCTCGTGCTAAATTGAAAAGCGGTGTTGATAAATTAGCTAACGCCGTAAAAGTTACCTTAGGACCTAAGGGACGCAATGTAATTCTTGAGAAGAAATTTGGGGCACCAACTGTTACAAAAGACGGTGTTTCTGTTGCAAAAGAAATCGAACTTGAAGACGCAATTGAAAACATGGGCGCCCAGATGGTTCGTGAAGTTGCATCCAAAACAAGCGATGTTGCAGGCGACGGTACAACAACCGCTACAGTTTTAGCCCAAGCAATTTATAGAGAAGGACTAAAGAACGTTACAGCCGGTGCAAATCCGATGGATTTGAAACGCGGCGTAGACCTTGCAGTTACAAAAGTTGTTGAATACTTAAAGAAAGTTAGCCGCGACGTAGAAGGCAGAAATGAAATCGCACAAGTTGGTGCAATCTCTGCTAACAATGATAAATCAATCGGCGATTTAATTGCTGATGCGATGGAGAAAGTCGGCAAAGATGGCGTTATCACAGTTGAGGAAGCTAAAGGAACCGAAACCGGTTTAGATGTTGTTGAAGGTATGCAGTTCGACCGTGGATATCTTTCACCTTATTTTGTTACCAACACCGAAACGATGGAAGCTTCTTTGGAAGATCCTTACATCTTAATCCATGACAAAAAAATCTCTGCAATGAAAGACCTTTTACCAATTCTAGAGAAGGTTGCTCAGCAAGGGAAAGCAATGCTCATCATCGCAGAAGATCTCGAAGGCGAAGCATTAGCAACTCTAGTCGTCAACAAGATTCGCGGTACCTTGAGAGTAGCTGCTGTTAAAGCTCCTGGATTTGGTGACAGAAGAAAAGCAATGCTTGAAGACATAGCTGTTCTTACCGGCGGTACAGTAATCTCCGAAGAACGCGGATTCAAACTTGAGAACGCTACAATCTCCTATCTCGGAACAGCAAAGAAAATCGTCATCGACAAAGATAATACCACAATTGTTGAAGGCGCAGGAAAATCTGATGAGATAAAGAAGCGAATCAACGAGATCAAAGCTCAAATTGAAAAGACAACTTCTGATTACGACAAAGAAAAGCTACAGGAAAGACTTGCTAAACTTTCCGGCGGTGTTGCAGTCCTGAAAATTGGAGCGTCCACTGAAGTTGAAATGAAGGAAAAGAAAGCAAGAGTTGAAGATGCTCTCCACGCAACTCGTGCTGCAGTTGAAGAAGGTATAGTTGCAGGCGGCGGCGTTACTTTAGTAAGAGCTACTTCAGTTCTTGAAAAATTAGAAGGCGATAACTTAGACCAAACAACCGGTGTTAAGATAGTTGAGAAAGCTCTCGAAGAGCCATTAAGACAAATCGTTAACAATGCAGGTCTCGAAGGTTCAGTCGTTCTTCAAAAAGTGAAAGAAGGAAAAGATGATTACGGCTTCAATGCTGCTACCGAAACTTACGAGCATTTAGTTAAAGCCGGTGTTATCGACCCTACTAAAGTTACCAGAACAGCACTTGAAAATGCTGCTTCAGTAGCTGCTTTACTCTTAACAACCGAAGCTGTTGTTTACGAAAAGAAAGAGAAGGAACCACCGATGCCTCCGATGCCCGCAGGCGGCGGAATGGGTGATATGTACTAATATTATTCTCATTCAATTTCAAATTAAGGCGGAAGTAATATTCCGCCTTTTTTATTTTTAAATCTACTTAATAAACAAAGTGTATTTGGGAATTTTAACACTATACTATTTGCACTGTACTGGAAGATAGCTATGCAAATTTTTCTACCTATGATATAAATTATTTTGTGCAAGTCATCATTGTACAACCGGATAAAATTTAATTACTTCTTATTGTATTTCACTACTGTCCGGTTATTAGTTGAATAAATTCAATTGGTTAGCAGAATACTGTATTTTAGTTTTGTAATCGAGCACATTCATAAGCTCTAAAATCGGGCTTTTTTCAAAAATATGCACACTTAAA
>JAKAGV010000014.1 GCA_021815405.1 Bacteroidota bacterium
ATTCTTCGACCAGAGCTGAATTTAACAGTTTTTTATTTCAAATCGATTATGACTATTTTTTCTTATAATTATCTATATTTTATAACCTTACCGGTTTTCAATATATTCTAAACCGGACAGTAGTGATGAAAACATAGAAATCATAAATGGTGATAGTGGTAAGGTATTGAAGAGTCTAGTTAATTATTTTGAGAAACAATGCTTGTTTTGGCTTGATGGTCATTATTCTGCCGGCTTTACAGCAAAAGGAGAATTGGAGACTCCAATTTTAGCAGAGTTAGAAACAATTCTGCAAAATAACTTGAACCATATAATATTGATTGACGATGCAAGATGTTTTACCGGCAACAATGATTATCCAACAAAAGAGTATTTAAAAACCTACGTTCTGGGAAAACAGAAAAATTACAAGATGGATGTCATCGATGATATTATTCGCTTTTATCCGGATGAAAAATAAATAATAACTGAAGTTACGCAATTGTCATGCTGAACTTGTTTCAGCATCAAAAAACAGCTTAAAAATAAAGATTCCGAAACAAGTTAGGAATGACAAATGGATCATTTTATTCATTTTGCGTAACTTCAGTAATAAGTTAGCTTAATATTTCTACGGTGTAAGCTCTTTCTTTTCTCTTTGGCTCTTTCTTGGCGGCGTTACTTCGAAATTCCGGACCTCTTTTGCTCCGTCAATTTCTATTTCAATTTTATATTTGCCCGGACGAAGATATGTATTTCCGTTATCCGTCTTCTCAAAGCTGATTTTTGATTTTGTTAAATCATTTTCTTTGAGTTTTACTTCAAGAAATTTTTTATAATGTTCAACATTATTTGAATCGATTGAAAGATCGTAATGGTAGAAATTCAATCCATGGTTGCAAGTATCGGAGATTTGCTTCAGCAGATCTCCGCCTTCAGTAAGAATATTTATTTTTGCAATATTGTTGGAACCGCTGTAAAATACTAACTTCATCTTAGGCTCAATGGGTTTACCCCATGTATAATCTTTCTTTCCCCACGAAGAATTATAAGGAAGATTATTCAGAGCGAATAGATAAACTTTCTTTGACATCAAGGTATCGGTTAGCTGTTCAATATATTTTACATTTCCAATATAAATTGAACGACCGTGTGTACCTACCACAATCTTTTTATCTCTGGGCTGGATTGCAACATCATGCACCGGAACTTGAGGCAGACCGTTAAAGAATGGCATAAATGTTTTACCAGCATCGAGTGAAACATAAAGCCCATTATCTGTTCCAACGTATAAAACATTTTTATTAACAGGATCTTCTTTAACAACATTAATTGATTCTTCGGGAAGGTTTGTTCCTATTTTCTGCCAATCGTTTCCGTAATCGGTTGATCGGTATAAATAGGAATTAAAATCATCCCACCGGTATCCATTAAGAGAAACATAAACAGTCCCGGTATCAAAAGCTGAAGAAGTTACTCTGCTTACCCATAAATTCTGCGGAAGTTTGTCTGAAATTCTTTTCCAGTTAACTCCACCGTCTCTGGTAACATAAACCAATCCATCATCGCTGCCGGTATAGATCAATCCAAACTTAAGCGGCGATTCGTCAATCGTGGTTAACGTGCCATAAGGAACGTTACCGCTTCTTCCGCCTTTTGTTAAGTCTCCGGAAATCGGAATCAGATGTTTACCTTGATCTAGAGAGCGGTATAGAATGTTTGAGCCAATGTAAAAAACATCATGGTTGTGGCTGGAGAGTTTAATCGGTGATTCCCAATTAAACCTGAGATTAGGTGTGCCGATATTGTTTATCGGCATTACAGATTTATCGTTTCCGGTTTTTGTATTCACTTGATAATAATATCCGAATTGAAATCCTGTATAAACAAGATTGTTGTTGGTAGTGTCAACTGCAACCTGCATTCCATCTCCGCCCATTATAGATTTGAAAGGATACTGACCTGTTGCATACCACTCGTAATTCGGAGTATAATTACTGGGACCATACCAAACGCCGTTATCCTGCAAACCGCCGTAAACATTGAATGGTTCATTCATGTCGTAGGCAACGCTGTAGAATTGTCCGACTGCCGGAGTATTTGCTTTGAACCAAGTTTTGCCTTTATCGTAAGTAATGTTCAAGCCACCATCGTTTCCAATAATTAAATGTGCTGGTTTGTTTGTATCGATCCACAATGCATGGAAATCTCCGTGAACATTATCGCCGTCAACAAGTGAAAAAGTCTTCCCGCCGTTTTCAGACCGTAGTGTTGGAACACCTAATATATAAATTTCATTATCGTTGATTGGATTAACGCGAATTTGTCCGAAGTAATATCCATAAGTATAAAACATGTCATCGATATATTTCTCGTTTGCCTTTTTCCATGTCTTCCCACCGTTTTCGGAGCGATAGACTTCTGTACCGATTATTGGTGTTGAATAAAGCTGCTCTTCCGCATCTTCAAGATAAACCGCAACATCTTTAACCGAAATCTTTCCTGACTTCACCATCTCTTTAACGTTCTTGGCGGTATATTTTTCGGGAAAGCCATTCTCATCAAAAAATTTGTTTAATTCGTCATCATTTAATTTTAGAAAATCTTCATTTGACATTTTCAGAAGCTTTTCGCGAGTTATAACCGGCTGTTTTTTTCCTTCTTCTTTCTTGCGATGAAATTGATTATCAAGGACTGCATAAACTATCTGCGGATTCTTGGGATAAACCGCAAGTCCAATTCTTCCAACACCTTCACCATCTGGAAAGCCGCTGCCAGAGCCAGAAATTAAATTCCATGTATCACCGCCGTCAGTACTTTTATAAATTCCTGAAGTTTTTCCTGCGCCGACAAAGTTCCATGGATTTCTTATTCGATGCCACATTGCCGCATAAAGAATTTTAGGATTAGATGGATCGATTGCAAGATCAATCGCTCCGGTTGTGTCATCTACGAATAAAGTTTTCTTCCAGGTTTTTCCTCCGTCTATAGTCTTAAAAACCCCGCGTTCCGGATTTGCAGAATAAAGATGACCAACCGCCGCAACCCAAACAGTATTTGGATTATCTGGATCGATCACTATTCTTCCAATATGCTGAGTTTCACCAAGCCCCATCCACTGCCATGTTTTTCCTTTATCCGTACTTTTATAGATCCCGGTACCGGCATAAGATGAACGGCTGGAATTACTTTCACCTGTTCCAACCCAAATTGTTTCACCACGCTTCCAGTCTACTGCAATTGCCCCGATTGTCATCGAGGCTTCCTCATCAAACAAAGGAGTGAAAGAAATTCCGTTGTCATTTGTTTTCCATAATCCACCGGTAGCATATGCGACATAAAAATGTGTTGGATCATCAGGATTGGCTGAAATATCATCAACACGTCCGCTCATTATAGTGGGACCAATTGATTTCAGCTTAACATTTTTCACCAATGAATTTTTTCTCATCTCCATTCTCTGGTTATATGCATCAATTCTTTTTTGTATTGAAGTTGCCAGATAAGGATTATTGGATTGAGAGTATGAAAGAGTTGTAATTAATAAAAACGCGGCAAGTAGAAATTTTTTCATTTGGATGTCATTCTCTTGATAATTTGTGAAGTTAACGCTGAAGATTTTTCTTTCACTTCAAAATAATTCAATTCGGATTTCTTTAATAATTCTTCTGCAATCTTATGGTTTGCGAGTCCCGAACAATTTATAGCTACATTAAGAAAAGCCCCTTCTGCAGCGGCTGCGGTAAGAGATATCGCAACACCGGCATCAGAGACTGAGTTTTGATTTCCCTTCTCAGCGATGGTCTCAAGAAATGGAAGAAGTTCTTTACATTTTAAAATGACTTCTTCTGGAACATAAGCAGCTTCAACTGTTGCGTGGTCAATTGCAGAACTGCGGAAAGCTTTTTCTGCTTCTGTCTCTTTCGACAGCTTGAATGCATCCATCACTCTATCAAATGCTTCGTTGTCTCTTTCTGCTAATGTAAGAAATTCTTTTTTGAATGATTCGAATTTAATCCTCAGTTCTTTTGCCTGAGATTCAAATTCCAAATATTTCTTTTTGCCAATGGTAAGGTTGCACACCATTTCACCAAGCGATGATGCGAGCACTCCGCATAAAGCAGCTACATTCCCCCCGCCGGGTGTTGGCGAATTAGACGATAATTCATTCAGATAGTGTTCCAATGTTTTTCGTAAATCCATAAAGACATCCTAAATATTTTAAAAATTGAATTCTTAATTGATGAGCCAATGACAAAGAATAATTAAATCATATAATCGATGATCTTCTCATTCTTGTGGAATGGATTCAACTCATTCAGACCAAGTTTTTCAATAGCTAAGTCTACCAAAGATTTCTCATCATAATTTTTTCCGTCGGCATAAAAATTACCGGCAAGAATCAAAGCTTCAAGCGGTACTAAGCCAACTATTTCGCTGCCCGAAACTTCTATACCTAATTTGTTTGCTTCTTTTTTTACTTCTTCAAATGCTACATGAATTGGAGTAACGTGATAATTTGTCAAGTTCATAGACACCTGAGTAATCTTATACTTTTCAAGTGAAACTCCCATACCCTTTACACATTTTAATCTACCCGGCTCACGGACAGTTTCGCCATTAACCTTCACTATTTTACCGGCAGCATCTCTTTTGGGTCTTCCGGATTCGCGTAAGATTTCTCCTATCTCTTTTGAATATCTTACATCTTCATTTTTTAGATTGACGTTGTATGCGATTAGAAAAAATCTAGCGCCGGTAACAATTGCTCCTAACTTTGGATTAAAGATTGCCGGACCAAAATCTGGTTTCCAATTCGGGTCCTTCAATTTTTCTTCCAGCCCTTCATACTCACCTTTGCGGATGTCTGAAAGATTTTTTCGTGCGGGATATTTTGCAGAGTTTTCATAGAGATAAACCGGTACTTCTAATTTTTCTGCAATGCTTTCAGCATATACTTCGGATATTTTAATGCAATCTTCCATAGTTGCATTTTTGACCGGTACGAATGGAACGACATCTATAGCGCCGATTCTCGGATGTTCGCCTTTGTGTGTACGCATATCAATATTTTCTGCAGCAGCCTTGCTGACCGCCAATGCACCTTCGATAATTCCATTCTCGCTTCCTGCCAGGGTAACAACCACCCGGTTATAATCGGCATCAGGTTCTATATTTAATAGTTTGCATTCTCTTACTTTATTCAACGAATCTTTTAAAATATGGAATATTTCTTCTTTTTTCCCTTCACTGAAGTTGGGTACACACTCGATAATTTTCATTAAATGTCCATAACTTTCTTTTAACAGAACAATTATAAATTAAAAATTCAAAATTAAAAATTAAAATATTTTGAATATCACATCTCAATTTCAAAATTGAACTCATTAAGTTTCCATTCATTTGTCTCTCTATTTAATGATTTCTCAATAAACAAAGCATGATTATCCCGGTCAATCAAAATTACAGTTGAAGATCTTGTACCGTAGAGCGGTGTGGCAACAAAAACAGGCGAGACTGCTCTTTCGATGTCGAGCGTTAAACCAGTGTCCGGAAGCAGCTCATCAGGCGGTATGGAAGTATCTGAAAGAATTTTAAAAAGATCATCAGCAGTAACATCCTCCTTACTTAAAATATTCTTAAAAGATGTTTTACTTTTTTCAACTTTGTGCCAAGGTGTATCAAGCAGGTGGTTGCTTAACCCGTAAATTCCGGAAGCTAGATCAATTGATTTTTCAGTTTGATTAGAAAAATAGAGAAACTTTTTCATATCACTAAAAAGAAGATTGTAGCCGTTATATTTATTTGCAGAAGTTAAAAGCTTATCTGCAAAATTTTTTGGCGAATCGTCTCCTGTTAAAAATGTGGTAACCAATTCTCCGCGTGAGGGAGCGTCATTCTTCAAATTCCTCATATCTCTATAATTTGTAATTGCAGCAAATCTGCCATTCTTTGTAATTCCAAGCCAGGTACCTCCGGCTTGTAAATCTTTTCCGGCAAGTAATGTAGTATGATCGTTCCAGAACTTTGCCGGTAAAGTAGGGCGGTTGTAAAACTCATCTCGGTTAGCAGCAATTATCAGCATATATTTTGGATGCGATTCAAATGAAACAAGAAGGAGGCACATAGAAACTCCGGAATAATAATTTCAAAAATAAAAATAAATTAAGCATAAAATTTTATAAAAATATTACGATTATCAATTAGGGGAATAATGGTCTACAAAATAGTATTGAAATTCTAAATGAGATAATTATTTTAGCATCCTGTGTTTTCTAAGTTAGGTGAAGTATTGTTAAAAAAGATTGTATTAAAAGTTAAAGAAAGGGAGCTAAGTCAAGTAAAAAATATTCTTCGATTATATAAAGAATCAAAGCCAGATGTTTCTTTCAGTGCACCAAGGCATGGAAGTTTGGGAGACGACGAGTTGATCAGCTTTAATGTAGAGGAAAAGCATTACAATCCTTTGGTTGAAAAACTAACATTATATGGCTTTAAATTATTATTACCAATCAATATATCCGAAAAAGAAAAAGTTCAAGCAGTTATAAAACAAAGTCCCGGTATATCAAACACAGTTCAAAAAGAAATTAAAAAAAATACCATTGGATCTGTGGATTCAATATTGGATGGTTCAATTGAGAGGGGAGACTATGAGAAAGTAATTCAAATTTCAAAAGATTTTAGAAGCGGACACGAATTAATAAAAAAAGCCAAAGATAATATCGAAAGCACGGTTAATTTAGCTATAAATTTGGCTTTCGAAAAAGGGATGAAAAGCAAGTACGAGATAAATACCAGCTTTAACATGTTAATTAAAATTGCTTCTGATAAAAATCTTAAAGCAATGCATTTTATCAATCAACAAAAAACTGCCGGACTTTATGCTATTGAATTATGTATTGCCCATAGGGAGTTTTTGAATCTATTAATTCAAATATGTAATAATAATTCCATTCCGCATGTAATTTGTATTAAAGCTGCTGTAGAACTTACGGATATCGTATTTGATGAGCAGAATGGAAACGAAGATATGGAATACGCAGTCAGGTACCTTAATATAAAATGGCTGCAAATTGCATTCGATATAGCCGGTGTTGAGATTAACGAGGCAGAAAAGGATTCTGTGAAGCACTTAATTTCCGAAGTTAGAAAAATTCGGAATGATAGAAACCAATAACTTTAGATTGAATAAATATTTTTTTTAGTTGCAAATTCAAAATAATATTCGCAGTTTTTCTTATCTAAATTTAAGTTTTATTAAACTTGAAGTTTTTATTTAATATTATTTTGATGAAACAACACTTCTTCATTCTTAAAGTTTTGAAAAACCAGGGGAAGAGAAAGTTTCTCATTCTATTTTTCTGTCTCTTACTTGCCTTTTACGCAAAAGCTCAAGAAATGGATATGAATTTTGAACATATCCTGAGTGACAAAGGACTATCTCAAAATACAATACATTGCATACTTCAAGATAGTAAGGGATTTCTCTGGTTTGCGACTGAAGACGGACTTGATAGGTACGATGGGTATAAGTTTACAGTTTATAAAAACAATCCGCAGGATAAAAATTCTATTGCGGATAATTTTATCTGGACGATGTACGAAGATAGAAGCGGCAATCTCTGGATAGGAACTAATAGCGGCGGGCTTAGCAAATTTAATAGGGAGACAGAAAAATTTACTAATTATAAATTTGATCCGGCTAATCCAAATAGTTTAAGTAACAATAATGTAAGGGCTATTTTTGAAGATAGTCATGGAATTCTTTGGATTGGTACAGAAGGCGGCGGGTTAAATGAGTTTGACCGCAAAGATGATAAATTTATTCATTTCACCAATTCACCAAATGATCCTCATAGCTTAAGTAATAATGTAGTGCTTTCTATTTTTGAAGATAACAATGGAACGCTCTGGATCGGTGGAGACGGCGGACTTGATAAATTTAATAGAGATAAAGGAAATTTTACCAACTATAAATACAATCCTAAAAATCCAAATAGCTTAAGCAATAATGTTGTGCTTTCCATGTACCAGGATAAAGAAGGAAACTTTTGGATTGGCACATTAAGCGGTCTAAATCTTTTTGATAAACAAAAGAAAAGCTTTGAGAGATTTTTTTGTAATACTGACATCTTCAGTAATCTTGACAACAACAGAATCAATCAGATACTCGAAGATAATTACAGAACACTTTGGGTAGCCACCGGCGGCGGATTATATCAATTTAACAGAAAGAGCAAAAAGTTTGTCAGTTTAAGTAAAACCACATTGCACCCGACAAGCATTAGCAACAAAAATATTCTTGCAATCTATCAAGATAATTCAAACATCATTTGGATCGGAACCGGTGAGGGAGGGATAATAAAATTTGATAGGGAAAGAATGAAGTTTCAGCACTTCATGAATGATCCTTCTAATCCGAACAGTCTAAGTTATAATACAGTGAGGGCACTATACCAGGATAAATCGGGAATTTTATGGATTGGTACTTTAGGCGGCGGTCTAAACCGTTACGATCCAAAAACAAATAAATTTACTCACTACATCTTCGAGGCTAAAAATCCAAACAGTTTAAGCAATAACTCTGTAATTTCTATTTACCGCGATAGAGAAGGTACGCTCTGGGTAGGCACTTGGGGCGGAGGTTTAGATAAAGTAATTGAAGAAGGAAAATCCGGTTTGTTGAAATTTAAATGCTACAGGCATGATCTTTCAAATCCATTCAGCATAAGTGACGATATTGTTCAATCAATCCTTGAAGACAACAAAGGAAGATTTTGGATCGGTACCGGAGTCGGGCTAGATTTATTTGATCGAAAGTCCGGTAAGTTTTATACATTCACGAATAATCCCCTGGATTCTGAAAGTATAAGTGAAAATCAAATTCAATCCTGCATATTGGAAGACAAGAATAGAAATTTGTGGATAGGAACCTGGAATGGATTAAATAAGCTAAACTTAAATAAAGTTCCAATATCACCTCCTTTCGGGAAGCTATCTTTTGTTCATTATGTTCACATTGCTGATGATCCGAACAGTCTTAGCGATAACAGAGTTATTTCCGTTAATCAAGATAAGTATGGAGATCTTTGGCTTGGAACTTACGGCGGGGGGCTGAACGAATTGACTGTCGATCAGCAAAAAAATACTGAAAACAGAAAAGCCGAGTTTATTCATTACTCAATTAAAGACGGATTAACTAGCAATATAATTTACAGCATACTCGAAGATAAAGAAGGCGACTTGTGGCTGAGTACTGATAACGGTTTGTCCAGGTTCAATCCTAAAGCTAGAGTTTTTAGAAACTATTATCAAAGTGACGGGCTGCAGGGTAATCAATTTTTCTGGGGTGCAAGTTTTAAAGGAATAAATGATGAATTATTTTTTGGCGGAACAAATGGTGTGAATGCTTTTTATCCTGCGAGTTTAAGAGATAATTTGCATGTACCGCCTATTGTTATTACCGACTTCCAAATTTTCAATAAACCTGTTCAGATTGCTGTAAAAGGTTCCCCACTCCATCAATCAATTGAAACGACAAAAGAAATCGAATTGTCATACAGCCAGAATGTCTTTTCGTTTGAATTTGCCGCGCTGGATTATACATCGCCGGGTAAAAACCAGTATGCGTATATGATGGAAGGTTTTGATAAAGATTGGATAAAATCAGGAAACCGCAGATTTGTTACTTATACCAATCTTGATCCGGGTGAATATGTTTTCAAAGTGATTGGTTCTAACAACGACGGCATCTGGAATAGAACAGGTGCCTCAATTAGAATTATTATTCTTCCACCTTTCTGGCGGACATGGTGGTTTATTCTAATTTCCATCCTTCTTATCGGCGGTTTTATTGCATTTATCATAATTTATAGAGTGAAAAACCTTCTTGCTATTGAAAGATTCAGAACTAAACTTGCTGCAGACCTTCACGATAACATCGGATCTAGCTTAACTGAAATTTCTATTCTAAGCGAAGTGATTTCCAAAAAGCTCGATTCGGTAGGAGATGAAGTACAGAAACATTTAAAGATGATTAGCGATAATTCCAGAAATCTAATCGATAGTATGAGCGATATTGTTTGGCTTGTAAATCCAAACAGAGACTCTCTCTATGATTTGATTTTAAGACTGAGAGACACTTACACTGAATTGTCTTCTTACACCAGTATTTCATTTAGATCCGAAAATTTAAAATCACTTGAGAAAGTTTCTCTGTCGATGGAACACCGTCAGCATTTGTATCTCATATTTAAAGAAGGAATAAACAACTGCATTACTCATAGCTGCTGTACGGAAATTTCACTCGATGCATTTGTAAGGGGAAAACATCTGGAAATGGTATTGAAGGATAATGGTAAAGGCTTCAACACAAGTGACAAATCAGGCGGCAATGGTTTAGAAAATATTAAGAGAAGAGCGGAAGCAATCGGAGGGACAATAAATATTTCTTCAAAAGAGGGTGAAGGAACAGTAATGCAATTTGTGGGAAATATTTTATAATCTAATTTCCCCCTTAATTAGTCGAGATTAAATTGGAATTTTTATTCTTGTAAAAGAATTATGATGTCTTCTGATAAACGCTGAAATTGAATAAATATATTTCTATCTTTCGAGAAGAAACTTGAGGATAAAATGATAAGTGTACTTGTTGTAGAAGATAACGATTCGATAAGGGAAGGATTAAAATTATTAATTGACGGCACCAATGGTTACTCCTGTATAGGTGCATTTTCCAGATGTGATTTTATGCTGAGGGAATTGGCAAAGCTAAATCCTGATGTGTTGCTTATGGACATCGGTTTACCGGGCATGAATGGTATTGAAGGAATAAAGAAAGCCAAAGCAATTTTGCCGGAGCTTACAATTTTAGTCCTCACGGTTTATGAAGAAAACGAATTAGTCTTTGATGCGCTTTGCGCAGGAGCTTGCGGTTATCTTGTAAAAAAAACACCGCCGTCAAAATTGTTGGAAGCTATTCAGGAAGCTTACCAGGGTGGTGCACCGATGAGCGCTAACATTGCAAGAAAGGTAATTGACTTCTTTCAAAACAAAAAAACTGTTGCGCCTCAAAAGCCGCAGAGTATTTTAACTCCGAGAGAAAAAGAAATTTTAACAGGTTTAGTTGAAGGAAATAGTTTTAAAGCGATTGCAGACTCTTTATTTATCAGCGTAGAAACTGTTCGATTTCACTTCAGGAATATTTATAAGAAACTTCATGTCCATTCTCAATCCGAAGCCGTTGCCAAAGCGATAAAAGAGGGCATCGTATAATTGTTTTATCGTACCATCCTGAATTTCAATAATTGGTTTTGAATATTCTTTCACTTCTTAACAAGCATAGAGCAATATTCAATTCTGAATTCTCTACTTTCAATCTTTAATATGATCTCTCTACCCATTTGGGTAGTAATATCTGATAAAACTATCATATTAAATACAAAATACCTTCGAATATGTAGTGGTTTTGAATTTGAACGGATAATAGATTTGAGGTTGGAATTTGGAATCTGGTAATTGTAATCTAATGATTAAAGTAGTTGTAGTTGAAGATAACGATACAATTCGCGAAGGACTGAAAGTATTAATTGATGGGACAGCAGGATATAACTGTATAGCCTCATTTCCAAAATGCGAAACGATGTTGAAGAGTTTGGAAAAACTGAATCCTGATGTTTTGTTAATGGATATTGGATTGCCTGGTATGAATGGTATCGAAGGAATAAAGCAGGCAAAAAAAATTTTACCTGAACTTACAATTTTAGTTCTTACAGTTTACGAAGAAAATGATTTAATATTTGAAGCACTTTGTGCGGGTGCATGCGGATATCTGGTAAAGAAAACACCGCCTTCGAAATTATTAGAAGCAATTAATGAGGCTTATAATGGCGGTGCCCCGATGAGTTCGCATATTGCAAGAAAGGTTATTGATTTTTTCCAGCAAAAAAAACAAACTTCCCCGGCGGGCTCACAAAATATTTTAACTCCGCGCGAACGTGAAATATTAAGCGGTTTAGTGGAAGGCAACAGTTTTAAAGCCATCGCCGATTCTTCATTTATAAGCATAGAAACGGTCAGGTTCCATTTCAGAAATATTTATAAAAAGCTTCACGTCCATTCACAGTCTGAAGCAGTTGCCAAAGCAATTAAGGAAGGCTTGGTTTGATTATTGAATAGATTGATTAACTCTTTGTTAACCGACAATCTAACAGTAAAACAATATAGCAAATAATAATTATTATGCTTTGATAAGTTCTACCTATTTGGGTAGTATAGATTTAAAAAACCAACAAAATGTTAACAAAATACCTTCGTTTAGGTAGTGGTTTAAGGAGGTGTAAATGAGTAGCTTTTACGAGTTAAAAGTCTTTATACCGAAATTTTTACACCAGAATTTAAATTAACAAATAATAGTTTCTTTTTTTTCAAATGGCAGTTAGTTGGTAATATCTATCTTAAAATTTGAGGATTGTTTGTTAAATCCGATTTCATATTTTCGCCATTTAAAATTTTTGATAATTAAGTCTAGAATCATTTAGCCCAGGAGTTGCATTTTATGATCGATAATTTTATATCCCGGAGGGATGCATGAAATTTTTTCTACGGTTATTATTATTTTCATTCATATCGCTCTTATTATTTTCATCATATTCATATTCTCAAACCGGTAAGATTGCCGGTAGAGTTCTCGATACAAACAAACAGCCGATTGTTGGAGCTAACGTAGTTATTCTTGGTTCATCAATGGGTGCTGCAACTGATCTGGATGGCAATTATACCATATTGGATATTGCCCCGGGCGTTTACAATGTTAGAGTTTCTGCGGTAGGCTACGGCTCTGAAGAAGTAAAAGGAGCTCGTGTTTCGATTGACCTTACTACCAGACTCGACTTTGCACTTAAAGAAACGGCAGTTCAGGTTGAAACGGTTGTTGTTACTGCCCAGAAGCCGCTGGTGCAGAAAGATCTTACCTCTACAACTTCAATAGTCAATAGCAATGAAATTCAGCAGATGCCTGTAACAAGTGTTCAGGATGTTTTGGAACTTCAGGCGGGAATCGTAAAAGATCAGAACGGCAATCTGCATTTTAGAGGAAGCCGAGCTGGTGAAGTCTCATACTGGATAGATGGTATACCTGTTACAAATTCTTATGATGGCTCAACAGTAGTTGATGTTAATAAGAATTCAATTCAAGAAATGCAAGTGGTTACCGGAACATTTAATGCTGAATATGGTCAGGCAATGAGCGGTATTGTTAATATAGCTACCAAAACAGGTGGTAATGAATTGCACGGAAATATTACTGCTTACGGCGGAGGTTATGTAACGCAAAATTCAAATATTTTTACCGGACTTCAAACAATTAATCCGCTATCATCTCAATGGCTCGAAGGTTCATTGAATGGTCCTATAGTTAAAGATAAACTTTTCTTTTATGCAGATGCACGTTATTATTACAACCGAGGATATTTACAAGGCGTTAGAAAATTCAATACCTGGGATATAACCAACGCACAGGCTGCTAATGAAAACGACTGGATTATTCAGCAAACCGGAGATGGTAAGACTGTTCCGATGAATCCATTTCTGGAAGCTTATTTACAAGGCAAAGTTACTTACAAGTTTTCTCCTTCTTTCCGCGTTTCGTATGATTATATATTAGATAACAGCCGCGGCAAAAATTATGATTTTTCTTATAAATATAATCCCGACGGAATTTTAAGCAATTTCAAAAAAGGCTATTTAAATTCTTTAACAATTACTCAGACACTAAGTGCTAATACCTATTATAACCTTGGTGTATCTGATTATTTCACAGATTATAGAGAATATTTAGATACCGCAGCTTTTAGTCTTGGCGACCTCTTCACCAGGAAAGATCCATTTAATCAAGATTATGTTCATACAGCTCTGTTAAATGCACCGGAAGGCACGTTCTATACAGGTGGAACGAATATGGCTCACAATGTTCGTAATAATAATACATTTGTAGTCAAATTTGATTTAACAAGTCAGGTAACTCCACACCACGAAATAAAGACAGGTGTCTTATTCAATCAATATCAATTATTCCTGCACAACATCAATCTGCATATGTCTTCGGTTGACAATAACAGAGATCCGGTTACAGATGGATATCCTTTCTTAAGAGATCCGGTAGTTATTCCTTCTTTTGAAAGTCAGGACAACCAGGAATATCTGCACAGACCTTGGCAGTTCTCCTATTATGTCCAGGATAAAATGGAATACAGCTCATTGATTATAAACCTTGGATTGCGTTTCGATTATTTCCATCCTGACGGACAAGTTTTAGCCGATCCTTCTGATCCAAATATTTATCTACCGGTAAAACCGCAAAACCAGGATAGCGTAGTTGCCCCAGGCGGAACGCATGCACAAGCTGTTGCACAAAGAATGACGTACTGGTATAAGAATGCTTCAAATAAATGGCAGCTTAGTCCAAGGTTAGGAGTTGCATTCCCGATTACTGATCGCGGCATCGTTCATTTTTCTTATGGATTGTTTTTCCAGATACCGGACTTCCAGAGACTTTATGAAAATCCGATGTACAAATTGCCTGTTACCGGTGGAAGCACAAACTTAGGTATTATTGGTAATCCTGATTTACAACCGGAAGAAACAACAAGCGGCGAGCTTGGCTTGCAGCAGCAACTAACCGATGATATTGCAATCGATGTTACAGGTTATTTTAGAGATATTAGAAATCTTGCCGGTACTTTAAACGAAATTCAATACGTTTACGGCGGGACAAAAGTATACAGCCAATATGTTAACTCAGATTTTGGTTTCGTAAGAGGAATTGTCGTTTCATTAGATAAAAGATTCAGCGGAGGTCTTTCTGCTTCATTCGATTATACATTCCAGATTGCAAAAAGTGATGCATCAGATCCTACTACAGCATATAATTTAAGAAACAGCGGAACTCAGCCAATGGCACAGCTTATTCCGACTGATTGGGATCAGACGCATACAGTTAATCTATCTATAAACTATGCTAATCCGAATGACTGGGGCGGAAGCTTAATCTGCCAGTATGGAAGCGGTACTCCTTACACACCACTTATGACAGTTAATGTCGGGGAACTGATTACTAATTCTCAATACAAGCCTTCTACTTTTAATATTGATCTACGGGCTTATAAAGATTTCAGAATCGGATCAAGTACTTTGTCAGTGTTCCTACGGGTATTCAACTTGCTTGATACTAAGAATGCTATTCAAGTTTATAATGATACCGGGCAGCCTGATTGGTCGCTTACCGAGCAAAGGCAAATCGAGATCAATCCGCCTCAGCGGGTATCTACCGTTCAGGATTGGTATACGCGAGGTTACTATTATTCTGAGCCAAGAAGAATAGAATTCGGCTCTTCAATATCATTTTAATTTTGCAGGTTAATATTATGCGTAAATTGTTAATAATAAGTTTGATTTTTATAGCAGCTGATATATCCTTCGGTCAAGTCGATTATTTTATACAATGGGCTAAAACTCACCGGGGCAATGCATTGTATACTCGCTTCGGAGTTCATAACGGCAATCGAATTGCAATCTCCTTTCGAAGTGATGGTTCAATTTCCGGAACAAATCCTAATGATATTAGAGGATACTGGCCTTATCCAATGACTCAAGACGGATATATCGGAGACGTTACTCCACTTGTCGGTATACAAATTCCTATCAGGGATTATAATGGAGACGGAAAACCGGATACACTTCATAACGTAACTATTTCACCGGGTCCTAGAAACGGACAGGCTGCAAAAGTTGATCCGAATGATGGGCACTTTCAAGGTTTTGAACCAGAACCAGGTTATGTTAATTTAAGTCAAGACACCGTGGCAATGAGCCATATACCTTCAACATGGCCTTCATTTTGGCCTGATAATCCGAGTTGGCTTGATTCTACAGGGAAACCTCAGTGGGATGGATATTTCGGCAGAGGTGTAATTAGAGCTGATCAGGAAAGTTATTTTGTTATGGATGACGCGCAGGATAATAATCCCCAGATGAGGACAAATTATCTCTTTCACCCGGATTCTACCGATACAACAAGAAACGGGATGGGACTAGTTGTTCGAGTAAGAGGAATGCAATGGTCTCAAGTTCAAGCTCAAGATGTTTTATTCTGGTTGTACGATATTACAAATATAGGAACGACAAATTATCAGGAAGTAGTTTTTGGTGAAGTTGTAGGAGGATGCGTCGGTGATGTCGGACAGAATTATATTGATTGCAGCGACGACCTTGGTTACTTCGATGTAAACAATAATTTAACTTATACATGGGATAGTGATGACCACACTGCTGATCCTCTATGGCTGCCGATAAATCAATTCCTTCCCGGGGTTCGTACAAATATTGGCTATGCCGGTTATGCATACCTAGAAAGCCCCGGTAACGGATATGATGGAATTGACAACGACAATGATGCCGTCGATCCTAACAGCCCGGTTTTTCAGAATAAAGATTTTACTTTTAATTCTCAAATGAACGCTTATACAGCTACAAGAACCTTGCACAGAAGCGATCCCGGTACTGATCCAAGTTGGCCGTCAAATGAGATCGTTTTAATTAATCCTAGCACATATGCAAGAACCATTGTCCAGCTTGATACTTTACTTAAGAGTAACACTGATACTGTTATTGTTTACTCATTAGGTCATCCCTATAAAATATATGATGGCGAAGTTCTTAGTGAAATTCCGAATAACGGACTAGACGATAACCTTAACGGAATTATTGATGAAAACCATGATATACATTATGAAAAAGTATTTAAAGATAGAAATGGTGTTATTCTTAAAGTGGAAAACAGACCATTAGCCTACAGGGATTATTTCACAGGCGGCGGAATGAATAATACCCTTATAGATGAATCAAGAGATAGTGGTCCTGGGCAGATTGTTACCGGCTGGGTCCCGGATTACAGTGCACAGCCCGACCCAATTACAGGTAAATATCCAGGTAAAGTAGAGACGCATTGGTCTGGCGATGAAAACGGCGACTGGAATAGAGCAAAAGATGATGTAGGTGCAGATGGATTGCCAGGCACGCATGATCTTGGTGAAGGAGATGGAATTCCGACCGAAGGTGAGCCGCACTTCGATAAAACTGACGTTGTTGAATCTGATCAAATTGGTTTAACAAGTTTCAACTTTTTTAATCAAACTCAATCACCACCAATGAACAATAACGAAATCCTTTGGAATAGAATGATACCCGGATATTTTGATGTTATTCCTTTGTTGCCGCAGGATGGTGATTTTATTTATGCATCAGGATATTTTCCGTTATTACCACTTAAGTCTGAGAGATTTTCATTAGCATTGGTTTTCGGTGCTGATAGTGCACATATTTTTAAGAATAAACAAATTGCTCAAAAGATTTATAACGCTAATTATGATTTCTTGAAACCACCACCAAAGCCTCACCTCACTGTAGTTCCCGGTGATAAACAAGTAACATTGATTTGGGATGATAAAGCTGAAAGTTATACTTCATTTGAAGGTTATAAGATTTATCGTTCTACAGATCCTGGTTTTACGGAAGGCGGTGGAGAGCCGATTGCTACGTTCGACCTTCAAGACAGCGTGTGGGGATACTTTGTTCCTGCAACTGAAGATCTGGCCGAACTTCCAAGATTTTATTTGGGAAGCAATACCGGATTAGTTCATAGTTATGTGGATAGAAATCTCCAGAATGGGCAAGGATATTATTACGCAGTTACTGCATATACTTCTGGCGATGCACAAAGTAATATTTACCCTGCGGAAGATCCCAAGTTCATTACGGTAAATGCAGATGGCAGTGTAAGGCAGGATGTTAACACTGCTTTTGTTACTCCAAGAACTTCCGTAGCAGGATATGTCGGACCAAACGCACCTAGTTTGGTTGGAGCTGCCCCGGGAACATCACTATCTGGAACCGGCAAAGTATATTTGCATGTTGTAAATCCAGATGCAGTGGCAGATAAAACATATCGCATATCATTTAATTCGCAGGTTCAGAACTATATACCGGTTACTTCCGGATATAATGTTATAGATTATACAAATCCAAATCTCCCGGACACAGTGTTAACTGCTTCTATATTCCCTAACATGCAGTTGGGTGATCAAGATAAGTATGTATTTGATGGAGTTTATCTCGAAGTAGATAACGATTGGAATGTAGCTTATGATACGGCAACATCAGGATGGAATGCGCCACATTCAAGCCCTAATTATAAAATATCTTTTAATGCTTTTTCATTAGGCGGTGTTAAACAGACAGGAGTTGCCTATCCAAGTGATTATAATGTTGTTTTCGATGCAAGTCATACTACAGCAGATACTTCGTCTCAATTAACAATCACTTATAACAATAGTCTGTTCCAGATTCCGGCTGTAAATTCTAATTTCAGAATTTATAATGCAGTTACAGGAGCACCGGTTTCTTATGCTTATCTAGATGCAGGAATAAAGAATACATTTTCGTATCTCGATAGAATTATCCTTCTTCAAAATACAACTACCGCAAGTGGAAAAGATACTACTATTATAACTTGGCTGCTGCAAGTTTTCGGAAATGATACAACCAATTATCATCCTACCACTGGTGATACTTTGAAGTTAAGGGTAACCAAGCCATTCTCTAGTTCTGATCTTATGCAGATTACCACACAGAGTGCTTCTGTAGATAACAAGCTTGCATCTTCTCAACTAGATAGGATTAGAGTTGTTCCTAATCCTTATATTGCAGCAACAAGCCAGGAGCAGCCGCTTCCACCTACAATTACAAGCGGCAGAGGCACAAGGAAAATTACTTTCTATCATTTACCTAAAGGATCTACTATTTATATTTATACCTCAAGAGGTGAGCTGGTTAGGAAATTGCAAATGACTGATTCGAATATAAATGATGGAAGCTTAAACTGGGATTTAACTTCCTCCGCAAACCTCGAGGTAGCGTACGGCGTTTATTTCTATCTTGTAGATGCGCCTGGTGTTGGACAGAAGTATGGAAAAATCGCCATTATCAAGTAAGAGGATTTTATGAAGAAATTTTTATTGTTTTTAATTTGTTCATTTTTAATCGGAAATATTTACGGTCAGAATAAGGTTGGCACTACTGCTGCCCCTTTCCTCGGAATTGGAGCCGGACCGCAAGCAATCGGTATGGGCGGTGCTTATACTGCAGTTGCAACAGATGGCTCTGCGCTGTATTGGAATCCGGCAGGTGCATCTCGAGTTGGACAAACACAGGTTTTAATTGAACATACTAGTTACCTGTTAGGTACTAGCTATGATTATTTTGCCGGTATTGTTGCTCTGGATGAGAATAATGTTATCGGATTCAGCGTAACCGATCTCAATTATGGCTCTGAAGATGTAACTACGGTTCAAAATCCCGATGGAACCGGTGAAAAGTGGAGCGCTATGGATTTGGCTGTCGGCTTATCTTACGCAAGAAATTTGACAGATAGATTTTCCATTGGCGGTACAGCTAAAATGATTAGGCAAACTATCTGGCGTGAATCTGCAACCGGTTGGGCATTAGATGCCGGTCTGCTTTACATTACTCCTTTTAATGATTTAAAAATCGGAATGGAAATAGCTAACTTCGGTACTGATATGCAGATGACGGGTCAGGATCTTTACGTTACTTATGACCCGGCAAAGTCTTTAGCAGGTAATAACAAATCTATCCCTGCCGAATATTATACTGCTAGTTATCCATTGCCTTTGCTATTCAGAGTTGGTTTGGCAATGGATGTACTTCATACTGAAGATAATGTAATTACTGTTGCAGTAGATGCATTGCATCCAAGCGACAATAATCAGAGCGTTAATGTTGGCGCTCAGTATGCATGGAATAAAATGGTATATGCAAGAATAGGTTATAAATCTCTGGGGGTACCGAATAGCCAGGAAGGATTGACTTTTGGCTTCGGTCTCGGGTATGAGTTAACCTATAATTTGAATTTGAGAGTTGATTATGCATACGAAGCATACGGATTACTTCAAAATATTCAGAAATTTTCTTTGGCGCTTAGCTTCTAGTTATGTCGAAAATAGCTAAATATTTTCTGCTGGTTGCTGCTATTCCTTATGTGGTTTATTCTCAGACGGATTCTGCTGTAGTACCGGTTGAATTTCAATTCTACAAAGTTCTTCAACCGAATGAAACCGGTGCGGGGATAAACGGATCATTCAACAATTGGGGGAATAATTCGGATGGGAGCGGCAACAATGCACACTTAATTCCGATGAAGAATGTAGGAAATAATCTTTGGGATGTTACGGTTCCAATTCCCGTGGGAAAATACGAATATAAATTTGTTACTTACCAGATCGGTGCCAATGGTGATACAATTGTTTCTTCATGGACTACCGACCCGCTCAATTCGGATTACGGCGGACCATACAACAACAGCAGAATAAATGTTGCGGATCCGATGATTTATTATCTGCAGCCGATGAACAATACATCTATCAATGTTAAGGAACCAGAAATATCGGCAAAGATATCCTGGGCTTACGCATCCTCCATTAACTTGTCTTCGCTAAAGCTTATAATTGATAATGTGCCAGTTCCAAATGCTCAGCAATATTTCGATACAACCACAAGAACTTTTTCTTACAAGCCGTCTTCTCCATATACACCTGCTGCACATTCGGTAGAGATATCGGTTAAAAACAATGCTGGCGTTACGGCGGACTTGGTTACAAATTTTACTGTAGTTAATGCAATTCTGACCGCACCTTACACTTTCGTATTCGATCCTCTTTCTCCAAACGTAAATATTATAGGAAAGATTAACAAAGTTGAAATAAAAGGTACGTTCAACAATTTAGGTTCAGATCCAATGTCCGGTCCCGACAGCGACGGAGTTTATAAATATACCGTGCCGCTAAATATCGGCGTTCCGAATTTTTATCAATTCATAATAAACGGCGGGCAGTATATTGATGATCCGGATAATCCTTTAATGCAAAAAGATTTTGGTACGATTGCCGTTAAGCATGTAAATCCGAATCCAAGTTTCCAGATAATCTCACCGAGGCAAGGACAGCTTTTCACACCAGGTCAAAGTCTAACAGTTTCTGCCAATTTAATTCAAAGCGATTCGGGATATGCGATAAATAATAACTCTATAAAAATTTATCTTGATGGAAATCCGATTTCTATAGCATCGATCGATTCAATATCTAACGGAGTGCAGATTACAGCCGCACCATTTAATGTTACTGCCGGTAGACACGAATTGGAATTTGTCGGGGCAGATACAATTAACGCAAAGACTCAATCTTTAATTACATTTGGAAGCTTCTACAGCAACACCGGTTTCCATTATGTCGATGCCGATAGCGACGACAACGGTCCTGGTAGTTATACTTATCCGACTTTCAGTGCTAAAGGATCGGCTGATATTAGAGAAATAGATATCAATGCTAATGCAACAAACGACTCTCTTTTATTTACTGTCTCGATGGGATTAATAAGTGATTACACAAGAGTCGGCTTCGAAATTGTTAACTCAACTGCAGGTCCTCTTATCAATGCGCCAGACAATGCTGCAATTCAATTGCCGGATCCGGCTAACAAAGGCGTATTCTTTATTGTAACTTCACCAAACTCAGCGCAGAATTCTTCATATGTTGATAGAATTTATAGCTCTGCAAATTTGACCTCAGCTTCCATTGATACAATTGTTGTCAACTCCGATGCTGAGAGCTCAGGAATTTTTAAATTTGCAATTCCGATAAGTACAATTGAAAATGTTGCAGGAAGTTTTTCATACGGCTGGTACTTTGCAGCTTATTCTTACCTCGGAAATTCTGGCGGCGGCTGGAAGGTTGCAAATAGTAACGGAGGTTCTTTCTTCCCCGAGCAGCCTAATATTTACGATGCAGCTTTCTTTTATAATAATTATCTTAAGAAGAGAAATCTTGCCGATTATAATTATTCTTTCAATTACGGCGGCTCGCGTTACGTAAAGCTTTCATCAAATATGCGCGGAATGCAGTTCATACGCCCTCAAGATATTTCTGCTACTCTGGCTTCAAAACCATTTGTTAAAATTCTTACCGATGGAGGAAATATAAGATGGAGCGATACTGTTAGAGTTTATGTCGCCGAAAGTGATCCTTCGGTAACCAGCGGAATTTTGATGTCAAATACAAATTCATACAGTTTGACATTTGTTAATGACACAGCCTATGCAGATGTTATTTTATCCGAAGGTGAAAATGAGCTTCAAGCAAATGTTCCTTACGGTTCCGGCTTTAAGAGCTACAGTGCAAAAGTTTTTTTCAACAGGATTGTAGACCACAAACCTAATATTTCAATTACAAAAAATACCAGCGGAAGTACAGTAACTTTGAATGCGAGCGGTACTACTAATGTTGATAATCTTCCTCAATTATTTAATTGGTCGCAGGATACGGCTAATCCTCAGCAAGTATCTTTAAGCGGAAGTAATTCATCATCAGTTTCATTTGCAACACCGAAAATTTTTGGGCAATATTTTTATACCGTTACGGCTTCTACTTCTAAAGATACTTCTTTTGAAAGAGTAGCTTTGGTTGTTGATTCTACCGGTGCCTATTTCCCGGATTTAACAACTTGGCATGCCGGCTGGATTGATTCTGCAATAATCTACGAAGTTTATGTAAAGACTTTTACTCTCGATGGAAATCTTCAAGCATTAACAAGAAGAATTCCTTATATCAAATCGCTTGGATTTAATACAATTTGGCTGATGCCGATTTATCCCGGACCGGCAATTTCTCCAAGTCAGCCTGGATATGCGATTACAAATTATTTCAACGTAAATCCATCTTATGGAACTCTAAATGATTTTAAGGCATTTGTGGATGCTGCTCATGCAAACGGACTTAGAGTCGTTCTTGATTACGTTGTTGATCATACTCATAATACTCATCCATTCATGCTTGATGCATTTAAGTATGGACCAAAATCTCCATACTATAATTTTTATGGATGGAACCCTGACGGCACTTATAAATATTTATATACCTGGACTGATTTCCCATTTATAAATTTTGTTCCTCAAAGAAATAAAGATTATTTACTTGATGTTGCAAAGTTCTGGCTGGAGAATTATAACATAGATGGATTTAGATGCGATGCCGCCGCTGAGGTGAATGACCAACATCCTGGCGGAAGCGATTTCTGGCAGCAATTTAGAAGCACTTTAAAAACGATAAAGCCAGACATCTGGCTGCTCGGCGAGATGAGCGCTCGCAATCTTTCTTACTTCGATAAGAAATTTGATTCGGGTTATGATTATGATTTCTTCAACTCTATTAGAAATGCAATTTCAAACTACAATTTATTATCACAGCTCGATACTTCTGTTGCATTTTACAGCTCAAGCAGTTATCCTTCTTACTTGAGACCGTTTAGATTTTTGGAGAATCATGACCAGTCGAGATTTATTTCCGAATATACGGTTGATCAAACAAAACTTGCTGCTTCGGTACTTTTAACTCTACCTGATGTCCCGATGATTTATGCTGGACAGGAAGTTGGAGAAACATCTTACCGCGGCTTAATTGATTGGAGCGATCCTAATAATCTTGAACCTTACTATCAAAAGCTGGTTTGGCTTAAAAGAAATTATAACGCGCTTTCCATAGGTGCATTTAAAGACGTTTTCAATTCGTCTCCGGATTCTATCTACTCATATGCTCGAATGACGGACTCCCTGCCTGCTGTTGTTGTTTCAAATTTTACCAACAATACTATTAGTTTTTATTTAAATGTTGATTCACTTCATTTGAAAATGCAGCAGAACAAACCGTATTATTTCAACGATGTTCTGAATGATACTGTATATTCTATTACAAGCACGAGTCATTTTAATATGAGTTTACCGGCTTATGGTTCTGAAATATTAATTTTTTCTGACAAAGCTTTAATTACAACGGTAGAAAATAATTACTCGAATCATGTATCTACTTATTCACTTGAGCAGAACTATCCAAATCCGTTTAATCCAACAACAACAATAAGATATTCTGTAGGTGGATTTGGAGCTTCACCGGTTAATATTTCTATTTATAACATACTTGGACAAAGGATCAAAACGCTTGTAAATAGTGTTGAAATCCCCGGTTATTACAATGTACAATGGGATAGCCGGAATGATTACGGCAACATTGTCTCAAGCGGAATTTATTTTTATGTTCTTAGAGTGAATAATTTTATTCAAACTAAAAAAATGATTCTCCTGAAGTGAGGAGGTGAAGGAATGGGAGTATGAAAAGTTTTTTTATTATCTTAATTAACTTATTAATAAACAAAAAAGGAGCAATACTATGTTAAGAAGAATTACAGCATTAGCTGTCATTATACTTTTGGCAGTCTCTTTCAGCAAGTTATATGCACAGGCTAATGTAACGTTTCAAGTAGACATGGGTGTCTACATGCAGCTAACTACCGGTGGATTCAATCCGGCGACAGATAGCGTTGTTATCAGAGGCGATTTCGAACACTATGTCGGAGCTACAGATTGGGCAGGCTATGATTTCTTGATGACCAAAAGTGCTACGAACGATTCTATTTATACTTTAACAGTGCCTTTCCCGGATTCAGTTAAAGGCAAAGTGATAAATTATAAGTACGTTCTTGTTCACGCCGGAACCGATACTTGGGAAAGTGTCAGCAACCGCGTTGATACTGTATC
This sequence comes from Bacteroidota bacterium, assembly GCA_021815405.1. Classification (GTDB taxonomy): domain Bacteria; phylum Bacteroidota; class Ignavibacteria; order Ignavibacteriales; family Ignavibacteriaceae; genus FEN-1297. The sequence continues at coordinate 24,698 of JAKAGV010000014.1, forward strand.
TTCAGATGCTAATCAACAGATTCCATTAGTATATTTTAATGACAGAATTTCAGTCGGTACTACTGTTAACATTACCTTCCAAGCAGACATGACTGCTTTGCTTAATGAAGGCTTCAATCCGGCTACAGATTCTATTGAAGTTAGAGGAGATACAAGCCCTTTAAACTGGGGACCTGGTGTCCTTTTACAGCAGGATTTAATCAGTCCTACTTTATTTAAGGTAACACTTCAATTTACAGGAGTAGTTGGTACCCCGATTCAATGGAAGTTTCATTGCGATCCGCAATCCAAATTTGCAAACACTGGTTGGGATAATATTGCCAATAACCGTATTGTTTATTTCCCCGCTGCTGATACTTCTGTTGGACCAATAGTGCCTGCAATTCAGGTCGGTGGACAAACCACAGCTGTTGATTCTGTTACTTTCTATGTAAATATGAACGGAGCTCATGAAAGATATCATAATTCATTAATTACCGGATTGAAAAGTGTTTGGATAGCTGGCAGCGTTCCTCCACTTCAATGGCCATCTAACTGGCTATTCACTGATACAGTTTCAACCGGTGCTTTAATTAAGATGTATGATGACGGTACTCATGGCGATGTAACTGCTAATGACGGAATTTATTCCAACATACTTGTATTCCCATCAGGATCAACAAGCCCAGTATTCTATAAATATGGCGCTGTTTTCTCTGGTGTTGATACTATTAACGGCGGTGCGAGCTATCTTGATAACGAAGCAGGCTTCGGCTTAAACCATACTTTAGCTCTTGTTCTAACTGGTGGCTCTCAGACAGTAACCAATATGTTTGGTGATCAGGCTACTGCTATAATTGAAGTAAAGACAGGAAATGTCCCAACTCAATTTACACTTAGCCAGAATTATCCGAATCCGTTTAACCCGACTACAATGATTGATTATACTGTTCCAAAGAGTAGCTTTGTTACTTTGAAGATTTACAATATTCTCGGACAGGAAGTATCCACTTTATATTCGGGTTTCCAGAAAGCTGGAACCTATAAGGCAAGTTTCGATGCATCTAGATTAGCAAGCGGTATTTATTTGTATCGTTTAGAATCTAATGGCACATCTTTAACTAAAAAAATGATCTTAATGAAGTAAATCCTCCTAGGAACATTTGCCTACAGAAGGGGTCGTTTGAAAAGACGACCCTTTTTGTTTTGCTGCCAAAAATTTTTCAGCTGGTATTCTTGTTTTTCTGTATTCCATTTTGAAAAATAATTTTTGGAGATTAAATCAATGATTAACCATGCTTATAGAATACAGTTTAAGATAATATTTCAATTGTTCTTTTTGAACCTTCTACTGATATTATTGCTTCCGTTTCAAAAAAATCAGGCTCAGGTTGACAGTACATACGGTCTACCGGTAGAATTTATGATTCAGCGTGTTCTACAGCCCGGTGAATCTGGTGTCGGAGTTAACGGTACATTTAATAATTGGGGCGATAATTATAATCGTCACCCATATCAAATGAAAAACATTGGCAATAATACCTGGGTAATTACTGTTCCGCTGCTGCCGGACTCTGCGCGCAATCAGGTTTATAAAGGCGCCGGCTTCTACGAATATAAGTTTGTTACCTATAGTATTTCGGGCGGTGACACCACAATTGACTCTTGGATTCCTGATCCTCTAAATCCGCAGACTGATCCTAAAGACAATAACAATTCCATTTTATATATTACCGATCCGCTGATATACAGATTGCAGCCGCTGGATGGATTAGTAACAAAAGAAAAAACTCCGGTCATTTCAGCAAAGATTGCTACCAGTCCACAGAATAAAATAGTTGTTTCCAGCATTCAACTTTATATAGACGGAACTTTAATTCCGAACAGCCCGAGTTATTATGATTCAACAATGCATCTTTTCAACTATCAAGTGATAAATCAATTTTCACTTGGGACTCATACAATTAAATTGTCGGTGAAAAATGATAAAGGATTTACCGGCGCTGATTCATCTACATTTACAATTTCGAATCTGATTACCAACGCACCTTACCAATTTATTTTTGATCCGCTAAGTCCTAATTTGAAGCTATTAGGAGATAGCGTTACTGCGGTTGCTATCCAGGGAGTATTTAATAATTACGGTTCTGATCCTTTAACCGGTCCGGATTCAGATGGTCTTTATAAGATAAATGAAACACTTCCCCTAAACGTAAAAACAGAATACCAGTTCATCGTAAAAAGTGCAAGTGCATCCACTGCTTACTTTTATGACCCGGATAATCCTCATTTAAATAATGATTTTAATCCATATGTAATTAAACAAGTAAATACCATACCTTTCATTCAACCGACTCTGCCGCATCAAGGAACTATTTTGCCGTATGCATCCGGAAATATAAATATTCAGGCTGTAATTACTCCGAACGACAGCAACACTGTAATAGATACAAATTCAATTAAAGTTTATCTGGATGGAAATTTGATATCTTCCTATTCCGATTCTACCAGCGGTGGTTTATTAATTCATTCATCCTCAAATAATCTTTCCTTAGGAAGGCATATTGTTAAATTTACCGGCGCGGATATTCATGGCAACATTGCCGTCGATAAATACCTGACTTTTGGTGTTTATCAAACTAATACCGGTTACCATTATGTAGATGGTGAGAACGATGATGTTGGTCCCGGCGCGTATGCTTATCCATCAGGCACCACTCCGCATTCTGCAGACATAAAAGAAGTTGATATTAATTCGAACGCTTCAGGCGATTCATTAATATTTACAATTAACATGGGTGCGGTAGATGATTATTCAAGAGTTGCGTTTGAAATAACAAGCATGCTTGATGGAAATTTTGTTGAAGCTCCTGAGAATGCGACAATTAAAATTCCGGAATGGAATAACCACGGAGTCTTCATGTTAATTGCTGCGCCTAATTCGGCTCAGCTAAACGGAAGCGAAAACGTTTTATACATTTCTGATAACCCGCTTCAAAAAGGCTCTCTAATTGCCGTGAATACAGATGCAAAAACTACCAGTCAGTTTAGATTCACACTTCCACTTTCTGCATTAGAAAATATAATGGGAACTTACACCGGCAAATGGTATTATCTTGCTTATTCATTTTTTGCGAATAGCAGTGGCACAATTAAAGTCGATGGTTCTCATGGCGGAGGCGGCTTAACTGGCAATCCAAATATATATGATGTTGCATTTATTAACAGCGGTATGATTAAGCAGCGACTACTTTCAAATTACATTCTGCCATACTTTGTCGGAGGTCCTAAGCTATCTGTAATCGGTTCTGAATTCCGCGGTGCAATTGGAGTTACTCCTGCTCAAATTAGTTCAATATTAGCGAACAGACCGGTAGTGAGTTTACTTACCGACGGCGGCGATTGGTATAATGATACCGTTCGCGTGTACGGTCACGTTGATGATCCTGCAATTACTTCAGCAATATTAACTGTAAAAAATGGTTCTTTAACTTTTGATACTACTGTTTCTGTTGTCAATAATATTTTCGTCGGACTTCTTCCATTAACCGATGGAGAAAATCTTATTAGCGCTTCGGTTACTAAAAATTCTTTGACAACCATAAGCAAGGGAGTTTATTTCCATTACCATGCTGATCATAGTACCAACATAGTAATTAAATACAGCATAAGTCAAAACAATGTTACTCTAGATGCAAGTGCATCCACTAATCCCGATGGTTTACCGGTCTCATATCAATGGCAGGCAGATGCAGCTAATCCTGCCCCGGTTTCTCTTACGAGTGCAAACTCATCGATTGCAAGTTATGTTTCTCCCTCAATTGATGGAGAATATTATTTTACGGTTACTGCAACAACAAGCTTCGATACAACATGGGCACGTGCAGTAGTTGTCGTTGATTCCGGAATTGCACACACAGTTGATTTAACTACTTGGCACGCAGACTGGGTAGACAAGGCTGTCATCTACGAAATTTACCCGCGTTCGTTTAGTTTCTTTGGAAACTTCTCGGGAATTGTTTCAGCATTGACGAGACTTAAAAAGCTCGGAATTACTTGCATCTGGCTGATGCCGATTATGCCCGCTGCTTCTCCGCATGGCTACAATATTACTGATTATTACAGCGTTAATCCTGATTATGGAACCGCGCAAGACTTCCATAATTTTATTACTGCTGCTCATCAAAACGGGATTAGAGTTTTGATGGATCTGGTAATAAACCATACAAGTGCAGTACATCCGTTTATGGAAGATGCGTTTAAGTTTAAATCGTATTCTCCTTACTATAATTTTTATCAATGGGACTCCAAAGGAAATTACGAATATCTTTCTAATTGGTGGGACCTTCCAAATATCAATTACGAGGAACCTTGGGTTAGAGATTATCTAATCAGGATGATTAAATATTGGATTGAGAAATTTCATATTGATGGTTATAGGTGCGACGTTGCCTGGGGCGTAAATGATACACGTCCATCTGGTCCGGCTTTCTGGCAGAGATTTAGAAACACTATAAAAGCAATTGAGCCGGATGCATTTTTATTGGGCGAAGCTCAATCCGATCAATTAAGATATTTCGATGATAAATTCGATAGCGGTTATGACTGGCCGTTCTTAACAATGCTTAAATCAGTGATGAGTAATAATGCAAGCATACATTCGCTGGACAGCCTTGTTTCATGGTATCAAAGTCCGGCTTATTTATCTTACATCCGCCCGTTCCGGTTCCTTGAAAACCATGATGAAGATAGATTCATTGCAGATTATAGTGTTGACCAGACTAAGCTTGGTGCAGCGATATACCTAACACTTCCTGGTGTACCTTTAATTTATGCCGGACAAGAAACCGGCGAAACTACACAGCGGAATATGATCAGCTGGAATGATATCTATGGTCTTCAGGTTTATTATCAGAATTTAATTTTAACGCGCGATGCTAATCCCGCACTGCAGCAAGGCAGTTACATTAGTTTAACAAATTCTTCACCCGATTCATTGTACACATATTTGCGATTATCGAACGGCGATAGGGCAATTATGATAAATAACTTTTATGGAAATACTGTAAATGCAACAGTAAATATTCCTGTTGATACTCTGCATCTTGATGTAACTAAGACGTGGTATGCGAGCGATATTATCAGCCAGTCTTCGCAGCAAATAATTCCATCATCTTTAACCGATTATAAAGTTAGCCTGCAGCCGTATCAGTCGCAGATTATATTACTGGGAAATTCTCCCTTGACGGATATAGAACATAACCCACAGCAGCCGCTTACTTTTCAGTTAATGCAGAATTATCCGAATCCGTTTAATCCGTCGACAACCATTTCTTATGAACTGCCTAAAACCGAAAAGATAACAATAACTGTTTATGATATTCTTGGCAGGCAGATTAAAACTTTGGTAAACCAGACTCAATTACCTGGATTTTACAAAGTAGTTTGGAACGGCAGAAATAATTTTGGTGAATCTGTTGCCAGCGGTGTTTATTTTTACCAGTTAAGAAGCGGTGATTTTATGAATGTTAAAAAGATGCTTCTCTTGAAGTAATTTAGCAGGATTCAATAGCCCCGGCATTCAAGCCGGGGATTAATTATATCTGAGAGTTTAATATTAATCAAATAATAGAATATTCTAAAAGGAAGAAATATAAATGAGATTTAGCGTTCGTGTGTTCATTTCAACTGTAATAATTTTTTTATGCGCTTTCATCAATAAAGAAATTTTAGCTTCTCCCAAACCGGATACATTGGCTATCGTCGGCGGTCAGCCGATTACAACGGCGGATTTTCAGAACAGGTTCGAGCTTTCAGTCTATCCTGGAAAAGATGAGTATGATAATCTTTACCAGGTTAAACGAGGATTTCTTGAATCCATGGTTGCGGAAAGGCTGCTAGCTGACGCTGAATCAATGCAGCCTGCTGATAGCAGCCAGCAGCTTTTAAAAAATAATATTGAGCAAATGTTCTTAAGAGATGCTTTGTACAGAACAGAAGTTCTTCCTAAAACAAAAGTGACTAAAGCGGAAATCGAAAAAGGAATTAAACTTTCAAGCTACTATTACATAGTGGATGCATTCTACATGCCGGATAGCGTTGCAGCCTTGATATTCTATAATAAGGTAACCGGTAAGAATGCTATAAACATTTATGAAGTAACCGACAGTCTCCACGTAAGCCACGATACCTTGCAAATCGGTTACGGTGAGTCAACTCCGGAAATTGAGAACGCATTTTTCGGTTTTAATGTAGGATATATTTCTAAGCCCGCTCTTACCGAAGACGGCTGGGTAATATTCAGAATTATTTCAAAAGAAGTGAATAAGAAATTTACTTCACCAACACCCCAGGACAGATGGGAAATGGTAAGAAAAATTATAAAAAGCAGAAAAGAAGACAAGATCGGTTATCAATATCTGCTTTCAGTAATGAAAAATCAGAAAGTAAATGTGAATTACAGGCTTTTCAGACCAATAATTTATGATATTCAGAAGATGTTAGTAACACATAAGCCCCAAAGCTTTGACAAAGGATATTATTTAAGTTATCCGGAAATTATAAAGCTGAAGGAAATGGATGAAGCCAAGCTGAATATTCCGATGCTTCAGTATAAAGGTGGGACTCTTTCTCTTGATTATGTTTTAGACCAGCTGCCTTATGCAGGATTTAATCCCAAGAATACAACTATCGGTGAGATAACGGCATCTTTCCATGCTGCATTAAAGTTTATAATTCAAAATTATTTTCTTGCTCTGCGTGCTAAGAAGCTTGGCTTGGAAAACTCATCTGAAGTTAAATATAATGTGAGCATGTTTCTAAATGCTTATCGCTCAGAAAAACTCGCGAATGAAATAGTAGATACAGTAAAAGTTACACCTGAGCAGGTGGGACAATACTTATCGACCCATCAAGATGAAGTTTTAAATACGGTAAAACTTCGTGTGCAGATATTTAAGGTTGAAAACATAGATGCCGCTGCCGATGTGTTAAACCGGCTAAACAAAATTAGAAAAGGTGAAGTTGATACTGCCGGTGCAATATGGGTTCGTGCGTCAGAGTTTGGTGACCTGGGTGCAGTACTGGCTCAACTTAAAAACGGAAAAATATTTGGTCCGGTATTCTTAAAGGATAAATATACCATAATCAGGGTGCTTGATAAAAAATCAACAGTATCTCCCGGTGTAGTTGAAAACAGTTTGCAGGTAGCGCATGAAATGTTAGTTGCACAGCGCAGGAAAGAAGTACTGGACAAATATCTTGCACATCTTGCCGATGAACAAAATGTGAAGATTTATTTGAACAAACTTGGAAGCTTAAGTGTTACACCGATAGAAATGCTGACATTTAGGTATATTGGTTTCGGAGGTAAAATATTAGCTGTACCTTCTCTTTATCCCCATGAGAACTGGACAAAATATTATAAAAAGCCTGGAAATGTAATTCCGTAAGAATTATCTTTAAAGGAAAATTTTCAGTATTTTTTATTATGCCGGTAAAGCAAAAAATAAAAATCAAATTGAAGAAGAAGCGGATTTCTTTGCCGAAGAAGCCGCCTAAGGTAGAGCCGGATAAGAATGCTTACTTCCGGGAGAAGGAAAAGGACAAGCTTAGAAAAAGCAGGGAAGAGGAATAACCTTAGAATGATTAAGGCTTCCGTTGTCCTTGCTTTTTTTAACCGCGTTGATTATTTGAAATTAGTTCTCGCCGGTTTTGAAAGACAATCATTTAAAAACTTTGAAATTATAATAGCCGATGATGGTTCTTCACCAAAAGTTGTAAATGAGGTGGAGAAACTATCCGCGTCATCTCCTTATCCTGTTACCCATTTATGGCAGGAAGACAAAGGATTCCGCAAGAACAAAATTCTAAACAGAGCTATTACTGCTGCTAAATCTGATTATCTTTTATTTGTTGATGCCGACTGCATACCTCATTCCGAGTTTGTAAATGAACATTTTAATTACAAGCAAAAAGGGAAATGCTTAACCGGTAGAAGAGTAAATCTTTCCGAAAAAATAACCAGCATCTTTACACCGCAGAATATTAGAGAAGGATATTTAGAAAAGAAAAATTTTTTGTTGGTCAGCGACGGCATATTCGGAAAATCATTCGACGTAGAAAAAGGATTTTATTTCAGAAATGATTTTCTAAGAAAATTCTTTAATAAGAAAAAGCGCGGACTCCTTGGCTGCAACTTCTCAATCCACAAAGAAGACTTCATTAAGATTAACGGTTTCGACGAAAGATACGAGGCTCCGTCAATCGGCGAAGACTCCGACGTTGAATACCGGCTTTCATTATGCGGCATTGAAGTAAAATCACTTAACAACATTGCGGTTCAATATCATCTTTATCATAAGCTGCAGGCACGACCGGAAGAGAATTTAAAATTGTTTGAGGAAGTGAAGAGAAATAAGATTTTTTATACACCATATGGGATCGGTTAATTAATATTTACATCAGACATTAAATAAAGAGGTCGGAGTTGTGCCCCGACCTAATTATTTAAAACTCCATTTCATATTTTTGGGTTTGAGTATACTTTTATCCTAGGGGCATTACAACCTTTCCATAGGTTTCATTTAATACTTGTGCCAGCCCTGTATATATTGCAGAGAGTCCGCATATAATTCCATCCCAGCCTGCAATTACTCCAATTGAAGAACTGTCTGTTAATTCTTTTAATGCAAGCAGCCAAAACAAAATGAATAATGTAAAGAACACAACTTGAAGCGCTCTATTATGTTTCAGTGTCGCGATCCAAAAAACAAAAGTGAATAAGCCCCAAATAAATAGATATGCTGCCATTCCGCCGGCATCTGCCGCACCTATTACGCCCCACTTAGGCATAACTATTAGAAAAACAAGAGTAAGCCAGAAAAGTCCATACGAAGTGAATGCAGTGGTGCCGAATGTATTTCCTTTTTTCCATTCCATCCAGCCTGCAAATATTTGAGCAATGCCGCCATAAAAAATCCCCATTGCAAGTATCATGCTTGTTAATCCGATTAAACCGGCATTAGCAAGGTTTAGAAGAACCGTAGTCATGCCGAAAGCAATTAAACCTAACGGAGCTGGGTTAGCTGTAGTATCAACAAGCTTGGTACCCTCTGACATAGAACCTCCATATAAATGATGAGTGTGAAGTGAATTCGGGGGTTTAAAATGGAAATTAAAATTCAACTTTGCAAATTTTATTGATACTGATAAGCCCTCCAATTACAAAAGTCAACATGGCGTAGTTTGTCATATGTTAAAAAGTAATCCATTTGACATAGATTATGATTTTTAAGATTTATATTTGCATTACTTACTTGCTTACCTTATATTTGTTAAAATAAAATTATAAAATCCTAAATAAATAAGGGAATAAATGTTAGACGACTTAGATATTAAAATATTAAACATCCTGCAGAAGAATGGAAGAACCAAGCGGAATGTAATTGCAGAATCGATCGGTTTATCGATTCCATCCGTTAGTGAAAGGCTCCACAAGCTGGAAGAAAAAGGAATTATTGGAGGATATTTTACCAAGCTTAATCGTAAATCTTTCGGTTACGATATTATGGCTTATGTTCTGGTAACAATGGAATCATCAAAATATTATAAATCGTTTTCAGCAAAAGTTGAGAAGGTTCCGCAAATACTTGAATGCCATTCTGTTTTAGGTGAAGGCTCTCATTTACTTAAAGCAATAGTAAAGAACACAGAAGCGCTTGAAAAGCTGTTGGGAGAAATTCAAACCTGGCAGGGTGTAGCGGCTACAAAAACTACCTTCGTGTTGTCTACAATTAAGGAAACTACTGAAATAGAAATTTAAAAATTAATCATTAATTAATTAGAAGGATAAAATATGGCAAAAGCTAATTCACCAATTGATCAAGTCTTTAGTTTCATTAAAGCAAATGGAATTAAATTTATCGACTTAAAATTTATGGATTTCCCGGGTCAATGGCAGCATTTCACCGTCCCGGTTTCGCAGTTGAAGGAAAGTTCTTTCGAAGATGGCTTCGGCTTCGACGGCTCTTCCATCAGGGGCTGGAAAGCTATTAATGAAAGCGATATGTTGATTATTCCCGATCCGGAAACATTGTTTCTCGATCCGTTTATTGAGATACCAACCTTAAGCTTAATATGCGATGTGTATGAACCATCTACTAAAGAACAATATACAAGATGCCCAAGGAATATTGCTCAGAAAGCTTCTAAATATCTTATATCTACCGGTATTGCTGATACTGTTTATTTCGGACCCGAAGCAGAGTTCTTTATTTTTGATGATGTAAGATTCGATTCAAAACCGAACGGAAGTTTCTATGTAGTTGATTCAGTTGAAGGTAAATGGAATAGCGGTCGTGAAGAGAATCCAAACCTCGGTTACAAGCCTCGCTATAAGGAAGGATACTTCCCGGTTCCTCCAACCGATTCTTTGGTTGACTTGAGAAATGAAATGGTAGTTAATCTTATTAACAGCGGTATTGATGTAGAAGCCCAGCATCATGAAGTAGCAAGCGGCGGTCAGTGCGAAATCGATTTAAGATTTGAACCGCTGGTTAGAGCTGCCGATCAGCTTTTAATGTTTAAGTATATCGTAAAGAATACTGCAAAGAAGCATAACAAGACTGTTACTTACATGCCGAAGCCGATCTTCGGCGATAACGGAAGCGGAATGCACGTACATTCCAGCTTGTGGAAAAAAGGCAAACCTCTTTTTGCAGGCTCAGGTTATGCAGGTTTTAGTGAATTGGGTCTTTATTTCATAGGCGGGTTATTGAAGCATGCTCCTTCTCTTCTCGCTTTCACTAATCCGACAACAAATTCTTATAAGAGATTAGTGCCTGGATTTGAAGCACCGGTAAACCTAGCGTATTCACAAAGAAACAGAAGCGCAGCTTGTAGAATTCCGATGTATTCTCCAAATCCGAAAGCGAAGCGCGTGGAGTTCAGATGCCCTGATGGATCAAGCAATCCTTATTTAGCTTTCTCTGCAATATTGATGGCAGGTCTTGATGGAGTAATCAACCGCATCGATCCCGGCGAACCTCTTGATAAGGATATTTATGATATGTCGCCCGAAGAGTTGAAAGATGTTCCATCAACACCTGGAAGCTTAGGAGAAGCTTTGAAAGCTCTTTCCGAAGATCATGAATACTTGTTGAAAGGCGATGTATTTACGGAAGATGTTATCGATACCTGGATTTCTTACAAGATAGATAAGGAAATCAAGCCGATGGCGCTTCAGCCGCATCCTTACGAATTCAATTTGTATTACGATGTTTAATAATCAATCCTCTCTTTGATTGAGGCGGGCGGGTATTTTATCCGCCCGTTTTTATTTTAAATATTTTATTTAAGGAATCTAACTAAACCGCCGTATCTCTTATCCATTTTAAAATTGAATCTCTCGAAAAACGATTTTAGATAAAAATGAGTTGTTACGGTTTTAATTCCGTCGGCGCTTAATCTTTTACAGAAGTCTTCTATCAGTTTTGCAGCCAAGCCCCGACCTCTGAATGACTTTGATATTTCTATCCCCTCAATATTTGCAATTTTTGGAAACAAAAGTCTGTAGCAGATTCCTCCAATTGCAGATTCTTCCTCGTCATCTAAAATTAATAAATACTTTAGCTCATTATTTATTTTAACCGGATAGTTGTCCAGTATAAACAGTCTGTGCAGAGCCCCGATTTCCGAAGGTAAAACAGGCTTACGGATAGAATAAGATTTTCCAAATGAATCGGTTACTTTCGTCTTAAGAAGTACATCGCTTCCGGATTCTTCGCCTGCAGAGACTTCAATTTTAGAATTTGACAATGCCATCTTGGGGAAGACCAGCTTGTTTAATACCTCTTTATCGGTTTTATCAGTTAGTAATTCCTGAAGCTCAGCCAATTCAATTCTTTTTATGGAAGAAATCTTAGGAAATCTGAAAAGTGAGTCAATCAATTTTTTGAAGAGAGAAGTAACCTCTTCACGGAAGTCACAAAAATAAGTGCTGCTGTAAAAAATATACCTGATGATTTCCGGATAATTTTCCATCCGGTACATTGAGTAAAGATTATGAACGAAATCAGATTTTGCTTTTTTAGTAGAGCGGAGATTCTCTTCAATCCAATCGTTATAATTCTTAACTGCGCTTTTTATGTAGGAATCAACGAATGGTTCTGTTTTTATTTTCTCCAGATAATTTATCAGCTTAGTTTTTATTTCATATTCGGCGGCAATTTCAGGATGATCATTCAATTCATTTTTAAGCAGAAGAAGGAACCAGTTACCATCGTCCAATCCTAAGCCTTCAATGCATGCATCAAATATCCATTCTATTTTAAGATGTTCCCGGCACCACGGATAGTGCGATGATGTTTGGGTGAAAAAATTATTTATGATCGGACAAATTAAGTCCCGCGAATTAAAAAATTCTTTCCAACCTGTAATTGATATTACTTTAGTACCTTCCTTAAAGTATGGTTCAGGAACAACTACATTTGCAGGCGATATATTGCCGGGGATAACACGATAATCGCTGTTCTTCAGCAGAGTAAAGTAAGCAGATATTCCGCGGCGGAAAAGTATTTCCCACTCTATCTCATATTCTTTTTTGTTGAGCGAAGATTGCGCAGATGTAAGCTGCCGAACTTTTTCCCATACAGTAAGATCATTTATAAAATCAAAAGAAATAATTCCTTGCTTGGAGCGGAAGTTTCCAAGTTGTGGAAGTATAGATGATCCGGAAGGGCTGTGTGCAATCTTTATCGTAAGATAAATTGTGTCTAAAACTTTTTTTCTGGTCATGAACGGAGTAATCAGAATAACAAGATCGTAATGCTTAAAGTTTTTGGTGTTGATGCTTAGCCTGTAAAGTAGTCTTTTTCGGGATGCGCTAAGCTGAGAGATGTAAATCCCTTTGTCGTTAACTTCTTCGAGATCGAATTTATCAAGTTCATAAATCAGCATGAAAGCTTCTTTAAGAAAAGTTGAGCAGAATAAAATATCTTCGATTCTATTTTTCTCATTCTGCGTGATAATATCCTGATAGACGATTTTCTTGTACCAATTTTCTTTCACCGTTTCAAAAGACGAAAGCCTAAAGTTTGATTCAAACCATTTTGCAATTTTCTTAAATTGTAGTTTTGCATAATGCGCGAGTTGTTTATCCTTCTCATGAAGTATCCATTTGATCAGTTCAGCGCGAATAAGCGGATATGTCGTTGGATTGCTATAAACAAATCTTACAAACATGTCTAGAATTCTTTTAAACTGTCGCAGCTCATTTTCATGAAGAGGAAATGATAAACCTTTTCTGTATGCTTCCATTCTAATGCTAAGTGCTATAAACCTGAATCCCTCTATTTGGCTGTAGCTTATTTCTTCAATTACTTTTTTATTAAGGAATATTTTTTTACTATTGATGAATGAAGGAAGATAGCGGTTATAATCTATCTCAGGCTGATTAACTAGTAAGACTTTATAAGCAAGGCTTCTTACCGCAAAAGAAGGATGGGCAGATAAAACTTCAAGTCTTCTGCTTATTAGATTCTCAACTTTTACTTCTGGAATTTTTAATCGATTTTCAAGATCATGAATTGCTGATAATTGACTGCTGCCTTTGCCAAAAAGTGCTACAGTAATTTCGCTGTTAAGCTTTACAAGGCTTGAATCAAAGTGCGAAGTATTTGAAATATTTTTTATCCCAGTAAATTTTTTCTTTCTTGAAAAATCAATTTCTATCTGCGAAGAGATATTTGTAAAACTAAATTCCCAATCATTCTTGCATACCGCAAAATCAATCAGATTTATATTTCCCATCCAGAGTATCGGTTGGCGGACAAAAATTCCAAGATCAATAACATCAGCAATAACTTTATATTCAAAATCTCCAATTTGAACGTGACTGTTTTTCTTTCGGATTGTTAAAAGTTTCTGATGCTGCTTATCGTATATTCCTTCAGGAGCCGGTTCAAAATCATCTTCAGTCAATCCTAGGTCTTTTAAGATCCAGAAGGGGATGATTATCTTTAATCCGTCAATCTGGTAATCCAATCTTGATCTTTGATAAAGAGAATCGATCTCTTCCTTAAAATTAGATTCTATTACTTTTCGTTTAAAAGTTCCCTTAGCCGTAAGTTCCCCCTTCTCTTCAGAAAAATTTCTGTTGAGTATGGTAAACTTTATTATTCTTTCATACGGATTTAGGTTTAAATTAACGGACGCGACAATAGTTCCAAAATACTCTTTAAGCTTATGTTGTGAGTCGGCCCTTTGGATAAAGGAATCTTCGTAATCAGGTACAATGAGAAGTGTATTATTTGGTTTCATATCGCCCACGAGAAATGCGCGCTTGAGACCCGGGATATTTTCAAATTTCTTTTCGATGTAGGCAGGTGCGAGAGTCTGACCTTTGCTGTTCTTATAAATGTCTTTTACTCTATCGATTATGTAAAGAGCACCATTTTCATCCTGCTTAAATAAGTCGCCGGTAGAAAGCCATTGTTCTTTATCTAAAAATTTCTTTTCATCATCCAGATATTTTGCAACGTAATGCCCCGCAATTTGAAGCTCGCCTTCATTTGAAAATTTAATTTTCATGCCCGGAAGTGGAATGCCGACTGAATCCTTAATATATTCTCCCGGCAATGTCATGCTTATGCCGCCGGTAGCTTCAGTCATTCCGAAGCCGCTGCAAAGCTCAACGCTGTGCTTGTTAAAAAACTTAAAGACTTTTGGCTCAAGGTAACCTGCTGCGGAAAGACCCCATCGTAAATTATTTCCAACAAGATGTCGAAAAACATTTTCAGGATTTAAATCACTTCCTTCTCTTTCAAGAATTTCCTGGAACTTTTCGGAAATCTGTTTCCACCTTAACGGAATGCCTACAAGACCTGTCGGCTGAAACATCTTCATCAAATTCAAAATTGAATCGACATCATTCCTTCCGGCAAATACATAAGTGCCGCCCCAAAAGATCATGCCTAACATTTCCAAATATCTTCCGAAAGTGTGGTAAAGCGGAAGATAACTCACAAGAAGCTCGTTAACTCCAACCTTTGGAAGTACAGCCGCACGGGCAAATCTTTTAGAGATCAAATTGTAAGTTGAAAACTGCACTCCCTTTGGCATGCCAGTGCTGCCGGATGTGAACATTATGGTAGCAATATCATCAAGCTTTAGTTTTTTCCTTTTGTTAAGAATGCCCGGTATATCTTTGCTGCTGATAAGTGAAAGTATTTGATCAAGCTGAATAACATCTTCGCCGGCATTTTCAGTTAAGCCGGTAAAGAAGATCTCAAATTTTTTGTCCGATTTATCTCGAAGCGTACGTAAGATTTCCAGCCGTTGGTAAGAATCCGTAACGACGATGTTGAAATTAATTTTAGTAAAAATAAATTCAAGCGTCTCCAGTCCGAACTGTGGATGAAGCGGCGAATCGGGAATATCATAGGCAAGGCAGGCAAGGTCGCAGCATGCGCTGTCAATAGTGTTATCGCTGTATATTGCTACTGCCGGCTTAAAGTTGGAAACGTAAAGAAAAGCAGTAGCAATTTTCTTTATCCGATTCTCAATAAGTTTGTAACTATATTCATTTTTCAGATTTTCGATGATTGTTGTAAAAAGAATTTTTTCTGGATGTCTTGTAGTACGCTGCTCAATTAAATTCCTGATAGAAAAATCTGACGCTCTGATTGCCTTAAAAACTGTTTCTGCCCAGCGGTATCTTTCATCCAGATTCATGCTTTGAAGAAAAACCGGGAAACGTGTTAAGTCTAAATATCGATGCCAGATTTTGTTATCAATTTTATTTTGAAGACCGGAAGAAAAAACATCTTCCGCGGATTTTAACAAGCGGATTGGAAGCTTTTGAACGGATTTGTCTTCTAAAGTGTTTTCGAGAAAATCTAAATCGTTTATAAAAAGTTTGGTTAATTCATTTTTCATTTTAATCTCCCTTGTAAAAATAGAAAAAAGAAATGAAGCAATTAAGACAGAGAAATATTCTGAGTCCTTTTAGCCCGGGGAAACCTGCTCTTTATTCCACTTGCTGTAACTACAGCGGTTCCGAGTACTGCACCTTCATATTTTATAACGCATTGACCGGTTAGATTACTTTTGGTTTTAAAAATTCCGCCGTCAAGATATTTTTTAAGATCTGAAAAATTATCAATCTCGAATATTTTTGCGCGAATTTCTTTTTGAAGTACCTGCGCTGCTTGTGTGTGTAAAATAATATCGCCGTTCTTATCAATTGTCCCGAACTTTGTTCCGATCCTCTCAAACAATCCGGGATAATTATCTTCCCAATTTTTATTGAAGAAGAAGATGTCGTTGTTCTTCAAAATAAAATTGAATTGTTCAGCAATCTCTTCATTGATTTCGAATTCGGAAAAAACTTTTTTTAACGGGTTTCTAATTTCACGGCTGCTGGAGTTTAAAATTTTTATATTATGGACTTTAGGAATTTCAATTTCCGGCGAAATGGTGCTTCCGGTCTTTCGTAATTTTACGATAAAAAATCCGTCGGAATCAATTTCCCACGGAAGTATTCTTCTTGATTTGGCAATTGATGGATCAAGATTTTGGTCATTATATCTTGTGAAGCCCTCATGGCTTTTAACAGGCAAATCAATATCTACAATTTCAACCGGATATTTTTTCAGAACTTTGTCAATTATAAATTCATTCTCTTCCGGCGTTAAAGTGCAAGTAGAATAAACAACTTCACCGTCGGTCTTCACCATTTTTATTGCGGCAATAAGCAAACGAAGCTGGACATCACCTATTCTTTCCGCACGTTCTTTCGACCACCAGTTATTTACTTCGCCTTTTTTCTGAACAATTCCCAGACCGCTGCACGGCGCATCGACAAGAATTTTATCAAAGTGCTCACTGTAAATTTTGCTAAGCCATTCACCTTTGTAATGAACGACTCCGGCATTTATCAAGTTCATTCTGTCAAGATTATAAATCAGCATTTTCACTCTGTCGAGAGCAATTTCATTCGCGATTAAAGTACCGTCGTTGTTCATCATTTCGCCAAGTTCCGTTGTCTTTGAGCCGGGAGCCGCGCATAAATCCAGTATTTTTTCACCTGGCTGAGGAGATAAAACTAAAGGAGGAATCATTGAGGAAAGGCTTTGGATATAATAATCTCCGATGATGTGCTGAATTGTTTTGCCAACAGCTTCTGAATTTCCTTTTATTTTTAATACAAACGGGACGGATGAAATTTCTTCTGTGCTGATTGAATAAATTTCATTTAGCTTTTTTACCAGTTTGAATTTATCAGTCTTTAACCGGTTAATCCTGATATAAAGCGAATATTCTTTTTTTATAAAATCAGAAAATTCTTTTGCGGCGGCATCACCGTAAAGAGAGCTTATATAGCTAAAAATATTTTCACTGACGCCGGACAAAGACTAGTACCTTGTTAGATTCAGCATTCTTAAAATGTTATTAGTAATATCGCCATAAGTCTTGCTTCCTGGAAAATTCTTTTTATAGTCGGTTTCAATCTTTTTAATAATACCGTCAAGATATTCTTCATACCATAGTACAGAATCTTTTACAACTTTTTCATGCTTTGGAATTTTAATCTTAACCGGCTTTTGTCTGTTTGAATAGATAATGAATTTTGCCTTGGAGTGATTTTCGGCTTGTAAGATAAGGCTGCCGTCGACGGTCAATATTTCATAGCTTCCGAAAAATTCCTGTCCAATAACAAGTACCTTTCCCGGTAAGAAAACTTCATCAAATTCATTTAATTGAACAAAATCATCCGGAAAGTTTTTTATTCCTTCGGAATTAATTTTTGTCGTCCAGGAAGAAATGAATTCTTTCTCGTTCAAATATTCTCCTGAATTTTTTTCAAGAAGGAAGAGACTATTTCCTCCATATCAGGATTATCTGAATATTCCTTCACGGTTAATCGTTTTGAATCGCAGCCTGTAATCATTGCTGAAACTCTTTCAGCTTTAGAACTGAACAAAGCCAGCACCGGAATTTTCAACTCATAAAGCGCATACGAAATTTCAAAACCAACGCCGAGACTTGCACCAGAAATTTCTGCAACGACTGCATTGCTTTGTTCAAGCCATTTAATATCTCTCTTAAATATTTGTCTTTCGGTTAACGGGATTGAAGTCTTAAAATTTTCATTCATCTCCGAAAGCGGAGTATGCCCCTGAGACGAAATGAACTGTATTATTTCCTTAAAATTACTCTGGAACCTCGTATCTCCTTTGATGGCTCCGGCACAATAGATAACCATTTTACATTTCTACAATCTTTTTATAATAATCTTCGTACATTGGAACAACGATGGATTTATCAAAATTTTCTACTGCTCTCTTTCTGGAATTATCTGCAAATAATTTATGCTTCTTTTCATTCGAAAGTAAATCGACAATATATTTTGCCATCCTGCTTATGTCGCCAATCTCGGCGATATAACCGGTTTCATTGTGGCGGACAAGTTCGGGCAGCCCGCCGACACTTGAACTGACAACCGGCACTCCGCACGCCATTGCCTCTAATGCCGCAAGCCCGAAGCTTTCCGATTGTGAAGGAATTAAAAATACATCAGCGGCATTTAAGATTTCTACCAATGCATCCTGCTTTCCTAAAAATTTAATATGATCGCAAAGATGAAGATCGCGGCAAAGTCTTTCACACTCGGATCTATCCGGACCATCACCTACTAAAATTAATTTTGAAGGAATTTCCTTGACAACTTGCTCAAAAACTTTAATAGTATCTGGCACTCTTTTTACCTGCCTAAAGTTTGAAGTGTGCACAATAATCTTCTCGCCTTTCGGTGCAATATGTTCTCGGAATATGCAATCCTTTTTAGGTTTGAAAATTTCTGTATCGACAAAGTTCGGAATTATTTCAATTTCTTTTTCTACAGAATAGGTAATTAAAGTTTTTTCTTTTAAGAATCTGGAAACAGCAGTAACGCCGTCGCTTTGTTCGGTACTGAATTTTACAAGCGGAAGAAATGAAGGTTCAAGTCCGGCAAGAGTTATATCTGTGCCGTGTAAGGTTGTAATTACCTTTACCTTATTTTTATCTGTTAAAATTTGTTTTGCAAGATATGCGCTGGTTGCATGGGGAATTGCATAATGAACATGGAACAGATCTAGCTTTTCGTAAGTTGCTACTTCAACCATTTTGCTTGCAAGCGCTAAACTGTATAATGGAAATTCAAACAGCGGATAATTACTCAGCTCAACTTCATGAAATACAACATTTTCAATATAATCTGTCAGTCTAAAAGGCAGTGCATAGCTGATAAAATGAATTTGATGTCCTCGTTTTGCAAGAGCTTTTCCTAATTCCGTAGCAATAACTCCGCTGCCGCCGTAAGTGGGATAACACGTGATTCCTATTTTCATAAATTTTCTGCGTCTACTCGAATTGAATTTATTTTCCTTTTTCAAGGACAAATATAATTTAAATTGTACTCAATATTCAGTGTTCAAGATTTGATCGCCAATCCTTTGCCGATTATCACCTTAGCGTCATATCACTTTTGAAGAAAATTTTTTTAACCGGATGGAAGGCAGTAAATTTGAAACGATAAATTTAATAGTGATAACTGAGGTTATTCTTACTTAGAGATGAAAACTTTCTATAAACTTTTATGAAGCTTCTGGTAATCGGGCATTCGGTTGAAGACCATATAAGTATTGACGGCATTGACCATGTGAAGCCGGGCGGAATTTTCTATGCTGCACTGGCACTGAAAAACTTTGTTGAAAATAGTGATAAAATTTTTCTAAACACTTACGTCCAAAAAGAAAATTATCACTTATTTGAAAAAGCCTTCGAAAGATTTGATAAATCAAATTTGAAGTTTGTGGATAGGATTCCAAAAGTCTACCTAACTCTCCACAATTTTAAAGAAAGAGGCGAGACATACGAAAGCATGTCTCAAAGCCTTGAAGTTAATACCGGTAATCTAAATTTGTATGACGGCATTCTCATTAACATGATTACCGGGTTTGATATTTCACTTAATCAGTTAAAAGAAATTCGGAAATTTTACAGCGGATTAATATTTATGGATGTCCATACACTCTGCCGCGGTCTTGATGAAAATCTGAAAAGAGAATTCAGATTGATCCCGAATTTCGACGAGTGGGCGTCGTCAGTCGATATTCTCCAGGCAAATGATAATGAGATTCGAAGTTTAAGTATACAAAGTGAGGAATTTGAAATAGCAAAAGAAATTCTAAGTTATGGTGTAAAAATTTTTGTTGTAACAAAAGGAAATCTTGGTGCAAGAATTTATACGTTAAAGAATAATGAAATTATTTCGATATTTAAATCGGCATTAAAGATTGAAAGTAAAAATATGGTTGGTACCGGCGATGTTTTTGGCGCTGTCTTTTTTTATAATTATATTAAAAGTAAAGATGTCGTATACTCACTTGATCTGGCAAATATAGCTGCAGGCTGTGCAGCTTCATATAATGATTTTAAGAACTTTGATAATTTGAAAAAAGATGTTTTCTCACGATATAATTAAAAAAAGAATTTTGGTTGTTGGCGCTAACGGAATGCTTGGTCAGAGAGTCGTCAAATTTTACTCAGAACAGGATAATGCTGAACTGCTCGGCTGCTCAATTGAACCCGAGGCTGTTTATAAAAATGCCGATTATGTCTGCTGCGATCTTTCAAAAAGAGAAAGTATAAAAAAAATTGTTTATGATTTTTATCCCGACTTTATCATAAATGCTGCTGCTTATACTAACGTTGACAAAAGCGAAACTGAAAGAGAACTCGCCTGGAAAATTAATGTTAAGGGAGTTGAATATCTTGCGGAAATGTGCAGAGTTCTTGATGCTCATCTAATTCATATTTCTACCGACTATATCTTCGACGGAACAAAAGGTCCTTACAGTGAAAATGCAACGCCAAATCCGCTTGGTTATTACGGCAGGACAAAGCTTGCCAGCGAAAATGCCTTAAAAATAAGCGGTGCACTGAATACTATTTTAAGAACGAATGTTCTTTACGGCGTTGCAGACAGCCGCCCGGACTTTGTTCGCTGGGTTGTCAATTCAATCCGCAGTGGTAAACAGATTAGAATTGTAATCGATCAAATTAATAATCCTACTTTTATTGATGATCTTGTTCAAGCGATCAGCAAAGTAATTGAATTCGGCAAGCAGGGAATTTATAACATCGGCGGGAAAGAATTTCTTTCCAGGTTTGATTTTACATTACGCATTGCGGAGTTCTTCAATCTTGATAAAAAATTAATATTACCGATTAATACTCCGGAATTGAACCAGCCGGCGCCTCGACCGTTGAAATCAGGCTTGTTAATTTTAAAAGCCGAAACTGAGCTAAGTTACTGCCCTCATTCGATAAACGAATCTCTTGCTATTATGAAAAAAGAACTTTCCTTATGAAAAAATTTTACGGACTTATCTTCTCAGCACTCTTAATGCTTTCAACACAATCTTCACTTCATGCACAAAACAATTTTCCTAATTGGGCAAAAGGAATTGTATGGTATCAAATTTTCCCGGAGCGTTTTGCCGACGGCGATACAAAGAACGATTCTTCTTTAGTTGATAAAGTTGATGCGGAATACGGTAAGAAAATTCCCAGCTGGCATACATCAAAATGGACAAGCGATTGGTTTGCTCAATCTTCATGGGAGAAAAATCTTGGCGGAAATTTTAATCGCCATCTTACACAAAGAAGATACGGCGGAGATATTCAGGGGATCATTGACCATCTTGATTATCTTAAAAGCTTGGGAGTCGGTGCTATTTATCTTAATCCGATGTTCGATGCAGTTTCACTCCATAAATATGATGCTTCAACTTATCATCATATCGATGTTAATTTTGGACCGGATCCTGAAGGTGATAAAAAAATTATTGCTTCCGAAAATCCGGATGACCCTTCTACCTGGAAGTGGACTTCGGCGGATAAATTATTTCTGAAGCTGATTAGAGAAGTCCATCAGCGCGGGATGAAAATTATTATCGACGGCGTTTTTAATCATACCGGCACGCATTTCTGGGCATTCCAGGATATTCTTAAGAACAGAGAAAAATCAAAATATAAAAACTGGTATGAAATAACCAGCTTCAGTGATTCTGTCGGTAACCTCGATTACCACGGCTGGTGGGGAACAAAAACATTACCGGTATTCAACAGAACTAAAAACGATCTTGCTGCCGGACCGAAAAAATATATCTTTGAGATTACTAAGCGATGGATGGAACCCAACGGTCTAACTGAAGATGGGGTTGACGGCTGGCGGCTTGATGTTGCTAATGAAATTCCAATGGGCTTTTGGTATGATTGGAGAAAATTGGTTAAATCAATAAATCCAAAAGCAATAATTATCGGCGAACTCTGGAACTTGTCTCCGCAATATGTTTCAATCAACGGACCTTTCGATGCGCTGATGAATTACAACTTTGCATTTGCAGTTAACAAATTCTTTGTTGCACAAAAGAAAAAAATTTCAGTTTCGGATTTCATAAAAGAACTTCATTTAATTGATGAAACATATCCTGAAGAGAATTTAGATATTCTTCAAAATCTTGTTGACAGCCATGATACCGAGAGAATCTCTTCGATGATAAAAAATCCTGATAGGAAATTTGATTACGACGGCGGTCCGAATAATCCGGATTATGATCCGTCAAAGCCTACTTCGGAAGATTATCAAATTCAGAAATTGATTGCTGTATTTCAGATGACATACCGCGGAGCGCCAATGATTTATTACGGCGATGAAGTCGGTATGTGGGGCGCAGACGATCCATACGACAGACAGCCAATGGTTTGGAGTAATCTCAAGTACGATGATCAGGTAATTACTCCAGCATCCGGATTTAAGAAAGGCTTTGGAACTTATAAGGTTGAACAGAATACCGACTTATTAAATTATTATCAGAAGATTATCGCAATCCGGAATGATAATTCTGCACTTAAGTTTGGAGACGTTTCATTTATTTACTCAAATGATAAGAATGAATCGTTCGCTTTCGAAAGAGAATTCCGAAACGAAAAGATAGTTGCCGTTTTTAACAATGGAGACTCTGTTACAAGAGTTGAAATACCGGTTGAAAGCAAACACAGTTCTTATACTGAATTACTCAGCGGACAAAATGGTGTGCTTGCCGATGCAGATACAAGCGGGGGTATTTTAATTACACAGCTTACGCCAAAGTCTGTTAAGATATTTAAATTTTAGAATGATAGGACATAAATGTTTTTAATCATTAAGTGTATTCAATTAAAGAAAACCCATCACTTTCATCCATGCCTTGCACAGTAAAGACCAGTTTGATTGCGTCGTACCTTTCTTTCCTAATCCAAAGCCATGACCGCCTTGATTAAAGATGTGAAGCTCACCAGGTATCTTATATTTTTTTAATGCTAAAAAATAGTCTATGCTGTTTTGAATCGGAACGACATTGTCATCGCCGGCTAAAGCAAGAAATGCAGGTGGTGTATTTTTATTTACTTGAAGCTCATTTGAAAACCAATCTATTTTTTCTTTGGTAGGATTTTTCCCCAATAAACTTTCCATCGAGCCATAATGAGTAATGCCGGGCTTCATAGAAATTACAGGATAAAGCAGAATTGAAAAATCCGGCTTAGCGCTTGTTGTATCGGAGTCATAAACTTTAGCGTTGTAATGAGTGCAGAGAGTTGCCGCCAAATGTCCGCCTGCTGAAAATCCCATAATTCCGATTTTGTTTGGATCGATATTCCATTCCTTTGCTTTTCTTCTAACAATCCTCATTGCTTCCTGAGCGTCTTGCAGCGGTCCGATAGTTTTGTCTTTCATAATTTGATCGCTTGGGAGTCTATACTTTAAAACGAATGCAGCAACGCCGATAGAGTTCAGCCATTTCGCAACTTCAATTCCTTCTTTTGTAAAAGCTAAATGCATATAACCGCCGCCGGGACAAATAACAACTGCGGTTCCATCAGAATTTTCTTTTGGACGCAGGAAAATTGAAAGCGTCGGTACCTTCACTCGGCGTATCTGATAAATGCCTTCCGCGTTGGAGAGATCCTCCTCTTTATAATTTTTATTTTCAATTGAATCAGGAATTTTTCCTTTCCAGATATTAATTACTTCCTTTTGTGCATTTGAAATTGAAGCTAAAATTAAAACGTACATACAAGTAACAGCAATCAGATTTCTCATTACTTTTCCTATGTTTCTATTTTTGTCAAACAAAAATATTCCTTCAGAATTATTTAATCCATTAAAATTATTGATTATGTTCTTATCCGTGATAACAGCCTTCTATCAAGTATATTCTCTGTTTATCCGATATAAAATATTTTTTACCAACCTTTCTAACTAATTCCGGTCTAATCTAAAAAGAGCGAGACGATTATGAGGTATCATTTACTTCTTCCGGTTTTTGTTTTTATGTCTGCATCAAATTTTGCTTACGAATCTGATGCATCAGACAGCAGCAAGACAATAGTAGTAAAAGCAGAACGGACAAACGAGCCGATTAAAATTGATGGTATATTAAGTGAGAAAATCTGGCATAACTCATTTACCGTAACCGATCTCATTCAAAAAGATCCGCTTGAAGGGATGCCAGCAACCGAAAAAACTGAAATCAGAGTTGCTTATGACGATGATGCGC
This sequence comes from Bacteroidota bacterium, assembly GCA_021815405.1. Taxonomy (GTDB): domain Bacteria; phylum Bacteroidota; class Ignavibacteria; order Ignavibacteriales; family Ignavibacteriaceae; genus FEN-1297. Next base: position 49,324 of record JAKAGV010000014.1, read on the forward strand.
TTTACATCGGTGCAAGAATGTATGATACATCTCCGGATTCTATTATTGAAAATTTAGCCCGGCGAGATGTATCAGTAAATTCTGATTTGTTTCAAGTTTATCTTGATCCTTATTTTGATAAGAGAAGCGGATTTTATTTCGGTATTAATGCATCGGGTACTCTTTACGACGGCACGCTCTACAACGATACTTGGAACGATAATTCGTGGGATGGTGTTTGGGAAGGCAAAGCTCATATAGATGAAAAAAGCTGGACTGTAGAAATGCGGATTCCCTTTTCACAGCTAAGATATAAATTGAAAAAAGTAAATCTTTGGGGAATTGATTTTGAACGGGAAATTGCGAGAAAACATGAAACTGATTTTTTAGTTTATATTCCTAAAAACAGCAACGGATTTGTTTCCAGGTTCGCAGAGCTTGAAGGAATAAAAGATATAAATCCTCCGCGAAACTTTGAACTGCTTTCATATATTACTACCAAAGCAGAATATGCTCCTTATGTTCCCGGAGACCCATTCAATAGGGGTTCTGCTTATACGCCTAATTTCGGAGCCGATATGAAATTTGGAATCGGGACTAACCTTACACTTAATGCTACAATAAATCCTGATTTCGGACAGGTAGAGATTGATCCGGCAGTAATTAATTTAAGCGATGTTGAAACTTACTTTAACGAGAAGAGACCTTTTTTTATTGAAGGATCTTCTATCTTTGATTTTGGGAATGGCGGCGTAACCAACTATTGGAGTTTTAATTGGTGGAATCCGGCTTTCTTTTACAGCAGAAGGATTGGAAGAATGCCGCAAGGTTCAATTCCACCATCAGACTTTGTTAACGAACCTTCGGGTACGCATATTCTTGGAGCCGCAAAATTAACAGGCAAGTTTGACGGCGGCTGGAACATGGGGACAATCCAAGTTTTAACGTCAAGGGAATATGCAGATTACCAACTGAACAAACAAAAATATTCAGTTCAAGTTGAGCCATTAACTTATTACGGAATTTTTCGTGCACAAAAGGAAATAAATTCTGGACATCAAGGTGTTGGAATAATTTCAACTTATACAAACCGGTTTTTCAACGAGAGCGGGATGACGGATCAATTGAACCATGATGCATTTTTAGGCGGAGTTGATGGATGGACTTATTTGGATAACTCAGGCACGTGGGTAACTAACGGCTGGTTTACCTCTAGTTACGTTACCGGAAATAAAACTGATTTAATTAATTTGCAGACAAGTTCCCGCCATTATTTCCAGCGTCCCGATTCAAAGATTGTTAGCGTTGACAGCAATGCAACTTCACTTTCAGGTTATGCCGGCAGAGTTGTTCTAAGCAAGCAGAAAGGAAATTGGGGTGTTAATTCTGCCTTTGGTATTGTTAGTCCCGGCTATGAAATAAATGATCTCGGCTTTTTGCCGATTACCGATGTTATCAATATGCATTTTGCAAGTTATTACAACTGGACGGAACCAACCAGTTTATTCCGCAGTGCGATGGTTGGCGGGGCTATTTTTAGGACTTATGATTTTGATGGCGATATAACCTGGGAAGGAGTTTTTCAAAACGGTAATATTCAATTCTTGAATTACTATAGTATAAATTGGGATTTGGCATACAATCCTCAAACCATAAACAATCGTGCTACAAGAGGCGGACCTGTGGTAATAAATCCTCAGGGTTATCAGGTCGATTTAAATTTCAGTTCAGATTCAAGAAAGAATTTGGTTTTGAGTCTTAGCAGCGGATCTTATTGGACGAAATATTCAAACCAATGGTATTTGAATTCTGAGCTTGATTTTAATCCTTCTTCAAGCATCTCTGTCAGCTTCATACCCGAGATTAATATTTATTATGACAACACACAGTGGGTCGATTCTTATACCGATCCTTATGATGTTGCAACGTTTGGAAAAAGATATGTCTTTGCAACTTTTAATCAATTAACTCTTTCTGCCGGCATTAGACTGAACTGGACATTTACTCCTAAACTCAGTCTTCAGATTTATGCTCAACCTTTAATTTCTGCCGGCGATTATAGAAATTTTAAAGAGCTTGCGAAACCTCGAACATATTCATTTAATCAATATGGACAAGGCGGTTCAACTTTTAATAAGCAAACTTATCAGGTTGATCCGGACGGAACGGGACCTGCCCAACCGTTTACAATTGAAAACCCTGACTTTAATATCGTTTCATTACGGGGGAATGCTGTTCTGCGATGGGAATATATGCCGGGATCGGTTTTATATTTGGTTTGGACTCAATCAAGATCCGATGAGCAAACTATCGGTGAATTCCAGTTCAATAATTCCTTGAACAGGATGTGGACAATTCATCCCGACAACATTTTCATTTTAAAATTTACATATTGGCTAAATATGTAAACGATATTTTCAGATGAATTCAAACTTACCTATTTTTGCATTTGCAATTTCTTCTGATGCAGATTAGAAATTTTGCAATTTTGAAATTAAATTTGCCCCCGTAGCTCAGTATGGACAGAGCAGAAGTTTCCTAAACTTTTGGTCGGAGGTTCGAATCCTCTCGGGGGTACAAAAGTTAATTTTTCCGCTGTTTGATATGCTCGCCAAATTTCAGCGCAATAACTCCGGAACGGAGTTGAAAGACAAAAAGTGACTGGTGAAAATTCGTGATAAAAAATATACCGAATGAAGTATTAATTTTCTTTTTTATATCATTGATGATTGCCGGTTCGGCTTTTGGCGGTCAAAATGAAAAAATCAAAATTGGATTCCTTACCAAAGCAAATAATATAAAGGATGATTCTGAGTTACTTGCTGCTTATAATTTTCTGAAGTCAAATAAAAATTTTGATCTCACGCAGATCTCCTTCCAACAAATTAAGAATCATCCTATAATTCTAAATGGAATCAACCTCCTCTGGCTCCATAAGCCGGACACGGCAAATTTTTCAGCTAATGAAATAAATCCGGAAGTCGTTTCATCAATTAAAAAATTTATTAACTCTGGCGGCGGACTCTTTCTTACACTCGACGCTTTCCGTTATATCAACACGCTTGGATTAGAAACAGAAATTCCCCAAGTGAAATACGAAGAAGCTAAAGACGAAGGCTACGGGAGAAAACTTGGGCTCCACGCATTGCGCTCGCACCCAATATTTACAGGCTTGCACGGCGGCGCTTACATTTGGGATGCTCATAAAGATAATGTCGCGCGTCAAGTAGGTTTCTTTGGCGGCTCTGTTCCGAAGAACGGAAAAGTTGTGGCGGTGAATTGGGCGTACATAACTTTGAAGGACGACGAGAAGCTTGCAGTAGAATATGAATACGGAAAAGGCAAAGTGCTTGCTGTTGGAGCTTACACCTACTTTGCACCGAAAAATTTCACGCGGCTAAATCTTGAAAAGTTTACTGAGAATTGTTTGCTTTATCTTGCAGGAAAATTGAAATCAAATGAGAAACCGCGATACTGGAACTACTCGCCGCTAAAAGTTGAGCAATTCAACGAAACATCCCCGGCAATCGAATTACCGAAAGCAAAAGATTGGAATGAATCGACAAATGAAATGACACTTACATCGCAGTTTGCCGCCAGTAATAATTGGGATTTAGGTCAGCAGAGAATTTTATTGATGGGAAAAGAAAAAGGCGGCATCGATGAAATTTGGATTCATCCTTTCATGGCTTTGAGAGATTACGAAGTAGGGATTCAATTTTCTTACAAAGATTCTATATACTGGTTTAATGATCAGCGACCTGAAATCGAAGTTCGACCGGAATCTTTCACTCGCACTTACCGGTTCGCCAGAGCATTCGTTAAAGAAATAATTTCAGGCAGCATCGACAAGCCTGAAGCGGTAATTCACTACGAGTACCGCGGGCTTTATCCAGCAAGACTTGTTGTGAAATTTAAAAGCAACTTGCGATTTATGTGGCCCTACAACAGCGATGCACTGGGCTCAATTTTTTATTCATGGGACGACGGCTTGAATGCGTTCCACATAAAAAATCAATCCGAAGAATTTAACGTTCTTGTCGGATCAAATCGGAAACCGGTAGAAAAACTTATCGGACAGTTTGACGGCTTCACCAAAGCCGATTCCGTTTTCAAAGGAATTCCTACAGATAAATTCCAGACTGCTGCGCTGGAAGAGTTTGATTTAGGCATGAACGATAATCTTGATGTCGTTATCACCGGAACCGACGAAGGCAAGGAAACCGCGATTAAAAATTATGAAGATGCGATGCATGATCCGGAAAAAGTTTTGATAAAAACAGCGGAGTATTATCAGAATTTTCTTAACAGCAAATTAATGATAACCACTCCGGATAAAGATTTTAATACCGGCTACCGCTGGGCTTTGGTTGGAACAGATAAATTTTTTGTTAAGACTCCGGGCGTTGGAAGTTCTTTAGTTGCCGGTTACGCTACGACAGCACGCGGATGGGACGGCGCGCAGAAAGTAAGCGGAAGACCCGGCTACGCTTGGTACTTCGGACGCGATGGCGAGTGGAGCGGAATGGCGCTTTTGGATTACGGCGATTTTGAAAAAGTAAAATCCGAACTGGAAGTCTACCAAAAATATCAAGCGTTGTCGGGAAAGATTTATCACGAACTTACAACGAGTGGTGTGGTTCATTACGATGCCGCAGATGCAACTCCGCTTTATATTATTCTTGCCGGAAAATATCTGGAAAGGTCCGGTGATACAAATTTCATTCGTCAAAGCTGGGAACACATAAAGAAAGCGATCGATTTTTGTTTCTCCACTGATTTCAATCATGATCATCTTATCGAGAATATTAACGTCGGTCATGGCTGGGTAGAAGGCGGCGCGCTTTACGGTGGACGCACGACTCTTTACCTTGCTGGATGTTGGGCTGAAGCATTGAAAGAAGCCGCTTATATGGCTGGTAATCTTAATCTTCATAAAGAAGAAAAATTTTATGAGAATGAATTTGATACCGTGAAGAAAATCATCAACAAAGATTTTTGGAACGCGAAAGAAAATTTTTTCTATGACAGCCAGATGCCCGACGGCAGCTACAGCAAAGAAAAAACAATCCAGGTTTCCGTGCCGATTTATTTCGGAGTGATTGATAAAGATAAAACTTATCCTGTACTCGATGCGTATTCCGGAAATAATTTTTCATCGGATTGGGGAACGAGAATTATCGGCGAAGATAATCCGGCGTTCAGCCCGAACGGTTATCATCTTGGAAGCGTTTGGCCTTTGTTTACGGGCTGGACTTCACTCGCTGAATACAAATACGGTCAATACATTCAAGGCTATTCGCACATCATGAACAACTTGCTCATTTACAAAAACTGGGCACGCGGTTATGTTGAAGAAGTTCTTAACGGCGAAGTTTATCAGCCTTCCGGCGTTTGCGATCATCAATGCTGGTCAGAGACGATGGTGCTGCAGCCAAGTCTGGAAGGAATGCTTGGACTTAAATCCGATGCGATGAAAAATGAATTTACTATATCGCCGCGTCTTCCTTTCGACTGGAATTTTATTAATGTTGAAAGAATAAAAACCGGCGGGCACTCGGTGAATTTCAGTATGAAGAGAGACGGTGAAAAGACAGTTTATTCTTTCACTCAAGCAAATGGAAAGACTTTGAGTTTAAATTTCATCCCGGCATTCCCGCCCGGCACTTCTGTAAGCAGAGTTTTAATTAACGGCAGAGAAGTTAAATTCAATGTTCAAGATGAGCGGCAGTCGGAATCGGTCAAACTGAATTTTAAATTGAATGACAAGGCAGAAGTCGAAGTATTTCATGCCGGCGGAATCGGTGTTCTTCCTGCTGTCGCTCATCCGGTTCCAAACGATTCATCAGAAGGATTCAGAATTTTGTCCTCTCACTTAAGCGGCAATGAATACTCTGTTGAAGTCCAGGGCAAAGCCGGGCATGATGAAATCTTAAAAATTTATTCCCCGTCGGATCAACTTAAATCAATCAGCGGCGGAGAAAAGTTGAGTTATGAAAATCAGATTTACTCGATCAAGGTAATCTTCCCGGAGAACAAAGAAAAGTACTTAAATAAAAAAATTATTTTGGATTTAAAACAATAGAACGCGGATTACGCTGATTAGGCGGATTTTCACTGATCTGCGTGAATCCGTTCAATCCGCTAAATCCGTGTTCCATCAAGTGATTGCATGACTAAAAAATTAATTATATCAACTTTCCTCCTCTTTACACTAACTTCGATTTCAAGCGCGCAAAATTATCTTTCTAATCTGCACGCAACGCAGAATGATCCGGTATTTACAACTTACGCCGCGGCGATGAGCAGATCTCAGTTCACGATAAATGAAGGCTATCAATTTGTTTGGTACGATCCGCAGAGTGGTTTGGACTTTGTAAACGAACGCGCGGGAAGTATCGGACTGATTTTTAAGATGGGCAACCAAACAATTTACCGGCTGGATCAGTATTACAAAAAGCCAGTCATTACGGCTTCTTACAGCGACCTGGTGAAGTTTTATTATTATCCATTTAAAGATATCCGGATTGAAGAAACGTTTCTTGTATACAGTTCAAAAATTGCAGTGAGAGGAATAAAGATCATCAACGAATCACCATTCGAAAAAAATATTTCTGTATATCCGTTTGTTCAAAGCAGTATCCGCAGTTATTCAAACATAAAAATTCTGCCGGATAAAAATGGATTTACTTTTCATCATCAAGAATTTCCTGACGGATGGATGAAAGACCACAACATTCCTTTCGTTGAAAATCTTAAAGATGTTTTTATGTTTAGTCAGCCGGTTAAAAGCTGGGGAACATCAAATCAAATTGAAAAAGATAGGGATACCAGCCAATATGTTTTTATCAACCAGATTAAAAATGGAAATTTGTTTCCGGTTGATGAGAACGAGGCAAAGATCATTTCTGCTCAAGAAGATTTTTCTTTAGCCGGCGGGAAATCTTCGGAATTAAAAATCATTAAAGGTACGGAAGCAGACACTGTTAAAAATTTTGATGAGTTCAATTATCAATGCAATGAAGTTTCAAAATTAGATTTGAATAAATTTCTAACTGAAGATGAAGCTGCTTACAGCAAAATTCCGGAATTTAAAATCAATAACAGCGATTACCAGGCGCTTTACTGGAACGCTTTCTCACTTCTCCGCCAGTGCATGATGTCGCCGGAAGGAAAGTGTCATTACAACTATTATATTTTTTCGCGTGAGCCGAAATGGGGCTGGGGTTATGGCGGGCAGGTTTTTCACGAAAGCCTTTCGATGCTCGCATACGTTTATATGAATCCCTTAAGCGCGGAAAATTCCCAAAGAGTTTTTATCGAACGGCAGCATCCGGACGGATATATAAATTACCGCACCGGTCCTTATCTCGATGAAACAATTCCAACAAACGGACAGTTGACAACTTCGGCACCGTGGTTTAACTGGGAGAACTGGGAAATTTATAAAGTCTCTCACGATAAAAAATTCTTAGCGGATGCTTATGTGTCAGGTAAAAAGTTTTATGATTTTTGGCTGAAGGAAAGAGACAGCAACCACGACGGACTTTGTGAATGGGGCGGCAACGCTGTGCTTGAGTGCGTCCGGGATGCTTACGTAGCGCTTTGGGATGAGGTCGGCGATCCGGAAAATTTTGATGCGGTAGATTTAAATATGATGCTTGTTAAAGAAGCGAAATCTCTCTCAAAGATGGCGAAGGTATTAGGGCACGACAACGAAAGTAAATTTTATCTAGAAGACGCACAGAAGCGAACCGAGCTGATCAACAAATATATGTGGGATCCGGAAACAAAATTTTATTACCAGATAAATAAGAACGACCACAGCTTCACATTCAAAAAGAAAAATGATTTGAAGCGGAAAGAAATTATAGGGTTCCTCGCGCTGTGGTCCGGTGTTGCAAGCAAAGAGCAGGCAGCGGCGCTGGTAAAGCATCTTACTGATCCGAAAGAATTCTGGAGAAAGTATGGTGTGCCGTCGCTTTCCGCCGCCGATCCGTATTATAATCCGATCGGTTACTGGAATGGTCCCGTTTGGGTGCCGTGGAATTATCTTGTCTTCCGCGGGTTGATTGATTACGGATATAAAAAAGTAGCGAAAGAATTAGCAGAAAAAGTTTTAGACAACGTAGACTACCAGTTGAAGACTAACCACTGGTTCTGGGAATTTTACAGTGCGGATAATCATCAAGCCGGCTGGCACAAAACGTATATTTGGACCGGTATAATTGCCAGGATGCTGATTGATCTTGAAAAAATTAATTAATATTCTTTGCGACTCTGCGTCTTCGCGGTAAATTTCTTCACCTCAATGACGCTAAAACGCAAAGTAAAAACAAAGACTAATTTATGAAGTACAAAATTTACCTTACATCTGTTTTATTAATTCTGTTATCCGCTATTTGCCCGGCACAAAATTATAAAGTGAATGATCCGTACTTAATTATCGATGCATCTGCGAGCGACCCTCTTTATACTACGTATGCCGCGGCGATGCAGCGGTCTCGGCTATATGGAGATAAAGCATACAAGATGGATTATTATCCCGGCTGCCTGCCAATTAATTACTCAAGCGATCATGCCGGAAGCATTTTCAGCATCTGGAAAGTAAATAAAGTTGTCGTTGATAAAATGAGTGAGTACCATCAGAAGCCGGTGGTTACTGCATCATTTCCGGATCTCGTTCTTCTAAAGTATCAACCGTTCCAGGGTATCGAGGTGAATGAGACTTTTCTTGTCTACAGCTCGAAGGTTGCGGTCGTCGATATGCAGATAAAAAACATCTGTACGGACACGATGAACCTTGAAGTTTATCCGATTCTAAAAATTCCGGATGACTCTCTTAGAATTGAAAGCTACGATTCTAAATCAAACGGCTATGTTCTTTATCATTACGAAACGAAGAAGAGATTAATCAGCGATCTGTATAAAGATTATCCATACCCGACAAACATTACCGATTTCTTCACAGGTAATTTTTCTCCATATTCTTTCGGAGGATATACCGGAGACATCGCTTCTTTTTATGATCAAATAAAGATGAACGATTCACTGAATGTTTTAACTTCCGGCAAAGTTGATTTCGTTTCTCTTCATGCAAAGTTTGTTTTGGCGCCGGGCGAAGAGAAAGATATCCGTTACATCAGAGGCGAGCAAGGTGTGGACGAAAATCTTCCGGAGATGATAAATGAAATTGACAAACTCAAAACTGAAAATCTTCAAAAGTTTATTGACGCCGATGTAAAGCTGTTTTCATCAATACCGAGAATAAAATTTAAAACGAAGGCGGAGAAGATAGTTTACCTTGGCGCTTTCAATCTTGTCCGCGGCTGTATGCTGCCACCGTTTGAAAAAGCCAAATACAATTACTACATCTTCTCGCGCAACCCAATCTGGGGCTGGGGAAACGGACATCAGGTACTGCACGAATCTTTGAGCATGATTCCTTATGCATACCTCGATGCAAAGTCCGCCGAGAACTCGCAACGAATTTATATGTCACAGCAGGGCAAGGATGGTTTGATTGCGTACAGACACGGTCCGCGCGGACCGCAGACTTATCCGCACGAAGGCAAGCCGACAACATCGGCACCGTTTTTCTCATGGGAGAATTGGGAAATTTATAAAGTAAGTCACGACAAAGAATTTTTAAAGGAAGCTTACCAGTCCGGTTCAAAATATGTTGACTGGCTTGAGAAGAACCGCGACACAGACCATGACGGTTTGTTCGAGTGGGGACCGTACGGCTTAATTGAAAATGTCCGCGACTGGTTCAACGTAATTTTTCAGGTTCATAAAAAAAGATATCTTGATATTCCGAGCGAAGACATCAGCAGCCAGCTTGAAGACCTTGATCTTTCGCTGATGGTTGTGAATGAGATGAAATCTCTTGCAAAGATGGCTGAGGTACTAGGCAAAGAAAATGAGAAGAATGAGTGGCTGAAGAAAGCAAACCATATTTCCGATTTGATAAACAAAATCATGTGGGACCCAAAGACAGGATTTTATTTCCACGTAGATAAAGTCCATCATTCGTTTGAGTATAATGGAAAGAGCTTGAAGCGGCAGGAGATAATCGGCTTCCTTGCGCTGTGGGCTGGTGTAGCGCCGAAAGATCGCGCGGAAATTTTGATTAAAAAACTTCTCGATCCTAAAAAGTTTTGGAGGAAGTACGGCATTCCAACTTTAGCCGCAGACGATCCGTGGTACAGTCCGTTTGTCGATCAGTGCTGCAAATGGAACGGACCAGTCTGGCTGCTTTGGGATTACATGGTCGTCAGAGGTCTGCGCGAGTACGGCTACAATAAAATTGCGGATGAAATTTCGGATAAGATGATGCTGGCTGTTACGACGCAGCTTTCGAAGAACCATAATTTCTGGGAGTCTTACAGTCCTGACAACGATATACTGAACTCCCCGCCGAATTATATCTGGGATTCAATAATGGCAAAGGTGCTGATTGATAAATATCAAGACTTGAAATGAAATATTTCTAATCGTAATCGGATTAAAAAAAACGAGTAAGATTACGATTAAGAGCCTGCCCCATCGTTAGGCAGGCAAGGGTAAGAATTATTAACAATTGGAATTAATCTAAAATTTATCGAAAGAAAAAATGAAAAAACTACTTACACTACTTCTTATCATCGTTCCTTCAATTTTATTCTGCCAGACGAAAGTTACAACCGTCGGACTTATTCCGAAGTTCCAGTTAAAGCAAAATAATATTGAACTGACAAGGCTGGCACAGGCGAATGAGTACTTCGATAAGATCGGCAGGAAAGCCGCATTGATGGGACATCAGGACGGTTCGTTCGAAATGTGGGTATGGCCCTGGAAGCCGCTGAGGAATTTTAATCTCCAGTTTTTCCTCGGCTCATCAACTTCGCCGATAAATACATCGGATATTCTAAGAACTATTTCCGTTGCACCCGAAGCGACGACAATAACATTTTCTTACCAGTCGTTTACCGTGAAAGAAATTATTATGGTGCCGGTAGATAAGCCCGGCGCAATAATCCTTCTTGATGTAAATACAGTTGAGCCGCTGAAAATCATTCCTGGATTTCTTCCGGTTATGCAGCCTGAGTGGCCTGCCGGCGTAGGCGGACAATACAGCTACTGGGATGATGATGTTAAAGCTTACATCGTTTCCGAATCGCAGCAGCGTGCATTGTTTCTTGTCGGATCGCCTGCCGGAGAGCAAATGACAGCGCCACCTGCGCACATGTTCGCAGATAATCCGCTTCAATTTAAAATTGAAATGAAGCCAGGAGAAACAAAAGATAAATTTATTCCGATTGTTATTGCCGGCGGAATCGGCGATCCGGTTACGCATCAGATTGTGCATTACAACGACGTGAAAAAACTTTATGCCGATCTTTGGCAGAACGCCGAAAAGTATTATCAAGAAAATTATGAATACTATCAGAAGCTTGTCAATTCGACTGTTCAAGTTATTACTCCGGTAAAGAAAATTAATCTTGCTTACCAGTGGGGAAAAGTTGCGCTTCATAATCTGCTGGTAAAAAATCCTACGCTCGGCGAAGGATTGGTTGCGGGCTACGGTTTATCTGGCGCAGGCGCGCGTCCGGGCTTTGCGTGGTTCTTTGGCGGAGATGCATTTATAAACAGCATCGCTTTAAACAGCATTCAGGATTTTTCAACGGTTAAAGATGCATTGGCATTTGCACAGAAATGGCAGCGTGAAGAAAATTTTCCAATCAGAAAAAAATCTCCGAACGAAGTTAACAATGATATCGGCAAGATGGCGCATGAGCTTTCACAGAGCGACGGGCTTATCGATTGGTGGAACGATTACCACTATGGCTACAACCACGCCGATACAACACCGTGGTATTTAAAAGCAATCGGAGATTATTATCATCAAACCGGAGATATAGATTTTATCAGGAAGAGCTGGAAGTCAATTAAGCAGGCATATCAGTGGTGCTTGAACAAAGACAGCGACCACGACGGTTTGATGGATTTGAAAGGCGCAGGACTTGGCGCGCTTGAGTTCGGAAAGTACGTTCACATTTACGCCGACGCTTATACTTCCGTTATTTGGGTTGCCGGAATAAAGGAAGTAATCGAGATGGCTGACGCGATGAAGGATGAACAATTAAAGAAGCATGCTGAAGAACAATTAATAAAAGCTGAGAAAGCGCTTGAAGAAAAATTCTGGGTACCCGGTCTCGGCTATTATTGCTACGGCGCTACAGAAGAAGGAAAACAGGTAGACGAAAAAACTCCGTGGCCTGAGCTTGGTATGGCGTTCGGAGTTTTGAACGATGCTCATTCTGTTGAGTGTTTGAAAAACCTGAACGACGCCGACCTCTGCACCGATTGGGGAATCCGCTCGCTTTCGGTTAAGTCTGAAAATTTTGATCCACTGAATTACAATTACGGCGCTGTGTGGCCATTCATAGCTTCTTTCTTTAATACCGCACAGTTTAAATATCATTTCATACCGGCTGGATACCAGATTCTGCAATCAACCGTAAACCATGTTTTTGAATATGATCCAGGCGCGGTGCCGGAAGTTTTTTCAGGATTGACAAATCAAAAATTATCCGAAGGCTACCAGGACCAGGGATTCTCAACAACCGGATTCATGGAGCCGTTGACCCGCGGACTTCTGAATCTGGATATTGATGCAGTCTATCATAAAATAAATTTCGCGCCGAACATTCCGGCTGACTGGGACAGCTTGAGCGTGAATAATATAAAAGTTGGTGAAGATATTGTTGATTTGAAAATCCTCCGCTCAAAAGGTACGCTGGTTTTGACAGCTAAAAACAATGGCGGAAACGATGTTGAAATCAATTTTGAGCCGGCACTTGGTTTAGGAACCAAAGCTGAGTCAGTAAAGCTTGATAGCAGCCCGTATCATTTTGAAGAAGCGAATGAATCTCAGGCAGTAATTGTAAAAACTAATTTCAAAGTGAAGAACAATTCATCGCTTGAAATAAATTATAAACCGGTTCCGGAAATTTATATCCTGCCGTTAAAGACTTATCGCGGCGAAAATAATCAATCATTAAAAATAATATCGGAAAGGTTTGCCGATGGAAAGCTTCACATTCAGGTTGAAGGATTGAGCGGAAGAGATTATCAGATCGGAATTACCAATCCGGATAAAATCTCTTCGATTGAAGGCGCGAAAATTATGGGAGATAGACTTAAAATTCAATTTCAATCTGGTATGAAGAATAATTATGTTAAACAAGAAATTGTAATAGCAATAAAATAATTATAGTTCATTTTAAATTCGCTAGATTGAAGGGAGGAATGATGATAATTGTAGGATAAATATTTATTTTGAAAAGTAGAAAAATTAGAGCTTTTGGGGTGACTTGGCATGGATGAAATAAAGAAAATATAGGGATTGTTTTGCCAATATCTTAATGGTTATCCAATATTATTCCGATTACCTGGTAGTGAAAGTTTATTCGATGAACATCCCGAATACAATAAAATAATTTTTCTTCCAGCAGCTATTGATACACATATTAACTTTGAGGCTGACTCTTATTTTTTTAAATGAATGATGCAGCTTTCTTTAAAATAAAAAATCAGGGTATATTCTGAATCGATTTGTAGAAATTTACTAACCATATTATCTCTTAAAATTATTGAGGTACAAATGAAATTTTTGATTACCATTTTTTTAATTTTCTTTTTTCATCTATTAGTATTGGCACAAACGAATACATCAGAAAAACAAACGCCGGTGGATAAGCTTGCAATTCAGCTTGAATACTTAAGCAGCTTTTCTTTTGACAACTGGAAGATAAGTCCGAACCTGACTAAGAACGTTGTGTTCAAAGGAAATCCTTACGACATAAATTTTGATGATTTCGCCTGGGGTACTTTGAAGATCGGAGAAAACAATTATGATGATTCTTGCTGGCTAAGGAAAGAAATTATTCTACCGGATAAAATTCTCGGCGAACCTGTAAAAGGTAAAATTATGCTCCTACTTAGCGTTGATGATTACGGCTATCTTTGGATCAACGGCGAGAGCAAAGGCTATTTTCCGTGGGACGGTGATTTCGTTTTAACTGAAGATGCGAAGCCCGGCGAAAAATTTTCAATCGCAATTAAAGCGATCAACACAGGTGGACCGCTGCGGCTGCTGCGCGCGGAAATTCAGTCTGAGAATTCCGCACCGGTGCAGCAAAAGATAAAAGATTTTGCCCTGAGTATGAGAGTCGGACAAAAGCTGTTGTCATTCGATACTTATCAAACAAACTCTCACGTTAAGTACGATCCGCATATTGATAAATCAACAATCAACAAAGAAGAAAAAGTTAAACTGAATGACCTTCTTCAAAAGCTTGCTGGAGAAGTTGATGTGGATGCTCTGAAAGCAGGCGACATGACAAAATTTGATCGCTCACTTGAAGCCGTTCGATCTCAGCTTACGCCGATTAAAGAATTCGCAAAAAAATTTACTTTATACTTCGATTCGAACGCGCACATCGATGCGGCGTGGCTGTGGCGTTCCAAGGAAACGAAATTAGTCTGCCGGAATACTTTTGCTTCGGTTCTTCACATAATGGATGAACGACCGGAATTTACTTACACGCAAAGCGCAGCGCAGTATTTTCAGTGGATGCAGGATTTGTATCCGGAAGTTTACAAAGGAATAAAAGAAAGAATTAAAGACGGACGATGGGAATGCGTCGGCGGAATGTGGATTGAACCAGACTGCAATTTGCCCGATGGCGTTTCGTGGGACAGGCAGCTTCTTTACGCGAAAGATTATTTCCAAAAGAATCTCGGCGTTGATGTAACTCTCGGCTGGAACCCGGATTCGTTCGGTTACAACTGGAACATGCCGATGTTTTACCGGAACGCAGGCATCGATGCTTTCATTACTCAAAAACTTGGATGGAACGATACGAATGTTTTTCCTTACCGCGTGTTCTGGTGGGAATCTCCTGACGGTTCCAAAATACTTTCGTACTTTCCGTTCGATTACGTAAACACAATTACGCAATCTTACCAGCTCGTTGACTGGCTGCGGCAGTTCGAAGCGAACACGGGATTTAAAAAATTTATGATTCTGTTTGGAGTAGGTGACCATGGCGGCGGACCGACAATCGGAATGATTGATCGCATCGAACACTTGAAGACGCTCGACATTTATCCGAACATTCAATATGGAACCGCTGGCAAATATATCGATTGGCTGAAGAGCCAAAATTTATCAAAGCTGCCTGTTTGGGATGATGAACTTTATCTTGAATACCACCGCGGAACATACACTACGCACAGCCAGATTAAAAAGTATAACCGGAAGAGTGAAAATCTTTTAACTGAAACTGAAAAATTTTCTTCGCTGTCAACTTTGTTTGGAAATAAATACGACGCCTCCGACATCAACGACGCATGGAAATATACGATGTTCAATCAGTTCCATGACATTCTTCCCGGCAGCGGTATTAGGGAAATTTATATTGATGCGATGAAAAAATATAAGAAAGTTCAAGAGATTGGCAACTTCGTTTTGAACGGCGCTCTTGGCGATATAAATAAAGATATTAACACTTCGAAGATAAAGGGCGGAGAGCCGCTTACGGTTTATAATTCTTTGGCGTGGAGTAGAACCGACGTTGTGAAGTTCAAACTGACCGAAGGAGATAGAAACGATTACGTAATTCTGGATGAGAGTGGAAAAGAAATTCCATCACAAATGGTAAAGATTGACCGCTTCACAAACGAAATTATTTTTGTAGCTGATAATGTTCCTTCGCTCGGCTATAAAACTTATATTTTAAAGAAAGGAAAATCTTTAGATGAAAATTCCGGGTTGAAAACAAATCTTACAGAAATTCAAAATCAATTTTTCGATGTAAAGATTGATACTGCTACCGGTTGGGTAAAAAGTATTTTCGATAAGAAGAACAACAAAGAAGTCTTAACCGGAGAAGGAAACAAGCTTCAGCTTCTGCAGGATGAGCCGAAGCAATGGGATGCATGGAACCTCGGATTGACTGGTGTGGAATATCCATCGCATTTTAGAAAAGCAGAAGTAGTTGAATCCGGTCCGGTAAGAACAGTCGTAAGATTGTACCGGGATTATTTAAAACCCGGAGTGAGGAAAGATTATCCGACAGTTGATTTTCCAAATTCATTCTTTACACAGGAAGTAATTCTTTATAATGGAATCGACCGCATTGATTTTAAAACTGATGCTGATTGGTGGGAAGCACACACAATGGTTAAGGTTGCTTTCCCGGTTTCGGTTCATGATACGAATGCAACTTATGAAATACCTTATGGAACAATTCAGCGCTCAACACAGCGGATTACAAGCTGGCAAAAGGCTCGCTATGAAGTTCCAGCTGAGAGATGGGCGGATCTTTCAAATAACGGCTACGGCGTTAGTCTAATTAACAATTCAAAGTATGGTTACGATATTAAAGACAACATTATGCGCTTGTCTCTTCTCCGCTCGCCAAAGTGGCCCGATCCGACTGCCGACATGGGCAAGCACTCAATGGAGTATTCGCTTTATCCTCATTCCGGCGATTGGAAAGAAGCAAATACAATACGCCGCGGTTACGAATTCAATCAGCCGCTTATTGCTAAGCTTAACTCAATTCATAAAGGAAAACTCCCCGAAGAAAAATCTTTTATTAAACTTGAAGGTGATGATGTTGTTTTAGCTTCCGTAAAAAAAGCTTTGAACTCTGACGCCTGGGTAATTCAATGGTACGAAACAAAGGGAAAGAATGCCGAAGCGACTTTAACTTTGCCTGAAACTCCAAAGAAAGTGTTCGAGTCAAATTTTATGGAGCTTGATGGTAAGCCGATTAAGTTTGAAGGAAACGTTGTAAAGATTCCGACGAATAAATTTTCTGTGATGACTTTAAAAATTTATTATTGATGCCAATCTAAAATTCCAGCCGGTAACTTAATTGTTACCGGCTGAAGTTTACTTTTATTTAAGAAGAATTAATTTTTTAGTTTCAAAAAAGTTTCCTGCCTGCATCCTGTAAAAATAAATTCCGCTCGCAAGATTGCTTGCGTTAAAATGAATTTTATAATTTCCCGCCGTCTTTTCTTCATTCACTAAGGTTGCAACTTCTCTTCCCAAAAAATCATAGACTCTTATTGTTACAAAACTTGTTTTAGGAACTGAGTAATTAATTGTCGTGGCTGGATTGAATGGGTTGGGATAATTGTTAGACAACTCAAACTTTATAGGTGCATTATCTGTCTGTATAATCGCTGTAGCCGCGATATTTATCATTACCGGATAAGATTCAAGCACTACGGAATCTTTCATAATTATTTTTAATCTGTAGTAATAAGATGTTTGTAAGCTTATGGAGCTGTCAATAAATTGAGAAACATTAGGTGCGACTTTTAAATAATCTATAAAACTACCATTACCAACTCTTCTTTGGATAATTATGCTATCGCTTTCCGTGTTTCTGTTCTGCCATTGAAGCAGTATAGAAGTGCCTGAAAGCTGGCTAATCTTCACACCATTAGGCGATTCCGGAAATGTATAAATTAGAATATCTTTTATTTCATTGAAGCTGCTGGTTGCTCTGTTGTAAATGGCAAAGTTGCCGCCGTCGTCCCACACAAATGCCGGTACACCATGTTGAAGCGCCTGATCCATGACAGTTGCATACGCGTACATTCGAGGGTTGTATGCACAATTTTTAACAAAGCCGAATTCACCGAGTATAACCGGGATACCTGTTTTCTTAGACCATGCCGAAACCTGGTCTAGTTTACCTTTTATAACATTGTAAATAGCCGAATCAGTAGTATCGCCGCCATTAAGACCAAACGGATAAGGATCGTAAGAATGATAGTAGCCGATGAGATATCTGGTTGAAGTATCCGGGATAGCGGCTGTAACCAACTGATCGGAGTTCGACCACATGTAGCCGGAATATGAAACAATTCGCGTTGGATTAGTTTGGCGGATTATCTTTAACTCACGGACATTCAACGCATTTACATTTGACTCCGACATCGGATACGGTTCATTTAAGATTTCAAATATCAGACTGTCGGATGCGTTCTTAAAGTGAGCTGCTATCTGGCTCCAGATGCTGTCGAATCGTGCAAGTGAATCGCTTGCACTGGCGCTAACAGATGAACCGGTTAAAACGCTTTTTAACCATGCCTCGTGGTGTGCATTAATAATAACAAACAAATGGTTTTCGAGTGCCCAGTGCACTACGGTATCAACTCGCACTATGAAATCGCTGTCAATGGTATAGGGAAGTGTGAACATAGTATGGTCATTCCATGTTATTGGAATTCTCACAGCATTGAAGCCTGCTTTTTTAAGATTAGCAAAATAACTTTCAACGATGGGTGGATTTCCCCATGAAGTTTCAGTTGGGGATGCATCAAGTGAATTCCCGATATTGATTCCTCGTGTCATTCCTTTAACAGCCTCTTGAGAAGTAATTTGAGCTTTCAAATTAATTGCAGTAATAATTAGAAATAGTGCAGTTATAAATAAATGTTTGATCATAAGAGATTCTGATTTTTTCTTTTAATATTATAAATTATTTTAATGAATTCAGTCATGAGAATTTAAAATCTTTATTTAACTTATCTTTCTCTTCCAATAGAAATACACCGGTAATCCCAAGCCAAGCATTATAATTCCTGCAATTGCTTGTTCCGGTTTTTCAATTAATGTATTTAGAACAAACCAAACTGCCACAGCAATAAAAAATAGCGGTGTGTAAGGATAACCCAAGGTTTTGTATTCACGTTTAGCATCAGGCAGTTTCTTTCTGAATATGAAAATTGTTGCAGCAGTAAGTGCGAAGAAAATCCAATCTGTAAAGACTACGTACGAAATAAGATTTTCAAAAGTACCCCAGAATAAAACCAGAATTACTGCCCAGGTTGACTGAAATATTATTGCATAATATGGCGTGTTGTATCTCGGATGGATCTTGCTGACCTGCTTGAAAAAAATTCCGTTGCTTGCCATTGCAAAATAAATTCGCGGCGCAGTTAAAGTATAAATTCCTGCCGTGCCGAATGTGGAGATGAAAATTGCAAGAGCAATTAATCCTCCGCCGGTTGTACCAATAACAGTTTGAACAGCATCTGCAGCAAGGCTTGATGATGCGGCAATTGAATTTACCGGCAGCAAATACATGTAAGCAATATTTATGATTACATAAATTGCAGTAACCAATGAAGCAGCAATTATCATTGCAACTGGAACATCGCGCCTTGCATTCTTGGCTTCACCAGCTGTGTAGGTAGCATGCTGCCATCCGCCGTAGGACCAAAGCACACCAACCATCGCAATAGCAATTCCGCTCCATTCGGTTCCTTTATTAAAAATTGAAATTGAATAATTTGTAATATGGCTGCTGCCGAGAAGGAATCCGATTAATATTACTCCGAAAATTCCAACGAGCTTTAACAGTGTAAATAAATCGCTGAATATCCCACCGATCTTAACTCCGAAAACATTTATTAAGGTAAGGACAAAAATTCCTGTAACGGCGACGATCTTAATTCCGATTATATTGAAATGAAAAAAGTATCCTAAGTAAGTAGCGAAAGCAACGCTAAGAGCCGCGATGCCGCCGGTATTAACAACTAAGAAGTAAGCCCAGCCATAAAGAAATCCGGCAAGCTTTCCATAACCTTCGGAAAGATAGACATAAACTCCTCCGGCGCCCGGCATCATCGAGCCAAGCTCGGCAAAAGTTAAAGCGCCGCTGAGTGCCTGCATTCCGCCAATAAGCCAAACAAAAATTATTAATGAAGGCAGCGGGATTGCACGGGCGATTATCGATGGAGTTAAAAATATTCCTGAGCCGATCATTGATCCAATGGCAATCATCGTAAGATCAAAACGCGAGAGCTCTTTCTTCAGTTGAGGCATAAAGAATTATTCCAAATAAAATCCTGCCGATAGCCATCCACACCAATGCTTTAATGAGAACGGCGCGGTAGTTCCGAGGTTAGTATGCAAAATAGGGATTACTCCTTCAGTCCAAGTGTCGGAATATTTAAAAAGTTTTCCGGATAATTTCTTTCCGCTTACTTTCTCAATTATTTTATTTGTAGTCATAAGTCCAAACGGAACGGAAAACTTACCGCACCAAACCGGAGAAGGAGGACTATCCTTAGGCGTGCCCCATAATTCGGTTGTTAAATTTTTAATTTTATTTTTTGTCAAGGTTCCGTTGAACGTCTCCATGGCAATTCTTTTGTCATTGCCGGTTGCTTCTTTATGAGCTTTCATATCTTCACCATATGGTATGTTGTCAAAGTCCCTTCCGTAATGGTCCGCGTCGGTAGAAATCAAAAAGAAAATGTCTCTACCCAACTTTAAATTATTCTGCCTAATGTAATCAGAAATAACACCGGCTAATTCTTCACTTACTTTTTCCTCTCTATCAAACGACATTTGAGTAATCATAATCGGAGTAATTTTAATATCACGGTTGTAATATTGAAGGAATGGAACCAGCGCTTCAATTGAATGCTCGATGTCCTGAGCTTTATCGCTGACCATAAAATCATTCTTATTCAATTTACTTTTTATAATTTCTCTTAAAGGCGATATGCCGACATTGCTATATGGTCCATGCCAGTATTTATAATCTTCAAAGATTAAAACATTCTTCGGATCATTCATTGCTTGACGCACGGTGCCGTGAGTAACTCCGAAAATCACCACTTCTTTTGTCTTAATCAATTTATAAAGAGGATAGTAAACGCTGCCTGCATAAAGATAATCGTCGTGAGGAGAAATTGCAGCAACAAGATTCTTTGCGGAAAAATTGTCTGCTTTAGATGAATGAGATGAGAGATATTTCATCAGCATGTTCATCTCCGACGGAGTCCAGCAGAAACCGACATTATCGCGGATTGGTCTTACTTCTTGTGCCATAATTGGTTCCAGATTAAATGAGAATAATAAAATAAATAACCAGGAAAAATATTTTCTAAGTTTCATATTAAACCCCGAAATTTAAAACACGAATAAAAGTTGTGGATAATTTAATGCACTTAATCTTGAAGTCAAAGAGGATAGAAAAAAGATGTTCCGGGCATCTTGTAGAAATTACATCTGATGCCCGGAGCACTATATGAAGAAAAAATTATCTCAAGGTAATAATATCCTTCAATCTTATATCGCGTGAAGAATTGCCGATCATTATTTCATATTTACCCGGATCGACAGTCCATTTGTTGTTATCAGCATTGTAATAAGCGAAGGTATCTTTTCTGATTGACATTTCAACTATTCGGCTTTCGCCTGGTTTCAATTGAATTCTTGTAAATGATTTCAATTCTATAGGAGCTCTTTCAACTTTGGAATCAATGGCGCCTACATATAACTGCGCAACCTCCGCACCAGCAATTTTACCGGTGTTCTTTATGTTGAAGGAAACTTTGTAAATAGTTTCACCATTAAGATTAGATTCATTTACTTTCAAGTTATCAAACTCGAAAGTAGTGTATGATAAACCAAAGCCGAATGGATACTGCGGCTCAATATTGTTTTTGTCGAACCATCTGTAGCCGACAAAAATTCCATCGGAATAATCCGAAACGCTGTCTTGAACTTTATATGTTTTATAGGCAGAGCAATCCTGCCAGCGCTTAGGAAAAGTAATTGGAAGCTTACCGGAAGGATTGAAGTTTCCCAGAAGTACATCGGCAGCGGCATTGCCAATCTCTTCGCCTGCAAACCAGGTTTCCATAATTCCTTTTACTTTGCTTTGCCATTTTTCCATTAACACAGGAGAGCCGGTAGTTAGAACAACAATAACATTTTTATTTACCTTTGCTACTTCGTTTATCAATTCGTCCTGATTATCCGGCAGGATTAAATTCTCTCTGTCTTTCCCTTCTGTTTCAAATTCAGCAGAAGTTCCGGCAAATATTACTGCGACATCAGAATTTGCCGCTGCCTGAACTGCGTTTTTCATTAAGTCTTCGCCGGTTTTATTCCATGAGAAAATGCAAGTTGCATCGCCAACATTATCGTAGTATTCAATTTTGATTTTATATTTTTTGTCAGCTTGCAGATTCATCTTATAAGGATGACCTTCTGCCGAATGGTTTGTCCAATCATTTACAACTTCATCGTTATCGATAAATAATCTGCAGCCGTCATCGCTGACAATATTTAAAACGTAGTCGCCTGATTGCGGTACCTTAATGTAACCTGTCCATCTAACTGAAAAATGATCTTCCGGGAAACCTTTTTTAGGCGACCCGGTTCCCCACATAAAATTAATTTGTTTATCGGTTCTTGTAAAAGATGGTTTGCCTTTAAGATTTTCATCCGGGAAATATTCACCAAGCAGACCATTAGCCTTACCATCCGGTGTAAAAAGATATTTTGACTCTACCGGCATTGCATCACCTTCGAACACAACGCCAGGCGCATAATTTATTTTTACACTGCTGCCAAGCTTATCTTTCAATGCTGTCAGCGGATCAACAGAAAAAATCGGGGTAACATTCGCGCTGCCTCCGCCGCCGGTCCTTGCAAAAGCTGCGTTGGGACCAATTACTGCGATGGATTTAATCTTACTTTTGTTAAGTGGAAGAATCCCATCTTCATTTTTCAAAAGCACAATTCCTTCGCGCGCAACTTTTAAAGCTACTTCCTGATTTTGTTTCGAGTTTAACAACTGAGGTTCTGCTTTCCTGGGATGATCATACAATCCGAGTTTAAAGATTACATATAAAATTCTTTTAACTTTATCGTTGATTGTCTGCTCACTTACTTCTCCGCTTTTTACAGCGTTATACAAAGTTGAATCATTTAAGTATTCACCAGTTGGCATCTCAAGATCAAGTGCGCTTTTGGCTGTCGGAATTGAGCTGTGCACTGCACCCCAGTCGGACATAGCCAATCCTTTGAATCCCCATTCGTCTTTTAATTTTTTCTTAAGAAGATAATTGTTCTCTGCGCAGAATGTTCCGTTAAGCCTGTTGTAAGCAGCCATTATGCATAAAACATGACCTTCAGTTACTGCCGCCTTAAATGCCTGAAGATAAATTTCGTTCAAGGCGCGGCGGCTGACTTCTGCGTTAACAAACATCCTTTCATATTCCTGGTTATTAGCTGCAAAGTGTTTTACGGTTGCGGCAACATCTTCCTTTTGAACTCCCTTTATATAATTTACCGCCAAACGGGATTCAAGATAAGGGTCTTCGCCGAAGCATTCAAAATTTCTTCCGCCCATTGGAAGCCGGGCAATATTTACCTCCGGACCTAAAATAACATCGCGTCCTTTTGCTCTAACTTCTCTGCCGATTGCGGAACCAAGCTGGTTGACTGCGGCAGTATCCCAGGTTGCTGCGGCACCGATCCCTCCGGCAAATGCCGAGGATTTATGCCAGCGAACTCCCAGCGGTCCGTCCGTCATTTTCAATTCAGGTATTCCGAGACGTTTTATCGGCTTGGTTGCAAAGCCAGTTCCGCCGAGAAGATCAATCTTTTCTTTTAAAGTAATTCTGCTTATTAGATCCTGAATTCTATCTCCAATTGGCAAAGAAGTATTTTTATAAGCCGGCATTTGATTCTTCTGAATTTTACCTGCACCTGCAAATAAAAGTACAAAGAGGAAGGAAAACAGGATGGATGCAAAAGTTGTAATCCCTGGTTTCATAGTTTAAGTCCTTTATTATTTTAGAAAAATTTTATGTAGAAGATAAATTTCGGTTATAATTCTTTATAAAAATAATTTTCTTTAGAATAATCTAGTAATTCCGGTTGATCTCTTCAGATGAAAATTAAATTATTCCAACACTGCTTCAACAATATTGGTTGAGCCTTCAGGACAAAGCGGAATAACATTTCCTAATACTTCCTTACCGTTGACGACAAGTTTCTTTATCCCTTTCGAAATATGATGTGGATTTGATACTCTTATTATATATAATGCCTTTCTGAACTTCCTGTTTACTTCAAAACCGTTCCATAATTTTGGAATACAAGGATCAACTTTAAGTCCGTGATACTGCGGCTGAATGCCGAGAATAAATTGAGTAACGCAAACATACGTCCATGCTGCGGTACCGGTTAGCCATGAATTTTTTGCTTCACCGGGCTTGAATGCATCTTTACCGGCGATCATTTGTGAATATACATAAGCTTCGGTTTTATGTAAGTCGCTTATTTCTTCAAGATATGATGGAGTAATTTTTTTGTAATAGTCGAATGCTCTGTCACCGTTTCCAACCAAAGTTTCTCCGATAATTATCCAAGGATTGTTATGGCAGAAAATTCCTGCGTTCTCTTTATAACCTGCCGGATAGGTAGAAATCTCCCCCATGTTAATGTAATATTTTGTAAATGCAGGATTGTTAAGTACAATTCCATATTCACAATCAAGATATTTTTTTACTGATTCGAGCGCTTGTTTTGCCTTGCCGTCTTCAAGACCAATACCCGCCATAATGCAGAAGCCTTGTGATTCAATAAAAATTTTCCCTTCCTTATTTTCTTTGCTTCCGATTTTTTCTCCGAAATAATCATATGCGCGAAGGAACCATTCGCCATCCCAGCCATGTGTATTTATTGCTTTAATCATATTATCGATATGGCGTTGATATTCAGCGGCTTCATCATCCTTTCCTAACTGTTTGCACAACTCAACAAATTCTTTTCCGTAGGCTACGAACAGTCCGGCTATCATAACAGACTCTGCAACACCGCCCGTTTTATTTTCCGTAGTTTGAAAAGGCTCATCGGGATTTTTTGAAAAACAATTTAAATTAAGACAATCGTTCCAATCGGCTCTTCCGATTAAAGGCAGCTTGTGCGGTCCCAAATTGTTCACCACATGGAAGAATGAGCGCTTTAAATGTTCAAATAAAGATTTAGCTCTTGAAGCATCGTTATCAAACGGAACAATCTCATCAAGAATAGACCAATTGCCCGTTTCTTTTATATACGAAACAGTGGAAATTATCAGCCACATCGGGTCATCATTAAAATTTCCGCCGACGGCATTGTTTCCTTTTTTAGTAAGCGGCTGATACTGATGATAAGCTCCGCCGTCTTCAAACTGAGTTGCGGCAATGTCAAGTATTCGCTCCTTCGCTTTCTCAGGTATCTGGTGAACAAATCCTAACAAATCCTGGTTTGAATCACGGAAGCCTATACCGCGTCCGATTCCGGATTCAAAATAAGAAGCGCTTCGGGACATATTGAATGCCACCATGCATTGATATTGATTCCAGATATTAACCATGCGGTCGAGCTTTTCATCATCACTTTTAACTTGATAGACTGAAAGTAAAAGCTCCCAGTAATTTTTAAGTTCATTAAAAGCTTTGGCAACTCTCTCCGGAGTTGAAAAGGCTTCAATCATCTTAAAAGTTTTTTCTTTATTGATGATGCCTTTCGATTCCCATTTTTTCTCGTCTTCGTTTTCAACATAGCCGAGAACAAAAATTAATTCTTTCGATTCTCCCGGCTTCAACTTAATTTCAATATAATGAGAAGCTATAGGTGACCAGCCGTGTGCCACTGAATTCCTCGGCTTTCCTTCATATACTGCATCCGGTTTATCGAAGCCGTTATACAAACCAAGAAAAGATTCGCGGTCGGTATCAAATCCGTTTATCTTAGCGTTGACAGAATAGAAAGCATAGTGATTCCTTCTTTCTTTATATTCTGTTTTATGATAAATAACGGAATCTTTTATTTCGACTTCACCTGTCGAAAAGTTTCGCTGGAAGTTAGTCTGGTCGTCCCAGGCATTCCAGACACAAAACTCAACGAACGAAAATAACTTTAATGACTTTTGCTTGCCTGCGTTATTTGTCAGTCTCACTTTTTGAATTTCACAGTTTTCATTTGTCGGAACAAAAAATAAAACTTCGGCTTCAATTGAATTTCTCCGGCTCTTAATTATTGTATAACCCATTCCGTGCCGGCATGAATAATTTTCAACTTCTGCTTTAACCGGCTTCCATCCCGGCGACCAGACATCACCATCATCATTTATATAAAAATATTTTCCGCCGTCATCAATCGGAACATTGTTGTATCGGTATCTTGTAATTCTTCTTAAGAGAGCATCTTTATAAAAACTGTAGCCGCCTGAAGTATTTGAAATGATGCTAAAAAAGTCATTGCAGCCCAGATAATTAATCCAGGGGTAAGGAGTGCGGACGTTTGTAATTACATATTCTTTATTCTTATCATCAAAAAATCCGTACTTCATAATGACCTCCTTTTTTAGCTATATCATTTTAAGCTCATTCCAAATTAAAGCTGCTGCACCAAGTACTGCGGCGTTACCTCCCGGTAATGCAGATGGAAGCAGTTTTACTTTATCCCTAAAAATATTAAGCATAAATTCTTCCATATATTTTTTCGTAGGATTAAAAATCAGATCACCTGCAAGAGCGAGTCCGCCGAATAAAATTATTGCTTCAGGACTTGTATGAGCAACGGCATCAGCTAATTTTATTCCGAGAACCTTTCCGGTGGTATCAAAAGCTTCCAAAGCAATTTTATCTCCACGTAGCGCTGCATCATAAATCATTTTAGAAGTTAATTCATCGAAATTAAATTTTCGAAATTCACTTTCTTCATTGGTTTTTGAAAGAATCTCGAACACCGTGCGTTTAATTCCGCTTGCAGAAACGTAAGCTTCAAGGCAGCCTTTCCTGCCGCAGCCGCAAACTCTTCCTTCGGGATCGTAAATTGTATGACCTATTTCTCCCGCGAATCCGTCTGCACCGTAAACGAGTTGTCCGTTTACAACAATGCCGCTACCCAATCCGGTACCGAGAGTGATAACAATAAAATCTTTCATCCCCTTTGCAGCACCAAACTGCATTTCACCGATAGCTGCCGCATTTGCATCATTTGTTATCGCAGAAGGAAGGTCATAATATTTCTTTACGATTTCCAAAACATTTACAATTCCCCATTTTAAATTTGGCGGAAGCTCAACAGTTCCTTTAAAGTAATTTGCATTTGGTGCACCGATACCGATGCCAACTAGTTTATGTGTTTCGTGTACCGTGGAATAAAGTTCGTCAACTTTAAGATGAAGCCGCTTTAAAAGCACATCTGCAGGTTCATTAGAATTTGTAGGAATAGAAGATTCTGCAACACACTTTCCCTTTTCATCAACAAAGCCAAAGACAGTGTTGGTACCTCCAATATCAATTCCAAGTACGATGTCGGTTTTCATGCTTCTGCTGCCGCTAACTTTACGAATGACGGAACATGACCTTTTATTCCGTAATATGCAATAAACATATAGCAGATTACTGGAAGAATAAATGCATGATGAACTCCGATATTATCCGCAATTACACCTTGTATTACCGGGATAATAGCACCGCCGACGATAGCCATACAAAGAATACCGGAACCCTGACCCGTATGTTTTCCAAGTCCATCTATTGCAAGTGTAAATATTGTAGGAAACATTATGGAGTTAAACAAACCAACAAGAAGAATCGACCACATAGCAAAATAACCATAGGTTGACATTGATATAATAACTAGTAATGCAGCGACAAATGCATTGAACGCTAAAACCATCGCTGGCTTAATTACTCTTTGAAGCCCGGATCCGATGAATCGCCCTACCATTGCACCGCCCCAGTAAAACGCAACAAAATTTCCTGCTTGTGCAGCAGGCATTGATAGAATATCTTTGCTGCCAAAATAATTAACAAGAAAGCTGCCGATGGAAACCTCTGCACCAACATAAACAAAAATTCCAATTGCGCCTAAATAAAGATGTTTATATCCCCAGGCACTTTTATGAATGTCATCATAGCTTTTACCGTTGCCTCCGCTTGCTGCTACTGAACCGGCTTCTATTTCAGGAAGTTTTACCATTGCAAAAATCCCTGCGATAATTAACAATGCTGCCGCAAGACCTAAATATGGTGCTTGAACAGAGCTGGCTTCAGCAAGTTTGTATGCAGTAAGCTGGGATGGTGATAATTTCTGAAGTTCTTCAGCAGTTTTTACAGCTACCGACAAAATTATAAGTGAACCAAAAAGTGGAGCGATTGTAGTTCCGAGTGAATTGAATGCCTGCGTTAAATTCAATCTGCTCGACGCAGTTTCCGGTTTGCCAAGAATTGCTACGTAAGGATTTGCCGCTACTTGAAGCAAAGTAATTCCGGAAGCCAGGATGAACAATGCAATAAGAAAAAGCGGATATGATCTTAATCCTGCGGCAGGATAAAAAACAAGACAGCCTATACCGGCAGTTGTTAAGCCGATGATAATACCTCTTTTATATCCAATCTTTTCTACAATCATCCCGGACGGAAGCGATACAATGAAGTATGCAGTAAAAAAGCAGAACTGAATAAGCATTGCTTCTGCGTAGTTTAATGAAAAAACCATTTTAAGGTGAGGAATCAATATATCATTTAAGCAAGTAATGAAGCCCCACATAAAAAAGAGAGATGTAAGTGTTGTAAGTGCCGTTGTATAATTTATGTTTGAATTGTTAACCTTTTGGTTTACATTGTAAGTGGTAGTAGTTTGAACTGCCATTATTAAACTCCTTAGTGAAAAAAGAAATACTGATTTTCAGGTCAAATCTTGTGCCCTTATTCCTCTTTTGTAAAATAGAATTAAGTAAATGGATTTAGCTTTTTAATGCTGAATTTAAAGTAATATAAGCATTGCTTCTATTGTCTTATCGAAATATTTATTTATTATTTTGATAAACTTGTTTATTAAAATGATAATAAATCAATTGAACGAGAAAATCATTTATAAATTTGTTTGAATAGATTATGATTATGATATTTCTTGCATGCTCACCGCTTCCTTCAACTTAGGCACTTAATTTGAAATATTACTTTCCGTAACTGTGTCAAATTTGTATTTTGAAATCCGGCTATGGTCCTTTTTCGTTTTAAGAATTAAATAATAGGGAACGGTTATCATGAAAAAAATTACTTTTCTTCTTTCTGCTATATTCTTGTCTGCAAGCTTTGGGCAGAGCATAATGGTAAATCAAGTTGGGTATCTGCCAGATCAGACAAAGATTGTATATTTTACGCAAGTTGCCGATAGCTTCTTTGTTGTTGAGAAAGATAATAACGAGATAGTTTTTAGCGGGAAACCTGTGCTGCATATTTCAAACGATCCTGCAACCGGGATGAATATTTACACGGGAGATTTTTCTTCTTTTAGTAAAGATGGAACCTACCAAATTAGAACGAGCAATCAAGACACATCATTCAGCTTTTTAATTTCTCCGGCAGTATTTAATACAGTTTATGATAAATCCTTAAAAGGATTTTATTTTCAGAGATGCGGTACAGCTTTGTTGGCAGCTAATGCGGGAGATTATACAAGGACAGCATGTCATTTGAATGATGGAGTTTATCATTCAACCGCAGGAAAGACAGGTTCGATGAATGAAGTCGGCGGCTGGCACGATGCAGGCGATTACGGAAAGTATGTTGTCAATGCAGGAATCACTGTGGGGACATTGCTGATGGCGTACGAACAATTCCCGGATAATTTCAAAAGTGATGATCTAAATATTCCTGAAAGTGGAAATTCTGTCCCGGATATTCTTGATGAAGTAAGATATGAATTGAACTGGTTGTTAAAAATGCAGGATACTTCGGATGGCGGAGTTTACTTTAAAGTAACGCCGCAAAACTTTGAAGGCTTTATTATGCCGAATACAGATAACTCCATTAGATATATTTATCAAAAATCTTCAACTGCAACGGCAGACTTTGCTGCAATGATGGCTATGGCTGCGCGGATATATCTTCCATTTGATTCTACATTTGCCAAATATTGTTTGGCTGCTGCTGAAAAAGCTTGGCGATATCTTGAGTCAAATCCATCAATCGTTCCTCCAGGGGGATTTCACAATCCGACAGGTACAAATACCGGAGAATACGGGGATGGTAATGATTCTGATGAACGGCTTTGGGCTTCAGTTGAGCTTTATAACACCACAGGAGATAACACTTATCAAAATTATTTTCTTAGTAATTATCAAAGCGTTGGATTAATTTATTATGCGATGGGCTGGGGAAGTGTAGGAGATCTGGCTCAATTGGAATATCTATTATCAAAGCAGTCCAACACAAACAATGCTGCGAAAGTAAATATTAAAAATTCATTGATAAATTATTGCGGCCAGCTTTATAACACTGCCAAAACTGATGGCTTTAATGTAACCCTTAAAACAAGCGACTATTATTGGGGAAGCAATTCTGTGCCGCTTAATAATGCAATCCTTTTAATTATCGGTTACCAACTAACAGGCAACAAAAATTTTTACAACACGGCGCTAGAACAGTTAAATTATATTCTCGGTACAAATGGTAATAACATATGTTACATAACCGGAGTCGGGAAACAGTATCCTATGCATATCCATCATCGCCCATCGGCGTCCGATGGAATTATTGATCCGGTTCCGGGATTGATGGCTGGCGGTCCCAATAAAAATATTAACCAAGATCCGGTTTTACAATCTCATTTTACCGCCTCCACTCCGCCTGCTTTATGTTATATTGATGATCAAGGAAGTTATGCATCAAATGAAATTTGTATAAACTGGAACGCCCCGCTGGTTTTTGTTGTAGGCTTCTTCAGCGGCTTTAATAATCAGGACAATATAAAAAATGAGTCGGGCTTTGTTCCAAATGGAATAGATCTTCAACAGAATTTTCCAAATCCTTTCAATTCAACAACAGTAATAAACTTTACAGCAAAAACCTTTGAGAATGTGACTTTAGAAATTTATAATATAACAGGTAAGGAAGTTCTAAAAAAAATATTTAATAATTCATCTGCGTGTAAAATCAGCTTTATATGGGACGGCAAGAATGACCGAGGCGAATTACTGAGTTCCGGTATCTATTTTTATAGGATTACTGGATCCGGTTTTATGCCGGTAAAAAAAATGGTTATGCTAAAATAAAAATTAAATGGATTCATTTATAAGGTGAGTTTCGCTTTTTAATATTATATTAATAGCGTAAAATCCGGTGTAGTTCCGGAAATGATTTTTATTATATAGCCGGGAGGGGCGGTCAAAATGAAAGAGCAGCAACTAAAGGAATATACAAGGCTTTTTTTTAGCTTCAACAATCCTATCTTCTATTCAATCTTTCTTGTTATTGTAGTTCTTGTACTGATTTACATTTTCTTTAAATACGTTGTCTTACCGCTTCAAAGAAGTCATGAGCTTGAAAAGAAGGAACTGGAACTAAAAAACAGCAAGCTTATGTCATTATTCGCAGAATTAGACCCAGATCCGGTGCTTAGAATAAATACTGTAGGGATAATTATATTCTGTAATGCTGCTGCTCAGAAATTGCTGACGTTAAATTTACCTGAAGGAAAACATATTTCCGAGATAATGCCGAAAATAAAATTTGATGTTGCAAATTACATTCAAAAGGATAAGTCAAAGTCGTTTTCCACTAAGATCAACAATCATTATTATGCTGTTCTTTTCAGAGGTATATCGTCGCTGAATATTGCACAAATTTATTTCCATGATTATACTGAGAAAAAAATCTATGAAAAAAGATTACTTCATTATAATCAGAAACTGAGAGAACTTTCAAACAGTCTGCAGGATAAACTCGAAGGCGAAAAAAGAAGGATAGCCGGTGGGCTGCATGACGGCATAGGACAAAACTTACTGCTGATGAAGTTAAAGCTTCAAAACCTTCAAGATAATTTGCCGCGGCAGGAAAAAGATGATGTGAAAAAAATCATTGATTCCCTGGAAAAAACTATTGCCGATTTAAAGAATATTATTCTCGATCTTAAACCAAGAATACTTGAAGAGATGGGCTTAATACCGGCGCTTAGAACATTATGCCATAGAATTTCTGTGGAGACTTCTATTAACGGAACTGTTGATTTCAGCGGACTGGAAGAAAGATTAAACAGTAAAACGGAGGTTGCGATTTACAGAATTATTCAGGAAGCGCTAAATAATATTATCAAACATTCAGGTGCTAACGAATTTAATATTCAACTGATAAATACCGATAATATCTTAAGATTAATGATATCAGACGATGGAAGAGGCTTTGCCGAAAAAGATAAAATTAATTCACGTGGAATAGGATTAATGAATATGCGTGAACGAGTAGAAAACATGAAAGGCAGCTTTAAGATAGATTCTGATATAGGCAAAGGGACACTATTGGTTTTCGAAATTCCTAAGGAGATTTAATTTTGGATTCAAATTTAATAAGAATATTTATTGCAGATGATCATCATCTTTTTAGAGAAGGCATCGTAAGTTTATTAAGAGATGCACAAGATATTATTGTTGCTGGTGAAGCAGAAAACGGCGAGCAGCTTTATACAAAATATTTCGAAATATTACCCGATATAATTCTTTCGGATATTTCCATGCCTTTAATTTCAGGAATTGAAGCAATCTATAAAATCAAGCAAATGGATAAATCTGCAAAGGTTCTTTTCCTTTCGATGTATGATAGTGAGGAATTTATTTATTATACGCTAAAAGCCGGAGGACTTGGACTTGCAAGTAAGAATATAATTAAGAGCGAATTAATCAATGCAATTAGAATTGTAAACAAAGGAAATTATTATTTTGGGAAGAATTATAATGAAGAAGATATTTCATTATTAATAGAAAAATTTGATTCGATTCTATCACCTCAGATTGATCTAAATGATATTTCATTGTCGCCAAGAGAAATTCAAACACTTAAATTTATAAGCGAAGGATTTACAAGTAAAGAAATAGCTGATAAGCTTGAAGTCAGCAAGCGAACCGTTGATACCCACAGGACACACCTTATGTCAAAACTTAATCTGCGGACATTACCTGAACTTATAAAATTTGCTATTCAGTTTTCTTTTAAAGAACAAATGAAGGAGGAAAAGTAAAATAATATTGTGGGAAAGCAATTTTATATTTGCTAAAGACGTAATTTTAATATAATTTATATTCAGAGTTAAACTAAAAAATTTAATTATAGATTTAATCGCCACGCTGTTTTTATTTGGTCGGCTATTTTTAATTGGGGGAATCACAGGCTGAGTAATTGTTCAATAAAAATAATTTAATACTAATTCAATAGGAGAGTGCTATGAATATTTTTATCGGGAACCTATCTAAAAGCGTAACCGAAGACGATTTGGTAAGATTGTTCTCCGAATACGGGCATGTCCACAGTACAAAAATTATAAGGGATATGTTTACTCAAGAATCCAAAGGTTATGGATTTATTGAAATGCCCGGACAGAATGAAGCCCAAAAAGCTATAGAGAGCCTTAATATGAAAGAATTTATGGGCAAAAAGCTTACGGTAAACGAAGCCCGTTCTAGAGTCGGTAGGGATAGAAGATCCCGGGACTCCCGATATAGCGGCAGAAGCAATGGGAGCCGACCTGGAAATAGATAATACCTTGATCGGGTAAATACTATTTCGTGAAAAGAAGCAGCCAACGTTTACGGCAACGGCAACATAAACAATACAGATGCCTTGTTGATTGCAAGAAGGTAAAAAGGATTACTCCGGTTTTACTCTAAGCCGAGGCGGTACTTTGATATTCCGGCAACAATTACTTTTGTAATAGAGAAAATAGTCTGAATTCCAAAGCCCTCACAATATGCGACATAAATAAATCTGACTAATCCGCTGCAATTGCTAAGCATAAATGAGTTCGCTCTAAAAAGCTAAAAAACGAAATGTCATCCCCACGAAAGTGGGAATCTATTCGATAATCAAAACTTTTTGGATTCCCATTTCCATGGGAATGACCTTTTTAGAGAGGGTTTATAAATCATTTAAAATTTTTCTGCATTGGATGACCTTCTGTATTAAAAATTATTTTACTGAAGTCTAGAGTTCTTTCCGGTGCAAAAAGTAAATAAAGATATTTCAAAGTCTCTGCAAAGAAAAAGCTTTCCATTGCGTCTCTCTTCTCTTTAGTGATAACACTTTTTAACTCGGCAAAGCCGCTGTTTGTTTTGCAGTACTTTACAATGTTGTCGAGGAAAGTTTTACCCATTTCCAAATACCTTTGATCGTGTGTGTAATGGTATAGATAGTAAGCGGATTCAATTATTTCCGGACGAAGCGGATATCCTGGAGAAATTATTTTCATAGTACTGTAATCAATTTCCTCAGGTTCTATACCTTCAAGGTTCCACATTTTATAACATGAATTTTCAAGCGCTTCAGCTCTTTTTAAATCTCCGCTAAGTGCTAATTCAGCAGGGAAGAAAGCATCGAGAGCACCAAAATGTGTCGAAATTCTTTTACCTGTATTCATATCTGTATGTCCGTACCAAAACCCTGTTGCTGCTTTATCAGCAAGATATTTATTGACTGCTTTAATACTCGCCTTCCACATTCTTTCCAGATCCTTATCTCCAAAAAGCTTCCATCCTTTAAGAAGATATTCATAATAAGAATCTATTCCACCGGTAATACTGCTATTAGTATTAACCCATTTACCTGTTTCGATATTTATTTCCGAACCGACTAAACCAAGTTTAGATCTTCTGTTAAACAATGCTTCTAGTGCATTTTTTGCTTTGTTGAAGTAAATAAGTTTTCCGGTCAGTTTACTCAGAGTACCAAGTTCAATAATGCAAGAACCAATCTCTGCAGGATTGCTTACTTCTCCGCTGACCACGCCGGTTTTCAAATTAATATAACGATAAGGCATTCCGGTTTTGGAATTAAATACCGGCATCAGTCTGTTTGCCAAATTCTCCGCTAATTTTAGAAATCCTTTATCGTGTGTTAATTCATAGCTTGAAAGTAAACCGCCGACAAGCCGTATGTTAATTTCAAAAAATTTGACAGTAATATTTTTATCGAATGAGAGACTGTCGAGAATAAGTTTTTTCGTTTCGTCTGCTTCTTTCTTTAATCCCATTAAGTACATAGTATCGAAAGCATCAACCGGTGTCATCAGCAGTGAAGAAGAATACCAGTCTCTGTAAGTATTGCTAATCGGTTTTAATTCGTCGTGTTCCCATGCATATTTTTTATAGCCGTTCCACGCAAAAAGAAATTCTCTTTTTACTTTTTCCGCCATTTCCTTTTTGTTAATCTTTTTATTATTGATTAATAAAGAATTAGAATGATAATTTTTTGTTTTACCTAGAGATGAACTGCTGCACGTTAAGTAGATGCAAGATGACAGAACAAGTAGAAAATATGGCAATTTAAAATTCATTTCGTAGTCCTTAAATAGTTTAGTCAAAATTTAATTTTAAAAGATTTGGTTTCTCATTGTAAATTTTTATTATCAGCTCACCGAATAAAGTATTTGCCCATGCAAACCATTTTCTTGTAAATTTCTTCGGATCATCTTTCTCGAATGACTCATGGATAAATCCTGTTCCCGCATTTGTATTTATTAGAGATCTTATGCATGAGGAAATTTCTTTATCATTTGAAGAGGTAAGAGCCTGCATGATAAAACTGAGAGGCCAAATTTTTCCTAAGCCTGTATGCGGACTTCCGATTCCATCGCCGAATTTTCCTTTAAAGAAATAAGGATTGCTATCGCTGAATACAAACTTTCTAGTATTCTTATAAATTGGATCGGTTTCCGAAAAGCTGCCGTAATAAGGAAGCGATAATAATCCGGGGAAGCTTGGATCATCCATAAACAGACGGTTTCCAAAGCCGTCTGCCTCGAATGAAATCATTTCTCCGAAATCAAGATGTTTTGTCAGCGCATATTTCTTCAATGCAGTTTCTACTTCGTCTGAAAGAGCAGAGCATTCGTTTGCAAAATCTTTGTCACCGATTATCTTTGTGAACATTTCCGAAAGCTGTCTAAGCGAAACAACTGCAAAGTAATTCGAAGGAACAAAGAAAAGAAAAATTGTTGAATCATCGGAAGGTCTGAAAACTGAGCATATCAATCCTACCGGCTTAATCGGATTTCCGTAACCGCCGCCTGCAACGGTATCCGTTTGTGTTGCAGTTACTCTCTGAAATTTATATGGACCATGACCGTTTTTTCTTTGTTGCTGCTTGAAAGTTTTCAAGACAAGCTTCATAGCCGACTGCCATTCGCTATCAAAGCAGGAAGTGTCACCAGTAATTTTCCAAAAATTGTATGCAAGTTTTATTGGATAACAAAGCGAGTCTAATTCCCATTTCCTTTCATGCAATTCCGGTTTCATAGTAGTCAGATCTTTATCCCACGGACTTCCAGTCGGTCCGTAATTAAATGCATTTGCATAAGGATCGATCAGTATACATTTTGTCTGCCTGTTGATTACACCGGCAAGAAGTTGTTTAAGCTTAACATCTTTATTTGCTAATTGAAGATAAGGAGTGACTTGCGCTGTGGAATCTCTCAGCCACATTGCGTTAATATCTCCGGTAATGACAAATGTATCCGGCTTTCCATCTATCATTTGAAATTTAACAGTGGTATCGAGAGTGTTCGGATAACAATTTTCAAACATCCATGCAAGTTCTTTATTCTTAATAGCTGATTTAACTTTCTGGATTTCTTCCTCAACGGCAGTGCTGGTGAATTTTCGATCTTCAGGTTTAGGACGTTGGCTTATATAGCCGCCATCCATATGAAGAGACGGAATTTTTAATCCAGATATTGAAAGTCCTGCTAAAGCAATCCCACCCGTTTTAATAAATTCTCTTCTTGACGACATGGACAATCCTATTAAAAAAGTGGATGAAAATATAGCTATAATTGTTTTAACAAGACACCCTTTTATAACTATAACTTTAATTTATTGCCCAAATCAAATCTGAATTGTTTATCCTAATAAAATTGAAAGAGAGAGAATAGAATCTATGATGTAAGATTGGAACAAAAAAAGAGGAGAACCTTTGTCAGATTCTCCTCAAGGTAAGTTAGAGCAATGAAAAATTTATCTTTCCCAATAGACTCGAATTCCTTTTTCACCGTTAAGATATTTGAAAGTGAAATTGCCTTGATATGATCTTGATAGAGCTTCACCTATTCTTCTAGCAATATGAACGCCCGTAGTTGTTAACTGTGCAAACCCCTTACTCAATTTCATTGAAATTATTCGTTCGAGAGGTCTTTCGTTTTTTTCCAGTTTTTCGGTATTGCGGATTAGGTTTTCTATTTCTTTTTCATGTCCTTCGAAGAACCTGCCTTTGATTTCTATAAATCCGGCAGGGTAGTTGTCGCTTATTCTTCTGCAAGCAGGACACATTGTTTTAATTGCATGATTTTCTATTTCATTCCATGTCCATCTGCCGTTCATAAATACGGCTCCGCAAGATGTACAAGTTTGAATTGCCGGAAGTGTGTTTTTCC
Organism: Bacteroidota bacterium; assembly: GCA_021815405.1. Lineage (GTDB taxonomy): Bacteria > Bacteroidota > Ignavibacteria > Ignavibacteriales > Ignavibacteriaceae > FEN-1297. The sequence continues at coordinate 86,600 of JAKAGV010000014.1, forward strand.
CTCTGTAGGTGTCTTTTCTTTTCTCCTTTATCAATTTGTCATTTCGTCTTTGTGAGTTTCTCATTCTCATATTTACTCCTCATTGAATTTTTTAAGGATATAATTTGACTTTTATGATTTACCAGGGCTTTTCTTTTAATGAAACCGGTGAATATTGAAATGAGTTTTATTGTTGATTTATCTACCTCCGATATTTATTGTAAATGTTGAAACGAGAAAATGATTGATATTCCTATGCTTTTCCTCCTTAGTTTTTTTTGTGATTGATATTTATTGAAGTGAAGATTTGAAATCATGTTAAATTTCATGATACTGTTCTTTTTCAATGACAATGTAGTCTTCTTTTACCGGATTGTCAATTGAATTATTCGTGAATCTTCTTGAAATTGATTAATTCCACAATCTGCATCAATCGAAGATTAATCGGCAAAATTGTCAAATTATTCTCTATATCAAAATATTCAAGTATAATTTATAATTGGTCAAAATTTTCCATAAAAGAAGCTTAACGTTTTTCTTTTTATTCATAAATCTTATACTCTGCAACAATATTTCTTATATTTCGTATTGAATATCTTATAAGAAATAAACCGGAGATTATGCAGACACTTCACGGTACAATCGATGTTTATATCTTCCGAAATAACGATACCGGCTACAGTGTTATCAAACTGGAAGACGGCTCTACCGTCGTTGGAGTATTGCCTAAATTCAGCAGCGGCGAAACTGTAGAATTTAACGGTGATTGGATAACTCATTCAAAGTTCGGAAGACAGTTTAATGCCGAAGGGTTTAAGATGAGTCTACCAGTTACTAAGGAAGGCATTATTAAATTCTTAGGTTCAAGAATAATAAAAGGAATTGGCGAACGAACCGCAAAAAAGATTGTCGATAAATTTGGAGAACAAACGCTCGATATTTTGGATAACAACATTGAACGCCTGCATGAAATAAAAGGCTTTAGCAGAAGGAAAATTGAAGAGGTTCGTGAAGGCTGGAAAGCTCAGCGCGGTGTTAAAGATGCAATGATTGCCCTACAATCTCTTGGGATTACTTCCGGGATGGCTATGAAGATATACAAAGCATATGGCGAGCAATCTTTAAATATTGTTAAAACCAATCCATATCAATTAACGTTTGATGTTTGGGGAATTGGATTTAAGCTTGCTGATAGGATTGGAGAAAGTGTCGGCATAAGTCGTGATCATCCTTTTCGAATTAAAGCCGGAATTATTTTTATTCTTAATGAAGCCGGAAAGAACGGACATGTTTATCTTCCAGAACAAGAATTAATTCAACATTGCAGTCGAATGCTTGAGTATGAGCTTTCACAATCCGATCAGATACTTATTGACCTGGAACGTGATGGTCAAATAGTTATAAAGGAGAACAAAATTTATCCTGCAGAACTTTTTTATGCAGAAACCGGAATTGCTCAAATGATTAAGAACCTTATGAGCACCGAACCGAATAGGAAGTATGAACTTGAGAAAATCTTGAATTCGGTTTCTCAACGGTTTTCCAATGAACAGGTCAGAGCAATAAAAAGTTCGTTTGAAAATAAAATCCTTATACTAAATGGTGGACCGGGTACGGGAAAGACCGAAACATTAAAAGGTATAATTAAATGTTATGAAACTTCAGTTTCCGGCAGCACAAAGAGCATGAAAATTCTTCTTGCAGCGCCAACCGGCAGAGCAGCAAAAAGAATTTCCGAAGTGGTTGGTCGTGAAGCGAAGACTATTCACCGTATGCTTGAATACAACCCTACACTTGGCTTATTCAGTTATAATGATGAAAATAAACTTGAAGCTGATTTGATAATTATCGATGAGGTTTCAATGATTGATACTTATTTGATGTACCACCTTCTTGAAGCGGTAAATGAAAATACGGTACTTGTACTTGTCGGCGATACAAACCAGCTGCCTTCGGTTGGTCCGGGTAATGTCCTTCATGATTTGATAAATTCCGATTTAATTCCTGTCGTAACATTGACAAAAATTTTTCGACAAGCCGAGCAGAGTGAAATTGTAATCGCAGCTCATCAAATAAATAACGGAACGCTTCCTAATATCTCTAATAATAAAGAAAGTGATTTCTTTTTTATAGAAGAAAATGACGAGACAAAAATACCAGATCTGATTCTGGATTTATGCAAGCGTAGACTTCCTTCAAAATATAATTTTAATGTATTAAATGATATTCAAGTTCTTAGTCCAATGCACAGAGGCGAAGCCGGCACAATTATTTTGAATAATACCTTACAGGAAGGATTAAATAAGGGTGCAGTAATCTTAAAGCATGGCGGCTATAATTATAAGATCGGTGATAAGGTAATGCAGCTAAAAAATAATTATGAGAAAGAAATTTTTAATGGAGACCTCGGTATTATTCTTAGCGGCAGCACGGAGAAAAAATCATTATCAATAGAATTTAACGACAAGGTTTTTAACTACGATGCAGCTGAACTAGATGAGATTACACTTGCATACGCAGCAACAGTCCATAAAAGTCAGGGAAGTGAATATCCGTGTGTAATACTTGCTTTATCTTCTTCCCATCATGTCATGCTTCAAAGGAATCTTTTATATACCGCAGTTACTCGCGCAGTAAAGCTGATGATTATCGTTGGAACAAAGCGTGCATTATCAACGGCGGTGAGGAATAATAGAATTAGCGAAAGATATACAACCCTATTTAAATCTTAAAATTTAGAGATGGCATCTTTTTGAATGATGCCATCTCTAACTCTGAAATGAATTACTTCATTAGTACGAGTTTCTTCGTAGTAACAAAATTTCCTTCTCTTAATTGGTAGAAGTAAATTCCGCTTGATAATCCGCTCGCGTTAAAATTAACAGTATAATTTCCTTGATATCTATACCCATTTACCAAGGTCTTCACTTCGTTTCCGAGGATATCATAAACTTTAAGCGTAACATATCCGCTTGTTGAAAGCTGATAGTTTATAGACGTCGTCGGGTTAAACGGATTAGGATAATTTTGCTCAAGCATAGTTGTCCGTGGGATATTGCTATGCTCTTGCTTAACATCCGTAACGCGAGTGCCTATCACAAACCAAACCGGGAAAGTAGCGCCTTGAAGATAAGGCTGCGATGTTCCCGTACCGGAGATCAAATCAGAATTCAATGGCATCATTTGAACATAATTTTGACCACCTGTGTAGTTATGATAAACGATTGTTTTGTCGTCACCCGAATAGCTTGGATAGCCAAGCGAAGTAATAGTGTTATCTATTACACCTGTTTTCCCCGTATTGAAATCCGCAGCAAACACTTCAAACTTATTGGTATTTGTATTCTCGTAATCAAACGTGAATCTCGTTTGAGATGTTTTAGAGAATGAAGGATCGTCAACATTCTCGCCTTGTGCAAGAGCCGGGAAAACAGTTTCCATTCTTCCTGATTGAATATCGAGCAGGTTTATATTCCAGTAGCTTATTGTATCACCGGCAGCGCCTTTCATCTGATTATAAGTATCGAAAATAAGGTACTGACCTGTGGGATCAAATGACAGCGCATCTGCATATAATGCCGTATTTACGGTATCGGTTGCGTCGTAAGTCGGCGTAACTATTTTATATTCCTTATTTGTATTGTTCGTAAGATCGATATAGTAAATAGTAGTATCGATGTACCTTGAAGTAAGCGCAATGCTGCTTAGTCCAGGTCCGATTGCTACGCTCCACCAAACTTTATCAGTATCAAGTACAGTTTCTTGGGGATTAGTAGGATCGGCATATATTGCTCTTAGCTCATAATTCTGATCAACAAATAAAATTAATCCTGAAGTATCGCTGACTGCCGGCTTAGTTAAAACAGACGTTGTCGTCAAAGGATCCAGTTGGGTAGGAGTTACGTTTGGATTAGTTATATAAATTGAATTTCCATAAGTAGGATCAGTATTTACTGCCAGTATCCAATTTTGTCCAACAATCTGAGTTGATGGCGGCGGCGGCGGCGGAGTGCTTTCATAAACTCCAACATTATCCCAAGCGCTTTTAACCGCACTAACCTGGCTGCTTGATGCACCAAATAATTCTGTTGCTGCTTGTTCGAAAGCAATTCTTGCATCTAGAAATTGAGCTGTATGGGTTAAATAAGAAGTTTCTGCCTTATACCAAATCTTTCCTGCATCACTTCTGCCGATAACAGATGCGACGAGATAAAAAACATAATTTGGAATGCCGCTGTTTACATGAACTCCGCCGTTATCTTCAGTTGTGTTCACGTACTCGCTCATATTAGCAGGCTGCCAGCATGGATCTCCCGGATTACCGCCGTTATGAGGATTGCTCATATCTCTTAAAGCACCTGATGGAAAAGTTACAAAGTCTTTTACAACTGAAGCTCCTATTTTCCATGAGGTAGTATCAACTAATTTCCCGAAAACATCCGACATAGATTCATTAAGCGCACCGGACTGATCCTGATACTGAAGATTCGAAGTATACTGAGTAACCCCATGTGTCATTTCATGAGCGGCAACATCAAGTCCGCCTGCAAGCGGTTTAAAATATGTATCTCCGTCGCCGTAGCACATTACTTTGCCGTTCCAGTAAGCATTATCCATCCCTTGACCGTTCTGTGTAACATGGATAATTGAATAAATTGTCATGCCGTTATTATCAATTGAATTTCTGCTGTAAGTTGAATTGTAATACTGATATGTTGTTATTGCATTGTAGTTAGCAGAAACAGAAACCGGATCGTTCCACTGGTTGTTGGTTGAAGTAACATAGTAAAATTGCGAACTGCTTGAAAGATCCGTGTTTTTTAAGTCCAGGCAAACAATTGCACCGACCGGATTATTTGGCATTTGCGATTGAGCCGCATTAAACATAGGCTGGCTTGCGTCCATCATATAATAATTGCTGCCAACCTGGTAAGTGCCGAATGTTCTTGTAACTCCGTTAAGATCAGTACCTGTTGCAGGTGCGCCGCCGTCGTAGCAAACATTGTTGTAAGAATTCATTATGGCTCCGCTGTTTGCATCAATGAAGTAATACCAATCCTGCGAAAGCCCTGAACGCACTTCAACAAACCATGCTAAGTGAGGCTGCTGTTGTTTATCGTACCAAATAATTTCCTTCGAAGCCGGTCCATAGTAATCAAGAAGCTTTTCAAATTGCGGTGACATTGTTGAAACCGTTGTCCTGCTTTTCAAGTCATTAACAGCAGTTAATGTAGCAGTTGATGATAAGACCTGTGGAGTAATACTTTGAATCGATGCTGGAGTTGGGGCATAACGCCCGTTCATTGATAGTATATCTCCGTGATTATCTATATGAACATAAATGTCTTTGCCCCAGACTTCCAATCCTTTGTAAGTCTGTTCCAGACGAACGTGAGTCATTCCTAATTTATCCGTATGAATACTTTCTAACTTAAATTCGTTTTGCGGATCAGATATCTTCAATAAATTCTTGTTTGCGGATAAAAAATTAAAAGCTGCTGTGGTATATCCGGCATTAGATTGAATGACAGCAGATTTTTTAACTTGCGATGGATGAACTTCAATAAATCTCGGAGTTCCGTATTTCTTGTCTATAATTAATTTATCGAATCCATTTACATTTAGTCTTAATTGAACCGGAAGCGAATTATTACCGATATTATTAAATGAAGCTGTCTTTAATAGCGGAGAATTTACCGCATGAAGCTTTGCTGTCGCAGGATTCAAGCCGACCTTCTTCATAAAGCTTGTCAGCCTGCCGGAAATATTCAACAGAGTTTGCGGCTTGTTTAAATTATTAAGGATAGCCTGATTAGATGTTGGCGAGGGCAGCTTCTTTACCTTTTTAATTGGCTGTCCTGCAAAAGCAGCATAGGAAATGATAAGAGTAAGAATAAAAAATTGGTATCTAAGATATTTCATACTTCAGTCCTTTACTTTTTTATATTTTTTATTTCGGAAATTAAATTCGTGACTGCTTGTGGAAAATTTTTAGGCGGGTCGCTATCATTGAAAGAAATATCATTCAATTGAATATCTTTCATTATCACAAGATGCGTGGTGTAATTACCGGTGAACTTATTGCTGTAAGAAAATAATTCCGGATTGTTGATCATATCTACGAATCCCTTCATCTGATCGGAGGATAGACTTACGCTATCGGTTATTTCGCGATCGGAAGTCGGCATTTTCTTCCAGAACTTTGCCCAGCCTTCGCATGAAATGGTAACACCTTGCTGCATGCCGGTAAAACCTCCTCCGGAATAAAAATCAATCCGGAAATTCCCATTTGCAGTGCAGTTGTCTGCGCTTGAACAAGAAACAAACGGCAAAGATAATAAACTTGCCAGAGCCATTATTAAAAATTGCTTCATAATTATCCTTTTGGATTTATTTTGTGGGATGATTCGCTATAAGAAAAACAAGTTATTTAAAGACAGCAAGAAAATAATTTTTTTAATCAATTATGTCAAACCGGATGGTGAAATTATTTAAATAACTCACGTTACGCACATGTAATGCTGAACTTGATTCAGCATCCCAAAAATGTTGAAAAATGAGATTCCGAACCAAGTTCGGAATGACAAAGTAAATTAGATCCTTAATTGTGCGTAACGTAAGTTAAATAATTTTCAATTATTTGATTCAAGTTATAAATCAATCATTATAATGTAAATGGTAAGTAAATGATTTTTGAAATCTACCGCAACTTAAAATTTCTAAGATAAATTATCACTAAATGAGAGAATTATTATGAGGCAAGAAGCAGTTCGTTTATTCTATCTATTTCCTGATGATCTCCGATACGTTTATAATATTTAATCGCGCGACGGAAGTAGTTTTTGCTTTCTATTTTATTTCCAACTTGATTAAACAATTTACCAAGCTCCAATTCAGCTTCAGCTTTGTTTAATTGATTTTTAAGTTCTTTATTTAGCCGGAGGCTGGTTAGTAAATAAGTAGCAGCGTTGTCATAATTCTGAAGCTCACGCTGAATGATACCCTGAATTTTATAAATGTCGGCAATTGAAAGCATATCTTTGGATTCATGACAAACTTCCAATGCCTTCCGGGCAAATTTATCACCGAGTAAAAATTCTTTTTGAACTGCATAAAGATATGCCTTGCCAATAAACGAAAGACCAAGCGTTTGTATGTCCCCCAGTTTCTGTGAAAGTTTTATACTTGTGTTAAATTCTTTATGGGCAGAATTATACTTCCGGATCTTACTGTACAACATTCCAAGGTTATGCCTAACCTCAGCCATTCTTCTTAGATCCTTAGCAGTTTCAAAATCTACAAGAGCACTCTTGTAATATTCAAGTGCCTTCTCAAAATTTCCGGCAATATTATTTACAATGCCTAAGTTGGTCTTTATTTTACTTGCAAGCTGACTTTTTATAAACTTACCTTTTAACAAGGAATAAGCTTTTTCGAAATGAACCTGGGCGTCGTTTAAATTTCCTAAATCACCATAAATTGTTCCAAGAAGATTTTCACATTCGGCTATGCCTTCCGTGTCTTTCAGCTTGGAGTAAGTTTCAATTGCACGCTTTATATAATTAAAACTGATTTCCCATAGTGCTTGCCGGCTGAATACTTCTCCTAATGAACGGAGAGAATGCGCGGTGAAAATTTGCAGATCACTCTTAGCCTTAGTTTTATGTAAGATTTTTTCAAAGATATAAACTGCCGAGGCAAATTCACCGGTACTGATTGAATATTCGCCCAGTTGAAGTAAGAGTTCAATGAATTTTTGAAAGGGGAGGTTATCTTCGGCATATGTAATTATTAGGTCGATCTGAACATTTACCTTTAAGAAATTGCGGGGCTCTGCTTTCTCTGATAAAGATAACTGAGAGGAATTCGCATTACTGGATAGATTCGGCATAATATATTTTTTTGAAAATTTTGCGACAGTTTTTTTGTCGAAAAATCCGAGTAGAATTTCCAAAAGCATTATTTCCATATTCTCACCGGTTGTATTCAATTTTCAATCTTAAAAGTAATTATCTCAATAAAAGATATTTATTATTTGGCAAACGCATATCTTGAAAAATGATCTATCCTTGCGCCTACTACCATAAGAGAACCCAAAAAGTTATTTGCAACAACTCCATTATTAGAAATAGGGGTCATGTTTCCTTGATCATCAATAAAATAAAAACCAATTTTACCGTTTGACAAATTCAGATCGCTTAAATCCAATCCGGCAAATGCCAGGGTCAGACTAAGTGGTTTTTCAAATGTCATGTGCGGATAAAAATCTACTCCAGCATATTCGTCATCAGTCGACATAGTAATTGTTCTTTCACCTTCGAAAGCATGCGCTGGAATTACTAATGTGCCATAAACTTCTACGCGTTTACCTTCTAAGCTCATGTAGCTTCCTCTTAAAATAATCAAGCCTCCGGTTTTTCCGTTGATTGTCTTGGTAGTTGAAAGTTCAGATTCTTTACTTAAACCTGCTTTTTGAGGAAGTTTTATAAGTTGTTTTTGATTTGTTGTTGGCTGGTTAACGCTCGTCCCATTTTCCGAACAACCTGCAAGCAATATAATAAATGCTGCCGCTACAAAGTAAATAATGCTTTTCATGGTTTTTCTCCCAGTTGTTTTTGTTATTTGTTTAGTTCCAATATGTTATTTGAGTATTCCAATCCAATGATTATGCCATAAATCTGTAAATATTTCCATTAAGGAATATTTGATTAAAGCATGGAATCATAATTACTACAGATGACTCAAATCTTTTGAGTACTAATTTGAGATTGTGGATCAATTTATTACAACTTTATAAACTGTAAAGTTACAGTGAAAAAAATATTTTAATATAGGAGAATAGACTAATTAGCCGTCGATTTTATTATTATTTTTGCTGCGTAAGTTTTATGAAAAAATTTTTTATTAAAATAAAATAGAGGAACTACATGAAGAAAGCTGATATCGGTTTAATAGGATTAGCAGTAATGGGCGAGAATTTAGTTTTGAATATGGAAAGCAAAGGCTTTACTGTTGCCGTCTATAATCGTACGGCTGAAAAAGTTGATGCTTTTATAAATGGACGAGCTAAAGGTAAAAACATAATCGGTACTCATTCATTTGAAGAGTTGATAAGCTCGCTTGAAAGACCAAGGAAAGTAATGTTGATGGTTAAGGCTGGAAAGCCTGTCGATGATTTCATCGAGATGCTTATACCGCATCTTGAAGAAGGCGATATTATCATTGACGGAGGGAATTCATATTTCCCGGATACAATCAGGCGGACAAAATATTTAGCCGGCAAGGGAATTTTGTTTATCGGTACCGGAGTTTCTGGCGGCGAGGAAGGCGCTTTAAAGGGTCCTTCAATTATGCCTGGTGGAAATCCAAAAGCTTGGCAATATGTTAAGCCTATCTTCCAGGGTATCTCTGCTAAAGTTGAAGACGGAACACCATGCTGCGATTGGGTCGGCGAAGACGGCGCAGGGCATTTTGTTAAGATGGTTCACAACGGTATTGAATACGGCGACATGCAGATGATTTCCGAAACATACCAGATAATGAAAGACATCCTCGGCTTATCTCCGGCAGAGATGCATGATGTCTTTAAGCAATGGAACAAGGGCGAACTTAATAGCTACCTTATCGAAATTACCGCAGACATTTTAGCGTATAAAGATGAAGATGGAAAACCACTGGTAGATAAAATTTTAGATTCTGCAGGACAAAAAGGAACCGGCAAATGGACTGCAATTGCCGCGCTTGATCTCGGTGTGCCGTTAACTTTAATCGGCGAAGCTGTTTTCGGCAGAACTCTTTCTTCTTTGAAAGATGACAGAGTTGAAGCTTCAAAAGTTTTCTCGAAACCTAACTCGAAATTTACCGGAGATAAAAAAACTTTTATAAATGATCTTGAGAAAGCGCTGTATGCTTCAAAGCTTGTTTCATACGCTCAGGGCTACTTGCTGATGAGAGCCGCAGCTAAGGAATACGGCTGGAATTTGAATTACGGGGGAGTTGCTTTAATGTGGCGCGGCGGCTGCATTATCCGCTCTGTCTTCTTAGGAAAAATTAAAGATGCTTTCGATAAGAATCCGAACCTTTCAAACCTGCTGCTTGATCCTTTCTTCAAATCTAAAATTGATGATGCTGTTGAAAGCTGGAGAAGAGTAATATCAACTGCGGTACTAAACGGAGTTTGGGTTCCTGCAATGTCAACAGCGCTTGAATATTTTGACGGCTTCAGGAATGATAGGCTGCCGGCTAATCTTCTGCAGGCTCAAAGAGATTATTTTGGCGCGCATACTTATGAAAGAGTCGATAAGCCGCGCGGGGAATTTTTCCATACAAACTGGACAGGTAGAGGCGGAAGCACGGCATCTACGACGTATAACGCGTAACACCTATATCTCGCAACTTTTTAATTGAAGTTGGATGTCATCCGGTTCAGCTCTTTATTCTAACATTTATCTGTTTAATAAAAAGCATATCAAAATAATATAGGGCGACTTGCCAAGCCGCCCTATATTTAGCTATGAATTATTTAAGAACTATCATCTTCTTAATAGAGATATAATCGCCGGCTTTTAATTTATAGAAATATATTCCACTTGAAAGGTTGGAAGCATTAAAATTAATATTATATCTTCCTTTATCTTGATATTGATTAACAAGCGTACTTACCTCTTTGCCGAGGTCATCATAAATTATTAAAGTCACCAGCCCGTTTGCAGGTATTTCATAATGAATTGAATTTGATGGATTAAAAGGGTTAGGATAATTTTGATCCAATTTATAAGAAGAAACTTCAGCAATTTTATTAGACTGTTCCGATTCGAAATTATTTAACTTTGCATCAGCAGCTTTATTTGCAGTCTCATTCGACGAAGAATATCTTACACTTATAAATATTATGTTTGACGTACCTGTTAATCCCTTTGAATCAGTTACCACGCACTTAAGCTCCGCATTTTGAACGAATGATGTATATAAAGTAGTGCTGTTTGTTCCAAGTGGGTACCATGTATCAAGAGGTAAAACATTTGGTTTTATAGAACCTGTAGAAATTGCCGGATGTGCACCTCCGCCGGAACTTGGATACATATAATACCATTGGTAAGTGTATGAAGGAAACCCCATGGAAACATTCGCCGTCCATGTTGCATAATTACCGTAGATTAATGATGTCGGACCTGAAGCTGAAATTGCATCCTGGCTTATTAAGTAAGCAGTGTAGGTTGTATTTGAAGTAGGATATAATGTTTCTGAATAACTTGTATTCCCGTCTCCCTAATTGTGGAAGTAATATTGCTTTCCGTTGGATGTTTGATCTAAGGCTTGTACGGCTATTGGATTTTGTTCTACAACCTGGTAACCGGAAGAAGGTGAAGATACGGTATTACCATTAACTTTTATGCTGCCTCCGTTACCTCCAATGTCCAAGCTGTTTTGAACAGTGATATTACAGCTTTTCATTGACTCTGCAATATATGTAGTGGCATTATCAGAGGCGGAAACGGTAAAATTATATTGGGAACTATTGGTTTTGAAATTATAAGAGCCATTGTACTGCTCCCAACTGCTTAGACTATTTTGAACCCCAGACGTATTCCAAATTCTTTGGTATCCTAAATTATCTGTCTGCGGACTTACCGCTTGTAAAGATATGTTCGTCCCCTGGTTCATATTATTAAAATGGTAAGGAGCGCTTTGCTGCGCTCCATTGATAATCACTTTACCGTCGCTTCCATCCGATGCCTGAAAATTATTATCTATGGTAAATGAGGGGAGAAGTGTATAATCAACAATTAATCCAAGCGCAACTATTGCACTTGAGCCGATTTCACTTTCAGCGGTAGAAAAAGCGTCTAGAAAAATATATCCCCCTTTGTTATTATTTACTAAAGATGTAAGAGAACTGCTTGAAACAGATGAAGTGCCGTAACCAATATTTGAAAATAATTGATTTGACTGTCCAAGCCTATTATATAATGTAGCCAAGTCGCTAGTATTGCTATTTTCAGTTATATTAACATTAAAAGGGCCATTTGAAATTGTATATGTTAGGTAAACATTATTAATTATACAATTGGAAGGAATGCCGGTTAGATTAAATTTATATTCTGTACGGTCAGTCATAGAATAATTAACATAAACAGCAGTACCAATATTATAAAGATCGCCATCAGATACATAAGTTCTATTACCATTATTATCGATTTTGAGACCAACAATCGTATTAGAAGGATATATAGTAGTCCCAAATAATTCGCATATGCTTAAAATAATTATTAGGCTTGAAAAAAGAAGGAAACTATTTTTCATATTAAACTCCATTTTTATAAAAAAAATATTATTTTTAAAAATAGAATAGCCTTCGACATTCCATTGGAATGTATTAATTAACGTTGACGATGGCTACTCAAAACAGACGGGGAAATGTTCCAGCATTTCCCCGTTATTTTATAAATTTATTCACCTATATACCTCCTTTCATTTTCAATTTAGTTTTCCCCTTATTATAAAGTTAATTTGATTTGTAAAATCATAACAAAGTATAAAAATTTCCTTATCGAAAAGAACCATGCCGCCAATACCGACCTGATAGGTATTAAAGTGAAACAAATACGCTATATTACTTCCATTGTAATGAGCAATTCCGTCATACAATCCAAGAAAAATATCATCTTTGTTTCGTCCCCAAATTCCTCCCCAAAAATTATTAGTACTAATTTTACTGACAAATTCTAGATTCTTCGAAAAGACTGCTTCATGACCTGATAAAGCATAAATATTATTATTAGATACTAAAAAAATTTGTGAAGAAATGCTTGCTATGTCTAAATGGATCTGTGCTGGTGATGAAAATGCTTCTAATAAATTTTTCCCATTAAATTGATAGATATTGATAGAGTCTGTGTTATTGTTATCATCATTCCTTTCGGATAATATATAATAATTGTTTCCAGACAAATTACCTCTAAGTATCTTAACAAAATCTTCATTCTTGTTGGAGATGTAAACTGTCTGCCAAGTCGTACCATTAAAATTTCGGATTATTCCTCTTAATACATTGCTGCTGTCTGCAACACCTACAGCATAAACATTATTCGGGTTATCACCCCAAATATTTTCTATACCAGCCCAAGGATAATTAGGAATTGTATAATCCTGAAAGTCTGAAAGAGAATTACCATCATAGTGCCAGATATTATTGCCATAGCCGCCAAACCAAACATTATTTTGAGCAAATCCAAAGACGCAGCGAGGAGCTAATGATCTCGATATACCATCATTATTCCATTTTGTGCCGTCAAAATGATAAATTGTCTTATCCTTATCCCCTCCGGGTCCAACAGCCCAAATATCGGTTGGTGAACTTCCCCAGATGCTTTCTAAAACAGTGTATGGTATATTTAAAGTGTCCACTGTCCATGTATAATCTCTTCTTCCCGGCTGCAGGGCTTCAGGTCCGGTTGGGCTTTTGCAGCTTTGTGCATTAACAAAAAGTAGAAATATAAACGGCAGTACTTTTATTATTTTCAGTCTATACACTGGAAACAAGTTCCTTGCCATTTTTTTATAGAATAATATTTTATCACTCATAACAAATTTGTTCTTCATTATTTTCTTTGGTTAGAAATTCTATGGTTAAAATTGTACCTTCACCAGTAATGTTAAAATAAGAAACAATAAAACACTTTATGAAAATAGTATAAGTGTAAATATGTTTCTATAGAAGAAACTTATAATTTACTTATAAGATTCTTATAATTTTTAGCTTAGCAGTCCATTTAATAGTAGGAGAGCAAGTACAGATAAGCTTTGTGTAGATTTTAAACCGAGCTTAATCAATATGTGGGCTTTATGCTGCGAAATAGTATCCGCTGAAACATGAAACTCATCCGCTATTTTGTAATTCTTTTTCCCTTCCGCTATTTTCAATAATATTTCCCTTTCTCTTTTTGAAAGTAAGTTCATTTTATCAACAGCTTCAGACAATTCACTTTTAAAGGACATTAAACCCTGCGAAAGTTTATCGTTGTTTGTTTCCCTCATTGCCCAATTAAAGCCCCTCAAAGTTATTGAATCAATTACAATACTATCATAGCAATAACAGCCGCTGTTGACTAATCTAATTATTCTAATAAGCTTCTCATTTACTTTTTCCCACGCAGGTACTGTATTAGTGGAATTCAAATGTGTTTGTATTATTCTTTGGCTCTGTTCTTCTTTTAACAGAAGCAGAGAATCCATTACAGGCGTTTCATGGTCGTGCAATATACTCATTACGTTGGATGAAATTAGTCCATGTAAATATTCCGGATTAACGCTGTCGGTATAAACTATTGTTTTAATTTCTTCAAGCTTGAAATCCCCACAATAGCTTTTAAGAAAATCAACCGTCTCTGCTTTATCAAGAGAAAGGTCTTCGATAAAAACTACTTTATTATTTTTAAGAGAAGTGGAATCTATATAAAAATAGTTCAGAGCAGAATTTAAGCTGCGGAAACAATCGTGGAGATATATTTCATTGTTTTGTTTAAGCAGGCTTGTTAAGCCGGCAGAAAAAGATAGGCTATTTGAAATTGTATATAAATCAATTTTTTGTATCATCCCCATTTTTTTACCCCGGGAATTAAATTAATAAAAATTCAATATCGCACTAAGAACCTTTATACTTACATTGCAAAATATATTGGGGGGGGGGGTAAATGTCAAGTGTTTAAAAAATTTGATGAAAAGAAGAACCCAGTCATATCAGACACCCAATGTCTTCAAGATATTGGGTGTCTATCTCCTTACTCTCTACTCTTTACTTTTATTGTACCCTGCTAACCGCCTCGCTCCAGGCACCTGCGCCCGCCGTGTTCGTTGCCCTTACACGGTAAAAGTATCTTACACCTTTTACAACATCGTCGTCAACAAAGGTTGTCTTCTTTGTTACTTTGAATAATTTCATCTCCGGTATTACATCCGTCTTAGATGCATCCGTTGATGACCCTCTCTGCCATTCATACATTGATGCATCGGGGTCGACATTCGTTGAAGCTATTATTCCTTCGCCGTCAACATCATCCTTTAAAGTTACGAGGTGTGAAGTAGAAGGGATAGATTTGGGAGTAGATGATTTCTTAACATTTATTCCATAGTCGTTGCTTAACTTTTCTGGGCTGCCTTTCTCCAATCCAATTGCAAGGTTAATAATACTGTCTGCTTCAAGCTCAGCTGCGGCGGCAACGCTCCTGGCTTCTGAAAGCTTAGTTATTGCTGCATTCTGCGCATCATCGGCTTCTTTGTCCACTTTGTTTAATCCGTCCACAGTTAACTGTATGGATTCCGGTGTTACAGACTGTCCGGTCCATTTACCGGGATTCTTTTCAATGCCGCTCTTTAATTTAAGAAGCTTGCCAACGGGTTCTAAAATGTACTTTAGCATTTGTTTATCCTTTTAGTTTGTTGATGAAAAATGATTATTCCCCGTCCGGGAAATAAATTAAATTGTTCGATTTCGCTGCAAATTGCCCTATTATGTTTTATTTTACCCCTCTCTTCATCAGAAATACCCCTCTGCCGGTTGAAAATACCCCTCTTACCATCAAAAAAACCCCTCCTTCCGTCAGTAATACCCCTCCGGCTGTCGGACATACCCCTCTCATTACCTAAAATACCCCTCCACCGGATGAAAATACCCCTATTTCCGTTGGTTATACACCTCTTTCTCTTAGCGGTAGGGCTGTTTTCATCAAAAGGAAGCCTGTTGCCTGCTAAGATATCCCTCTTCCAATCGGTAACAGCCTGGGTATTGATTGACATTTCTCTCCTACTGCAGGTTACAAGCATGCTATTAAATGAGCAATAGTTATCAATTGTAAAGCTTCTGTTTTGGGTAAGGTTTCGGGAGGACTTCTTTTTAGATAAGATACCGGAAGATTGAATACTTCCACTTATACTTTTATTCGGAACACTTTGTTCTGCTGAAAACACTAAAAATCCCCGAAAAAAATTATCAATTAAATTTGGTGTTTAATTTATCCCGTAGAAGGATTTCTGTCAACCAGTGTTTTACGGATAATTTTCTACAAATTCAATTTGTAATAATGGAGTGTTGAAGTAATGGAGTAAGCGATGTAATCCGGTATTTCTTTATTCCACTATTCTAACATACCGCAACTCCAAAGCCAGTCCATTAAGCAAAGTGAGTTGAGTAAAAGCGGAATAACCACTGGCATTAAGTTTTTGGCAGCCCATATTAATAAATCGCTAATATGCCCCATGTTTAGTTTTACTTTTGCAGAATATAAATACGACTCTACAGTCCTGATGCCTAATTTTAGAATTTGGGCAATCTGCCGGTTCGTATTGCCTTCTAATCTAAGTGAGATAACCTGTCTCTCTCTAAAGCCAAGTTCAGGAAGGTTGTGAGAAAGCTTTTCATCTTCCGAACGTACATTTTGAATAAACCTGCTGTAGTATTTATTATTTTTATAGACGTGCAGCATACATTCTTCTATAGCTTCAAAGCCGTCTCTTTTGCTTACAATTCCGTCAACTCCTCTACTAAGAAAGTAATCAATCTGCTTTTTGTCTTGCAATGAAGTATAAAGAATCTTTTTTATTTCTTTATTATCTGAAGTCAAAATATTTCTTATTAATTCAGATTCAGATTCGTTAGCAGCGTCGACGTCAAAAATCAATAAGTCGCATTTCTCTTCTTTAATTTTAATCCTGCTGCCGTTTTTCTCCGGCTGTTTATCAATTATATTTAATGCGGTGATTAGCTTGGTTGTTAAGTGTATTCTTTTTGATTTTCTAAAATAGTTCTCGAAGGAAAAAAGTGCGGTCGGTATCTGTGATGTAAACAAGACATTTATGCTCTCCATTCTGCCTCCAATTATTTTGTTGGCGCAAATTAAAGGTTTTATAAGGAAATATCAATTACAGTGCTGTGAATGACTAATCTTTAACCTGAGTAATTGATAACTTTCCTATTCGAGGATTAACCGTAAATATTTCATAGATGAATAACAGCAGTACCGGTGCATATTCTATTGCTAACACTGAAGTATAATCTTTCCAGATTCCGTTTAGCTGATAATTTAGAACGGTGAACGCTGTTAGACTTATTAAACTTACGTAAGTTATTCCGCTCCACCTTGGAATTATAGGAAGTAGAATTACAAACCAGCTTAAGTACCACGGGTGCACTACCGGTGAGAAAATGTATAAGAGAAAAATCGATAGGTAAAGCTTTTCTAAAATATCTTTCTTGGTAAATAAAATTCCGAGGTAAGATATAAAAAGAAGTCCGGCACAGATGAGTCTTGCTCTTTGATTATCTTTAATGAAAGAATCGAGAATGTTGAAGACGACGCCGTTGAAAGTCCAGTTCTCCGTAAATTCCATTAAAGCCTTAAAGGGTGTGCCGGTAAAAATGTAGGGGACGTATGATAACCCATAAATCAACACAGGGATTACCGCGGCTTTAATCTTTTCTGTAAATTTTTTTTCATTAAAGAAATAAATTGGGACCAGAATCAGTCCCAGAGGCTTAACGCAAAGTGATAATCCGAGAAGGACGTAGCTTAAAGTATTTTTTTTATCAAGATAGAAGTACAAAGAGAAAATCATAAACGGCAAGCCGAAACCATCGACATGTGCATCTATAAAAAATTGGAAAAGAATGAGCGGACATAAAATATAAATCAGAAGATATTTTTCAGGAAGCTTTAGCTTTTTCAAAATCAAATAGATTCCCCAGATCGTCATCAAATCAAAAATGAGTATTAAAATTTTTATACCGAAGAAGCTTTCTCCTCCGATTAAGTAGGAGACGAAAAATAATATTTCACTAAGCGGCGGATAGATTGTTTTCATCTCCGGATGATTAACTAATCTTGGAAGAATATCGGAATGAAGATTGTTTAATGCCGCATCATCCGGGGCATAACGGTAAGGATTTATTCCGTTCATATGTACTTTGCCGTCCCAAACGTACCGATAATAATCATCCGAACCGATCGGGTGTAAATTGATTAAAATTATTCTGATAACGATAAAGCCAATCGTAAAGCCTGCTATGAATTTCCATGGTAAATCATATTTCTTAATAAGGAAGCAAAGCACAAGGAAAATTGCGGAAGCTGAGATTTCTCCTATTGTATAGAGTTTAATTGGTTTAATGCCCGGCAGAAAGACAACAAAGATTGCCGTAATAAATAAAATAGTTAAAAGTAAGAAAATGTTTTTAGGAAAATTTTTCATTTAAAGAGTGTCTTTCTTTTCGAATACTTTTGAATTCTCGGCGGCGAAAAGATAATTAAAACCTGTCTAATCCCAAAGGCTTGATGAAATATCGAATTAAAGATTTTATATTTGCATCAAAAAAATAAAATATGTCAAAAGTTAGGGCTCCGAGAAACAAGACAATAACGCTTTCGGAAAAAGAGAAAAAAGTTTTTCAAAAGAATATCAGACACCTTCATCAAGTTGGGGAAGAGCTTCCTATTAATGAAGTTATTCTCGGCGATATTCTGAAGGCTTATAAATTCATTCCGCAGAATTCAGTTGATCTGCTGTTCTTAGATCCGCCGTACAATCTAAGCAAACAGTTTCACGGAAACAGTTTTAATAAAACTTCCGAAGAGAAATATACAGAATGGTTCAAATCATGGTTTGATTTATTGCTGCCTGCTCTAAAACAAACGGCAACGGTCTACATCTGTT
The DNA here is from genome assembly GCA_021815405.1 of Bacteroidota bacterium. Taxonomy (GTDB): domain Bacteria; phylum Bacteroidota; class Ignavibacteria; order Ignavibacteriales; family Ignavibacteriaceae; genus FEN-1297. Next base: position 105,284 of record JAKAGV010000014.1, read on the forward strand.
GCGACTGGCAAACTTCAATATCAATTTACCATGCAATTAAAGATAAGCTGATTATACAAAACCGGATTACCTGGGAAAGAGAAAAAGGCAGAGGCGCCAAATCAAATTATAAAAACTCTTACGAAGATATTTGGTTTGCAACAAAAAGCTCAAACTATAAATTTAATATCGATGCCGTTAAATTGAAGAGAAAAGTTATTGCGCCGTACAGAGAAAATGGAACGCCTAAAGATTGGGAAGAAAGCGGTGACGGAAATTTCAGACTTACCCATCCGGGAAATTTATGGACTGACATAAGTATTCCATTCTGGAGTATGCCGGAGAATACCGACCACCCTACACAGAAGCCTGAAAAGCTTCTTGCAAAATTAATTCTTGCCAGTACCGATAAAGGCGATGTAGTTCTGGATCCTTTTGCCGGCTCCGGAACGACTGCGGTTGTGGCAAAAAAATTAAATAGAAATTTTTATGCTGTTGAGATATCGGAAGAATATGTTTGTCTGGCTAACAAAAGATTGGAAATAGCTGAAACTAATAAAAGCATTCAAGGCTACCAGGACGGAGTTTTTTGGGAGAGGAATACCTATTCTTTGCGGAAGAAAAACAATAACAAATAACCGAAGCCGTTACTTTAGCTACAGTCCTCGTTTTTTTATTCATTTAAAATTTTGAAATACCTTCATATAAAATTTGTTGCTTAGTACTTGAACAGATGGTATATTGACGCCGGTTTTTATAAAATATTGAATTATGCTGCGGTAATTTTGATTACTATTGCTTTCTCTCATCATTTTTAAGATGCAGAGTTTGGGTTTAGCAAATCAGCTATAGTTCAAAAGTAAGTAATAATTTCAAAACGATGATTCTCCTTTGGGGGAAATTCAGAAGGGCATTTTGAATACGCATCTTTTTATTCTTACCGGATCGACTTTCGGAAAAGACAACACCGCCAATTTATGGTTGGATTTTATTTCTAAGATAAATTGTAATCCGGTTAATAATCAGGGAGTAATAAATGAAAGTAATATCATCTAAGAATTATCTTTTATTTATTATTTCAATATCATTCCTTTTCGTTGGAATTTTTTCTTCAATAAACAAAGCTCAAGAAAAGGGAACGTTAAGAGGCTTGGTAACCGATTCAACTAACGGCGAAGTTCTTCCTTTTGCAAATGCGTTAATAAAAAATTTAAATACCGGCGCGGCAGCAAACTCAAGCGGATATTTTTTCATTCCTTCAATTCCCGCAAACAAAACTTACACTCTTACTGTTTCGTTTATGGGATATGTAACTAAATCTATCAGAGTTTATATTCAGCCAAATAAAATTAATGATATAAAAGTCAGATTAACTCCTACAAATATAATGCTGCAGCCGGTTGAAAGAATCGGCAAACGGAGAGTAGAAAAAAATGCAACCGACTTGGGACTCCAGCGAATTTCTTTAAGAGGCATGGAGATGTTTCCTAAAGGAGTTGAATCGGATGTTTTCAGATCGCTGCATTTTATTCCCGGCGTTCAATCGACAGGAGACGTATCCGCACGTTACTATGTTAGGGGAAGTCCGAGCGATGAGAATTTAGTTTTAATAAACGGAATTACAATCTATAATCCATTCCATGCTTTCGGTATATTCAGCGTTGTAGATCCCGATATGATCAATAGCCTTGAATTCTATAAAGGCGGCATTCCGCCTGAATACGGCGGCAGGCTTTCTTCGGTGCTAAACATAATTACAAAGGACGGGGATAAAAATAAATTCGATGCTATAGCGAGCACCAGCTTTATTACGGGCAAAGCTTTAGTTGAAGGACCAATTCCGAACGGCTCTTTTATCGCTACGATCAGGAAAAGCTACCCTACGGAAATTTGGAGAAAATTTTTAAACAACCAGAACGCACCGATAGATTTTTACGATGCATCATTTAAACTTAATTATTCTAATCCGGACGTAATCCGTGGTTCAAAATTTGTGGTTGACGGATTCTTCAGCGGAGACAAGCTTATCAGCAACGATCCGAGATCTGAAGATATGAAGTGGTCCAATAATGTTTTGGGGATGAGCTGGTTCCAGATAACCGATTCACCTTTGTACTTTGAAATAGATTTATCAATGAGCAATTTTGAGGGTGATGTTATTCCCAAGTTAAGCGGTGTCGCTCCCAAGATAAATACTGTTAATGACATCTCCTTCAATACAAAATTTACTTATATATATGATTCAAAAGACGAGCTTCACTCCGGAATTGAAATTAAAAATATCGAGACAAAGTTATTACTTCAGAATTCTCTAGGTGCAATTTCAAACATCGGCTCAAGCGGAAGCAACATTGATTTTTATGCCTACTATAAATTTTTAAGATTTTCGGATTTCGGCGCGAGCTTTGGTACCAGAGTAGTGTTAACCGGCTTATCGCAGTCAGATGCTGCTAATTTTATTTTTGATCCTTATGTGAACATGACATATAATTTATCTCCGCTAATTACTCTTAAAGCCGGATGGGGTATTTATGATCAGCAGATTACAACTCTGTCGGATGAAAACGAAGTTATATCTTTATTTGAGCCGTGGATCATTACACCGGGTTATCTTAAACCGGCAACAAATATAATGTATTCTGCCGGTGCTGATATTTATTTTACTGATTTCCTATCGCTGGATGCACAAACATATTACAAAGCCATGCACAACATTCCTACTTTGAATGACAACAAAGTACTGGATTCCGATCCGGATCTTCTGCCTGCAACCGGTGAATCTTACGGCGATGAGTTTCAGCTTAAATATCAAAAGGATCCATTGAATATTACTGCTGCTTATACTTTAAGCTGGGCTTATAAAGATCTTAACGGCTGGGTTTATTATCCGAGGTACGATGTCAGAAATTCTTTTAACATAATGGTGGCTTATAACTTTGGCTCCGGCTGGCAGGCAAGTGCCGTTTGGGTTTTCAACTCTGGCTTGCCGTTTACACAGAATATGGGATATTATAACAAATTTTATTTTAATGACTTTTATTCCACCTTCCCGATTTTTGAAAGTTACCAGCCATATGGAATATTATCCGATAAAGACCTTGCGCGTCTGCCGGATTATCACCGCCTTGATTTAAGTGTAAGTAAGTATTTTGAGATTTCGCCATTTAAATTTACCGTTGATGCTAGCATAATAAATGTGTATAACAGGAAGAATATTTTCTACTTTGTCCGAAGTACTGGAGCCGAGGTTTACATGCTGCCGTTTCTGCCAACTGCAACAATAAGAGTTGAACTATGAAAAAATTCGGAATGCTTTTCTCCGCAATATTTCTGGCAATGCTTTGTTATTCTTGCAATAATACTTTTGATCCGAACGCGCCATTCAGAGAAAGATATGCCTTAAACGGAATTATGAGAAGCGATACTACTTTGCAGATAGTAACTCTTACACGAAGCTACCAGCCGTCAGATGGGGTTAATCCTTTATCAAATACTCAGGATCCTGCAATCGTTGGTGCGGAAGTAAATCTTTGGTACAAAGATACTTTATATCCGATGAGAGATACCGCTTTTGTAAGAACAGATACTTCGCGTTACAAAGATTCCGTTCATTGCTATTATGTTAATAACCTGATGCCGGAAGATAATCAATATATTGATATAGAAGCTTTACTTCCTAACGGCAGGCTTCTGAAGTCAAGTACACAGCTTCCCGATGTAGGACCTGAAAATTTTTTTGATATTAGCAGCGACCTGACAGTTCCGCCGACCGGCAAGGATTTTATTTCTGTAACATGGGCATCGAAGCCGGAAATTATTTATTCTCCGAGAGTCTATATTGTATATTACCCAGCGGGTTCGTCAGAGCCGAAACAGTTTCAGGTTCCTTTATTTTATATTAATCAAAATGGAACCCAGATTCCGGTATTTACTAATCCGTCAAAGACTAATTTTGTCCGGATAGATATGGCAACAATAGCTCAGTACCTGAATGAAATTCCAAACGGCGGTGATAAGAAAAATTTTTCAATCGGCGGTTTAACTATTGAAGTGCTTGTTTACGACCAATATCTTTCAACGTATTACTTATCATTGCAGACCGGTTTGGATGCTTTTACCGTTAAACTTGACGGCCCCGATTTTACTAACATTCAAGGCGGATATGGAATTTTCGGCTCGTACGTAAGAACAGTTTGGGATTTGAAATTCACATATAATTATTTAAAGTCACTGGGATTTTATTAAGAGGCTGATTAGTGAAGATAAGTTTTAACAAGGCAATAAAATATTTTCCGTTATTTTTTCTTACCGGAATTATCTTCTATTCATGCAGCAGACAGGTATCTGTTACTCCGCCGGATGCGCCGCCGCCAACCGGTTTTATTTATGTCTCAACTAAACCGGAAGGGTTTCAAATTTATTTAAATGGAAAAGAACAAAGAAGAGTTACTCCTGATAGTATCAAATGGCTCAACAGCGGTGTTTATCAAATTACTTTGAGGAAGGATCTTTACAGAGATACATCTATTTACATTAAAGTTGATGAAGGATTTAAGGATTCTGTTTTTGTAGATTATTCTTTAAACTCATCCATGACAGGAAGCATTTATTGTTTCAGTAATCCTCCGAACGCTGAGATATTTATTAACGACAGCAGCACAGGGAAATTTACACCGGCAACATTAACCAATATTATCCCCGGGAACTATGAAGTAAGATTCCATATACCGGACTATAGAGACGACAGCGTTTATGTTACCGTATACAGCGGCAGCGGCAGCTTTACAAACACTGTAATGATGACCTTATTGGATACTTTGTTATGGAATCAATATACTACCGGCAATTCGCAAATCGGCTCGAACAATTTAACTGCTATCGGCATTGACCAAAATGATGTTATATGGGTTGGAACTGCCGGCGAAGGCGTGTTTAGTTTTAACGGCAGTACCTGGGGCGGCAATCAAGTTTATGCTATTCTTCCGGATAAAAATATAAACTGCATAACCGTAGACAAAAATAATACGATGTTCTTTGGAACTAACCGCGGATTTGTAACCTACGACGGCTCGCAAGAGCATATGTATGGATTTAAAACTTCCGGGCTGCCCAATTTTACAATTAAATCTATCTGCTTTGATCATTCGGGCAATTGGTATATTGGGACACAAGGAGGTGCTGCTAAATCTTATTTATTTAATGGTGAAAGGAACTGGATAACTTACGGCGATTCAATGGTGCCGGATAATAATATTAATTGTTTGCTATGCGATAATTCCGATAACCTTTGGGTTGGAATGAACAGCAAAGGTTTATCGATAATTAATAAATCTATAACGGATTGGCAGCTGGTTAATAATTACAATAGTCATATTACAAATGATAATATTAGAGCTTTAGCAATATCACCGTCCGGTACAATTTGGGTAGGCTTTGGTTCAAATACTATTTACGGCGGCGGGCTTTCATATTATGACGGCACTTCATGGCATAATGTCGGTTTTATTCCCTCTACAAGTCAGACCAATGCAATCTTAATTGATAAGAACGATAACAAATGGGTAGCAACAGATCAGGGGCTGGTGGAAATTTCTGCTTCAAACAAAGTTACAATTTTTAATCAAGCCAATACAAACTTACCCATTAATGATGTAACCGGAGTAGCGGGAGATTCCAAAGGCAACATCTGGATATCTACTTACGGCGGAGGATTGGTGGAGTATAAGGGGAACCATTAAAGTTTTTTGAAGAAGAATTTATTAATACACCGCTTCTGATCATCATCACTTAAATCAATTGTGATTTAGAGAAAACCAATTTGATTAGACAATCTCTTTGTTATAAGTTTGAAATAATTTAATGCTATTTTCAAACTAAAATTTTGAGGTGAAATGTGAAAACGAATATTGGAATAACCGATAGCAATCTTCAAAAAGCTGCAAACTTGTTAAATAATTTATTAGCTGATGAGTATGTGCTTTATACAAAAACACGAAACTACCACTGGAATGTTACAGGTCCAAATTTCCAGGAGCTGCATAAATTTTTTGAAAGCCAGTACGAAAAACTGGACGAGATAATTGATGATGTTGCCGAAAGGGTAAGGTCTCTCGGGCATTGGTCGCTGGGTAATTTGAAAGACATGCTTAAGCTTGCAAGGTTGAATGAAGACATTCAAGCTTCTTCAGCCGCTTCTATGCTGAAGAATTTGCTTGACGATCATGAAACAGTAATCAGAATTTTAAGAGAAGATGTTAACACTGTAATTAATAAATATTCAGACTTAGGCACCGCCGATTTCTTAACAGGTCTGATGGAGGATCATGAAAAAATGGCTTGGATGCTGAGAGCCTATCTTTCTTAACAGATAGTAAAAATTGAGAATTGAATATTATTGAATATTCAATTCTCAATAATCAATATTCAATGCCTTTTAATTCTAACTTCATTTCTTATCAAAATTATAAAAAATTATAACGGTGATAAAACTCAATTAAATATTTTCGGATAAAACGGGAACAAAACTTAGGATGAAGAAATTATAAATTGAAAATTTAAGACGGGGATTTTCAGTTTACGCCTGCTGTTCATGTAAAAATTCGTCAGTTCCAAATGATGAAATTAAGTTTTTGAATTCACTATACTCTTCATTAGATTCTCTACTGAGAAATAATTAGTGGTGTGGTTTTTGTTGAAATAGCTCTAAATATTTTGATGGAGTTGAAATGAAGATATTTTACCGCAGTTTTTCTAAAGTAATCTTGACTTTTATTATTTCCTTTCTTGTAATATCCGGATTACATGAAGCTTTGTACGGGCAGTCAAGAATAAAATACCGCGGTAAAGAAATTTTCTTAAGCGGAATAAATGCGGCATGGGTAAGCTTTGCCGCTGATCTTGGTCCAGGTGCGCCGGATCTAAACCAATTTAGAATTGAATTTCAAACCGTCAGGGACAGCGGCGGTAATGCAATGCGGCTGTGGCTTTTTACAAACGGTGCAAATGCACCAGCATATAATTCAAACGGATTTGTTACCAATCCCGGCGCGGTAGCAATTCAAAACTTGAAACAGATTCTTTCACTCGCTCATCATTATAACATCGGCTTAGTACTATGTCTGTGGTCTTTCGATATGTTGAGGAGACCGGAGCTTGATACTGCGAGACTAAATGCTAATCTAAAAATGTTGACCGATACTTCTTATACATGGTCGTTTATCAGGAACGCACTTATCCCAATAGTGGATTCGGTAAAAGGAGATTCGGCAATTCTTGCGTGGGAAGTTTGCAATGAACCGAACGGCATGACAACAGGAATGAATTATTATCCGGTTGATCCTACGGTTTCCCAAACAGATGTACAGAGGTTTACAAATTTAATTGCAGGTGCAATTCATCGGACTGATCCGAATGCTCTTGTAACAACTGGACCTGGTAGTTTCCAGACTTTAACTGATGTAAACCCGATTGCAAAAATCTCAGCCAGCCAACTTTCATTATCTCAGCTCCGGAATATAACCGGCGGATTCAATGCTTCTCATAGAACAAGCTTAACAGTTCAGCAAATGAAAAATTATATTGAAAAGATTTCGGTTATTCCCGACAGTAATTATTACAGAGATGACCGCTTAATAAGAGCCGGCGGAGATTCATCAGGCATCCTGGATTTCTATACGGTCCATTATTACTATTACGGATCAACTGCACTTTCTCCGTTTTCTCATCCTTTTCAATATTGGAATTTGACAAAGCCGACTGCGGTTGCAGAATTTTATATGCAGCCGACAGACGGAATGCCGGATTATAATCTTTATCCCGCTCTTTATAATTATGGTTATGCCGGTGCATTAGCTTGGTCTTGGACCGATTTTCCTAAAACGCCGAACAACCCTCTTAATGCCGCTAACGATACTTGGGCATCGCTTAGATACATGAAAAATTATTTCGGGCAGGATATTGATCCATACCAAATAGATTATCCGGCAGTTTCTATTATCAGCCCGAAAGACAGCGCTTGGTTTAATGACAGCACTTCAATTATAATTACCGTTATGGTAAAGGATACAGGCTCTTCAATAGCTTATGTAAAATTCTTTTCCTCAGACAGCCTGCTTGCGGAAGTTATAGTTCCGGATTCAATTTCATCGGGTACTTCTTTTTATTCTTTTAATTGGAAGAATATCCAAAATGGAATTTACAATTTAACAGCCTTAACTGAGAACAGTTTAGGTCAGCAGGAAATATCTTCTGCAGTAAGAGTTAATTTCGGTACGGTTACAATGACAAAACTCGAAGCAGAGAAAGCAGCAATTAGCGGTTCCGGGATAACTGTTAAATCCGATCCTGCAGCAAGCGGCGGTGCTTTTCTCGATGCAGCTACAAATGATTCCAATGCAACCGTCACCTGGCAATTTGTAAATGGATCTTCTGCAGGAAATTATCCAATATCTATTGGCTACAAACTTTTTTATCAATCACCAAAGACTCAGTACATAAACGTTAACGGCAAGCGGGCAGATACAGTTACTTTTTCCGGCTCTACTTCTGCATGGTTGGAACAAACTATAAATGTAAATCTTATTCAAGGTACTAATAAAGTTCAAATGCAGATGTACTGGGGATGGATGTATCTTGATTATCTTGCGGTGCCAACAAGTATTTTAACTTCAGTTGAAGATAATAAGGAAATTCCAAATACGTTTTCTCTTTCGCAGAATTATCCTAATCCGTTTAATCCGTCGACGGTTATCAATTATCAGCTTTCGGCAGCCAGCTATGTCACTTTAAAAGTTTATGACATATTGGGAAGAGAAGTTTCAACTTTGGTGAATGAAGAAAAACCTGCCGGTAAATATAAGATTGAGTTAAACGCATCTCATCTTGCAAGCGGAATTTATTTCTATACCTTACGCGCAGGCAGTTTTGAAATGACAAAGAAGATGATTCTTCTCAAATGAGTTTAAAACTATTGCCGTTCGATTTATCGAACGGAATTAGAGGTATTAAAAATTAATAGACTATAGCCGCAAGAAATTTGTTCATATAATATTGAGTAAAAGTCTAACAAGTGTATGGAATTCTAAACTGAAATTAAGCTTCGGAACAACTAATTTTTTTTTGACTTAAATAATGAGAAAACAATGCGGAAGATTTTTGCAGTACTTTTAATTATCCTAATTTCATTTTTCTTCTATGCTTGTTCTGCCTCCTTTCCGGGAGGCAGGGCTAATTTTGTCAAAGTGAATGGAACTCATTTCGAACTTAACGGCAAGCCATATTATTATACCGGGACAAACTTATGGTACGGCTGCTATCTTGGTTCGTTGGGAAAGACCGGAGATAGAAAAAGATTAAAAAGAGAATTAGATAAATTAAAATCTATCGGAGTAACTAACTTAAGAATACTTGGCGCTTCGGAAGAGTCTTACATAAAAAATTCTCTGAAGCCGGATATTCAAATTAAGCCGGGAGTTTATAATGAAGATCTTCTTGACGGATTGGATTATCTTCTTTTCGAGATGAAGAAGCGAGGAATGCATGCAGTCATCTTCTTGAATAATTATTGGGAATGGACAGGTGGCATGGCTCAATATGTAGATTGGGCAAACGGCGGCGGCGGCGTTGATCCAGGATCCGGTAATTACGGAAAGTTTATGGATTACTCCGCATCATTTTATGGTAACGAAAAAGCCGATGAAATTTTCCTGCACTTTGTTTATCAGCTAATAACAAGAAAGAATAATTACACCGGTGATTATTATTATGAGGATCCAACCATAATGTCTTGGCAGCTTGCCAATGAACCGCGCCCTGGAAGAAATAGATACTGGCTGCCGGAATATTATACATGGATAAAAACCACTGCAAATTTTATTCATGAAATAGACCCAAATCATTTGGTTACAACCGGAAGCGAGGGACTTGCCGGTACACTTGAAGACTCTACAATATATCTAACATCTCATGAAATGAAAGGCATCAATTATATGACAATGCATCTCTGGCCCAAAAACTGGGGCTGGTTTGATGCAAAAAATATTGCGGAGACTTATCCCAGAACCGTGAAGAATGCTGAAAATTATATTGATGAACATATTCGTTTTGCAAGAGAGATTGGAAAGCCCCTAGTAATGGAAGAGTTTGGTTTACCAAGAGACAGTGAAAAATGTACAGTTGGAACTCCCACTACTGCAAGAGATAAGTACTTTAAAAAAATATTAGGAATAATTTATGACAGCGCTGCTGCCGGTGCGCCAATTGCCGGAACAAACTTTTGGGGTTGGGGCGGTGAAGGCAGAAGTATTCATCCGGATAATAAATGGCAGCCTGGGGATCCATTTACAGGAGACCCGCCGCAAGAACCGCAAGGATTGAACTCGGTATTTAATGTTGATACTTCTACTACAGAAATTATTAAGAACAGTGCACAGATGATGAATGAACTTGATGAAAAACTATTAAAGCTTTATTCAAAAAAAATTACTTCGAAATAAATATGATATTATTAAATTTGAGTACCGAAGTCTGAGGTATATAGATGAAATTAAAACTCATTTTTGCTGTATACATACTGTCCTTTTCAACATTTTCTTTTTGTGCCGTAAAGGATTCTTCTTCTGTTATTAATTATTCACTTAATTCTAATTGGCAGTTCAGGGAATCCGACAGCACACAATGGTATCCCGCCGATGTTCCGGGATGTGTCCATACCGATTTAATGAATAACAAATTAATCGGTGATCCTTTTTACGGTTTGAATGAACAAAACCTGCAATGGATCGGAAAAGTTGATTGGGATTATCAGTCCACTTTTAATGTGCCGGACAGCGTCTTCAGCAAAAAAAATATTGAACTCATCTTCGAAGGTTTAGATACTTATGCCGACGTTTATTTAAATGATTCTCTTATCCTTTCTGCAGAAAATATGTTTAGAACGTGGAAAATCCCGTGTAAAAAATTACTTCGGCATTACGACAATCTTTTGTGGATTCATTTCAAAAATGTATTTGAAGTAAACATGCCTAAGATTGAAAATGCACCATTCAAATTATTGAATGGAGATAACAATGATCAATCCGATACCATGAGTGCGATGTATGCCCGCAAGGCTCAATTCCATTTCGGCTGGGACTGGGGACCGCGCTTAATTACCTGCGGAATCTGGCGGAATGTTTTCATTCAAGCCTGGAATGATTTTAAAATTGAAAATGTACAGGTAATTCAAAACAATGTTTCCAAAGCTAAAGCTGATATAACCACTAATATAAATATTAAATCAACTTCGGATGAGCAGGCAGTTGTTAACGTAAAAGTTGACGGTAAGAATTATGCTTCGGTTAATTATCAATTAATTAAAGGCGAGAATAAAATTCCGGTTAGCTTTGAAATTGATAATCCGAATCTCTGGTGGACTAACGGACTCGGCAGTCATTATCTTTATACTTTTATTTTTAATGTTAAATCTGAAAGCGGAGAAGTTGATGCCGATACGGAGAAGATCGGAATCCGTTCTCTAAGGGTAGTAAGGGAGAAAGATAAATACGGAATCAGTTTTTATGTTGAGTTGAATGGAGTTCCGGTTTTTATGAAAGGCGCAAATTACGTTCCGCAGGATAATTTTCAGAACCGTGTTACAGCAGCAAGATACGAACATATGATTAAGTCCGCCGCTGACGCCCATATGAATATCCTTAGAGTTTGGGGCGGCGGAATATATGAGGATAATGAATTTTATAATTTATGCGATCAATACGGAATATTAGTTTGGCAGGAATTTGCTTTTGCATGCGCAATGTATCCTTCCGATTCTTTATTTCTGAATAATGTTAAGTATGAAGTAATTGATAATGTTACTCGTTTAAGAAACCACGCTTGTCTTGCACTTTATTGCGGCAACAATGAAGATGTTATCGGCTGGTATAATTGGGGTTGGAAACCGCAATATACAAGAGCGGTTCAACAAGAGTACGAACATGATATGGATGTGCTTTACAAGCAGGTTATTCCGGGTGCTCTGCATAAAGTTGACACAACAAGATATTACCATTATACAAGTCCAAGTGCCGGCTTTTTAGGAATTACTAACTCGGAAGGCGATATTCATTACTGGGGAGTTTGGCACGGTAAGCAGCCTTTCTCAAGCTTTAATGACATGGATAATATTGCAAGATTTGTTAGCGAGTATGGCTTTCAATCTTATCCGGAAATAAACACAATTAAAAAATTTGCCGCACCTGAAGATATGCAGCTTCATTCTGCCGTTATGCTTTCTCACCAGCGATGTATGGCAGAGGATAGAAAAGATAAAGAATACGGCAACCGTTTGATTCAATGGTATATGGAACGCTGGTTTAAGCAGCCGAAAAATTTTGATATGTATGTTTATGTCAGCCAGCTGCTTCAAGCAGAAGGCGATAAAGTTGCAATGGAAGCTCATCGTAGAAATATGCCTTACTGTATGGGCAGTATGTACTGGCAAATTGATGACTGCTGGCCTGTTGCTTCATGGTCAAGCATTGATTATTACGGCAACTGGAAAGCGCTTCAATATTATGCCGAGCGTGAATATAGAACTTTCCTAATTTCTACCGTGCCGCAGAATAATGAACTCGGATTTTATGTCGTCTCGGATAGCCTTTCCGCAATTTCTGCTTCATTAGAAGTAACGGTGATGGATTTTTATGGTAATAAAATTTATGATAAAGAATTTCCTTTAACTGTTGAAGCGGATTCAAGTCATGAATATGTCAGCATAAATAAAAATGATCTGATAGGAAATTCAAATCAATCAAAAATTGTATTGATTGCTCAATTGAAATCCGGTGGGAAAATTCTTACAAAAAATACTTTCTTCTTTAAGAAGCCAAAAGACCTTCAACTTGAAAAACCGGACATTAAGGTTTCTGCCGTTAAAATTCCGGATGGCTATGAACTCACTCTTTCATCAAACAAGTTTGCCAAGGATGTATATCTTAGCTTTGACAAAGATGAGGGATTCTTTACTGACAATTATTTTAATTTATTTCCGGGAGAAGTTAAAGAGGTTAAGCTTCAAACAAATAAAAATATTGAAGACATAACCGGTAAGTTAAAAATTATTAGTCTGGTAGATAGTTACTAAAGAATTCTTAAAGTATATTCTTTTAAATTGATTAGTTGGCTAATTGTTTTATACAAATTTTCTGACAGTCAATATTGCCTAATCCCCGGAAATTTTTAGATTATAAATTTTATAATCGTTTATCTTTTTGATAAAAGATAATATTCCAAAAACTTCCAATACTTAATCCATTATAAGAAAATATCATATGCCTAAATGGCATTATTTGTGAAGATTACAGGGATAAAAACCATTTAATATTTTAAAAGAACAGTCAAATTATGAAGTTGAGTATTATTGATTTATCGATAATAATTATTTACTTAATAGCCAGTATAATTCTCGGCTTTTGGATCTCTAAAAGAGCTTCAAAAGACATAAAGAATTATTTTCTCGGTGACAATGTTCTTCCTTGGTGGATGCTTGGTATTTCAAATGCTTCCGGTATGTTTGATATTGCAGGTACGATGCTTCTTGTTTACTGGCTGGCAGTTTACGGAATGAAAAGCATGTGGCTTCCTTGGCTTTGGCCCGTCTTTAATCAAATCTTCTTGATGGTTTATCTTTCTGCCTGGCTTAGGCGCTCAAATGTAATGACCGGCGCAGAATGGATTAAAACCCGTTTTGGCTCGGATAGAGGTGCTACATTATCCCACATTATCGTAGTCATTTTTGCCCTAATTAGTGTAATAGGATTTTTATCTTACGGCTTTAAAGGAATCGGCAAATTTGTGGAAGCATTTTTACCGCCGCTTGTCTCTGATCCTTCAACATTGATGAAGTACCCGCAGATAAATGCAAATCTTTATGGACTAATTCTTATGGCAATAACCACGGTGTATGTTGTTAAGGGCGGAATGTTCAGCGTGGTGATTACCGAGGTATTGCAATACGCTATCTTAACAATTTCTTCAATTGCAATTGGAATAATTGCAATGTACACTGTCTCTCCGGAAACGATAAATAGTGTATTACCGGAAGGTTGGAAAAGTTTATTCTTCGGATGGCATCTTCATCTTGATTGGACAACGATTCATATGGCGCTTTCAACAAAAGTTAATGCATTCAATCAATGGATTGAAAATGACGGCTACTCACTCTTCGGATTGTTTTTCGGGATGATGCTTTTCAAAGGATTATTTATTGCCGCCGCTGGTCCTGCACCTAATTATGATATGCAGAGAATTTTATCTACACGCAATCCGAAAGAAGCAGCAAAGATGAGCTCTCTTGTAAATGTTGTTCTTAATCCGGCAAGATATTTTATGATTGCCGGCTTAACAATAATAGCACTTACAAATTTTAATGCTCTCTACAAAGGTGGAATCACAAGTCCGGATTTTGAAACAATCCTTCCAGAAGTACTTGCGCACTATATTCCGGTCGGACTGTTAGGATTTTTAATGGCTGGTTTGATTGCAGCCTTCATGAGCAATTTTGCAGCTACAGTTAATGCGGCGCCTGCGTATATCGTAAACGATATTTATAAAAAATATATTAATCCAAATGCCGAGCCCAAAAAATATGTTCATCTTAGTTATCTTACATCAATACTGGTTGTTATTGTCGGAGTATCTTTCGGTTTTCTGATTGAATCTATTAATCAGGTAGTACTTTGGATTGTTGCTTCACTGTGGGGAGGCTACACTGCAGCTAATGTTCTTAAATGGTATTGGTGGCGCTTCAATGGTTACGGTTATTTTTGGGGGATGGTTTCAGGAATTCTTACTTCACTTGTACTTCTTCTTCTGGATAATCTGGGATTAATTAATTTCCTGCACAATTTTCCTCTTGCAAATAATGTAAGCATGAATTCCTTCCCGGTAATTTTTATTTTATCGATTATCGGCAGCTTGTTAGGTACTTTCCTAACTCCAGCCGAGAATGATGATGTTTTAATGAAATTTTACACAACTGTAAATCCCTGGGGTTTTTGGAAACCTGTCCGTGAAAAAGTTTTGAAGTTGAATCCGGGCTTTGTGCCTAATAGAGATTTCAAAAGAGATATGTTTAATGTCATTATTGGGATGATCTGGCAGATTACGCTTATGGCTGTACCGGTCTTCCTGGTAATAAGGGATTATTCTTCTTTTATAATTTCAACAGCAATTATGATAGTTACTACCATTATTTTGAAATTTACCTGGTGGAATAAGCTTGACCAAACTTTCGGTGAGGATCATAAAATAAAAATCAAACTTAAAAAGAATGATTTGCAGATTGTTGAGGAGGCACAGTGACTCAGGAAGAGTTCGATAATAAAGTTAATAACTTATTTAACGAACATGAAAAATTAATTACAAGGAAGAACGAGCCTTCATCCGATAATGGTGTTTACATCCGATATAAATATCCGGTGTTAACAGCAGAACATACACCGATATTCTGGCGGTATGATTTAGATTATAATTCAAATCCTCATCTCCTCGAACGGCTTGGTGTGAATGCATCTTTCAATTCAGGTGCGATGCAGTTCAAAGGCAAATTTATTTTGATGACAAGAACCGAAGGCTATGATAGAAAATCATTCTTCGCTGTTGCTGAATCGCCTAACGGAATAGATAATTTTAGATTTTGGGATTATCCTGTAACTATGCCGGAGATTGAAGGGAATCCTGATACCAATGTTTATGATATGCGATTAGTTCAGCATGAAGACGGATGGATTTACGGACTCTTCTGTACGGAAAGAAAAGATCTTGAAGCTCCGGTTAGCGATACTTCAGCCGCAATTGCTCAAGGCGGTATTGCAAGAACGAAAGATCTGAAGAACTGGGAACGTCTTCCTGACTTGAAAACAAAATCTCCGCAGCAAAGAAATGTTGTTCTGCATCCTGAATTTGTTAACGGTAAGTATGCCTTTTACACAAGACCGCAGGATGGCTTTATAAGCACCGGAACAGGCGGGGGTATCGGTTGGGGATTATCAGATCAAATTGACGGTGCTGTTATTGATAATGAAATTATTATTGATGACAGACAGTATCATACAATTAAAGAAGTAAAGAACGGAATGGGACCGGCGCCTATTAAAACAGATAAAGGCTGGCTGCAGCTTGCGCATGGCGTAAGGAATACTGCCGCAGGTTTAAGATATGTCCTTTACATGTTTCTTACAGAGTTGAAAGAACCTTATAAAGTTTTAGCTGAACCTGCCGGATACTTTTTAGCTCCGCAAGGAGAAGAGAGAGTAGGCGATGTTTCAAATGTCGTTTTCAGCAGCGGCTGGATTAAAAAAGAGGATGGCGAAGTTTTTATTTACTATGGTTCATCAGATACAAGAATGCACGTTGCTGTTTCTTCTGTTGATAAACTTCTCGATTATGTTATCAATACGCCTCCGGACGGATTAAGAAGCGCCGAAAGTGTTAAACAAAGAAATAAATTGATTGAAAGGAATTTAAAACTGTTAAGTGAAAAGTGAATAGTTAAAAGTAAATAAGGAATAGTGAATATGAAAGATTTGAAGAGAAATCCAATTATGGCTGTGGAAAGCTAATAGACGAAAATTAATAACTGAAGTTACGCAAAATGAATAAAATGATCCATTTGTCATTCCGAACTTGTTTCGGAATCTTTATTTTTAAGCTGTTTTTAGATGCTGAAACAAGTTCAGCATGACAATTGTGTAACTTCAGTTAATAAATGAAAATTCTTTTAATAATATAAATTCGAAACTAGAAAACTTGGTACCGCAGACAATTAATTTTATAAATGCAGCAAGAAATAAGTGAAGCAGCTTTTAACTTTTCTTTATTCACTTTGCCCTAAAGATCTTTCTTCATATAGCTGCTCCTTTAATGCTATGCATTCTTCTCCATTAGATGCATAGCATTTTTTTTGCGCTATTCCATTGTTCCGGTTAAGTAAATATTCTTTGAGGGTTTGGCAGAGCCGGTCAACGGTTCTTCACTTACCAAAAATACTGTCTTCCCTTGATTGGTAAGAGCAGGAAGCTCGAACGGATAAAAATAACTTTTATCGGCAGGATTTATTACGCCGAGTGAAACAAATTTTTTATTTATGATAACCCAAAGCTGGTAGCCTTCATTTACCTTAAGCTGGGGCATATTGTTTAAATGTAGGTAGCCTTTGCTTGTCTCCAGATTTATGATAAGCTTGCCAAAGCTGTCTTTGCTTATATCGGTGCCGGAGAGATTAATTAATCTTGCATTTTTCGATTGTAATATATTTTGAATTTCCTGGTTATTACCAAGCTTTGAAGAAAGATCTTTAATCTGATTATCCAGCTTTTCAATTCCTGATTTATAAGTTTTCACATCTGCAGTGATTTTTGTGTAAAAATAAACTAGCCCAGCCACTACAATCAAAAAGAGAATAAACGACAAAATTATTCCGCTATTATTCTTTTTGGTTTCTTCTTTTTCTGCAATACCATGAAGCTGATAAGGCTTTTTCTCTTTTAGTTCCGGTTTAGCTTTTACATTTTCGCTGACCGATCCGCCGGTATCAATTTCTAAATGATCAGTAATAGAAGAATCGGTTTTAATTTCGTCTTGCGGTTTTGTTTTATGAATATCTTCCCAAAGCTTTTCTTCCAGTTCAGGTAATTTTTCCTTAGTTACTACTGGTTCATAGTCTTTGACAGGCTCTGGTTTAGTTACTTCTTCCTCTGTGTTTTTAGACTGCTGAAAAGAAGCATTTTGCTCAGTCTCTTTTTCGTTCATCTGTATTCTTGTCCTGCTGAAAAAGCTGGACAGCCTTTCCTCCGACAAAACAGGAATTTGCTTTTGCTCTTCAAGAATATTTTTATGAACTTTTTCTTCTACCGGTTTAATTCGTTTTTCATTTCTTATCCTATACAAACTCCGTGCTACTTTATCTTTAAGCTCAGTTCCCGGTGTTTCGATATTCAAAATTGAAGGAAGCAGCGCAGTCAGATTCTGGTATTCGCCTAATTCCTGCCAGAAGAATTCCTCGCCTGTATCAAGATATTCAGTTAGAATATTT
Source organism: Bacteroidota bacterium (assembly GCA_021815405.1). Classification (GTDB taxonomy): domain Bacteria; phylum Bacteroidota; class Ignavibacteria; order Ignavibacteriales; family Ignavibacteriaceae; genus FEN-1297. The sequence goes on from JAKAGV010000014.1 coordinate 123,333, forward strand.
AATTCTTTCTGATCAAGACATCCAAGCGCGTATGCATGCAGGAGATCGTAATATTGTTCCTCAGTCGACATTACTTTCTCCTTTAATCAAATTTTCTCTAAGATTACTTAATGCAATTTTAATTTTAGATTTTACGGTAGGCAGCGGGATATTTAGCTTCTCAGCAATTTCTTTTTGAGTTAAGCCCTCGTAATATGCAAGATAGATAACATATTGCTGTGCATCAGTTAACTTATTTAGAGCAGACTCAACATTTCCTTTTATATGTAGAGCAGTTTTAATATCAAGCTGATCGATGACAGGCGACAATCTTGGTATTATAAATTTATCTTCAAACTTCTCGTTATATGGTTTAAGTTCACCGTCTTGCCGCGCGCGTCTTAGATAGTCAACAGCTTTGTTGCGGGTGAGTGAAATGATCCATGTATAAACATCTCCCGTGCTGAAATCGAAGCGGTTAGCTTTTCGCCAAATAATTACAAATACATCGCTGAGCACTTCTTCAGCGGCGGTTTCTTCAGTAACTATTTTTTTTATTAGGGTATAAAGGATAGGAGAATAACGGTTGTAAAGCGCCTCTAATGCTTTAGAATCATAGGCTACTACGCGCTGCATCAACTCGATATCTGTCGAAGGTATGTTTAATGCCAAAGTAAGCGGCTCATTTATTAACTGTTAAATTCATTGCAAAAGTAAATCTAAGGAATGTAAAATGCAATTACTCAAAATGTTTGTAGTTTGTTATTTGTAGGGAACACCAAACTACAAACAACAAACTATGTTATTAATTGAATTGATAACTGTATTTGTATCCGTGTATCCAACCGATTACCGGTACGGCAGCTATTATAATTATAGCTCCTATAAATCCGTTCAGCATAGTATTTTTATCTCCCCGATAGTTATTTGAAAAGCCATTAGCAAGAATATCAAATCCAAAGCCTCCTGCTATGCCGAGAAATAATCATAGTTCTGCACCGAACCAGCGGTTTCGATATGAAATTTCTTTTATCCGTTCTATGTTGATAGACAAATCAGTCGTAGTGTCAGCGTTGAATGATAATGAAGAATCAGAAAGAAACTTAATATCAGTACAGTTCAGCTTGTTACCGTTTTTTAGTTCAACTAAGCCGGAAAGATTTGAAAAATCCGTACCGGAATATTTTATACTTTTGATTTCTTTTTTGGATATACTTTTAGATCTTTTAATAAAAATGTCTTTTGCGTAAAGAGTATTATTCGAAATGTAAGCGCCGTTCGAAGGATAAAGCAGGTTGTCATCTGTTAATACCAACGTAAGACTTTTATTCTTTGCTGTCTTATTAAACTCTTCATAAAAATTTTCTTTAGAAGAAAAATCGCTTATTAGGTAAGTAGTTGTACAACTAAAGGAGATTAATGAGATTGCTAACAATATATAGTTTATCTTTTTCATTTTTCTGTTTAAAATATGAAGTAATTTATTCCGATGCCAAAAGATAAATTACTATTATTTTGTGTATACGATAATCCACCAAAAGTAGTTTTATAATTTATATAGTTGTACGATATAAACGGCTCAAGTGTAACACTGCCGGACAAAAATATTTCCATTCCTCCTTTTACGCCTATATTGTAAGAGTTTTCTGAACTCTGCGGTTGAAGATCATATATTCCGTAATTGAATGAGGCTTCTATAAATGGAACTACAGGTTTTGCAAAAAAATAATATCTTAAAGAAGGACCAAAGGTGATAGAAGAATTAGTTACAGGTCCGGCTCCGTTATGTCCGCCATCGTAAGGAGTGTGAAAATAGTTATAGTTTATAGCTGCACCGATAGCTAAATGATCCTTTATAAAATAAGTGAATTGAGGCGAAACAACAATTGTTGTTTGTGAGTAAGACTCAAAATCACTTTCCTGATTGTAATAGCTATACTGTATAGAGCCTGCAATTGAATAAACACCTTTGTTCAAAGCTTCCTGCGCTCTAACTGTAATAAAGGATAATATAAATAATATAACTGCTAAAATTAATTTTGTTTGCTTCATTTTATTTTCTCCCTGGTCATTTTAAAAGATAAAATAATTTATACCGATGCCTACATTAACAGTTATAGTAGTTGTAGGAAAGGCTACGTTAGTTGCTAACGAATTTGTCATATAGTTGTAAGAAATGAACGGTTCTACGGCAACACTTGTTGACAGGAAATATTCCATTCCACCTTTCAATCCGAATCCTACGTTTGTATAGTGATCGCCGATTGAGATATTAAAGGAAGCCTCCAGAAATGGATTAACATCTTTAACATAAAAGTAGTATCTAAAAAGCGGACCAAGGGCTGCCGTGGAGGTATTAGGCGAAATGTCGTAATATGAAATAAATCCTCCCAATGAAAAATGATTGGCAACAAAGTATGTGAACTGCGGAGTTATAGCTAAAGTGCCCACGTTGTTTGAAAAATAACTATCCGACATAGAACTTGAGCTGTATTGAATAGATCCAGATAAAGAGTAGGAGCCTTTATTTAATGCTTGCCCGCCATATTGAGCGTTTTGTCCGTACAAGCAGGAAAAGCCTGCAAGTATCAAAAGAAGAGAAATGAATATTTTTCCCATGATTGTTCCCTTATGTTTTTAGTAAAAGTTAAAATACTTTCTAATATTTCAAAGACACACAGCGTTTCCAAAATGTTGTGTGTCTCGGATATTTAATTTCTGTTTTATTTAAAATGGAATATGTCAACAGTAAAGCCAAAGTTTATGGCTATTAAAGAGTTTAATTTCCATTGCTCTCTTATAAATCTATTATCAATTGTATAATAATCACTTTCTCCCATCGCCGGATTTGAAATTGGAATATATTTTGAAATCTCGACAAAAATGTGCTTATCAAGATTAAATCCTACCCCGAATATCAAAAGATAAATTCCTTTTACATAGACAGCCTGCATAGGACCAGTACTTCCGATGTTAGAATGTAAGTTTAAGCCTAAAGTTATATAGAAAGGATTCTTGATTACATGCGACTTAAGAACCAATGCCAAATCATTTCCTACCATGTAATCCGGAGTGAAGGTTCTTCCAAATCTTATTTCTTCCGTAAGATCATTTAACAAAGGTATGTTCTCCTCATGCAATCCGGCAGTAATTAGAAAATGGAAATAAGGTGTAGACCTTGGTTCGCTTAGAGTTGTATTATACCAAGTAGGCTCTGCTCTAAAACCAACTTGAGCTGTTTGAGAATACAAAATACTCGTTATAAAGCAAAGTAGAATTAAAATCTTTGTCATATTATTCATTTAATAATTTATCCATTGTTCGTCATCATAGTATGCTGTATAGACTGTCCAGGTTCCACCATCAGGCCAGCTACAACCTAAACCGGAACATTGATACACTATTACAAGATGTTTTTCTAATCTTGATAACCAGGCGTTTGCCCAGGCAGCATAACTGTAATTCTGTAGAGTGCTTAAATTACCATAATCATAGGCATATAACCAAACATCGCTTATACCTAAGCGGTTTGCAGCGCCAAAGCATGAACTATAATCTGAATAACCTGTACCATCAGCTTGACGTTCCAAGCTCATCCAATCTGCAGTATTCTTTGAACCGTATCCATTCTTAAAAGTAGTCCAAGAACTAGTAACGTCACCTGTATAATAATCATCCATAATATAAACCATTGGAATTGAAACAAGATTTTCATATTCGGTATTTGGACTATGCCAACTTGAAACAGTTAATGTAGTAGAAGGATAGTTTTGTAAAAAATTAATATATGTAGCAATATCACTGGGAGACCAAGGATTTTGATTTGAACTTTCATAAGGTTCGTCAATATAACATCTAGTGACCGGTTTATTAGGATCATAAAGATTACTATATCTAGTTTCATTATAACTTACATTATTTCCATCATTCATGAACATCATATTTGAATACTGAAATCCGTCATTGTATGCAGTATCTCTATCAGTTGTATTGTAAATAGTGATTTCTCTAAAGCCAAGTGGATATAGTTGAGATGGTGATGTCCATGTTTGCCAAATACCCAAAGTTCTGCCATTTATTGGCTGATATTGATTTTCTTGTTCCCAATATGATTCGGTATGTTGATAATAACCTGCATAAGGCATTACACTAGCAGTTTTATTTGAAATTGTATGTGTTGAAAGATATTCATCCAGCAAAGTTATTTTATTTGCGGACAAACCTTTGGGAACAATAAATTGTTTATTGCTTTTTGGTAACGTGATTACTGTATCTTTAGTATGGTCCATATTAGAAGTTGGTAATGTTGCTAACGACTTATTCATAGACTTTATATTTGTCTATCCTTCAAGAGGCGTATTAACTAGGTCCTCATTACTACAACTCTGTAGAGCTAATGTAATAAAAATAACCCAAAAGTAAATAATAAAATGTTTCGACCTTTTCATGATATCTCCCTGTGGATGATTTAACAAATTTTTATTTGCATAAAAATTAAGTGTATAAATTTTTTCAGTCAATATTCAAGCATACGTATTTTTTCCTAAGTACTTTTCTTACGATAATGCTTTAGAGAAAACAGATTGGCTTTCGAAAAAGTTTTAAAGGAGTTTTCCTTTTATATTTTGAAAATGAGTATCAACAGTTCTTTTATCAATAAAAAGCATTTTTGCAATTTCTTTATGTTTTAATCCTTTTTGCGAAAGTTTCAGTATTTCTTTTTCTCTTTGGGTTAAAGTTTTGATGGATTGTGAATTCCCTGCAAGATAGCTTTTAATATATCTGCAAAAATATATTTCGCCATTTAAGACTTTTTCTACTGCCTCTTTAATTATGGTAATTTCTGCTCGCTGGCTTACAATTCCTTTTATATTGCCGAATGAGAACAACTCTATATAATCTTTATCTACAGAAGAGGTATAAAGAATCTTAGGAGTGTTAGGTTGAGTATTTAAATCTTCCTTAATTATTGAATATTCTTTTAACGTCACTGAATTATCGTTAAAAACTATAACATCATATTTCTTATTTCGCTTGTTATAATTCTCGTAAAAATCCGAATCAGCAAGAAAGAATGGATCGGCATTTAACATACTAATAACAGCAGCCAGAAAAGCAGGCTTTACCGAAAGAAAGAGTACCCGTATTTTTTTCATTTAATAACCCCATAAAATCATAGCTCAACATAGAGAAGCGGAGGTAAAAAGTCAATTTAAATTTGATTGATGTAATAAAATTATTCCTTGCGTTCTCAGCGTTTTCTTTGCGTGCTTTGCATGAAATAGTCCACGCAGAGACCGCGAAGTTCTCGCAAAGCTAGCTAAGAGGAGATTAAATACAATTAAATAATATTTTATATTCATTCAATTATGGATTGAATTCGTATATATAATTATAACCTATTAAATATCCAGCCACACTCCCGATTAAAGTACCTATTACAGTAGAACCCCAACCAATATAAAAAGCCTGATTGTCATTTAAGTTATTAACACCAATTGAAGAATTAAGAATATAGCCTGCTGCAAAGCCAAGCAGTGTCCCCGTAATTAACATCGATGGTATTCCAAGCCAATGGTTTTTATAATTAATCTCTTTGACTTTATTCAACGGCATAAAATCATCTGTAATATTGCTTTCAGAAAGAGGGAAGAATAAAGTATCATTTTTTATTTCTGCACCGTTATTACAAATAATAGTGCTGTCGCTTTTCAAAGTAACTTTTAGATTTTTCCCTCTGGCAAAATTGTTAAAGTCAGAATAAAAATTTTCTTTGGAAGAGAAATCGCTTATTCGGTACGTTGAAGAGCAGCCTGAACTGATAAATGAAGATACCGATGCTAACGCAATCAGTATTGAAGAAGAAAGCACCCTGATGTTGTTCATTTAATAACCCCGTAAATACGTTGCTTAACTTAGATAATTGCAAAGGAAAAGTCAATTATAGTGTGAATATGAGATTAAAAATAGTAATGATAATTGTATCCAATTAACCATCCTATTATGCCCCCGATAAGAGTACCTAAAGGTACACCAATAAACATAGCAGCTCCGCTTGCAAAAATTCCAGTATCACCACTGTTTCCACTTTCACCTAGACCTGCAACAACAAAACTTGAAAGGAAACCTACCAGTATACCCGGTAGAATACCAGGCCAGTTTTTCTTATAAGTCACTGATCTTACATATGTAATATCTATTGGAATGGATAAAATTTTATTAACTTTTGTTTCAAATTGTAATGACGTATCTGCTAAGAACCTTACACTTTTTTCATCTAATTCTTTTCCATTCTTAAGATATAATTTTATTGAGTGATTGTTATTCTCATTGTAAAAATCCACAATACTTTCTATCTCATTTCGCTTTAGAGTTACTAATTCCTTTTTCTCCAATATACAAGGAACATAAAGACTATCATTTTTAATTTTTGTTCCTTGTAAAGCGGTGAATGAACTGTCATTTCTTAAAGTAACTTTTAGATTTTTTCCTCTTGCAAAATTGTTAAAGTCAGAATAAAAATTTGCTTTGGATGAAAAATCACTTATGTGGTACGTTGAAGAGCAGCCTGAATTGATAAATGAAAATACCGATACTAACGCAATCAGTATTGAAGAAAAGAGCACCCTGATGTTGTTCAGTTAATAACCCCGTAAAATCATGGCTCAACTTAGAGAAGCAGAGATAAAAAGTCAATTTAAATTTGATTGATGTAATAAAATTATTCCTGCGTTCTTTACGAAAAATAGTTCACGCAGAAAATGCAAGATTCTCACTAAGCTCGTTGATGAAAAAACCTATTCTTAGAAAATAGTCATTCGGTTACGGTAACGTTGCCCGTATGGTCAACCGGTAACGTTGTTCGGCTTTTTCGACGTTAATCGAAAGACGTATTACGATACGGGCTTCGTAACCGAAAAACGTTTGACGGTAAACGGTAACGATGCCCGTATCGTCAACCGGTAACGTTGTTCGGTCTTTCCCACGTTAAGCAAAAGATGTTTTACGATACGGACTTCGTAACCGAAAAACGTTTGACGATACAATTATTACTTCGTGTTCTTAAACTCGTTCCAACGTTTATTCAAGTTATACAGTTGTCTTCCTGTCTTATCATAAATGTCAAGAAGATTATCGATTTCTTTTCCAGTAATATTGTAAAGGTCCCGACACTGTTCTAATCCAACTATTGTTTCATTACACTCTCCCATAGCATCATCAAGGTATTTCTGAAATCCAGCTTTCTGATGTCGTTTGGCATAACCTTCAGCTATTAAACGCGGAATAGCCTTTGTTGAACGTCTTAATTGATCTTTAAGATTATATTTTTCGCAATCGGGAATTACAGGCAGAATCTCCTTATAAACAATTAACATATTCTTATAGGAGTTTTGATACACTTCCAAATCTCGAAAACTTTTAATAGGGCTTTTATTTTCCATGCTTTTACTTTTTATTTATTCGTTTATGAAAACGTTGACCGTCTCTATAACCGGTAACGTCGTTCAGCTTTTTCGACGTTAATCGAAAGACGTATTACGATACGGGCTTCGTAGCCTAAAAACATTTGACGGTAAACGGTAACGATGCTCGTTTCGTCAACCGGTAATGTTGTTCGGCTTTTTCCAAGTTAAGCGAAAGACGCTTTACGATACGGGCTTCGACGCCGATAAACGCTAATCAATTTGACGGTGTATCCGGCGGCGGTGTCGGCGGCGGTGTTGCGCCTCCATCTGTAGAAAGCGTGAAGAGCTTTCTGGTTACAGGGTCATCTGAAAAGATTGTCTTGCCGTCTCTGCAAATATCCGAAATCATATCCCACGGTTTGTTAAGAATATTTATCCTATCTGCCGTAGATACGTTTCTTGTTTTTTTCTTGGATTCCTGATCAACATCCAGCGAGCTTAAACGATCTGCAAGCGTATTAATTTCCTCAATCTGTTCCATAGTATATTTTTTTTCGATCAACTCAACAGAATATTTTTTAGCCTTTGCATAAAGATTTTTCATAAAGCGTGCAAGCCCCGGCTGGTTATTCCTAACTTTATCAAATTCATTTTCACCAAACTCATTTCGGATAGCAATATTGTTGCCGAATGCCTTCATAACAAAGTGCATAGTTAAACGGAAACACTCCTTACTCAGCTCCATGGTTTGGTTTAATGATTCGGTAACTCCGGCTTGGACAGAACGCACGCTCGAATCCGGCTCTACTTCTTCGGCGGCTTTAATTGCCAGTTGTACGTTATCGGCATACGGGTCGGCATAGTCCGGGTCAAATGCTATAAACTTGTCCTTGCGGTCATTAAAATAACCCAGCTTAGTTTTACAGAGGGTTATTGCCTCGCCGTCGGAACATTGATAATGCCTTCTGAGCTCTCCATCTTGCATTTTATTTATCTCCTATTTTTAGTTAATAACTGAAGTTACGCAATTGTCATGCTGAACTTGTTTCAGCATCTAAAAACAGCTAAAAATAAAGATTCCGAAACAAGTTAGGAATGACAAATGGATCATTTTATTCATTTTGCGTAACTTCAGTTAATAATAAAGTTATTTTAGTTGTGATCAATAATCACAAAATCTCTAATTACCGGTTTACAGTTGATACATTGTTACATTAAGTTGATGTTTTCCAGCCTCCAGTTAATATTTTCCGGTCTCCAGTTGATGCTTTTCCGTCTTCAGTTGATATTTTCCGGGCTCCAGTAGATACTTTCCGGGCTCCAGTTAATGTTTTCCGGGCTTCAGTTGATGCTTTCCGGACTCCAGTTGATATTTTCCGGACTCCAGTTGATGCTTGCCGATCTCCAGTTAATATCTGCCGGCTTCCAGTTAATATCTTCCGGGTTTTAGCTGAATATTTACGAAATGAAAAGTATCTGCTGAAATCAATTATAGATATAAAGATTCTTATTAAATAATTAAATGAAGAGAGTAAAGGATTAACTAAACAAGAAAGGCAGTCCGCCGGAACAAAACCGGCAGTAGAATCAGACTGAATTAAAACCGCAGAGCTCCGAAAATTTTCTATTTAAGTAATTTTCAATTTAGAGTGCAACTGAAATTGGGAATCTTAATACTTAAATTCCCCGGCAAATAAATTAAATATCAGAACTAATAAAAAACAATGGTTAATCTGGTTAACAAATTAAATAATATGGTTACAATTGTCAACATTTTGTTACAAATTATTATAAAAATAAATGTCAGTTTAATAGGATTTTCACAGTTGCGCAATTGTTCGACAGTTGCACTGTTGAACATCAATCTGTTAAGATTTGCACTCTGAAAACGATATGAATACTATTAAAATTGCAGTATAACTGCATTCAGAATTGAGTCTGACAGTGCAACTGTCAGACAACATTAGGAGTTCAATGAATAATTGAAAGCGAAATGTACAATAAATCTTTTTTAAAATTTATATCCCAATCCTAATTCCCCCCGAGGAATAATTTTCTGGGATAAGTAAATAGATCAAATGCAGCACTAAGTAAAAGACTGCCGTCTTTAGGGCTGTAGCGGTAGCCCAAAGCGAACGTTGGAACAATAGTTACATAGGTTATATTATCCGGTGTATCTGAAAATGTAAGATTGGAAGTTGCTATTAAAATGCCGCCTCCAAAAATATAAGGAAGTTTTTATTTAGATTCTTGTAGAATCTTTTTTTTGACCGACTTTATTTATACCGGGTAAATATTGGAATGGCTTTCAATCAACACGCGGACTAAATCTTCTACTTTAAACGGCTTTACAATATAGTCGTCCATCCCCGAAGCAATATATTTATCGAGATCCGATTTCAGTGCATTGGCTGTCATGGCAACAATCCTCGGCTGCCGTTCAAGCGGATGATTTTTTCTAATTTCAACAGTTGCTTCCTCGCCGTCCATCTCCGGCATTTGAACATCCATCAGTATAACATCAAAAGGCTGGCGTTTTAAAGCCTCCAGCACTTCAAGTCCATTAAAGGCAACATCCGCCCGGTAGCCAAGCCTTTCAAGGAATCTGAGTGCAACCTTCTGGTTAACTATGTTGTCTTCAGCAAGAAGAATTTTAAGAGGATATTGTTCACCTATACTTGAATCGAACCGGGATGCAGCAAACTCCTGCTGTTTTTTAACAACAGGTTCTTCCTTTTTCATTATGGTTATTAAAACATTTTGAAGCTGAATAAACTTTATCGGCTTGGTTAAAGTGGCTGCAAAAAAGGAAAGATCCAAATGCTTTTCATGCTGGAACCCTCGCGAGGATAAAAGAACAAGCGGAAGCTGACTCCTAAGGGAAATTTTTCTTATCTCTTCTGCCAGCATTATTCCGTCCATATCCGGCATTTGAAAGTCCAGTATAGCAATGTCGAACGGCTGATTAGAGTTAAGTATTTTAAGTGCTTCCGGACCGGACTCAACCCCGGTGGGAATCATTTTCATCGATGAGGTTTGCTGAATCAAAATATTTTTATTAGTCTTATTGTCATCTACTATTAAAACACTTTTACCTGTAAGTTCAGGCAGTTCGGCTGATGATTCTTTATTAACAGATAGACCTGTAACAATAGTAAAATGAAAAGTAGAGCCTTCGCCCGGAACGCCAGAACTTTCAACCCACATAGTGCCGCCCATTATTTCACTAAGCCTTTTACTGATAGCTAACCCGAGACCGGTGCCGCCGTACTTCCTTGTAGTTGACGCATCCACCTGCGTAAAGGCTTTGAATAGCCGTTCCTGCTGGTTAAGCGGTATTCCAATGCCTGTATCTCTAACAGAAAAATGCAGCATATAAGAATAATGATCTCTTAATTGACCTATAATATTAATAACAACTTCGCCGCTATCGGTAAACTTAATAGCATTGCTTAAAAGATTAACAAGTATCTGGCGAAGCCGCGTTACATCCCCAATAACGCTTGCCGGCAAGCTGTCGTCTATTATATATGCAAGCTCAATATTCCTTTGAGAAGCTTTAGATGAAACAAGGTCCAGTGCTTCTTCAATGCAGTCCCTAACATTAAACGGCTGTTTTTCCAATTCAATTTTTTGGGCTTCAATTTTGGAAAAATCCAGTATGTCGTTTATTAATGTTAAAAGAATATCGCCGCTTCCCAGGATTGTTTCAGCAAAGTCTCGCTGTTCATCATTTAACGGGGTATCCAATAATATGCCGGTCATTCCGATTATAGCATTAAGCGGCGTACGGATTTCATGGCTCATATTTGCAAGGAACTGATCTTTTATCTTGTTTGCCTTTTTAAGGTCTTCATTCGTTTGTTCCAGTTCTTTGTAAGTATGCCGCAGCTTTTCTTCTGCCTGCTTCCGGGTTGTAATGTCATGCCCCATACCCAAAAGTCCCTTTATCTTTCCATCTTTATCCTTCAGGGCTATTTTGCTTATCAGGTAAACTCTTTTTTCGTTTTTACCTTTATGAAGGATAACCTGTTCGGCTTCAAGAATAGGCACGCCGGTGTTTAAGACCTTAATCTCTTCATCAAATAATTGCATTGCCTTTTCTTCGCTGCGAAAATTGAATAAAGTTTTTCCATAAGCTTCTGCCTGGCTTTTAACACCGATAAAATCCAGGTGTGCACGGTTGTTTAAAATATATTTTCCATCAAGGTCCTTAAAGAATATGAGGTCCGGCAGGTTATCAATCAAAGTTCTTAACTGATTCCGTTCCTCTTGAAGCGCCTCTTGCGCAAGCCTCTGTTCGGTTATATCGCGCCCGATACCTATAAGCCCGATGATATTTCCTTTGTCATCTTTTAGCGGAAGCTTGGAGGTTTGCAGCCATCGTTTTTGACCATCCTTATCGAAATAGAACTCTTCTCTTTTGATAATAGATTTGCCGGTAAGCATAACGGAACTGTCATCGGCAATAAATTTTTCTGCAACTTCTTTTGGAAAAAGTTCTAAATCGGTTTTCCCAAGAACATCTTCTTCGGATGTTAACCCGATGTTTCTTACATCGGTAAGGTTAGCAGCAGTCTTACGTCCTTCCAAATCCTTTGCATAGATAGCATCCGGCAGGTTATCGATTAGAGTTTTAAGGAAGAATTTTTCCCGGTAAATATTTTTCTCCTCTTTCTTTTGATTACTTTCATTTACAATCTTTTCCAGTTTTTTAATTTGTCGGTTAAGCTTGGAAATTTCTTTTACAAGATCGGCTTTACTTTTTTTGCTGTAATCCATAACTATTTCTGCCCGGAGAAAATAATTTTCATTATTATTTAAATAAAAAGAAATTAAAAATAAATTTTTTTATGAATTGAGCTGCAATGTTTACACTTTCAAGTTATACAAATCTTCTAACTTAAGTTACCAAATTTATACTAATATGTAAACCGAAGTTCACATCAATACTGCATTTAACCGGAGCTGCAAAATATTAAGATTATCCGGTTGTCCGAAACTAAAATTAAAATATTAACAAGTAGTTACGCTTCCGGTTGTTTCGATACGTCCCTCATTCCATTCGTGACTACTCAACAACCTTTCATATCAGGCAAAGTGATTGAGTAGTTTTATGAATATCGGAATGTATCGAAATCGCAAGGTGCTGGAATCGAATGCGATGACAAATCTTATGTTAAAATTTATATCCTAAGCCCAAACCGCCCCAGGGCATAACCTGCGGCGGATATGTAAATAAGTCGAATGCTAAGCTGAAGAAGAATCCGCCGTCTTTGGGGCTGTATCTGTAGCCCAATGCAAATGTAGGAACGAAGGTTATATTGTTTGGATTATTAAATGAATCCGAGAATGTCAATTCGGAAGTTGCGATTAAAAAGCCGCCGCCAATTTCTAAATAATTATTGCCGTAGATATCAATTAAATAATTAACCATAGCCAAAGGAAAAAATGCAGTGGAATGATGTCCACCTGAATTTGACTCTGAATTGCTGAAAACCCATCCAACACCAATCCGCATTGTAAAGTTGTTGGAATATGTATGCTCATAATTAATCGAGGATAATATCCCATTTCCAAGAAGCTCAAGATAAATGTTATTGTTTGCAGTTTCTTTCTCCTGTGGGAATGCGAAAGTACATGCTAATAAAACGAGTATGAAAGTTTTCATATTTTGCCCTTAATTATTGAAATGATAAGTATAAGTGTATCCAATTATGAATCCGATTATAGTGCCTACAGCTGGCAGCCATAAAAGTTCTTTTATCTTATCGGATACTCGTTGATTATAATATTGTTCCCATCCGGCGCTTTTAAATGGAGGAAGAATACCATATTCCAAAAATATAACTCCTATAAAGCCTCCAATAGGCAGTCCGATGCTTGCACCTAACCATCTATTTGTATAGGAAATATTTTTTTACTTCATTAAGCGGAATGCTTTTATCATTAGAAGCAACATTGATAAAACTGATTGTGTCATTACTGATTTTAATTTTTTCGGCATTCAATTTTTTACCGTCTTTTAATTCCAGGTAAGCGGAAGGATTGCGAAAATCAATACTGTAATAGTTTATATTTTTAATGTCTTTTATAGCTAAGGCTTTAGTTTCTTTATAAGTGAAGTAACCATTAAAAACCAAAGAATCATTGCGAATAAAAATTCCATTTGAATAAGTGAAGATGCTGTCGTTTGTCAATTTGATATTGAGAGTCTTTCCTTTTGCAAAACTGTTGAAGCTGTTATAGAAATCCTGCTTTGAAGGAAAGTCTTTGACAACATAGTTTGAGCAGCCTGTGGATAAAAGTGAAATTATGCCAATAGATAAAAGAACCTTTTTCATAAAATATTTTTAATGATACCTCCCTTTTAAATTGAAAAATTAAATCCAAAGTCAAGTGATAATTTGCTTTGCAGTTTAAAGAATGTAACCTGCTCGCCGGGGTAAGCCTGGCTGCTTTTACCATATATTGTATCTTTATTAAGAGGCTTGGAAAATATCAATTGAACAAATAGTATTTTAGTAAGAAAGTAACCTCCGCCGGCATTTATAAAATTAAAATCTCTTGAGTAAAATACCGGAGGTAAATTACCGGATAAATCATTAGAGCCTATAATGTGGTTGTAATTCCAGCCGGCGGAAATAAAAAATTTATTTATTGGTTTATACTTTAAAGTAAATCCGATTACAGGTCCATCCCATTCACTTGCAAAGACAAGATAGCCCGCATTTAAGTCAGCTTGAAAATATTTATTTATCTCGTATCCGGCAAACAAATGAAAAAGCGGAGATGCAAAAAACTGATTAGTTGATTTGGAATTTTGCTGCTCGGACATATAATAAGCATCCATGGTAAAGCCACAATGCGTTTTTGATTTTGTCTGAGCATAAGTTATTTGTTTATTACAAGCGAGAAATAATATTGCAGCAATAAATATTGAAGAAGAAAGCACCCTGATGTTGTTCATTTAATAACCCCATAAAAATAAGAATCAACAAATAAATTTAAAACTAAAGAATCCCAAGTATATCAAAAATTATTTTTTCTTTTAATTTGGTTAATGAATTAAAGTCTGGCGTATTTACCCAATTTAGTATAGTCATTTTTTCTAAGTCAAACTCTTGAATTCTTTTTGCAATTAACGGCGGAAAAATCCCAGCAGCCTTTGATTGAGAGGCAGTAAAAATTAATTCCCAGTTTATGGGATTTTTTTCATATATACATAAAATGTCAGCAAAATCTTTCGGCTCATCCCGGTCTGCTATTGCTGTAATTTTATTAGATAGTATATTAGATAAATTATCCACTCTCTTAAATAATGTGAAGGTATTTTTCTCACCAAGATAAAATGGCACATCATTAATAAACTCAAGCTTTAATTGAACTTCACTGTTGTCAATTAGAAACCTTGTAAATCTTTCCTCTTTCCTTATAACCTCTAAATTAAAAAACTTTGAAAGTACCTGTTGAATATTTTTAATATAAGCAGAGTATCTGTTATCATCATTAACAAAGAAATCCAGATCTTCCGAATACCGGTGATTTAAATAGCATCGGCTTAATGCAGTACCTGCGGTTAAGTAAAAATTATTATCGGTACTGCTAATTTTTTCAAGAACTCTATCCTGCAGAGGGTAAAGTTTGTTTGTGTAAAAATCTTTTTGCAAACTCTAATCCTAAGATGGTATTACTGCCTATTTTTTTAAACTTGCCTTCGTTATAATTTATTTCTTGTAATACTGCCGGCAATTCGTTTGTATTAAACAACGAAACAAATTTATACCAATTTAAATAATTAAAACACCTGTTGATAATATAATTTCTATCAACATGAGAAAACTTCTCTCTTCTTTTTTCAAGTATATCAAGTAAGATTGTAGACTGCACATTGTAATCCCAAAATACCTGTTTCAATAATTCTTTTTTTTCATCTTCAGATGTTACCATTTCACAAACGTAAAAATATTTTTTAATGTTCGATATAATATAATCTGTTGAACCGGTTTCTCCAATATTCTAAATATTACATAAGAATATTGCCAACACAACCAATTGAACGTTAACTTATAACAAGTGATAAGCAGATGAAGTTCTCATTTGTAAGAAACCATTTGCAGTTGTTATATAACTTTTGCCACTTTTTTAGTAAAAACTATCATTATTCCAATTATTCAGCATTTCCAAAACTGGTATAATATTTGGGCAAAATGAAACACTTAATACAGACAATATCAAATATTATAATTGGAAAGAAGATGGAAAGGAAAAAAGTAACGATAGATGGTAATGAAGCTGCGGCGTATGTGGCTTACCATACTAACGAAGTAATTGCAATATACCCGATCACTCCATCGTCAAATATGGGCGAGTGGTGCGATCAGTGGTCATCAGAAAATAAGAAAAATTTATGGGGCGAAGTACCTTCGGTAAGCGAACTTCAAAGTGAAGGCGGAGCTTCCGGAAGTACACACGGCGCTTTACAAACCGGCGCTTTGGCTACAACATTTACTGCCTCTCAAGGCTTGCTGTTAATGATACCAAACATGTTCAAGATAGCAGGCGAATTAACTTCAACGGTGTTTCATGTTTCCGCAAGATCGATTGCTGCTCAGGCGCTTTCAATATTCGGCGACCACAGCGATGTTATGGCTACACGCTCTACCGGGTTTGCAATGATAACATCAAACAGCGTGCAAGAAGTAATGGACTTTGCTTTAATTGCTCAAGCAGCAACTCTTGAAGCGCGAGTTCCTTTCTTACATTTCTTCGATGGATTCAGAACTTCGCATGAAGTAATGAAGATTGAACAGTTAACAACAGACGATATGCATGCAATGATTAATGATGATTTAGTTATTGCTCACCGCCAGCGTGCATTAACGCCTGATAATCCTTTTATCCGCGGTACAGCTCAGAACCCCGATGTTTATTTCCAGGGAAGGGAGACCGTAAATACTTTTTATAATGCATGTCCCGATGTTGTTCAAAAGCAAATGGACAAATTTGCAAAGCTGGTTGGAAGACAATATAATTTATTTGATTATGTGGGCGCACCCGATGCAGAGAGAGTGATTATATTAATGGGAAGTGGTGCTGAGGCTGCGGAAGAAACTGTCAATTATCTCGTTTCGAAAGGTGAAAAGGTCGGCGCTATTAAAGTAAGATTGTACAGACCATTCTCGGTCGATCATTTTATTAAAGCACTTCCAAAGACAACAAAATCAATTGCAGTTTTAGATAGAACAAAAGAGCCAGGCGCTTCAGGCGAGCCGCTTTATCTTGACATAGTTAATGCTATATCTGAAAAGCATGTTAGCGGCGAGCTTCCTTTTGCTTATCCAAAGATTATCGGCGGAAGATACGGCTTATCTTCAAAAGAATTTACTCCGGCAATGGTTAAAGCAGTTTTTGATGAGCTTAAGAAAGATAAACAGAAGAACCATTTTACCGTTGGTATTGTTGATGATGTAACAAATACAAGTTTAGATTTTGATCCGTCGTTCTCTGTTGAAGGTCCTGAGACATTCAGAGGAATGTTCTACGGATTAGGTGCAGACGGAACAGTTGGCGCGAACAAAAATTCAATTAAGATAATCGGCGAAGGAACTGATTATTTTGCTCAGGGATATTTTGTTTACGACTCGAAGAAATCCGGTTCAACAACAACTTCGCATTTAAGATTCGGACCGAAAGAAATTAAATCTACTTACTTAATTAATGAAGCACAATTTATCGCATGCCATCAGCAGGTATTCCTTGAAAGAATGGATATGCTGAAGAATGCTGCCCAAGGTTCAACATTCTTATTAAATACTTCTGTTCCTAAAGAAAAAGTTTGGGACTCTTTACCTGAGAAAATTCAGAAAGATTTAATCGAAAAGAAGATGAAGTTCTATGCAATCGATGCATACAAAGTAGCAAACGAAACCGGCATGGGACAAAGAATAAACACAATAATGCAGACTTGCTTCTTCGCCATCTCTAAAATCTTCCCGAAGGAACAGGCAATTGAGATGATCAAGACTGCGATAAAGAAGACTTACGGAAAGAAAGGCGACCAGATTGTTCAGATGAACTTTAATGCCGTAGATCAGTCGCTTGCTAATCTTTACGAAATTACAGTTCCGGCAAAAGTAACAAGCAAGATTCAATTCGAGTCTGCAGTCAGTGATAAGGCTCCTGAGTTCATTAGAGAAGTAACTGCAAAGATGATTGCAGGAGAAGGCGATTTAATCCCGGTAAGTAAAATGCCGGTAGATGGAACTTATCCGTCATCTTCTGCTCAATGGGAAAAGAGAAACATCGCGCTTGAAGTTCCGGTATTTGAGCCAGACATCTGCATACAGTGCAACAAGTGTGCGTTTGTTTGTCCTCATGCTGCAATTCGTATTAAGATTTACGATGAGAAGCTTCTTGAGAATAAACCTGAAACATTCAAGTTCATGAAGTTCAGAGGAAAAGATTACGGAGAAAACTTAGCATACACAGTTCAGGTTTCTGTGGAAGACTGTACCGGATGCGAGTTATGCGTTGATGTTTGTCCGGCGAAGAGCAAGAAAGAACCTGTAATGAAGGCGCTCCACATGGTTCCTCAGCCTCAGGTAAAAGAGCAGGAAAGACCGAACTGGGAATTCTTCTTAAGTCTGCCAGAAATAGATAGAAGATTGGTAAACACAGCGGCAATAAAAGACTCTCAATTCTTACAACCGTTATTTGAGTTCTCCGGTGCATGCTCTGGATGCGGTGAAACTCCTTATGTTAAACTTGTAAGCCAATTGTTTGGAGATAGAGCTATCGTTGCAAATGCTACCGGATGCTCTTCAATTTATGGCGGCAACCTGCCGACAACTCCATGGGCAACAAATAAAGACGGAAGAGGACCTGCATGGTCAAACTCTTTGTTTGAAGATAATGCTGAATTCGGATTCGGATTCAGATTAGCAATAGACAAGCACAACAAACAGGCAAAAAATCTTTTAACAAAATTAGCTCCGCAAATAGGCGAGCAATTAGTAAACGATATATTGAAAGCAGATCAAAAAGATGAAGCCGGAATCTACGATCAAAGGGAAAGAGTTTCTGCTTTGAAGACAAAACTGAATGAAATTTTGAATGCAGGAACTAACGGAAGCAATACAGATGTTCTCCATCTTTTAAGCCTTGCAAATTATCTAGTTAAGAAATCAGTCTGGATAATGGGCGGAGATGGCTGGGCATACGATATCGGCTACGGCGGTCTTGACCACGTACTTGCATCAGGAAAAAATGTAAACGTACTTGTTCTTGATACCGAAGTATATTCAAACACCGGCGGACAGATGTCTAAATCAACTCCGAGAGGTGCGGTTGCAAAGTTTGCAGCAGGCGGTAAGCCAATGGCAAAGAAAGACCTCGGAATGATGGCAATGTCTTACGGAAATGTTTACGTAGCTAAAGTAGCAATGGGTGCAAGCGATGCTCAAACAGTGCGTGCATTTATTGAGGCGGAAGCTTATGATGGTCCATCTTTGATTATTGCTTATGCACATTGCATTGCTCACGGAATCGATATGGAAAAAGGATTGCAGAATCAGAAAGCTGCGGTTGATTCAGGTTACTGGCAGCTTTTCCGCTATAATCCTGATCTTGCAAAAGAAGGCAAGAATCCGTTTAAGCTAGATTCGAAAGGATTAAAGATTCCTTTGAAAGATTTTGCTTATAGAGAAACTCGTTACAAAATGCTGACGAAATCTCATCCTGAAGAAGCAGCAAAGCTTATGGAAGAAGCCCAGCAGGACGTAGTTAACCGCTGGAAGCAATATGAGCAGATGGCTGCCGGAAGCAAAGAAGAAAATAAATAATAAAATTAAGTCCCGGTAATTTCTGGAATCCTTTTTCTCTCATTCCATCACTTGTCACCAGAAAGAACCGGGACAGCTTTTACTAGATGCTGAGAATTCAGTAACCAGCATCTGGAAATTAGAACCATTTCATGTACTCTCCTTATTGCTGCAGGAATAACTTCAGCAGACATGTTTTGCGCGGTAAGACTGCAGCATTTATTTAAAATTTAAAGAGGCTGACAACATATAAATTGCCAGCTTTTCTAATTTGATTTTAGATAACCCCAAGCATTTTTGGAAGTTAAAACACACCATCTGCAGTTACTCTTTATTAAATTAAAATAGATAAATAATGTTGAACTCTAAGCATGAAAATAAAAATAAAGCGTGTGTATGAAGGCTTCGACATAAAGGATGGAAGACGAGTACTTGTTGACCGCCTTTGGTCAAGAGGGCTGAAGAAAGAAGCTGCAAGAATTGATTTGTGGATGAAGGAAATTGCACCGTCAGACGAGCTTAGAAACTGGTTTGCACATGATCCGGCTAAATGGAATGACTTTAAGAAAAAATATTTTGCAGAACTAAAGTCTAACCTAAAGCTGTGTGAAGAGCTTATTGGAAAAGAAAAAGGTACTCTAACGCTTCTATATAGCTCGAAGAATATTGAACATAACCAGGCAGTCGCTTTAAAAGAATTTCTTGAAAAATATTTTTAATAAGGAAGATTATGAAAGAATTGAAAAATAATGTTTCGGAAGAATACTTGAGAGTAACCGGAGAAATTTTTAAACGATATAAATCTCTTGGTGATAAAACATTCGAACAGCTTGACGACGAGGATTTTTATTACCGCACTGATGAAGACTCCAATTCGATTTCGATATTGATTCAGCACATCGGTGGTAACTTGGCTTCCCGGTTTACAGACTTTCTGACATCGGACGGAGAAAAATCCAACCGCACGAGAGACGAAGAATTTGAGGAACAAAATCTTACCAGAAAAAAGTTAATAGAGAAATGGGAAGAGGGCTGGAAGGTTTTCTTCATGGCATTCGAAAGTTTAAATGAAAGCGATCTCACCAAAGTAATAACGATAAGAAACGAACCGCATTCGGTAATCGAAGCCCTGGATAGAGCTGCTGCCCATTGTGCCTACCATGTTGGTCAAATAGTAATGCTTGCAAAGCAAATTAAAAAATCAGAGTGGAAGACTTTGACAATTCCCAAAAAGAAGAGCGGCAAATAACAGCGTCTTAGAAATAACCCTTTGTTTCACTTAGCAAGAGTAAAACATTTTTATTAATTTGCCGTATCTAATTACAAGGAATTAATGAGCAATATTTTACTTGAAGTAAAAAACTTCAATGTTACACTTGACGGCATACCGATCTTATCCGATTTGAACTTTAAAGTTGAGGAAGGTGAGTTCCTAACAATAATGGGTCCTAACGGATCCGGTAAAACGGTTTTCGTTAAATCAATATTAGGGCTACTTCCTTACCATGGAGAATTGAAGTGGAATAAGAAACCCAAAATAGGTTATCTTCCTCAAGGAATGAATCAATTGTCGGTTAGAGACACACCATTAACAGTAAAAGATTTCTTTTATTTGAAAAAGATTAAACAGGAAGAAGCGCTGAAGCATCTTTCTCTTGTTGGATTATCAAACGATATTTTTAATAAAAAAGCCGGATACCTTTCAGGCGGAGAATTCCAGCGAATGTTAATTGCCTGGGTATTAGCATCTCATCCGAATATTCTGTTTTTAGATGAACCTACTTCAACAATAGATATAGTTGGCGGTAAAACTATTTACTCGCTTTTAAGAGACATCGGGCAAAGTCAAAATCTGACGATCTTTAATGTTACACATGATCTTAATATAGTTTATGCACATTCAACACACGTTCTATGCTTGTCGAGGTTAGGTCACCGCTGTTACGGAGTGCCTGAAGAAATTTTAACTCCGGAGGTACTGCATGATATTTATAAATCAGATATAAAATTTTATAAGCATGAAAAGGAGAATTAGCAGGTGCCAAATCAATTAATGCTGAGCTTAATCAGCGGAATATTCATCTCCGGTGCAGCAGCATATTTAGGAACAATAATGCTCTCGAAAAAAATGACAGTGGTTACCGATCCGCTTGGACACCTTGCACTGCCTGGAGCTGCACTTGCAATGATATACGGATTCAACCTTTCATTAGGAGCTTTTCCCTTCGTTATACTCGGAATTTTTATTATCTGGCTTCTTGAACTGAAAACTAAACTGCCTATGGAAACTTTAACGGCAATTGTATTCGCAGCCGGAATTGGTATTGCATTTCTTTTCCTTCCGATTGATGAAGCGGAGGCAGCATTGATAGGGGATATCTCGAAGATAGGTTTTATTGAAACGATTGTTACCATAGTACTGGGCATTGCAGTTTTTATAACAGTAAACCAGAGCTATTCTGAAATAATGCTGGCTAATATAAATGAAGATGTAGCAAAGGTTGAAGGAATAAATGTAAAGTTTTATAACTTAATTTATCTTTTGTCGGTAGCTGTCATTGTTGCATTAGGAGTAAACCTGGTCGGCGGATTGATGACTGCGGCATTGGTTGCAATACCAGCGGCAGCAGCTAAGAACCTCAGCATTACGCTTGTACAATATAGATGGCTGGCTATAATCTTCGGGATAATTTCTGCGATAGTCGGAATAACTGCTTCAACCTTCACCGGGCTTCCAGCAGGTCCGCTTGTTATTATTACAAGCGGGATAATATTTCTAATTACTATACCGGCTGCTAAAGCTTAATTACTTAGAGAAGGAATATGAAGCCTGTTAGAACTTTTTCACAACGTTTTCAAAACGATTTCAGAGGGTAATTAAAAGAGTAGAAGAAAAGAAGATAAGCCGGAGACGATAGTTAAATAATTTCAACATTCCATAAATATACTTTGCGTAAAGTGATTTAATAATCTTATAATACCATCGGTAATTCTCTTAATTGGTGATTAATCGGATCGAGAGCCAAACCCAAAGACGCAAGTGTGAAAGCACCAAGTAAAGTTGAATCATCAGTATCGCCGAAAATCACATCAGCTAAACCAATCTTATTTTCACACTTAAATAGTGCACCGCCTTTTTTCTTGGTAATTCTTGAACCATCAGCCAATCTGAGCTCTTGTTCTGTAATCGGTTTAATTCCAAGGTTTTTTAAAATTGTCGAAGGAACAACAGAAAAGATTACGCCGGAGTCAATTAAGAATTCTACCTCTTGAGTAGTTTCAGGCTTTGCAGGGTTGTCTACTTCGATATTTAGTTAATCTAATCTTTTATTTTAGGAAAAATATCCCTGATTCAAATTTTTACTTTAATTTACAAGAATAAATTACCGCCGCTGTCTTCAACACGCATAGCAGTGTTTTCAGATAAGGTTAATCCATCAGTGGAACAGTTGTTATCAAACACAATCGAAATTAATATAAATAATTCATTTCCATTTGTATTGATTTGTAATTTTCGATTCTTTAATATTGCCTGCCTTTAAAAAGAATTTTAGAGTTAATATCATTATAGCAAGTAAAAACATTGATGAATAAGTTTGTCAAATCCGGATCAAAGCTTTTTATCTTTACTGCTTGCTTCTTTATTTTTACAGTTTTTTTTGATCAGGCAAATCTTCTTGATATATTCTTAGGCAACGATAACAGTATCGATATTGAGCACCCGGAAGAAGTTCAGCAAACATTAGTTGACTCTCCTACCATATTCAATCATGTCGATTATAATGTCCGTAGAATCAATACCGATACAAAAGTAAAGCACAACAAGAATCTAAAGTTACCTGCTAAGAGGGTTATAATTGACGAGGATAGTCCATCGACTGAAACAATTCTTTTCGATGTTTCTATTCTTGGGCAAAGCTTTGCAGACGAAGAAACGACCGACTATTCATTTGTAACCATAACCGAATCTCTATACCTCCATAACAAGACACTTCTGATTTAGAATTCAACCGCAAAAAACTTAAATCTGCTGCTCTGCATCTTTGCTTTCAAACTGGTTGAAAAATACCAGGTATTGAGCAGAGCTGTTTTGTTGATTTGATTATAGTTAATCAAAAAGAGTAATATAAAACAGCAGACTTGTCTGGCAATATCAATGTGCAGAAACCGGTTTTTTCAGAGCAGCCTACAAATTAAGGAACTTCACTTTACTATACTTAATACTTCATCGAGAAGGTATTAGGGAAATATTGCTGTGGTGGCGCAGTAATTAAGCAAAGTTAGGAATAATATTTCAATTAAGGATTTTGTATGATTAAGATAGCGTTAATCTCGTTAGCAATTTTGATGATAGTTATAACTTTTCAGGCATGCAAGGGGTCTGAGAAATATACAAAGACTTTGGAGACAAGCTCCTCAGTACCGCAGGTACTTGATGAAGGTAATGAAATTGTATTTCCTGGATCAATACTGGATTTGCCGCAATTCAAAATAGATACTGTGCATGAAACCACAATGGAGCTTTCAATTTCTGCCCCAGTATATAATTTAGTAAGTGTCATTAAGTCGGATATCATAGGCAAAAAATTATACCTTTTCGAAAATCAAGATATTACCGATCTGTACTCAAGTTATCTTACGAGCCTTGCAACAATGAAACATTCATCGTTAGTTTTACAGCGAGTGAAGAGTCTTTTCGCACACGGCATAGCGCCGGCAAAGGACTTGCAAGACGCAGAACAGGATTACGCCTCAACTCAAACTAGTCTTGCCGATAACATCAGCAAACTGACAGCCGCAGGAATAAATCCTAAAGAACTTGAACAAGCACCAGCAGGAAGTATCTGGGCGATAGCAGATATTGACGAAGAACAAATAGGTGAGATTAAGCTGTATTCGAGAGTAGATATTGAATATGATGCCTATCAGGGCGAACATTTCTCCGGCGTAATTTCATCAGTAGGTGAGGTTGTTGATCCGGTTACGCGTAAAGAGAAAGTCAGGATTTCAATTATAAATCCTGATGGAAAGCTGCGTCCCGGAATGTTTGGAACGGCTCATTTCCTTAACGGCTCGATGAAAGTTGTTGCAGTTCCATCTACAAGCGTAATACGTGAAGACAACGGCGCGATGTCTGTCTGGGTTACTTCTGATTACCGCCATTTCAAAATGCGTCAAGTAAGGATAGGACAGCAGAGCAACAATGATGATCAGATTCTGGATGGACTAAAGCCGGGTGAGCTTGTAGTTGCCAAAGGAGGAATATTCCTTAGCAACATGAACCAGGTTGACCCAACGGATTAAGGAGACAAACAACAATGCTTAAATCAGTAGTTGCATTTTGTCTAAGCCGAAGGGCAATAATAATTCTTGGTCTTATTTTATTTGTTGGTGCCGGTTATTTTGCATATATGGAGCTCAACATAGAGGCGTACCCGAATCCTACTCCGGTAATTCTGGAAATTACAGCCCAGGCACCGGGTCTATCCGCCGAAGAAATGGAACGTTATTTTACTCTTCCGATAGAGACTGGTCTTTATACGGTTCCGGGAATAAAAATAATCCGATCAACATCATTTTATGGATTATCTTTTGTGAGTGTGACATTTAAGTATGGAGTTGATTATCATTTTGCATATAGCCAAACTGCAGTTGCTCTTCAACAGAATGTAAGTCTGCCCGGAGGGGTCACTCCAACTATTCAGCAGAGCAGCACGACCGGCGAGATTTATCGTTATCAGGTTATCGGTCCTAAAGGATTTGGAGAAGCTAACCTCCGTACTATAAACACATGGATAGTGACCAGAAGGCTATTATCGATTCCGGGCATTGTTCAGGTAAATCCATGGGGCGGACCTACAAAAGAATTCGAAGTTGATGTTGATCCGCAAAAGCTCCAGGCATACAATATAACAATTCCGCAGGTGCTTAATGCATTGTCAAACTCCAATATCAATGTAGGCGGACGTGAAATCAGGATCGGGCAGCAGTCAATTAACATTCGGGGCATCGGGCTTATAAACGACGGCGGCAATGACGACTTGACACAAGGCTATAAAGTCAGCGATATCGAAAATGTAGTTCTTACACAGAAGAATGGTGTACCGGTTCTGGTTAAAGATGTTGCAAATGTTATTGTTGGTCACTTACCGAGACTCGGAATTTGGGGGCGGGACTCTCTTGATGACGGTGTTGCGGGGATTGTTGTAATGAGCCGGGATGAACATGCAAGAGATATGCTGCCGAAGGTTAGGCAGGCAATTTATAACCTGAACCACGATGGAAGCTTGCCTTCCGGTGTAAAAGTTGTCCCTTTTTATGATAGAGGTCAGCTCATCTCTATTACAACAGATACAGTTCTGCATAATTTAATTTTCGGAATCATCCTGGTATTTTTTATTCAGTGGTTGTTTCTTGGAAATCTGCGGAGTGCATTAATTGTCGGAATGAATATTCCGTTTGCTTTATTGTTTGCAATAATCATCTTAGTTATTAGAGGCGAAAGCGCAAATCTTCTTTCTATCGGTGCTGTTGATCTGGGAATTATTGTTGACTCGGCGGTAATTCTTGTAGAAAACATTTTCCGTAATTTTCAGCGCGGTACGGAAGAAAAGCAATCGCTACTTCAGAAACTTGCAGAAGGTGATTGGGGACCCGATCCTACAAGATCTTCTGCGCACACAGCAACCGGCAACGGATGGACCGACCGATTAAGATTAATTCTTGTCAGTGCCCTGCAAATTGATAAAGCAGTTTTGTTCTCAACTTTAATTACAGTAGCTGCGTTTGTTCCTCTTTTTACTATGACTGGTGTTGAAGGGGCAATATTTGGTCCGATGGCACGGACGTATGCCTATGCATTAGGCGGAGCTTTGATCGCGACATTTACAGTCACTCCCGTTTTATCTTCTATATTACTGCCGGAACAGTTAAAGGATTATGAAACAATAGTTGTCCGGGCTTTACATCGAATTTATAAGCCTGCACTTCGCTTTTCTTTGAACCACAGAGTGCTTGCCGTAAGTGCCGGAATTATATTTATCGGAATTGCCTACTTGTTGTCGACTCGTCTCGGCAGCGAATTTTTACCGCAGTTAGAGGAAAATAATTTTTGGATCCGCGCATCAATGCCTACAACTTTATCACTGCAAGACGGCGAAGCTATGGCGAGAAGAATGAGGCTGATTCTTATGAAATATCCCGAAGTAGTTACCGTAACCTCACAACTCGGCAGACCCGACGACGGTAGCGATGCATCACCGTTTTCAAATGTTGAATTGTTTGCACCGTTAAAGCCGCCAAGCAAGTGGCCTATGGGCATGACTAAGAAAAAATTAACCTCTTTAATAAGTAATGAATTCCAGCATTATTTCCCTGGTGTCAGCTTTACCTATTCACAGTATATTCAAGATAATATTGAAGAGGCAATGTCCGGCGTAAAAGGAGCTAATTCAGTTAAAATTCTTGGTCCCAATTTAGATACCCTAACTGCATTGGCAAATCGAGCCGAAGATATAATGAGCAGAGTAAGAGGCATTACTGACTTAGGAATATTTCCTGTGCTTGGGCAGCCGAACTTAAATATTAAAATTAATCGTAAAATGGCAGCAAGGTACGGACTTAATATCAGCGATATTACTTCCGTAATTCAAGCAGCGTTAAGCGGTGCAGTTGCTACTACCGTATTTGAAAGTTACAGGCAATTTGATTTAGTCGTGCGTTATTCTCACGAATATCGCAACAGCATAAATAAAATTCGAAATATAAAAGTTGCTTATCCAACAAGCAGCGGCGTCAACGCATATATTCCTTTGGATGAGCTGGCAGATATCAAGATGGATAATGGAGCTTCATGGATTTATCATGAAAGCGGCGAGCGTTTTATTCCAATTAAGTTTAGTGTCCGTGGACGCGACCTTGGCAGCGCAGTCTCGGAAGCACAAAGGCTAATTAAAAAGAAAATGAAGCTTCCAAGCGGCTACCATATTGTTTGGGCAGGCGAATTCGGCGAACTTCAGGCTGCAAACAAGCGTCTTGCTATTATTGTACCTATTACTTTGGTAATCATACTGGGGATGCTCTATGTAATGTTCAACTCATGGATGGAATCGCTCCTGGCTCTTTCAGGGATGCCGTTTGCAATAGCAGGTGGATTCCTGGCTCTTTATGTCTCCGGCATTTCATTCAGTATCTCCGCTGCAATTGGCTTTATATCGCTTTTCGGTGTTTCGGTAATGAACGGCATTTTGCTTATTAACTATTATCATCAGGCAAGGCTGCGCGGGAGATCAGTGGTGGATGCAATGTTTCATTCAGCTTCAACACAAATGAGACCACTGCTTATGATAAGCTTTTCTGCATGCATCGGACTGTTTCCTGCGGCTATTTCAACCGGTATTGGAAGCCAGGTGCAGAAGCCGCTTGCAACTGTAATTGTCGGCGGTATGTTAATCGGACCAATCATGCTTTTGCTTGTTGCACCGGCATTGAAAGTCATATTCTTCAGCCGTAAAGAGAACGCGGCAGCGAAGGCACTATCAGAGGTAAACTACAACAATGAGGGTATTGAATGATGGTTCGATGTAATAAAAAAATAATATTAATTTGCAGTATTATAAGTTTCTTGATGATGCCGCATAAAGTCTTATCGGCAGGGCAAAAGTTAAACGCCGCTCTTTACCATGGTACAGCTTCTGATTCCGCTGATTATAAATATTCATTAGATTCGCTTCTTCAATGGAAAGCAAATGATACATTGCCCGGAGAACGCTATATCGGCTTTAAAAAATTTCTTGCCGAGGTAGCTGCTCATAATCTTGATTATGCGGTTCAGAAATACAACATCTCAATTGCCCAGGCAGAAATTACAGTGTCTAAACTTTACCCCGATCCGTCACTTTCGGTAGCCTGGACAAAGGATATTTCAAGCGTTCCTTCAAATCAAAAATTTGGAGATGTTTGGAACGTTGGAGCCTCCGAAACAATTCTGCTTGGCAATAAGATAAATGCCCGAAGGAATGTTGCAGAGGAAAATGAAAATATAAGTGAGGCACAGACCGAAGACTTCTTCCGCAGTCTTCGGGCTACCGCTGCTCAAGCTTATATTGCTGCACTCATAGCAGATTCAACGTATATGGCAGACGTTCGAACTTACCAAAATCTTGCAGAGCTTGTCCGCATAA
Source organism: Bacteroidota bacterium (assembly GCA_021815405.1). Lineage (GTDB taxonomy): Bacteria > Bacteroidota > Ignavibacteria > Ignavibacteriales > Ignavibacteriaceae > FEN-1297. Next base: position 151,722 of record JAKAGV010000014.1, read on the forward strand.
ATGAGCGCCGTGTAAAAGCCGGGGATTTAGGAAAGATAGATTTAGTTCAGTCGCGTGTTGATGCGATACAAGCCCGTGGAGTTGTACTGCAGGCAGATGCATCACGGCAGCAGGCGTTTATATCTTTGGGACAGTTAATGGGAAAAAGCAGTTCGAAAATTTTATACAGACCAATTGGAAATATTTCTTTCCCGTCAGAGTCATTCAATCTTGATTCTTTAATTGAACAAGCAAAGAAAACACGACCGGATGTTATTGCTGCTCGTTATGCAGTAGAATCTGCGCGGCTTAATCTGAATCTAGCAGGAGCAGAACGCTGGCCTGATTTAACTGTTGGCGCGGTTTATTCATATACTGGTACTTCAACAAACCAAGTCGCACCATTTCCGGGTGAAAAGTCACTTAATCTTAATATTTCATTACCGATCCCGTTTTCGGATATATTTAATAGGGGTACATTGCAAGTAGCAGAGCTTTCTTACGAACAGGCTCAAAAATCTTTAGAAGTAACCGAATTAAAGGCAGCGACGGATGTGAGGTTGGCGTATGTTCAATATCAATTGGCAAAACAACAATTCTTACAATATTCACGAGACTTAATTACCGATGCAAACAACGTAAGTAATGCCAGGCTTTACAGTTTTGTTGCGGGTAATGCATCTCTGCTTGACGTGTTGACTGCTGAGAATACGCTTGCAAGCGTTTACCTTGCATATTATGGTGCTTTGTCAAACTATGTGAACACAATAATCGTTTTGGAAAAAGCGTCCGGAGTTTGGGACATAGAATTATAAAATCATATTGATTAAAAAAATAATTTTAGAAAAGAAATTAATCATGTTTAATGGAGATAATAAAATGTTAAAGAAAAAAAGAACAGCGTACTTGGTAATCTTAATTTTAGTTTGCGGCATAGGGTATAATTATGCTCAGATTAAAAATGGAAATAGGCATGCAAGGATGCTGTCAGTTGATTCGGATTTTATATCAAACAGCATTCCAGTCGAGGCTGTTCCGAATATTAATTTAACTAATCGGAATGATAAGTCTCCCGTGTTAGCTGCAGTATTATCTGCCGTATTACCGGGAGCCGGAGAAATTTACACGGGCTATTATTGGAAGGCTGCTTTTTTCCTGGTAATAGAAGCTGCAGCAATTACCACTGCGGCTATTTATACTCATAAGGGAGATTTTCAAACTGCGTTCTTCCAGCAGTATGCAAATGAACATTGGAGCGCAGCAAGGTACGCGCACTGGACAATCAACAATATAAAATCCTTAAATCCTAATGTTGATCCTTCGCAGTATCATGTTTTCAATAGTGACGGCAGTGTAGACTGGAGCGGGCTAAACAGTCTTGAATCGGCAATAGGCGGAGGTTATTCACATAACCTGGCAACATTCGGAACGCAGGATTATTATGAAATTATCGGCAAGTATCCGCAGTTCAGTCACGGCTGGGATACTTCCAATCCGAATGATACCGACTACCATATTTTAACACCGCAGTTTTTATGGTATGCGCATCAGCGTGGATTAGCGAACAGCTTATATACTACCGGCAACACTGCAATCATTGCTCTCTATATAAATCATTTCTTAAGTCTTCTTGATGCCGTATGGAGCGCTCATTCTTATAACAATTCATTAGCATTTAATATGAGTGTGCACGACTCAAATATTGCCGGGCAAATTGGACTTACGCCAACCCTAAACTTAAGCTATGGATTTTAAATGAGAATATTTTTATCACTTACAATTGTTATAGTATTGTTGAGCCAATCAAACCAGATATATGCGCAAGAATCAAGTAATGGCGCATTCGGAGAAGCTTCAGTTAAAATTACAAAGATATTCGGGCAGAATGCAATATTAACCGGAGGAAGATTCGGCTGGGTGATAGACAGCAGTATAGTACTTGGAGGCGGTGTATATGCACTTGCAAGCAATGTAAAAACAAACATTGCTGATCCGGTCAGCGGACAACAAGTAATGTTAGGCTTTAATTGCGGGGGAGTAGAATTGGAATATATATTTTTTCCAGAAAGCAAAGTACATGCTTCCATAGAAATGCTTTTTGCAGGAGCGGGTACAACTTATGGAGTCTCTAACAAAAACGTACCTCATTTTAATTACTTCAGTCAAAATCTTTTACTATGGGAACCAGGAGTTAATATCGAATTCAATTTAGTATATTGGCTTCATTTTGATGCCGGTATAAGCTACAGAATCTGTACCACACCCGGAACCCTATCCTTTTATAATACCGGTGGAATAAGCCTGAAAGACCTGGAAGGTTTATCTGCATTAGTCTCTTTTAAATTTGGCAGCTTTTAATTTCTTAAAAACACAATTATTTAAAGACATGGAAAAAAATAATTTTAATATTAAACCGGCAGAATCAAGTTGTAAGAATTTGAAATTACTTACGATCATTTCTTTAGTTTTATTTTCAATCAGTTTGTCTTCAATTTCATTTTCTCAACAAGCATTTTCCAATTCGAAATTGACGGCAATAAAAACTTTGTCGTTAAATTCTTTGCAATATGGAAATGAAATAAGAAGTCTAAAGTCAGAAGAAAATCTAATTTCTGATATCAGATCTCAGATTTATTTTGGTTCGGGTTTGTCCGGTTTAAGAAATGATGTGAAAGATACCATAAATGATTACATTCCATTAAGTCAGTTTACTTATGCCGGAGAGGAACGGTACACTTTGGATGGTTCACTTCCAAGAGCAGTTACGAAAATTAAACCAACCAACCTTGCAATATTAGGCGGAGTATATGCAGGTGCATTTGTATTTCTGGATATATACCAGAGGCATGCATGGTGGAGTGACCAGAGAGGCGGATTTCATTTTGAAGAAGATTGGGTTTCAGCATTGCAATCAGATAAAGCCGGTCATGCATTCGGCGGCTACATGGCATCTTATTTAATGAGCGAGGGATTAATGTCATCCGGATTTTCATGGAATGCGGCAACAATCTGGGGGGGCATCTTCGGATGTATTTATCAAACTTATGTTGAAGTCAATGACGGCTTTGCCAGAGAATGGGGATTCAGTCCTTCTGACTGGTACTTTGATGCGATTGGACCAACATTCTTTCTTGCACAACATTATGTTCCGGCGCTGCAGAATATAACTCCTAAGTGGCAGTATGTCCCAACAAAGTGGTTGAACGAGCCGCAGATTGTACGTCCGAGTACTTTTATTGACGATTACAACAGCTCAACTTTCTGGTGGTCGGTAAATGTTTATAATATTTTGCCAGAAAACTTAAAACGATACTGGCTGCCTTGGCTTAACGTTGCTGTTGGTTACGGAGCAGACGCAGTTGATGCGGTAAAGGATCCAAACCAGCCGCCGGATCAACTTTCACAGAGACGATTCGTTATTGGGCTTGATTACAATTTAGTCCGGCTTCTGCCTTCAGGAGGATCATTTTGGAATTGGCTTAGACAGGGTTTGAACTTCCTAAAGCTCCCTTCGCCGGCAATAGAATTCGGACCGGGAGGGACAAGGTTTTCATTATTATATCCGTTTAGGATAAATCTTGGCGGCGTAAAATTTTAGAATGTTTTAGCATACGGTGAAGGCTTAGACTAATCTAATTCCGGTCTCTATTATTTCTCTGGCTAACGGATTTTCTAACGAAAAATCCTTTGGATTAAACGGAAGTACTTCTAATTCAGAACTAACTGAAAGAGTTATTCTTCTAATCTTATCTTTATCTTTTATTCTTACTCCTTCAAAGTCAGAAGATACAATAGCTAAGTCAATATCGCTCCATTCATTGCTGTAACCTTTAGCGTAGCTTCCAAATAAATAGGCGACCTCAATAGAAATATTGTTCTTTTTCAGCAGGTAAATATACTTGTCCACAATTATCTTTATATTATTTGGAATTTTAGCCATATATATAGCTCTTTAATATGCTTGATATTTTCTTCTGCAAATTCTTTCGTACATGTTTTGAAAAATTCATTCTTATATTCGGGATATCTTACCTCAATATTAAAATCGTTTATTTTATCAAGAAGCACTTGTTTGTTTTCATCTAGTTCAATAAAAGATAATTCCGACAACCTTACTAAGTTATGAATCTTAGGAGGGATTTTATTGTCATTATTTTTAACAAAGAGTGCTTTCAATAACTTTTCCAAAACCAAATGACCGATAAAAAGAGCCCAATCAAATTTCCCGGATTCAAACAAAGTATTCGATGTTTCCAAATCATGTTCTGCACTTTCAAGCCAGTAATTGATATGTTCTTCTTTTGTCATTTTTATAAATCGTAAATTAATTACAAATAAATCTAATAAAAATATTTAAATATTACTGCAAGCGATCCGGGTTTTTCGATGTAATTATTCTGTGTTCCAAAGTGTTTAACCTGCGCCTCAAGACTTTGCTTTTTACTTCGAAGACATTACTAAGTGCGTCAAAGATATCAGCACGTCGGCGATGTTGTCCTTTATGTCGAAAATGCTACCCGTTAAGCCGAAGATGTTGTACGACAATGTCAAAGACAAGACTTTAAACATTGTGGTATTACTCTGAATGTCGAAGACAATACGTCATCTCATTTACCGGATGCTTCGAAGTATAATAGAGCCTTCCGGCTGCATTACTATTCCTATATTCCATATTTTTTTAAGATCATGGTAAACGCCGAACTTCTTTTTAGATGCAATTTTATAACTTAGCTCTGTGTTTAAGCCCACTTGATTAAATTATTAAGCATACTTAAATTAAAATCAAAAATTAACTTAAAGATGAAAAACATTTCCAAAGAAGATTACTTGAGTGTTATATTCAAGAATCTGAATTACGACGGCGAAATTAAACCGAACATTATAGCTGCAAAGCTGTCGATATCCAACGCAGCGGTAACAGACATGCTTAAGAAGCTGGCGAAAGACGGCTTCGTGGTTTATAAGCGCTACAAGGGAATTCAGCTTACAGAAGAAGGTGAAAGCTATGCACGCAACATGGTAAGGCGCCACCGCATCTGGGAAGTTTTTTTAAATCAGGTAGTCGGAATGCCGTGGGATAAAGTGCATGATGAAGCTAACAGACTTGAACACTCATCATCCGATGATTTGATTGACCGTCTTGAGGTGATGCTGGATTATCCGGAGTATGATCCGCATGGTGATCCGATTCCTTCTAAAGAAGGTAAGCTACCAAAAATTAAAAAACATAGACCTCTATCCGAGCTTAAAGAAAACGAAACAAGCACAGTTATACGGGTTAATGATTTTGATGAAAGCTTCCTAAAGTATATTTCAAAGATCGGAATAAAGCTTAAAGAAAAAATTACAGTAAAGGAAAGAAGAACGTTTGATAAATCGATGGAAATTCTGATAAACGGCAAGCCATGGAATATAAGCAACAAGCTTGCTCAAAATATTTTTGTTGAAATGAAATAATGCATCCCGAAAAATCTATCGATAAGAGCTTAAAAAAATAATCGGTAAATTAATTTTAAGAGAGTATGAAAATAATAATTAAGCTAAATGTCTTTTGGGTTTGTATTTCTGCAGCCAATATAATGTATGGACAAAATCAAGACAGCAGTTCAAAATTTAATTTTCATTTCCAACAGACTATTATTACTCAAGAACATCCTGCTTTCAGAGCTGATTATTCAGGTGAAAACAGTCTTAATAATTTTGCTGAAGCAGCAACTTCGTTTACATCAACTTTTTATTTTGGTTTAAGACTTTCAAATAATTTAGGAGTTTATTTTGATCCGGAAATTTCCGGCGGCAATGGCATCAGCGGTGCAATTGGCTTAGCTGGATTCTCAAATGGAGAGACCTTCAGAGTCAGCAGCACTAATCCTGTAATGTACCCTGCAAGAATATTTCTGCGTTACGTAATAAATTTGAACGAAGCAGAATTAGACACTCTAAATAATCAGCCTAATCAGCTGTATGGAATTGAAAGCAAAGAAAACATAACAATTATTTTAGGCAAGTTTGGAATTGCTGATTACTTTGATAACAACGAGTACTCGAATGATCCGAGATCCCAGTTTTTAAACTGGTCATTAATGAATTCCGGTGCATGGGATTATCCGGCGGATACAAGAGGATACACTTGGGGACTTAGAATAAAGTATAGCAATCCTGATTTTGCACTACAATTTGCGGCAGTAATGGAACCGCTTAGAGCCAATGGCTTAAGGATGGATCCGAATATAAATAAAGCATTTGGGCTTGCATTGGAATTAGACAAAAATTATTCTTTAGTGAATGCACCTGGAATTGCAAGGCTGCTTTTTTTTTACAACAGAGCAAGAATGGGCAGCTATTCCGAAGTAATAAATAATCCTGCTCTTCAAATGGATATAACGAAGTCAAGGAAGTATGGACGCGATAAATTGGGATGTGCTTTTAATTTTTCACAACAAATAAATAAAAATGCTGGAGGATTCATTAGGCTAAGTTGGAACGACGGCAAAAATGAAACATGGGCTTTTACTGAGATTGATCGTTCGGCGGCAATAGGTTTTACTGATAACGAAGTTATTATGAATAAAATTTCTTCCGACTTGGGAATAGCGTTTGTAATAAACGGTATATCTTCTCTGCATAGTGAATATTTAAGTAAAGGAGGTCATGGATTTATGATTGGTGATGGTAAATTAAATTATTCACCCGAAAATATTTTTGAAGCTTATTTAAAATTAAAAATTGGCAGATACCTGGAACTAACACCTGATTATCAGTTTGTAATAAATCCTGCTTATAATAAGGATAGAGGTCCAGTAAATATTTTTGCATTGAGAGGGCATACGGAGTTTTGATCAAAAGTGGTTTAATTATTTAAGACTTCTTTTTAAAAAAGTATTAGATGAAAAACATATTGGATGCATCCTCGGTAATAAACGATAACAAAACAAGGAATCTTGCTGAAGAGACTTTGTCCGGAAAATCCAAGAAAGGAATTATCACAAGGTTAATACCTTTTATTGGACCAGCGTTTATTGCAAGCATAGCTTATGTAGATCCGGGAAACTTCGCCACTAATATTCAAAGCGGATCGGAGTTTGGTTACACACTTTTGTGGGTGATACTTGTAAGCAACCTAATGGCAATGTTAATACAGTCTCTTTCTGCAAAGCTGGGAATTGCAACGGGAAACAATCTGGCAGAACATTGCAGAAACCATTACAGCAAGCCTGTAGTGATTGGAATGTGGATCTTAATGGAATTAGTTGCAATGGCAACAGACCTTGCAGAGTTTTTAGGAGCGGCGATAGGATTCCAATTATTATTCGGCTTCCCGTTAATTATCGGAGGAATACTAACTGCAATTTGTACTTTCTTAATACTTGGGTTAGAGCGGTACGGCTTCCGCCCGCTTGAAATTGCAATAGCGGTAATGGCGAGCGTAATTGCATTATGTTATATTCTGGAGACTGCACTCGACAAGCCGGATTTTAAGATGCTTGTTTATAATTCGTTTGTGCCAAGATTTTCAGGAACAGAAAGCATTATACTTGCAGCAGGGATACTAGGAGCTACGGTAATGCCTCATGCAATCTTTCTTCATTCCGCATTGACGCAGCAGAGAATTATTGTTAAGCATCCGGATAAATTGAAAAAGCTTTTCCGTTTTGAAATCCTTGATGTATTAATAGCCATGGGCATTGCAAGCTTTGTAAATATGGCAATGCTTATAATGGCGGCGTCGACTTTTCACCAGCATGGATATACGAGTGTTGCTACAATTGAAGAAGCTCATTTAACATTAGCTCCGCTATTGGGATCGGCAGCAAGCTGGATATTTGCTATTTCACTTCTAGCATCAGGACTTTCATCTTCTACAGTAGGAACAAGTGCAGGGCAGGTAATGATGCAGGGATTTCTTCACAGGCACATACCCGTGTGGCTGCGGAGGATTATTACAATTATTCCATCATTAACTGTTATAGCTTTAGGACTAGATCCTACGCGGACGCTGGTAATTAGCCAGGTAATATTAAGTTTCGGGCTGCCGTTTGCAATTATACCGCTGATAATATTCACTAAGAATAAAAACATAATGGGCGTTCTAGTAAATAAAAAAACGACTACGATTTTGCTTTCATTTATTGCCGGTTTAATTATATTTTTAAATATCTATTTAATTTACCAGGTTTTATTCATTGGATAATCCGATAATTAAAAATTTACTTATCCCGCTTGACGGATCAACACTAGCTGAATCGGTTCTTCCGTATGCAATACAGATTGCCAGGAAGCTGAAGATTTCCGTTACGCTTCTACATTTAATAGAAACCGGTGCGCCTGAAAAGATTCACGGACAAATGCATCTTACAAAACCTGCGCAGGCAGAGAAGTATCTGAGATCAATTTCATCGTCAGAGATATTCAAGAACATCGATGTTGAAATTCACGTTCATGAAACAAGCGTAGAAGACGTAGCTAAAAGTATCTCTGAACATTCCAAAGAACTTAAGCAGGACCTAGTAATAATGTGTACTCACGGAAGCGGCGGTATACATCATATTTTATTCGGAACAATTGCACAGCAGGTTATATCACTTGGCATTACACCTGTTATGCTAATAAATCCTTTGCGGGATTTTAAAAGCCAGAACTGCCGCTTAGAAAATTTCTTAATACCGCTTGACGGCAACCCGGAACATGAGCATGTACTGGATTATGCCTTATGGTTTGCCAAGATATGCGGGGCAAAAATACATCTGTTTTCAGCTATACCACGTTTCGGAACAATGTCGGGTGAGTTTACACAGTCCAACAGACTGCTTCCGGGTACAACATCGAGGATGATGGACATGCTTGTAACCGATGCTGAAGAATATCTTACAAAGCTAAAAGATAAGCTGGAACAAAGCGGGCTAAAAGTAACTTCCGGCTACTCCAGAGGAGATCCCGCAGAAGAAATAACAGAAGCAGCAAAAAAGAAAAAAGCTGATCTAATAATACTAGCAACACACGGTAAGAAAGGCGCAGAAGCATTTTGGGAAGGAAGTATAACTCCGAAGATAAGCAAGTCAAGCAGCATCCCTTTGCTTTTAGTACCAATCAGACAATAATTATTTCCGTTGTATAACTATAGTTCAATCTCATTCGAATTTAGTGCAAGCTCGAGAAAGATTACGATTAAGATTAAGAAGAATTTAGACGGTGCGGCTGTAAGGCTAACAATTTTTTTAAAATGAATCCTAAGAGAATCAGGCTGTTAAAAAACGGTGAAGAAAAATCCGGTCCAGTAATTTACTGGATGAGCCGCGACCAGAGGGTGAAAGATAATTGGGCATTAATTGCTTCTCAGGAGGAAGCTTTAAAAAGAAAGCAGCAATTGGTTGTTGTGTTTTGTCTGGTAGATAATTTTCTTGAAGCTACGGAAAGGCAGTATATGTTTATGATCCGCGGACTTAAAGAAGTTGAAAAATATCTTGAGAGACTTAATATCCCGTTTGTTTTATTAACCGGTAAACCGGGAAATGAGATTCCTAAGTTTATAAAGGAAACCGGTGCGGGTGTTTTATATACCGACTTTGATCCGCTCAAGATAAAAAGGAGATGGAAAGATGAGGCTGGGGAAAAGATAAGCATACAGTTTTACGAAGTCGATGCCCACAATATAATTCCATGTTTCCATGCTTCGATAAAAGAAGAATACGGAGCTAATACTTTCAGACCAAAGATGCACCGGCACTTAAAAGAGTTTTTTGACGAATTCCCAAAGATAAAGAAAATGAAGAGCGGAGAATTATTATTTCATAAGAATAATTGGGAAGAAATAATAAGAAAATTGAAAATAGATTTATCGGTCGGTGAAGCCGATTGGATAACTCCGGGAGAAAAAGCAGCCGGATCAGCACTTGAAAATTTTCTAATAAATAAAATAGAAAAATACGATGCGGAAAGAAATGATCCGGTAAAAGACTCTCAATCCAACCTTTCGCCATATTTACATTTCGGACAGATTTCTGCACAAAGGATTGCTTTGGATATAGAAAAATTTGAACTGCCGGTTAACGACAAAGAATCTTTTCTGGATGAATTAATTGTCAGGAGGGAGCTTGCAGATAATTTTTGTTATTACAATTTCAATTACGATTCATTTGAAGGTTTCCAGCCTTGGGCAAAGAAGACTTTAAATGATCATAGAAAAGATGAGAGAGAATTTGTCTATTCACTTAAAGAATTTGAAAATGCAAGAACTCATGAAGATTTATGGAACGCAGCGCAAAGGCAGCTAATTATTACCGGCAAGATGCATGGGTATATGCGTATGTACTGGGCAAAGAAAATATTGGAATGGTCGGAGTCTCCCGAAGACGCATTGAAGACTGCAATTTATTTGAACGATAAATATGAACTTGATGGACGCGATCCAAACGGATATACCGGATGCGCATGGGCTATTGGAGGAGTGCATGACAGAGCATGGAATGAGAGGGATATCTTCGGCAAGATAAGATACATGAACAGGAACGGATGCAAGAGGAAGTTTGATATTGATGCTTATATTGAAAAATATAAAGGGAATTACGTTTTGAAATAACGAAGGCAGAATGGCGAATGAAGAATGAGAGGACAGAAGTCTCAGTCTTGGGCTGAAGAAGACAAAAGGAATAGAGATTCCGAAACAAATGCAGATCCCGGATCAAGTACGGGATGACATGGTTCGGAATGACAACAAAGGAATGAAAAATGACGAGTGTCGAATGATGGAGGATACGGTATTGTTATTTTGACCATTCCTTAAAAATATTTATAAATATTCCAATTGATAGGGTTATGAAAGAAGGGATAATTGGATTTTAAAAATCCTGATGATTTTATAAGTTTGCACCCTAGTTACTATTCACAAAGAAAATTGAGCGATGAAAGAATATCGAGTTTTATTATTTTATAAATATGCCGATGTAGAAGATCCGGAAAAGTTTAAAGATGAGCATCTTGCTTGGTGTGTAGAACATGAAATTAAAGGGAGAGTGTTTGTCGCAAAGGAGGGAATCAACGGAACGGTTTCCGGAAGAATAGAAAACATAGAGAGGTATAAGGAAAACCTGAGAAGCTTTCCGCAGTTCAGCGATATAATTTTTAAAGAAGATGAAGAAGATAAAGATGCATTTTACAAGATGCACGTTCGTGTTAAGAATGAGATCGTGAATTCCGATTTAAAAAATACATCATTGAGGAATGGCGGAAAAAGGCTGTCCCCCGAGCAGTTGAATGAATTTTATGAAAGCGGAAAGGACTTCATCATTGTAGACGCGCGGAACTGGTATGAAAGCAGGATAGGTAAATTTAAGAATGCCATAACGCCGCAGATAAAAAATTTCCGGGAATGGGTAAAGGCTGTTCAAGAATTAGAAGGATACAAAGATAAAACCGTTGTTACATACTGTACCGGTGGAATAAGGTGCGAGAAAGCTTCGGCATATATGGTTGAGCAAGGTTTTAAGGAGGTATACCAGCTTGACGGCGGAATAGTAACATATACAAAGAAATTTCCGGATGCTAACTGGGAAGGTGGAGTATTTGTATTTGATGAAAGAAGAGTTGTTGAACCGAACAGCGATCCGCAGTTAAAGCATATTGCAAAGTGTTATTTCTGCGGAACGCCGACTTCTTATTACATCAACTGCCATAACCTTGACTGCGATAAGATAATTGTCTCCTGCCATAAGTGCAAAGTGGAAAATGATTACTGCTGTTCTGAGGAGTGCAGGCAGTCGACGAATAGGCGGGACAGGTATTACGGATGATTTTAGAATGAAGAATGAGAGTCAGAAGTCTCAGCCAAAGGCTGATCATCCTTCGGCTGAAGAGGACAGAAAGAGAAGGAGATTCCGAAACAAATGCAGATCCCGGATCAAGTCCGGGATGACATGGTTCGGAATGACAGAAAAAGAATGAAGAATGTTGAATGGTGATTTATGATTGATGAATGAAGTAAAAAAATTGGAGTTAACAAGCAGGTTTTTATTGCAAAGATGGAATAGAGATAGACAGGAAAAAAAATAAAATGTATTATCTAAAACGGTGGATAGTTTCTATCATTCTTCTTCCGGTAATGATTTATCTGCTTATGCACAGAGGTGAGTACAGCTTAATTGATAACGCCGATTTAGTAATACACGAAGCGGGACATTTCTTCTTCATGTTTTTCGGAAAATTCATATATACTTTAGGCGGAACGCTGATGCAGATAATCCTTCCTTCTATTATTGTCTGGTATTTTTTAAAAAATAAATACAGGACAGGCGTACAGTTTGCTCTTCTGTGGCTGGGACAAAATTTTATAAATATAAGCGTGTATGCGGCTGATGCAAGAGCAAGAAAGCTGCCTCTGCTGGGTGGGAACCACGTATACCATGATTGGAATTATTTATTGAACCAGATTAATCTGCTGAACTATGATACAGAGGTTGGCTATTTATTCTTTGGTATTGCCGGACTTATCTTTGCAGTGGTATTTTTTATACCTCTGGTAATAGACACTGATTACACAGATTACACGGATAAAACAAATCATTTATAAAAATGATAAAATAGTCTATATGGATTTTTAAAATGGAATATCTGATCAATAATATTTTAAGTAAGAAAGGGAGACTAATAAAATCAATTTTAATTTTTGGTTTGATATGGCAGTCTAATGTATTTGCCCAGCAGGGGCTGGTTAAAACACACTATCCGGATTATACTATAAAATCAGAGATAAATTATGCTGACAGTGTACGGAACGGGATTGCCAAATTCTATTACCCGAACGGTAAAATTAAGACGGAAATGAATTATGTTAACGGCAAAGTGGACGGCGTTGTTAAAGAATATTATGAAAACGGGAATCTGAAGCTGCTGTATTCTATTGAAGACGGCAAGCGTAATGGCGTAGAATCTTTCTTTGATGAAAATGGGAATTACCTGAGGGATATAACTTATAAGGACGGAAAGCTTATCCGCGAAGAAATTCCTGAGATAGATACCACCATAAAACTTGCGTCGGCTGCAAAAGATTCAAGCGGCAAAGATCAAAAAATTTCAGAGACAAAAATAAATAAATTAAAAAATGAAGCGGCAGTGGTAAATGCACCGCCTGAAATTAAAGAGAATAAGATTGAAAACCCTGATTACTTAACATCTGCGGAAGTAATGCCTGAACCGGTCGGCGGCATAGCTGCAATTATGAAGAAGCTTGTCTATCCGGAAAGCGCTAAAAAAGATAAGATTCAGGGAGTTGTAAAGATAAGAGCCTTCATTGATGAATACGGTGAAGTAACACAGGATGAAGTTGTGCAGGGAATCGGTTATGGCTGCGATGAAGCGGCGAAGATTGCTGTGTATTATACAATGTTTAATCCAGGACTAATAAAGGGTAAGCCTGTGAAAGTGCAGATTATAATACCGATTGAGTTTAAACTACCAGGGAAGTGAAATTGGATACTGGATTCTAGATCCTGGATGCTTGATTAAGGGGATGCGTGAGAGATGGGAGAACAGTAAAAGCTTTGTAGTTATTTGTTTGGTTCCTGCTTGTTCGGTTTATGGAGTAGGCACAACGAACGACAGATAAACAAAATATTTATCTAGGTCTGAAGGGGGGGAGATTCCGAAACAAATGCAGATCCCGGATCAAGTCCGGGATGACATGGTTCGGAATGACAGCAATGGAATGGCGAATGTCGATTTATGATTGATGAATGAAGTAAAAAGAAATCGGATTGCCCCCAGTAGTAAAAAATGACTGGAGGTTAGTCAATTAAAGATTTTTCCTGTAAAGTTGTTCCTTCGGAAGAAAGGATTTTTATAATATTCTACGGTGAAGAAATAATAAAAAACCTCACTAGTACATTGCAAAGAAAGCATTCATCGTTAATTTAATCTGTCACGTTGAAGCGAAAGGATTTAAGAATTCCTGAAAGCTTCTCATCCAGTTTAGTGAGCTTAACTGTGTAGTTGGCAAATTCTCTTCTAAGCTTATAATTCTTTCTAAGCGAATCGAAATAAGTTCCGGCTTCTTCATTATTCATATTAAACATCTTCCTCATAAGATCATCATCATCTTTAATATTATAGATCGAAGTGAATATCTTATTGAGGGCGGCTTCTAAATTATTATCCTGAGATGCTTCGATTACAGGATTATCAACCGAAGGCAATTCCGGTTTCCATCCTGATTCCCGGTTGAGGAATTTGCAGAGGGCATTATAGATCATAACAGTGCCGTTGACTTTACCCTCTAATGAATAACCGGCAATATGAGGCGAACCGAACTTAACTTTCTTTAGAAGCTCAAGGCTTATGCGAGGCTCGTTTTCCCAGACATCGAGAACAACATTGAGATTCTTTTTATCAAGCAGTTTAAGCAGCGCCTGATTATCTACAACCTGTCCGCGCGAAGCATTTATAAATACGGTATTCTCCTTCAGCAGGGAAAGATTATCTTCACTAAATAGATGGACGGTCTTATCAATGCCTTCTTTATTAAGAGGAACATGGAGGGTAATAATATCTGCCGAATAAATATCCTTAAGAGGAACGAATTCTGCCGAGCCTGATTTTCTTTGAAGAGGGGGATCGTTCATCAAAACGTTCATGCCGAGAGACTTTGCAAGTCTAACTATGCGGCTTCCTATATTACCTACTCCGACAACTCCGATAGTTTTATCCTTAACAGAGAAGCCATGCTCAACAGCTAATCTGAAGATAGCAGTAAAAACATATTCCGCAACGGCATCTGCGTTACAGCCTTTAGCGTCCGAGAAATAAATTCCCCTGCGTGAGAGGTAATCCAGATCAATATGGTCGGTGCCGATGGTAGCAGTACCGACAAACTTTACAGGGGTATCCTTCAACAGTTCTTCATTCACTTTAGTAATTGAACGGACTATTAAAGCATCCTTATCTTTTAATGCGGAATTGGATATTTTCCTTCCGTGCATAAGACTTACACTGCCGAAACCTGAGAATGCCTCGGAGGCATGTGATATATTTTCATCAACAAGTAATTTCATTTTGCTGCCTATTTGTTAAAAATATCAATATAAAAAGATTTTTGTATTTGAAATCTCAAAAAGTTAAAAAAACGTTAAATATAAAAATAAGCCTATTGAATATTTAAATAAAAAAAATTATCATTATAAAGAGAAAAAGTAATATTATTTGATCGTTGGGATTAAAATAATAAAGAGTTGATGAATAATTGTTGCGAAATGAATTCAAATATTATGACCGAGTGATGCTGGGGTGGGGATATATTCTGTTTACATTTATATTTTTTCCCAAGTAATCTTAAAATACAACTGGAAAGGTTGCCTTGGAAGAGGCGGTTAAATTTTTTCTTTTTAAAAAGCTTAAAATTATTTTCATAAATATTCTATTTTTAAATAAGTTCAGGTACAAGTTTAACCTAATTTTCAGCTAAAAACATAAGAAGTGAGAAAAATAAGTCCGTTTACCCCATATATTAAATGAGGATGCGGTTTTACTCCTGTAGGAAAAAATATTTGTAGACGGCTTTGAGGGCAGCCAAAAAAAATTTCAGATATTTTCCGAAGTCCCCCATTTTTCTCCTATATATTAATTGTGATTTAAAAAAATTATGTGACCGACGTGGCGAAGCTGTGCCTTAACGATTGACGATTTAGGATTGAAGATTTGACGAATAATGATTGAAGGAGGAGATTCCTCATTTCATTCGGAATGACAGGTTGGAATTGCACCAGAGGCGGATCAGCCTTTGGCTGAGACGATTTTCGATTATTTGGAATGACAAGGAGTCCAATAAAATCTTTTCGAGTTGTAAAAGAGAAATCCACAGGATGAAGGCACATAACTATTACGTTTATATCCTCTCCAATAAGAACAACAAAGTAATATATACCGGCATGACAAATGATATTTATGGAAGAATGTATGAGCATAAAAATTACATTCTGGAAGGATTCACAAAAAAGTATAAAGTAGATAAGCTGGTATATTATGAACTCACATTACGCACAATTAAGGATCTGATTTACTTTGTCATTCCGAACTTGATTCGGAATCTCATTTTTCAGCATTTTGGGGATGCTGAATCAAGTTCAGCATGACATGTGCGTAACGTGAGTTATGAATATATGAGCAGTGTAGAAGAAGCAATAAGACAGGAAAAAGAAATTAAGAAGTGGCGCAGGTAAAAGGAGAATAATCTGATAGGTACATTGAATCCTGAATAGAGGGATTTAGCGGAAGAATTTAAACTAAATAATGAGGAGATTCCTCAGTCGAAGACTCCTTCGGAATGAAATTACACTTGTCATTTCGACGACTGATAAGGAGGAGAAATCTAAAGATAGTGAGGAAGAGATTCCTCATTTCATTCGCAATGACTGAGGGATTTTCGATTGATGATTGTTTGGAATGACAGATAAAAAATATATTCATTTTATAATTATTTATATTAAATTTTGAATAATAAATGAAGCGAAAACGTTAAGTGGATGATTTTCAGCTTCTAAACAAAAACTAAATAAATTTTTCTATAACTATGGAATTATTAAATAAAATTGAAAGCAAAACAGCGCTAGTCGGTATAATCGGGCTGGGCTATGTAGGACTTCCGTTAGGACTTGAGTTTGCGGCAAAGGGATTTAATGTAACCGGCTTTGATATTGATGAAAAGAAGATACCAATCCTTAACAACGGAAAGAGTTATATCAAGCATATTAAGGAAGAGCGCATAAAGAAGGCTGTTGACAGCAAAAAGTTTGAAGCTACCTTAGACTTCTCAAGGCTTACCGAATGCGACGCAATTATTATTTGTGTGCCTACGCCATTAGATGAGCATAAAGAGCCCGATCTTACTTATATAATTAATTCAGGAAAGATAGTCGCGCAGTATTTAAGGAAGGGACAGCTTGTAGTGCTGGAGTCTTCTACTTACCCCGGGACAACGGAAGAGATTTTGCTGCCGATGTTTGAAACGGGTGATGGGGGATTGGAGGCTGGCGGCAGGATGTCGGAAGTCGGAGATCAGAGGTCGGAGAAGTGGGTTGTGGGCAAGGATTTTTATTTGGTATTTAGTCCGGAGAGGGAGGACCCCAACAATCCGGATTTTAATACTTCAACCATACCAAAGGTAATCGGCGGAATGACGGCGGATTGCCTTAAGGTTGCAAAAGCACTCTATGATAATGTAATTGTAAAAACAGTGCCTGTATCTTCACCTAAAGCTGCCGAAGCAACAAAGCTGCTTGAGAATATATACCGTTCTGTGAACATAGCTTTAGTTAATGAATTGAAGATCGTATTCGACAGGATGGATATTGATGTGTGGGAGGTAATAGAAGCCGCAAAGACAAAGCCGTTTGGGTTCCATGCATTCTATCCGGGTCCGGGATTGGGAGGGCATTGCATACCGATCGATCCTTTCTATCTAACTTGGAAGGCAAAAGAGTTTGACATGAACACGCGCTTTATAGAGCTTGCTGGAGAGATAAATACCTCGATGCCGTATTATGTTGTAGAGAGAACTATGGAAGCACTTAATGTAAGCAAAAAATCTCTTAACGGAGCGAAGGTGCTGATACTCGGTGCATCGTATAAAAAGGATATTGATGATATGCGTGAATCTCCAACGTTGAAACTGATCGAGATCTTAAGAGAGAAGGGAGCGGAGGTTGATTATAATGATCCGTTTATACCCAAGCTTCCGCCGACAAGAAAATATAAATATGATATGAGCTCGGTGGAGCTTACAGAAAAAAATCTTGCTAAGTATGATGTGGTACTGGTGAGTACCGATCATACGTATTACAAAGAGAAGGCAGAGTTCATCATTCAATATTCCAAATTAATAATCGATACAAGAAATGCCTTCGGGAATAACAGCACTGCGAATGAAAAAATTTATAAAGCATAATAAAAAATACTCAGCCCGGAGCTGATCCGTTTTTGGCTGAAAAATTAATAATGAATGCAAGGAATTGATTTTCAGAAAGTAAATAATTTAAAGATAAAATATTTAAGGCATAAGTATTAGTCATTTGAAAAAGCAGGGATGCTGGATGTTGGATATCTGGAACAGAAGTCGGAGATATGAATAAGAATTGATCTTTTGCCCGATGAAAAGCGAAGAACTAATCCCGCAACCTCTTCTCTTGCAAGGTAATGGCATTATGTTAGTGAGTTTTGTTAAGTTCATGATCTTGCTCTAAAAAGCTAAACAAAACGAAATGTCAGGGGCTGTCCAAAAAGTAATTTTGTTATCGCGAGTGAAGCGAAGTGATCTCATGATAGGTAGAAGAGATTAGAGACTGCTTCACTCGAAGACTCGTTCGCAATGACAAACTCTACTTTAGCTATTTTATGCGGCTAAAGCCGAAAATATTTTATATAAATTTAATCAGTTCATTAAAATGAACTGCAATAGTATTTATTTATTTTTTTATATTGCAGGCAGCTTTAGCTGACTGATAAGAAAATAAAAAATAAGGAAAGGACTTTGGTCCCATTTGTAAGCATTGAGATTGCTTCGTCACTCCGTTCCTTGCAATGACTTCTACTTTACTAATTGGTTAGCACTCATTAGTCTAAATAAATATTTTTTATTTACCAGTTGTGTGAATTAGATTGTAAGCCGTTGAAACGGCTCTAATAAAGCACGTTTTTCATATTAACCCACGGATTAAACCGTGGGTTAATAAAATCACTCTTTTATTTAGTAACTGTTTCAACAGTTTTCTATGATTAACTTACGTTACGCACAATTAAGGATCTAATTTACGTTGTCATTCCGAACTTGATTCGGAATCTCATTTTTCAGCATTTTTGGGATGCTGAAACAAGTTCAGCATGACATGTGCGTAACGTGAGTGATTAATTTTTAATTCACACAACAGGTTTTTTATTTATATAATTGTAAACAGTTTAAGTTCAGCAATAAGAATTTTTAAAAATATGATAAAAGAAGAGGAAAATTATAAACAAATAG
>JAKAGV010000015.1 GCA_021815405.1 Bacteroidota bacterium
TTTTAAGTGTGCATATTTTTGAAAAAAGCCCGATTTTAGAGCTTATGAATGTGCTCGATTACAAAACTAAAATACAGTATTCTGCTAACCAATTGAATTTATTCAACTAATAACCGGACAGTAGTGTAAATTTATTTTAAGAAGAAAGAAGTAATGAAATTAAATTTACATTTAATTATGGCTGCATCGTGCCTGCTGATGCTTACACTTTTTACGAAAACTTTCGCACAGGAATCAGAAGAAGAAGAAAAAATTGTTTACTACCAGATGGAACCGTTGGACGACAGCCTTTTCATCAAAATTCAAAATGAACTTTTTATTCAGCCGCCGGATCCCAAAGCAGAAATCATTGTAGACTTACGCGATCCAAATAACCAAACTATTGCCGTTAAAGGAATACTCTATCCTTTCCTTGCCCTAAAACCTGAGACAAGAGCAAAGGTCATAACTTATCCATTTAAAATAAACCTGGAAGAGAATATTAATTTTGGAAGTGTATTCACGCGAGTGTTAAGTAAAATTCGATTCAAAGATTTACTTAATCCGCCGAGCCCGTATCAAATATCTTCAACTCTCGGTTACATAAATCCATTTCTACAGTTATTTGGCGGAGAGCGGTTCGGTATTCCATTAAAAAAAGATATTGGGATTTCTTTCGGTTTAGGTACTCCATATTCCGGTCCGCTGGAAACGAATTTTATAGAAGGTGATTTTCATATCTTAGGTTTTTATGGTGGTTACTATAGTTATGTTGATGCTCTTACAAACGTAAAGCGAGCCAACAACCAAAATAATCTTTATGCAACTCAGGGTCTTCAGGTCGGATATGTAATTCCATTAGGCAATTTTTTTGAAATAAGTTATTTAAAATCTTTAGTAAAACCAACTGCCGATGATCTTGCATATTTCCATAAACATGATATAAACGGATATGAAGCAAAAGTAATTGATGGAGCTTATTATAACTGGGAATTCAGATATCCATTACAGATTTTAGGTTCTACAAGAGCGAAGATTTATGTTGCAAGATATTTAAATGAACTCCATGTTGGTTTTACTGGCAGAGAGCTTTCAATGGCTGGCAGTACTTTTGATTTTCGTTTCGATGGTTTGATTCGAAGCGACGTTAGGCAGCCGCAATATGTTATTGATTTAATGGTTCAGAGAATCGGTGAAAGTTGGGCATTCAGTTCCTTTGCACTCGGTCCGTCTGTTATTCTTTCAAATGACGAACAGGGCAGGTTCGGAATAATCACTTTTTTCCTTAACATGAGATTGAAAGTCGGAACATCGTTATAAATTTTATAAATTAGTTCCAGGATCATCTGCAGAAGGACCATAAATAGACGGTACTTTTCCTCCAGCCATTCTGATGTAAACGGACATTTGTCCGCGATGATGAATTTGATCAAAGAGCATCATAAGCATGAATTCATCTGCAGCAAATTTTTTACCGGCAAATTCAATCTGTTTGTTTAAATCTGATTCCGGCATTTTCTCAACTGCAGCTATAACATTCGAAGATTCATTTTCAAAATCGGATATCAGTTTTTGCAGACTATCCGGCTTCGTTGAGAATTTCGATCTGTCTAATTCCTTTCCGAAAATATATGATTGAATTAGAGCCATTTCGACTATAAATGTAGTTAAAAGCTTTCCCGCATTACTTGAACGTTCGTGCGTCGTAAAATCAAGCTTATCCGGCGGGAATGCCCGCATTACTTTCAAGGTAGTTGCAAATTCTTTTTTGAATAGCTTCAACAAATTTTCTTTTGTAATCATGATACTCTCCAATAATTAAGTTGTTTGTTTAACTGAAAAATTGTTCAAAAATTTTTTCCCTGTTCTTTACCAGGTAGCCCCAAATCTCTTCAATGCTTCTATGAGCGAAGTTCTTAAAATCAACTTCCATTTTAAGAATTATAGAGAAAAATTCCCGCTTACCACAGGCTCTGAAAAATTTATAGAATTTATTTTTTCAATACTATCTAGGAAACGCTGTCCCTTTGCATCCATGCCGGAAGAACCTACAGTTTTAATTCCGTCAATCTCAATACTGATGACGTTAGTATTGTAAAATTCGCGTTGGGTTTCAAGAAATTTTCCTTCAACGCATAACTCAATTAATCTGTCGGCTGTTGCTTTGTTGGACATTTGTTCAATTCTAAATAATTTTTATTTAAGATTTGGTAATGGTGCAGCAAAATAAATTAAAATTGAAAAGATAATTCGTGCGTCATAGCATCGACTTAATTCTGAAATTCTTCCTCTGAGAAAAAATTATTAAGAGGTATTCTTCTTTTCATAGATGTTTCTGACCTTCATCTTAACCAAAAAAAATTTTCCTGTTAATATTGGAAAAAGTTTGTATAAACTTTATTTTAAGTCGTACATAATAATTCTTATTTTGTAAAGGGATACATTTATGAACGCGATGCCTCTAATACTTATCGCCCTTGCCTTCTTTGCAATTGCATATCGATTTTATTACGGCTTTATAGTTGCAAAAGTTGCTGTAATAAATCCTTCCAATGAAACTCCAGCTAAAAGATTATATGACGGACAGAATTATTACCCGATGAATAGATGGGTTTTATTCGGACATCACTTTGCAGCTATAGCTGGTGCCGGTCCATTAGTCGGTCCTGTTCTCGCAACTCAATTCGGATACTTCCCCGGTTTTATGTGGATGTTGTTCGGAGCCGTATTTGCCGGTGCTATGCATGATCTTATTATTTTAGTTGCCTCCGTAAGGCATGATGGAAAATCAATTGTAGAGATTGCCAAATACGAAATCGGTAAAGTTAGCAGCGTTACCACAAGCATCGCTGTACTTATAATCTTAATAATTGCCTTAGCAGGTTTAGGATTAGTTGTTGTTAATTCTTTAGCGGAAAGTTCCTGGGGAACATTTACTATCGCAGCTACAATTCCCATTGCTGTTGTTATGGGTTTTTGGATGTTTAAAATCCGGAAAGGCAAAATAGTTGAGGCTACCATATTCGGAGTCGTTCTGCTTTCAGCAGCAGTAATTTTTGGAAAGGATATTCCGGGTTCTCCGTTTGCCGCTTGGTTTACTTTCGACCATCATACTTTAACAATCCTCTTAGCTTCATATGGATTTTTAGCCTCGGTGTTACCAGTCTGGGTATTACTTTCTCCAAGAGATTATTTAAGTTCATTTATGAAGATAGGCGTTATTGCTCTTCTTGCTGTTGGAATTATAATAGTTGCACCGGATTTAAAGATGCCTGCATTTACTAGCTTCATTCACGGCGGCGGACCTGTAATTCCCGGAACATTATTTCCCTATCTATTTATAACGATTGCCTGCGGCGCAATATCCGGATTCCATTCCGTGGTCAGTTCCGGCACCACTCCAAAGATGCTGATGAGCGAGTCGCATATAAAATCAATTGCAGTCGGTGCCATGCTTACGGAAGGTATTGTAAGCATACTTGCTTTAATTGCCGCTTCAAGTTTGTTCCCGTTAGATTATTTCAAAATAAATGTGCCGATAGATAAATTCCAGAGTTTACTTCCTCAATTGCACGCAATGGGATTTAATACTTCTGCATTATCAACATTATCTGCAGAGGTTGGAGAAAAGATTGCCGGACGAACCGGTGGAGCGGTTTCTCTTGCCGTTGGAATGGCTCAAATCTTTTCTGCAATTCCTGGCATGAAAGGCTTGATGTCTTACTGGTATCATTTTGCAATTATGTTTGAAGCACTTTTCATTCTAACTACAGTCGATGCCGGAACAAGAATAGCAAGATTTGTTTTACAGGAATCACTTGGAAAATTTTATAAGCCATTTGCAAGAACAGATTGGCTGCCTGGAAATATTATTGCAAGTTTGGCTGTCGTCTTTGCGTGGGGATATTTTATTTATACAGGTTCCATCTCTACAATCTGGCCGATGTTCGGTACCGCAAACCAATTGCTGGCAGGAATAGCACTCGTAATTGGTACTTCTTATTTAATTAATAACGGTAAAGCCCGTTACTCATGGGCTACTATCATACCAATGATTTTTGTCCTTGGCACAACCTTAACTGCCGGATTCGAAAACATAATTAATATTTATTATCCTCAAACACTTAATCCGGAATTTATGGTTCAGGGAATTATAAACCTTTTGGTTACTGCAATAATAATGATTTGCGCAGTTACTATATTAATAACTGCTGCTCGTAAATGGGCAGCAGCAGTTAGAGAACTTGAACTGGCTGTCTAAATTTCTTTTAAGAATTTTTTTAATAAAAAAAGTCCCGCGGAATGCGGGACTATAATTTAGGGAGAGTGTTAGCTCGTCGTATCAGTCATCGTTTCATTTATGGTTCACATCGAAATGTCCATCTTCATGATCATCTTCAAAACCCTCCCTAAAAGAGTGCCTAATCTGCATATCTATCATTTCACTGTTTGCCGAGTTTGTTGGATCTAATGTCTGCCCGTTTATTGTAAACCAGGAATACGGATCAACTGTAATTGTTACGTTAACAAAACCTGTTTTGGTTATAACAACCGGACTTTTGAAAAATACATCCTGATGCGCCGAAACTCTGGATTTATAAACAAACGGCACATTATTATAATAACCCGTAACAACAACCGAATATGTATCTACTTCGTTATGAGTTGTGTCTATAAAAGTTGAATCCGGAACCGGCTCTCCTTCTTCCAATCTATGAATATCAAACTTTGCCCCAATGTATGTTCCGGGTGCTACATTATCAACTGTAAACGGACTTACGTTGCCTGATAAACTTAAGTCAACCACAAAAGGTCCCATTTTTAATTCTTGTTCATCGCTTTCATCGCCGTCTCTGAAAACAATTGACGAATCATTCACTGCGACCGAATCAGCCGCTGGAATTCCTTTCAGTCTTAAATTCTTCATTAAAATTTTTGCTGAAGTAATTGCAAGACTATCTGTTGCAGTTTTAGCCATAGAATGAGTAGATTGAATGCTCATCTGAAAATTGCTTGATTGCGGAGCTACACCATTTGAACATCCATTAAATAAAATAAGCAATACTGCCACAACTGTAACTAGCAGGAAAACAAAAACTACTCTTAGGAATTTCATTTTGATTGCCACTCCTTATCAACCATTGTTCTAATTAATTCTTACAAAAAAATTTTAAATTATTTAGCATATCCTGTGCCACTTGGATATAAGGATCAGTTTAAGTTTTAATTCACTTTTTGGGAATTAATTAAATATTTAAAACCGCTAATTAGGATAGAAGCGAATTAATTTTACTTCGATAGGAATTTTTTTCACATTAACGTAAAAACACCGTTAATGCGTATTGCAGGCAAAAGTTTATTCTACATTTTTCAGGATCTGCAGAAACTGATTTGCATCAACATAACCTGTTAACCTTTTTACTTCTTGTCCTTTCGAGTTGACAATAATGACAGTTGGGACGCCAACAATGTCGTATTTATTTCTTAGTGCTTCGACTTCCGGCGAAAGAGATTTGGTCATGTTCGCCTTAAATGTTAAGAAGTCTTTAGCTGTATTTATAACACTTGGATCTCTGAAAGTAGATGCATCAAGTTCTTTACATGGAATACACCAGTCGGCATAAAAATCAATAATCATTCCTTTGCTGGTGCCAAGGCTGGCGAGAGATGTATTGGCAGTATATGGTTTCCAATTTATCTCCTGAGTTCGCGAAGGAATTAAGGAATAAATTGCAACCGCCATAATTATAATTGAAAATGCAATCTTGAAGATTCTAAATCCTCTTATCTTATTTCCAAACTTTTCAAATATTAAAAGATAGAGCCCGGTAATTATCATAAATGCCGGCAGCAGATAACCGGAAAAACTTTTTGGCAAGAGCGGAAGCAAAAAATAAATTGCCATTCCTAAAAGAATAAATCCGAAGATATGTTTGACAGCTTCCATCCACTCGCCGGACTTCGGCAGCTTTTTAATCTTACCTGAAAATACCGCAAGCACTAAATACGGCAAGCCTAATCCAAGTGCTAAAACAAAAAACATCAAGAAACCATAATAAGGATCAGCCTTAGCAGCAACAAAAGTAACCAAGCCCAAAACAAAAGGACCGATGCATGGTGCGGCAACAATTCCCATTGTTAATCCCATAAAGAAGGCGCCGTAATATCCGTTTTTGGCTCCGCCGGCTTTTGCTACTATTGAATTTGGAAGCTGAAATTCATAGACTCCGAACATGCTTAATGAAAGCACGACGAATACCGCTGCAATAAAAATTATTACGTAACTGTTTTGTAGCAGCGAGCCGAACACCGCACCGCTTAATGCTGTAACAACTCCGATAACCGAATAAGTAATTGCCATTCCTACAACGAAGAAAACTCCCATCATAAAAAGTTTCTTTGTGCTTCCTTCGCTTTGCCCGCCGAAGAAACCGACTGTAATTGGAATTAAAGGATAAACACACGGCGTAAGGTTAAGTGCGAGACCGCCAAGGAAAACAAATATTAAGCTTAATAATAATCCGCTATGCTCTAAAACCGAGGTAATTGAATTATTATTATTCTGTGTGCCGGAAATTTTTTGTTGAGTTATTCCTAAATCGATGTTCTTAAAAATATCCTGATTAATTTCTGAAATGGCTGCTGACTTCGGAACGACTTCAACTTGAAGAGTATCTTTCGCTGTTGTGGGTGCAAGGCAAGTCTGATTATTGCATGACTGATATTCCAGCTCAACCGGAAGAGAATATTTTCCCGGAGCTAAATCTTTCGGAACTTCAACTATTCCGCCGAAATAAATTTCACCTTCCCAAACAGAAAGAGGCTTATCGGAAAAACTTAACTTAACTTCCTGGGCTTCCGGATAAACAATCTTAGACAGAATAAATCCATTCGATGAATCAATCGTCACTTTTGATGGTATAAGAAAATCCTCATGCGGCTTATCTGAGTTTATATGCCAGCCGCTGTTTATATCCGCCTTAACAGCAAGCTTAAATTCACTTCCCGCATAAACTTGATTTAACGAGTTATACGCTTTTATTGAAACAACACTTTTAAATATTTGTGCGAAATTGGATTGTGTGAATCCGACTAATAAAAGTACTGACGCAAAAAGGATTATTCTTTTTTTTATCATTTTATTTCTGCTGTTAAAATTCATCTAACTTTGCTTTATTGTTTTAAAGTTAATGTAACTCCTATAACGTAGATTCAACAGATTATTTCAGATATCAAATCGGTGATTATCAGTGTAATCAGCCTAATCTGTGTTCCATTGATTTAATAACTCACGTTACGCACATGTCATGCTGAACTTGTTTCAGCATCCCAGAAATGCTGAAAAATGAGATTCCGAATCAAATGCAGATCCCGGATCAAGTCCGGGATGACATGGTTCGGAATGACAAAGTAAATTAGATCCTTAATTGTGCGTAACGTAAGTTAATAAAATTCATTTCCTCCATGCCTGCACTATCGGATATCTTCTTCCGTACCCGAATGCTTTCTTGGAAACTCTCAGCGCCGGCGCTGCCTGCTTGCGCTTAAACTCGCTTATGTCTACCAGGCGAAGAACTTTTTTAACAATAATTTCATCGCCGATTATTTTGGAGATTTCACTCATCTCCTTGTTCTCTTCAAGATACATTCTTAAAATTTTATCGAGCAGTTCATATTCCGGAAGAGTATCCTGATCCTTCTGTCCATGCCGCAGTTCAGCAGACGGCGCTTTCGTAATAATTTCTTCTGGAATTATCTCTCCGTTTCGGTTGATGTAATTCGCAATGCGGTAAACATCCGTTTTATAAACATCGGCTATTACCGCAAGACCTCCACTCATATCGCCGTACAACGTGCAATAACCAACTGCCATTTCTGATTTATTTCCAGTCGTCAGCAAAAGATAATTATGCTTGTTAGACAAAGCCATCAAATATAATCCGCGGATTCTTGCCTGAATATTTTCTTCCGTTGTATCTGGCTTTTTACCATTGAAAGAACCGTTCAGCACTTCAATTGTCTTATCAAAAACCGGCTGAATTGAAATTACTTCTGATGAGATGCCAAGATTCGAAATAAGTTTCTTTGAATCAACGATGCTACCTTCGCTTGAAAACTCCGAAGGCATCAGCGCTGCATGAACATTTTCCTTCCCTGCTGCTTGGACTGCAATGTACGTAACTAAAGCCGAATCTATTCCTCCGCTTAATCCTACAAGAACTTTTTTAAATCCAAGCTTGCTGCAGTATTCTTTCAATCCGTAGATCAAAGCTTCGAGTGTTTCCTCTTCAAAGCTTTTTTCAGATTGAAGTATCGGCATATATTTTTTATTTGTATCAAAGATAAAATAATCTTCGTTATAAGATTTGCCTAAAAGAACAAGACTGCCCGAATTATCAAAGCACATGCTCGCGCCGTCGAAGATTAAATCCGTTTGAGCGCCAACGCTGCAAACATAAGCCAGCGGAACTTTATCCATTTTAGTTAATACCGAAAGCATTTCTTGACGGTCTTTTCTATGTCCGTAATGGTAAGGGCTGGCGGAAATGTTTATCAAAATACTTGCACCTTTGTCGATCAGCTTTTTTACCGGATCGTCACTGTATCTTCGTTTATACCAGTAGTCGGCGTCATTCCAGATATCCTCACAGATTGAAATTCCTAATTTTTCATTTTTGAATTCAAATACATTTACATCTTTTGCAGCATCAAAATATCTCATCTCATCAAATACATCATAGTTGGGAATTAATGTCTTATGCTGAATGAATTGTATTTTTCCGTCAAAGCAAAGAAGAGCAGAGTTATGTATATCAGTGCCGATTAAATCATCGCTTTCAGTTATAGTCCCAAATATAAGTCCCGTCTTTCCGGTAACGGAAGCGATTTCTTTAGCGGCATTACTTGCGGCTTCTCTAAATTCCTGCTTTTCAACTAAATCTTGAGGAGGATATCCGACGAGTGAAAGTTCAGAAAATATTACGAGATCAACCCCGTCATTCGCTCCTCGTTTGTATCCATCGATTATTTTCTGCTTGTTATTTTTTATGTCGCCGATAATTGTATCTATCTGGCACAGAGCAATTTTCATACTTTTTAAATTATTTTTCTCAAAAATATGAAAGCCTGCAAGATTTTACAATTTAAAAAAACCTTCTGCACTTGCAGTCACGAATTTTTATAATTTAACTTTTGTAATTTGAATGTTATAATTTTGTGATAGAATTTTTGAGAAAGCAATGAAATATCTACTGATACTATCCGTCTTGTTTATTTGGGCTGCTTATGTTTTTCCGCAGGATACACTGACGATAAATGCGCAATACATTCCGCATACAGATACAACCCTGGTGTTTTATCTTAAAGATTATAACCCCGCAAAATCTTATCCGCTCTTATTCATGCTTCACGGCTGGTCAGGTAATTATGCTCAATGGAATGGTATTGTAAATCTTGACAGCGTTGCAGATAAAGATGGCTTCATCATCGCCTGCCCGGACGGCTTTTACAATTGCTGGTACATCAACAGCCCTGTTAAAAAGAACAGCCAGTTCGAAACTTTCTTCTTCAAAAATCTCGTTCCGGAAATTTTTCGGAAATTCAATATAGATAAGAAAAATATTTTTATAACCGGCTTAAGCATGGGCGGTCATGGCGCAATGTATCTCTTCCTTCGCCATCCGGATTTTTTCAAAAGCGCCGGAAGCACCAGTGGCATACTCGATATTACCGCTTTTCCCAAAAACTGGCAGCTATCGGAATATCTTGGCTCCTATTCAAAGCAAAAATCTAGATGGCAAAATTATTCCGACATTTATCTTCTTAAGAATTTCAAAGAAAAAAATAAGAAGATTATTGTTGACTGCGGAACCGGAGACTTCTCTTTTAAAGTAAACCAGGCATTTGATGATAGCTGTAAAGCCGACAGAATAAACATAAGCTTCTTTACCGGACCCGGTGTGCACAATGCCGATTACTGGAGTAAATCAATCTTAAGGCATTTTGAATTTTTTAAAAACTTGGTCGGCAAAAAAGAAAATTAAATACTTGGAGTTTTAATTAAATACCTTATTAACTTACGTTACGCACAATTAAGGATCTAATTTACTTTGTCATTCCGAACCATGTCATCCCGGACTTGATCCGGGATCTGCATTTGTTTCGGAATCTCATTTTTCGAAATGTTTTTAGATGCTGAATTAAGTTCAGCATGACATATGGGGCTGTCCAAAAAGTAGAGTAGAAGTCATTGCGAGGAGTGAAACGACGAAGCAATCTTTTGTTTTTAATTCAAAATTCAGATCACTTCGCTTCACTCGTGATGACAAAATTACTTTTTGGTCAGCCTCCAAATTAAGAGAATATTAGTTTGTCATTCCGAACCATGTCATCCCGGACTTGATCCGGGATCTGCATTTGTTTCGGAATCTCATTTTTCGAAATGTTTTTAGATGCTGAATCAAGTTCAGCATGACATGTGCGTAACGTGAGTTATTAATATAAAATTTGAAAAGGCTCACACTTATAAAGCACGATGCTCTTCCATTATGTGCTCTACTCTTCGAACTTTGCTCATCGCGCTTCACCACTAATCAAAAGTTAAGTCCGTATTTCAAACTAATGTACCGGCAGTAATAATAAAATATACACAAATGTCGATTTTTAATATTATTACCTCCGTAAAACAAACTCAAATTACCGGAGGTATAAAATGAACAGCAGGAAATTATACCGGTCAAGAAAAGATAAGATGATCGGCGGTGTAGCAGGCGGATTAGCAGAATATTTTGACATCGATCCGACACTTGTCAGAATTCTTTTTGTTGTTACACTCTTCATAGGAGGCGGCGGATTCTTGGCATATATTATTCTTTGGATAGTTGTCCCTGAAGAACCTTATGTCATCATTACTCCAAATACTTCCTCAACACAAACAGAAGCTGGAGAAACAGCTAACCCTATTCCTCCACAGCAGCCGCCCGAATTTTACGAAGCACGTCATCAGAAACGTAGGAACATCGGAGGCGCAATCTTAATTGTTATTGGTGTTCTTTTTCTTATGGATAATTTAGTCCCACGCTTTCACTTTGGAGATTTCTGGCCTTTAATCTTAATTGCTATCGGTGTCGGCTTATTACTTAAATCAAGAAATAATTAATCGATGGAGAGAGAGGAATGAAAACTAAACATATTTTCTGGGGATTATTTTTTATCTCACTGGGTGTGCTGATACTTTTATATAATCTTAACGCAGCCTATTTTGATCTTTCGAACATCTGGCAATTTTGGCCCCTAGTAATTATTCTCTGGGGAATCTCCTACTTTACCAAGAATGTTGTTTTAAAAGGATTTATTGCCGCGTTAGCTGCAATTATTTTGGCTGTTACTCTTTTTGCTGCTTTCAATTCTTCGTTTTTATTCTTTAACGATGCTTTCTCTATTCATGATTCCGATTTTAATATTACATTGAACGGCAATTCCGATACATCAAACTATTCGGAGAGCTTTGATTCTAATATCAAAAATGCACAGTTTACCTTGAAAGCTGGAGCCGGAGCCTTTTTAATCAAGGATTCTACCGATGAGCTTATCTCCGCTGTTGCTCAGGGCTATAAGAATACTTATGAATTATCGAGAAATGATTCAGGAGAAAATACTGTTATAAATATGAAAATGCTGAAACGCAGCTTTACCTTCGGAGACGGTCATAACAAAAATAAACTTTTATTAAAGTTTAATACTGCGCCGGTTTGGAATCTGAATTTCGATATCGGTGCTGCTTCTGCTGATTTCGATCTTTCCCCATTCAAAACTGAAAATGTTAATATTAACACCGGCGCTGCTTCATTAAAGATAAAACTTGGTGATAAAGTTGATATTTCAAATGTGAAAGTAAAAGCTGGTGCTTCAAGTATTAATATAGAAGTTCCTGATTCAGCCGGATGCGAAATAAAAACAAGCACTGCTCTTTCATCAAGAGATTTTGACGGATTCGATAAGGTCAATTCTAATTTGTATAGAACCGACAACTTCGACTCTGCTAAAAAGAAAATTTACCTGAAAATTGATACTGGAATTTCTTCCATTCATATAACCAGGTATGGAAGCGGTTGGGAATAGATCAAGGCTGCTGTTATTTAAAACCCCTTCTTGTTAAAAAGAAGGGGAAAAAAATGATTGGCAGCGTCCTAATTTGACTTTGTAATCCCGAACTTGTTTCGGGATCTAATTCAAATTAGGACACTACCGAACCTTAATTTTAAGCTTGCGGAGGGGTGCTTGGTTTATCCTGCTGAGGATCTTCATTATTACTGCCGTTTGTTCCCCATGGTGAATCAAATAAATGAATCTTTACGGAATCTTCGGCATAAGCCTGCCTTCCGGCATTATTAACTGCATTTACTCGGTTATATACTTTCGATTGGGCAATATATCTTTTAACAGTGTATGATTCGTTATTCTTCTTCATATCTTCCTGTTGGTTATTCAGATCATCAAGCTCCGTAAGCAATGCAGAGCCTTCAGTGTCGAATGTCTCCGGCATTTCTTTATCAACAAGCGCTGTCTTATTTTTTACAATAATATCTATTGCGATAGGCATAATATTAATCATAATTGCCTCGCTGCTTTTTGCCGCGGCTAAATTTTGTGGGAATATTTTTGCATCTGCGGAATCAGGCTTTACAATTTTTTCATAAAATGTTTTCGCCCTTTTCATCCAGTTAAAGCATTCTTTAAGCTTTTTGTTTTTTGTTTCCGTTAATGCCGCAGCTTCTTTTTTTATCTGCTTGTCGGTTTTATAAGTCTGGACGTCAGTTAATTCCCCCTCGAACTCGGCTAAGTATTTTGCGCCGATACCAAACTTTACAAGCTCGATATTTTCTCTCGCAATCTTTAATACATTCTTACCGATTTCAATTAATTTTGGGAGTGTAACCGGAATTGGTGTGTCCTCTTTTTTCATGATAGTTCTCCATTCTGCTATTAGTAAAAAGTTAATTATTTTTTCTACCGGCAGCAATTAAATATGTCTGGAGTTGAGTGCAATAGAATCAGTATTATATTTAATTTCTGTCTAAAGCCGTTTCAAATATTTTATTTCTCAAAAACAATGTCAAGAATTATTTAAAATATTTTATCTAAATACTATCATTTGGCAATTATTTTATACGCGCAAGCATAACATATTTCTTCACTTTACTCAAATCATCTACATCAACTTCAGCCTTTATTTATAAGGGTGAAATGCACGTGAATTCTTTCATTATTTTTTTCTCACTAATTGAAAAACATAAATAGCCACGCTGTGTAAATGATTTCACTTTACCACGAAGTAGTTTAACGCAGTGCATCCAATCCATTTCATTTTATCCTCCATTATCCTGACCATGATTCACAAGATTTTAAGATTACCACGATTAAAACTTCCTATTTCCTCAATAACATTATCAATTCTCAATAATCAAAAAATAATCTTTATAATCCTTTAACTCTCTGAGCAAATAATCCTGGTAATCCTTTAATCCTGGTAATCCTTTAATCCTGTAAATCCTGGTCCAGACAATTATTAAATAATCTCTTAAACTCCAAGCTCTTTGCGCCAAAATTTATTAACAAACCAACCTCCATATTATAAGCCTCAAGATAATTTTTACCTTGAGCCAAATGAACGTCTTCCAATTTTATTATTGCCTTAAGTTCAACCATAATTTTTTCTTCAACAAAAAAGTCTACTCTTCTTGTACCTATATTATATCCTTTATAAAATATTGTCATCTCCTTTTCCCTTTCAAAAGCTAAGCCTTCAAGATTCATTTCAATAGCTAAAGCCCTTTGATAGATTACCTCTTGAAAGCCGTTTCCTAAAATAGAATGTACCCTCATTGCGCAGCCGATGATACGTTTAGTTACGTCCTCATACTTCATTTTATCCTCCGTTGTCTAAACCATGATTTTCCGGATTTTAGGATTTACATGATGAAAAATATCTGAACCGGAATTATCAAGATTTCTATATTAACTTGGTTAAATTTAATAACTCACGTTACGCACATGTCATGCTGAACTTGATTCAGCATCCCAAAAATGCTGAAAAATGAGATCCCGAATCAAATGCAGATCCCGGATCAAGTCCGGGATGACATGGTTAGGAATGACAAAGTAAATTAGCTCCTTAATTGTGCGTAACGTAAGTGAATAGTTCAAATAAATTATATTTAATTCTCTCCAAACTCGTTTTCAATATTCCACTCTCAACTGTGTTTTATTTTCATTTCCGACTCAATTATCTCTTTTATTATCTTCCTCACTTGCACTTTATCATTTTATTTTTATCTTCTTTAACCCGTTGTGTGAATTAGAAAAGGCAATAAAGAAAACTGTTGAAACAGTTTCTAATTCAATTTTGAGCTTTCATTAATCCACGGATTAATCCGTGGGTTAACAAAAAAAAACGAAGCATTTACTAATCGTTTTACCAGTCCGTTCTTTGGCGGAACGGTTTATAATTTAATTCACACAAGAGGTTTCTTTAATAATACAATCAGCTAACTTAAAAAACGAGAGAACAAATATTGAATAAGAAACTAGATTCTATTTTTAATTCGTTCGTCAAGTGGTCGGCTCCCTGGTACGGAGCTTATGCTATACTTGGCGCTGTTACCGCTGCGTTGATCCCTGTTCTGCTTCCGCTTTTGATAATGTCTTCTTCCGGTAATATTGCCGATGTAGGCTGGATAATGGGCTGCTATAATTTAGGATTGCTTTCATCACCGTTATGGGGCAGCCTTGCAGATAAAAAGCATATGCACCGTTCTATTTTTTTCAGCGGCTTTGTAGTCCTAATTATCGGAATGACTCTGCTTCCATTCTGCCGTTCGCTTATCGCTTTTATAATAATTGCAATGTTAATCGGCGCTGGTACCGCAGCAATTGCAACTGTTGCATCATTATTCATAGTCGAATTCTTTCCTCAGTCCGAGTGGTCTAATAGAATCGGCTGGCTGCAAAGTTACAACGGCGCCGGGCAGGCTTTAGGGCTCTTCCTTGCTGCTTTCTTTTCAGGAAATAAAATGTTTAATACCGGAATGTGGTTTGGTGCCGCTTTACTTCTGCCGGCAGTTTTAATCGGTCATCTCGGGCTTCCTGTTAAAAAAGCCAAGGAGCATAAGGAAAGAATCATTCATGCTTTAGACATTCGGAAAATTGCAAGGTTCGGCAAAACAGAATTCCTCGGCGGAGGTTTCCTGCGGCATTCTCATCACCTGAATTTAGCCGCATTAAAAAAACTGGGAAAATTACTTCCTACTGATTTCGGATATTTTATTCTTTCTTGGTTTATTTCTTCGTTCGGTGTAGCGGCTTTTTTTGCTTACTTCCCCATCCTTATGAAGTCTGCTTATTTCGTTTCGCCGGGATTAACTTCACTTATTTATGCTATTGCCGGAGGCATTGGTATTGCATTATATACAGGCAGTACAAAACTCTCTAACCGTTTCGGCGTAAAAAAAGTTTTTCGTTACGGTATCATGTTTAGATTGACAGGCTTTCTTTTATTGTTAATAATGATTTATACCCCCTCTTCTATTACACCGTTAATTGCTTGCGTCGGTTTTACTTTTATCGTTTTAGCCTGGCCGGTAATTAGTGTTTCCGGTACAACTTTAACTGCAGAGTTGACTCCAGTCAGCGAAGGTGAAGCTATGGGACTCTATAATGCTTCCAGTGCAATTGCAACTGTAATTGGTACTTTTGCCGGCGGACCATTAGTTAATATAATCGGTTACAGTGCAATTTCTATTTTAGGTTCTGCCGGTTTAATATTAGCCCTGCTCTTTACCTCGAAGATAAAACAGATTTAAGCTTTATTTGCAGAATATATTTCTCAATTAGTGAATGTATTGCAGTCTTAGTAACTTACGTTACGCACACATGTCATGCTGAACTTGTTTCAGCATCCCAAAAATGCTGAAATATGAGATTCCGAAACAAATGCAGATCCCGGATCAAGTCCGGGATGACATGGTTCGGAATGACAAAATAAATCAGATCCTTAATTGTGCGTAACGTGAGTTAGTAAGGTAAACAGAATCAAAAAGCTTCATTTTTGATCAAAATTTCGGCTTTTCTGATTCCAAAAGTGATATTTCGCAACAAAATTGTGGAATTTCAGTACTCAAAAACGGAATTTCACCTCACGAAAGTTGCTCTTTAGCAAACATCAGCAGATTTTCAGTACTCCTAAGCGGAATTTCAGTGCTCGAAAGTTGCTATTTAGCAAACATCGGCGGTACTTCAGCTCTCATTAACGGAATTTCAGTATTCATAAATGGAATTTCACCTCACGAAAGTTGCTATTCAGCAAACATCAGCAGAATTTCAGTGTTCGAAACTTGCTATTTAGCAAACATCAGCGGTACTTCAGTACTCCTAAGCGGAGTTTCAGTACTTATAAATGGAATTTCAGTACATTAAAAAGTTGTTTCATCACACGTAAGATTTTTTTTAGAATACCCCGTTTGAAGTTTAAGTCTTATAAAAGGTCTTTCACAACTACATGATAAATTTGCA
Source organism: Bacteroidota bacterium (assembly GCA_021815405.1). Classification (GTDB taxonomy): domain Bacteria; phylum Bacteroidota; class Ignavibacteria; order Ignavibacteriales; family Ignavibacteriaceae; genus FEN-1297. The sequence goes on from JAKAGV010000015.1 coordinate 16,549, forward strand.
TCACCTGCTATCGTAAAATCAAAGCAGCAGCAAATTATTTTGAAATCAAGTAAACATCACGCAGTACACAATCACGTAATTTTAAGATCTTGAATTCTTATTTCATCCTTCGCTTAGGCGGCTTCCACAAATATTTATCCATCTTAACGCATCCATCCTTATCAAACTCAACTCCCTCGGAGCGAAGTAGATCAGCCATTATAAACGGATCTCCGAAATGGTGCTTGCCTGTTAAAGCGCCAAACCTGTTCACGACGCGGTGACAAGGCAAACCGGAATCTTTAGCTCCGTTTAATGCCCAGCCTACAGTCCTTGCCGATGACCTGATTCCGCATGCTTCCGCAATGTCCCCATAAGTAGCAACCATGCCGTATGGAATCTTCGCCACGATTTTATATACCCGGTCAAAAAAATCTTCCCTGGAATTTTTCTTTTTCGCTGAAGCTTTTTTCTCGCCCGTGCTCTTACTCTTGTTCATAATCTTTCATTTAGATTTATCTAAAGTTTGTCCCATACAAAAAAAATAAGACAATAAGGTAAATAATATTTGGTTAGTTAGTGCTACTAAGGTTGTAGAAAATGATAAGGTTTTTCTTTTTCCTTTTCTAGAGTTATAAATTTCTTAAATAAAATAAATTTGAACCTTAAAAATTGTTTTAAACCTTAGTAGCAATAAAATAAGAAAGTAAATCAAACCTTATTACATTATTTTATGTTACTTACTCACGTTACGCACATGTCATGCTGAACTTGATTCAGCATCCCCAAAATGCTGAAAAATGAGATTCCGAATCAAATGCAGATCCCGGATCAAGTCCGGGATGACATGGTTCGGAATGACAAAGTAAATTAGATCCTTAATTGTGCGTAACGTAAGTTACTTATATTTCGACAATCATCTTTTAGACGATTCCTTTGAGAAAGTATAGAGATACATTCATGCTTCTAAATTTTTTTCTATTCAAAAAGCATGTGTTCGAATTCAATTACTTCTATTCTTCTCTCTCTGCGCTCTGCTCTATGCGCTTAGCCGTATGTGTTAGTTTTGGTTGAACTTCATCAAATACGCCTTGATAAACCTATTCAAGTCTCCGTCCATTACTCCCTGCACATCCGATGTTTCTTCCTCAGTGCGGTGGTCTTTAACCATATTATATGGATGAAAAACATAAGATCGAATTTGACTTCCCCACTCAATTTTCATTTTACTTTTCTCAACCTCGTCCTGCGCAGCTTCCTGTTTTTCTCTTTCAATCTGGTAAAGCTTTGATTTAAGCATCTTCATTGCATTAGTTCTGTTTTGAAGTTGCGATCTTTCATTCTGGCAGGCAGCAACAACTCCGGTAGGAATATGAGTAATACGGACTGCGGTTTCTACTTTGTTTACATTCTGTCCGCCTTTACCTCCAGAACGGTATGTATCAATTCTTAAATCCGCAGGATTTATTTCAATCTCTATTGTGTCATCAATTTCCGGTATTACAAATACCGAAGCAAATGATGTATGCCTTCTTTTATTTGAATCGAACGGAGAAATTCTTACAAGTCTGTGTACGCCATTCTCAGCTTTCAAATAACCATAAGCAAACTCACCTTCGACCTCAATCGTAACACTTTTAATTCCGGCTGTGTCACCTTCGAGAATATCAACAATGGACATCTTGAATCCGTTCTGCTCACCCCAGCGGAGATACATTCTCATCAGCATCTCAGCCCAGTCCTGAGCTTCCGTTCCTCCGGCACCTGAATGAATTGTTAGTATGCAGTTTCTGCCGTCGTCCTTCCCGCTCAGCATATTTTTGAATTCTGCATTTTCAATAGCAGATTCCAGCGATTTTAATTCATTTCCAATCTCGCCAGTAAATGAACTATCCTCTTCTAACTGAGCAAGTTGAATAAACTCTTCAAGGTTCTGTGCCTTCTTATCCAGTTCCTTCCATAAATCAACCCAAGTTTGAAAGGATTTTATCTCAAGTAAAATCTGCTGTGCTTTTATCTGGTCATCCCAGAAATTTGGCTCAGTTGTCTTATGTTGAAGGTCTATAATCTTTGCATCTTTATTATCGACGTCAAAGAAAACCTCGTAGCTTATTAATTCGTTCCTTATACGTATTTAATTGTTTTAATTCATCTTCGAACATTAGTACCTCTGTGTGTCTGTCTTAGTTAATTTAAAAAAGTTATTTAATAACTCACGTTACGCACATGTCATGCTGAACTTGTTTCAGCATCCCAAAAATGCTGAAAAATGAGATTCCGAATCAAGTTCGGAATGACAAAGTAAATTAGATCCATAATTGTGCGTAACGTGAGTTAATAAATAGAGTATATGTATATCCCGGTATAATGGTATAATGGTATAGTGGTTGCACGCAAACTTATACCTTATAACTATATACCTTATACCCATATACCCTATACCTCCAACTCCATCCTAAGCAGCGCTGCTGCAAGCGTCTTCCCTTGAGCGTCAAGCTTTAATGAAACTGTTCCGCCTCCGCTAAGTGTATTATGAAGTAAGAAATTCAACGCTCTTAGGTTTGGAAGCTCATAGCGCTCTACATCTCCAAAGCAGATTCCATCAAAATGTTTTTTAACTCTTTCAACGGTTAGATGTTTCTTTATAATTTCGAAACCTTTATCATCGTAGGCAATGATTCCGATATTTGCAGCATCGCCTTTATCGCCGCTTCTGCCGTGAGCAATATCTAATAATTTAATTTTCATATTAATTTTCCTCCGATGATAATTTAACCATTTTCACTTCCGGTTTTACTAAAGTTTTAGGAATAAGCGCAGGCCAGTAAGCTACTACCTCGCTCGGTTTAGGTCTGCCGCCTGCAAAGCCTGTTACGCTTGGTGGACCAGTTAATATCAATGGTGCAATTTCCTTTCCAAATCTTTCTACCGAAGTATAATCATTTGAACGAACTGCAATGCGCAGCATAATTTCATTTATCTTCTCTTCATCAATCTCTGTTGAAAGCGGACCATGACAAGAGTTATAACCAACAAACTCTGTTCTAATTTCATCAAATTTTAATTGAAGATTCTCCAGTCTCTTTCTCAAAATCTTATCGGCAGCTTTAGCTTTAGTTAATGCCTGAGGATAAGAATAAGTTAAAGTTGCCACAGCGGAATATCCGCTTTCATAAGAACAAGAAACTTTAAAAAACTCAGTTGCCTGTTTACCTTTAATATCATAAACGCGAACACGATCGCTTCCTAAATCTTCTAGTCTGATTGTCGTAAAGTCTGCAACGCAATCCGGAGTAATATAAACTTTCGGATCACCAATTTCATAAACAAGCTGTTCTGCAACAGTTTCAAACGAAACTCTTCCTCCGGTATTTGGATGCTTTGTAATTACAAACTCTCCGTTAGGATAAGCTTCTGCAATTGGAAATCCTATTTCCGCCATATTTGGTATGGACTGCCAATCGCCTAAAAAATTTCCTCCACTTGACTGTGCACCGCACTCCAAAATATGTCCGGCAATTGTTCCGGCAGATAAAAGATTAAAATCATTTTCCTTCCAGTCAAACTCATAAATCATTGGAGCTAAAGTTAAGCCGGTATCTGTGGTCCTTCCCGTAATTACAATATCAGCGCCTTGTCTTAATCCGTCAACAATCGGAAATGCGCCAAAGTAAACGTTAGCACTTAACAATTTTTCTTTTACCGGAATTATGGATTCGTTAGTTTCCATGTTGTTAAGCTCGCAACCTTTGAAAATAATTTCATCGATTCTATCTTTAATATCATCTCCAAGAACCACGGCAATCTTTAAGTTTTTAAGTCCAAGATTCTTTGCAACATCAACAACAGCTTCAGCACAAGCTATTGGATTAACACCGCCGCCATTAGTAATAATCTTAATATTTTTTTCTTTACAGATCGGAAGAATCCGCTTCATCAGCTCGGGAATATCCTTTGCATATCCGAGCTTTGGATTTTTATTCTTCTGCTTTTGAAGAATCGACATTGTTACCTCGGCAAGATAATCCATTACAAGATAATCGATGTCGCCTTTTGTTACCTGGTGGTAAGGTGCGTCAATTAGGTCACCCCAAAATCCTTGCCCGGAAGCTATTTTAATTTTTTCTTTCATTGAAGATCCTCTCTGCGGATAATTTCTTCCGCAATGGTTTTTAAATCCTTGTAGGATGATACATCAAACCAGACGATTCTGTCATCTGCTCTGAACCATGTTAATTGTCTTTTTGCAAACCTTCTTGTGTTCCGTTTAATAAGTTCTATCGCGCGGTCAAGTGTAATTTCATCATTCAAGTAAGAAATAATTTCCTTGTAACCAACAGTATTCAAAGAGTTAATATTTCTTTCATATCTTTGAATCAAAGCTTTGGTTTCATCAACCAAACCTTGCTCAATCATTTCATCAACACGCTTCTCAATATTCTTATAAAGAATTTCTCTATCCCAGCGTAAACCAAATTGAACAAAATTAAATTCACTCTTTCTTTTATGGCTAAGATGATGCTCGCCAATCGGCTTGCCGGTAAGATGAAAAACTTCCAGCGCCCGCATTACTCTCTTCCAATTTTGCGGAAGCATTTTACTTGCGCTTTCCGGATCAACTTTTTTTAATTCTTCATAAAGAAATTCATTACCGAAATGTCTTTTCTTCTCCAGCAAATCTTTTCTGAAATCTTCATCAGAATCAACTGTATCAAAGATTCCATCAACCAAAGCCTTAATATATAATCCCGAACCGCCTACAACAATTGGAACGATATTGTTTGAAATTTCTTCTCTGATTATTTCAAGAGATTCATTCTCAAATCTGCTTACATTGTAATTTTCATCTGGTTCAAGAATATCAACAAAATGATGTTTGATCTTTGTTAAAAGAACTATGTCTGGCTTTGCAGTTCCAATATCAAGAAACTTATAAATTTGCCTGCTGTCTGCGGAGATAACATCTGAGTTTAATTTCTCAGCAAGTAAAACTCCAAGTGAAGTCTTGCCGGAACAAGTTGGTCCAACAATTACAATTACTTTTGGCTCCAACCCTCTCTGCCTATTAGTGGAACAAAAGAAAACTCAGGTACATCTTCAATATTAAAATTATCATTTTCCAATTTAGTAATTATTTTTAATGTTTGAGAGTGCTTAGTGCCAACTGGAATAACGAGCCTTCCTCCGACTGAAAGCTGCTTCTTTAACGATTCAGGAATGGTTGGTGAACCGGCTGTTACTATTATACCATCGTAAGGTGCAAACTCTTCCCATCCAATGGTGCCGTCACCGCATTTCGTATGTATTCGCAATCCCATATCATCAAGAAGCTTTCGTGTTTTTAGATATAAATCCATGTTTCTCTCGATGCTGAAGACATCCATTCCCATCTTATTCAATATTGCTGCCTGATATCCGGAACCGGTTCCAATTTCAAGTACCTTAGATTGTTTTTTTAACCGTAAAGCCTGAGTCATGTAAGCAACAGTGAATGGCTGTGAAATAGTTTGACCAAATCCAATCGGTAATGCGATATCTTTGTATGCATTATGTCTCATTGCAAGAGGAACAAATTTATGCCGTTCCACTTCGCCCATAGCTTTAAGAACATAAATGTCGCTTATGCCTTTTTCCGATAATTTATCTACTAAATCTTCTCTTTCTCTTTCGTATGTCAGCACAAAAATTTTTCCGTTTTTAATTAAGCAAAGATAAAATTATTAAAAGTAAAAGCGAAACCAGTATTAATCACTTTTCATATTAACAGGTAACTCAAATTAAAATCGGATTCATCAATGTAAAGTCGGAATTCTTTTTTGTTGAATTGAAATTCGATTTTTGCAGTTTTGTATTACAAAGTGGTGAACTAGAATTCCAAAGAATTAGATTGAAATGAAAATATGAGAAGATGGAATTCCAATTCAGTTGTTTGGAATTTCAAATTACCTGATTAGAATGCAAATATATGCGAAATAATCCTGGTACTGCATTTCTGCAAGATGTTTCAGTCAGTTTTGAGATAAATATCGATTAATGTGCATAAAATTCATATCCAGTTGTATAAAATGACCGCTAAAAGTGATTTTGTGTAATTTAATTCATTTTTTATTTGACAAATAAATTCGTTTTTTTTATGTTTACGCCCAAGTAACAGATAATTATATACGTAAAATTGAAAATTATTTATAAATATAGACCGGAAGCAAACAATTTATCCTATTTGGAATATTGTAATAATAGAGTAATGGGATACGATAGACTATTCCATTACTCCATTACTTCATTACTCCACTCTTCAATAGAGTTAATCAATACTAATCACTTTCCAAGTCCTTTCCGCCGCCCCCGTTTGGGGTAATCATATTCCTATCAATGATAGTTTCAATTAATATTTTCAAAAAATTTAACTAAAGGTTTTTAATATGATTTCAATAGGCATTATCGGCGGAAGCGGATACACAGGGAAAAAGTTAATTCAATTTTGCAGCAATCATCCTTTTGTGAATGATTATAAAGTTTACGGAAACAAAACAGCAGGGCAATCTTTAACCGATTTGTTCCCGGAGTTAGCCGGACAAATTTTAGATTCAGTTATTGAAAGCTTAGATAATATATCAAGCGTTCATGATTTATTCTTCATCGCACTGCCTCACGGTGAAGCTTTGAAGTATGTCCCTTCTTTAATAAGTGCTGGTAAAAAGGTAATCGATCTTGGTGGAGATTACAGACTCGATTCAAAAAGTGAATACGAAAAATGGTACGGCATTGAACATACATCTGCTGAGCTTTTAAAAGAAAAGATATACGGACTTGCTGATTATTCCGGCACACAATATTTGGACAGCGGTTTAATTGCTAACCCTGGATGCTATCCAACAGCCACTGTGCTTGGATTGATTCCATTAGTTTCAAGATTCGGAGAAGAAATAATTACAGCAAGCACAATTGCTTATTCCGGAACAAGCGGCGCAGGCAAATCTCCAAAGCAGGAATTACTGATGGCAGAGATGGATGGTGATGTTTCGGCTTACAATGTTAACAAGCACAGACATCAACCGGAAATTCTGCAGACTCTTTCCAAAGCCGGATTCAGTTCGCCTTTTTCTTTTACAACTCATCTACTTCCGGCAGCAATTGGAATTTATGCGACAACTTCTATTCATCTGAAAAAATCTTTAAATGAAAATGCAGTTAAGGAATTCTATAAAGCGTTTTATGCAAGTTCTTCTTTTGTAAGATTGAGAGAAGTGCCGCCTCACTTAACATGGGTGGTAAATACAAATTACTGTGACATTAATGTTTCCGTAAAAGATAACGTTGCGATAATTACTTCTGCAATTGATAACTTGATTAAAGGTGCATCAGGACAGGCTTTCCAAAACATGAATAAAATGTACGGCTGGGAAGAAAGCCTCGGCATCAAAGCTGAAGGAGTGAAACATGTTTCAGTTTATTGAAAACGGCTCCGTTACTTCTGTTAAAGGGATAAAAGCCGCCGGAATTTTCAGCGGCATTAAAAGAAAAAGAAAAGACCTTGCGTTAATTTTTTCTGATTATCCATGCACTGCAGCAGGAACTTACACTTTGAATAAAGTTCAAGCGGCTCCGTTGCTTCTTACCAAAGCTACTGTTGCAAAGAATGATTTTGCAAGAGCAGTTTTGGTCAACTCAGGCAACGCAAACGCTTGCACCGGAGAAGCCGGTTACAACGATGCTCTTCAGATGCAGAAGTGGTGCGCTGAGAAATTAAATATCAAGCAGGAAGAAGTTTTGATTGCTTCTACTGGAGTTATCGGTCAAAGACTTCCAATGGATACAATCAAAAAAGGAATAGATGAAATAGTTCCTCAGTTGTGCGTTTGCGGCGGTCTAAATGCTGCCGAGGCAATAATGACAACTGATACAAAAATAAAATCGTATGCAGTTAATATTCAATTGAAAAATGGAACGGTAACAATCGGAGGAATCGGCAAAGGCAGCGGAATGATTATGCCGAACATGGCTACGATGCTCGGCTTTATTACAACCGATGCTGTAATTGCAAAGCCTCTTCTACATGAATTGCTTTTGAAATCAGTTCAAAAATCCTTCAATAAAATTTCAGTCGATGGCGACACCAGTACCAACGATATGGTTGTTCTACTTGCCAACGGTGCCTCAGAAATTTCGATTGAAAAAGATACAGAAGACTACAACGTTTTTTTAGAGGCTCTGCAAGCGGTCTGCATTGAGTTGGCAAAGTCGATAGTCTCCGACGGTGAAGGCGCATCAAAGCTAGTTACCGTAAACGTAAAGAATGCAAGAACGTATGAGGAGGCAAACTTAGTCGGAAAATCAATTTCCAATTCTCCGCTTGTTAAGACTGCTATTTACGGTGCCGATGCTAACTGGGGAAGAATCCTTAGTGCAGCCGGAAACAGCGGCGCTGATTTTGAGCCGTCAAAAGTCTCTATTCATTTTAATGATTTACCGGTACTTCTCCCAGATTACAAACTCGCTCTTGACGAGAAGAAAGCTGCAAAGATTCTTTCGCAGAAAGAATTCACAATTAACGTTGATCTTGGTGCCGGTTCAGAAAATTGTACGTGGTGGACTTGCGATTTTACAGAGGAATATATCCGAATAAATGCTGATTACCGGACTTAAGCGAAAGGAAACTAAAATGAAAATTGCATTAGTTAAAGTCAGCGGAAAGACAATTTCAGAATTTTTAACGACTGAAAAGTGGATAGAAACATTCAAGAAATTGAAATTAGAATTTAGTGGCGTCGTACTTGTTCACGGTGCCGGCAAAAGCATTACCGAATGGTCCGAGAAGCTTGGACTTGAAACGAAGTTTGTTAATGGACAGAGAGTTACAACGAAAGAACAGATGGAAGTAGTAGCTGCTGTTCAAGCGGGTGTTCTTAACAGTCAGTTAACTGCAAAATTAAATTCATCGGGCTTCAAGGCAGTCGGACTTTCCGGAATCGACCACGGAACTTTTGTTGCCAGCTATTTCAATAAAGAGCTTGGTTTTGTAGGCAAGCCGGAATTAGCCGGCTCGACTGAATGGATAAATGAACTTTTGGAAAATCAAGTCGTTCCAGTGTTCTCAAGCATCTGCGCAGATGCCGGCGGCAACTTGATGAACGTTAACGCAGACGTCTTTGCAGAATCTTTAGCAGCAGCAATCGAAGCAGATACTATATTCTTCGTTTCCGATGTTGACGGCGTTAAGATTAACAAAGAAGTAAGATCAACTTTAACAGAAGAAGAAATTATAACAGGAATCGTAAACGGCGACATAACCGACGGTATGATTCCAAAGCTTCAAAGCTGCATGGAGCTTCTTAAAAAAGGAATCAACAAAATCTGGATTGGTTCTCAAATAAATTATAATTCGAAAATTTCTATAATTAACAGCGGCACATGGATAATTAACTCGGATGAAAAACAATATGAATTACACAGGACTGCTTAACACTTACGCAAAATACCCAGTTGAGTTTGTCAAAGGAAACGGCTTCAATCTTTACGACAAAAACGGAAAAGAGTACACCGACTTCCTATGCGGCATAGCAGTAACAAGTTTCGGACACAACCATCCCGAAATTAAAGCTGCAGCGTTAAAACAATTTGAAAGCTACTGGCATGCTTCGAATCTTTTTGAATATTCAGGACAGGAAGAACTTGCGAAGAAGCTTGCAGAGCGGTCAGGATTGCATTTCGTTTTCTTCAGCAATACCGGCACCGAAGCAAACGAAGCTGCAATAAAGATTGCGCGGAAGTGGGGCAACGGTAAGTATGAAATCATTTCTACAATTCACGGATTTCATGGAAGAACTTATGGCGGACTTTCCGCAACAGGTCAATACAAATTCTGGGAAGGATTTGAGCCGCTTGTTCCCGGCTTCTTACATGTTCCCTACAACGATTTGGAAGCAGTTAAAAATTCAATCACACTAAAAACAGTTGCGGTCATTGTTGAAACAATTCAAGGCGAAGGCGGAATAAACTGCGCTTCAACCGAATATATGAAAGGCTTAAGAAATCTTTGCACCGAAAAAAATATTCTTTTGATTGTCGACGAAGTTCAAACCGGAATTGGCAGAACCGGAAAGTTTTATTCATATCAGCATCAAGGAATTGTACCGGATATTGTCACCTCAGCTAAAGCTCTTGCCAACGGCTTCCCTATCGGCGCAACTATTTGTACCAAAGAAGTCGGCAATGCAATCAAACCAGGCAACCATGGCTCAACATTCGGAGGAAATCCGGTCGCAGTTGCAGCAGCAAACAAAGTAGTTGATTTGCTGGATGAAAAGCAGCTAATGAAAATTGAAAAGCTTGGGGACTTCTTTAAGAAATCTCTACTTGAATTGAATTTGTCCGGTATTAAAGAAGTAAGAGGCAAAGGCTTAATCATTGGAGTTGAATTTGCACAAGGAATTTCTTGCAAAGAGATTGCTAAGAAATTGCTTGAGGAAGGAATTCTTGTCGGAACTTCCGGTGATTCGGTTTTAAGGATTCTACCACCGTTCATTATATCGGAAACAGAAATTGCCAAATTCAATTCGGCATTGAAAAAGGTTGTTTCGGGAATAACCATTAAGTAAAAACATTAAAAGGAAAATTTATGTCTGCCAAATTAAGACGATTAAACAGAATAAAGGAGATTTTAAATGCGAAGAATATTTCTTCACATGAAGGTTTGGTAAAAATCCTCAGCGAAGAAGGAGTCCAGGTTACTCAAGCAACATTAAGCCGCGACTTCGCGGAGCTTGGTGTTATCAGAACTATTACTGAGCATGGACCAAGATACATTCTCGATGCACATGAATCCGGCAAGCAGATTGCAAAGCTTATCGGGTTTGAGATTTTGAGCGTAGAACATAATGAGTGTTTGGTACTGATTAGAACACTTTCAGGTAGAGCGCAAGGCATTGCGCATTACATTGATAGGATGAACTCTCCGGAAATTCTTGGGACGGTTGGTGGAGACGATACGGTATTGGTTATTCCGAGTTCGCAAAAATATATTTCAAATTTAGTTTCGATGGTAAAAAAAATGATGACCGAGCAAGTCGGATAGCCTCAATGCGGCGACCTTGAAGGTCACTTGTAGCTCAAAAATATTTAGTTAGAATTTATAAGGAGAATAATAAAATGTCAAAAAGAAAAATCGTAGTTGCATATTCCGGAGGACTTGATACTTCGGTCATGGTAAAATGGTTGAGCGAAAAATATAATGCAGAAATAATTACTGCTACCGGTTTCCTTGGTCAGGTAAAAGAGATTGAAGGCGTGAAAGAAAAAGCTGCTAAAACCGGCGCAATAAAATCTCATATCTTTGATTTAAGAGAAGAGTTTATTACAAACTACGCTTGGAAAGCACTGAAAGCCGGTGCTCTTTACGAAGGCACTTATCCGATGGCAACAGCAATCGGTAGACCGCTGCTTGCAAAGATGCTTGTCGATGTTGCAATTAAGGAAGGCGCTGATTCTGTTGCTCACGGCTGTACTGGTAAAGGTAACGACCAAGTACGATTTGAAGTTGGAGTTCAATCTCTTTCGCCGCAGTTAAATGTAATAGCTCCGCTTAGAATCTGGGAATTCAGAAGCCGAGAAGAGGAAATGGATTATGCATTAAAGCATAATATTCCGATTAAGGCAAACAAGGATAATCCATATTCAATCGACGAAAATCTTTGGGGCTTGGCGATTGAATGCGGCGTTCTCGAAGATCCGACAGTTGCACCTCCTGAAGATGCTTACCAGATTACAGTCAATCCGAAAAATGCACCGGACGAGCCGGCGGTAATTTCTATAGGATTTGAAAAAGGAATCCCCACAACTCTTAACGGAGTTGAGTTAAGCGCTGTTGAGCTTGTCTCACAGCTTAGAGATCTTGGCGCTGCTTATGGAGTTGGTAGATTGGATATGATTGAAAATAGAGTTGTGGGAATTAAATCACGAGAGATTTACGAAGCACCTGCCGCAATTATTCTTCATCATGCTCATTCGGAATTGGAGAGACTAATTCTTGATAAAGATACTTTCCGATTCAAGCAGGATGTTTCAAATAAAATTGCTAATTTAATATATGATGGTTTGTGGTATTCTCCGTTGTTCAAATCGCTGATGGCGTTTGTTGATTCGACTCAAGAAAATTTAACCGGTGAAGTAAAACTGGAGCTTTACAAAGGCAGTATCAAAACACTTTTGAGAAATTCTATTTTCAGCCTTTACAACAAGAATCTTGCGACTTACACAGTCGAAGACACGTTCGACCACAAGGCTTCGGAAGGATTTATTAAGATTTACGGACTGCCGTACAAAACAATTGCTCAGATAAAAAATATTTCGAAGGAAGAGGTTTTACAATAGATGCTTTGGGGCGGAAGATTTAAAGAGAAGCTTAATGAGAAGGCGTTAAAATTTTCGTCCTCGCTCAAGTTTGATATAAATCTCCTGCAGGAAGATATTGAAGGAAGTATTGCTCATGCAGAAATGCTTTATTCAATTCGCATTCTTACCAAAGACGAAGCTGATAAAATTATCGGCGGATTAAAAAAAATTTCCGAAGATTGGCAAAATAAATCATGGCAGCCTGACGTTGAAAAATTTGAAGATGTCCATTCTGCAATCGAATCCCGACTGTACGAACTGATTGGAAAAGCGGCAGGCAAACTTCACACAGGCAGAAGCAGAAATGACCAGATTACTCTTGATTTGATTTTATGGATAAAGAAAAGATGCACCTTAATCGTCGATTCGATAAATGAACTTCAGAAAACACTACTTGAAAAATCTTCTATACATATTGAAACATTAATTCCAGGTTACACTCATTTCCAAAGGGCGCAGCCAATCTCTTTAGCATTTCATTTCCTTGCTTATGTTGAAATGCTTGAAAGAGATAAGGCAAGATTTGAATTCATCAAAAACAATTTGTCTCAATCCCCCCTCGGTTCAGGCGCATTAGCTGGATCTACTTTACCGCTTGATAGAAATTTAACTGCACAAAAACTTGGTTTTGAATCTCCAACCGGAAATGCTCTAGATTCGGTTTCCAACAGAGATTTTGTTTTAGATTATCTTCACGCATGTTCTGTGGGGATGATGCACTTAAGCAGACTTTCGGAAGAAATAATTATCTGGTCAACTTCTGAATGGAATTTCATTAAACTTAGTGATAGCTTTACTACCGGCTCTTCCTTAATGCCGCAGAAAAAGAATCCGGATATGGCAGAACTGATCCGCGGAAAAACCGGAAGAGTTTACGGCAATTACATCGGCTTTGCTTCAACCATGAAATCACTACCTTTAAGTTACAACCGTGACTTGCAGGAAGACAAAGAGCCGCTGTTCGATTCGTCATTCACTTACGAAGATTCTCTTGAAATTATGAACGAAATGATTTCGACAGCAGAATTTAATAAGGATAGATTTGAAAAAGAACTTCAAGGAGACCTTTCATTAGCTACGGATTTAGCAGATTGGCTTGTCTTAAAAGACGTTCCATTCCGTGAGGCACATAAAATTGTAGGTAATGTTGTTGCGAAGCTTGAAAGTGAAGGTAAGAATTTTAGTTCGGCAAGCTTAGATGATTTGAAATCTATCTCTGAAATTTTTGATGAATCGGCGTTGAAGTGTTTTGATATGCAATCTTCACTTGAAAATAAAAAAACATTTGGCTCTCCCAATCTGCAAATCGTAAAAGAAAGAATTAATTTCTTGAAACAGAAATTATTTTAAAAAACTACTTTAGTTAGAAATCTTTTTCTTCCAGGACATAAGAATTATAGATGATGTAATATTCCTGTTCCCACTCATTCTCTTCAGAAATCCTTTCAAGAATAGTTCTATCCAAATTTGGGACAATCTTACTATTATGAATTTCTAGCCCAAGTCTTTGTCTTTGGTGATTCATCAATAAGTTTTGTCTTTTTATATCGATTCTCGTTTCCATTATAACTTACTTATAATTAATTAAACATTAATCTTAATTACAATATCGAAAACTTTCAGAAAAGTTTAATAGATATTCAACACAAAAAGATAAGATTTTAATGTTAAGAAATCATTAAGTGATTATTAAATTTTCTTTATAAATAATAGGATGGAAAAATCAGAAGCCTCGTAAATAATTACGAGGCTTCTTTTGTGACCCCAACGGGATTCGAACCCATATTACCGCCGTGAAAGGGCGATGTCCTAACCATTAGACGATGGGGCCAATAAATTTCAATTTCATTGGGGTGGGCAGTGGGATTTGAACCCACGACCCTCAGGGCCACAACCTGATACTCTAACCAACTGAGCTATGCCCACCATGAAAGAACAATTAAAAATGCAAAATTAAAAATTTATGTATCTCAATTTCCAATTTTTAATTGAATCTGTACGCCCAGGTGGACTCGAACCACCAACCTACAGCTTAGAAGGCTGTTGCTCTATCCAGTTGAGCTATGGGCGCTTGTTTTAAAAGAACTCTTTTGTCGGGGCGGCAGGATTCGAACCTGCGACCTCCTGCTCCCAAAGCAGGCGCGATGAACCGGGCTACGCTACGCCCCGATTTTTTTTATGAAGCTATATCAATAAATGAAAAACTTATTTCAATTCGGGCATCAAATATACTTTATAACCCGAAAAAAAACAAAAGAATTACACCTCTATTTTAATTTTTTACTCAATTTATTTCGAGTAAATACCTAAAAGTATATGATTTTCATGTAACTTTATTCTTAATTAAATTTACAAATAAAAAAAGTTTTCACTACAAATGTCCTTTTCATTTTATATCTCAAAACGCTATATCTTTTCAAAAAAGGACTCGAAATTTATTTCATTCATTTCTACTATATCCATTACCGGTATTGCCTTAGGCGTAGCAACGTTGATAATAGCTTTGAGCATCCTAAACGGATTTGAAAGAACAATAACTAACAAGGTTATGGATTTTGATTCACATATCCAAATATCTTCTTATACGGGAATACTGCCGGATTATCATTACGCCCTTCCGATTTTAAAAGAAAAGCTACAACCTTATGCAACAAGTATAAATCCGTTTGTTTCTGATCTGGCAATCATCAGTAGTAAAACAATTAAAGATGGTGTTAGCATAAAAGGTATCCGTTCAGAAGATTATTGGAAAGGGGTTAAAGAAGATATCGTCAAAGGAAAATTCAAATTGTACGATGACGAAAATCTTCCTTCAATTATAATCGGTCAGAAACTTGCTGATAAATTGATGGTCAAGGTTGGCGATAAGGTAACTGTATTTGCTTTGAACAAAGATAAAATTCCTACCCCGCAAAACCCTCCGAACATTCAGAGATTTATTATAACTGGAATTTTTGAAAGCGGGATGGCTGCATTTGATGACCTCGTAGCTTATGTTGATATAAAGACTGCTCAAAGGCTATTCAATATCGGAAATGAAATAAGCGGATATGATATTCGAGTAAACAATATTTCTAAAATAGATAGTTTAACAAATTATCTATCTGAGCATTTAAGCTATCCATATGCGACGAGATCGATCTATCAAATTCACAGAAACATTTTTACCTGGATTTCACTTCAGAAAAAACCGATCCCGATAATTTTGGGTTTAATTATAATCGTAGCAGTCTTTAATATAGTGGGTACACTCTTGATGATTGTGCTTGAAAAGACAAATGCAATTGGTACATTAAAATCTCTCGGCGCAAATAGGCGGCAGCTTATTTCTGTTTTTATTTATCAAGGAATATATCTTGCAATCACAGGTATCATCATTGGAAATCTTATTGCATTTGTACTTACATATCTTCAATTTAGATATAAGATAATCTCAATTCCATCTTCTGTTTATTTTATGTCGACTGTTCCGATTCTGCTTTCATATCAGAATTTTATTGGCGTTTCAATACTGACTTTTCTATTGTGCATTGCAGCTTCGTTTATCCCCAGTTATATTGCATCCAAGATTCAGCCTGTTTCATCATTGAGGTTTAGCTGATGAAGTTTGAATCTTTCATATCAAAAAGATATTTAATATCAAAGCACAAGATAAATTTCATTACGATAATTTCTTTAATTTCAGTTCTGGGAATCACCATCGGTGTTGCTGCATTGATTGTTGTTCTTTCTGTTTTCAATGGTTTCGGAAGTTTGGTTACTTCATTCTTAATAAATTTTGATCCGCATGTACGTATAGAAATAATTTCACCTGAAGGATTCAATAAGCGAAATGAAATTATTAAATCGCTTGAATCAATTCCTGATGTTCAAAAGTTTGCACCTTATGTTTCCGGAAAAGTACTAGCATATAATGCCGGATTAACACAAGTTATTAACTTAAAAGGTATAAAAGAAAAATCCGGTAATGATATTTATGGAATAAAAAAGAGTATGCTGTTTGGGAATTATGATATTTCTTTTCATAACGGATTACCGCGAATGATTTTGGGATTAACACTTGCAGACAGGCTTCAATCCGTTGTCGGAGATACCATAACAATAATCTCTCCAGTAGGGATTGAAAATGTCATCACTCAAATGGCACAACCGAAGACGCAGAAATTTGTTGTCGCCGGAATTTACAGCTCAAACAACAACGATTATGATGAATCTTATATTTTTACTAACCTAGAAACTGCACAAGACCTGCTTGGATATGGAAATAATGTTCAAGGCTACGATGTCCGGTTAAATAATTTGGACGAGGCTGGAGGTGTAAAAACTCAGCTTCAAAAAAAGTTAGATAATAATTTATTCAGCATTAACACCTGGTATGATTTTCACAAAGAACTATACATAGTAATGAAAATTGAAAGATGGACTGCTTACGTCGTTTTATGTTTGATTGTTGCGGTTGCAACTTTCAATATACTTGGTTCTCTTTCTATGTCTGTAATCGAGAAGAAGCGAGATATCGGGATTTTAAGATCAATGGGTGCAGGAGAAAAATCAATTTTGAAAATATTTATGTACGAAGGTTTATTTATTGGAGTAATTGGCACAGTTGCAGGATTACTGCTGGGATATTTTATCTGCTTCCTTCAACTAAAATATAAAATCTATCCTTTGGATCCGACGCAATATAAAATTGATGCTCTGCCGCTTCAACTAAAAATTTCAGATTTCTTTTTTGTATCCGGTGCTGCAATGTTGCTATCCTTTCTTGCATCTTTAATTCCTGCAAGACGCGCAGCAAAAGTTGATCCTCTTGAAGCAATAAAATGGGAATGAGGAATAGCATGGATGCCTATTTATATGACTGCATGATTATTAGCTTAGAAGTTTCCATGCAGACATGCGTTTTTGCAATCTTGCAAAAGAGTAATTGATAAATAAAACATAAAGTAATTGGAATGATACTCGAAGCAAAAAACTTGATTAAGACATATCAAAACAATCAGAAACTTAGACTTGAAGTACTAAAATCTGTTTCGCTTGAGATTGAAGAGAAAAAGATTTCAGTTATTGTCGGAGCTTCCGGTGCAGGTAAAAGCACTTTACTTCATCTTCTTGGAGGATTGGATAGACCTTACAGCGGTTCTGTATTTTATGATAACCAGGATATCTATAAGTTATCTGATGATAAACTTACAAAGTTTAGAAATAGAAATATTGGCTTCGTATTCCAGTTCCATCATCTGTTGCCGGAATTTACTGCCGTTGAAAATGTAGCTATCCCGCAAATGATTCATGGAGTATCATTAGAAAAAGCAATAAAGAAAGCACATGAACTTTTAAATTCAGTTGGACTTTCAGACAGAGCGAACCATAAGCCTGCAGAGCTTTCCGGCGGCGAGCAGCAGAGAATAGCCGTTGCCAGAGCGCTTGCGAACGACCCTGCAATTATCTTTGCCGATGAGCCAACCGGAAATCTTGATTCAGCAAACAGTGAAATCATTCATCAAATTATTGTCAAGTTGAGAGATGAACTTGGAAAGACTTTCGTAATAGTAACACACAATCCCGAGCTGGTAAAGCTAGCTGATACTGTTTTCGAAATTAAAGACGGAAAAATAAATCAACGCATGGATGCATAACTGTATGGATGCAGGGTTTTACATAACTTCATGCAAACATGCTTTAATGCAGTCATATTTATCTTGTTAGATTTTCCAGATACTCAAATAACAGCCTAACACCAAATCCGGTCATATACTTCTTTGTGTAATTGTTAAAATCATTTGCCATCGCTGGACCGGCGATATCGAGATGAGCCCACGGAATTTTTTTATCCACAAAATTTTCCAGAAACTTTGCGGCAGTAATTGCGCCTCCCCACCGGCTTCCTAAATTCTTTACATCAGCAACGTCGGTCTTTATCAGATAATTATAATCATCCCACAAAGGAAGCCGCCAGAGTCTATCAAACGTCTGTTGACCTGCTTTATAAAGATCCTCAGCTAGTTTGTCATCTTTAGTAAACAAACCACTTACAAACTCTCCAAGCGCAACTACGCATGCCCCGGTCAAGGTTGCTAAATCAATTATAACATCCGGTTTTTCTTTAGAGGCATAATCGAGTGCATCAGATAGAATTACTCTGCCTTCAGCATCGGTATCAATCACTTCAATGCTTTTCCCTGATGCAGTAACGATAATATCTCCTGGTTTAAAAGATTTTCCTGAAGGCATGTTCTCGACAGAAGGAATAACGCCTAACAATTTAACCGGTAGTTTTGATTTCGCCGCCGCTAATATTGTCCCAGCAACTACAGCCGCGCCGGACATATCTGCCTTCATTTCACCCATATTTGATGAGGGTTTAATTGAAATACCGCCGGAATCGAAAGTAACTCCCTTACCAACCAGCGCGATATGCTTTGCTTTATTCTTTTTAGTCAAGCCGTTATATTCTAAAACAATAAATCTTGGAGGATTATTACTTCCGCTCCCTACCGCAAGCACACCTCCCATTTTTCTTTTCTTGATTTCTTTCTCATCAAATACTTTAACTTTTACTCCAGCCGATTTTAATTCAGTTGAAATTCTTTCAGCAAGAATAGATGGTACAAGTGCATTCGATGGTTCATTCTGCAAATCTTTTGTAAAGTTTACGCTTTCCATCAGATTTAGGGATTTAGCAATCGCTGAACTCAACTTCTTAACATCATCAGCATAGAAAAATACATCAAGCAGCTTTTCAGACTTTTTATCTTTCTTATATTTATCGAAAGAGTAATTACCCAAAATCAATCCTTCCATAAAGGAACGATAAAAATATTCTTCACTTGAAAAGTATTTTTTGAAGTGTTCGAACTTCGGAATTGAAACATGCAGATACTTTGCTTCTTCACCTTCAATCTTCTGTATAAAACCGGCAAGGTAATTTCTAAAATAATCGGGAGAAAATTTTTCATCGATTTTTATTTTTGAAATGAACATCTCATCTGG
The DNA here is from genome assembly GCA_021815405.1 of Bacteroidota bacterium. Classification (GTDB taxonomy): domain Bacteria; phylum Bacteroidota; class Ignavibacteria; order Ignavibacteriales; family Ignavibacteriaceae; genus FEN-1297. The sequence continues at coordinate 35,911 of JAKAGV010000015.1, forward strand.
TTTTCCGTCGTGTTTCGATATTCTAATTTCATTACCTTCCTTGGAAAGGAAGCTTTTTTTCTGAAGCTCTGATAACTTGACGTTTGAAACCTTTATAACATTTTCAAGCGTCTGCTTTAAATTCTTTTCATCTATTAAGAATTTAATACTTATACTTAATGGCTTATAAGATATTTTCTTATCGCCGGATTTTATTTCCAATTTGAACATTGCTTTCCCTAATTTTTTATTTTTTTTATAAGCCTTTAACTGAGAATATATTCTTCTGTCTTATTTAATATTTTTGAAATAAATTCATCAAGTTTCCCGTCGCGGATTCTCGCACCTGCAGCATTGATATGACCACCGCCGCCAAATTCATTAGCGAGTTTATTCATCGGTATTGTACCCTTTGAGCGGAAGCTGACCTTGAATCCTTCTTTTAGCTCGATAAACAGCAGTCCGATTACAACTCCTTCTACAGATAAGTTGTAATTTACAAAGTTCTCAGTATCAGATTCTACCGCATCAAGCTTTTTAAGAGTTTCCTGTTTAATTACCATGTAAGATATTTTTTTATCCTTGCCGAAAAGCTGCATGGTTTCAAGCGCAGCACCGAGCAATCTTATTTTGCTGAATTTACTTTGATCATAGATTCTGTCATACACTTCACCGGGTACAACTCCGTGTTCGATTAAATCCGCAGCAATAAAATGAATTTCGGGGGTTGTTCTTTCGAATCGGAATGAGCCGGTGTCGGTCATAATTGCGGCATAAATCGGATATGAAGTTTCATAATTTAATTTTACGATTCCGGTCTTCTTAATAAAATCATAAATGATTTGTCCGGTAGCGGCATAATTTGTATCGATAAAGAAATGGTCGACAAACTTTTCTTCATCCTGGTGATGGTCAATGCAGATTTTTAATTTCTTGGATTCGTTAAATCTATTCTGCATACTAACAACACGGTCCGAGCGGTTAAAATCAAGTGCGACAAGCATGTCAACTTCATTAAATATTTTCGAATGTTTCTGCTCATCATATTTTTCGATAACTTTATCTTTATCGAGGAATTCAAGATTATAAGGAGTCTCGCTATGGTTGATGATAAAAACCTTTTTGCCTAATTCTTTCAAGATAAAATAGAACGCTATCTCCGAGCCAATTGCATCAGCATCAGGATTAACGTGAGTTGTTAAGAGAAAGGAATTGTTATTCTCTATTATTTTTTTAAGTGTTAAAAAGTCAATCATCCTTCTATCTATTTTTCCAGTAATATGGTTTACGTTTGTGATTAGCAATTGCTAGGACAAATATTTTTCCTTTCTCAACACGATAAAGAATTGAATAAGGAAATTTCTTTATTACTGCTTTGCGTATATTTTTACGAATAACCGGGTAAGCTAAAGGATTAGATTTAATGATTTCTAAATGTCTCTCAATTTCAAAAATAAAAGTTTTACCTAGTCCATAGACTAAATCGTCGTAATAGTCTCTAACTGCAAAGAACTCATTCTTAGCGGCTTGATGAAATTTTATTTTACTCATTTATACTTTGATTTAGCTTCCTTCAAAACCAAATCGCTATCAGTTAAAAGTTTTTCATTTACTTTTATCTGTTCATACCTTTCAGCAGCCTCATCAATCCACGAATCGATAATTTCATTTGATTCACTGCTTTCGAGCTCTTTTAGAAGCTTATATGCAATTATCGCTTTCTCTTTCGGCGATAATTTCATCAGTTCGGATTCTAATAATTTCAAATCCATCTTACATTCACATGATTTTATTTATTCTTGATTGAAACATAAAAATTTTCATACCAAAAGAAAAGGAACTGTGGTAATTTATTAATTCACTTCCCACATGTTTCCGCTAAACAGAAGTTTCTTCAGATCGCCGGTACCTTTTTGTTTTTTAACATCTTCAATTTGTTCATGGAAATCTTGATCGTATGTCGGTTTAGAAATTCTTCTAATTACACCGATCGGAAGCGGCAATCCTTCCCTCTCAGAAAATTGAGAAAGAATAAATGCACGCGCCGGATTTTCATCAGTCTCGTTATGAACCCAAACATCGTTTATGGAATATTTGCCGTTTGATAAATCTATTACTTCAGGTTCCAATCCGTTCAGCCTGATTCCTTTATCGTTGTTCGCTCCGAATATCATCGGCTTGTTATGCTCTAGAACGACAACATTATCAGCTTTAGTTTCTTTATCCGTGAAGAGTGAAAAAGCTCCGTCGTTAAAAATATTGCAGTTCTGAAACACTTCGATGAACGCCGTGCCTTTATGTTCACCGGCTTTCTTAATCATTTCCTGAAGATGTTTTGGATCTCTATCAAGACTTCTGGCGACAAAAGTAGCTTCAGCGCCGAGAGCCAAGCCAACCGGATTAAATGGAAAATCAACACTGCCGAAAGGAGTACTCTTAGTCTTCTTTCCTTTTTCGGATGTCGGTGAATATTGTCCTTTCGTCAATCCGTAAATTCTGTTGTTGAACAGAATAATTTTTAAATCGACATTGCGTCTGCAGGCATGAATGAAATGATTTCCGCCGATGCTCAGCAGATCGCCGTCGCCGGTAGCGACCCAAACGGAAAGTTTAGGATTGTTCAACTTAACGCCGGTAGCAATTGCCGGAGCTCTGCCGTGAATGCCGTGGAAGCCGAAAGTATTCATGTAGTACGGAAAGCGCGATGAGCATCCGATTCCCGAAACCCAAACTACGTTTTCTTTTTCAACTAATATTTCCGGTGAAGTTCTTTGCACCTGCGCCAATATTGAATAATCACCGCATCCCGGACACCATCTTACGTCTTGCGACGAGGTAAAATCCTTTGATGTATATTTTGGATGCTCTACTTTTCCAACATTAACTTCTTCCTTCATACCAATTCTCCAATCACTGATAAAATCTTGTTTTCAATTTCTGTTGTCTTAAACGGAATTCCTTGAATCTTTGTGAACGAATCGACCTCAACAAGGAACTCACTTCTTAAAATTCGTGCAAGTTGTCCCATATTTAGCTCAGGACAAATTATCCTTTTATATTTTTTTAGTATCGCACCGGTATTCTTTGGGAAAGGATTTAGATATTTGAAATGCGCTTGTGCTATCTTGATTCCTTTCTGGTGAAGCCTGGTTACCGCTTCGGTTATTGAGCCGTAAGTTCCACCCCAGCCAAGGACAAGAATGCTGGCATCAGCGTCTCCTATTACTTCAAGATTCGGAATATCGTTCTCGATGTTCTTAACTTTCTGCGCTCTCAGTCGAACCATAAACTCATGGTTTTCAGGTTCATAGTTTACATTTCCGGTTATGTTGGATTTTTCTAATCCGCCAATCCGGTGCTCAAGTCCGGGAGTCCCCGGTATAGCCCAAGGACGTGCAAAGTTTTCATCTCTTGAATATGGAGCGAATCCTTCTTTCTCTTTTCTAAAATTTATTTTGATTTCCGGAAGGCTGTCCGGATCCGGTATACGCCAGGGCTCTGATCCGTTAGCAATGTAACCATCAGACAAAAGAATTACCGGCACCATATATTTTGTTGCAATCCTAGAAGCTTCAATTGCCATGTAAAAACAATCTGCAGGAGTTGATGCAGCAATAACAGCAACCGGAGCTTCGCCGTTTCTTCCAAATATTGCCTGCTGCAAATCCGACTGCTCTGTTTTTGTCGGAAGCCCTGTACTTGGTCCGCCACGCTGCACATCAATTATTACAAGAGGCAGCTCAGTCATAACTGCAAGTCCTATGGCTTCGGTTTTTAACGCAACGCCAGGACCGCTTGTAGTTGTAATAGCAAGTGCGCCGCTGAATGATGCGCCAATAGCTGAGGTAATTGCTGCTATTTCATCTTCCGCTTGAAAAGTGCGCACATTAAAGTTTTTGTGCTTGCTTAACTCATGAAGAATATCAGATGCCGGAGTTATCGGATAAGAACCGAGAAATAACGGCAATCCGGTTTTCACAGATGCAGTGATAAATCCAAGCGCGATTGCTTCATTGCCTGAAATATTTCTGTAAATTCCTTTTGGAAGCTTTGCCGGCTCAACATGATATCTTACCGTGAAGAGCTCAGTGTTGTCGCCGTAATAATATCCTGCAAGAAGAGCTTTTTCGTTTGCAGATTCAATAAGAGGCTCATCTTTAAATTTGCTTTTTATCCACTTAAGGGTCGGCTCAACCGGACGGCTGTATAACCAGTACATTAAACCAAGTGCAAAAAAGTTTTTACACCGAGAAATCTCTTTTGCAGATAAGCCGCTTCCTTCAAGCGCCGTAGTCGTCAGTTTTGATAAAGGCACTTGAACAACTTCAAATCCTTCGAGCGAATCATCTTCAAGCGGATTATTTTCATATCCAGCAAGCTTCATATTCTTTGCATCGAAAGAATTTATGTTGATGATTATGGTGGCACCGTGCTTCAAATCTTTTAGGTTAACTTTTAACGCGGCAGGATTCATAGCCACAAGTACATCCGGTGAATCGCCTGGTGTTTGAATATCGCTATTGCTGAAGTGAAGCTGGAATCCGCTGACACCGTATGTTGTACCGGCAGGCGCGCGGATTTCAGCAGGATAATCAGGCAAAGTACTCAAATCATTTCCAACTAATGCAGTAGTATTTGTAAATTGTGTTCCGGTTAGCTGCATTCCGTCACCGGAATCTCCGGCAAACCTAATCGTAACGTCGTTTAATCCTAATATTTCTTTACTCATAAATTTTATTATCTTATGCTCTTCATTAATAATTAACATTCTTAATCGTAATCTTAATCTTTCTCTTAATCGATTTAACATCAGATTAAGATTATGAGTAAGATTTCCACCTAAGGCGGATCAGCCTTTAGCAGAAAGAGCACGAATTATTAATAATTCTATTTGAATCAATATATTATTTTCCAAGAGATGTTCCGCAAGCTCTTGAATTGATGGTGTAAAGTTATAAAAAAAATGGAATTAAATGTTGTAGCAGAAAGCAACTGGTAGTTATTTGATTTTAATGTTCAATACATTTCACTTATAAATAAAAAAGGACCCGCATGTGCAAGTCCTTTTACATAGAGGTAAGTAAGGATGAATACTTAGACCGTTAATTAACAGACCAAGTATTTCCGTTGAACAATACTTTTTCGAGTTCGCCTTCACCTTTCATCTTCTTTACTTGGTTAATCTGCGCTTCGATCTCTCCATCAATAGTTGGTCTGCTAACTTGTCTGAACACTCCAACCGGAGTCGGCATATTTGGATTATCAGTCATGTGAGCAAGCATAGTAGCAATCATAAAGCTTTCATCGTGTTCGTCATGAACAATGAGATCCTCGATACGATGTTTGCCTTCGCCAATTTCAACTACTTCCGGCTTGCCGTTGTTTAGGACTATTCCTTTATTTTTATTTGTTCCGAAGATCATCGGTTTACCGTGTTCGAGATAAAGGACATTATCATCTCTGGTTTTCTTATCTGTTAGTTTATCAAAAGCACCATCGTTAAAGATAACGCAGTTCTGGAAGATCTCAAGAAATGCTGCACCTTTATGCTCAGCAACTCTCTTAATCATTGCTTGAAGATGTTTTGCATCGCCATCCAGAGCTCTTCCAACAAATGTCGCATCCGAACCTAGTGCAAGTGCTGCCGGATTAAATGGATTGTCAACACTTCCGTAAGGAGTTGTCTTCGTCTTCTTTCCCTTTTCGGAAGTCGGCGAATATTGTCCCTTCGTTAATCCATAAATTCTATTATTAAAGAGAAGAATTTTTAGATCAACATTTTTTCTGCATGCATGGATAAAATGGTTTCCACCGATACTGAGCAAATCGCCGTCGCCTGCAGCAACCCATACAGAAAGATCGGGTCTGGAAACTTTAACACCGGTTGCAATTGCAGGTGCCCTTCCGTGAATTGTATGGTAACCATAGGTGTTCATATAATAAGGAAAGCGTGAGGAGCAGCCGATACCTGAAATCCAAACGATATTTTCCTTCGGCACTCCAATCATATCCGGAAAGGATCTTTGAACCTGAGCGAGTATTGAATAATCGCCGCAGCCCGGACACCATCTTACATCTTGATCACTTGCAAAATCTTTTGCTGTTAATTTTATTTCTTTTATCTCTAATCCGTTATCGCCCATTACTTATTTCCTCCAAGCATTTCAATTATTTTATTTTCAAGATCGGATACTCTAAATGGCAATCCTCTTACAACATTAAATTGCTCAACCGGAACTAAGAACTCGCTCCTTATCAGCTTTGCAAGCTGACCAAGGTTTATTTCCGGTATTAAAACTTTCTTAAATGATTTAAGAACCTTTTCTGTATTGGATGGGAAAGGATTTAAATATTTTAGATGAGCTTGAGAAACTTTATATCCAGCTTCTCTTGCTTTTATTACTGCTTCTTTAATTGCACCGTAAGTTCCGCCCCAGCCGAGGACCAATAATTCACCAGACTGATCACCATCAACTTGAAGCAAAGGAATATCGTTTGCAATTCCTTTAACTTTTTTCTCTCTTAATTTGATCATCAAGTCATGGTTGTCCGGATCATAACTTACATTGCCTGTAATATTTGCTTTTTCAAGACCGCCGACTCTGTGTTCCAATCCAGGTGTTCCGGGTTTTACCCACGGACGCGCAAGATTTTCATCTCTTAAGTAAGGTGCAAATCCTTCCTTCTCCGTTCTAAACTTAACCGGAATTTCAGGAAGATCTTTTACATGAGGAACATTCCACGGCTCTGAACCGTTGCCGAGATAGCCATCGGTTAAAAGAATAACCGGCGTCATAAATTTAATTGCAATCCTTGCAGCTTCAAGCGCCATATTAAAGCAATCGCTTGGAGTAGAAGCGGCAATTACCGCAACCGGAGATTCTCCGTTCCTTCCGTAAACTGCCTGAAGCAAATCTGCTTGTTCGGTTTTTGTTGGAAGTCCTGTGCTTGGTCCACCGCGCTGAACATCAACAATTACCAAAGGAAGCTCGGTCATAACAGCAAGTCCAACCGCTTCGGTCTTCAATGCAAGACCGGGACCACTTGTGGTGGTAAGCGCAAGATTGCCGGCATAAGCAGCACCAATTGCCGAGGTAATTCCTGCAATCTCATCTTCTGCTTGAAAAGTCTTTACACCGAAATTTTTATAATAGCTTAGGTATTGAAGAATTTCCGAAGCAGGCGTAATAGGATAAGAGCCTAAGAAAAGAGGAAGTCCGCTCTTTACAGAAGCAGCTAAAAAGCCGAGAGCAGTTGCCTCGTTACCGGAAATACTTCTGTAAATTCCTTTAGGAAGTTTTGCCGGTTCAACATGATATCTAATAGTAAAAATTTCAGTATTCTCACCGTAGTTGTATCCGGCATTTAGTGCTTTAGAGTTTGCATCGATATACTCCGGCTTATTCTTAAATTTATCCTGAATCCATTTCATTGTCGGCTCAACGGGTCTATTATAAAGCCAGTACATTAAACCGAGAGCGAAGAAATTTTTGCAGCGTGATACATCTTTCGGAGAAAGCTTTGTTCCTTCAAGTGCCTTTGATGTTAGATGAGTAATCGGGACCTGATAAACTTCATAACCTTTCAACGTGTTATCTTCTAGCGGATTGGTTTCATACTTTGCTAACTGTAAATTCTTTTTGTCAAAAGAATCTACGTTTGCAATTATGATTGCACCCGGTTTTAATTCTGCTAAGTTCTTTTTAATTGCGGCTGGATTCATTGCGACTAAAACATCCGGCCTATCACCCGGGGTATGAATATCTGCGCTGCTGAAATGGAGTTGATATCCGCTTACTCCATAAACTGTTCCCGAAGGAGCTCTGATTTCTGCCGGATAATCCGGAAGAGTGCTTAAATCATTTCCGAAAATTGCAGTAGTTTCGCTGAACTGGCTGCCGGTAAGCTGCATTCCATCACCTGAATCACCGGCAAATCGCACCGTCACTTCGGTTACTTGCTGAACCTCTTTTTCTTTAATCATTTTGCCTATCTCTTTAAATTAAAATTGAAAAACCGAGAATTGCAAATCCACAAAGCGTGCCATTTTGAAAAGTAGATTTATAATTATAGTTTGGACTATCGGAAAGAAAAATTGTGAATTTAATCTATAAAATGATATTTCCCGTTCCCAAATGTGGGAATGGACTTAATATTCGTAACGGGGTATTTTACACCCCCTTGTGCGAGAGTCTAACTCTCGCACAAAATCTCTTTCAACAGTTTACTTGTCAAAAACTTAGTTCAAAAAAAATCCTTTTACTCTTTAAGTTTTAGCCCAAGTTCATGTGCAAAGAAAGTAAAGGCAGCAGCAGTATTTCCAACTCGCTGACTAAAAGAAGCGGTAACTCCATGTCCGCCCTGCATTCTTGTTAAAAGTAAAATCGGATTATCTGATGTACTTGCAGCCTGAAGAGCAGCGGCAAATTTTCTTGACTGCCATGGCGCAACACGCGGATCGTTAACCGCAGTCTCAAGTAAAACTGCCGGATAATCAGTATTTGGCTTAATATTATAATATGGAGAATATGCATATAGCCATTTAAAATCTGGCTCTTTTGTTGAAGTTCCATACTCGCTGATGTTATACTGACCATTCGGGAAAAGTTCGTTGCGAAGCATATCATAGATGCCAACAAAACTAACAACCGCTTTGAATGCATCCGGATGCTGGGTTAATTCTGCACCCATCAATAAGCCGCCATTTGAGCCGCCTTCAATTCCGAGATGTTCTTTATCTGTCCAATTATTTTTGACTAAGGCTTCGGCTGCCGCATACATATCATCAAAAACATTTTGCTTTTTATCCAGCATTCCGTCAGCGTGCCATGCTTCGCCAAATTCATTTCCGCCGCGGATGTTTGCAAATGCAAAAACTCCGCCATTCTCTAACCAGACAAGATCAGGTCCAATAAATCCGGGTTGAATTGGAATATCAAATCCGCCGTAACTATAAAGAATAGTCGGACGTTTTCCGTTCGGAGTAATATTATCCATCGATAAAATAGTAACTGGAATTTTTGTACCGTCTTTAGAAGTACCTTCGATAATCTGGAATTTTACTCTCGAATAATCAGCAGAAGGTTTTACAGAAAAGATGTTTTTGAATTCTCCATTAGTTGTATTGTACTGAATCCATGTTTCAGGTATAGTCCAACCGGAATATGTTATCAATGCTTGATCTGATTCACTGGACGAAGCAATTCCACCGATGCTAATCCCTGAATCGGGCAGCCCGACAGTTCTTATAAACTTTCCTTGGGTATCATATTGATCAATTCTCCAATTAGGTCCATTAACTTTTGTAATTAACATTCCGTCTTTTATCGTTGCAACTGAATTTAAAGCCCAATCACCGGGCTTAAGAATAACTTTTGATTTTCCATTCTGTGCAATTGAAAGCAGTTCGCCCTTAGATTCTCCTTGATAAGAGATTACTAAAAGATTATCTCCATCCCAAGCTGCGCCGCCGTTTACCTCGGAAGCAACCCGCACGTTAGCATCCGGTCCGAGAACTTGTTTCCATGTGCCGTTTCCTTCACGCAAATAAACATATGCCGGATTACCATCTCCGTAATGAATAAACATTGCCGCATGAGCCGCACCGTTTGAAGGAATGAAAGTATATTCAGCTACTTTGGATAAATCTTTTCCAAATTCCAATTTATCTTTGCTAACTGGTTCACCAAGTGTATGATGATAGAGTGCAGCATAAAACTGTAAATCATCATCAGGAACAGTTCCGGGCAGCGGAAGACGTACATAAGTAAGACCTTTTTCATTGGAATCCCATACTACGCCTTGTGGTGTAGTTCCTCCGCCGGCATAAGGCATCGTTTCGGGTAAATCCTTTCCAGTCTTAACATCCATTATATGAATTGTTGTTGCCTCGTTGCCGCCAACTGCAGTTCCATAAGCGACATAATTTCCTTTTGGAGAAATCCAATAACCCGTCACAGCAGTGTTTTCTATTTTATTCGGATCGATGAGGACTTTTGTTTCTCCATCCGGCCAGGTTTTATATGCAACAACTGGCTGAGCCTGAGGCGGAGTGTACTGCATAAAGAAAAGCTTTCCATTAACTATTCGCGGAGAATATTTTTGTACTGAGGTTGTTGATAATTCCTCAACACGTTTCTCAATCGCCTTCCCTTCTGAAAAGCTTGATAATACTTTATCCGTGTATTTGTTCTGTTCCTTAATCCAGCTTTTAACTTTAGCTGAATTTCCGTCTTCAAGCCAGCGGTAAGGGTCATGAACAACAGTTCCGAAATAATTTTCTGTAACTGTGTCTTTAGTTGTCTTTGGCATATCTGCATTTGGTTTTGAACTGCATCCGGCTATTAAAATTAATCCGAATGGAATTGTTAGTAATCCTAATTTTAGTTTCATAGCACACTCCCAAAAATAATTTTGTTAATGAATTTTATTGTTAAACCATCACATTGTTTTTTGATAAATAGACGATTTAACAATTATTATGTTTTGTCTTAGAACTTTTGCTTAATAATATTTCAAATAACCTTTTCAATTCCAATCGGGCAGTGATCCGAACCCATTACTTCCGTCAGAATAAATGCATCTATAATATCTTTCTTCATATTTTCAGAAACAAAGAAATAATCAATCCGCCAGCCGACATTTCTTTCTCGCGCTCGTGTTACCATGTCCCACCAGGTATAATTATTCGGCTCCTGGTTGAACATTCGAAAAGTATCAACGTAACCGTAACTAAGAAATTTATCTAACCAGGCTCTCTCTTCCGGTAGAAAGCCGGAGACGGTAGAATTTTCTTTGGGTCGGGCAATATCAATTTCTTTATGCGCTGTATTTACATCGCCGCAGACGATTATTTTTTTATTCTTCTTCTTCAGCTTTTCAGCATATTCAAGAAAGGTATCATAGAATTCCATTTTAAATTTTAATCTTTCCGGGCTTGCTTTGCCGTTTGGGAAATAAATATTAAAAAGATGAAAATCCGGATACTCTGCAATTAAGATTCTTCCTTCACTATCGAACTTCTTATTGCCGAAGCCCTTCTTAATACTTACCGGCTTTTCTTTAGAATAGATCGCAACACCGCTGTACCCTTTCCTTTCTCCAGAACAGAAGTAAGGAGTGTAGTTGTCGATCTTTAATAATTCGTCGGGCAATTGTTCTTCATGGGCTTTCGTTTCCTGAATGCAAAGGATATCCGGTTTTTCTTTTGCAAACCAATCGAGAAATCCTTTTTTATGAATGGCTCTTATTCCGTTAACGTTCCAGGAAAGTATCCTAATCTTTTTCATTTAAATATTCAGCAATATAAATACGAGTTTATAAATAGGAAGTAAATTTTACTTTATTTGAATTAAGAGCCTGTGAGGAAATTCATACAATGAGTTCTCTAATGAAAAGAATCTGAGGTTTTTTGGATTTCTGAATATTCAACGACGGCAATATCTTTTATAGATAAGCAAAATAGCGCTATAATAATTTTATTCATCTCTGTGCACAGTATCAGGCGAGAATGCCGGTAAACAGACAGCAATATATTCAGCGCCGCCTTCTTCAGGCGAACTGTATTGTACCCATTCCCCTTTCGGAATTAATACTGCCTGCTGTGCATGTACATCCATATATCCGTTATTTGAAGTAACTCTTAAAGTACCTTTTAGAACTACTGTGTATTCATCAAACTCTGGAGTTTGTCCGGGTTCTACCCATCCTTGCGGACTCTGCATCCTTGCAACACTAACTGCTTCTGTTTTCGAATTTACCCTTCCGAAATATTCTTCAATTATTTTTGGTTTATTGCCGGCTGCTTTTATTATACTCGGTTGTTTAATTATAACTGGCATGCTATTTCACCTACATTTTTTATTAAATTAATTTTCACAGCTAAGATAAAATATTTCAGTTTAAAGCGGAAAAGTCGATTACATTATTTTTTATTTTTTGAAAATTTGTTTTCCCATTACTTTAGCTTCATCTCCGGATAAGAATAAACTTATTCCAATGCCCAGAAGTATTCTCATTAAGATAGAAATAATTCTTGATGCTTTTGTGAATATAATTATTAACAAAGCAGATAAGATTAATAACATTCCAAAAATTTTAATCCAATTGTTTTTTGACATAATTTTTTTCCCTATTTAAGTAACAAATGAAATGCAGCATTAAAAATTAAATTAAACCATAAGTTCCTTCTTATCAAAAATAATATCAACTAGATAATTTGATAATTCAATCCTTACCTACAAAAACAAAACTGTAATGCCTCTCGAAACTTGCTGTTTAGCAAACATCAGAGGAATCCCGGCTCTACTAAGCTCAATCCCGGTGCACAATAATGAAGCCCCATTTCTCCTAAAATTTATTCTCTCAGAACTAATCCGTACTTCTTCCTTACTAAGCTTTATCTTCGATTCAACATTCTGAACTTTGAATGAAAGCGAATGACTCTTGAATGAAACTGCTTTGCTTTTAATTCTCCGACAATACAGATTTACAGTAAGCTCCGCCCTCCTCAGATAATCTTAAAATTCTTTTACCACCATTGCCTCTTAACTATTTACTTTTCTCTTTTTACTTATGCCTTCTCACAATCATAACCGGCTTGCTTTCATTATTCATTCTATCCAATGCAGTGACTGCATAAGTGTAATTCGCTTTATCATCATCAGCAGTCGTATCAATAAAATCAGTTTCATCCGCATTCTGGATCTTTAATATATGCCATGCATCGTCAATGTTTACTTGTGCAGGATTATTGAATCGATAAATAACATATTTATATGCAGTATCTCCGTCAGATGCCATGCCGGGTTTATTCCATTGAAGAACAATAGAAGAATCTTTCATTGATGCTTTTAAATCATCCGGCGGCAAAGGTGGAATAGAATCTTTCCATGTCATTGCAGGGATCAATGCAGGATATTTATAATAGACCTTAAGCGAATCCGCAAAGTGAGAATAATTATCTGCAATAGATTTTGCGCTGAAGAACGCAGTGCCGTAAGTTCTGATCATCTGCCTACTCAATCTTATCTCTCTTTCAAGCTCATCCGGCGAGCCTTTGTAATCCGGTGCCGCCATCTTTGAAGAAAATATTCCCACATATACTTGTCTTGAACCGGCAGAATTAGCCCACCACGGAAGCAGACTGCCATAATCAGCAGCTTTATTTCCAATCGCCCAGTAAAGCTGCGGAAGTATATAATCTACAGTTTTATCTTTAAGCCATGTAACCGGATCGCAGTATAAAGTTTTGTATGCTTCAAAGCCATGAGTTAATGCAAATTTATTCTCTACAATACCAAATGGACTAATACCAAACTTTACCCGTGGATTTATTGCTTGTATGGTATCATAAACTTCAGCTACCATCATATTGATATTATTTCTCCGCCAGTTATCTATGTTTGTAAACTTGCCTCTGTATTTTCTAAAAGTCGCAGCATCTTCATTTGTAATTTTAGGAGAGTACGGATAGAAATAATCGTCGAAATGAATTCCATCTACATCATATCTTCTTACAATATCTGAAACAATTTTTGCGATATAATCACTAACAGCAGGTATGCCCGGATTCAATATCTTCTGCGTTTTAAATTTTAGAATCCAGTGAGGATGTGTAACGGAAATATGTTGCGGTGAAATCTTGTATTCGCCGATTGTCTTTACTGCTCTGTAAGGATTAAGCCACGCATGCAGTTCCATTCCTCTCTCATGGGCTTCTTTAATTGCAAATTTAAGAGGATCATAAAAAGGACTTGGTGCTTTGCCTTGCGTTCCAGTAAGCCAATAAGACCACGGCTCGTACGTCGATTTATAAAGTGCGTCGCATTCCGTTCTTACCTGGAAAAATACCGTGTTGATACCTGCTGCTTTTAATTTATCCAGCATTGTTATTAAAGCAGCCTTTTGCTGCTGTGTAGTCTCGTTTTTATTCGGCCAGTCAATATCTGCAACGGTTGCAATCCATGCGCCTCTCATTTCCCTCTTCGGATAAACGTACTGTGAATATGTTATACAAGGCAAAAATGTAATTGAAATAATTACAGTCAGCAATAAGGATTTCATTTTATCTCAATTTTGTTCGTGGAAAATCTTTATTTTTGCAAATTATTTATTGAAGTTACGCAAAATAAATAAAATGGTTCAATTGTCATTCCGAACTTGTTTCGGGATCTTTATTTATAGGCTGTTTTGTAGATGCTTAAATAAGTTCAGCATGACAATTGCATAACTTCAATCATTTATTAATTGAAAACAAACTTACGAAAAACTAAAACTATAATGGATAATAAAAAGATATTATTTGTATGCCTTGGAAACATCTGCCGTTCGCCTGCGGCAGAAGGAATAATGAAATCTCTTGTAAATAAAAATGGATTAAATAAATCAATCACGGTTGATTCAGCAGGAACGATTGGTTATCACACCGGAGATACTCCTGATCCAAGAATGATTTCTCACGCTGCTAAAAGAGGCTATCAGCTTAATCATAAAGCGAGAAAGTTTGATCCACTAAAAGACTTTGATAAATTTGATTACATCATTACAATGGATGATTCAAATTTCAGTGATATAAATGCTTTAGACAAAGGCAGCAAACATAAGCAGAAGATTTATAAGATGGTTAATTTCGCTAAGAATTATGATGTTGATGAAGTACCTGATCCATACTATCTTGGTCCGGAAGGATTTGAAAATGTACTTGATGTTCTTGAAGACGGCTGCAATGGATTGCTTGAACACGTAACTAATGGAAGTTAAACAGAATAATGTTTTATCATTCCGAACTTGTTTCGGAATCTTTATTTTTAAGATATGACCCAGATAGGTGTCAGATAAACTAGGTTGGTGTAACACCCCGACATAAAACATTATACGTGTGAATAATAACTCTGAAAGAGTGAGAAATAAGGTTCTTATTATTTTACTCTTTCTGAGTAAAAACTGTATTCCTTGTTTTTTTGCCTTGGGTGTTTACCTAGAGCTAATATATTTTTCCTCTTCGAGGAAATGCGAGTATTTCTAAAACATATGCTCGTTAAGTTGACGCACTTGCGAAAGCTTTCAGAACAGTATTATAATTGCATAGCTCCAGATATCTTATATAAAATCGATAATTAATTCTTATTATGAACCTTAATCTTGAAATAAAATCAAGCATTGAAAAGGCTGCTGGAGAAGAAATCATATCAATGACTTCTCTTTCCGGCGGATGCATAAGCGATGCATATAAACTTGAAATTCGTTCAGGTAAAAAATTATTTTTAAAGATGAACTCTTCAGGTGACATGTTCACCAAAGAAGCACACGGATTAAATGAGCTCCGTAAGCCGGATACTATTAGAATCCCTGAAGTAATTTTATTTGATAAAACATTCATACTAACAGAATTTATTTCTCAAGGCAGTAAATCAATAAATTTCTTCGAGAACTTCGGTAGGAAGTTTGCTGAGCTTCATAAATACAAAAGCAAAGAATTCGGCTTTTACGAAGACAACTATATCGGCTCCAATATTCAATTAAATATTGCTGATGGAATTGAAAAGACAGACTGGTGTCAATTCTATTTTAATAAACGGTTATTATTCCAATTTAAACTTGCAGAAACAAACGGTTATGTAGATTCAGAAATTAGAAAAGGATTTTCTTCTCTTGAAAATAGAATTGAAAAAATATTAGAAGGAAGTCAGGAAGAACCATCTCTTCTCCATGGCGATTTATGGGGTGGGAATTATATGGTTGATGAAAACGGCGAAGCCTGCTTAATTGATCCGGCGGTTTATTACGGGCACCGTGAAGCCGATCTTGCAATGACAAAACTCTTCGGCGGCTTCAGCTATGAGTTTTACAAAGCATATAATGAATGCTATCCGCTTCCAGAAGGATATGATTACCGCGAGGGAATCTATAAATTATACCATGTACTAAATCATCTTAATCTTTTCGGGAGAGGATATTTCTCTCAGACAATTTCAATAATTCACAGCTATATAAGATAACAAAATGAAAAGACTATTTGTTTTTATTCTATTATCTACTTTCATTTCTATCAATATTTACAGTTCAAGTATTGCACTTCTACAGAAAAACGGAAAGAAGATAATTATTGATTGTCATTATACTTTATCCGAAGCTCTTGCCGGCATACAGATTCCTGCTGAAATCGAAAATAATTTAAGGCTGGTTAATGTTCAGTATTATTCGTTTGATGGCAAGCTGCATGAAGGACAGCTTGTAATTGATAAAGATTTGGTTAAGGATATCAAAGCAATCTTTGGCGAAATTCAAGAGAGAAAATTCCCTATTCAAAAAGTTATTCCTATAGTAAAATATGGTTGGTCAGATGATTCTTCCATGAAAGATAATAATTCGTCGGCGTTCAATTACCGTGTAATCGCTGGTACGCATACACTTTCCGAACACGCCTACGGTAGAGCAATCGATTTAAATCCCTTGTTAAATCCGCAATTTAAAGGAGCGAAATTAATTTCGGAAGGTTTTGGTTATAATCCCATGGAACCCGGAACGATTACTAAGAATTCTTTTATTGTAAAAGCATTCTTAAAGAGAGGATGGGCATGGGGCGGTAACTGGCATTCTACCAAAGATTATCAGCATTTTGAAAAAAGGAGATAGTAACTTAAATCCGAATTAAATATAACTTAATCTTCCATCTGGTGAATTAGGTCTTCTAAAAAAATTAACCCTTCAACAATTTAGAAAAATCAAACTCAATTTTTTCTTCGGAAAAGAAAGGCTCGCCGTAATGCCTTCCTATCTGGAAACCGTAGAACTTGGCACGGGATTCAATATAATTTATAAATTCAGGTCTGCTGATAAAAGTTTCCGGCTCAGTACTTTTAGGATTATGGAACTGCGATGAATACGCCTTAACAGCTTTCATTTTCATCTCGAAGTTTTCTGTAACATCAACAATGAAAGTAGGCTCGAATGTGTAAGTCTGCATATAATAAAAAAGCTTTTGCGGTCTATAAGCTTCCTGCGCAACTTCTTTATCAAATGTTTTGATCTTTGTTAAACCAGTTGAAAACATAGCACGCTTAACTAAGTTAGCAGTATCGCCATGGTCTGGATGGCGATCGTGAAAATAAGGAGCAAAAATTATTTTAGGTCGATATTTTCTAATCGACATTACAACCTTTAAAAAATTTTCCTTATTATTCTGAATATCCCCATCCGGAATCTGGAGATTTTCTCTAACTGCAGCCTTCAAAATAATTGCAGCTTGAAAGGCTTCTTTCTGCCTCGTCTCGGCGGTTCCTCTTGTTCCCAATTCGCCTCGGGTCAGATCGATCAGTCCGACTTTAAAATTTCCATTGGTTAATTTTGCTATTGTTCCTCCCATCGAAAGTTCCGCATCATCCGGATGGGCGCCAAAAATAAGTACGTCAAGATTCATAAAATAGAAAAATGTCTTAGTTAATTTTTTATTTGATGATGTTAAACATAATGATTTTTTCTTTCTGATTCTAACTTATATTTTTAGAAATGTTAAATTTTATCTCTAGAATTGAAATGATAGAAAATCCAGCATATCCATCTCGAAAAAAAGCTTTTGTTAATGGGAAAATATATACCGTAAATGAAAATCAACCGTACGCTGAATCTGTTGTAGTTTATCAGAACAAAATTATTTTTGTCGGAAACAATGATGAGACAAAATATATTATTGATAGAAGTACTGAAGTTATAGATCTCAAAGGGAAATTAATGCTTCCGGGATTTATTGATTGCCATACTCACTTTATTAACGGAGGTTTTCATCTTACTGGTTTAGATCTTAGTAAGACGAAATCAACCGCGGAGTTTATATCAATATTAAAATTATTTGTTGAGAGCCATAAAGGTAAATGGATAACTGGAGGTAACTGGAATCATGAAGCCTGGGAAACGAAGGCTCTTCCGTTTAAAGAAATGATTGACGACTTTACAAAAGAGACACCGGTTTTTATTGAAAGACTAGACAAGCATATGGGGCTTGCAAATTCTTTAGCTTTAAAGTTTGCAGGAATTACCAAAGATACTCCCGACCCCGAAGGAGGATTGATTGAAAGACATCCTGTTACTGGTTTACCTACCGGAATAATAAAAGACAATGCTATGCCTTTAATTTATTCTAAGATTCCACCACCTTCTGAAGATGAAATGTATAATGCAGGTTTGGCTGCATTAAATGAAGCTCGCCGGAACGGTATTACAAGTATCCAGGATATTACCTATCCAAAAGATTTTTTTACTTACCAAATGCTAGAAAAAAATAACCAACTCACTTGCCGGATTTATACACGGCTGCCAATTGCATCTTATAAAAATCTTGTTGATGCAGGAATTCGTTTCAACTTTGGAAGTGATAAAATTAAAGTAGGTTCATTAAAAGCATTTTCAGATGGATCACTTGGCGCAGGTACCGCATGGTTTTTTGATCCATATCTTGATGATAATAATAATTTTGGATTGCCGAACGATATTTTAATCGACGGCAGACTTGAACAATGGGCGCTTGATGCAGATAGAAATAAATTGCAGCTTAGTATTCATGCAATAGGTGATAAAGCCAACGCCGCTATAATTGATCTCGTTTATAAAATTGAAAGATTAAATCCAAAGTGGGACCGTAGGTTTAGAATTGAACATGCTCAACATTTAAGACGAGAAGACATCCTGCGTCTTGCAGAATTAAATGTTATTGTTTCTGCTCAGCCTTATCATTTAGTTGATGACGGTACTTGGGCTGAAAAGAAAATCGGTACTGAACGTATCAAAGAAGCATATTCATTTAAATCATTTCTTGATGCTGGAGTTAAATTGTGCTTTGGAAGCGATTGGACTGTAGCCCCTCTGAATGCAATACTTGGAATCCATGCTGCTGTTACAAGAGAAACTATAGATGGGAAAAATCAAAACGGTTGGATTCCCGAACAAAAGATAAGCGTTGAAGAAGCAATCAAAGGTTATACTATTAACGGTGCTTATGCAGCTTTTGA
The DNA here is from genome assembly GCA_021815405.1 of Bacteroidota bacterium. GTDB lineage: Bacteria > Bacteroidota > Ignavibacteria > Ignavibacteriales > Ignavibacteriaceae > FEN-1297. The sequence continues at coordinate 54,894 of JAKAGV010000015.1, forward strand.
AGAAAATATAAAAGGCACAATCGAATCGGGAAAACTTGCTGATCTAGTAGTTCTAAGCGATGATATTCTATCAATTGAAGCAGAAAAAATAAAAGATGTTAAAGTTGAGATGACAGTATTTGATGGAGAAATTAATTACCGTGCTTAATTATCTTTTGGTTTCGGCAAAGTAAATGAGACTAAAGTGCCTTCCCCAGCTTTACTTTCAATCCTTATATTACCTCCCTGTTTAGATATTAATTCTTTGCAAAGATTTAGACCTAATCCCGTACCGGTTTCATCGCTGGTTCCTTTAGTCGTAATTCGTGAGTCCGAATTAAGTAAACGTGAAAGTATTTCTTCTTTCATCCCAATTCCATTATCGCGGATACTTACTTCAATTACGTCATCATAACTTCTAGAAAATATTTCAACTTCCCCTCCGGGTGGTGTAAACTTTATCGCATTTGAAACCAGATTTCTAAAAATAATATCGAGCATATCTTTATCTGCCCAAACGTTTACGTTCTTCTCAATACTTGTTTTTAACAAAATAGACTTTTGTTCGGCATTCATCCTAAGCAAATGGATCACATCATTCACACATTGAAGAAGATTTTCAACGGAAGGTGAATATTTAATTTTCCCAGCCTGTACTAATGACCATTCAAGAAGATTATTTAAAAGTTTAAATAAATTATTAGCAGCAACGTTAATATTCTTGGCAGATTGCTTGACGTCTTCTCTCTCCAGTTGATCTATTTCGTTTGCAAGCAAATCAGTGTAACCCAGCAATCCGTTAAACGGACTTCGTAAATCATGTGCAAGAACGGATATAATTTTATCTTTGTGCAGATTGAGTTCTTTTAATTCTATCTCTGATTTAGTAAGCTTATCCAATAGCCCGGCTTGTTTATAATTCACTTCCTCCAATTCTTCCTTCTTGGAATTTAATTCCTTTGTCCTATCGGAAACTAAAGTCTCAAGTTTTTTATTTCTTAATTCAATAGTCCTTAATCTGAGCTTGAATATAAAAAATATAATAGAAATCAGGGAAACAAAAAGAATTGCTCGAAACCACCATGTCTCCCAGAACGGCGGCAGAATAATAATCTTTAAAGAAGCAATATGACTACTCCAAATTCCGTCATTGTTAGTACCTTTTACAAGAAGTGTATATTTACCTGGAGAAAGATTTGTAAAAGTAACTACATTGTTGGTACCATTATCAATCCAATTACTATTCAATCCTTTAAGTAAGTAAGCAAATTTATTTCTCTCCGGTTCATTATAACTTAATGCTGCAAAACTAAATGCCACTATATTGTCTTTATAGCTTAGTGTTATTTGATTTGTCCTCCAGATTGAGTTTTTCAATTTTTTAAGATCGTTGTAATCTTTAAATGATGTGAAGACAATTTTAGGGTTAAAGGGATTACTTTTAATGGCATTCGGGAAAAAAGCATTTATCCCGTTATTACCTCCAAAATACATCTTACCATCTTTACTCTGAAAAAACGCTCCCTGGTTAAATTCATTACTTTGCAAACCGTCGCTTTGATCATAATTATGGAAAGTTCCACTCTTAATATTAAATTTGGAAATACCATCATTTGTGCTCATCCAAAGATTTCCCTTTTTATCACTACCAATGCCGTATATTACATTATTAGCTAAACCGTTTTCTTCAGAATAATTGATGAACTTATTTGTTTTAGTATTTAACATACTCAAACCGCCGCCTGATGTACCAATCCATATTGTTCCCGACTTATCTCCAGGACATTGGAATAAATATAATATAAAATTATTGGCTAAACTATTTTGTTCCTTACCATCATGCAAATAATGACGGAATTTTCCAGTACTTATATCAAGTTTGTCCACACCATTACCGTCTGTTCCGATCCAAAGCATTCCATTATTATCGAACATTAATGCATTCACATTATTACTACTTAAGCTATTCGAATTGCCGGGTTCATGTTTGTAATGAGTAAACTTATTTGACAATGGATCAAACATATCTACTCCGCCGTCTACAAGTCCCAACCATAGATTTCCCGACTTATCCTCTATTATAGTGTTTATATTGTTAGAACCAACGCTATTAATATTGTTTGGATTATGCTTAAAATAGGAAAATTTATTTGTCTTAGGATCCAGTCTATCTAACCCTGCTGATGTGCCAATCCAAATAAAGCCTTTTTTATCAGCATAAATTACATTGATGAAATTTTGTGAGATGCTGTTCAAAGATGAATTATGCATGTAACGCATAATCTTTCCGGTTTTTTTGTAAAGCTTTATTACGCCGTCATAAAAAGTACCTATCCAAAGATTATTTTGATTGTCTAAACATATTGCGCTAATATCATTTTCTTCTTTAATGTTCTGGAATGGTTCTTCAATTCTGATTAAACCGAATGATCTTTCTGTTCTATCGTATTTAGCTGCACCCGAAGTAAAAGTACCTATCCACAGCAGACCCTCTTTATCTTGCATCAATGAAGTTACATGGTTGGCGCTTACTTCCGGAGTATTAAGAACAGAATTTTCAAAATTTTTAAAGGTATTATCAGCAGGATTAAAATAATCTAGTCCATTATTGTTCGTGCCAATCCATATAATACCTTTATTATCCACGTAAATTACATTTATGGAATCCGAACTAATGCTGCCGGAATTTGAAGCTGAATGCTTGTAAAGAGTAAAGGTATTTGAATCAAAAGAAAATTTTCCTAATCCATGATAAGTTCCAATCCATAAATTTCCGGTTTTATCTTCTGCCAGACTTGTAATACTGTGCCCGGCTAATAAATAGTTGTTGACAGTTTTGGAAATATGCTGAAATGTTTTTGTTCGAGGATTAAATAAATCTAAACCTGCGTAAGTACCTACCCAAAGTCTTCCCCGGGAGTCATAAAATGTCGAATAGACCTCATTATTTGATAAACTTAGATCATTTTCTCTGTTGTGTAGGTAGCGTGTAAATTGATTTTTGCTCTTATTAAAAAAATTTAGACCGTTGGAAGTACCAATCCAGAGATTTCCATTTTTATCTTCAGATATAGAAGTAATATAATTTGAGGAAATGCTGTGTACGTCGTTCGGGTTATATTCAAATGCTTTAAATTTATCAGTAAAAGAATTATATACATTAAGACCATTGTCTGTTCCAACCCACATCAATCCGGATTTGTCTACGTATAAACAACTAATATAAGTATCTGAAATTGCGGATGAGTCATTCTGTTTAGGTCTGTATATAACAAAGTCATAGCCGTCATATCTGTCTAAACCATCTTGTGTACCAAACCATAAAAATCCGGTACTATCTTGAGCCATACAATTAATAGTACTTTGAGAAAGCCCCTGTTCAATTGTTAAATGCTCTAACCTTATATTTTTTACTTGTGCATAACAATAGAATGCATTTAAAATGAATATTGCAGCATAAAATATTTTGGAGCGTAAAATTCCCTGTTTATAAATCAAGTTTTTATATACGGTTATCTTTATCATTAAAGTATCAAAATTACAATGAAAAGGTTGAATTTCCTTTTCAACAGAGTAATCCATATATATTATCGAAAAAAGAATATAATAGTTTAGAGGTAAAAATCGTTAGTCATTCCCTTCAAAAACTATATGATCAATAAATTCAATAATAATCTTCTGAACGCTATTTTATTCTTATATTTTGATTATTAACTGAAGTAACTTAAAAACATTAAAATGCCATGCTGAACTTGTTTCAGTATATAAAACAGGGCAAAAAAGGATTTCGAAACAAGTTTGGAATGACAAAAACATTATTTTACGTAACTTCAGTTCTTCTTTACTCTAACCGGATATTTTTTAATTGCATTATAAACAATCTGAGCCATTATAAAAGCACCTTTCCCATCTGGATGAATCCCATCGAAAAACATACTGCTGTCTTTCTTCATTTTACTGTAAAAGTCTATAAGTTTAGTGTGTGTTTCACTTCTTACTGAATCAATTAAAGGAATTATTTGATAATGAATAACAGAATCTGAAATGCTGTATTTATGACTAAATGCAGGCGGACAATCACAAACAAATATTTCCGGCTTTCCCTCTTTTCTAAATGCTTTAACCATTGAAGTATAATCGGAATAAAATTCATTTCCGTATTTCCAGTTCCATGGTTTGCTGTCATTTGTACCAAGACAGATAATTACTATTTGTGGCTTGAATGCAAGTGCATCTTTAAATGCATTTTCTTTCCAATAAGGATAATCTCCTTTTTTCAGCATCGTCCTGCCGTTTACGCCGAAATTCTTTACTAAATAATTTATCCCTAAAAGTTTTCCAAGCTGATACGGATATTTTTGTGTGCTATCTTTTATTCCAAAGCCGTAGGTGATGCTGTTGCCAATACAAGCAACTCTAATTTGATTTTTCTGGGCAAAGAGAGAAACAGTAAAAAGAAAAATGACAAGTGCAAAAAACTTCAATAAGAATTGAGACTTCATAGCTTTTTCCATATAAATATTTTAAAAAAATTTTTGAGTCCACTCTAAAAAGCTAAACAAGACGAAATGTCATTCCCACGAAAGTAGGAATCTATTCTATAATCTAAACTTTTTAGATTCCAGTTTTCATGGGAATTACCTTTTTAGAGCGAGCTCATTCTTATATATTACTCCGTAACTCACGTTACGCACATGTCATGCTGAACTTGATTCAGCATCCCAAAAATGCTGAAAAATGAGATTCCGAATCAAGTTCGGAATGACAAAGTAAATTAGATCCTTAATTGTGCGTAACGTAAGTCCGTAATTCAAATTATTATTTTATCTTTCTGATAGAACGACTCTTTCCAATTCTTCAAGTGACTTTCCTTTGGTTTCCGGCATTACTTTCCAGACAAAGAAGAAAAACGGAATCATCATTATAGCAAAAAACATAAATACATTTCCACCGCCAAATGCCGTTAATGCAATTGGAAAGACCAAGCCGATAATTGCATTCATAATCCAGTGAGTAAAAGAACCAAGCGCTTGTCCTTTTGAGCGGATTTTGTTCGGGAATATTTCCGCAAGAAATACCCAGATAACTGCACCTTGGGAAAATGCAAAGAACGCAATAAATCCAACTATGAAAACAACAACACCGTAACTGCCGAAAAGAGTTTCATCATAGTAATGGAATGCTGCGCCTGCAAGGGAAAAGAACATTCCAACCGCGCCAATAAGAAGAAGTGTCTTCCTTCCGAACTTATCTATAAAAAACATTGCAATTATTGTGAATAACATATTTGTAACGCCAACCGCAACTGCTTGAAGCATCGCAGAATTTGTGCTCGAACCTGCTTTCTCAAATATCATCGGGGCATAATACATAATTACGTTGATTCCGGATAGCTGATTGAAAATTGCAAGGAGAACAGCGCACATAATAACAAAATTATATTTTTTCTGGAATAGCTTTGTTGTTCCTAATCCGGCTTCTTCTTTAAGTGAATTTACAATATCACCTAATTCAGCTTCAACATTTTCAGCACCAACAGACTGAAGCACTGATTTTGCCTCATCAACTCTTTGCTTCTTTACAAGCCATCTAGGACTTTCCGGTACGAGAAATAAAAGTATAAAAAATATTAACGCCGGTATTGCCATTACACCAAACATCCAGCGCCAGTTATCCGGACCAAGACCAACAAGTAGATAATTTGAAAAGAATGCAACCAAAATTCCAAGTACGATATTGAATTGAGCTACTGCAACAAGCCTTCCTCTTAATCTCGCCGGAGAAATTTCAGCAATGTACATCGGTGCCATTACAGAGGCTGCACCAATTGCAATGCCTCCAAAGAACCTTGATATTAAAAGTACATACCAGCCATTCGCAAGAGCGCATCCGATAGCCGAAAGAAAATATAATCCTCCGCATAAGAAAAGCATGAAACGCCTTCCGTAAGTATCACCGGGTTTGCCGACAACTATGGAACCCAAGACCGTTCCCCAAAGAGCGATTGAAACTGTCATTCCAAGAGTAGCATCGCTTAAATTAAAAAATTCCGAAATAAATTTTGTTGTACCTGAAATGACCGCAGTATCAAATCCAAATAGGAAACTGCCGAGTGCAGAAACTATTGTGGCGAAAAGTAGTTTTTTGTTCATCAATTTTGACAGCAATATTTACGAAATAATAATTATGCTAAAATATAGATTAAAAATTCTCTTTCATAAATATAAAAGGATATTTTGATAAAACTTTAATTGAAAAATAATTTTCTCCATTCTATAAAATAAAGGGATGCACAGAGCATCCCTTATTGATGTAAAAATATGCTTGAATTCTCAAGTCCAATTAAAACAGCTCGCTTCAAAGCATTGTTTGTTTTGACGAAACTACCTCAAACTGATTTTCTCACCCGCAAATAAAATAGGCAGATTGCTGGACGAGGCGCTGCTGTTGAACTGGGCAATATTTTTTCCGAGCAGTTCATTGAACCTGTCGATGTACCCGTTAAGCTGGTTCTCAAGTTCACTCATTTGATTCGTCAGCATTTCAGAAGGTGCTTTATCATATTCACCGGCAACAGAGTAATATAAATTTCCAAACCAATCATGCAGCCGGGTTAGATAATGAATATCATCTTCGCCAACTCCTTTTTGAGATTTGGTTTCAAGTACTGTATCCTTTAAGCACGTTAGAACCGAATCAATATACTTTGCATTTGCAACCAGAGGTTGATAAGCGGCAATGCTGTCGGGCATTTTGCCGGTAACTGCTTTAACGGACGAATTTAGATTTTGTATCTGTTCGTGGATTGCATCGATTCGATTTAGCATTGAATTCATTGCAGAGATATCATCAAATATTTTTTTCTCGGCATCAAATTGCTGCTTAGCAGCCGCGAAATTATAATGCGTCTTTGGATCTGCAAATACTTCAACATTATGAGATTGAGTTTCACCGTCGGCAGTGATTGATATTTTATAAGTGCCGGGTAAAACTCCTGGTCCGTTATGCAAACCATATTTCTTTCCATGAGTTGTATCTTCCGCTAACGGTACGCCACTTTTATAATGAAGATTCCATTCTATCCGGTTGACACCTTCTTTTGTTGTTCCGTGAAGAGTATCGATTACGCTTCCATCAATATTTGAAATTGTAATCAGCACGGGAACCTCCTTATTATTCTTCTTTACATTAGAAGGCTTAATTGCTGTCTTCAAATAATAATCAATTACCGCACCTGAGGGAGGATTCGGCGCAGCATATTTACCTGCTCCTCCAAATCCGCCTTTCCACCATCCGTGGAGCTGATAAACTGGCATCATCTTAAAGAAAGTAAAATTATTTTCTTCAACTTTTTTATCTAACCCTTCAAGAGGCGTAATATTATCAAGAATAAAAATTCCTCTGCCGTGAGTGGCTATCGCAATATCATGATTGCGCTTTACAAATTTCAAATCCCACACAGGAACATTTGGGAAATTGCTTTTCAAATTTGTCCAGTTAGCGCCATCGTCAGTTGAAAAATATAAACCGGTTTCAGTACCTAAGAATAGGAAACCTTTTTTATTCGGATCTTCTCTTACAACATGGCAAGGTTCATCTTTCGGAAGACCATTAGTTATCAGCGTCCAGCTTTTTCCATAATTATCGGTTTTGTAGACGAAAGGAGTTCTATCGTCCATCATGTGCCTGTCATCGATGATATAACAAGTTGATGGTGAGAAAGGTGAAACATCAAGTTGATATACTCTTCCCCACTCCGGAAGTCCGGGAATATTTTTAGTTACATTTGTCCAATGGCTTCCACCGTCGGTTGTATATTGAACCTGACCGTCATCAGTTCCAATCCAGATAACATTTGAATCTTGAGGTGATAGACTGATTGACATGATTGTGCAATAAGTTTCCGCACCGCTTATATCATGATTTATCGGACCGCCGCTTATTACTTCCTTACTTTTATCATCGCGAGTTAAGTCCGGGCTTATCACTTTCCAGGTATTTCCGCCATCCATTGATTTGAATAAAACATTTGCGCCGAGATAAACTTCATTTGCATTATGATAGCTTACGGCAATCGGAGTTGTCCAGTTAAACCTGTATTTAAGCGCTGATGGTTTTTTATCGCTTACATCAAAAAAATACGGACGTATCTCGTGTCTGATACCTGTCTTCAGATCCAATCTGTTTAAAAATCCGTCTTGAGCTTCGGAGTAAATTATATTAGGATTGCTTGGAGCCGGAACAACATATTCTCCATCCCCGCCGGCAACAGGAAACCAATTTGAACCATCGACACTGCCTCCGTGAAGATTCCTCGAAGGACCATACCAGGCGTTATTATCCTGAAGTCCGCCGCCGAGATTATATGCAATATTCGTATCGGTCGCGACTTGATAATATTCTTCTATCGGAATATTATCAAAGTACCGCCAGTCTTTACCGCCATTCAAAGATTGATAAACTCCGCCGTCGTTTCCTTCAATAATTCTATCAGGATTTTTGGGATCAATCCAAATTGCATGATGATCTACGTGAATCTGGTTATTAATTGATTTGACGGTTTTACCACCGTCGTTTGAGACTGAAATTAAGAATGAAAGAAAATAAACCTTCTCATCGTTATTCGGAGCTACAGCCATTTTAGAAAAATAAAAAGGTCGCACATTTAGTGTATGATTGTTGGAAACTAAATTCCAATTGTCTCCAAAGTTATGGCTGTCCCAAAGAGTTCCATGGTTAGATTCGATTAGAGCATAGACATGCTGCGGATTGCTTAATGAAGTTGCAAACGAAATTCTTCCAAGCAAACCTTTTGGCAATCCCTTAGATAATTTTTTCCAGGTTTCTCCGCCATCTTTCGATTGGTAAACTCCGCTCCCTTTTCCTCCGTCTATTAAACGCCACGGACGCCTGATAACCTGCCATGCACCAGCAAGCATTATTTGTGGATTACCAGGTTCGATTACAACATCGCTGATGCCTGTAGAATCATTAATGAACAAAACTTTTTTCCAGTTTTTTCCGCCGTCGATAGTTTTGAACAAGCCTCGTTCATTATTGGGACCCCAAGGATGTCCTAGTGCCGCAACGAAAACAATATTTGGATTGTCAGGATCAATGACAATTTGCGAGATTTGTCCGGCATCTTTTAATCCCATAAATTTCCAAGTTGCACCTGCATCGGGAGAAAAATAAACACCGTGTCCGTCAATTACATCGTTACGAATATTAGATTCTCCGGTTCCAACCCAAACAAGATTTGGATTTGAGGGAGCCAAAGCAATGCAGCCAATTGATGAAGGATACTTTTTGAAAATTGCTTTCCACGAATATCCTTCGTCAGTTGTTTTGAATACTCCGCCTCCGGCAGCGCCGATATAATACGTGTAAGGATTCCCCGGAATTCCCACTACCGATGCAACTCTTCCGCCGGCGATGGCAGGACCAATATCCCTGAACTTTAAAGATGAAAAAATATCCATTTTGCCTTTATTCTTTTTTGAACCGCTTTCTGCTTTTGGTATGGCAGCGGTAGATAATAAGAAAAGAAAAAGCATCGACAGAATAATTGTTCGTCCAACTTTTATCATTCTACATTCTCCTTCATTAATGTTGATAAATTTTTCTAACGAAAAGTAATTTGAGAAATTGTTATCTAAAAAATTAAAGGTAAATTTCATTTTATTTGAGAATAGTCGTTTTCGATTTGAAAAAGTTCCGCTGGAAGGATAAAAAATAAAACTTTATTATTACCAATTTCACTTTAATAATTATCTGTTAATTCTATGAAAAAATAACTATGATTTCTATTTTTCTTTTGTGATAACAAACAAAATAATTTTTTCAGAGAATTTTCTGAAGATCTTATATGAAACTCAAAACAATGTCAATTTTATCTCAACAAAATTCAGGAAGTTAATTTCGTTGGCATAATAATCCGATATTATTTCGACTGAATTCCTCTGACCTTGCCAGGCAAGCAACCTTTTTGCTTCTTCAGGTTCTACCCATTTATAATCCGTATGTTCTTTGCTGATTTTTACTTCTGAATTTTTATCCACCAAAGCTGCAAACACCGGCAGCATTGAGATGTAATCTCCTTCCGGATAATAGAAAGAATTTATGTTCGGCGCAGTCCAAAATTTCTTTGGTACTAAATTGGTTTCTTCCTTTATTTCCCGGAGTGCTGCTTCATAGGCTTTTTCACCTTCATCAATCTTCCCGGAAACCATTTGCCACAATCCTGGATAGATTTCAGTCTCTGATCTTCGGAGCAAAAGGAATTGCAAACCTCTTTCAGTTTCTCTGAAGATATGCGCTTCAATTAAATTTGTAATTATCTTGCTCATAAATTTCTCTTGCGATATAAATTTGAATTTTGCAATAATTAAAAAAATGCCCTGACTTCAGCTCTGGCTGTGTGAACCGTTCTATCATTTCCTTGAGCTCTTCCGTCATAACTTATTGTAGCTTGTAAATTTGCAGATAGTTTATAATCAAAATTAAACCTCCAAAAATAATTCTTACCGATCAAATTACCATTAAGCATTTCAAATGGAATAAAGTTCTGCGTTGTATTTGCATTCAATTCATCTCTTTCGAATTCTATCCTCAATCTGCCTGCTCCTGCAAACGAAAGCGTGAATCTTAACGACTGTGAATTTAAATTTATTATTGTCGGAACTGCCGGAAGATCATCTTCTTTTTTGCCGGCACTAATTTTAAATCCAACTTCAATATTCTGCTGGGGACGGTATGAAAAGTCTGAAGTTACACTGCTTCCTGTAATTTCTCTTTTTTCTATTGAAGAAGCCGGTGCACGATCATTGTCATTCTCGGCTACTAAATCTGTTTGGTTGCTCATTTCATTAATCAATTTAAAATTAATTCTTAGGCTACGTTCCCTGCTATAGAGCCTTTCCGTTCCATAACTGTATTGGTTCAAGCTTTTTCTTTGAGAGTACCGCAGCCGCGCAGAAAATTCCGGATTGTTTTCGAACAAATATAAATCCTGCTGGAAAAAATTTGAGCCGTTTATTGTTTTAGCTGGATTCTGGAAATCAGAAAAATCCAGGAGATAGATTTTTTTGTAATCTTGTTCCTGACTATTCTCCTCAACCTGCCATGAAGTTTCAGAAGAGAACGGACTTAATATTTTACCAGCCAGTGAGTTAGGATCGACCATTTGCTTATAATTCAATCTCCATCTCGTATTCATTTTTAAATCAATTACCGGGTAAAGCTGGTCGGTTGGAACCGTAACAACAACATAATTGCCGTCATAAAGCGCAGGCTCAAATTCATTTTCATCTTGAATACCGTTGTGGTTTAAGTCGCCAAGATAAATATAATTGCCCTGCCCCTGTGCTACCTTAACAAATACTTTTTGGAGTTTTGCAGTGCGTTGAGTTGAAACTTGATAGAAAAGATCTCCTGAAACAGGATTCCATGGAATAAACCTGCTCTGCGAACGTACTAAAATTGTCTGGCTTTTTAAGTAGCCGAGTTTCTTAAATGTATTTTCATAATTCTTATTTAAAATGGTCAAATTCAAAGTTGAATTTACCTGTCTGATTCCGCTGTAATTCAATTCAAAAGAACCGCCGTTTGTTAATGCTTGCTTCTGCATTATTCCATTCAAAGGTAAATAGTCATCTCGTAAGGAATATTTTGATGTTAGTTTGAATCCATCAAAATCCACTAGTTCAAGGAAAGGATCAATCTCATAATACTTCAAGCTGGATGAAAATAAAGTATCAGCGCCTGTCATTATATCTCTTTTATCTTCAGCGAGAAAATCGACGCCTGGTTTTAGTTTCCAAAACGAATAATATCCGGTACCTTTCTGGCGGAACCACTTTGTTCTAATTGCAGAATTGTAAGAAGAAAGGTAATCAAGATTATAATTTAAAAGATAATTTTTGTTGTTGGAAAAATTCAAAGTATTATTAAAGCGGTTGGAAACAAAATCACTTCCTCTCTTTAATGAAGAATATGACGAAGTTATATTTAATTCAGTAACCGGAATTAGATTTAAATTAAAATCCCTTAACTCTTCACTTTCCGGAGTCTGCGTATTTGTAATATTATAGTCCCGGTTGAATTCAATCGAATTAATTCTATCCAGCGAAGTAAACCGGTCTTGAATGAATCTATCCTGATAAGAAAAACCGATTTGCCCTAAACTAATTTTTCCTAATTCAACTTTTCTCGGCTCCATCTTCAACAAAATATTTCTTGCGTAACCGCCATCCTTACTTTTATCAATTGAAGAAAATCTATTTTGATCCCAAAAACTGCCGGCAAGTTCTAAGGACAAACTTATTCCTTTAAGCGGTAAATAATTTAATGTAAGATCTCCAAGTTGTTTTAGCTCAGGCAAAGGCAGTAAAACAACAGGTGCATAATCTCCCTGGTTTATTCCAACGAATTGAAAATTACCGATGCTTTGCCGGATATAATCGCCTTGTCCGCTTCCAACAAAACTGAATGTGACATTATAAATTGCGTTAACATTTCCAGGATTATAAAAATAATAGGAATAAACCTGCCCGTTAAAAGTTGTATCAATTTTTTGATAAGTACCTCTAATAACTCCTTGAGAATCCGGAAGAGCTATTGTAACACCGCTTTTAACAGCTTTAAGCCTGTTGTTGCCAGCTGCTGCTAAAATTGCTTTGTCTGAATCGGACAGTGAAATATTAATCGGCGCATTCTGGTCATCGCCTTCTTGAACATATTGGAAGTTGATGCCGAGTTTATCATTAAAGAATTTTGTTTGAACTCCGGCACCGAAAAATGTTCTCGAATACTGTTGATCAGAATACTGGAAGTCAACAGTAATTCTGCTAGCAGAAGTTATAACTTTATTCGTGGTAAAAGTTATCTGAGCATTCGTATAATCAATTGTATAATCGTTCCGTTCGCCGCGTTTTACTTCGACGCCATCAATGTAAACTTTCTCTGTTCCGGCAATGATGATAATATCCGGCTCATTATTTGCGCCATGCAAATTATATGGACCTTGGACACCATCTATTCCATTAAATTGATTGGTGGTAAATTTTCCCTTCGAATTCGCAATTGCTATATATGCCTTCTGCCCTTCATAATTAAACTCTCCGCGCAGTCCTTGCAATTTTCTATCGACAAATCCAAATTCTCCGGTTCTTTCCTGCAGCTCATAGTCTCCAAATGTCCCAATTGCGTTTGGGTGTTTTACTTGTATAAAAACTTTATCCAACTCATTAAGTGTTGCAGTATTTCCTTCCGGTTGGATGGGAGAGTTCTCATCGGTTAACGCGGCAACAACTTCAACATTTTTATATATCTGTCCTGAAAGCTGCAAGCGCAAACCGCTGTTAAGTGTAAAATCTTTGGTAGTTCCGACGGTAAAACCTCTGACAATAGTTCCGCTTTTTTGTATTCCGCTTCCGAATATCGCTTCAGGCGAAAAAGGATTTGCTTCGCTTTTCATAACTCGTACGGTATCGCCAAGCATCTGCTCAAACTTGTAAACCATTTTACGCTTTTCATATTCTTTCTTTAATGACAGCCTTACAGCCTGGTAAGTTACAACGATTGTATCAAAAATTGAGTAGTGAAGTGAACCTGATAGACTAAATGAGGCTGTTGAATATGAAAAGCTATAATACTTTTTGTTGAGAATTTTATGGTTTAGTTCTACTGTTTCAGTAAAAGGAATAATCGTCGGATTAGACAGGAAATATTTATTTTCAAAATTAACATGCAAGGTATCTGAAACGATTGTTGTATAATATTTTTGCTGGGCAGTCAAGGAAATTTGCGCCAGAAATAAAACGGCAATCGAGAATAAGTAAAGTCGTGCTTTCAAACGATGAAATTATTTTGTATGCTCAAATCTAAACTTACCCGCCGCTTTTATCAAGTCTATTATTTTCTTTTCATCTCTTCAATTAGCTTATTTCCGCGATCCCAAACTTTTATATTTATTCTACCTAACCGATGAAGTTCCATCGCTTGATCAAAATTAAATTTTAAAGCAAGTGAACGGCAATCTGCAATACGGCAAAGAACCGGCGAAGTATCATGAATGCTGCATCCGGTTTCATCCAGGTAAATACAGTCACCGTTTTCTTTATGGGCAATCATTAATTCGCCTGCTAAGTATGGATGCTTCTCAGTTAAATAATTATGGCGATAATCCTCCGGCAAAAGCCTGACAGCATCTCCTACGCAGCAAAGTACACAACCGTTGCATGGAACATAACCGAACGAAGGTTTTATTGTTTTATCCATTCCTTCTCCCCAGCAATTTAAATTTTAATTTCTCTTTGTACTAGAAGCGAATATTCAAAATGATCTTGCGCCTTATAAAAAATCCGGAGATAAATTGTTTTGCCGCCTTCTGTTTTAAAATTATATTCTTCAGCGGTGGAACAAATACAGCGCACTAGCCCCTTACTTGTATCTGCTAAAAAAATATTAATGTTATTTTCGGTAATGATTACGCTGTCTTTAATTTTGGATGCGCAATTAATTGTATGTGAAAAATTAATCGTAAGAATTCCCTGAGAATAGCCGTAATTTAAAATAGTTTCCGCCTGGGTCTTTTGAATAGTATTTTTTGAGGAGCATCCGTAATCTTTAAATGATATATATTGTATCGGACCGGAAGAAATGTTTGTTCCTTTATCGCTGCAATCCCAGAAAGGCAGCATCATAAAAAATATGAAGATTGGATTGATTAAAACATGCTTTTTAACTGCCATTTTTTACCCCGTATGTTTAGTTATAAAATAATTTTTTAAGACCAAATTTCGAAATCCTCTTTTCTTTATAATTGTTTGTTTTTCTCTCAGTTAACCCTCCAAAATTAGAAGGTTTTTCAAGTCTTAATTAAAAAAATTGATTTTTTAACGATTTTAAGCTTTTTACCTTGGGAAATTTTCATTTTCCTTAAGGGATTTTACTTTTTCCTTAGGGAAATTCATTTTTACCTTAAGGAAATTTTGTTTTTCCTTTGGCAAAAACCGTTTTCCTTAGGGAAATTTAGTTTTTCCTTAAGGAATTTCATTTTTTCCCTAAGGTAATTGCCGTTTTCCCTTGGCAAATTCATTTTTCCTTAAGGAATTTTTCTTTTGCCTTAAGGAAATTCATTTTTTCCTAAAAGGAAATTGTTTTTCCTCAACGACTTTTATTTTTCCCTTCAGGAAAATTCTGATTTCATTTTTTAAATTCAATCTATATCGGCGGCAAATTTCTTTGCGGCATGGAGTTTTAATAAAATTCATCTAAACATTTGCAGTTCCCTATCCATATTTTATAATTTGATCTTTTAAAAGTTGATAATTTTAAGGACTAAAATCAACTTAATTAACTCACGTTACGCACATGTCATGCTGAACTTGATTCAGCATCCCAAAAATGCTGAAAAATGAGATTCCGAACCAAGTTCGGAATGACAAAGTAAATTAGATCATTAATTGTGCGTAACGTAAGTTAATTAAATATCTTTCAAGATGAAAAGAAAATTGCCGGTATCAATCCGCAATTCACCGATTCCAAGTTTCAAACAATTAAATTGTATTGTAATTTCACTAACAAAAAAATATATTATGAATGACATAGTGATTGAAGTAAATCAATTAAGAAAAATTTTTTCCAGCGGTAAACGAAAATCAAAGTCAGTTGAAGCGGTAAAAGGAATTGATTTTAATGTAACCAAAGGAGAAATATTTGGTTTGCTTGGTCCGAACGGCGCCGGCAAAACAACAACGTTAAGAATTCTCTGCACATTGATATCACCAACTGGCGGGAACATAAATATTCTCGGCTACGATTTGGCAAAGTATCAGAAAGAAATAAGAAATAACATAGGCTATGTAAGCCAGAAAGGCGGCTTGGAGCTGCGATCAACCGGCAGGGAAAATTTGATTCTTCAGGCTCGGCTTTACGGAATGTCTAACATTGAAGCTGAAGATCGCGCAGAATATTTAATTGAAAAACTTGAACTTCAATCTTTTGCTGATAGAAAAGCAAAAACATTTTCGGGCGGTCAGAAAAGATTGTTCGACCTTTCAGCGGGGATAATCCACACGCCGAAAATTTTATTCCTTGATGAACCGACAACCGGACTCGATCCTCAAAGCAGAAGCCATATATGGAATGAAGTGACTAAGCTTCATGATGAAGGGACAACAATCATTCTAACCACCCATTATCTTGAGGAAGCCGACGTTCTTTGCAGCAGAGTCGCGATAATAAATCTCGGTAAGATTGTTGAGCTTGACAATCCGGCAGTTCTAAAGAGAAAAATTATTTCCGGCGATATTATTACCTTAAATTTTGAAAACGGAATATCGCTTCAGACTGCATCCGGTTTGCTATCTTCCGAATCATTTGTTAAAGAAATAAAAACAGTCGATACGCTTCTCCACGTTTATGTTGATGAAGGTGACAGCGCTCTTCCGCTTGTAATGTCTGTCCTTCATAAAAATAATCTTTCAATTCAGACAGTAAGTTTATCAAGACCAACGCTGGACGATGTTTTTCTAAAGCTGACAGGGAGAAAATTAATTGATGAGAAAGAATAATTGAAATGAATAATTCTTTCTCTTAATTTTTCTTGCATTACAAATACAATTAAGATTAGGAGGAAGATTACAATTACGAATAAAAATATATAACTTCTAAAAATTTATAAGATGAAAAAATGAAAAAGTTTTTAATCGATACATATATTATCTTAAAAGAAGAATTGAGGATTCTTATTCGCAATCCATTCTGGGTATTCATTGGTTTGTTTGAGCCGGTTGTTTACCTGCTTTTATTTATGCCGTTTCTTAAAGGCGTTACTTCAGCGCCAGGCTTTCCTGCGGAATCAACTTCGCGGTTTTTCGTCCCCGGCTTAATTGTTATGACTGCAATGTTCAATTCATCATATTCCGGTTTCGGTGTTTTGGATCTTCTTGAAAACGGATTCATTGAAAGGCTGCGGGTAACGCCGGTGAACAGACTTTCGCTCGTTCTTGGATTTGTACTGCAAAGCGTTATTGTGCTCTTAATTCAAAGTATTATAATCTGTATAATATCATTATTCTTCGGCTACTCGCCAAGCTTTACCGGTTTGGTTTTACTTTTTTTACTTGTCTTACTTATTGCAATTACTCTGTCTTCAATTTCATATTCAATTGCATTCTTAGTTAAGGATGGAGGAATGCTTGCAAGCGTAATAAACTTTTTCGTACTTCCGCTGTTTCTGCTTTCTGGAATAATGCTTCCACTTAGCTTTGCGCCAAAAATTATTCAAGGCATAGCCATGGTAAATCCGTTTACTTATGCAGTCAATGCATCGCGGTTTCTAAGCGATGGATTGATTGCACAAAATACTGTGGTGATAGCTTTTATTTTATTTATAATATTAAGTATCCTCACACTTCAGTGGTTCATAAGAGTAATGAAGGAAACGGTAGCCTAAATACCGCATGATTGCATGAATTTATGATCGTATGAATTTTATAAACATGCATTCATGCTTGATTTAGAATTCAGTATTCTTTTTAACTCATGAACATTTAGTTGAGTTGGAAAACCGTCGCGGTGCCAATGCTTTTTGCAGCCACTGTAATCCAGCAGAACACATTGCGCCGGAACGCCGTATCGTTTAAGTTCCCAGCCACCTTCCACAAGAGTTGTAACACAAGCTGATGCGATTACTCCTTGCCTTTGTCTTCCGGGTTTTGGCGCCCACAAAGTTAAATCTGATGCATGCGGAATAATATAGACATCAAAATTATTTCTCTTTCCCATTTCTCTAAGCTGATTCACTTTGCATTTGGGTAAGCATCCCTGGCATTTTAATCCTTCTTTTACTTTTACAGCTTTACATTCTTCAAAAGGACGACCACGCATGCATCCAGGAACAAGCACTGATGTAATTTCTGTATTAACAAAATCTTCGCGGAAAGCCAGGTTCATAATTTCCGCTCCGACCATATTCAGATGATATTCAAGTCGAGTGCGAGTGCATGAAATTCTATCTTCACGCCACCGGTATCGGGATTGAGATTTTTCTATGAAGCTTTCAACATTTTGAGTGTAATCTCCAAGAACCTCAAGCGAACGTGATTCAAACCAGCGCGTAAATAAAGCAATCGACTTTAACTTCTGTTCAAACCTATCGTGCCCTATTGTCGACCAGAATGCACGCCATCTTATAAATCGAAGAGCTTCTTCCCTAAATTCACCTGTCGCTTCAAACCAACTACACACTTTATCAATTTGTTCAATTGTCGGAAGATTTATTTCAGTTGTTCTTTCTTTTTTAGGAAGAAGAACCAATGTCGTCATTATCCCGCGGAATAAATCAATTGCCTGCTTTAACTTTTGATGTTTCTTTCGCCATTCAGCCATCCTTGATAAAGTAATAAACGGAGCATGCTTTACTTCAAGAGCTGCGTTTCCGTATGTATACCACAATATTCCAAAGCTGATGAGTTCAAGTATATACTCTTCGGTTTTTCTAACTTCTTCAAGTTTAAATTCTTTTATGTAGGTAATAAACTCATTAACGTCTGGACCTATTGATTCGGATGCTTTGTCCAATACCTCTTTCGCAAAGGCTTTCACAGCGTTATAATATTCTTCGGAGTTTTTTCGGCGTTCAACCAAAGAATAGGTAATAGTTTCTTGCATTGCCTCTCCTGTCTATTAATCTCAAACAAACTATTATAATAATTTTAAAATAATCTTTTTTGAACTAACATGCAGATTAATATTACAATTTCCTTCCTATAAATTATTAAGTATATTTAAGAGGAAACTTGGTTTTATTCTCACTTCCATTAATAATTATTACTCCGCATGTTCTTTTAAATTTCTTTGAAAAACTATTAAGCAATTTTTGCTTGGAGGTAAAGAAAAATGAAACAAATATTCTGCCTTCTGTTCTTGATAACTCAACTGCACTCTGCTTTTGGACAAATAGAACAAATTGCGTTAAGAGGTGAAAAAGTTACTTCAATAATTATTATTAACGACGGCTCCTCCAGCAAATTTTCTTTTGCGGGAACAAAGTCAAACGGATTTTTCATGCACAGTTTTAATGACGATGATACAACATGGATAAATGGTTTTTTCAGAAGCTCTTATATATCAACGCTTTTTTCCAAACCTCATATTACCACACTGCCGGTTATCTTAAACAGAATTTATTTTTGTTTTATACCTGATTCTATTCATCAGCATTTAATTTACTTCAATGACTTTCCTATTGGTTCATCAATCAATCCCGGCGATAATGGTTTGAATAAAAACGAAATCAGCAGTGTTATATCTATGGCTATGCTGCAGCCGTTAGATTTTGTCCCAACACAAATTCTTTATTGCTGTGCCGGAAACAATTTTATTTATATCTGGAAAGATTCTGTTTGGGAAAAATCATGGAATGGAAACGAACCCGCTTCAATAAATGTTCTTTATTCAAACGGACAAACTATCTGGGCAGGCGGCACCGATAGTAGTAAAACCAATTCATTGCTTTTTTTAAAATATACTTTTCCGGATACTTCATGGACTGAAATCCATCCTTCAATCGGAACAGCACTTACTTGTTATTCAATTGCCGGCTCATATTCTAATCCGCAAGTAATGTATGCCGGAATAAATGGTGAAGTTATAAAATCAATGGACGGCGGTTTAAACTGGGATACAACTTCGCTAAAAGTAAATGGTGTGGATTTTACATCTATCGTTGTAAATCCTCTAAACTCAAAACAGGTTTTTGCCGGAGGCAAAGATAAAAATAATTTATACGTCTTATATAAAAGCGATGATGAAGGATTGAACTGGGAATATTTGATGTCAACTTATCAAAATTGTTCTACGCGCTGTTTAATCAGCGGAATAAATACAATGACCGGAGCGGTTGTGAATAACGAATTCATAATTCTGATCGGAACCGACGGCGACGGCATATTTAAATATTCCGATAATCCTTCTTCAGTAGAACAAGAATTGGAAAATATGAACGATAAATATTTTCTTTATCAGAATTATCCGAATCCGTTTAATCCTTCAACAAGGATAAAGTTTTATCTTTTAGAAAATGCCGTTGTAAAATTGCAAGTATTTGATATTCTCGGTAATGAAATCAAAACTCTTGTTAATGAATTCAAATCCAAAGGCAGCCACACCATTAACTTTGACGGCAGCAAATTACCAAGCGGGATTTATTTTTACCGGTTGAGAGCAAATGAGTTTGCCTCTACCGGTAAAATGATTCTGTTGAAGTAATTTTAGTTTTCTTGTTTCTGAGTCCCGGGTTTGAAATGGAATACTACTGAATTTACTGCGGTCGTAGTTTCATTCTTGAAATACATATAGTCCGCCGCAACTTCGCCGTTGTAAGAATCTATTCCGATATAATCGCCAAAGAATACTTTCGGATTGCATTCAAACGGCTTCTGATCAATTTTGTAATTCACAAATGTTTTTCCGCCATCAGTACTTCGCGCTAAAGTTAATCCGGTAAAAGTGCCTTCTAATTTTCGGCGGTCATAAAAGATAATGTTTACCGATCCGTCAACCGGATCAACAGACATCCAGGTAAAGAATTGATATTTACCATTCCCGATTTTATCATCATTAACCCTGATTGTATTCGACCAAGTCTTTCCGCTGTCTCTGGAGAATTTTAAAAATACATCCGGATCGCCGAAGCGGTTATCTACCCAATTAACATAAATTGTTCCTCGATAAGGGCTGTTGCTGATATCGACTTTAGTAACCGGCATTCCATTAGCTCTGTCGATTCCGGGAACTGTTAAATCCCAGCCGTGATAAATCCAGCCGATCACCTTATCTTCTCCGAAAGTTTTTCCGCCGTCAAAAGATTCGTTCATTACAATACCTTTAGGACCAGCCCAAACAACATAAACTTCGCCGTCCGGTCCGGTTGCTGTAATTGCACCTTCAACTGTATTGCTGCTGTCAATACAGTCTCCGCCGGTAGTTGAGATTCTTATTGGTGATGAAAAAGTTTTTCCGCTGTCGATTGATCTTGTAAAATAAATTTGAGATGAATCCGCCGGATTATGGCTGCCGTATATTGCGAAGTGAGTCCATGCGGTATAAACATTGTTTTCATATTTTGAAGTAGGAGAATTATCAACAACTACATAAGGCTTATCTTCCATTGGCGCATTTGTATTTATATGATCAACAACAACTGCTCGTCTATCCCAGTTAAATCCGCCGTCGCTTGAAGAACTGATATAGATACCGGAAGATAATTGTTTGCTCTTCCAATTTTTTGACGGACAAAAAGAAAGGAACGAATGATAAACTCTTCCATTGATTCCATAAGCTACCCCGTCATCTCCTTGAATTCGTTTTTCCGGATTTTGATTTTGAACTTCAGTCCAGGTAATTCCACCGTCGGTTGAGGCGTAAATAAAATCAGAATAGCCGGGGACAAACTTAGTCAGCATCGTACATGAAGCAACTATATTTTTCGGATTCTTCGGATTTATGGCTATTGTAGTTTCAACCGGATTATGATCAGTCTCCTTTGAAACATGAACAACTTTGCTTGATTGTGCAAACAATAAATTAATAAATGAAATACAAAAGAAAATTGTAGTTGTTATCTTCATGAATGAAAGCCTTTCAAATTCGAATAATTCTTGAGTACAAATTAATCCACTTGGAAGTTCCGGCAAAGAATTATAATATCTTTTTATTTTGAATCACAGAATCTGCCAGTCGGTTAAAGAAATTCTTAATTTTATCTTTTTATTTGTAATTACAATCTTTTAACTTTTAATTTGTAATTATGAATGATATGAAATTTCCAATCTATTTAGATAATCACGCAACAACTCCGGTTGATCCGGAAGTGTTTGAAGCAATGAAACCTTACTTCTTAGAGAAGTTCGGCAATGCTTCAAGCAAAAATCATTCATTCGGATGGGAAGCCGAAAGCGCCGTTGAGCACGCAAGAAAGATCATTGCTGATTTTATAAATGCTGATTCTAAAGAAATTTATTTTACAAGCGGTGCAACCGAGTCAATTAACCTTGCGCATTTCGGAATCGCTGATGCCTATTCTTTCAAAGGTAAACATATTATTTCAACCGTTGTTGAGCACAGCGCAGGCAATGACTCACTCCATAAACTTGAAGAAAAAGGTTTCGAAGTAACTTATCTTCCCGTGAATAATGAAGGATTACTTGATTTAGATTTACTAAAAGATTCAATTAAAAAATCTACAATCTTAGTTTCGGTAATGACTGCAAACAACGAAATCGGAACTATTAACGACATTACTGAGATTGGTAAGATTTGCAGAGAACGTGGAATTATTTTTCATACTGACGCTACACAAGCATTAGGCAAGATCCACTTTGATGTTCAAAAATCTTTTGTTGATATCGCTTCTTTCTCTTCTCATAAAATTTATGGACCGAAAGGCGTTGGCGGAATTTTCATAAGAAAAAGAAATCCGAGAGTTAAAATTATTCCGCAAATTTTCGGCGGAGGACAAGAAAACAGCATTCGTTCCGGTACACTTAATGTAACTGGGATAGTCGGTTTTGGTAAAGCAGTTGAGATATGTTCACGGGTCATTAATGAAGAATCAAATAAATTGAAATTTTTAAGAGATAAACTTTTCAAAGGATTAACTTCACAGCTTGAAGATGTTTATGTAAACGGCACGATGGGAAACCGGCTCCCTAATAATTTGAATTTGTGTTTCAAGTATGTAAGATCGGAAGCATTCTTATCAAGCTTAAGAGAAATTGCAGTATCAACCGGCTCTGCATGCAATTCTTCAACTTTAAAACCTAGTAGGATTTTAAAAGCTATTGGTCTTACCGATGAAATGGCTGCATCATCAATTAGATTCGGACTTGGAAGATTCAATACTGAAGAAGAGATTGATTATGTTATAAACCGGATTGTTGAGGCAGCAAATCATCTAAGAAGTACTTCGCCAGTTAAATCAATGGAAGGCATAAATCAGACATAAGATATTCAGAGGCATAGTTCATAAAGCAAAGAGTACTTTAACATAATAAGATTTGCTATAATAATTAACAATAAAAGTATAAAATGGATAACAGAGATAAATATTTTGAAATAATTAAAAACAACGAGAAAGTTTTTCTTCAATTTTTAAAAGCAAAATTCCCCTTGTTCCATAACTCAAAATTCTTTTTTAGAGATTTGCAGTATGGAATTCAAAAGTATTTTGAAAGTCAGGGAACTAAATTAACTATAGCTGAAGCAGAAGTAATTGCCATCATGGTTGGAAAATATTTAGAGAAAGAAAATATTTTCATTTCATTAAACCATCAGGGCTGGAAAGTAAATTACCCGGAATTTGTGACGACCGTTCCAGGTGATCCTTTTTAACTAACAATACAGAAGCTTAAGTGATACAAACCTTGACAAATTAAATAATATTTTTTCATTTTAAACAATCAATTAAGGAATGGATTAATGTCGAACGTTCAATTAGACGCAGAAATAAAGATTACGGAAAAAGCAGCCAACGAAGTAAAAAAAATTATGGAAGAGAACAACGTGCCTGAAACTTACGGTTTAAGGGTTGGTGTTAAAGGCGGCGGCTGTTCGGGCTTAACTTATACTCTCGGCTTCGACGGCGAGCAGAAAGAAAGCGATACAGTGATCGAATATAATGGCGTCAAATTATTTGTGGACGGAAAAAGTTTATTCTATCTTTCCGGCACTGAGCTTGACTTTACAGACGGCTTGAACGGAAAAGGATTTATTTTTAATAATCCAAATGCAGCCAAAACCTGCGGATGCGGCGAATCATTTGGTGTTTGATTTCTTCCGGATGTAAATCACGTCTCCGGGAGTAATCGGAATCTATTTTCTTTTATAATCATTTCATAAATAAAATATTTAATAATTATTTTCGGGAGACTATTATGGGAAAGTTTGAACTTCCAAAATTACCCTATGCATACGATGCACTTGAACCTTACATCGATAAAATGACGATGGAGATTCATTACACTAAACACCACAACGGTTACGTTACCAATCTTAACAACGCTGTTGCCGGAACTTCTTTAGAAAACAAAACCCTTGAAGAAATCTTCAAAGAGGTTTCAAAACATCCGGCTGCTGTTAGAAATAACGGCGGCGGTACATACAATCATACTTTATTCTGGACTATCATGAAAAAGAACGGCGGCGGAAAGCCTTCCGGTAAACTTGGCGATGCTATCAATGCAGCTTTCGGAAATTTCGAAGAGTTTAAGAGCAAGTTCAGCAATGCCGCTGCTACAAGATTTGGATCCGGCTGGGCATGGCTTATAGTTCAGAACGGAAAGCTTGTTGTTACATCAACTCCAAACCAAGATAATCCTTTAATGGATGTTGCCGATCAGAAAGGCACTCCAATTCTTGGTCTTGATGTTTGGGAACATGCTTACTACTTAAAGTATCAAAACAGAAGACCTGAATACATTGAGAATTGGTGGAACGTCATCAACTGGGATGAAGTTGCATCAAGATTTTCTACGATAAAATAATTGAAAAGCGTAGCACAGATTATTAATCTGTGCTACGAAAGTTATTTTTTAATCGGCGTAATTCCAGCCATATCTCCAATTATGTTTACTAAATCCTGATCCTGCGGAACAATTATCTTTGTATTCTTTTCCAATGAACTTTGAACGGTTTCAATTCTCTTTAAAATTTGTGCATTTCCAATAAAATATTTTTGATTGAATCCTTTTCATAAAACCCATTTCACTAGTTTGAAAATATTATCTCAATTTCCGGGTATAAAAAGAAATTAAAATCCACAAAATTATTAACGATGCTTTTAGCACCAATTATTTTTGCAACATTGAATACCTAAACTTCTCTAACCATTACAAATATTTCCAAATCCCAATTTAATTTGTCTAAGCTAATGATTTATTTATATAAGAATATCGATATTTATTATTATCAACAGACTATAATTCAATTTATGTAGAAAAGTTTATAGAAGGGAAAATATTCAAGCAAGATTTCGCATTATCAAAAGCAGACCTCCTCAGGTTATATTGGCAATAGGCTTGGTGTTAGTTTATCTGATTTCTTTTTCTAATATATTCATTCAAGACTTCACCCCACGATCAGATTTGTAGAATTTTGGAAGCACATGCAGGATGTGATCGGTTAACTAGCATTATTCCTTTTGAACACTCACCCTCATCCCATATGAGTCGCTTCAAGGTGGCTTTAATTGAAGATTTGAAGCGATTAAGTAGCGACTCATATTTGGTTTGAATAGTTCCATTGTGTGTTTATTGCTTATAACATAATTATGACATCCGGAAGCTGCCTCTTAGTGGCTACCGGTTTATTTTTTCCTGGTCAGTAGTGATTTATTATGAAATCTCAATTTTCCAATAAAAACAGATTTCTTATCCGCAGAAATCTTTCATTTCTCCAGAATTGCTTTCTTTAGTCACAATTTTGTTAATCATCGTTACCTCGCTAGGGATTTTCTGTCTTTCGCAGGACATCTTAGCCGGCGAAGACCTCCAGAGAAGCAGCGAAGATGTGCTGCGATGTCACAAAAACATCCAGCGTTGTGATGATTAATAACAGCGAGATAGCGACGATAATTAGAGAAGTGACGAAAATTCACAGCGAACTGGCGAAGACTTTCAGCGATTAGACTAAGACCTCCAACGAATCTGCGAAAGACATTAGCGAAGTAGCGGCTATCCTAAGCAAGATGAAGAATCTAACTTTTAAACTGCCAAATATGATTATTGAATTTGGACAGGACTATGAAAGGATAAAGATTTTACACTTGAAATAAATCAACAAAAACTTGATAATAATTTATTACTTTATTCTCAGAATTGAATTAAGTTAAAAAAAATGTTTCATGAAGAAGAAGGAAACATCATGGAAAAAGTTATTCCGATATTTCCGCTTAAGCTGGTAATTTTTCCACAGTCTTTTTACCCTCTTCATATTTTTGAGAAGAGATACAAGAAGATGATAAGTAAATGTCTTGAGGAGAAAACAGGATTTGGAATTGTATCTCTTCTTAAAGATGACCTTTCGCAAATAGGGACGTACGTTGTAATAGATAAAGTACTTAAGACATACTTAACCGGCGAAATGGATATTATAGTAAAAGGAGTAAAAAGATTTTTTATAATCGATCATGAAATTCATCCGGAAGGATATTATGTGGCAACAATAAAAGATTACAAAGACAATCCGGGTGAAACCGACATAATTTTAATTGAAGAGATGGAAATTAAGTTTGAGAATTTGATAGATAAGATTAATTACAAGCTTGAGGATAAATTCTGGAAAAATTATAAAAGCTCAAAGCTGAAATCATTCAAGGTTGCGGAGAAATCCGGCTTAACTCTTGAACAGCAGCAGGTATTACTCTCGATGAGGCATGAAAGTATGCGAATTACTTTTTTAATAGAGCATTTTGAAAAGCTTGATGCAATGCTGAACGAGAACTCCGCATTGAAACAGATTATTATTGGAGATGGGTATATTAACTAGATTCTTGATGTTAGATACTGAAAACTGGATTATGTAAGCTTTATAATGGATACTCAACCCCGTATAAAATCTTATTTGTATCCGGGATTGAGTATCCTAAAATTATATTTTAATTCGAGCTGACGAGTTGAAAATACTTTTCGTAAATCCTTATCCGGTTGTTGGCTCTTGTTAAAGCAGCTTCTGCACGAGGCACATCTATTTTTTCAATATGCTTTTTCGCTAATCTTTCCTGTGCACGTGTAAGAGCTCTATTTGCGCGGTCAATATCAATCTCAGATACTTGTTCCAATGAATCTGCAAGAATTTTTATTTTATTGTTAAGTACTTCAATTGTTCCGCCGCCGGTTGCAAAATAGATAGTCTTTTCATTGTTGACTTCGACTTTAATCGCACCTATATCAATTGTACTTAGAAGCGGCGCATGGTTGTACAAAACCTGAAAGCTGCCCACGGTACCGGGAACCGTCACTGCATTTACTTCACCTGAATATGACAGTTTATCCGGCGTAAGTATTTCTAAAGTTAATTGAGGCATAATTACTTCAACGCTTTTGCTTTTTCAACGGCTTCTTCAATCGTGCCTACATACATAAAAGCAGATTCGGGTAAATCATCATACTCACCGTTGATAATTGCTTTGAATCCTCTGATTGTATCTTCAAGCTTTACGTATTTTCCTTTGTAGCCGGTAAACTGCTCGGCAACGTGGAAAGGCTGACTGAAGAATCTCTGAATTCTTCTTGCTCTTTTTACAACTGTTTTATCTTCGTCGGAAAGTTCATCCATACCGAGAATGTTGATAATATCCTGAAGATCTTTGTATTGCTGAAGAATCTCTTTGCAGTTTCTTGCAACATCATAATGCTCTTGACCTAATATTCCCGGCTCAAGAATTCTTGATGTTGAATCGAGCGGATCAACAGCGGGATAGATACCAAGCTCAGAGATTTGACGGCTTAGAACTGTAGTAGCATCAAGGTGAGCGAAAGCCGCTGCAGGTGCGGGGTCGGTCAAGTCATCTGCAGGTACATAAATTGCCTGAACTGATGTAATAGATCCCTTATCCGTAGAAGTAATTCTTTCCTGAAGGGCGCCCATTTCAGTAGCAAGGTTTGGCTGATAACCAACTGCCGAAGGCATACGTCCCAGCAAAGCGCTTACTTCAGAACCGGCTTGCGTGAAACGGAAAATATTATCAATAAATAAAAGAACATCTCTGCCTTCATCATCTCTGAAATATTCAGAAACTGTTAAGCCTGTTAAGGCAACTCTAAGTCTGGCTCCCGGCGGCTCATTCATCTGACCGAAGACTAAAGCAGTCTTAGCAAGCACACCGGATTCCTTCATTTCAACCCATAGGTCGTTTCCTTCACGGGTTCTTTCTCCAACACCGGCAAATACTGAATATCCACCGTGCTCTTGCGCGATATTATGAATCAGCTCCTGGATAATAACTGTTTTACCTACACCAGCGCCGCCGAATAATCCAGTCTTACCGCCTTTGGAATAAGGCTCAATTAAGTCGATGACTTTTATGCCTGTTTCGAAAATTTCTGTTTTGGTAGAAAGATTCTTGAATAGAGGAGAGGGTCTATGGATAGGATATCTTTTCTCGGATTTAATTTCGCCTAATCCGTCTATTCCTTTGCCGATTACATTAATTAATCTTCCAAGTGTACCGGGACCAACCGGAACAGTAATAGGTTCGCCCATATCAAAAGCTTCCATACCACGAACCAATCCGTCTGTTGAATCCATAGCAACAGCACGTACTCTGTCTTCGCCTAAATGCTGTTGGACTTCGACGATTAAATCTTCTTTTACGCCTTCAGTGTTTGTCCTTGGTATTCTTATCGCGTTATAAATTTTCGGAAGATGTCCTTCTTCGAACTCGATATCGACTACCGGACCGATTACCTGGATAATTTTTCCTTTAATTTCGCTCATTATTTTCCTGTGAAGAGTTTTAAATTTAATTGACTAATTTAAGGATAAGGGCAAGATTTTACAAATTTTTGATAAACTTAATTTATTATCCCTTTAATGCATTGGTCGTAATCTTAATCGTTATCTTGTTTTTACTCGGATAAAAAATATTGTTAACTGAAGCTACGCAAAATAATGTTTTTGTCATTCCGACTTGTTTCGGAATCCCCTTTTTGCATTGTTTTTATATGCTGAAGCAAGTTCAGCATGATAATTTAATATTCATGTGGAACTTCATTAACTAAGATAAAGAATTAATAGCAAGGCACGAGTTATAACTATATGTTTAACGTATCAAAATCATCTTCTTAACCTGGCGAAAGCTTCCGGCTGTCAGGCTGTAGAAGTAGATTCCTGAACTTAATCCGCTGGCATTAAATTGAATAGAATAATTTCCTGCTTGTTCATTTTTATCGACTAATATTTTTACTTCTTGACCAAGAATATCAAAAATTTTCAGAGTTACATGACTGTCTGAAGCCAGTTGATAGCTTATCATCGTACTTGGATTGAATGGATTCGGATAGTTTTGTGAGAGATTAAAATTTTCCGGGATATCTTTTCCAGTTCGATTATCAATTCCGGAAATTATATCAGTCCCTCCTGCTTCCAAATATCTTGCTTTGAATTCCTGTAAATAAAGATTAGCAATTCTATAACTGTGGATAATCAGCGTATTTTCGTTATTTGAGGTCTCTGCTGAATTGGATAAGTTATGTGAACCTGTAATTACTATCTGATCAGCAAAGCGGGTATCACCATCAATAATAACATACTTATGATGAAACATACCAGTGATTGCACTTCCCTTCAACATTATATCTATACCTGCATTTTGAAGAAAGCTAAACTGGTTACCGGAGTCAGTCTTATTATCTAAAATAACGTGTACCTTTTCACCTGCAGCTTTTTTGTTTACTAAAATTTGTGCAAGATCATTTCTGGTAAAGGTCAGCATCGCAATGTTTATCGACGAAACGGATTCATTAAGAGCATCTGCAATGTGAGATGTTGTATGATCAGAAGGATCAAAATAAAGCTCAACAGGAATTCCCGCAATGTTAAAGCGGTGAGGAGTATTATCTAATTTTCGTATTCCAAATCTTGAATTGGATGAATTAGGAACGTCGTTATTGCTTCCCCACATTTCATCAAACTCGATTGTATAAGCATTAGCTAAAGATTTGTCCTGAATCTCAACAGCATTCTGAGCATCATTGTTGTTTCCGGGATCAGTTGCATTCCATGAACCTGACCATACCCAATCATCTGTATCTGAAGTGTCTTGGTTATCAAAAATAGCAAATTTATTATGCATCAAACCAACACCGGCATTTAAAGGATCATAATTATCGAAGATTACCGGTACGCCTGCATTTTTTAATGTTGACCATGGTGCAGTTCCGCTGTTATCATATTCTCCGATAACCCTAACTTTTACACCGCGATTCTTAGCAGTAATAAGTGCACTGGCAATACTTGCACCAACATTCCCGCTCAAGCTGTATAATGCCGCATCAATTGAATATTGAGCAGATTTAATTCTATCAATAAACTTTTGAGAAATGTTTACATTCTGTGCATCCTCACCGGCAGAAACAGAATTATCAACTGAGTGGTTGAAATATACATTTATTATTCCGGTGGAAGTCTGCGATGCCGTTGAAAAAAGCTCATCACCTGTATAGTTTGTACCTATATCATCTCGCGCACCTACTTGATAATGATAGACAGTTGCGGGCTTCAATCCAGCCAAAACAACTTCATGTAAAGTATCATCTTTAGTAACGATTACAGAATCAGTATAAAAATTAGAAGTACCGTACTTAACCACTGCATTTGAAGGCTGCGAAGTCTTAAAGGAAATAGATACAGAATTATGTTGAATATTTGTTTCAACTGGTTTAGTTAAATATTCCGGACCCGAACTAACTATTATATCAGCTTTGGAACGAGGATTAACTTCGTAATCAGATGTATAAGGTGGAGAAGCAGGAGTACCTGGTTTATATTGTTTTAAAATTCCGATTAAATCAAATGTACCGCTTGGTGGTGGAATACTTCCTAGATAAGCACCGGTAGTTCCGGATGCATCTGTAATTGTTTGGTTGGAAGAATTATATGTTACATTATTCAGCCTAACCAGTCGTCCTTCGTTTGGTTCGGTGTTATCTTCGCTGTTAAAAGTCAAATTGACATCCTCAGCAGTAAGTAACATAGGCTCAGGCAATTTGCTGCCATGTGAATGAATAAAAAACAAATTAGGATCAGGAGAAATTTCAGTCAGTCCTCTAAATTGAGTAATTGTTCCCGTAATCGTTACACTATCACCAACTTGATAGTTTAATAATCTTGAAGAATTATAAATATCTATCCCTGCCGTAGCATCTTGTACATAAACATCCGTTGAAGTTGAATTATAATCTGCTGTAATAACTCCGCTGATTGAAACAGATGTTCCGATAGAATACGGAGCCGCCGGGACACCGTTAGCATCGTTTACATGCAGTTGGATAATCGGAATGATTTTTATTACTTGAACACCGGGAAATATAGATATAGGGGCTGGTACTTCGCCACTTACTGCAGTTAATATTTGGAAATTAGTATGACTTGCATTTGAAGGAGCCGTAACCTTAGATATTTTTACTATCAAGCTATCGGTTGATGTAATTGCCAGAGATGAAATAAAAATAGTGTCTCCTTCAATTGTTATTATAGGAGAAACAGCAGCACTACCCGAAACTGAAATATCAGACAAGTTTTTACTCCATGTCCAACCGGAAGAATCAGGAATTTCAATAAGAACGCTGTAAAGAATATTTGTACCGTCTCCGACTAACTTAAAAGTAAAATCCGTTGTTTCGGATGAATTTACATAGGATGGATAAATTGATGCTATCCCTGTTCCATTGCCTCCCGTATCTTCTGCAGGTTCCGAACGGCTGGTTGAGTTTTGAGGCTGTGGTACCGAACGCTGAACAAAATCATTATTGTTATTATCAGAATCGAATCCATTTCCTCCGAATTCATCCGTTCCTCCAATTCCCATTGAAACAGCGTCGGAAGAGTTTTTAGCTTTTCTTTCAAGTGAAACTCCTTGCGGAGCCTTTGCTGCGGCAGTTCCTTCATAATTATCCGAAGAAGCAGATCCCCACCCGATTAAATCGACAGTAGTTCCTGATGAATTTCTTAAAAATACACCACCGCCAGTATTTCCTAAACCAAGTAAAAGTACATCAGAAGAATTATCTCTGTTAGCAACACCTCCTCCGCCAATCAAATAATATTTATGAGAAGGGATGACAGTACCGGAAGGAAATTTATATTTTGTATTAAAGGTAATCGATGAGGCACTGCGGTAATCTATTGTCCACATGCTTACATCAATCGGCATAGAAGTAGGATTATAGATTTCAATAAACTCATCATTGTTTGATGCTAATGATTCATTAGCGCCATCTACCAGTATTTCACTTATAACCATATGACCGGCAGTCTGGGCAAAAATAATTTTACCCAGTGATGTAATGCTTAGTATAAAAAGAATGAGTGTAAAATATTTTTTAATCATTGTATATCTGTCGATAAAATAAATCTTAAAATTCGGTTGTTACCGGTATCAGCCACATAAAGTATCCTGTCAAAATAGGCTACAGCATAAGGACCGTTAAAATATGCGGGACCTCCAAAGGATTGCAACTCGTCACCCATCGGAGTAAATTTGAAAACACTATCTTTCTGCGAATCAGCTATATAAATATTTCCGGCATCATCAATACAACTCCCTTGCGGCTGACTGAATTTATTTGGAGACATTAATGCCCCTCCGTCTGATGGTGAAAGTCTAGCCTCGTAATCAGCAGAAGACGAAGTAACAACATACGTGAGCCACTGTGTTTTTAAGAAGTTGTTCCCTGTTAAGGTAACAATAAAATCAATATTTTTTTTATTAAATGAAGTCAGAGAACTAATTTGATTTGCTGATACCAATCCTGAACTGACAGGATTTATATTTGGAACTCTTCCAATAAGTGTGTCACCGATTCCGGTACCTAACAGTTCCTTCGGACTGAAATACAAGATTGAATTATCGGGATCAATAAAACTGGAATTGTTGGGTCCTGTTCTGGCAACATAAAAAGTATTATTATAAAATACTGCCGCACCAGTATATTGCCTTCCAGGGAAGTTAAGATCAACTGGACGAGGAAGTAGCATTACCGATGGTGCAATACCAATTTGATGTTGTACTGCTACCATGTCATACTTAAATACCGCACCGAATGTTTGTGTTTGTCCTTTTACCACAGTATCGAACTGAGCGCAGACTATTAAGTTCAATTTATAATCCTGGGCTATTGCAACCGGTCTCTTTACGTGTCTTGTTCCCAAAATATTGCCGTTTAAGTTCATCATTACGATCCGGTCGTTATATGTATCTGCAACATAAATGAAAGGTTCTCTGCCGATTATGATATCTTCCGGTTTATTAAAACCTTCCCAAGCAGGATTTAATTGAACATAGACAGTATCGCCGGCAATATTTGCATTTCCTCCAGCTTGAGTCAATTGATCTATGTTGAACTTATCTCCGCATCCAATTAAAAAGGGAATTATAAACAATGACGAAATAAATAAAAATTTTCCGAGCTTCATTAAAAACCTAAAATAATTGAAAATCTTTGAGCATTACCGAGCCGCACGAAATTAGAGAAAGAATAATCTACAGTGCATTGAGCGATTCTTATGGGAAGGTTAACTCCCAATCCGAATGAATAATTCTGTTCGCCAACATTAAACTTATAGCCGCCTCTTAAAAAAACTATTTGTTTCCAGCTATACTCCAAACCGGTTGAAACATTTTCGCTGTTGTCGTTCGGATGATTCAACTGGATTGAAGTTGTAATTTTATGATCGCCATATTCGTAAGGCTCAAATGCAAATCCGATTCTGAAAATTGTAGGCGGTGAAAAAGCCTGCCAGTCTGATTTTTCTCGTTTTCCGATTAGAACAACTTTTCCATCCGGGGCAAGTTGATTACCAAAATTAGAAACCGCAACAGCAAATCTTGTTGTACCAAGTCCCGTCCAATAATAAGTCCCGAGGTCTATCATTACGCCTCGCATTTTTAAGTTGGCAAGTGTCTCTTCAATATATCTAACTGTACCGCCGAAGCTGAATTTGTCAGTCATCTTTCTGGCATAGGAAACTGCAAAAGCAAGATCGCCATAGCTGAAATATTCACCTGTTCCGAAAGGCGAGAATTCTGTAGTAACCTGCATATCCTGAGTTGAGAGAGAAGTAACCGCAACTCCGATAGCATTGGTTGCGTCAAGATGATAAACCGCTCCGAGAAAATCATGGTTTATATCAACTACCCAAATATTGTGTGAGAACATTATCTGATTATTATCAAACTGAACAAGTCCGGCAGGATTCCAATACAAGGCAGAAGCATCATTTGATACTGCAACAAAAGCATCTCCCAAAGCCGTAGCACGGCTGCCGACTCCAATCTTTAAGAATTGGGCTGTTGAAATGCCTGCTCGCTGCCCGCCAAGGTTTGGAAACAACTGCGCATTTGATTCTACGCTTACCACAATAAAAATTAAAAAGGCTGCAAATATTTTTTTCATAATTAAAACTTAAAGGTAAATCCTAATTTTACATTCCTTCTAGTCAAATAGCGTGAAGGATCATATGGATACGGCGAGATTGGTGCTTGTAAATCCGGATAATTCGGATCATTCCATGAATAAGGAACCGGATCACCTTTTTGATATGCTTTGCCGGTAACAGGGTTAATTATTGTTGAGTTCTGCGTATCCAGCAGATTATTCACTTCAGCTACAAAAGAAAAAGTTAAACCGCCAATCTCAAAATATTTTTCGAAGTTCAAATCAATCCAAAACCAATTAGCACCAATGTTAGTATATAAATCGGTTACCGATGCTATGTACATCGGTCTTCCCTGGTTATCATAACCAGTAAGATATGCCGGCGTATATCTTTTTCCTGACTCAAAGAATATTCTTATGTATAAATTATAATCGTCAAGAATCCCTTTGCCAAAACCGAATAGCGGCTCATTTTTTGCGACATAAAAATTAGACGTAATTGAAGCGGTTAGCGGTCTATCCCAGGGCATAAATTTTTCTTTGACCGATTCATTGATATCACCTTGAAGCACTAAAGCGCCTTCATCGGCGGAAGAGCTTTTACCGGTGACAATTGCATATGCTGCAGATAAAGTTCCGTTAAACCAGTTTCCAATTCTTTTTTTGAATTCAACTTCCACACCTCGCGAACGTGCATAATCGGCATTAACGTAAGTAACAAAATTTTTAGTAATAAGTCTTGCGGATGTAAGTTGAACAGATCTGGTGTTGATGTAATCAAAAATATCTTTGTAATAAGCAGTAACGGTTAAAACATCGTTCGGAGTAAATTGAGTCTTCAATCCAAGCTCGTATGCAACTGTTGTTTCCGGATTTAAATTTGGATTTCCAAATTGCTGAAATGATGATTGCGCATTAAGCGGATTCAGCTTTGCATAAACAAACTGCGGACGAGGCCATTTGCTAAAATGACCATAAGAGAAAAACAAGGTTTGAAAGTTTGTCACCGGATGCGAAATCCCAAGTCTTGGGCTCAGCCTGGCTTTGAATCTTCTATTGCCAAACCACGCAAAGGTATCATTCTTATAATCCTGCCTTGTTTGGTCGGGTATAGTAACAACAGCAGGGTTATTAACTGCATCATCAACATACTTGCCTGGGAACCAGTAATCGAGGCGAAGTCCAAAATTCAAAATCATTCCGCTGAAGTTTATATTATCCTGTGCATAAAAATCTCCGATTGCAGGGTACACTTTATAAATGTCATTGTTCAAACCTAAAGTTCCAATCCATGGCTGGTAAATGTCTACTACCTGCATTTCCTGGAATTGAGTTTGAAATCCTGCTTTGAATTTATTCTTCTCATCGAAAAAGCTTGTTATATCTCCTTTGATTGAATACTCTTCAACAT
The DNA here is from genome assembly GCA_021815405.1 of Bacteroidota bacterium. Lineage (GTDB taxonomy): Bacteria > Bacteroidota > Ignavibacteria > Ignavibacteriales > Ignavibacteriaceae > FEN-1297. Next base: position 90,447 of record JAKAGV010000015.1, read on the forward strand.
AATGATCATGCCATGTGTAAGGATTTCCGTAATCCCAAAAGCCGTCACCCGGAATAACGCCGATTGTATCATGGTTTGTGTTGTAATATTGAATCGGAAAGTTTGGAATATCTTTAGGCTGTGTGTATTGGCTCCAGTTTTTACCGTTTGCATCAGCTCGGAGATTAGTGTAAAAATATCCGAATGTTAATTCATAATATGTCTTTGCGCTTAACGTATTTGTTATGGTAAGATTATGAAAAATATTGTCATGAGTATAGACATTAGCCTGATTCAAAATATTCTGAAATGTGTATTGATAACCGGGACTTGGTTCTACATATTCAAGATTAGTTTGAAGTGCGCCTGTATTCTGGCTTATGGATACTGATTGATTAAACGAGTAAGATATTTTCAACTTAGGTGAATATTTGTAAGTCAATTTTCCAAGCCAGAACCAATTGTTACTAGCTCTCGGCGCAAATCTTGTCCCGAAAAAAGTAGAAGAAAATAATTCACCTCCGGTAGGTTTATAATAGCCTTGAGTAATTCCGTCAGTTAACCCCATATAAAAGTTACCGAAAAATGTAATTTGACCAGGTATATTGATACCAAGTTTAGGCAGTATTGTTGAAGTAATTGGTTCGGGTCCGCCTAAATCAAATTCTAAGATATCAGTATTGAAATTATTAAACGAACCTCTATTGCCAAGGTTATCTGTTTTATAGGAAACGTAACCGCTGTATCTTTCGCCGCCCTCTTTAGTTTTTACATTTACAATACCGGAAGTAGCCTGACCGTATTCAGCATTAAAGCCGCCGGTGATAACCTCGACTTCTTCAATTGCATTTGCACTTAATTGAAGTCCGAACCCTGTTCCCGCTAATGGATCTTGTACCGAAACGCCGTTTAAAAGAAATGCATTTTCATAAGATCTGCCGCCACGGATATGAATTTCATTGTCATCAGTAACTACACCTGCCTGCTGAGATACTACATCAGCTACATTTTCAACTACTGCATTCTTGATATCCTCTGAAGAGATAGTGGTCTTGCTTTGGGTTTCGTCTACTTCAAGAAGCGGTTTTGAACCGACTACAACAATGTCATGATCTAATGTTAAAGCTGATTCAGTCATCTTCAAATTGAGTACTCTTGTTTTGCCGGCTTCAATCCTATATCCTGTGTACTCAATAGTTTTATAACCGATAAACGAAATAGTAATATTGTAGTTCCCGGGAGTAATATTCTGGATAGTAAATTTTCCGTCTAAATCTGTTGCAGCACCGTAATAAGTTCCCTTCAATAAAATATTGACGCCGATGAGAGGTTCATTTTTTGCATCATCCACAATTTTTCCGGTAAGTGTTCCAGTGCTCTGACCGTAAAGAGAAACTAAACCGAATAAAAGAAATATCAGTAGAACTTTTTTCATAGTGCTAATCCAAAATCTTGAAATACTTTTTTCAGGAGAACTTTAACGGTACCGCTGCCATCGGCTTTATTAAGCGGCAAGCCGATAAAGAAAAGTTTTTTTTGAGTATCGGTGAATCCGATATAACCCTTCATCTCATGGTTTGGGAAATAATAAATAGGTATGCCTCCGAGAGGAGTTACATAAAAAGATTTTACTCTGAATACATTTCCAGTTAATGTTAAATCAGGATATCCGGTTTTGGAAGTATCGGAAACTTTTACATTACTCAATAGAGAAAGCTTTGCGTCGCTCGAATCTGTTTGAACCGGAAGAAATCCCTGCAGCACTGTTAAATCTAAAGTCTGCGGAAACTGCATCGAGAATATGATCTTACCTCCCGCATCCAGATAATTTTGGGTTACCGCACTCGCAAGATCAAGCGAAGGATTGTTATCTGTGTACCAGAAAACATACTTGTAAAGCTTCAATGTAAGCAGAAACGTAACATTTAAGTAAGGCGGCATCTGATTATGGAAGTTATAAATATCATATTTATTCCTAAGTCCGAGATCGTTATCGAACAATGATGAATAGAATGTTGGAGCATTATCTGCAACTGTGTAATCTTTAACAATTAGAATATTACCTTGAGGTTTCTTTACAAACCAATTTTTCCCGCTTCCCGGCAGACAAATGAAATTTGATTTGGCACCGGAAATATCTTCAGCCTGAACAAAGAATTTATTATTCCCGTTAAGAATAAGTCCGGGTAATTTTTGTGAGGCTATATTTGATTCAACTCCTCCGATTAAAATATCCATCATAGGTGATGACGAATTGAAATCGGTTGTACGTATTGAAATATTATTAATGGAACCGTCCAATGAAACGATATTATTTGGATTAGTGGTATCGTTCAAAGCGATATTTATTTTTAAGATTGTCGAGTTACCATCGATGTCGTTTGCATTCCAACCAAAAGACATTGCGGGAAAAGAAGTATCCGGCAGAACTGTTAATTGATCCCATGCTACAGTGGGAGCTGAATTTTTAATCGGGAATTTAATTGTTGCAGGATGCGGATCAATTAATCCGATATCGACATAATCTTCTCCGGGATCCCACACTCCATTTCCATTCTTATCTGTAAATGGTTCCGGTCCGTAATCAATTCCATTCTGTGAAATATCTTTATCATAAACACCATTGCCGCCGTTGTCAATAGCAGAGACATAAAACGTATAATTTGTATCGGTAACACCTATCTTTAGTGCAAAAAGGCTGTCGTTCGATTTGGTAAATGACCAATGCCTTCCATCCCATGAAATATAATAGCCGATTATGAATCCATCAGGGTCATCTCCCCACCAATGAACATCAATCTTGCTGGGCTGCCTGCTGATTGAGGAATCAGGATAAAGGAACACACCGGTTTTAGGCGCTTGGTTGCCGATCGGATTATCGGTCATATCCTTAAAGCAAGATGAAAAAAGAAGCGCAAGCAATATGAGCGATACAAACTTTATTGTCTTCAACATTTTAAAACGTTCTAACATTTATAAATTTATTTTTCGCAGCACAGATTTTATTCTTTGGAAATTTATCTTATTCGCAAAGAATAATTTCTGTGCTGCAAATTTTATCATTTAAGAAGAAGCATCTTCTTTACCTGGTTAACCTCTCCAACTCTTAAACTGTAGAAATAAACTCCTGAACTCAGGTTATTTGCATTGAAATTTACTTTGTAAATTCCGGGAGTTTTATTTTGATTTACCAGAGTCTGGATTTCCTGACCAAGAATATTATAAATCTTAATTGTTACCATTCCTTCCCTTGGAATAGAATAAGTTATTGTTGTTGAAGGGTTGAATGGATTCGGATAGTTTTGTTCGAGCGTATACTGCTTTGGTAAATAAGAGTGTACTTCTTCAACAGCCATTGGTGTATAGCCAACGAAATCGGCATTCTTTCTTGGAACGAGTTTATAATAGCTGTAAGAATAATAAAGAATACCGGTCATATCAGAAAACTTAGCGCTATCTGTTACTTCAATATTTGCCGGATCTTTTACAAGAGTTGAATCCCACAAATTATTATAATTATGATTACCATCCTGTAACTCTACTCTTGTATCTCCGGAACCATCATTAACATAAATTTCTCCATGGTTATTGGTGTTGGGACCCGGCAATCCGTCTGCATTTGTATTTGTAACAGTAATATTGTGATACTTAACTAATACACTTTCCCATTTTTCTACTGTAGTATCGCTTCCCGTCTTCTTATCAATATCACCTGTTTTCAATTCAACAGGATCTGGTAAAATATTATTTGATGAATTGACTTTTATATCTGTCAAAGTATCGATTGAAGTCACGCTGTAATTTTCCAGAATTGTACCTGTTAAAGTAACATTATCTCCTCTTTTCAATTTTAATGCATCGGTACCTTTAATTCCACGGGTTCCGATCAAAATTCCATTCCACGGACCGGTTTTATCTTGCATATAAATACGTAATGGCGTACCGTTGCCGAATCCGGGAATGTCTGAAGTATCAGCAGTAACAATTCCAGACAAGGTAACTTGGTAACCATTATAGCTGCTATATCCGTTTCCGAACGGACTGAACTGGACATCTCTTATTGTCAATGGTTCATCTAAAACTTGATAGAAATAATTTCCTTTTATTGTATCACTTGGAGTATAACCAATAAGACCCAGGTTATCATTTGCAGTAATAAAATAATCTACCATTGCAGAATCTTTGTTGATAGCAGGAATTACTGCTGAATATATAGTAGTATCAACAGTTGATTTAGTCATCGGGATAGCAACTCTACTTTGGTCTCCTACCCTATAATGCAATTCTGCACTTTTAACATATCCACTTCCTCCAACTAATTTAGCTGAAACCGTTACCGGTACATTTGTATGCACCTGAACTACATCTCTTTTTATATTGGAAATGGTTGGCGGAGTTAATGTTATATAAATATCATTCGGATAAATAGGGAGTATTTCAAAACCATCATTATATACTGTAATGATTCCTCTAATAGAATTAATTGGCGTACCATCTTGAGGCGGCTGATAAGTTGAGCCTGGCATCTTGTTGCCATCCAATCTAAAATAACGCGATTGCGGATATACAATCATAAAATTACCGTTTCCGTCGTTGATATTAAAACCACCTGAAGAGGTATTTCTATCACTTGATATTACATTATGGAATTCAACATACATACCGGTATACTTCATAGCATCTTTATTAACAACGCCTCCCGACATAAAATCGGTTAAAGACATTTGAAGCGGATCAGGTCGTTTGGACTTATTTCCAAGTATATTTACGGGAACGGAAGGTAGAATAAACATTTCATTGGTTTGTCCGTATGATGTAATTACTCCTGTTAATTCCACAATCTGGGCGGTATCACTTAAATCAAAAAAAGTATTTTGAATCTCAGGTGAAGTTGTATCAACTGCTAGGACATTTAATCCGCCCCATCCTTCACTTGAAGCTGAAGTATCCTGTATATATGTACCCCAACGATTTCCATAATACATTACAGGAGTTCTGTTATTAATCGGATCCACAAGAGGTCGAATCATCATTATTCCGACTACTCTTACAGTATCATCGGTATATGAGGAAGCAGACCATCCTTTCGTTCCCACAGAATCAATATATTGAATATCATGGATTGAAACCAACGGGTATTGGCTTTGGGCAGAAATTATCCCAGCCGCCAAGATGCAAAGCATCAGCAATAATCTAAACTTCATAAAGTTTACTCCTTTTTATTTGATTATTAAAAACTTGCCTCTTTTTATATCACCGGTATTCATATCTTTCACAGTGAATAGATACAAACCGGTTGCAATTGCCTGGTCATTATTCGATAAAAGATCCCATGCATCTTCCCCGCCCGTCATTATTTGTTTACCATCGCTTGCGTAAGTCTGGAACCATTTTATCCCTGCACCATTGCTGTTCTGATGGTGCTCTATTCTTTTAACTATATCTCCTGAAAGAGTATAAATTGTTATCTCACACTCTGAAGGAAGATTATAAAAATATATTTTTTTCTGCCGCTCGGTGCTGCCGTCCCATATTGCATTTCCATAATACGGATTTGGATATACACCTACTTCGGCTTTATCATTATTGTTAGGCAGTGTACCAGGAAGAATCCGGTTCAAAGATACAATCGGATTCGACTCAAGACTTTCCAGATTATTATCAGGATCTCCTTTATCGAAAGCGGTCACAGAAAATAAATACTGCCATCCATTTAAAAGATTGTTTACATCGAACCTATAATAATATTGAGTAGTATCTCCTGGAAATGTTACGGGAGATTTTAATTCAACTTTTGAGAAACCGGTATTGAATCCAATAGAATTACCCGCGCTGTCAAATTGTGCAAGCATAACGAGAGAAGACCTGATATCTTGAGCAAGATTCAAATCAAAGCCGGCTTCGGTTCTATAAATCCTATAACCTTCAAAATCTTTCTTGCCGGAGATAGGATCGACTGAAGATTCTGCTTTCTTATCCCAATAAATACTAACAGTCTGATTTCCCGGTACAACCTTTACCGCCGGAGATCTTGGCGGCGCAGGAAGAATATATCTGGTTATTTTTCCGTTCCCGTCCATATCTTCACCTGGATCCAAAATACCGTTACGGTTTCTGTCTTCACCATAATAGGCACGCAATGCCCATTCGGCATTTGAATAAAGGTTTGTTTTTTGTTCTTCATTATCAATTGCTGCGGGATCGTTCCCATATTTTTTTGCACAAACTATTGCATATACTACATTGATAGAATCCCCTGGTGCAATCTTTCTGAAAGCTCCGTCTGTAATTAATATAGATCTGTTGGATGGAGTTTTTAAATCAGCAGGATTAACTCCATACTTAATTCCATATCTGTTAGTTCCGCCAAAGTAACCCTGCATCTTTCTGTAACGGTCAATATCTGTTACAGGAGAAAAGAAATTCGGATCACTAGTATTTTTATACTGCCAGCTTACAAAATTTACTGAGGGTAAGGTATCTTCATCAACAACATAGTAACTGTTTAACGATGGAGTAGAGCCGAGGAACTGAATTCCGACATAACTGTTTGTATATCCGACATCGCCGTCAGCGTCAAATTCATAAGCAATTTTCATTGAATCACTGTACCCTTCACCGCCGTGTGCGAAAAATGGGCTTCCTGTTCGGGGCGATGTAATTTTGGTATTACGAACTACAGCATCAGTCCATAGTCCAACGTAAACGCTGTCGATGTATTTATTGGTTACGTTCTTTATTGTGTAGTTCATTATTACAAAGAAATCAGCGAAAGGATAATTCCACGCATAACATTCTTGATGAACTGCAATGCCTAAAGGATTATGGTCTTGAATAATTTCTCCATTGCTAAGGACTAAGTTTGTATCCACATAGTCCATAACAAAATCCTGGTGTGAGACGGCGTTTGGGTCGTAATATCTTGAATCGAGGAGAGATGATCTTTCAATTATCTTGCTGCCAGGGTTGTTAGTGAATTCAAATCCTCCGCCGCGTGTAGAGACAGAAGAGGCATCCACTGATCCGGTAGAAACGAATGGCCCTACTCTACCTTTACCAAGAGAATCGTTGCTGACAAATCCTCCAATCCAAAGGCTGCCGTCAAAGATATGTTCTATTCCGCTTCCTAATGGATATTCACAACTTGGCTGCTGCGGCCATAGCGTAAAGCCGTTCCCGTACATTCCAAAGTTTGTAACCGTTAAGCCGATACTTCCAACATTAGTATATTTGGAATTGTCATCATCCAACTTCTTCTTGAGCTTTTTATCACCGCCATCTGGACTAAAAGCAAAAGACAAAAATGATAAAAAAAGAAATAGAAATAGTAATTTATATTTCATTAACTCCCTTTAATGTGTTTTACTAAATTGGTTCGCCCAATTGAAATTTAATTTTCATTAATAATCCCCGAACCCGTTTCCAGCAGTTAAAAATTTATTTGATGATCCCAGTACCTTTTTACTAGCCGGAGTTAAAAATAATTATTTACTTTTAGGAATATTCCAAATGGAATACCTTTACTTTAATCTAACTGTCAGCAAACCTAAGGAAAAAAATATTAAGAGCAAAATAATTTTTTAAATTTTTACTTAAAAATATTTTTTAATTTATTTCCACAATGCAGAACAAACCATGCCCGCATCCAATTCCTTCAGGTAAATTCAATTCAAGATTTCTTAGTACACACGCAAGCTGAGGACCCATGACGCTTGCCCAAAAATTATCTACGGGAAACCTTTCCCTGTTTCTAAAAAGCCATGCAAGCATCTTTAGTTCTTCCGAAAGTGTTTCATCTGTTGATTCAATTAATTTTTTAATCAGATCATTATTATTTTTTATTAACGCTTCACAGAAATTAACCACCGTATTCCACTGTAACAGATAACAATTTATTCTTTCAACTGTTTCCGGAAATTTATTTATATATGGTTTAAGAAAAGAAATATCCGCTTTTAACTCATCAACCCTTCCTTCATAATCCCGGTCGAAAAGTCTGTTTACTTGGTATCGTAAGCTTTGAGGGTGAGAATTGAAAAAACCGGTATCAATATGTCTTCCGACCAAAATAGAACGGTCTTTGGTCATAATTTTTATTCTTTTACTTGTAACAGAAGCAGCATTAGTTAAAAGTTTAATCAAAGATTTTCTTTCCCAATATTTTACATAGTATGGTTCAATATCTTCCTGTTTTAATTTATCCGGCAAATGCAGCCATGCCATATTGTATGCAGACATTTTATTATCCGGATCATCCCAATAGCATGGCCATTCAGGTGAATATTTCCCAAATAAATCTAAAACGAGATATGATTTTTTTGAAGTATGCTGAAATACTTTTTCTACTAAGCGCCCCAGTTCTTCTACCGTTAAATGAGATGGAGAAGAATAAGTTGACATATAAATATCAAATGGTTCTTCTTCGAGAAAAGGATATTCTTTAGATAAGTCTGCCTGAATAAATTTCATGTTTTGATTTTTACTGTAAATAGATTTGCCTGAGTCAATCATGGATTTTGAAATATCCATTCCCAAATAAATTTCGATTTGTTCGGGGGTTAATAAAAAGTCTCTTTTAGTAGGTCTCTCTATCGGTGAAATATGAGTAATAAGTTCGTATCCTTCTCCGCTTCCGCAGCCGAAGTCTACAATCCTGATTTTTTCTTTATGATTTAGAAGTTCCAAGATTGGCGGCTTCATCAAAATTTTAACGGATAGATCTTCCCAATATTTTCTGACATTATCTTTTTTCCCAAATAATCCTCCCTTATCGACACCATAGAAACCCTGTTCTACAGCCGTTTCAAAGAATTCTGTCTTAATCATTTATCATCCTCCTGTTTTATAATTAAGAAACTTAAATATGATTAAATATTCCGGATAATCCCATGATTTAATATTTTCAAAATATATTGGGCAACCAGGTTCTTTTGCAAAATAGCATTCATAGAATCAAAGCGCAATTAGATTATGATTTTTTTTAATTATTATAAGTCATCTTTCGCAGGCACTACCCTTGGAGTAATTTAGTCTACTAAATTTCGCCACTCCATTATTCCAAAAGCTTTCATAATGTGAGTAATTAATTTCTTGGGTTTATAGGTGACGCAGCGAATTGAAAGCAGCGAGAGTATGTCAAATTTACAGGCATTTCTATAGCCTGAAATTGAGTGCTTTTCAGAGGCTTGTTATAGGCTTGTCATAGGCTTGTTAGATACTTAGCAGAATTTGGTTAAATTTTAGCGAAAAAGGACTTGAAATATGTAAAAATGGCAGAGGTATTTTGGTGAGAACTTACTAACACACCTTAACAATCCTTGGAAAAATGGAATAGTGGAGTAATGTGATTGATAGAATTGTTCACTTATTTCAGTATTCAAAAGCTAAAAAATTTGTTCTGCGTAAGGTGACTTATTTTAATATCTTCATAACATAAGATGGACTTGTACTTTGACTTACTCTTCGTTTAATTTAAGTTTACATACAAGTTTAAAGATAGATCTTATAGAAAAATTTTTTATCAAAAAAAAGGAATTAGGAGATGTGGGAAATAATCGGCGGCGCTGCACTAATTGCCGGAATGCGAGTTTGCGATGTCAGTCTGGATACTATTCGAGTAATAAACGTTGTGCAAGGTAAAAAATATTTAGCCGGTATTGTCGGTTTTTTTGAAGTATTAATTTGGGTGTTTGCTCTCCGTTTTGTATTTCAGCATCTAGACGTTATTCCTAATTTATTTGGATATGCCTTCGGATTCGGTTTGGGAAATGTTCTGGGGATAACAATCGAACAAAAAATCGGATTAGGTTTTGTCCAGCTAAATATTATTTCACTTCACTTTGCAGATGAAATTGCCAATACACTGAGAAAATCAAAATTCGGCGTGACAATTTTGCCGGCGGAAGGAGGTTCGGGTGGAATTTCCGTAATCGTTGTTTTAATACCGCGTAAAAAACAAAATAATGTTTTGAAGCTTGTAAGATCTATAGATTCAAAAGCTTTCATTGCAATTCAATCTTCAATACCTCTTGGCGGGTTTATGCATGGAGCAAGAAGATGAAAATATGATAAATATTTTTTATCAACAGAACCCAATTTCATATAAATTCATGAAATTATCTTATAAAACTGAAGCGTCCTGGCACCAAATATTAAGAATGATTTTAATTACTTTTATTATTATTTTATTCACTGAAAATAATCTGTATTAACTTCACAATGGTTTTACTCATTACCGGAATTAAAGGTTATCAGTAAATGACCAAGTAAAGAATCGCTCTACTAACCTTTAAAAATCACTCACTTAAGAATTTCTTTTTGCTGAATTAAATAAATGACAGACTTATTCACAGGCGTGATAAGTCTTTTCAAAATTTCAAAAAAAAATTAATGGAGTGATATATGAAAAAAATACAAGTCTATTCGGTTTTCGCTTTTCTATTTTGCTTTGTTTTGATGTGCTTTATTGGATGTAAATCTCAACAGGACGAAAAGGTTCCAATTACAACAACATCTGAAAGTGCAAAGCAAGATTTTATTAAAGCTAGGGATCTTGTCGATAAGCTTCGTACACAAGAGTCCTTGGAATACGTACAGGATGCAATAGACGCCGATCCAAATTTTGCAATGGCATATTTGTTAAGAGCGCCTTTCCGCAGTACCAGCCAAGAAAGCTTAAATGATTTAAAGAAAGCCATTTCGCTTAAGGATAAAGTGTCCGAAGGCGAGCGCTTAATGATTTTAGGCTTCGAAGCTGAAGTAAATGGTAATTCTGCAAAAGAACTTGAACATCTTCAAAAGCTCGTCTCATTGTACCCAAATGATGAACGTGTACTCAGTTCCTTAGGTACTTACTATTATTCACAGCAGAATTACCAGAAAGCTATAGATGCATTAAATAAAGCGATTAAAATAGCTCCAAACTATTCGGCTCCCTATAATATGCTCGGTTACGCAAATATGTCACTAAATAATAATGATGAAGCAGAAAAAGCATTTAAGAAATATATTGAACTGATTCCTGATGAACCTAACCCTTATGACTCCTATGCTGAGTTCCTGTTAAGAAGGGGCAACTATGATGCATCAATTGAAAATTACCAGAAAGCTTTAAGTATAAATCCGGATTTCATTTCTTCAGAAATGGGAATAGTATCCAACAACATATATAAAGGAAATTACGCCGATGCAAGAAAAGATCTTCAGAAGATGTATGATGCTGCAAAAACAGACAATGATAAAAGTAATATTATTTATTATACTGCTATTACCTATATAGAAGAAGGTAATATAAATTCGGCAATAAAAGAATTGGATAAAGACTATTTGCTTGGCGAAAGAAACAGGGATGCATATTGGATGGGTAATGCTTTAAATCGAAAAGGTGATGTGCTTTTCGAATCCGGGAAGTATAAAGATGCACTCGATAATTATATTAAGTCAGTTAATAAGTTTAACGAATCAACATTAACTTCTGAAATGAAAGAAAACATAAAACGGCGTCATCTTTTAAATGAAAGTAGAATAGCTTTAATGCAGAAAGACTTTGAAACGGCTGTTGCAAAATCGAATGAATTTATGAAAGGAGTAATGGCATTAAACAATGCTAATCAAATTAAACAAGCAAACAGCCTAAAAGGAATGATAGCCTTAGAACAAAAAAAGATTGATGTTTGTATAGAATCACTAAATGGAGCTAGTACTCAAGATCCTAATGTATTATTCATGCTGGGCAGGGCTCATCACCTAAAAGGCAACACGGAAAAAGCTAAAGAATATTATTCCAGTGTTGTCAATTTTAATCAACTGCCTACATTGAATTCGGCATTTGCAAGAGTAAAGGCAAAAAAGATGTTAAAGACAATTTAATTGTTTAGAATTTTTAATTAATTACTGAGGTTATGCAATTGTCATGCTGAACTTGTTTCAGCATCTAAAAACAGCTTAAAAATAAAGATTCCGAAACAAGTTCGGAATGACAAATGGATCATTTTATTCATTTTGCGTAACTTCAGTTATTAAGTTAAAAAGAAGGGCTGCCATTAATTAAAAGCAGCATTTCAAAATTCAATTAGACAATGGATGGTTTTAAATAGAAGGATTAAATTTGTACAAAAAAATGTCGAAAATTTTCGGTTTAAATGTTTGCATTTAGAAATAAATTTGTTACTTTAGTCGTAGTTAATGGAGAGCAATAGGTGCAGCTTAGTTTTAGATATTTTCTGAGTTTCAAGAGGTAATAAAATTATCGCTTATATGTTACAAAGAATTCTTGCCTTGAATATTATTAAAGCTCTCGTTTATCTAAGGGATTTTTCCAACAATTTATTTTCCTTGGGCTAAAAAGATTATTAGATAATTAACATCTTATGGGTTTGATTTATAAGATTCTGAGATTGGGATATGACTCTGCCCTTTAGTTTTATCCCAACCGGCGACAGGTAAAAACCCTACCTGTCGCCAAATTATTTACGGCGGTAAAGCAGTACCACATTACCGCCGAATTAATTTTTACGAGGTTTTTTATGAAAGCTAAGGAATCTGAAGCGGTAAAAAGAATTACCCATCCTATTAGTGTCTTTTCCAATAATCCCCACTTTGTCTCTTCAATTTCTTTCCATGATAAAGAGTATATAGCAGAAATCCCGGCTAAAGCTTTGTTCGTTCAGATTGATGAAGAGACATTTGAAGAGATAAAATATTTCTGGGATAACTTCTGCGCCGCTGTCTTAAATTATACCGGTGGAAAGATAATTCACGGCAGCCTTGTTGTTAAAGCCAAATACTCGTTAGAATGTGAAGAATGCTTCTGACTAAGCTTATTTAGTGAAGCTACGCAAGCTCAGAGATGTCATCTTTATAACTAATGCAGTTAATTAATATTCATTGAAATGGTTATATTTTTGCAAATTCTACCTTAGAATGTAAAGATGACAACTCGACAGTTAAATTGTTGCATAAATCCTGATATTAATTACTTAATGAAGTTATCCAAAGAAATTATTAAAGCCGGCAAACATTAGTAAAATAAAATCATTTAATTCCTGCCGAATAGGAAATAATTCAAGCTTCTTTGTAATATTTTTGCTTGGATTAAATGAGATTGCTAAGCCGGCATTTGGAATGCAGATAAACTGCGGTTAGATGGTAATCGCATTTATATTTTTTATTTTTATGTTAACATTAGCGGCTTTACAATTAAAGTTAATTAATTTTGAGAGATAACAAATAAAAATCTGGAGGAAATTTGGAAACTCTAGTTAATCAAGAAAAGAATCAGAAAACCGTAAGAGTATTTACATGGATTCTTATCGTCATTGCTTCGCTCTCAATATTAGCCGGTATAGCCGGTATAATCGGTTCTTATTTCTTAAACTCTGCGCAGGAATATTTTGAAACAATGCCCGGGAAGGCTGCATTCACATTGAATATGACTCCGATTATAATAATTAATTCTATAAAAATATTAATCAGCGTTTTCATTTTGCTGTCGGCAATTTTTGTACTTCAATACAAAGAAATATGGAGGAAACAAATCATAATCGGATTAATACTTGCAATTGCTTACTTATTAGTTTCTCCGCTAGTAAATTATTTTGATTTATTACAAATACATTACACAGGTAATGAAAACATTTCTCAGCAAATGCAGGATATGGCTAAAACGGCATCGCTGATTTTTTCTTATGGATGGTCGGTTTTATTTTCTGTCTTCTTTATTGTAGCAATTGTTAAATATAATAACAAGGATATAAAATTGTTGTTCAAATAGAACTGAATTTAAAATTTTGCTTCTGCTTTGAATTAGTAACTGAAGTTACGCAATTGTCATGCTGAACTTGTTTCAGCATCTAAAAACAGCTTAAAAATAAAGATTCCGAAACAAGTTCGGAATGACAAATGGATCATTTTATTCATTTTGCGTAACTTCACTAAATTCTCATTCATGTTAATCAAAAGAATAAGTATAATTAAAAAAGAAGAAAAGACTACGAGCCTCCAATTGCAATTTCAAAGAATGGAATGCGCTTTCACCATATCGGAATTCCGACAAGCGAAATAAAGCCAGATGAAAAATATCTTGAGCAATATAAATTTTACGTTTCAGGATTCGATACCGGTGAATACAGGTATGAATGGATGAGGTTTGAGAAGGCAGCCCTATTGCTAAAACAATTCAAAATGATCCGCATATTGCTTTTGAGGTTGAGAATCTTGAAGAAGCAATTAAAGGTAAACAGTTAATCGGAGAAATAAGCTCACCATCAAAAGTAGTAAGGACAGCAATATTATTAGAAAACGGCGCTTCAGTTGAATTTATTGAGTTCAGAAAAAATAAAAAGTTCCTTTCCAAAATCAACCGGCATTTATAATATAGATGTAGTTAAAAAAGCTTTATCAGAACAGCAAGAAACAAGAAGAAGAATTTGCTGTTCAAAGAACCTATTCTCTTTCATCTCCCAAGGTTTTTATTATAAAGGTTCGATTAAATTTTACGCTATAGCTTCTTTGCCCCGCCCTATACGATGTCCTTTCAAGCCATAAAAGCCCACGTACGAGTAAGCAATAAACGGAACTATGTAAGAAATTTGCAGACCCCCAAGATCGGCAATGTATCCCATCAATGGTGGTAAAATGGCTCCGCCAAGTATTGCCATTACGAGCAAAGATGAAACCTGACTTTTAAATATTCCAGTTCCTTCAAGCGCAAGCGAAAATGTGTTTGACCATCCGATTGATGAAAATAATCCAATACCGACTACGCACCACATCGCAACTCTTCCGCCCACAATAATTGTTATTAATAGCAGAACAACTATTGTTGCAGAGAAAATTGTAAGTGTTCGTCCGGCATTTGCTTTGCCAAACTGGAACAAAACCCAGCAAAGAATTAAAAGTGGAAGATAATCTTTTACAATATTCCAGCCGCTTACTAATCCCAGAATAATAAATGCAGCAATCGGAATTGCAGCCAAAATAATTTTTTTATTTTTAGCTTTTATTTCACTCAACTCAACTGCGCCCATAAATCGACCAATCAGCATACCGCCCCAGAAAAGCGAAACATACTTGCTTGCTTCTACTGCTGTTAATCCGGCAATGCTATGCTGACCAAGAAAATTTATGATTGAACTGCCGACAGAGACTTCGCCGCCGACATACATAAATATTGCGATGATTCCTAAAATAACATGCGGAAATTTTAATGCACCCGCTCCCTTCTCTATTTTCCCTTCTCCGATATGAGGAAGATGGACGTAAAAGAAAATACCTGCAAGAATTAAAAACACAATGCTGAAAGTTATATATGGAATCTTGACTGATTCAGCTCCGTGCATACCGACTTTATCAAAATATTGGAATATTAAATAACCGCCGATCAATGGACCGATAGTAGTTCCCACCGAATTAAATCCTTGTGCAAGATTTAATCGGCTTGATGCAGTTCGTTCAGGTCCAAGGATTGTTACATAAGGGTTAGCCGCAATCTGAAGCATAGCAAAGCCAAGACCAACAATAAACAATGCAATCAGAAAAAGCGGATAAGAAGTTGCGGTTGCAGCCGGATAAAACAGCGCGCTGCCAAAGGCTGAAATCAACAGCCCGATGACAATTCCGTTTTTATAACCAATTCTTGCGATCGGGTCGCCTGTCGTCATTGAGATTATAAAATAAAGCAGCGAGCCGACGAAGTAAGCTCCAAAGAAAGCGAATTGAACAAGCATCGCCTGGAAAAAATTTAGAGTGAACGCTTCTTTGAAACGTGGAATAAGAATATCATTCCACACGGTCATGAATCCCCACATGAAAAACAATGTTGTCATGATCGCAAAAGGACCGCGATAACCCTTGCTTTGAACATCTTGTGTCGTTACTGTTGATTGTTTTACTGTTCCGGTTATACCAGCCATAAAAATTTTTTCTTTCTATCTTCGTTCATTATTTAAGCTTAATGAAAATATTATTTAAGGATCATTTATCAAGAGAATTCAATGCGAATGCATAGGCGCCGATTGAGATAGCTTTGCTTGCACCTATTTTTGATATGCCGACGCCAATGCGCATTTCATAATCATAAATAACCTTTTTATCCGTTCCGTAAACGGTAATTTCTTTGGTCTTACCCTTTGTAAATTCTACAATCTGTCTTTCATCCTCAAGATTATAAACCATTGCAGAAAGTCTTCTGAATTGAGAACCATCCCGTCTAATGTAATTGCTATTCATTTCAGCAACAAGCTTTGGAAGAAAAACATCCGCTGCACCCGCAAGACCTCCGCCAATAACAACCAGTCCGTCAATTAAAGTAATTGCATTTGCAATTGCATCACCTGCAGCCTCAGCGAATTCACTAAATGCTTTTTCAGCAGCGACTTTGTTTCCAGCTTTCTTGCCTGTACACATTTCGTAAATATCTTTCGGAGAAGGTACGACTTCCGGATTTATTTTAGCAGCTCGTGCAAAAGCATTTTTTAATCCATGCGTACTTACATGCTCTTCAATGTAGGTCTGCGGATTTAACTTATCACGCAGCAGCCAAATTTCTCCCGAGCCTGAATTGTCTCCTAAAAATAAATTTCCATCTCGAACAATACCTGCCCCGAAGCCTGTTCCAAAAGTTAATCCTAAAAGATTTTTATATTTTTTAACGCTGCCGGCTTTTTCCAATCTATTATTGATTGACGGAAGAAATCCCGCTATTGCTTCACCGTAGGCGTAAAGATCGCCATCATTATTTATGAAGACAGGCAGATCAAATTTTTCTTTCAGCATCGGACCTAACGCAACACCTCCATGAAATGCAGGCAAGTTCGGCAAGTCTCCGATAATTCCATTAGGATAATCAGCAGGACCCGGAAATGCGAAACTGATTGCTACCGGTTTGTTTTTCAATTTTGATTTTACCTGGTTGAAGCCATCGACAATTGATGACATACATTTATCGAGATTATCTGCATTACTTGGCAAAGTAATTTCATCAACAACTTGTTCATTACCCTGCATAGCGGTAAAGACCAGGTTAGTACCGCCAGCATCAAGCGTCATTACTGTTCTTTTATCTGTATTGAAATTCATTTAATATTTTTTGTGGTTAAATCAAATTTATTTTTCTCAGTTGATCGCCCGTTTGATAATCCGTTGAAAAGGTTATAAATCTTTCGCTTAATGATTGAATCTCTCAGGCTCGAATCTTTCATGGATTTTTATTCTCAACAATCAAACTGAGTTTAATTTATTACAATGTATTTAGGCAATCGTGAATTAATTTGCCTGCCATTCAGTTTGACTTATATAAGTTATTAATTCTGTTAAAATACTCAATTTCTATTGAAATACAATCAATTATTTTCGAAAGATTTAATAATGTTAAATTATTATCGAGCACCAGCAGGCTAAAAATGTATACACAATGACAATTTTGAAATATTTTTACATGATCATCAAAGGACATTTACATGTTATCTAATCTTTTTGGAAAGACATTTACAATAATTTCCTGTTTACCTCATTATCCCAAATGAATTTTTAGTATTTTTCTAAACAAAAAATTTATCTCATTTATTGATGACACCCGAAGAAGCGTTAAATAAATATTTTGGCTTTGAAACTTTTCGTGATAGCCAGAAAGAAATAGTTGATACAATTTTGAAAGGCGAGAATGTTCTTGCGGTACTTCCTACCGGGGCAGGAAAATCTTTATGTTATCAAATTCCTGCATTAGTTTCTAAAAACTTTTCTATTGTCATTTCCCCTCTAATCGCCTTAATGAAAGACCAGGTAGATTCGTTAAACGGCACCGAAACTATTGCCGCGTTCATAAATAGCCAGATGAGCTTTTCTGAAGCTGATGAAGTTCTGAAAAAGATTTCCTTCGGTTCTATTAAACTTCTTTATGTTGCACCTGAAAGATTGGAAAATTTAATCTTTGCAGACAAAATAAAAAGCTTACAGCCTTCACATTTATTTGTAGATGAAGCACATTGTATCAGCGAGTGGGGACATAGCTTTAGACCGAGCTACAGAAAAATAAAAGGGTTCGTCGATTATATTTCTGTAAAACATATTTCTGCTTTTACCGCCACTGCTACACCTGAAGTTGAAAAAGATATAGTTGAGCAGCTTGGATTAAAAGAACCTAAAATTTTTGTACGCGGCTTCGAAAGAAAGAATTTAGAGCTTAACGTCTTCATTACAAAAAAGAAAAAGGAAAAATGTCTTGAGCTGCTTTCACGTCATGGAACGCCAGCAATAATATATTCGGCATCCAGAAAACGTGCAGAGGAAATTGCAGAGTTTTTAAACCTTCATAGAATAAATGCCGCATATTATCATGCCGGATTAGCAGCCGAAGAAAGAAGTAAGATTCAAGAAGATTTTATGAACGGTATTACACCGGTTATAGTTGCTACAAATGCTTTTGGAATGGGGATCGATAAGAAAGATATAAGGCTTGTTATTCATTTTAATACTCCTGGCTCAATCGAAAATTATTACCAGGAAATCGGACGCGCCGGAAGAGACGGCAAAACTTCTTTCATTTATCTTCTGCATGATGACTATGATATAAATATTCAAAACTTCTTCCTTGAAAATTCTCATCCCGATAAAGAGCTAATTCAAAAAATATATGATGCAATTTGCGACTATGGAAAAGTTGCTGAAGGTAATTTACCTGCTGCCGAAATACCTTTAAGCAAAGATTTTATTTCAGCGTTTGCTAAAAGAGAAGTCAGTAAAGGTCTGCTTTATTCGGCAATAAAAATTCTTGAACACGGCGGATACCTAAAACAGCCGTCGGAATTCGAGAATAAATCTTCTTTGCAGGTTATATTTGATAAAAATAAATTGAAAGAATTTGTTAAAAGAAATTCTAATAACCTTATCAAAGAAATGATAGTTTATTTTCTGCGTGAGTTCGGCAGCAGAATTTTCTCTGATAAAGTACAAATGACTTCCTACAGTATTGCTGCTCAATTAGGCTTCGCTGAACAAGACGTGGAAGAAACATTAATAACTCTTGATAATCTCGGGATTATAAAATACAATAAACCATTTTCTAAAGAATCCGTGCTGCTTACTTCTCCGCGAATTAATTCCAATAGGCTTCGGCTTGATTATAAAAAAATAAACGAAAGCTTCCTTTCTCTTCAAAAGAAAATTGAGCAAATGGTGGATTATGTTTACACTAATGACTGCCGTTTTAAGTTCATTCTAAATTATTTTGGCGAGAAGAATGAAGAATATAAATGCGGAAGGTGCGATAAATGCCGGACTGAAGAACTTTTACCCGAATCAACAAGCGATTATCTAAAAGAAATTATTCTTAGAACGCTAAATGAAAATAAATTTGCGCTGACTGAAAAATCTCTTATTACTGTTATCAGAGGTTCAAGCAGAACAGAAAAATACAAATCCTTTGAGACGTTCGGCAGCTGTGCAAATTATGAAATAGAAGAATTGAAAATAGTTCTTCACAGCGTTTTAATGGAAGGCTGTATTGCAAGAAACCATGACAATAATTTTCTTTACTTAACTCAATCCGGTTTGAATTTACTTGAACAAGCAGGATTGATTAGCGGAAATAATTCCAAACCGGCAAACTATGAGGAGAATCTGGAGTTATTTAATCTTCTTAAGGAAGCAAGATCCAAAGCAGCAAAGAAATTTATGCAGACCGGATATTTAATTTGCCCTGACGAAGTTCTCCGAGAAGTTGCAGCAAAGCGTCCGCTGGGAAAAAGCGAGCTTTTATCAATCAGCAGATTTAATCATCGAATGTTTAACAAGCTTGGAAACGATTTGTTGGAAATCGTAAATGAGTTTGTAAAAAGTAACAGCAAAAAAGAAAAGCCGAGACCTGAAAGCAGGACACTTCCGCAAAACATTAAAGAAACTTATAGCTTATTAACCAAAGGGTATTCACTTGCAGATATCGCTTCACTGCGGCAGCTTTCCGAAGCCGTAATATCAATGCAGATTGAGACTATTCTTGAATATGAACCTTCGGTTGATGTCATTCATCTTTATGAGGAAGACATCTTTAATATAACAATGAAAGAAATTGAGAAAGGATTTGCAGACTTAAAAGATTTGAAGCAGAGACTGCCGGATGTTTCTTATCCATTGATTAGAATTGCTTTGGCAAAAAACAGAGCATTAAACAAGCTCGAAAAAAGTAAATCATAAAGTAATTGATATTAACAGTCAAACCTCCCTACTCTGAATATTTATTTAAAATCCTCCGCTTTTATATTGTACTTCTTCATCATGCGCTGGAAATTTTGTCTCGTCATTCCGGAGGCTTTTGCTGCTGAAGTAACATTACCTTGCAGAGATCTAAGTTTATCTTCAACGAACTGTTTTTCAAACATATTCATTATATAATCGCGTGACTGTTTAAATGTTGAGCTGTTAATAGGAAGAACCTGCTCTTTAATTACAGGATTTAGACTAAGCATTTTTTCTAGCGGATCACTGGTAATCTCTTCACCTCTTGTAAGCATAACAGCACGTTCGATTAGATTTTCAAGTTCTCTGACATTGCCGGGAAATTGATAAGAATTTAAAAGCGATACCGCATCTGAAGAAAATCCTTTAACATTTTTTTTAAGATGCTCATTGTACTTTGCTAAAAAATAATTTGCAAGAAGAGGAATATCTTCCGCACGGTCTCTTAACGGAGGCAATTTAATATCCACAACATTCAGACGAAAGAATAAATCTTCTCTGAAATTTCCATTTTTGATTTCTTCCTCTAGATCTCTGTTTGTTGCAGCAATAAACCTTGCCTGTACTTTTATCGGCACATCGCCGCCAAGCCTTTCAAATTCTCTTTCCTGAAGTACTCTCAACAATTTTTGCTGAAGTGCAGGTAAAAGGTTTCCAATTTCATCTAAGAAAATGGATCCGTTCTGGGCAAGTTCAAACTTGCCTAACTTGCGTTCCGATGCGCCTGTAAATGCGCCTTTCTCAAAGCCGAATAATTCAGACTCAAGAAGATTATCCGGAACTGCCGAACAGTTTAGCCCGATAAAAGGATGCCCTGGACCAGCAGTGCTGCCATGAATAGCTCTTGCAACCAATTCTTTTCCGGTTCCACTCTCCCCTGTTATTAAAACAGAAACAGTATTGGGAGTCGTCGAAACCATTCCGATCAATTTATATATCTCCTGCATTCTTTGGCTTCTGCCTATAATTTCATACCGGTCTATAATGTCAGCATTGTAAGAAAATCCTTCATCATTTTCCGACGCAGTGGATTTTGATAAAGCCTTCTTTGTCAGTTCTCTGATTTTATTTATGTCTAGCGGCTTTGTCAAATAATCAAACGCACCAAGCTGCATTGCCTTGATAGCATTCTGCATTATGCCGTAGCCGGTAATAATTATAGTAGGAATGTTTATTCCTTGCTCTCTGAATTTTTTTAATACTTCCAATCCGGTTATTTTCGGAAGCGTTATATCCATAAAGATTAAATCGATATTATCGGAACTCGCGATTTTTAATCCTTCTTCTCCATCTTGCGCCATAACTGCAGTATAGCCATCCTTTTTGAAAACCTCAAGGAATGCAAACCGTATGTTTTCATCATCGTCAACAACAAGAATTTTTTCTTTGTGCTTTAATTTATCGTCCAACTTTTTCCTTTAGAATTAAATAAGATGTTCGGGCAACGAGTAGCTTTCATTTAATAGCGGAATGTATATATTGAAAGTTGTTCCCATTCCTTTTTTGCTTTCGACCGTAACAATGCCATGATGAGCATTTATAGTTCTCTTAACCATTGGCAAACCTAAACCGGTACCATTGGTTTTGGTTGTAAAAAATGGATCAAAGATTCTAGTAATATTTGCACTTTCAATGCCGGTGCCGGTATCTGTTATTTGAGTAAGAATACATTCTGTCCCTCTGCGCAAAATTATTTCATACCTGTTCCTGTCGGCATCTTCGATGTTTGTGTACCCAACAGCTTCTTCTAATTTGAAATCTCGAAGAGTTTTTTTGAGGATCACTTTTCTAATCGAAATTGAAATTTCATTATTCCCACCTTCGTTTAGTTCCGTATCCTCAAGTGAATTTCTTTTTTCATCTATCGATTGAACCGCATTCAATAAAATATTGATAATAGCTTCCTTTAGGTGAGACGCATCCAGCAGAACTGAAGGAGTTGATGACTCAATTTCTTTCTTAACTGAAATTCCGGATTTCTTAAATCGAAGCTGAACGAATGTAAGACTTTCATTTAGAATATCTGCGACGTTTGCAGTTTGAAAATTCATGGGCACAGGATAGGCATAATTTAACAGCTTGGTTACGGTCTCTTCCATTTCGCCGGTAGAATTAAGCGCAACAGTTACGGATTTTTTTTCAGACTTAGCAAGATGATCTGATTCTGCAAGAAGCTGTAAAATCATTTTGATAGAAGTAAGTGAGTTGCGAAATTCATGAGCTACAAATGCAGCTATTTCACCTGTTGCCGCAAGCTTCTCGGTCTTTACCAGAACTCCCTCAAGCTGTTTGCGCTTCGTAATATCTGTAATAACTGCAAGGACGGCAATTACTTCACCGTTACTTTTCATCGGAATAGCGATATGTTCAATGTAGCGCTCATGCTGTTTATCATCGACCTTGCAATCAATACAGCTCTCTATTTTGCTTTTTGAAATTGCACGCATGCAAATACAATCTATACAAAATCCATTTGTACCGAATATCTTACTGCAATCTTCGCCTTTGACATCATCAATATTATAGCCGGTAATTGTTTTAAAAGCTGCACTTGCAGTTTGAATTCTTAAATCTTTATCAAGCAGAAGAAATGCACTCGGAACATTATCCAGTATTGCCTGCAGTTTGGATTTTTCGGCAAACAACTCTTCGGTTCTCGCATCGACCATTTCTTCAAGATGTGTTTTATATTGTTGAATCTCTACATCGCGGTCGTGTAGAGATTGAGCCATTAAGTTAAACTGCTCGGCAAGCTTTTCAATCTCATCGCGAGTTTCAACTTTCACACGGTGATTATAATTTCCTTTAGTGATTGTTTCGGCACCTTCGGTAAGCTTTCCAATTGAGACAGTAAAATGCCTTGTTGCCAACAAGCTTAAAATAAAAGATATCATTAAAAACAAAATTAGAATGCCTGCAAAACTGTATTCATATAAATGAACAGGATGCATAATTACTGCCTTTGGAACAGCAACCAAAAGATAAAGCGGCATAGCAAGATTCGGTTTAAGGCTTGTATGATATAGAGAGGTATTCCCATAAAAAAGCGGAGCGTGTGAAATGATATCATTGCTTCCATTAGTTATAATAGAATCCTTATTAGACAGGATTTGAGCTGCAATCTTTTCCGGGTAGTCATGCTGTAAATTAATTTTATCTCTAGCTGCAAGCAGTTTGTTCCAGCTTTTCTTCTCTTGAGAATGATAAAGATAATGTCCGTCACCGCTAACAAGAATTACTTTTTCATCCGGATTAAGGCTTCTATAAGTCCGAAGAGTATTAAAAAGATTTTTTACAAAAACATCAGCGATTAGAATTCCGATTTCTTTATCGTGCGATAAAAGCGGCATCGCAAAACTTATAACCGGAACAATTTTGTTATTCGGGCTCAGCAGCTCTGCCGGTGCAAGCGCAATTTGATTTTTTGTTAAATTTTTTGTTAATAAAAAATAATAGACTTGAGGAACATGCCTCAGTTCATTCGCAGGGATTATTTTGAACTTTTCCTTAGAATCAGCGGAACTTGATTGGATCCGAGCAACTTCATTTCCTTCATCATCAACGATTCTTAACTGATAATAAATGTCCCTTGTTTCCGCAAAGGATAGAAGTTCATTATCTAAATTTTTAATGTTGTTTTCATCCGATGAATAGGCTTCTTTATTCATATCTGAACGAACACGGCTGTTTAAATAAGATCTTTGGATTAACAACATATCGCGTTCGATATTTACTATTAGGTTAGCAGTGTTTTCCTGAATTAAAGATAAATCATGATCAAGGTTCTGAACTGCGGAGTCTTTCATTGAACGAGTATTGGATATTATACCGTATATGCCGACGAGAATAATCGGAAGTATGGAGAGACCGACAAAAGCAATTATCAGCTTATTACGGATGGAGAGCCAGGGAAATAATTTATTCAATCTATTTAATTCCAACATCTCAGTATATTCAACAGTTCCTAATTATCATATCAAAATTTTTCGGCGAAATCTATGAATAGTGAAACTAACATACAAATATAGATTATAGACGGACTAAAAGTTGTTCTTTAGAGATTTAGCTTATTAGATTTTAGTCTTTTTATGCGCTGTAGCTCTTTCGAAGAAGCAATTTTCAGGTTTATTTTGCGAATCACCTGATTGTCAATTTTTCACCATAGCTCGTCTAAAATATTATATCTTAATTCTGTTATGGCTGCTGTTTTGCATTATAGTTAGTACGGAATATATAGGAAGATGAACGCGAGGAATATGGGATTAAGACGTTTTCAGGACGTTTTCAAGACGATTTCAGAACGTTTTCAGATAAAGCATATTGGTTGGTTTTGATTTGTTAATCCCATTTTAAAATAATGATAATAAAAAAATAATTTAGCATTTAAAACTAAATTTATCTGACTCAATTATATTAAATAATAATAAAAGCCGCAAGAAGCGAAGTTGGTATTAAACATCATCCAAGTCTTTTCTTTAACTTCAACATCATGAAGTTTGAATATAAAATATTTTATTGATTACTAATAATCCCTATTTTACCATTTCAAGTGACTTACAACATCAAACTATTTACTAATTATAAATAATTTTTACACACCTGTATTTATGTGGAATTAAGAACTAATTAGATTAATAGAAAAGGAAGATATATGAAATCTCTATTTGTATCTATGATTTTGGTTTGTTCTTTTGCCATATCTTTGAGTGCGTCACCAAATCATAAAACAGTTATTAAAAAAGACAGTACAAATAAAATTTCCATCAATCAACTGCTGGAATATTATTATAAAGTAAAGGATGCCCTTGTTAATTCCAGCTCTTCAAATGCTGCTGCTCATGCTGGAGGTCTTTTGAATGCAATTCAAAGCATTAATGTTAAGACCTTAACCGACGCGGAACAAAAGGCGTTCATGTCGATCCAAGATAAGCTATCTTCCGAGGCAAAAAGTATATCACAAAGTAAAGAGCTTCCTAAACAGAGAATCTATTTTGCTTCGCTGTCAGATAATTTTTATACGCTTGCTAAAGAGGTAAAATTATCTACTAAACCAATCTACCGCGACTATTGCCCGATGAAAAAGAAGTACTGGCTTAGCAGCGAATCGACAATTAAAAATCCTTACTTCGGCAAAGCTATGCCGACTTGCGGTGAAGTGAAGGAAACTCTAAAATAAAGTTGAGAAACTATAACTTAAAAAATAATTTTTTATATCCATGTGAACTCTGCGGCTCTCTGAGTTACAGAAAAAATGTTACGCTGAGGTACAAAGGACTAGGACGGAGAACCACAGAGAAATTTTTATTAAAAGTGTTAAAGGGACAAATAAGTTTCATCTACCTTCTAATATTTTTCCTTTTCACAAGTTCTTTTCCATTTGTTTACCCCCAACAATTAGAGAAGCATCATTTATACACAACTACAGATGAGGATTCAACTGTTAATCGGTATGTAAGCGACTCTAAACCTCAAGTTATCCGTTACGATTTATTCATTAGAGATACTACAGTAAACATTACTGGTGAAAAGGCAGACGCAATTTCTGTCAACGGTTCTATCCCTGGTCCCACTTTGTATTTTACCGAAGGCGATACTGCAGATATATATGTTCATAACGAAATGAACAAGCCTACCTCGATTCACTGGCATGGAATGATAATACCGAACCAATATGACGGAGTTACTTACCTAACACAAATGCCAATTGAACCAGGAAAAACATTCTTATATAAGTTTCCTATTGTTCAAAGCGGTACATACTGGTATCATTCTCACTTTGGTATGCAGGAACAAAGCGGTCTTAACGGAGCTTTGATTATCTATAAGCGTAATGAGCCGAAGATGAAAGAATATACTTTGCTTCTAAACGATTGGACGAATGAAAATCCTTACGAGGTTGAACGCTCATTGCACATGGCAACTGATTGGTATGCAATAGAAAAAGGAAGTGTACAGAGTTACGGTGAGGCTTTAACGCAAGGCTATTTTTTTACCAAGCTTACTAATGAATGGAAGCGAATGCTCTCTATGGATGTAAGCGACGTTTACTATAATGCATTTCTTACCAATGGAAAAATTCAACAGACTCTTCCTCATTTAAAGCCTGGTGATAAAATAAAACTCCGAATTATTAATGGTTCGTCTTCAACTTATTTCTGGCTTCAATATGCGGGCGGAAAGATAACTGTAGTTGCAAGCGACGGCAGTGATGTTGTACCGGTCAAAGTCGATAGAATGATAGTCGGTATAGCCGAAACTTATGATGTAATTGTAACAGTTCCTGACAGCAGTAAAAGTTTCGAATTCCGTGCAACGTCGGAAGACAGAACTCACCACACTTCGCTTTGGCTTGGCAACGGTAAAAAAGTATATGCCCCTACTCTTCTTCCCCTCAAATATTTTGAAGGCATGAAGATGATGAACAGCATGATGAATATGGATGGTTCTATGAATCCTATGGGCATGCAGATGAGCCTTCAACAGATGGATATGAATACCGTAATGTATCCGGAAAATTTGGATACAATTACAACTCTAAATTATGCAATGCTTAAAGCTCCGTTCAAAACAACTTTGCCAAAGGATTCGTTAAAGATTTTGCACTTTAATCTAACCGGTAATATGAACCGTTATGTTTGGAGTATTAACAACAAAACACTTTCGGAATCTCATAAGATATTGATTAAAAAGGGAGAGAATGTAATGATTATTCTCTACAACAGAACCATGATGCGGCATCCTATGCACCTGCATGGTCATTTTTTTAGAGTCTTAAACGGACATGGAGATTATGATCCGCTTAAAAATGTTCTTGATATTATGCCGATGGAAACAGATACAATTGAATTTGCCGCACGGTATTCCGGCGACTGGTATTTTCACTGCCATATTCTCTACCACATGATGAGTGGAATGGCAAGGATATTCAGTTATGAAAATTCATCGCCTAATCCGTTTCTAC
Organism: Bacteroidota bacterium; assembly: GCA_021815405.1. Classification (GTDB taxonomy): domain Bacteria; phylum Bacteroidota; class Ignavibacteria; order Ignavibacteriales; family Ignavibacteriaceae; genus FEN-1297. Next base: position 117,616 of record JAKAGV010000015.1, read on the forward strand.
CCGACAATGAAAAGACAATACAAATGTTATACGATGACGATAGGATGTTTTACCCGGGGGCAAGAATCACTTTGGAGAACAGCGGAAGTATGGGCGAAGCAATGCTTGCTAATACCCGCTACCAGTTTCTAACCGAATGGCATGTCGGGATAATTCATTCCAAAGGCTACGAAGATGAAACAGTCTTTGGAAGATACCTTGGAGAAATGCAATGGTGGTTTCCCTACGTTGGCTGGGATGTGCGTTATTGGAATTCTTCAAGCCGCGATAAAAACATGTTTGGACAAAAAAATACTGCAGACAACCGGAAAGTGGTTTGCGCGGGAATTCAATATACTCTGCCTCTGCTTATTATTGCTGATGCAAGAGTTGATTCTCAGGGAAAATTTCGTTTTCAGTTAAGCAGGGACGATATACCAATAACTGCCCGTCTTAGATTTGATTTTTCAGTAAACACCGATAGAGAAAGTACTTTTGGATTCGGCTATATAATTTCCAAGTACTTCGGCATTTCTGCAAATTATGACAGCGATATGGGCTTTGGTGCAGGAGTTACAATAATATACTAACTTCACCTGCTGTTTAACATTTTAGAAAAATAGAATAATTGATTTCTCCAATTCAAAATCTAAGAATAAATCTCTTAGAAATAAACATTGAAAATTGAAAGTGAAAAATTATAAGTAAATGCTAAATGGTCTACTTCCTTTACATTCTGAGCAATATTTGTTTACAAAGTTATTATAAATCGCGCTAATCAACTGCTTTCCTTCCAGAATTACAGAGGCATAAAAGTTTCAAATCATTCTTAATTGAATCTCACTTTTGAGATTTACATCATATATGTGTTGTTTCTAAGTTCATTTTTCCATATTGTTGCTTATATATATATGGCATTATAATTGAAATTATTGGTTCAACAAAAGAAAATATATTGATTAAAAAGATTTTCATATTATCCATAACATTGACTTTCTTCATTTCAATAACGAGCCTTCCGGTTACGTTCTATTATTGTAATATGACGAAAACTTTTTCATTCCATAGCTGCGGGATGGAAATGAACGATGGCAGTTCGATGAGCCAAAGCGGTATGAGTAATGATACCATCCACAATTCGGCAGAAAACATCAGCAGCCAGGATTGCTGCACTGTTAAGGTTATCGATTCTAAAGTAAAAGATAATTACATAGGAATTACTTCTGAAAAAGTTGACCACTTTCAATTTATAACGATAATTGAAGTAAAAAATATTTCGAACAATATATTATCTTCAACCCGAATTAATAAGATTTATTATGATACTTCTCCTCCTTTAACCAGTAATTCCCTTTATTTAAACAACTCAGTTCTATTAATCTAATCTTCGCTTTAGCCGGCATTAGTGCGCTAATTTTTGCCGGTTCTCCAAAATAATTCCTTTTATAAAATCATGTGGGCATAAAGCTCAATTGGTTAAAAAGAAAATTCTATTCGTTAGAGTTTTTTGAATCATAATATTTTTAGAATTGAGGTTTTTAGATGATAAGAACAGTTTTTTTAATTTTTATTTTATTTCTTCCTTCTACAGGATTTGGACAGGAGAAAAATCATTCTGCTCTTGAGGATTTAGTTGCTGAGGCTCTTAGGAATAATCCCCAGTTAAAAGCGGCAAAAAGCCAAACTCTTGCTGAACAAACAAAAATAAAACAGGTAACCGCATGGGATCCGCCGCAGGTTGGAATTTCATTTTATCAGACTCCAATACAATCATTTCCAAATCCTATTAAAAATGGAATGGAGACAGATTATTACATTCAGCAGATGTTTCCGTTTCCGGGTAAGCTAAGTAACATGGGAAAGTCTGCAGAAAATAATGCAGAGATGTATGGGCAGCAGTATAAGGAATTGGAGCGTGAAATAATTCGCGAAGTGAAATCTGATTACTATGAACTTTACTTCGTCCAGAAGAAAATTGATATAAACCAGGAGAATCAAATTCTTCTTAAACAACTTACCAATATAACTGCAAAGCAATATCAGGTCGGGACAGGCAGCCAGGCAGATATGCTGAGAGCACAAACTGAACTATCAACACTAATAAATGACGGAGTTAATCTCAAAAAAGAAAAAATAAATGTTGAGACAATGTTGAACACACTACTTAACCGTCCTGCTGTTGGTACATTCCCTGAAATAATTTCAATTGAAGATACTATACCTAATTGGAGCTACAGTCAGCTTTCAACTCTTGCTTTTGAATTCCGACCTGAACTAAAAGCTATGCAGTATAACATCAAAATGAATGAAGCTGAGCTTGCGTCATCTAAACTGGAATATTATCCCGACATTATGGTGCAGTTAATGTATAAGAATATGACGGGCACGACGAACGATTTCTGGTCGACAATGGTTGGAGTAGATATTCCGATTGCCTTCTGGTCGAAAGATAAATTTTCAGGCAAGATTGAAGAAAATAAAATAAACATTAACACTGCACAAGAACAATTCAATGCTTCAAAAAATTTAGTTGCGAGCCAGGTGCAGGATGCGCTTGTAAAAATTGAGAGCAATAAAAATCTAATCGACCTTTACAAGAATACGGTTATTCCGCAGGCACAGCAGACACTACAATCAACGCTTGCCGCTTATCAGACCGGCAAGACACAGTTCTTAATGGTTATTGATGCATATAAAATGGTACTGAAGGCAAAGCAGGATTATTACATGGCACAGATGAGTTACATGCAAAGCCAGGCACTGCTCGAGCAGGCAGTCGGGCTTAGCATTGATCAGATTAAAGAAAAAATTCAATAAGAGTTTACGGAGAAATTAAATTATGAAAAAATTAATTATAGTTGGAGTAGCTGCCGTTCTTATCGGTCTTGGTGTCGGATGGCTGCTTTTCGGAAACGGTTCTTCATCAAGTTCTTACGGCAAGCCGGGAGAAAGAAAAATTCTTTTCTACCGCAATCCGATGAATCCTTCAATAACATCAAAAGTGCCGATGAAGGATGAGATGGGGATGGATTACGTTCCAGTATATGCAGATCAAGGTAATTCTAGCAACGAAAGAAAAATTGCTTATTACCGTTCGCCGATGAATCCGAATGAAACTTCACCAGTCCCTAAAAAAGATGAAATGGGAATGGATTATGTTCCGGTTTATGAAGACCAGGTTGGTTCCGAAACTATTCACATTGACCCAGCAACACAGCAAAATATCGGCGTAACAACAGAGTTAGTAAAGAAGATGAAGCTGTCACGAACAATTAGAACGACAGCTAACATCACTTATGATGAAACAAAGCTTTACACAATCTCTACAAAGGTTGGAGGGTATGTTGAAAAGCTTTATGTAGATTACACCGGACAGATGGTAAGAAAAGGACAACCGCTGCTTAGTATTTACAGCCCGGATCTGGTTAGTACACAGGAAGAATATCTTCAGGCAATAAAATACAGGAACGAAATTTCCAAAGGCGGTTCTGCATTAAGCAGACAGGGAGCAGAGCAATTGGTTGAAAGTGCAAAACGCCGGCTACTTTACTGGGACATCTCTGAAAAGGAAATTCAGGCTCTTGAAAAAAGAGGAACTCCGGAAAAAACAATGACCATTTATTCTCCGGCAAGCGGAATTGTTACTGATAAAATGGTAATCAATGGACAGAACATTATGCCGGGAATGTCGCTTTATAAAATTGCGGACCTAACAACTGTCTGGGGACTTGCCCAGATCTATCAGTACGAACTTCCCTGGATAAAACTAGGAGATAAAGTTGATTTGCAATTGTCTTATATCCCCGGAAAATCTTTTCTTGGAAGAATAACTTATATCTATCCTTATCTTGATTCCGAATCAAAAACACTCCAGGTAAGAATTGAAATCCATAATTCAGGTAATTATGAATTCAAACCGGGCATGTTTGCAGATGCCGTTATTAAATCTCCGCTGAATCTTGAAACGATTGCTGTCCCCAACCAGGCAATTATTCACACTGGAACAAGGGATGTTGCAATAATCGCGATTGGAAACGGATACTTCAAGCCAGTTAATGTTACGCTTGGAGTACATGGAGACAGCGGTTATGTACAGGTACTTAAGGGCTTAAGCGAGGGCGAAAACATCGTCACCTCTTCTGAATTCCTAATTGATTCTGAAAGCAATCTAAGCGCAGCCTTAAAAAATATGCAGCTTGGAAATTCACAAAGTGAAGATAATTCAACTTCACAAAATAATGCTGCTGAAGACTCTTCATCTGAAGCTGATAATATGAAAAGTATGCAGATGAACAACAAAGAAAAAACACCGGCGGGCAAACTAAAACATTCCTATCCGGTTGAATACAAAGGTATAATTGATGTAAAGTCGATTGATGACAATAAAAACGGCAAAGTTTATCAATGTCCTATGGACTTTAATGTTCTTTCAGATAAGCCGGGAATCGATCCCAAGTGCGGAATGAAACTCCAGGAAGTCACCATCAAACAGGCAGAAGAGAATTTAGTCAAACATGGTTTCAAAATTAAATAAAATGAATCTCAATACAGGATACATGATTCTGGATTCTAGATAACTAGTATCATCCAGAATCGAGTATCGAATTAGGAGTTTTTAATGTTAGAAAAAATAATTGAATACTCAGTCAAAAATAGATTCCTGATAATACTTGCAGTAGTCTTTCTAATGGGCTGGGGAATTTATTCACTGTACACAATACCGGTAGATGCAATACCTGATTTAAGCGATGTACAGGTTATCATCTACACAAAGTATGAAGGACAATCACCACAGATTGTTGAAGACCAGGTGACTTACCCGCTGACAACAGCGCTGGTTTCCGTTCCGGGCGCAAAAGTAGTAAGAGGATATTCCTTCTTCGGTTATTCTCTTGTCTATGTAATTTTTAAAGATGGCACAGACCTTTACTGGGCACGAAGCCGTGTTTTGGAATATCTTAATTATGCATCAAAAAGATTGCCTGCAGGAGTAGTCCCAACTTTGGGTCCGGATGCAACAGGCGTCGGTTGGGTTTATGAATATGCGCTCACTTCAAATAAACGCTCTCTGGCAGATCTTAGAACAATCCAAGATTGGTATTTGAAATATCAATTAAGCACTGTTCCGGGAGTTGCAGAAGTTGCAAGTGTTGGCGGATTTGTTAAACAATTTCAAGTTACTGTAGATCCGGCAAAGCTTCTTGCTTACAACATCCCACTAAGCGATGTTGAGATGGCATTGAAGAAATCGAACAACGATGTTGGGGGTGAAACAATTGAAATGGGAGAATCCGAATTTATGATTCGTGGTTTGGGTTACATAAAGACATTGCAGGATGTTGAAAACATTCCTGTCAAGTTTGATAAAAAAACTAACACGCCTGTTTATATAAAAGATATCGCTAATGTAACATTTGGTCCGGAAATGCGCCGCGGTGCTGCAGAGCTGGATGGGAAAGGTGAAGCAGTTGGCGGTATCATAGTAATGAGGTATGGTGAAAATGCTCTTCAAACAATTCAAGCAGTTAAAAAGAAGCTGGCAGAATTAAAGCAGGGGCTTCCGTCAGATGTAAAGATTACAACGGTATATGACCGTTCAGGCTTGATTGAAAGAGCAATCAATACACTAAGAGATAAACTGATTGAAGAAATTTTAATCGTAGCTCTCGTATGTATTTTATTCCTGATGCATGCACGAAGCGCATTTGTCGCAATCTTTACACTTCCGACTGCAATATTGATGTCATTCATAGTCATGAAGATGCAGGGAATAAATGCAAACATTATGTCGCTTGGCGGAATTGCAATTGCCATCGGCGCAATGGTGGATGCAGCCATAATAATGATAGAGAATGCACACAAGCATATCGAACATGATAATTTAAAGCCGCCGGAACAAAGGCGCGACCGCTGGCAGCTAATTATTGAATCGGCTAAGGAAGTTGGTCCTTCCCTATTTTATTCGCTGCTTGTAATTACAGTTTCTTTCATTCCAATATTCACGATGGAAGCACAGGAAGGCAGATTATTCAAACCGCTTGCTTTCACGAAAACTTATTCAATGGCTGCGGCAGCAATCCTGTCAATTACACTTGTGCCAGTGTTGATGGGTTATTGGATCAGGGGAAGAATTATGCCGGAAGAAAAAAATCCTATTAACAAATTTCTTATTAAGATTTATCATCCGGTTGTAGATTTTGTAATCGGGCATTGGAAATATGTTTTACTGACTACTATAGTTTTATTGGGAATAACAATCATTCCATTCTCAAGTATCGGCAGTGAGTTTATGCCGCCTCTTTACGAAGGAGATTTGCTTTACATGCCTACAACTCTTCCGGGGATATCAATTACGAAGGCAACAGAGATACTTCAACAGACTGATAAAATTATTGCATCGTTCCCGGAAGTAAAGCGTGTATTTGGTAAAGTAGGAAGGGCTGAAACTGCTACTGATCCCGCAGGTCTCGACATGATGGAGACAACCATAATGCTTAAGCCGGAAAGTGAGTGGCCCAAAGGAATGACGCCTAAAAAATTAATAGATCAACTGGACCAGGCGGTACACTTCCCCGGCGTTACTAATTCATGGACGATGCCGATTAAAACGAGAACCGACATGCTTAGCACCGGAATTAAAACTCCAGTCGGAATTAAAATCTCCGGTCCTAATCTTGATACCTTGCAGTCGATCGGCGAGAAAATTGAAGCGATTATGAAGACCATTCCCGGAACTCTCAGCGCTTATGCTGAAAGAACCGTCGGCGGCAACTATGTCGACATAAATATCAACCGTGAAGAAGCTGCAAGATATGGACTTACGATTCAGGATGTTGAAGATGTTATTCAATCTGCCATGGGCGGAATGAATGTAACAACTGTAATCGAGGGTCTCGAAAGATTTCCGCTTAACTTAAGATACGGTCGTGAACAAAGAGACAACATTGAAGATCTAAAGAGGGTACTTGTTCCAACGCCAACAGGTGCGCAAATTCCTATGGAACAACTGGCAGACTTTACGATACACAAAGGTCCAATGATGATTAAAACTGAAGGGACTAGACCAAATGCATGGGTTTATGTTGACCTCAAAACTTCTGACATTGGCAGTTATGTTGAAAATGCTCAGCGAATCGTTGCCAAAAACATAAAGCTGCCTGCAGGTTACAGCCTTATCTGGAGCGGAGAATTCGAGTACATGCAGCATGCTGAAAAGCGTTTGATGATTGTAATACCGATGACATTGTTCATCATCTTTTTAATTCTTTATCTTAATACAAAATCGCTTAAGAAAGTTGCAATTATTTTCTTAGCTGTTCCGTTTTCATTAATCGGTACGTTCTGGCTGCTTTATATTTTAGGATATAATTTGAGCGTTGCAGTCTGGGTCGGTATAATTGCACTTGCCGGACTCGACGCTGAAACCGGCGTTGTAATGCTTCTTTACTTAGATGTTGCCTATAAGGAATGGCAGGACAAAGGAATGATGCGAGGCATTAAAGATTTGATTGACTCAATTCATCACGGCGCAGTTAAAAGAGTAAGACCAAAGATAATGACGGCTTCGGTAATAGTTGCCGGCTTAGTTCCGATTATGTGGAGTAACGGCGCCGGCGCAGATGTAATGAAAAGAATTGCCGCACCAATGCTTGGCGGTGTTGTTACATCCGTATTGATGGAACTTGCAGTCTACCCGGTGATTTATTACTTATGGAAATCTTATGAACTTAAGAAGCAATATAAACTTGAAGGTAAACTTTTAGAAAATTAATAATTAACTGAAGTTACGCAAAATGAATAAAATGATCCATTTGTCATTCCGAACTTGTTTCGGAATCTTTATTTTTAAGCTGTTTTTAGATGCTGAAACAAGTTCAGCATGACAATTGCGTAACTTCAGTAATTAAGTGAAGTTTCGCAAAGAAATGAATTTGTCATTCTGACGTGATTCGGAATCTCTTTTTTGCGCAATTTTTAGATGCTGATCCCGAAAGCTTTCGGGACAGCATGACATTTATAAGCTCTTGCGCAACTTCAGTAATTAAAAATAGAGATGACTACTTTAGGAAAAGATGTCATCTCTACAGGAAACATAAAAATGAAATATATAGTTCTAGTCTTAGTTGCAGCATTATTCGTCTTTTTACTTTGGAGAAAGTTTAAGAAAGCTTCCGAAGGTAAAGACTGCTGTAAATAAATATTTCAAATTAATCTAAAATAAAAAAGGATAATTTACATGAAAACAAATCTTGCAAGAACTGTGTTCTTTTCGTTTGCGGTTTTAATTCTTGCTGCTTCATTTACCTTAGCACAGAATTCACCAAAGACAGAAAAACATCAAATGAAATCGGGAAACATGAAAATGGATATGAAAGGGATGAAAATGGACAGCAGCATGCATTCCGGCAAATCCGCCACAGACAAAAACAATAAGAAAGAAATGAGTTCTGCTATAAAGGCATATGAAGGTGTAATCGATTTGAAGGCTATTGATGTAAACAAAGACGGCAAAGTATATGAGTGCCCAATGGACTTTAATGTATTATCGGATAAACCCGGTGTCGACCCAAAGTGCGGAATGAAGCTGGAAGAAGTAAGTCTTAAGCAAGCAAAGGAAAATTTGATTAAGCATGGGTTTAAGGTAAAATAAAATAATTAATCTCAGTACCTTTGTGACTCTGTGGTAGGTAATTTCACCAGAGAGTCACGGAGACACAGAGGAAATAAATAACTAATAAATAGATAAGGTATAAAATGAAATTTAGACAATTGTGTGTAATATTTTTGTTTATTGCGGGTTTTGGATTCGCTCAAGTTAAAAATCCGATGGAAAATATGTACGGTAATTTTAATCCTGATTCTCTAAAGCCGGTTACTCTTACAGGTAAAATTATTGCCGATTCATCTTTTATGAACGGCATGTACTTTATTGATGTAAATAATGATAACGCTGCGGATTATGCTTTAATATTCGGACCGGATTGGTATACGCCGGACAGCAGCAAAGCCGTGAGACCTAATGTTGGAGATGTGGTAACCATCGGAGGAGGTCTATTTAATATGCTGAACTCAATGCCGGCAGTTGTCGTTTATTCTGTAAATGGAAATTTTTGGCGCTCTCCGTTTGATTCATACTGGAATGAAATGGGAAGCAATTCCATGATGGGCGGAAACGGTCATATGGGCATGGATTATTCTTTCGGATGGAATTACAATCCAATGCAAAGTATAAATGTAACCGGCAAAGTAGTTGTGGACTCAACTTTCACAGTTCATCACTATTATCTTGATACCAATAACGACGGAAAGCCAGACTACTTTTTGAATTTTGGTCCGCCGTGGCAAACTACAAAATCAGGCGTAATGCTACCCTCAAACGATAGCACCATTTCAATAAGCGGCGGTGAAATGGCAACTGGATACATGAATATGATTATTGTTTATAAGATGAACGGACAGGTCTGGCAGGATTCAACAATGATGAAAAATAATTTTGGCAGCGGCTGGATTCATAAGAATATGAGCCAGTCTCAAAGATTTTATAACCCGTTCGATTCAACCGATTGGATGGAGGTAAATCCCGGCTGGAACGGCAGCGGTATGATGGGCGGCGGAATGATGCCCGACTCGTTATACTGCCAAATTCAGGAAGTCTTCCCGCAGAATGTTCCGGATGATTCTTCTGAAAATACAATGGCAGCTTTTGAAGTTTCGACATTCTATCCTAATGGAATGAACGGCATGGCGCAATCCGGCAATATGGGCGGACAAATGAATTTTAATTCAATGGTAAATTTCCAATTCCATATTGACAGTCTGCAAGCAATAGGTTTTAATATCAACGGAAGTAATCCGAAAATCAAATACTGGAATAACCAAACAAGTCAGTGGGTAACTCTTACAAATTCAACTTTTAACTCTTCGTCTAATACAGTATTAATATCCCAAAACTCCGTAAACAATTATTATATAATTACTGGAGAAAAAAATATCACCGGAGTTTCATCTGTTAAAAATACTGTTCCGGCTGTATTTAGTTTAAGTCAAAATTATCCCAACCCGTTTAATCCGTCGACAGTTATCAGCTATCAGCTTTCAGCGCTCAGTCATGTTACGCTTAAAGTTTATGATATTCTTGGAAGAATAATAACGACTTTAGTTGACGGAGAAATGCCGGCAGGAAAATATCAAGTTAACTTCAATGCTTCTAATCTTTCCAGCGGAATTTATTTTTATAAATTGACTACAGATATGGGAGCGAAAGTAATGAAGATGGAAATTCTGAAATAACCTCACCCTGCCCTCTTCCTTCGGGGAGAGGATCGGGAGTGAAGGCAATGAGACGACAAATGCAGTAATTGTAAATAAGTTTAATCGTTAATATTTTCGTTGCTTGGCAGAAAGTTTTTTTTGCTAAGCCGCTTAAGGCTGAAAAAAATATAGTAAAAGGAATCAAAAAATAAAATGATAGGAAATCTACTAATTGTTGCTGCTCTTTTAGCTGCTGTTTTTAGTGTAATTATGTATTACCGGGCAGTCAGGGGAAATGAAAGGGCTCTTAGCTTTGCGAGATACAGCTTCCACGGAATGTCTGCGCTGATTATTACCGCAAGCTTGTTTTTTCTTTACATAATTGTCACTCATCAATACCAGTATGAGTATGTTTTTAACTACAGCAGCTCCGGCTTGTCAACCGGACTACTGATTTCAACTTTTTATGCCGGTCAAGAAGGAAGCTTTATGCTGTGGCTTTTTCTGGCAGTAGTTGTGGGTATAATTCTTCAAAATTACACCGCTAAAAAGGAAGACCTTGAACCGCCATTTATGATGGTGTATTCATTCTCGCTTATCTTCTTGATAGCGATGGTAACGCCATTTTTTAAAAGTCCATTTAACTATATATGGTCAGAAATAAATTATATTGATGTGAAAAATATAAACCAGTCTTTATTAACTCTGCCTTTCTTACAAAATTTCATTTATGGCGATTCGAGTTCACATCAAACTTTTATTCAGATGGGACAAAGTTTAATGGATGTTCTAAAATCCAATGGTATTACATTCTCCGAATTTTTAATTAAAGGTAAAGGTCTTAATCCTCTTCTGCAAAATATCTGGATGGAAGTTCATCCGCCGGTTTTGTTCCTCGGTTTCGCACTTTCAATTGTACCATTCACCTTTGCACTCTCTGCTCTGATTAAAAATAAATATGACCAATGGGTTAGGTTAGCTTTACCATGGACAATCGCCGCATCCCTCGTTTTAGGGCTTGGTCTTATGATTGGCGGTTATTGGGCTTACGGAGTTCTTGGCTGGGGCGGTTTCTGGGGTTGGGATCCAGTTGAAAATGCAAGCCTTATTCCTTGGTTGATTAGTGTTGCACTTATTCATACTTTGTTGATTCAAAAGCATAGCCAGAAATTACTCAACAACTCAAATGATTCGGGCGAATTGCAGCAAACTAAAGTGGGCAGATTTGCAAAGACAAATCTTATCCTTGCAATATTAATGTTTTTATTGGTTATATACAGTACATTCTTAACTCGAAGCGGAATTCTTTCAAAAGCATCCGTGCACTCATTCTCAGATCCCGGCGCTGCTGTGTATACTTTTCTAATATTATTCATTGTTATATTCACTTTATTAGGTTTCGGTGCTGTTCTTTTTAGAAGAAAATTTCTTTCGTTCCCCGAAAGTGATAAAGAAAAATTCCTATCAAGAGAAACCGGCTTACTATACGGCGCTCTTTTTCTGGCTGCTTCTGCTTTAGTAGTATTTGTAGGAACTTCGGCTCCAATAATTGGAGAATCGGTTGAAACAAGTTTCTACAGTAAGATGAACCTTCCTCTAGCAATTATCATGTGTCTTTTAATCGGCATAAGTCTTTACTTAAGATGGAGAGAAACAAACGGAGAATATTTCCTCAAGAGTCTGCGCTTGCCTCTTATAGCATCACTACTGATAACTGCTGCTATTTTTATATTGCCGGGCATGCATTTACTTTTGGGAAATATCTTATATATCTTTTTCCTTTTTTCAATTGTATTTACAGTTGTTGTAAATGTTCAAAAGATAATTAGAGTATTTCGAAGTGGAATCTATACCTTAGGCGGGCATCTTACGCATATCGGCTTTGCATTATTTTTATTTGGAGTTTTGACTTCAAGCGTCTTAAGCACTTCAAAGGAAATTAATCTTCCGAGAGGAATTAGTAAGAACTTATTCAACTACAAATTAACCTTTACCGGAGCCCAGCCTTTCGATAACGGGAATAAATATACTTTCGATATAAACGTACTTAAAAATAATAATTCATTTACGGCATCACCTGTTATGTTTTATTCAGATTTCAATAACGAAGTTATGAGAGAACCTTATATCCATACAGGATTTACCAGTGATTTATATTTTTCGCCATTAGGATATAATGATAATGCAGCAAGTGATACGGTAAAAGCTAATAATATTTCTTATAAGATTAGTCCTTCGGAAGTATTAACTGTTGATGTAAGTACCAAGCCTTTTATGAGTTTTGTTTGGTTTGGTGTTTTGCTCATGTCAATCGGATTTTTTATTGTTATTCTTAGGAGGAACAAAGAAAATAAAACCATTGGATAAAAGGACTAAATAACTAATGACGGCTATTCTCAATTGCACCACAAGGATGTGCTGAAGATAAAACAAGGATGATTAGTAGTTAATTATATTAAAACACAAAGAAATAAAAACTAATTCAAGGAAGTAGGCTACTATGAAAAGCGCAGTAGGTAAATTGTCATTATGTTTTGCATTCGTCCTTTTAATAGCATCGTTTACTCTTGCACAAGATTCTACAATGCACAAAGACTATCATATGAAGATGGGAAAATCCATGAAGATGGATAATATGAAGATGACAAAGGATATGAAGGGAATGGGGATGAAATCAGCAAAGGTTGATTCTTCCATTATCCGGAAAGGTGTCATCGACTTAAAAGCTATCGATAAAAATAAAGATGGAATGGTTTACGAAGACATGATGGATTATAATGTAATTTCAGATAAGCCAGGCAAATGTCCAATCTGCGGAATGACATTAAAGAAGGTTACACTGGCAAAAGCTAAAGAAAACCTGGAGAAAGCTGGATTTAAAGTAAAATAATTTTTTATGTCTCTGTGGTAAATTCGATTTTGCCACAGAGATATAGAAAAAAAATAAATGAATCTTTATGTCTTCTATTCTACTTTAGTAATTTTTTATAATGGCTTCGGACAAGAGCATTATTAAACACTACCGTCTCAATGTGTTCAAACTTCTGCTCATTTGTTAGATTGTTAAATAAAAGAATACTGCTACCAAGTAAAATGGGAATTCTTGTTATAATAATTTTGTCTAATAATTCCTGTCTAAGAAATCCCTGGATAGTTTTTCCTCCATCAATATACAAGTTTTTGTACCCGCGATTTATCAAAAGCTCGACTATTTTGTTCGGCTCGCCGGTTAAAATTTCGACTTTGCTTTTTAATCTTTCGGGTATTGATTTCAATGTACTGCTTAATACAAAAACCTGTTTGATATATGGATAGTAATTAAAAGTCAGCACAAGATCAAAAGTATTTCTTCCCAAAACTATTGCATCAATTCTTTTCATAAATTCATTGAAACCGAAATCGCTATTTTCAGAATTCGGAATATCATTAAGCCAGTCAATGCCTCCATTCTTTCTCGCGATAAATCCATCTAAACTGGTTGTTATAAAAACTAGGTTAGACATTTTTATCTGCCCTCAATTTCTAAATTATATTTTTCTAAAAGTCCCGGTAAACCATAAATTGAAAACTTAGCTTTCTTTATCCGGTTGATTTCCGGTTCGATTGAAAAATTATAAGCAGTTCGAAAATCGACACCTTCTAAATTAGTATTCTTAAATACAGCCCTCGATAAATCACAATCAGAGAAAATGGCATTTGTCAGTTCACATTCTGTAAAGTCAACTTCTATCAGTTTCGAATATTGAAAAGTAATTTTTCTAATCTTTTTCTTGAAGAACGAGGAATGATTAAGCACGCAATTCTCAAATGCAAATGATAAGCCAAAATCATTACAGTTTTCAAAGCGAATGCCCAGCATCTTGCAGTCATTAAATATTATGCTATTAAAAACTGTTCCATTTACTTTAACCATACTTAGATTACATGATGTAAACTTACAGTCGATAAACTTTATTTCGGAAATATCAGAGTTATTGAAATTGCATTTCGAAAAGATGCATTTTTCATATTCTCCCTTTTTTAAAGCAATCTTTTCAAAATCATTCTTTTCAAAATTTTTTGCTTCAACGTATAAGATATCCATAAAATTTTTCTCTTTTCTTTGTTATCTCTGGGAAATTACGACAATCATTCCTCGTGGCTTTTGTCTAAAAGATAAATCAGTAATGAACTACTTTACCGCAAGCGGCTGGAATTGAACCCCTAAAAATTAAAAAGAACCTCCCTGCTTGTAAGGGCAAAGAGGTTCTTGTTGTTTTATATTCTTTCAAATTATTAAAGAATAAAATTTTACTCCATAACAACACTATCTATTCTTAAATGCTTTTATGCCTGCAAAGCTGCAATTCTTGCCCAATTCTTCTTCAATTCTAATAAGCTGGTTGAACTTAGAAATGCGCTCGCTGCGACATCCGCTTCCGGTTTTTAAGTGACCGGCACCAGTTGCAACCGTCAAGTCGGCAATTATCGTATCCTCTGTTTCACCGCTTCTATGGCTGATGAAATAGTTGTATTTATTTTTCTTTGCAAGATTAATTGTCTGCATTGTCTCAGTTATGGTTCCAATCTGATTGAGCTTTATAAGGATTGAATTGCCGATTCCTTTTTCGATTCCTTCCTTCAATATTTTTGGATTTGTACAGAAGATGTCATCACCGACTAACTCAAGTTTGTTTCCTATTTCATTAGTAAGATTTTTCCAGCCCGCCCAGTCATTTTCTGCCATACCATCTTCCAATAAAATAATAGGATAATTCGACGTCCATTTTTTATAGATAGCAACCATTTCATCTGAAGTTGCAAAATGCTGGTCGGATTTAAAGAACTTGTATTTGCCGTCTTCCCACATTTCGCTTGATGCGGGGTCAAGACAAATTGCAACATCATCTCCCGGTTTGTAGCCTGCTTTGCCTATCGCTTCAAGAATAACTTCAACCGCTTCTTCATTAGATTTTAAGTTTGGTGCAAAGCCGCCTTCGTCTCCGACACCTGTTGAATAACCTTTTGCCTTTAAGATTTCTTTCAGCGTATGAAAGACCTCCTCTCCCATTCTTATAGCTTCTCTAAACGAAGTAGCATTGTGCGGCGCAATCATAAATTCTTGGAAGTCAACATTATTATCGGCATGCTTGCCGCCGTTAATAACGTTCATACAAGGAACCGGCATTACGTATTTGCTTTTATTATTTAAATAACGATAAAGCGGAATGCCTTCTTTCAAAGCTGTTGCGCGAGCAAAAGCCATCGATACACCAAGTATTGCATTTGCACCAAGCCTTGCTTTGTTAGGCGTGCCGTCAAGCTTTATTAAAGTGTTATCCAGTTCTTTTTGATCCTCAAATTGCTTTCCCGTAATAGCAGCTGCTATTTCCACATTTACGTTCTCAACAGCTTTAAGAACGCCTTTGCCTTTATATCGTGATTTATCGCCGTCTCTTAATTCCACAGCTTCGCGCTCGCCGGTGCTTGCGCCCGATGGAACAATTGCTCTTCCAAAATATTTATTACCAAGAGTTACATCAACTTCAACGGTAGGATTACCCCGCGAATCTAAAATTTCTCTTCCGGTTACCTTTGTTATTTTCATAATTTTTCCTTTTAATTTTATTGTTACTTAACTGATTATTTTGATTTTAAATGAACCATATTCAATTTTTCTAATGTTCCCAAATTTTATCACCCCAAATTTAAATTTAATTTCTCATTAATTCTCTATCCGGCTTATTTTTATCTTTCATCATCTTTTTCAATAAAAAGCTTATCTCCTTTTTTCAGCTTTGGAAATTTTGGATTTGTCAAATCCCTAATATCCTGGGAGTAAATAACTCTAACATCCAGATTTTTGTCAAGCTCCGGAAACTGCAATGGAGCATCTTCACTAATCTTTTCTTTAATCAAATGCCTGTCAATCTCTTCACGGGAAAAATAAATTTTACCGCAAACGCCGCATCTAAATTGGGTACCGCTAAGGTTCTCAATTGAAAATGGAATTTTATTTTTCATTCTAAACTTTACCGTCATCTTCAATGCTGCCATTTTTTCAAGCCTCCTAAACTAAATACTTGTTTTAAGATAAACATAAAAATTTATAGTTGTCATCCCGTGCAAACGGTATCTTCGAATTTTTTATGGTAAATGGATTCCCACTCTCGTGGGAATGACAGTGCATTTATATCAATTTACTCTGGGTAATTAGACTTAAACTTCACGGACAATTTTTCTTCTAAGTACTATGAATATCGGTATTGCGATTAACTGAAGTACTACAGATAAAATAACAACTGCCGGTATCCAAACATCATATAAAATTCCTAAAATAACACTGCCAATAAACCAGAAGATTCCAAATCCTGCTGTAAATATTCCATAAGCCGAAGGTCTGCGCTGCTGCGGTACCATTGTTGCGACTGCAGCCGGAATTATGGATTCATGCACGCCCATTCCTATACCCCACAACGCCGAGCCGATAAGAGCTAACCAGAATCCACCAAAGAAAACAAGCGGCGCCGAAGCTGCTGAAATAATTGTTAACGGAATTAATATCCGGATTCCGGCACGGTCAAACAGTCTCCCAAATAATAAAGAGGCTGCACCGTCTACAGCCATCGCGATTGAATAAAAGATTGGAATCCATGCTGTCGGAATATGGTCAGTCTTCTGAAAGTGATAGGCAATTAATGAAAAGTCGGCAAAGCCAGCCGCAACTAAAACCGCACCGGCTAAGTATATCCAAAAAACTTTCGGCAAGCCTTTCGATTCAACATTAGGAATGCTCACTTCCATTTCTTCCGGTTTGGGATATAAGAATCTTGCAGTAAAAATTAAGATTAAACAGATTACAGCAGTAATAAGCAAAGTTGCAAAGGCTGCCTTATAACTGCCCCGACTTGCCAGCACGGCAGAAACTAATAACGGTCCTAACAGTGCACCTAATTGGTCCAATGCTTCATGAGTTCCAAAGACCCAGCCATAGCCGCCTAATTGCTTTCCGGCGTGAGACAGCATAACATCGCGTGGAGGATTCCGTGTAGCTTTGCCAATTCTTTCTGTAATTATGAGTAATCCGAAAATTTGCCAGTTTGGCGCAAGTGCCATCAGTGGTATTGAAGCCATCTGAATAACATAACCGAATAAAGTAACCGGCCAGAATTTTCCAGTTTTTTCGCTCAGCCTGCCTGACACTAACCTGAGTCCGTAACCGAGCAATTCGCCAAAGCCACCGATAAAACCTACTAGTGCAGCGCTGGCGCCAAGTACTGCAAGATAAGGACCGGCAATACTTCTTGCTCCTTCATAAGTAGCGTCTGCAAAAAGACTGACCACTCCAATCAAAAGGACAAAACGCAGTGCCGTACGTTTTGTCTTCGACTTATTTGATACTGTTATTTCATCTGATGTTTTAACTTGTTCATCCATTCTCTAGCCTTTCACTTTTGGATTATACTAAATTAATTTTTACTAACCGACATTCCCAAAGCGGGGATCCATTTTATTCATTTTTCACATTTTGGATACCTGCATTAGCGGATATGACACTCTTTTTGTATGTTCTTACTTGACTTCTGTGATTAATAAAAGTTCCAACCCAAATTGTAATTGCTGCCGCTGCTACAACATCGCTAAGCCAATGCTGGTCGTGATAAATTCTTCCGATTGAAGTAATCACAGCTATTAAATACCAAAATATTTTCCAAAGCTTATTTTGGAAAATTCCGGCGATGATAACCGAGAAAGCAAACGCTACAGCAACATCGCCAGAGGGAAATGATAGGTGGTCGTTTGGGCCAAAAGTAAAAGATACAAATGACCAGCTTCCATGCTCAGTATAAGGACGCCATCTTCCTATAATTGATTTGATAATTGTAACTATAATTCCTGAAAAAACGAACGACTCGAATATCTTAACGCCAATGATTCTAATTTTATCTTTTGCAATAAAAAGTCCGCCAAAATAAAATACGATAAAAGTATAAATTGTTATAGGTGGTTTTCCGTAATGGTCGGCATATGAAAATACAGTATCATAAAGAGTATTATGGATAGTTTTAACATAATCTCTGAAATATACATCAACAAAAAAACAAACGGTAAGTAAGGCTAAGAAGCATAAGAAATAATTTATCCGGTCTATGTCCCAATTAAATGGAGAAATGATTAATGAAATAAAATCATTCTTAACTTTTATTAAATCAATTTTAACATTTTTTAATTTTGCTTTTTCCGTCAAAATGTTGTTCCCTTAAATTGCCGCTACACGGCTTTTAATTTTTCTAATAATTCTTTAGCTTCTTTCAGCTTGTAATATTCGTCCTCAAATATTTTCATTAATTGTTCCGGTGTATAACTGTCTTCCGGTTTTAGCCAATCAAAAAAATTTCTCATGTAATTTTTCCCCATCTCGTAAGTTTCCTTTTTTATATCCGGCAATGGGAAAAGCACAAATCTCTCCTCCGCATTTATTGTATACTTAATTTCATCAATTAAATAAAGCAGTCTGTCTTCTATCTCCGGCATATGCTTTATAAAGCTTTCTTCAGACCAAAATCCCACTTCATAGTTTAGCAAGTTCAGTTCTAACAGTGCATCGCCGTCTTTCCGTTTTTCTGCTACTTCCGTAATAATTTTTATTACTGCATCAAGTCTTTCTTTTATCTTTCTTACATTTTCCAAATCTTTCATTTCCGAATACTCAATGATTAATTATCAAATCTCAAATTCCAATCACAGGCTTCGCCATTAGCTATTTTCAGTATAAACTAAAGTTATGCATAATTGAATTTTGATGTCCTATATTGTTATTCTCACGAAAATGGGAATCTATTTTTTGCTTATTTTAGCATAGTAGATACCCGCTTTCGCGGGTATGATGTTTCAAGACTACCTTCTTGTATAACTTCAGTTATTAATAAAACTACCAACTTCGCCCTGGTAAGCCGACAGACAACCGATAACTGACAATTAAAGTGCATGTGTTTTTCTTCCTGCAAATTTCTCAATCATAGTATTTATCAGCGCTCTTTTTTCTCTATCTATTTCATAATATGATTTGAAGGTTAACATATAATCAAAATCTTCCAACATTCTTTCAATCTGCTCAATATGAATTTTCTTCAGCCATTTTTTCATGTCTTCATTATCGCATAAAGATGATACCATATTGAAATGTTCAAAACATAATCCGCTGGTACTGAAAAATTTTTCTTTGAAGGAATCATCTTTTAGAAGTTCTAATTCCGCTTCTATTAGTGAGCTTTCAAATTTATCAACTTGAGTACACAGCCTGCATTCTATTTTGAAATTATCATCCTTATAGCTGCTGCTTTCAATAAGCGATTTAAGCAAAGCAATATTTGTAAATCCGCCTGCAATCTTCTTAAACTGCCTGAAATGAAAATCGCAGAAGCCACCCTCTTTAGCCACTTCATTCCTTACAATTTCATCATTATGAATTTGGTATTGAAGCTTTGAAAGCAAATCGAATTCATAATCTATTATAGCATTGCAAACCGGGCAGCCGGCTTTGCTGTTAAGCAATCCGGTTGTAGGATTTAAATTATCAATAATTATATTTTTATAATCTGTATTCATACGTTCAAATAAAAAAACTCCTATTACCTTGTTTCTAATGTATTAGGGACAAGGTAATAGGAGTCATCAATCTCAATCTTAGATTCTTAAGGCGAACTCCATCGCCATTAATTTATAATTACCACAGTGTCTTTATACTTTTTGCTTTCCTCAAATTCTTATCTGCTGTTACAAGCTGCGTATTATTTAAAATTGAAGTTGCACAAATTATTCTATCTGCCGGGTCTTGGGTTATTTCCGATGGTAAATCTACCGATAATCCAACTATCTCCGGAGTTAATTCCTTGAAAATATAATTATTGGCAGCCTTTAATAATTTTATAAATTCAAGAAACGAAATTCCGATAACAAATCTTTTCTTTTTAATTAACATTGCAATTTCCCAAAGAGAAATTTCGCAAACGAGTATACCGTCTGTTTCATTTGCTTTATCAATTGCCTTTTTTGCATTCCGGCTTAATAAAGATGGCTTTAGCGCATTCCATATAATTACATGGGTATCAACCGTTATCATTATTTAAGGCATCCCATTTAGAACCGATAGGAGAAATAATATCTCCAATAATGGCACTCTTGCTTATAACTTTTAATTTATTTTTTGCTTCTTCCTTGATATTTCCGGGAGGAACAAGTTTAGCGACAACCTTACCTCTGGACGTAATTTTAATAACATTTCCGCGCTCTACTTCCTTTATTGCATTCATTAAATTTGCTCTAAGCTCACTGACCGGAATCGTATTCAAATTATTTTCCTTATCAATTGTACAAAACAAATGTACAACAAAAAGATTAATTATCAAAGTGAAGAATCCGAAAGTTATATCGCTGTGATTATAAAGATGATATTACGCAAGATGATATAAAAGAGTGCAAACCTGCAAAAGCTTGCCTAACAAATGTGTTGCACAAGTGTCCAAACTGCCATTCTCAAAAATGTGGGGATTTAAAAAGTTTTTAATTTGTAAAGAGAATATAATCCCGTTTTCATAGAGATTACACAAAAGGATTGTGCAACTTACTTAATCGGAAAGCAAACATGTATTACTGTTTCTAAAATACGCAATGAATAAATTTCTTCAGAAATATTTAAAAGAGGAATGAAATTACATAAATGCAAAATACACTTTCGCAATTTTTTTATTAAATCATTTGATAGCTAAAATAACCGCGCCGGCTCCTATTAGTAAAATTCCGAACCAATGAAATGCAGATAGTTTTTCACTTAAAAATATTACGCCGAATATCGCTACTAAAACTACGCTTAATTTATCAATAGGTGCTACGCGCGAAGCCTCTCCTATTTTTAATGCGCGGAAATAACATATCCAAGAACCGCCAGTTGCAATCCCGGATAAGATTAAAAATGTTAAGCTTTTGGCTGATACATTTTTTAATGTTTGAAATTGATTAGTGAAAAAAAGTATTATGCTTAATACAATAAGAATAACTATTGTACGTACAAAGGTTGCAAAATCAGAGTTAATATTTTCTACTCCAACCTTTGCAAAGATGGCTGTTAATGCGGCAAATATTGCCGAAAACGCCGCCCAAAATTGCCAGTATTGTAATAAACTTCTCAAAATATATCCCTTATTTAATAAGCTAAAATGAATACAAAAACTCTACACCCAAACCTTTATTATAAAAATCAGGTACAATTGAAATTTTATTTCCAGCATCAGAATTACTTTCCGTCTTATCTAAGTTGACCACAGTATTTCCAATAAAATACCCAATTGCAGCGCCAAGAATAGAATCTGAGAGCCAATGGTCATCAACATACATGCGCTGAATAAAAGTTGTTCCGGCTAAAGAATATAAAATAACTGTGGCGTAAGTATTATCAAGAGTACGCGCTAAAACCGAAGATACAGTAAAGGCAACAGTTATATCGCCGGATGGAAAAGAAGTATGAGCAAAATCAGTCTGAAAAAATTTAAAGTGATATGGTCCGTCATTCGTAAAAGGTCTACTGCGTCCAAAGATAGTTTTTAGCGTTAGGGTAGTTACCCCCGCATAAAAAAGCGCTTCGCCAAGATTTCTGCCAGTCTTTCTAATCACCGGCTCATCAAATATTAATCCTCCGGCATATAAAGCTGCGCCAAAAATTACTGCATTTTGGATACCGCCATAAACATGTCCGACAGACGAAATATTGTTCAGAGTTTTATTCTGATTCGCTGCCCAGAATGTTCTTTCTTTTTTATCAATTAAAAAAGATATTGCAGTAGCAGAAACAACCGAACCGGTTACTATCCAATCTTTGCTTTGAAAGTAAATTGGAGCAGTAAATACTTTAATTCCATTATTGTAAAATGAGCCAATATCACTGCCAACAACATGTAACAAATTATGCTTCTCTTTAACATCTTTAACTTGAGCATTGATAAAAATGTTTAAAGAACAAAAAAGCACTATTAGATAATTAAATTTCTTAATCAAATTTAATCAGTCTCATTGTGCACATATTTTATGATTTCTGCTTTTTCCATAGTAATTAAACCGCCGCAGTTTGCCTCTTCAAAAATATCGTGTATGAATGGTAAAAACTGTGTGATTCTATCCTCTTCATCGACAATCTCAATTACAATCGGCATGTCTTCAGATAGTCGTAAGATTTTTGCAGTGTGCAACCTGCTAGTTTTTCCGTAGCTCATTATTCCTTTAAAGACTGTAGCTCCGGCAAGATGCTGTTTCCTTGCCTCCTGTACTATTCTTTCATATACCGGAATATGATGAAGAATATCGGTTTCTCCGACAAAAATTCTAACGAGCTTGGCTTCGCCTTTTATTTCCATAGTGGAATCCTTCATATTTTGATTACCTTATTTTTAATTCAACCTAATGCTTTTGAAATTTTATATGATAAAAATAAAGCTAATAAAGTTAACACAATATTAGCAAGAATATTTATTCCTGCAAAGAAGAATTCTCTATCCTTAAATAAATTTATCGTCTCGTAAGAAAATGTGGAGAACGTAGTTAATCCGCCGCAAAAGCCTGTAGTTAATAGTATCCTCATCTCTGGTCCGATTAGTTCATTATCATTCAAATAGAACATAAATATGCCAATTAAAAAGCTTCCTAATACGTTAACCGAAAGAGTTCCGAACGGAAAATCTTCCGGTAAAATTTTGTATACGGCACTAGACATCCAGTACCGAAGCATTCCTCCAAATCCTGCTCCGGCAAATACAACAAAATAATTTTGCAATTTATTCCTTTCTTTTTTAAAATATTATCATCAATTGGTAGGAGTTATTAGACCTGAATATATTCTGCATTTAGCAATTTAAAAAGTCAGTTTAAAATCTTAAGCTCTTTTGCTTCATGATAATAATGCGAACCCCATCGCTGTTGCAAATATATTAAATCAAAAAAAAAATCTATATGACTTAGTGCATATTACTTTATCTAAACTATTATTAAACAAATTTTCTTTTAAAAATTGGAAATATTTTCATCGCGGTAAAGATGAGTACGATTCAACATAAGCTTAACTTACCGGTTCAAACTTTAATTTGAGCTAAGCCCTTTAGCAATACTTGTAGTTTGTATTATCTCAAACCAAAATGCTTGAATACTGAATCATCTTCTTTGACTGCATGACTCATTGAAGGGTCCATATTATATGCATAAATCCCAATTTAAATGTAATTGTCTATGAGTAATTTTTTTAAAATTTGCCGGATGATTATCATTTAATAACTGAAGCTACACAAAGGAATGATTTCGTCTGACAGTTATATCGTCGAACGCAAACCTGCATGGAGTCATACTACAATTTTAATAGCATTCATAACATTTTCAGAATACAACTCTTAAAAGAGTTAAGTTCGCCAATACAACTGTTGAACAACAGCGCAAATCAGGTGAGTGCTTTATGAGCTAATCTTCTGCTAACCATAGTCCAACGCTACTGCCTTTCAATTGTCTTTATCATCTTTTCCTGCGTATTTAGCCGGGTAATCTTTGTCTTTCTTTACGGAAGACCAAATGATATGGTTCAGCAAATCGTCGTTCCCCATATCAATCCCCAGCTTCGACATTTCCAATGAAGCTTTAGCATAATGCCTTTGAATACCATTCAAAGAACTCAAAGGCGGGTTCATCTCGTTAAGCGGAATAAAATTGCTAACGAAAGTGTAAGGAGTTAAATCCGGCTTATCTGAAAATACATTAAACATTGGCTTAGCCGTAGCATCTTCAATATTCATTGGTGGAATTCCAAGAATTTGTTCAATAGTACGAATTAAAGATGTCTGGTTATATTCAGTGGAAACTACTTTGTCATTTCTTGTGTAGGGACTGATAATCAACCCGACAGTTCTATAAGCCGAAACATGGTCCCATCCATCCTGTGAATCATCTTCAGTAATAAAGACTACCGTGTTTTCCCAGAATCTGCTGTGAGTAAGTGCATCTATAATTTTACCCAACGCCAGGTCGTTATCAGCAACCATAGCTCGCGGTGTCGGAAATCCTGGAGCAGTTCCGGCGGTATGGTCATTAGGTAATGCCATAATAGTTAAATCCGGGAAATGGTCGCCGGGTTCTTGTTCAAATTTTTTCAATTCAGAAATGAATGCTTCGGCACGAATCTGATCTGTAATATTATGATTATCATAACCCGGGAAATCCGGCGCCAAAATACCTCTGACCCTTTCAATGGTAGTATAGTTAGTAAATTTAAAAGGTTTGCCATTAAGGTAATCCTTGTAAATACCGGTCCATTTCTCGCCGCTGTTCCAACGCGGAATAGCGGTTTCACCGTAGATTCTAACGCTCTTTCCATGATCCATCGCATCATCCCATAAAAATCCCGTTTTCGGATAAGCCATAGCATCATATAAAACGTGTGTATAGCTTCTGAACCAAGCTCTCACATTCTTTTCAATGTAATCAGTAGTAATCGAAGCGTCTGTCCACACATGACCTTCAGCGGAACATTTTCCGGAAGCGCGATAGTTATCCAGCAAAACAAAATCTTTAACAAGATTATGCACATTAGGAGTCACTTTTTCTCCGAACGTACACAGAGCAGTATCACCGTTTCCTTTTTTTACATCACCAAGTATTTGATCATAGGTACGATTTTCCCGGATAATATATACCACATGTTTGAATACAGAAGGTTCTCCGATATGTTGAGGAACCGGAACCGGTTTTATATTTTTCCTTGGAAGCAGAGTTAAAAGCGCCAGCCTTTTTTGTGCGTTGTTTTTTATTACATTCTTTGTATCGGTTTCCAGCGTTTTATTATCCGGAACCGGGATAACCGAAACAACAGCCAGCATCCTATGCGTATTGAATGCACCTGCAGTTGATGAGAACTTTCCATCTTTTGAGTTAAACAGTTTGAAAGCACTGTCATTTTTATTTTTAGTGGTAAGTATAGCTCCAAATCCTTCAATATCGGCTACGTATAACATATTATTGTTACCCAGTATTACGCCACCCGGATAAGCTGCTGTTGGAATAAAACCTAATATTTTGCTTTTGAGAGATAAGGAATTTGCCGAGGCTTTTTTCCCAAGTGAAATTACCGCCAGTGCATCATCCATACCATTGGCGACATAGAGAGTTTTTCCTTCAGGTGAAAGAGCAAGACCGTTTGGAGAATCTCCGTAATAAGGATTTCTCGCATGATTCAGCCTTACTGAAATTGTCTCCGAAACCCGGTTTGTTTTCGTGTTGATAACGCTGATATTATCGTCATTGCCGTTGGCGACAAAAACAAATTTTTGGTCAGAACTGCTGATTATTTTATTAGGATGCAATCCCACATTAATTACTTTTATGGTATTTCCTGTTACAGGATTCAAAACGCTGACTGCACCGCTTGATACAGCACCAAACTTATTAACCTTTGCTTCTTCCCAAGGAATTCCTGCAGTATTTTTATCGCCTGGTGAAGGAACAATTCCAGACCAATCGGAAACAAAAAGTTTTTCTTTAGCCATCGTAATTCCGTATGGAGCCAATCCTACAGGCTTTTGCCATATTATTTTTCCGGAATTGAGGTTTAGTTTAACCACTTCGTCGTTACCGTTTAGAACAAGGTAAACCACATCATTCCCGTTTTCTTTTTTAATAACCATTTCGTTGGGCAGAGAAGCTGCTACTCCTTTCTTGGGTGGGAATTCATAGCCGTTTACAATTTTGCCCGTTTGCCCATTCCATTCAGCTTGCATCAACTTGTTCCTAGTTCCCCAAAGTACATACTGTTTGTCGTTTTCCTGAAGCCAGATTATCCCGGAGTAGGTGCTCATTCCGTTGCTTTTATCATATTTTGAAATCTTGAGATCATAAAGGATTTTATTGTCTGATGTATTCACAAATACAACACTATAGCGACTTTCTACTGCAAGAGTTTTGCCATCAGGAGAAAGTGCCACATCCAAAGCATGATTTTCCAGTGCGGAATCTCCGAAAATAATCTGCTCACCAGCCGGTTTCAAAATCTTATTGTAAGGCATGGTAAGTGTGGTATCTATTATTTGAACTATAGCAGTTGAGTCTTGTTTTATTTGAAAAGGTGAGTCAGCTGCTGTATATATAATTGTTGCAAAAACAATAAAAGGTATAAAATATTTTTTCATATAATAATTTTTTCAGTTGATAAAGATTCACTTTTCCTTTTCGTAAAAGTAATGTCTAAAATTTTCAATCGCAATTAACAAAAATGTAAAAGAAGAGAAAGTTATCCAACTTTTTTTCGCAAAGCACTCCGGTTAAATTCATATTGATGAGCTACAAAAAAATATTTCTATTGCTCTGATGAGTTTTGATTTGTCAATCTAAACAAATGAATGTAGTAACATTTTAAGTTTACTTTACGATATACTTTGCAAAAGACAGATTATATATTACAAGAATTACTTTATCAATTTATTTTAAGAGCAGACTGAAGAAGTAAAAGATAAAATAGATTATGTTCTTTATTTAATAAGAATCGCCGCCAGAATTCTTCAAAAGTTTTTTAAACATATTGAAGGGACTGATTGTCTTTATGAGATTAGAATTAGATTAGAGGAGAACATCATTCGCATTTTTTCATGTTTTGATGAAGGTAACCTTGTTGTTTTATTTAACGGACTTCATAAGAAATCACTGACAACACCGAAGACGGCAATAGAATTAGTAATAAAACTTAAAAAGAATAGAAGCAAAAAAAGTTTCATTTCTAGGATAGAAAAAGATAGAAGTGATATTCAACTCTCTATTCTTTACTGCTTGATTGGACTTGGGTTTGGTAAGAAGATTTCTCTAACGATTGATTGAATATCTTTTCATACAAATCTTCGCCATAGCTCGTCTGCAATGGTTCTCCTTCAAGAACACGGAATGATCTTGTGCCGTCTTCCAGCCTTTCTGCTCTTAAGAATATAGCATCGGGCATTTTCTTTTCGAAAAATCCATGTGCAAATTCATATTGATGAGTTACAAAAATTACTTTTATTCTACTTTCAATTAAAGCCTTTGTAATCTGCTTTGCTATTTCCGAACCTTCCCTTTCATTAGTAGCTGCAAAGGACTCATTTAGGAGTATAATCGAGCCGGGTTTTATATTATTCACAATTTCATTCATCCTGCTAAGTTCTTCATCAAATTTACCGCTTTCCATCGCAGTATCCTCTTCTCTTTTGAAATGAGTAATTATACTTTCATGAACTTCAGCCTTAAAGGATTCTGCAGGCACAAACATTCCTGCCTGCATCATCAACTGAGAAATTCCAATACTTCGCAGAAAAGTAGATTTGCCGCCTGTATTTGCACCGGTTATTATGAACAGAATTTTATCAATGGCATGAAGATTATTACTTACTACTTTCTTCTCTGCGCTTAAAGCAAGATTAACATCATATAATCCGGTAAACGACATCATTCTTTCACCACACTTTACAGGGACAGGGAAACAAACCTGCTCATTTAATTCGGCAAGATGCAAACGCAAATTCAGGCAGCCGATATAAAAAGCTAACTCAGTCCTTAGCGCATGGAAAAAATTTAGCACATGGTCCGCCGATTGAGCCAATGCATTAGCGACAAGATTTAAGCCTTGGTTGCGCAATTCATATAAAGCTCTGCTTCCGGCTTCATCACGCGGGCTTACTTCAAACGTATATCCTGGCAGTTTTTTTTGCATTAACCGATCAAACCAATTCCTTTTGTCTTCATACGGTCTATTGAGGATATAATTAGTACCTTTGTTGCCTCTGCCTAATTCCGCATTTATTAGAACGCCGTCTTCAAATTCTAATTGCCTAAAATGTTCTTCAATAACTGATAAATACTCATCGTTCAATTCCTGTCTCAGCGTCTTAAACAATTTTATGAATCCCTCGGAGGCAAACTTTTCTTCATTCTGTTCTGCATAATCTCTTAACTTCCGAAGCATTTCCGTAAACATCTTAAGCTTATCTAAAGATTCGTGCAGGATGCTTGAAGGAGAACTAAAAAGTCCCCACCAATGACTTGCCTTTTCTTTCTCAATTGCATCAATCAACAACCGGTATAAATCTCTAACTAATTGTTCATTCGTCATACAGTCATTCAATATACCTTGCCTGTACAAAATTGTTTCAGCATCAGTTAAAGAAGACAGCACAATAATCTTCCCGGTTTCATAGAGGAAATTGTCTCCGTCAGCCATTTTGCTTAATAAAATATCGAGCCCTAAATCCTTAGTTAATGCCTCTTCATTCCAGGGCAAGAATTGTTTAAGGCTTAGTTTTTCATCTGTCTCCCAAGCACGCGGTTTTCTTTCTCTTTGCATTAAAATTTGCTTTGGGTCCAAATCTTTATCTTTAAATAATAAAAATGCTTTCATTGCATTATCCTGTTTTTTAAGCTGCTGTAAGTTAGCCGGTACTTTTCTGCAATTGCCAAGGCGTAAGCAAGCCCGTCAGCCTGTCGTCTTACTATTTTAAAGGTACGTAATGCTGGATTATCAGGGACAATATTACTAGTCATAGATACTGTCTTCTCGTTAAAAGAAGCCAGCTCATCAACAAACGTAACCCAAACGCAGAGTGTGTCAAGTTCTAAAATTCTTTCCATTAATCTTGTACTCAAAAAGCTCACGTCTTGAATTGTTGTAGAATTGAAAATCTCATTCATAATTATGATTGAACGTGATGTTGCTTGTTCTAATATGGAGTAAATCCTTGTCAAATCATCTTCAAGTTTGCCGCGTAGGTTTTCAACTTTCTCTGATCGTTCAAATTGAGTAAAAATATTATCGAAGTGAAATAGCTGAGCTTTGCTTCCCGGTACGGGGCATCCTAAACTAGCAAGATAATGAATCTGTCCAAAGACTCTTGCAAAAGTAGTCTTTCCACCCTGGTTCGGTCCGGTTATAACTATAATACGTTCTTCACCTTCTAAATAAAAATCATTACAGACTACTTGTTTGCCATTACCTGTTTGTCTGGCTTGCTTGCCGTTCGAAACGGAAGACAACTCATTAAGTTTATTAGCTAATGCTAAATCAAATCCTTCATAATTATATATTTCTTTACCTGTTCCTTTTGGAGTTGTTTCCGAAATTACCGGATAACAAAACTTCAGTCCGCTTTGCTTAAATTTTTCAATATGTTCTAAGTATGCAATATAGAAGTGGATTTCTCTATCGTAGACTTCGATAGTTTCATCGATAAATGCCGCATTCTCCTTATAAAAATTTTCCAGTTTAGAAAACAAACCAGAATTTAGTTGAGCAACAAAATTTAATATTTGGGCTTCAATAGGATTCATATACTCCGGTGTTGAATCATATTTAATTCTATAATCCTTTACAGCACCTTGCTTAAATTTTTGAAAAGTCTTTTCAATTTCATCACTGTAGTTAATGCCAGGCTCATAATTTTGAACTGTAAAAGAATTATTTTGTATGATAATGCGGTACTTTATTTTAGCAAGCTCCTCGTTCAATTTTTTTACTTCGTTATAATATGAAGTAAAGTGTTTGCTCTTTATGTAATTTTGTAAATAATCTTTAAATGAAACTAAACCTCGCGATTTTAATTGAACTGAGTTTAGGTCCCCGGAGAATTTCTTAATTGTTTCGCAATAAATTTCTACTGCATACAAAAACCAAATTTCTTTTTGATGTTGGTAATATAATTTTTCAACAAGCTTGAGATAATTTTTTACTTTTTGCATTTCCTCAGCAAAGAATTTTACATGCTCGTAAACCAATTCATTTTCCAAATCCTTAAAAACCTCGTGCCGGTAATGTATTGAATCGACGGTATTAAGTGACAAATAAAAGAAAGGATTTAAATTGTATTCAGACCATTTTGAAGCAATTGCATCAACAACCTGATCTAAATTTAAATCAATAAAAAATGGAGGAGATTCCGCGTTTTGTGCTTTGAGTTGTTCTGACTTTTTATCAAAGAGAATACTGATGAAGCTCATAAAAATTTTTCCTTTCTGCCAATTTTTAATTGGTGTGTAGAAGCTATCACTTCCTTTTAAGGAATATTTACGGCGAGCCTCAACGCCTTTAAATTCTTTAATAGTTAAAATCTACGTTTCAAAAATAACAATTTTCTATATTGATAATCTAATCTTAAACTCATCCCACTCTTTTACTTGTTCCAAGTCAAAATTCACGACTTCTTATT
The DNA here is from genome assembly GCA_021815405.1 of Bacteroidota bacterium. Taxonomy (GTDB): domain Bacteria; phylum Bacteroidota; class Ignavibacteria; order Ignavibacteriales; family Ignavibacteriaceae; genus FEN-1297. The sequence goes on from JAKAGV010000015.1 coordinate 148,068, forward strand.
TTCAAGTTAGAGTTTTAGATATTAAATAATAAAAAAAGTTATAATTGATATTCCTATTCCACCAAGTACCACAAAAAGAATATCCACCTTTAACAGCAAAGCAGTTAGTGCGGCAGCACCGAAAAATATTTGTGCCGCGCCCCATTGCAAATCCAAAGCAAATTGAATTGTAACTGTAAATAGTAATCCCACAAATGAACTTAGCACACCTCTTATAACTCCGTTGAATATTTTTTTTGTTCGCAGCTTATCGAAGAAAGGAGTAATTCCCGTTAGTATAAGAAATGAAGGCAAAAAAATACTTATTGTTCCAATAACTGCCCCAAGCAGTCCATCTAACAAGTACCCGATGAAAGTAGCAGTAATTACTATTGGACCGGGCGTTACTTGTCCAAGCGCAATTCCATCCATAAAAGCTTGGCTATCCAGCAAATGCCTAACGTCTACAATTTCGTGATACATTAAAGGCACAGAAGCAAAGCCGCCGCCGAAGGCAAATAAATCTATTCTGAACATTAAAGTAGATAGGACAAAAAGATTTTCATTTAAAAAGAAAAGTAAAACAAGAAGCGCAGTATAAAAGAGTAAGATGGCGATAATTTGGCTTAAATATGATTTAGTTTTTTCTTCTTTAGTTAGTACCGCCTGTGGCAACGCCGGATCAGAAGAAATATTTTTTACTAGTTGATTTTTCATTGCCAACAAAATTCCTAAGCCAGCAGATAAAACAATTATTAAGATTGGATTTACCTTCAACCAGAATAAAACTACGGATACTACTGTAATAATTATCGATTTCCATTCTTTAAGTGTCACTTTGCCGAATGAGATTGTTGCATTAGCAATGATTGCTACAATCATCGCTTGCAGGCAGCTAAATACGAACAGAGTTAACGGATAATTTATTACTGATTTATAAATTGCAGCAAACAATATCATCAAAATAAAAGCCGGCAAACCGAAGCCGATAAAAGCTGCTGCTGCGCCGGCTAACCCGCGTGTTTGCAATCCTACATAAGCCGCCGACTGCATTGCTGTTGCACCTGGAATAATTTGGCATAGTGCGGCACCATTATTAAAAGTTTCTTCGTCAAGCCAATGTTTATCTTCAACAGCCACCTTTCTAATATAAGCCACCATAGAAGGTCCACCGAATGCAGTTGATCCTAATCGTAAAAATGAAATAAATAATTTTTGGATTGATAATGTAGAATTTATCTTTTGCATAATCTTATGTTTTATACTCTGAAATATAACTGTCTTTTTCCCCTTGTCATATCCCTGTTTAAAAAATAAAAAAACTTTCACCTTCTATACTAATACATGTTTAATTTTTATAACGATTATTACAAATAAAAATTGATCCGCCTCTATTCAAATCGGTCATTAAATAATTTGATAAATAAGTCTGCTCAAAGAAGCCAAAAAATATTAAAAGCCAATTCCATAAAACCTATCCTCACGAGAGTGGGAAGCAGAAATCTAATCGATAATGGTGACTTTTAAATTCCTGTTTTCACAAGAATAACAAGTAAGTATTTCTGTCAAAGTCGCAAAGGGTAGACAAAAAGTTGAGGTAATAAAAATATTTGGGAAAGATTTATGTATTGTGTATTGTTTTAATAGTAATGTAATATTTGCATTTTATTTATCTATATTTTATTTTTTGTTCAGCGATGGAGTTCGCTTTGTAATTGTCCCGATCTAACCCGTTTTGCGAGGTTTTATCGGGAATAATAACTCCTACCAATTTTGGTTGGAGTTATTCACGCCTGCTTGCTTCTATGCAAGTCCTTGAATACATCCAAGAATTATAACTTAACATAAAGAGAACAAGAAAATGCTGTTTTATTCCTTTATTACTAGTTCATCGTCATTCTCTAAAAATTTAATGCGTTTCCAATTTTTAATTTATCATTTTTAATATTGAAATGAGCCTTATGCTATTCTTTTTAAGTGTATTACAATTGCTTTATATAGCTTTGCTGGCGCCATTAACCATTGGCATAATCCGCAAGCTTGAAGAGATTGTTGAATCAAAAAAAGGTCCAAGCATCTTTCAAGAATATTATGACTTGAGAAAATTATTCAGGAAAGAGACTCTGATCCCGCAAGCTGCTTCGCCATTTTTTATTGCTGCACCATATTTAACTTTCTCCCTTTATTTGCTGCTCACTCTTGTTCTGCCTATAATTACGGCTTTTCCATTGACATTCGGTCCCGTAGTAGATTTTGTTGGCGGCGGATTAATTTTTGGTGCAGCTGCTACCATTAAAAAGATTGCCGCAATAGATACAAGAAATAATTATGCTCATCTTGGCACTTCAAGAGCCTCTGCTATAGGCGCTGTTTCCGAGCCAATCATATTAATTATATTTATCATGTTTGGGGTAATCACAAATACGAATAATCCTTATGTAATAAATAATGTTTTGCAGACTTCTACAAACTGGTATTTATCCCTAATTCATTGGTTCGCTACTTTCGCGTTCTTCATGGTACTAATTGTCGAGACCGGTAAGCTTCCCATCGAATCTCATTCGCTCGGCGAACTCGGCATGATTGATCAGGCAATGGAAATGGAATATTCCGGGAAAGAATTGGCTCTTTACAAGTGGGGCGGTTATATGAAGCATTTTCTCCTAATGAATGTTTTTATGAACGTTTACGCTTTCCCTTACTATGTGCCGATGCAGCCTAACTTAAATAGTATTTTTGCATATATGATAATAAATTACTTAAAAATACTTTTGCTTGTTGTCCTTTTTGTGATTATTCAAGAAACCTTTTCAAAATACAAACTCTTCAAGAATTTTGATTTTGTTGCAGTTGCACTTGTACTTGCCTTCTTAGCTGCACTTGTATTTTACACAACCGGAGGTAATGTTTAATGAACCATCTCGACAATGCTTTTTTACTTGTAGGCTTCCTTGAAATTGCAATGGTTATTTTCATGCAATGGGAAGTTTATATCATAAATATTATTAAAACTTTCTCAATTAGTTCTTATTTAATTGCTATTCTCTTTTTAGTGGTTGGCTTTATAAATCATGAAAATTTCATATTAATTTTAGCGGCGTTAACTGCTTTAACAAGAGGCTGGTTTATTCCTTTTTACCTACGGAAGATTTTAAGAATAGATAAATGGCGCGCAAGAGAAACAAGCCCGCTTGTGGGCATATCAAGCTCAATTTTAATTTCTTTGTTGATTACAGTAGTCGGGTACTTACTATACAGTCTTACTCTTTCAAATTATATAAAATCGAATCTCGGTTCTATTCCGATTGCATTAATGCTTCAAGGTATGTTTTTAATTATCTCGAGAAGCAGCACCTTTACACAATTAATCGGCTACCTTGTTATGGAAAATGCTATGTATATGTTCGGCTATATTTTCCCGGAGCTGCCGTTTATAGTTGAAGCCGGTATTGTGCTGGATCTTCTCGGCGTTGTAATGATTTCCGGTGCAATCATTCGTTTAAGAGAAGACGTCGTTCAAAGCGGCACCGAGGACTACAAAGAGCTGAAAGGTTAACTCGATGGAATACATTTATCTTTTACCGATTTTCTTTTCCGGATTAGGAAGCTTGCTCTGCATTCTTCCGTTCCTAAAGTTCGAGGAAGACATTTCCGTTATTGTTGCCTTCGGAGCTTTGTTCAGCTCTATTTATATTTTGTATCTTCCAAATTTTACTACGGATTTCTTTTACATTGATGGTTTATCAAAAATCTTTCTTGTTATGACGAGCACTGTTTACGTTGCTGCTGTCATTTTCTCTATTTATTATATCGAACACATACAGAACAAATTATTTCAGTCTCACTTCTACTTCTTTCTATTGAATACATTTGTTCTAACTATGCTGTTTACAGTAATTCTAAACAACCTCGGTGTTGTTTGGGTTGCAGTTGAAGCCACTACCGTAACAAGTGCCCTTCTAATTTCTACCGAGAATGATGAAGCAACAATTGAAGCAACCTGGAGATACGTTATTATAGTTTCAGCCGGATTAATTATTTCTCTAATTGCTATAATATTTATTTACTCCTCATTCCAAACTCTCTCATTCGCAGATTTGCTAAAATTGTATCCTAAGCTTTCTCCGAGTTTGGAAAGAATCACTTACTTTGGCGGAGTACTTGGAATAATAGGCTTTGGTACAAAAGCAGGAATATTCCCAATGCACACATGGCTGCCGGATGCGCATGGCAAGGCTCCTTCGCCAATCAGCGCTGTTTTCTCCGCGGTTCTTCTGCCAGTTGCATTGTTTGCAATCGAAAGAATTCTTCAGGCAATTCCAAATGACGGCGTGAAAGTATTTGCATTTACTCTGGGATTACTCAGCATTGCTCTTGCGGCTTTTATGTCTTTCAATCAAGTTTACTATAAAAGGATGTTTGCTTATTCGTCAATCGACAATATGGGCATTGCGTTGATTGGTTTATCTCTCGGCGGCTATGCGTTTGTCGGCAGTGTACTTATTATTCTTGCTCACGCATTCGCAAAGTCAGCCACTTTCTTTTTGACCGGGAATGTTTTAATAAATTATGAAAGCTGGAAGATAGATGATGTAAAAGGTATTTCTAAAACTCTTCCGGCAACCGGATATTCTTTATTCTTTGGTTCGCTTGCTGTAACCGGTACACCGCCATTCGGCACTTTCCTCGGCGAGCTTCTAATTCTAATTGCCATCTTTAATACTTATGGAATTGTAATTACTTTATTGACCGGTTTTCTACTTGCTGCAGCGTTTATAGGGATAAACTTTCAAACGCTAAGAATGGTTTTTTCAGAGCCGATTTTAGAAAAGCGGAAAGAAAACTTAATTGTCATAGTGCCGATAATAAGCCTACTGCTCGCTTTATCTGTTACGTTCGCTTCGCCTTTTATATACAATATCTTATTTAATGGAGTGTGGAAATGAGTGAACAGTTAAACATTACTGCCTTAAATAATGATGTTATATCTTCTTCAAATAAAAATCCGGAAAGACTATTAGGAATTTTTAATACTGCCGGAGAAAGTAAATGCATTCTTTTCGACGGAAAGAATTTTATAATTGATTGCCACGATAAAGTTAAGTCTTATCCTATTTATGATATTATTAAAAACAGAAATTCGGTCATTGGAAAATCAGAATTTTTTGGTGAAGGCGTTTTTGTGTTTAGATATGGTCCGGTAACATCTTGGCTTGTTGAGCCTGGCGTTTTCCATATCTATACTTATGGCGAAAGAATATTAGGAATGAATATTGACGTTTCATACAAATCAAGAAACATCGAACAAAGACTTTTAGGATTAAATCCTACGGAAGCTATTCCATTGGTTGAGAATATTTGCGGCAACTTTTCATTTTCGCATTCTCTTGCTTTCACAAATTCAATAGAAAATATTTTAGGTATAGAATTAAACCCGATAATAAAAAGCTACAAAATAATCGGACTTGAGTTGGAAAGAATTTATAATCATCTTTATGTTTTTAGCCAGCTTGCGAACGCCGCAGCGCAAAAGGTACTTACCAGCCAGATACAATTTCTTTTTGAAGAATCGCTAAGAACAAATTTCATTTTCTCTCAGTTTAGGTACTTAAAAAAGCTAAACAATATTGGCAAGCTTAATTTCTATCCGGATAAGAAAACTCTAAACACAATTAAGGAAAGATTAAACAAATTAGATTCTGTTCTGAAGAATCTTTACGAAAGGACTCTTGACAGTAAAAACTTTTTGGATAGGCTCCATGCCACCTCAATAATTTCACCAGAATATGCGCTGCAAAATTCTTTATCCGGTCCAACACTTAGAGCATGTGGAATTAAAGAAGACTTGCGGCAGCACGATAAATTTTACGAAGACTTAAACATTCCAACTATTTCCTTCGGAGATTCTCTGGCGAGGCTTGAAGTAAGAGTGGAAGAAATTTTTGAATCCATAAAAATTATAAACGATAAGATTGATTTTGTAGACAAAGTGAAAGGGCTAGTCCCATTTGAAGAACCTAATGTCCCTTTCGAAAACATTACAGGAAGTTCCATAGGCGCTGTCGAATCACCGAGCGGAATTATAGCCGATTATGTTGAATTAGAAAACGGAAAGATAAAAAACATTTACATATCAACTCCGTCATTGTTCGGTTTCAATGCGATTAAGGATTCTCTGCCCGGAATGATTTTCACTGACTTTCCATTTTCTGTCGATTCTTTCGGAAGCTTTTTTGCAGATGCTGCGAGATAAATAGGATTGAAAGAAATGTCATTCCCGCGAAAGCGAGAATCTTTGATACAGTATGAAACAATATTACGCTTACATTTTAGCAAATAAGAAAAACGGAACGCTATACATTGGCGCAACCAATGATTTAATAAGAAGAGTATATGAGCATAAAGAAGAAATTATTGATGGGTTTACTAAAAAATACAAAATAAAATTACTTGTTTATTATGAAGTGCATAATAACATAAATTAAGCCATTAAAAGAGAAAAAGCGTTAAAGAAGTGGTATCGCAAGTGGAAAATTTAATTAATAGAAAAATCAAACCCGGAATGGAAAGATTTATATGATGAGTTATCATAAAAACATGGATACCCGCTTTCGCGGGTATGACAAACCAAACAAATTCGTCTTTTCAGCGAAACCAGTCCTCACGAAAGTGTTGAACGAGAATCAATGAAAGACAGACTGACATTCCCTCAAATAATGAAGACGAAGAGGCAATGAATGTCATTCCCGCGAAACCTGTCCCACGAAAGTGGGGAGCGGGAATCTAAACTAAAAGTATATTAGGAAGTAATTAAATGAACAACTGGTGGCTGCCATACGGACTAAAAAAAAGACTAACTGAAAAAAAAGATTATAAAACTGATATTGATGTAAAACCAATTGAAGGTATATTCAAAACTTCACTGCACATATACATTATCGATGTCGGGAACTCGAATGAATTGTGTTTTGAGATTAAAGCCTTACAGACACCTCAATACAATATTCACCGTTTCGGCATTTTCTTTTCAGATACGCCACGTCATGCTGATGTACTTATAGTTCTTGGTCCGGCATCAGAAAAAATGATTGCGCCTCTGCAGGAAACAATAAATCAAATGCCGAAACCTTTTGGCATTATCTTGATTGAATCCGGTGAAATAAACACAGGAATAGATATAAAGAGCTTAGTTAAAGAAAATCTTTTAGCAGAAATTAATAATTACGAAAACCCGGAACAGATTATAGCTGTTCTACTAAAGATTATGAACAAATAATTTTTCTCTGTGTACTCTTTATATACTTTGTGAAACTCAGTGTTACTATTTTTTTTATTACACAAAGAACTCAGAGAAGACACAGAAAGCCATAGAGCGGAAAGAAAAATAAATGAACTACTTATTTATCGCACTCGGTTTCTTCATATTAGGATTTATCCTAACATTTTCAAGAAGACTAAGTTACTTGGCTGCACTTGCCGGTTCGGTCTATGTTTTCATTGCCGGCGTTACGTCGCTAAACATTCCGCAAGTTTCAGCCGCTTATTATTTATTGCCTCATATTTCCATCGGGCTCAATATAGATAGAACCACAAGTTTATTTTTCATTGTTTCCTCAATCTCATTTGCAGCTTTATCTTTTTACTCATTTGATTTCGGAAGGCTATTCAGCAGAAAAATGGGATTGTTTTTTAACCTTGCCCTGTTTGGGATGGTGCTTGTAATGTCAGCGGCAGATTCAATAGTATTTATTATTGGATGGGAGCTAATGACAATAGCTCTTACTTTTCAGATTCTCGAAAGACGCAACACAATGACTGAAGCATTCCAATTCCTTGCTTTCGGCGAGGCTTCAACTATGTTTTTACTTCTTGGGTTTGCAGCTTTATATTTTACAAACAATTCCTTTTCTTTAATAAATATCTCTCACGCAAGCACATTGTTTTTAGTTTTAACTACTCTCGGCTTCATAATCAAAATGGATATTTTCCCATTTCATACATGGATTATCGGAGCTTATTCAAAAGCGCCTTCACACACAGCAGCAATGCTTAGTGCGCCATTAACCTTAATGGGAGTTTACGGCTTAGTAAGGGTAATATCAATTTCCGGTTCTACAAAATGGTGGGGAATTGCAGTTCTTGTCCTTGGTGCCGTTTCAGCTTTCTGGGGTGCAATGTTTTCATCTGCGGAAAGAAGTGTTAAAAAGCTGCCCGCATATTCCACAGTTGAAAATAATGGAATGATTTTAACAGCGCTTGGATTAAGCGCAATCGCTTCATTTTATTCTGCAAATAAAGGTGTTGAAACACTTGCAGACTTCGCATTCCTTGCTGCTTTGTTCATCGCTTTTTCTCATACTATAGCAAAGACGCTTTTATTTATTTCCGTTGGACATGCAAAAGAAGCATTGCAAAAAGAAGATATTGATTTAGTACGCGGCATCTGGAGGAATGTCGGCAAACTTCCGGCATTTGGAATTCTAACTTCCGGTTTATCATTTAGCGCCTTCCCACCCACTATTGGTTTTGTAGGCGAATGGATGATACTTGAAGCATTGTTTCAATCTTATAAATTTATGAATAACGTTGACAGAATTATTGCAGCTTTTGCCGGAATAATGGTAGCTTTGGCAATTGGTCTAGCAACTTTTGCAATGGTAAAGCTAATAGGCTACACTGCTCTCGGTCCCGACCACGGAGAAAAAGCACATAAATTTCCTTCAAGCGCGATGAAAATTTCCGAAATATTTCTGATACTTTTATTATTTATTGGCGGAATATTTTCTCCTTACTTAATTCAGCTTTTAGGCTACGGAAAATTTCTCAGCGGATTATTAGCCGTTCCGGATCCGTTATTGATAGTATCTGCTCAGCCTATTTTCGGAGTACTCTCCCCGACAATGCTCACGGTTGTAATCATTTTCCTAATAATTATTCCGCTTTTATTTTTTGTGTTCGGCAAAAAGAAAGTTAGAAAAGTTGATGCATGGAATGGCGCGCTGCCATTAAGTGAAGAAGAATATTATACTGTACCCGCATATTCTTTTACACTCGAATATATTTTAAGAAGCGTTTTTAGAATGAAGGAAAAAAGAGAAGGTTATATAACAGAGGTACAAAACAAAGATATTGCCGAATATATATATGAATTCATCGGGAAAACAATCGATAAAATAAGCACCGCGATTGGAAGAATAATAATGAACGGAAGAATATCACTTTATATTTTGTACATATTTATTTTATTTCTTCTTGTATTTTTATTTATATGATCGCAGAGCTTTTATATTATAATTTAAATCGTGCAATATTAGTGTATAAAAATTAGAAACTTTAGGTTGAAGAGAACACCAAAAATTCCAGGAGAAGAGGCACTATTTATGCTATGCCTCAAATATTACTTGTAAAAACAATTGGAAAAAGGAATTGGAAAAATTTGCTTTAGTCGGCGGCATTATAATTACCCCATTTCGAGAAGTAAAAGATGGAATAATAATAATAGAAGGAGACAAAATTTCAGAACTGGGTAAAGCCGGTGATTTTAAACTACCTGATAATATTAAAAAGGTCAACGTAAGCGGGAAAATAATCTGCCCCGGGTTTGTAGATCTATTGGTACACGGCGGAAGCGGATTCGGTTTTGCAGATGATAAAATAGATAGCATAGAGAAAGTAGCAAATTATTTTTTGCAGCACGGATCTACTTCTATGCTTGCCTCACTTTTTGCGAAACCGGAAAAATTATTATTGAAAGACTTAAGAAGATTAGCCGACTACATTGAAAGCCACCCCGGCTCAAATATTCGTGGAATTCATATGGAAGGACCATACTTAAACAAGCAACTTAAGGGAGCGATGAATGCTAATTATTTATGGCAACCTACCGTTCAATCATGGAACAAACTATGGGATGCTTCAAAAGGATATATTAAGATCATGACAATAGCACCCGAATTACCCGGCGCCTCTTTAGTTATGCGAGCTGCTGCTCAGCAAGGTGTCGTTTTATCAATCGGGCATTCTATGGCTACGTATGACGAAGTAGAAGTTGCAATTGATAATGGCGCTGCTCATGTTACTCATATTTTTAATGCAATGAGTCCTTTTCACCATCGTGAGCCGGGAATTATTTTAAGCTCCCTGCTGAGAAATGAATTAAAAATTGAATTGATTGCAGATACGATGCATGTTCATCCGGCAGTTATGGAACTGCTTCTAAAATTAAAAGGTGCAAACGGCATTATTTTAGTTTCAGACTCTATTAGAGCTGGCGGGATGCACGAAGGCGAATATGAATTTGCCGATCAAAAGGTATATATGAAAGCCAAAAAGGCGTACCTTGCAGATGGTACTCTTGCTGGAAGCACCCTTACTTTAAATATGGCAGTAAAAAACATGGTGGAAACAGCAAATGCTAAATTAACCGATGCAGTTAGAATGTCTTCTCTTAACGGCGCAAAGGTAATAGATCTTGAACATAAAAAGGGCATTTTAGCTGTGGGAAAGGATGCCGACATTGTAATATTAAATAGTGAATATGAGGTTGAGGCAACAATATTAGGAGGTGAACTAATATACAAAAAAACTTGACTCTTCATTCTGCAAAGTACTTCAGTTGAGGTATGACTTTCTAATTATTCATTTTAGAAAATTATTTCTTTTGCAAGTATTTTAAAGTGCTGATGTGTTTGATGATAATTATAAATTTACCTGTGTTGATAGATTTCTTTGATACGTAAAATATGATAAACAATCCGATGAAGGATATTCAACCTTTCCAAGTACGGCAAGTAAAAAAAGTCTTAGCTGCAGGTCTTAAAGACGCGCATATGGATGATGGGGCTTATAGTAACACTACCATCTAATTTTTCGAAAAATATTCCTGCCATTGCTTTTATTGCATACATTGAAACTTCCACTGCTGTATCTAGTTTAAATGTTAATACCGTTTCCCAAAAAAATTATCGAGGAGATGACATTACATTTATGAATGATCCCAGCCAGGTAATTAAAGTTGATGAAAATCCTGACCTTGCAAATATGTTTGAGCACGATATCATTACAACCGACGGTACAACTTTACTCGGCGCAGATAACAAAGCTGGCGTTTCTGAAATAATAGGCACAGCAAATTATTTAATTACCCACCATGAAATAAAGCATGAGACAATAAAAGTATGCTTTATACCAGATGAGGAAGTCAGCAATGGTACAGAAAAAATTGATTTGAAAAAGCTCGACGCAAAATATGACTGTTGACGGTTAGAGTTACGGTGAAGTTGAGTAAGAGACTTTCTGCGCAGATGCCGTTACTTTAAAATTCTATGGCAAAAACAATCATCCCGGCTATGCAAAAGATAAAATAATGAATGCCATAAAGATTAGTGCTCGTTTCATAGAAATTATTCCTAAATACAGAATGTTTCCGGAAACAATTGAAGACAAAGAAGGATTTATCCATTGTTCAGGTTATGAAGGCAATGAAGAACTTTCAACTCTAAAATTTATTATTAGAGATTTTGAAGTTTCTAAGCTACAATTCTATCAAGATTTCCTTAAAGAAATTGCACAGAAAACTATGATTAAATATCCCAGCGCGCATTTCGAATTTGAAGTTACCGAGCAATATAGAAATATGACGTAAGTTCTTGACAAGCATCCTCAGGTTGTAGATTTTGGTATCGAAGCCATGAAGAGATTAGGTATTCAGTCTATCATGCATCCTATCAGAGGCAGTACCGATGGCTCAAGGCTTTCATTTATGGGCTTGTTAACTCCCAATATTTTTACCGGTGAAAATAGTTATCACTCAAAACTTGAATGGATTTCTGTTCAAGACATTAAAACCGCAGTTAATGTAATTGTTACCCTTGCACAAATCTGGGATGGTAAAACAGTATAAGCTGTAAATTGATATGCCGTTTATGCCCTATGTCATTGAAAAAGTTTGGTTGTAGACCATATAAATTTTATATTTGTACAAGCGATGGAGTTCGTTTGGTATTCCCTTCATTAAAGGAATTAATAACTCCTACTTAATTAAGTGTTTGATTAATAAAGTAGGAGTTTTTAATGCTCCTACCAGAAAGTAAATTACTCAATGAAAATTTTAATTGTCTCCGATATACATGCAAATCTACCAGCTCTGCAAGCGGTCCTGGATAAAGATGGAGATTTTGACCAACTATTATTTCTCGGCGATCTTGTTGACTATGGACCAAATCCAAAGGAATGCGTAAAATTCATTAGAGAAAATGCAAATTACTATGTACGTGGCAACCACGATAACGCACTTGGTTATGGAGTTGACTGCAACTGCATGGGAACATTTCGAGAATATTCAATAGCAACCCGCGAATGGCATAAGACTTTGCTTGATGAAAATGATATCCGTTTTTTAAGAAACATGCCTACAATAGATTCATTCCAGCTTGACAATCCGGCTGACGGCTATGAAGAAACCTCAATCTACATGGCTCATGCTTCGCCGCAAGGAGATATGTTTAAGTATTTAAATCAAGATGAAATTGGCGGAGAGCTTAATGGAATTGTTGCTGAATATATTCTCGTTGGTCATACTCATGTTCAGTATAAAAAAAAGATGGATTATGAAATGATTGTCAATCCCGGCAGCGTTGGACTTTCACGCGACGGCGGACAAGCTTGCTATGCAGTTTTTGAAGGCAACGAAATTCATTTAAAGCGAATAGATTACGATGTTGAAAAGACAATTTCTGACTTAATGAAGAGCCCGGTTTCGCAATCAGTTAAAGAAGGTTTGAAAAAAGTTTTATTGCATAAATAGCAGAAGATAAAATATGCTTTTTGCAACAGATAAATCTAAACACGATAAATTTTCAGGATACAATGAACTGCTTGCTGCCTTTAAACTTGATGGCTGTGCAATTTGTCAGATAGTAAAATCCTCCTCTCAAAAGTATATTGAATCGTTATTATTTGAAAAAATAACCGAGGCACAGACTATTCAAAAAATTAGAAGTTCTTACGGTTTTTGTGCCGCTCATTCACAGTTGCTCATTAAAACCGGAGATGCTCTAGGCAATTCTTTAATTTTTAAAGGAGTCTTACTCGAACTTCTAAATAATTTATACCATAGTAATTTGGATAAATTCAGCAAAAGATCCGGGTGTCTTGCTTGTGCGGCTGCCGAAAAAGAAGTTGAACGAACGGCAAATATATTTTATCATTTTTATAAAGAAGACGAATTTATATGCGAATTTCAAAAGTCTAATGGACTTTGCCTTAATCATTTTCTTTTTATATATAATAAATTAGATGATGAGACTTTGAAAGATAAACTAGCTAAATTTCATATAGAAAAAATTAAATATTTAATTGGTCACCTTGATGAATTAATAAGGAAGCATGATTCTCAGTTTACGGGCGAGAAAATCTCTCCCGATGAAACCAAAGCCTGGCTTAAAGCAATTAAATTTACAAGTGGAATAACTTGAAAAGTATGTCATTTGTTTGGAGAACGTGATGACCTTTTTCTGCACAAACTGCTGGAAAGAAATAGATAGAAGTACTGATGTTTGTCCGCATTGCGGCAAAAAGCAATCGGAGCTTGGACAAGAACCTTTCGTAAAGAAACTTATCCGGGCATTAAAGCATCCGGAACCATCAACACCGGTTAGAGCCGCTGAAATATTAGGCGAACTGAAAGCAGAAGAAGCTTTGCCTTATTTAATTGAATTGACTAAACATAGTAAGGACCCTTTTATTGTTAAGGCTGCCATAAGCAGCATCAAAAAAATAAAAGACACAAATTACATAAATAATTATGAGCAACAATTCAAAATTCCATAATAATTTTAACGAGCTTCTTTGCCTATCGCAAAAGTACAAGCTTGAACTTTTTATCCCTGATATAAAGGAAGAGATAAACCGCATAAAAGAAGAGCAGCTTTATCTCGTAGTTCTTGGGCAATTTAAACGCGGCAAGAGTACCTTGATAAATGCTTTGATTGGAGAAGATATTCTTCCTTCTGCAGTATTGCCTCTAACTTCTATTGTAACACTAATAAAATACGGTGTTGAAAAAAATATAAAAGTTACCTTTGAGGATGATAATAGTCTTTTTATTCCGAACTCCGAACTATATGGTTTTATTACTGAATCCGGTAATCCATCAAATGAAAAAAAGGTAAGGCTTGTCGAAATATTTTATCCATCCGAATTTCTGCAGGATGGAATTGTTTTAATCGATACTCCCGGCATAGGTTCGATGTTTCTCCATAATACCAAATCCACTGAGAGTTTTATTCCTAAGATTGACGCAGCACTATTTGTTCTTTCCGTGGACCCGCCAATAACAGAAACCGAATTCAAGTTTTATGAAGAAATACGTAATTATACCGATAAATTTATCTTAGTAATGAATAAGATTGATTTGATCAAACAAACCGATCTTAAAGAAATATACTCTTATACTGAAAATATTTTCTTAAAATCAAATCATAATGTAAAAGTAAACATATTTTCTGTATCGGCTAAAAATGCTCTCGAAGCTAAACTCGAGCATGATTCATCAAAGTTTATTTTGTCTGGATTTAAAGAACTTGAAAATGGTATTAAGTCATCAATCAAATCCGAGAAGCACTTAATTCTTCAAAACAATCTTCAGAAAAAATTAGACCGGTTTGCTTCGCGGTTATCCTTTTCGCTTGAGCTTGAAATGAACGCATTAAAAACTCCTGTTAACGTCTTTGAAGATAAAATAAAGAAGTTCAATTATGAGATGGATAAAATTTTGCTCGAGAAGAAGTCCGAACTCTATAAGTTTAACGGAAAGGTTAATGATTTAATTGCCTGGCTTGATGATGAAATAAGAGATTTCAATAAAGCCCAGTCGAAATCTATTTATAATTCCGTCGCCGGGTATATTATGTCTTTACATAATCCAGCCAAGCCCGCTCTGCTTAATCTTGCAAAAGAATATTTCGCTTCAAAATTGTCTTCCGATTTTGAGGCATGGAGATTAAAGTTTGAATCAAACCTGTTCGAAAAATATCTGGATATTGTAAAGGATTCGACATCAAACATTAACGGCTTAATCAAAAAGCTCACTGAAATCTCATCAGGATTGTTTGATGTTTCATCTCCTCTTATGCTTGAAGAAATTACTTTTGAAACGCCGTCAAAGTTTATTTACCGTACAAAAGACGAACCTCTTTTTCTCGAAATTGATATGCTCAAAATACTTCCCTACTTCCTGCCGCGGAATGTTTTGACTAAACTTATTTTATCCAAAATGAAAAATGAAGTCGAAGAAAAGACTATGGTAAACTCCGGCAGCATTTCCGGATTTTACAGAATGTCAATTTCAGAAGCAGCGCTTAAATTCAAATACGAGATGGATGCAAAGATTGATCAAATTATTTTCTACATAAACTCTGTAATCACATCAGCATTAAAAAATAAAGATCTAAGTGAAGAACTGATAGCTCCGCGTCTGAACGAGATTGAGAGCGACCTTAATTCACTAAATTCATTAAAATTAATTGAGAGTTCAGAACCTTCAAACTTGTCTACCTAAGAAGAGTCACCGTCTTAGAGCTAGAAAGTTCCAAAATTTGTAAGAATGATTCTTTACAAGTAATAATATTTTAAAGAAAAAGAACATGGACAATAAAAAAATACTTTCTGAAAACCACAGAAGAAGCCTTTCAGTCACCGCCAAGTTCATCGAAGAAGGATTGGATGAAGTTGAATCAGTGCTAAAGAATAGTTCAAATCATAAAGTTACTAACCTAGTGGAAAGGTCATATGATAACGAGACAAAAGAAAAAATCTACGCAATAATTAAGGACATACAAGAAGTAAACAAAGAAATGTTTTCTGCCCTCTCATTAACTCCGCAAATTTCTTACGAAAGCCGTGTAGTTCAATCGCAAGCAGTTTACTTGTGGAGTATCCTAGTTGATAGCACTTCAAAAAAACTTTCCCGTTATGGCGACCTTACATCTGAACAAAGTAAATTGGTTGATGGTTATATTCAAAAGCTTCTTTTCTTGGTTGACAAGTTAAAAGAATTTAATTAAGAATATAAATCCCCGTATTTTGAAATATACCTGTCTAAGCTCTCTTCTATAATTTTAAAAGCAAATTCTTTCTCAAGGAATTCGTTCACTTGCACATGCTTATGTTCCAGCTTTTTGTAATCCTCAAAAAACCTTCTTAACTCCGTCATTGTATGCGGTGGAAGTTCCGCTAAACTATTTATATAGTTTACCGCCATATCATTTTTTGCTACAGAAATAATTTTCTCATCTTTTTCATCATCATCAATCATATGCATAACGCCAATTACCTTTGCTTCAATAATACTTAAAGGCTCTGCTTCAATAGAAGATATAACAAGAATATCAAGCGGGTCATCGTCGTCGGCTATTGTGCGTGGAATAAATCCGTAATTTGCCGGATAATGCACGGCAGAGAATAATACCCTGTCGAGTCTTAACAAGCCGCTTTCTTTATCCAACTCATACTTTGCGTTTGAACCCTTAGTAATTTCTATCACTCCTTTTACAAATTCCGGTGTATTGTCACCTGTAGAAACGTCATGCCATGGATTATTTTTAAGTATCTCTTTCATGTTACTCCTCAAAGTTATAGTATATATTTTAGCAGGAGTTATCAGTCCATGAAAATTTAAAGGACGGTTATAAGCGAACTCCATCGCCGGTTACAAATATAACAATTTAAATAAAAACCTTGAGTACTTCACGGATATATCATTTTGATGGCTTTAGTTATTCAATATAATTAGCTAAATAAATTGTTATACGGCACACATATTAGCCAATTTTCCACTTTACTTAAACAACCTAAAATTGCATTTTCTGCTGAACCAATACAACATTTATTATTTTTTCCCAGAACTTCTCACAACCCTAACCAGTTTTTTATCTATTCTCATTATTAGATCATAAACTTAATAATCAGTTCTTGATTTAAATGGATATGATTAACTTTCGTAAAAGAAATTTCATCATATTCATTTAATCTACGCAAATAATTCCAGACTATTTCAATCTGCTTTAATAGTCAAAGTACCTACCTTCAATCCATTAGAAACAGCTTCAATATGAATCTCCCCTTTCTTTCCGTTGGATTGAATATAAGCGCGCGCTTTACCTCTAAATACTCGGTGATGATTTGATTTGAGCGACTCAATATCATCGAAATCACCATTATCAATTCCATCATTTACACCGACGCCTGTTATCTTTAGGGTTATCTCATTATCAGCCTCTGGGACCAAAATTCCATTTTTATCAGTTACTAAAATTTTTACGTTTGCAAAATCTTCATTGCCTGTATGGATTACTAACCTGTCACTTTGCAGAATTACCTTGTATGGCTCGCCTGCTGTTTTTAAAACATACTCTGCAACTTCTTTTCCATCTTGATATGCTACGGCTTTTAACTCTCCCGGCTTAAAAGGAACTTTCCATTCCAGGAATCCATCTTTTGATTCACTTAAACTTTTAGTGCCTAAAGAATCGCCATTTAAGAATAGATTAACCGTTGAACAATTTGTAAAAGCTGTTACTGAAATTTCTTTACCGCTGTACTTACCCCAATTCCAGCTTTCGACAAAACGTGCAGGAGACTCTCCCTTTAATTTCTCCGGCGGAATACAAGCTATATAAACCATTGGCTTTTTAGTCCACAAACTTTGACGAAAATAGTATTCCGGCTTTCTGAAATCGCTAAGATCTATAAAACCGGATGCAAAGCAGTGATTAGGAAATTTATTTGCTTCTCCAAGATAGTCTGCACCAGTCCATATAAACTGGCTGGAAACAAATTTGTTATCTTTAGCAGCTAGCCATGCCTGGTAATAGCCTTTGTTTTCGCTGCCGATAATTTTTCTATTAGGAAATTCTTTATGATCCTTCTCGTAATATTCTTCCTGATAATTATAACCGACTACATCCAGCACAGCAGCATAACCTGTTCTGTTTGAAAGAGGTATATTTGCCAAAGCAGCAGTTACTGGTCGTGTGGTATCAACGGCTTTAACATCATCATAAAGATGGTGTGCAAGTTGAGTTATCTGGTATGCCGGTGGTCCCCATGGAACATAATCTGAGCGTGTAGGATCAATATAAGGATCGTTTGGATAATCTATTTCATTTCCAATACTCCACAAAATAATTGATGGATGATTTCGATCTCTTTTTACCATATTCTGAATATCTCTCTTAGCCCACTTCTTAAAAAAATCACTGTAGCCATGCTGCGAGTAATAAGTATCAAGACCGGCGGCACCTAAATCAGAACCTACATTCCATCCCTTTATCCATTTCTTCTTGCCGATCTCCCATTCATCGAAAGCTTCATCCATTACAAGAAATCCAAGCCGGTCGCATAAGCTTAAAAATTCCGGAGCGGGAGGATTATGGCTTGTACGTATTGCGTTGCAGCCCATATCCTTTAAAAGAGTTAATCTTCGTTCCCATTCTCTTTCAGGAACGGCAGAGCCGACTGCACCGGCATCATTATGCAAACAAACACCTTTAAGAATTGTCGGTTTTCCATTCAATAAAAATCCTTTATCAGCATCAAACTTGATAGACCTGATTCCAAATGAAGTTGAATCTCTATCTTCTATTTGATGTCCAACGTATACTTCACTGATTACAGTGTAGAGAATTGGATTATCGTCAGACCACAATGCAGGATCTTTAACATTAATTGTCTGATCAAAATCATATTTTGAATTTGGTTGGAACGTCATGCTGGAAGAAGTCTGTCCAACTGCATTATTGTGCTCATCAAATACAAAACTTTTCAGAGTAATGGTTTTCTGTTTATGTGTACCGTTTTCAATTTTAGTTATGATTCTAACATCAGCAGAATTTTCTTTAACCGAAGGAGTAGTAACATAAGTTCCCCAATGTACAACATGAATCTGATTAGTAACGTAAAGCCAAACATGTCTGTAAATTCCGCTTCCTGTGTACCAGCGAGAATCTGCAATATGCGAATGATCCACTCTTACAGATATTACATTTTTTTGATAACCAAAATGAAGATATAGTGTTAAATCATAATAAAAGCTTATAAAACCGTAAGGACGATTTCCAAGATAATGTCCATTAATCCAAATCTGACTATTTTCATATACTCCGTCGAACTGAATTTCAATATGCTTACCTTTATCCGTTTGCGGCAATGTAAATTCTTTTCTATACCAGCCGATACCTGTAGGCAGGTAAGCAGTGCAGCTTGCATTATCCGGACTGAACTTTCCTTCAATACTCCAATCGTGGGGTACATTTAGTAACCGCCAATCCGTATCCTTGAAAGCAGGATTGTTCGCTCCATAAACATCACCTAAATGAAATCGCCAATTAGGATCCATTGAGATACGCCTGCTGTTTTGATTAAATCCACCTGCCATAATATTTGATTGAATTATTAAGCATAGGAAAGTAATGATTGAAAATTTTTTTGTGTTTGAAATAAGATTCATAAATTTTTCGACTCCATAGTATTTGTCCAATAAGAAATTATTCTGCATCTATAACTGTTGAAGTACTTTTTATTCCTTTTGAAGTTGCTTCCAATGTAATTTTTCCTTTCTTATCGTTTGATTGAATTACAACCAGACACATCCCGTTGAATGCTTTCCGGTAATTTGCTTTGAATGGCTCATGATCGGTTTCTGAACCATTGTCTACTCCGATAATCTTGCCTTCGCCATTTATCTTGAAATTGACTAAATTGTCTGCATAAGGAACCATCGTACCATCTTTATCCAGAACTTTTACTGTAACAA
>JAKAGV010000024.1 GCA_021815405.1 Bacteroidota bacterium
TAGAGAGAAGAAATTGAAGACAGCTTTAGCCGGTTGGAAATAATAACTCCACTCCGAGTAATAAATAAAGCCAAGAAAGCTCTATACCTAATGGAATCCCTGCCCGAAGACCATCTGGAGAGTTATCATTCATTTATGTGAAATAATTTTTTAACCACATTGAGATTGATAGGAGATTTGTCAATATATTGAATGGTAATGCAAATGATCTTGATAAGGGATGAGAAGACTACGAAAAGAGGATTCGTGACCCAGCTGAATAAAATTATTCATTGGATGGATAGGTTCTGACGGACATATCGCATTTCATGAACCCGCTTCTTCTTTGGATTCATTAACAAGAGTGATAACTTAAAAATAAATCATTGTAAACAAATTTTTAGAGTTGACAGAAATTGACCATAGAGCAATACTGAGGACAACTAAATTCTATATCAAAATAATATTGGTTTTATACTTTGCCAGCCTTGCTAATCAAACTTGAAGAAATAGTTTGAGTAAGAAGGGGGAGTTCCTTTTTCAATTTATCAAGGACATGTTTATTGGCTCTGACTTTGGGCATAGAAAGACTTATTGCAGCATATGCAAATTGTTCTTTATTTAATATTGGAGCACTTATACATATAACACCATCATGACCTTCTTCATCATCAACTGCAAAACCCTGTACTTTTACCTTTTCTAATTCTTTCTCCAGAGTGGTAATATTCATAATAGTCTTTTTTGTAAACCTTGTGAATGAATAATCTTTTAGTATTTTCTTACGCTCATCTACAGGCATAAAAGCCATTATTGATTTACCTATTGCAGTAGAATGGAAAGAAGCATGATCGCCAATATTATCGCTTATTCTAAATGAGTGACTGGATTCTATAACATTTATATAAATTGGAGATCCTTCAACTAGCTTTGCAAGGTTAACAGTTTCTTTAAATTCATCTCTTAACTTTTCCATGTATGGTTGAGCTAAGCTTAACAAATCATTTCCTCTATTGGCTCCATCTATAAAAGAAACGAACTTAGAACTTAAAGTAAAAGTTTGAGAATCGGGATCTTGATCAACATATCCAAGAACTTGTAAAGTATAAAGAAGACGAAACACAGTTGGTTTTGGGAAAGCAACTCTCTCTGTGATTTCTTTTAAGGATAGTTTTGATTCTTGGCTTAATGTTTCAAGCACTTCAAAAGCTTTTGTAACCACTTTTATTTTTGAGCTCATTGGATTTTTTATAACCTTAATAAATATTCAACAAATATTAAAATAGATTTATCAAATCTAATATGCAACCTTTCTGATTAAAGAATTAAAAATGTAAAAAATTGTAATGTGACTTTTTATGCTTGACAAGGAAAAAACATTTATATAATTTGAAAATGAAATGCAATTTCACTATGTGAAATCTGTGATTGACGGGGCGAAGCTGTATAAAAACTTAATGCAGGATGCAAATATGAAATTGAAAGAAAGAAAAATACCGGGACCAAAATCAGAAAAATTACTCAACGAATCTAAAACTTTTGAACCTAAAAGCATGTCAGATCAGGTTCCCGTTGTTTGGGATCACGCTGACGGGGTATGGATAACGGATGTTGACGGGAACATCTTTCTCGATTTCACTTCGGGAGTATTAGTTACAAACATAGGACATTCCCATCCGAAGCATGTAAAAGCAGTTGAAGAACAGGCAAAGAGGCTAATGAACTGCTATTCTTTTCCAACGCCGGAAAGAGTTGAGTTATCTGGAAAATTAGTAGAAGTTTTACCGGGAAATATTGACAAGGTATTTTTGTTAACAACAGGAGCTGAGGCGACTGAAGCAGCTATCCGTATTTCTAAAAGATATTCGGGCAAGCATGAAGTGTTATCCTTTGCAGGAGCTTTTCATGGAAGGACATATGGACCAATGAGTGTTGCGGGAAGTATAAATACAAGGCGTAAGTTCGGACCTGCTTTGCCCGGGGGAATTATAGTTCCTTACGGTAACTGCTACCGATGTGCCTATGATAAAAAGTTTCCTGAATGCGATTATTATTGTATAAAAGTAATGGATAGATTAATTGAATCATGCTCTTCTGGAGATTTGGGGACAGTCATAGCAGAACCATACCAAGGTACAGCAGGATTTGTGTTCCCACCCAAAGGATGGCTAAAAGAATTAGAGAAGTGGGCAGCGGATAGAGGACTGATTTTAATAATTGATGAGGTCCAATCGTCATTCGGCAGAACAGGTAAACTGTTTGCTGTTGAGTGGGAAGATATAAAGCCGCAAATGATTTGCCTTGGTAAAGGACTTGGGAGCGGCATTCCAACTTCTGCTGTCGGCGGAGAAAAGAAAATATTTGATTGTATGTCTCCAGGCGAAATGTCAAGTACAACAGGCGGCAATCCGCTTTCAAGTGCAGCGGCCCTGTCAGTGCTTGAAATAATGAAGGAAGAAAATCTGCCCGAGCATGCACGCACCGTTGGTGAATATTTATTATCACGATTAAATGAACTTTGGAAAAAATATGAATTCGTAGGCGATGTAAGAGGTATGGGGTTAGTTATAGGAATAGAAATTGTTAAGGACAAAAAAGGGAAAGTGCCTGTAGCGGATATTTGTAAGAAAATAATTTCCAGATGCGCAGAATTTGGATTAATGCTCGGGCGAGTAGGCATGTATGGAAATGTAATTCGTGTTGCTCCTCCTCTTATAATTAAAAATGAAGAGTGTGATATGGCGATAGAAATTTTAGATAAAGCAATGAGCGAAATAAATTAAATGAAATAGAAAAATAGATAAAAAATAAAACAATGAAAGTAGTAATTACAGATTATATTGAAGAAGATCTCGAATGGGAAAAGCAGGTTTTTAATGATATGGAATTAGATTATTTTTTTTATCAAATGAAACATGCAACTTCCGAAGAATTAATTGAAAAACTAAATGATGCTGATATTATAATTGTTAATATGGCAAAAATTGATAGAGAAGTTTTATCAAAATTAAATAAGTGTAGGCTTATAATCAGGCATGGTGTGGGGTATGATAATATCGATATAAAATCAGCGAGAGAATTTAATATTACAGTTTCTTATGTGCCAGATTACTGTGGTGAAGAAGTAGCTGAGCAGGCAGTGATGCTTCTCCTAACAACGTACCGAAAGCTTGGGCAGCAATTTGAAAGCATGAAGTTATCAATTGAAAAAGGTGAGTGGGATTTTTCTCCTGTAGTTCCTGTAAGAAGATTCTCTGGTAAAAATGCAGGTATAATTGGCTGCGGAAGAATAGGTCAGAAGGTTCTAAAAATATTACGCGGATTTAATATTAATGTGCTTGTACATGATCCATTATTAAGTGAAAAAAGATTAGGTGAACTCGGCATTTCTAATTTGAGTTTAGAAGAGGTACTGACACAATCAGATATGATAACGATACACTGCACTCTTGATCCAACAACACACCATATGATTGGTGAAAAAGAACTTCGAATGATGAAGCGGGAAGCAGTAATAGTAAATACGGCGCGGGGAGGCTTAATTAACAATGAAGCTCTTGCCAAGGCATGCAGAGAAAAATGGATTGCAGGTGCCGGTATAGATGTATTTGAAAAAGAACCGCCGAAGAAAAATTTTCCTTTAATTGGATTAGAGAATGTAATTCTTACACCTCATCTAAGTTGGTATTCTGAAGACGCAGGCTGGAATATAAGAAAAAAAATTGTAGAGGATGTGAGGAGATTCATAAACGGGGAAAAGCCAAGATTCCCACTAAACTGAATTTGAAAATTAATATGATCAATTTAGAAAATGATTTGGATATGTTAATTGACAAGCATTTAAACGAAGCTGTCAATTTTTTATGTGAAATGATAAAGTTTGAATCTGTACGAGGAAATGAAGGTCCGGTTAATAGATTTATATTTAATGAAATGAAAAACTTATGCGATAATGCAGAGTTGATCCAGATTTCAGATACTTTCCCTTTACATTCAGAATACAGCTGGAAGATGGAAGGATTAAATTATTCTGATACACAAAATGTAAGATTTAAATTTAATCCCGAGATCATAATGGGAAAGAGTTTAATAATAAATGCACATAGTGACGTAGTCCCACCTTCTAGAAACCAAATTGATGCATTTAACCCCGCAATAAAAAACGGTAAAATATTTGGAAGAGGAGCCTGCGACGATAAAGGACAAATTGCTGTTATATATCTTGCTTTGAAATGCCTTAATGAGTTAAAGTTGAAACCGGCAGCGCCTTTATCTATTGATATTGTTATAGAAGAAGAAAACGGTGGCAACGGGACTTTGTATGCCATCCATGACCAGATAAAAGCGGATGGCGCAATAGTTATGGAGCCATCACAATTTAAAATACTTCCTTCCGTAAGAGGAGCCGTGTGGTTCGAAGTCCAATGCGTTGGAAGACCAACGCACAGCGGAAGTCAGGTGCCGGGTATTAGTGCAATAAAGCTTGCTTATCAAGCAATGAGAATACTTGAAGATTATCATAATGAACTTTTAAGAAAATCTCGCGGCATAAATAAATTATTTGACGAATTTGAGAATCCAATGCCCTTAACTTTTGGTATGCTAAATGCAGGGGATTGGCCTGCAACCGTTCCGGCAGTCGCTTCAGTTAAAGGAGTTTTCGGTTTTCTGCCAAATAACACTGTTAAAGAAGTTCAAGATGGAATGATTGAAGCAATAAAAAATCATGCTGATAATTGGCTGCGTGAAAATTTTGAAATTACATTTAACATGCTGAACAATGAAGGGAATCAAATTCCTGAAAACCACCTCTTAGTTGAAGAACTTAAGAAGGCGGAATTAAAAGCCGGTATTGAACCAGTTGTTTCTGCTATGACAGCAGCCTGCGATGCATGGCAGTATGTTCATCGACTAGAAATTCCTACTGTTGTTTTTGGGGCAGGTAGTTTAAGTCATGCTCATTCAAATTTAGAACAGATTAATATCGAAGATATACGTAATCTTGCAAAGACATTACTCTATTTTATAGAAGAATGGTGCGGGCTAACCGACAAATGAAACAGAAAATATTCAATTCTTTTTACAATTTTTAGAACTACTCTCATTTTTTCTAAACACATATGAACCGGATTTTTAATTAGGTGCTAAATCACTCAATTAAATTCCACTTTGTGAATTATTTTCGGCATCAAAAACCTAGGCTAACTTATATAGCTGCGCATAAAACTTAAAGCGAAATTATTACTAAAAATATACTCATAATATGTTAAAAAATTATAAAAATCTTGGCTTGGGGAAGTTGAAAGTATTTTAAATTCAGTCTATAATATGAAAGGCATAATATAATGGATAGAAGAAAATTTGTAGCGGCATCTCTAGGCAGCATATTTGCAACTAAATTAACTAGTGCCGAAAGTTTATTAAAGAGGGGGAACTTTATTAAAGAAAATTTAACTCCCCATAGTAGCCAATTAGAGTTTGGTGATTTACCTCTGAATGAACTTGTAAAAAAATATCATTATTATCTCTTTGATGATTTCCTTCCTTTCATGGACAAATATGTTATAGATCATAAATACGGCGGATTTTTATGCAATACTACTTTAAAGGGAGAACATGTTAATACAAACAAAGATTCTTGGTTTGAAGGAAGGGGTATTTGGGTATATTCTTTCCTTTATAGAAATTTCGGCAAAGATGAAAAATATCTTAATGTTGCTCGAAAATCTTTAAATTTAATTTTGAAAAATAAACCTAGTGATGGCAAATTATGGCCTCAGCAAATGACACGTGAAGGGAAACCGCTTACACCTCCTGCAACTGAAATTTATGGTGATCTTTTTATCGCTGAAGGACTAAGTGAATTTGCTCTGGCTTCAGGAGAGATGAAATATTGGGACTTGGCAAAAAGTATTATACTAAAATGTTGGAACATTTATAATAAACCAGATTATTATCCTCAAATAGTAGCCGAATATTTAGGACCAAAGCCAATGCCGTTCCCAGGTGCAAAAATCCAGGGTGTTTCTATGGTCATGATTGGAACAATAAATAATATGTTCAAATCTAAAAACGATTCTGATTTGGAAAATATTTTGAACGAATGTAGAAATGCTGTTATAAATAAACATTTCGATCCTGAATACCGACTTGATACTGAACTATTAAACCATGATTATTCCCGTCCGACCAACTATCTTTCTCAATTTGTTTATACAGGACATTCGATTGAGACTTTATGGCCTATTATGGAGAGAGCAGTAAAATTAAGGGATGTCGAATTATTTAAAACTGCTGCGGAAAGATTTAAGAGGCATATTGAGGTAGCTTGGGACCAAGTATATGGCGGTGCATTTAGAAGTTTAAATAATGTTGATGAAAATCTATGGGAAGTCGATAGATTGCCTAAGGCATTATGGGCACAGCAAGAAGCATTAAACGGTATGATGATAATGATAGAACAAACCGGCGATGAATGGGCAAAGAACTGGTGGTTTCCAAAGGTATACAAATATATGGTTGATAAATTTCTTTTGAAGCAATATGGTTATCCGCTCTGGATTGTATATGCAGATAGAAAAGTGACTTTCGATCCGAAGTACAGCAGAATAGAAAACTATCATCTTCCTCGCCATCTTATGCTGACTTATTTAGCTCTGGAAAGGATAATTAAAAATAACGGAAAACCGGCATGGCGAGCAGCATTTAATAAAAAGGATGGACAATGATTCCTATTCCTAAAAATAAAAATTTTTTAAGCTATTATATTATTCTTGCGTTATCTCTAATATTTATTTTTTCTGGATCGAAAATATTCGCTCAGACTTTAAGTGTCTCAGTAAGTCCTAAAAGAGTAATTCCGGGAGACACGGTACAAATTAAAATAGTAGTAAAGAATAATGAAAAACCTTCTGCCTATATTCTAGTACCTCAGCAAGGAGGCGTTGCATTAAAATTAAGACAGGAGAATTCTTCGTTATATACTTGCAGGTATGTAGTAAAAAAAGAATTGCCGCAAGGGCTTTACGCAGTTAATATCTGGACAGGCGACAGCCTTAAACCAACTGCAATTGGCAAAGGTAGTTTTCTATTTAAAAAAATAATAGGAGACTTTTGTACAATCGAAACATTCGATCCGAATAATCTTAAAGTAGATATTGAAAATTATCTTAATCAATTTGAAAGTTTCGGAGGGAATTTTTTAATAGTCCACGGAATTATTACGCCACCTGTTGTTTATTATCAATCAAAAATTTGCAACACCGAGCACTCTTCTAAAATTCAACAGACATATCTACAAACTTTATTGACTCAATGCGATAAACGAGGAATTCCGGTTCTTCTTTCTACAAGCTGGGATATGACGAGAGATATCCCTGCTGTTAAGCGAACAAAAAGCACAGAAGAAATTATGCATGAGTTGTATAATCTTTATGGTTATCATCCCTCTGTAATAGGTTTTTATGCTTATCAAGAAGGCAGTGGATTAAATTATCTTCCTTTTATTCGTGAGTTTTGCGGATATGCAAAACATCTTGACAAAGGATTGTTAACCGGTACCGCACCGTATATGAATAACGCTTTACTTTCCGGCTACTTAGGAACAGTTAAGAATCTGGATATTATAATTTACCAAGGTATGGTCATGGCAAGTTATAGACCTGATAACCGTTTAAAGTTTCCTTTCAGAAGAGTAAAAGATTTCGGCTCTGTTTGTGTCGGTGCAAAAAAGCTTCAAAATAAAATTGCACTAACGCATGTTGAGCTTTTTGGTTACGGTGAAAACACGCTGGAGAATATGTATATAACGGGATATAACAATATCTATCAGCAAATACTAAGCGCAGCCACTGTACCAGGGAATGACGGAATAACATTATTTACGTACAGTTATGTTATTTACAACTACTTAAAAACACATAAAGAATTTAAGCCAAGCAGACAGGCTGTATTTGACGGTGTAAAAGCTTTCCAGCTTATCGGTAAAGCATCTCAAAAGACTAATCAGCTTACGGTATATTATCCATGGACAGATTTTCAAATTAATAGATGGGCAAGTTATTATTATAATGCGCTGGATGCTTTTAGAACGCTCGGGATGCCGGTTGATATATTATCATATACTCCTCCGCTTAGAGAAGCATATCCGCCTTATTATCCTTTTCATGTAAATCCCAATGTATTGAAACGTTTATTAAAAAATAAGAAGACACTTGTACTTCCAAATGTTTCGGGGCTTTATCAAACGGATAGTGATTTTATAAAAAGTTTTCTTGAAAATGGCGGAACTGTTATTGCATTTGGTCCTCATGTACCGACGGGAACAACTTATGATCGTTCTCAAATATTCGGTATAAAAAAGACTGGTAAAGAAAAGATGCATAGTGAGATTATAGCTGAAAAATATTTTAATGATACTAATATTAGTAACAAAAAGTGGAATCTCGAAAAAATAAAACTTCCTGTCTGGAAAAGTACGGGAGCGAAAGCAGTGGCCGAATTTGAGGATGGTTCACCTGCCGTTGTTATAAATAATTACGGCAAAGGGAAAGTAGTATCTATATTGACTGATGCGAAAACCGCTGCGGAAAAATTTCCCAGGTTAATACGAAATTTATTTGATAAGCTTGGCATAAAACGATACGTGGATATTATCGGTACTAATAAAAATACGGATGTAGCCGTTAGTAAAACAGGGGAGGGATTCACTGCTGCGATTGTAAATCATAATAATAACAAACTGAATATTATTTTAAAGCCATTAACAGATTTATCAAAAAAAGGATCTGAGAAGTGGATTGATTTGGTTAACGGAAAGACGATAAAAGAATCTAAGATCAGCGGTTCTTTAAAAATAACTGTTATGCCAAGAGAATATAGACTTATAAAAATGGAAACATCAAACTAAATCAAGTGGTCATTTAAGAGTCCATATTTCCATCCCAAAATATTAAGAATGCAAAGAATAAACGGACAACAATTTCCCGAAGTAAGTAAATGAAAGCAATTAAAATTAAAATCATTTTAGTTTGCTTGATAGCTTTTATATTTGCTTTTAACCTGCATGCTCAAAAAGTCAGTAAGAGAAGCATCTATCATAAGGGGTGGATAGATCTTAATAAAAACGGTAAAATGGATCCTTATGAAAATCCCAAATTAGATATTGAAGACCGGATAAATGATTTATTATCGCGTATGACACTTGATGAAAAAACCTGTCAGATGGTAACACTTTATGGGTACGGGAGAGTATTAAAAGATGCACTTCCCACTCCTGAATGGAAGAAAGAATCGTGGAGAAACGGAATTGGAAATATAGACGAACAATTAAACGGATTTCGTGGATTCGGTAAGCCATTATCGCATAACAAATATGTTTGGCCAGCATCGAGACACGCATGGGCAATAAATCAAGTTCAAAAATTTTTCATTGAGGATACACGTCTCGGTATTCCTGCGGATATGACTGACGAAGGCATACGCGGAGTTGAAGCATATAAATCGACTGATTTCCCTTTCCCGATCGGGATAGGCTGTACATGGGATACTTCACTTGAGCACGAGATAGGAGAGATAACCGGACAGGAAGCGCGTATCTTAGGCTACACTAATGTTTACGCTCCAATTCTTGATGTCGAAAGAGATCCGAGGTGGGGAGAGACTGAGGCAACTTACGGTGAGTCTCCTTATTTGGTATCTCAGATGGGTGTCGCATTAGTAAAAGGAATGCAGGATCATTATCAAATTGCAGCAACCGCAAAACATTATGTCGTTTACAGTGCTGTAAAAGGTGCAAGAGAAGGAATGGGAAGAGTTGATCCCCAAACATCTCCAAGAGCTGTACGTAATATTTTCTTGGCACCTTTCAAAAGCGTAATTGAAAAAGCCGGACTATTAGGTATAATGAGTTCGTATAACGATTACGACGGGGTTCCCATTACAGGAAGCAGATATTATTTAACGGATCTGCTTCGCTTGCATTATGGTTTTCGAGGCTATATTGTTTCAGACAGTGATGCTTTAAAATATCTATACAGCAAACATCATGTTGCCGTATCTTACAAGGATGCTGTTAGACAGGCAGTTGATGCGGGACTAAATGTGCGTACAACATTCAGTATGCCGGATGTTTTTTTAAAGCCTTTACGTGAACTGGTAAAGGAAGGTCAGATATCGATGAAAACGATTGACAACAGAGTAAGAGATATTTTAAGAGTAAAATTTTTAGAAGGCTTGTTCGATCATCCTTATGTTTCAGCTCCAAAATTAGCCGATAAGATTATAAATAATAAAGCGCATCAAAAAGTTGCCTTAAGAGCAGCATTAGAATCGTTAGTACTTCTGAAAAATCATAAAAATCTTCTTCCGCTTAAAAAAGATATTAAATCAATAGCAATTTGCGGACCCAACGCAATGGATACTACTTTAGAGCTGCAGCACTATGGTCCGTTAGCTACACATGTTATTACCGTATTGCAAGGAATTAAAAACGAAGTTCCACCTTCAACAATAATTTATTATACGAAGGGCTGCAATGTAACCGACAAGGATTGGCCTAATAGTGAAATACTTCCAGAGCCATTGACTGATGAAGAGAAACAAGGAATAGAAAAAGCAGTAATGAATGCAAAGAAAGCCGATGTTGCAATTGTAGTAGTCGGTGATTCCCGAAAGACTATTGGTGAGAATAGATCTAGAACCAGTCTTCAATTACCAGGGCGACAGTTGGACTTAATAAAGGCTGTGTATAAGACCGGAACGCCAACTGTAGTTGTATTAATTAACGGCAGACCGATGAGTATAAACTGGACGAATAAATATGTGCCTGCAATATTGGAAGCATGGATTCCAGGTGAAAAATGCGGCGAAGCAATTGCCCAAGTCTTGTTTGGTGATTATAATCCCGGCGGAAAATTAACCGTGACTTTTCCAAAAACCGTGGGGCAGGTTCCATTAAATTTTCCGGCAAAGCCGAATGCCAATATTAACAGCGGTGAAGCCGGTGTAAGTGGAGTAATATATCCATTTGGTTATGGACTCAGTTATACAACATTTAAATACAGCAATCTTAAAATAACTCCCCAAAAACAATACCCTGCGGGAAATATCCATATATCATTTGATGTTGAAAATAACGGTAAAATGGCTGGAGATGAAGTTGTTCAAATGTATACGCGGGATGAAGTAAGCAGTGTAACAACTTATGTGAAAAATTTAAGCGGTTTTGAAAGAGTACATTTAATGCCTGACGAAAAAAAGCATATAGAATTTACAATAACGGCAAATGATCTTAAGTTATGGAACAGAGCAATGAAATGGGTTGTTGAGCCGGGAAAGTTTAAAGTAATGATTGGCTCGTCTTCCGAAGATATAAGATTGCAAGGCGAGTTCGTTATCTTACCATATAATTGGAATTTTTTAAAGAAAGCATATTAATCCATTTTTACTGTTACAAAGGTTTCTATTTTGGTATAATTTGGATTAAATACTTGCATACTAATGAGCCAGCAATTGCTGAGGATTTTAGATTGCGAATCAGGTTACTATTATTTTTATAGCCAATAAACTTCCAGGTGGTAATAATACTTTTAACATGTAGTGCTTCCATAATCACTTAGCTTGCCGGTAATCTTTTTAGTTAAAATGAAACAAATCCTACAATAATTACAAATAAAATTTTAAAAGACGAACACTATGAATAATAAATCTGAAACAGAACTATTGAATTATTTTGAGAAGAATGCTTATGCGGCTGTTTTTTCGGATATTTTGGATGAAATGGGATATCATTTTCAAGTTGTATCTCCCAATGCAGGAATTCATCCCTTAAAAGAAAATTTTGTTATCGCCGGTAGAGTAGTAACACTATTAAACGAAAGTGATAATAATGAAGAAGAACCATACGATGCTGTAATAAAGTGTATTGATTCCTTGAAACCGGATACAATAATAGTAACTACTGGCACGGATAGATTTGTTACAGGAATAATGGGAGAATTAACTGCAACCGCATTACGGACAAGAAAAAGCCGAGGTGCAATTGTGAATGGTTATTCTCGCGATGTAAGAAAATTGATTAGCATGGATTTTCCGACTTTTGCCTGGGGTGCTTCACCTATAGATACAACAGGCAGAGTAAGGGTTATCGATTATAATGTCCCTGTAGTTATAGGAGGAGTAAAAATATTTCCGGAAGATTTAATATTTGCGGATCTTGATGGAATAGTCGTCATCCCGAGGAAAGTTGAAAAAGAAGTAACAGAAGAAGTAATAAAAAGAATAAGTACGGAAAACGTCGTTAGAAAAGAATTGGGTGAAGGAAAAACGATGGCTGAAGTTTGGAATAAGCATCATGTTTTATGATAAATAATTCTATCCTATTTAATTTATTTGTTGATTAATAAAATCATATTGACGATCTATTTATTCAAAATCTTTTTATTATGAACGCAAGAGTTAATATCAATATTATTAAGGTAACTATTTAAAAATAATTTATACTATGAATAAATGTTAAAGATAAGCTCTATTATATTAATTTTAATCTTTTTAAATACTTTAAGTGTATCGGCAAAAATAACTTTGCCGGATATTATTCAAAGTAATATGGTACTTCAGCAGAAATCCAAAGTATTGCTATGGGGAGAAGCAAGAAGTAATGCAGAAGTAACAATTAAAGCATCATGGAGTAAGAAACTTTATAAAACAAAGTCCAACGCAGACGGTTCTTGGAGAATTACAGTTCAAACACCCGCCGCTGGCGGACCGTATGATATTACTTTTAACGACGGAACAAGATTAAAAATAAAAAATATTTTAATTGGAGAAGTCTGGTTATGTTCCGGTCAATCAAATATGGAAATACCTGTTGTTGGATATAGTTACTGGCCTGCTCCAATTTTACATTCTAACGACATACTGTTTAATTCCAATAACTCGCAAATAAGACTTTATAAAGTTGAAAAAGCATTTTCGAAAAAACCATTAAAAGACTGCAAGGGGATTTGGCAAGAATCCAATCCGCAAACTGTAAGGGAGTTTAGTGCTGTAGGTTATTTATATGCTAAGTTATTACAACAGAAGTTAAAAGTACCGGTTGGAATTATTGAAGCTGCGGTAGGTGCGACTGTTATAGAAACATGGATGAGTAAAAACAGTCTTGCGGAAGTACCCGAAGTAAAACTTTCCTATAAACCGGATTCATCTAAAATAGATATGAATGATCCTTCGGTTGCATTTAATGCGATGATCAATCCGCTAACTGAATTTCGTATTAAGGGTGTTATATGGTATCAGGGTGAGCAAAATTGGGTAGACCCTAAATATTACAATAAATTGATGGTAGCAATGGTAAAAGGATGGCGAAAATTATGGGGGCAAGGTAATTTCCCGTTTTATTATGTACAGATTGCTCCATATAAATATCCGTATGACAGAAATTTAGTTCCGTATTTGAGAGAAGAACAACTAAAAGCAATGAATGAAATTCCTAATTGCGGAATGGTAGTCAGTCTGGACGTCGGTTCTGAATATACTGTTCATCCGCCGAATAAATTAATAATTAGTAAACGGTTGCTGTATTGGGCTCTTGCAAAGACTTATGGGTGGAAAGGATTGGCTTATTGCGGTCCTATTTATAAAAGTATGAAAATCAAAGGCAATTCAATAGAAGTATTTTTTAATTATGATTCTACCGGCTTAACATCTTACGGGAAAAAATTATCGTGTTTTAAAATAGCCGGTAAGGACAAAAAATTTTATCAAGCGTCTGCAAGAATTTCTCGTGATAAGCTCGGAACCGATATTGTAATAGTCCATAGTGATAGTGTTAAAACTCCAATTGCAGTTCGATATGGTTTTAAGGACTGGGTGAAAGGTGATTTATACAATAATATGGGCTTGCCTGCTTCACCATTCAAAACAGATAACTGGTAATCTGAGTCGCATATCTTAGCAGAGAAATTACTTTTACAAGTCAACATTAAAAATTTAAATTATCGAGGTTATAAATGATAAAAAAAATATTAATAGCATTTTTATTTTATTTAGTAATTTTTAATTGTAGTATCTTTCCAAAAAATTCAGTCAAAACAGTTAAGGGAACAATTAAACCATACAAAGAAAGAATTCAGGGCTTTATCGGTTCATATCATCCTTATAAGGGTGTTATATACGGCGGATTCGGGTGGAAAGATGGAGAACTTGTACAGAGAGCATTTAATTTTGGTGAGAATGCAATTATATCTCGGAATGAATACAGCAAGTATACTTTCAGGGAAAATGTAATAAACAATTGCGAAAAATGGAACGTAAACAAAGTTTACGGAAGCCTGGCAGGTGTTTCTGAAAAAGGAGCTGTAAATCAGCCTGATGATACTCTTTTATGGCAGCCGGTTAGTAATTTTCCAGGAATGATTCAAGGAGCTCATAGATTTTCTGAGCTTTCGAAAATATACCCGCAAATACGGGGAGTTATCATTGATGATTTTTACAGCAACTATCCCAAAACTTTATCAATAAAACAACTGCGCGAAATTAAGGATGCTCTTTTAGGTAAACACATAGATGCGAACGGGAATGTTGATCATAATTCGAAAGCAACTACGCCGAATTTAAAATTATATATAGTCGTTTATACCGTTCCTCCTCAAATGTATCATATAAATCCCGAAGTATTAAAACTTATAGATGGTGTCAGCTTATGGCCGGCAAATCAGAACGAATCATATAAAAAATTTGATAGTGATATAAAAATTATAAAAAAAAATTACCCAGGAAAAACTATTTTCCCCGGTGTATATGTGTACAATAACAAAGCAAAATACTTGAGTCCGGAAAGCATTCGGTATTTAGTAAATCGAACTATAGATTTATACAATAAGGGTGAAGTAAACGGTTTATTAGTTTTTTCCCCTGTATGGTTTTCAAAAGATATGATTTCAAAAGATGAATGGATGAAATTAGCTTTGCCGAGATTTCTGGATAGTGTTTATTATCCATATTTGGGAGAAGCGGAAGGAAAAGTAATTGATAGAAGAACCGGAAAACCGATTGAAAAAATGATTATAACCGTAAGCAGAACAGTAAACAAAAAGAATTTTATAGTTGCAAAAAAATTAACAAACAATTTAGGAGAATATAATTTTGGCGCTTGGGCAGACAAGAACAATTCCGGAATATATGAAATTAGATTTGAAAAGCCTTTATATAAGACAAAAACAATTTATGTAAAATTAATCGCCGGACATGAGGTAGTACTTCCAGATATAAAAATTGAATAGTTATCGAGCCTTCATCCGTTAATCATTAAAAATTTTAGTATTCACATCAATAGGGTATTCCAATATAATATGAAGAGAAAAATATTTATTACTTTAGCTTTATTTTTAATATTATTCATAGGTAATATTTATTCCCAACATTCGATTAAAATTTTAACTGGGATAGTTAAGCCTGTAAAAGAAAAAATTCAAGGATTCTTGGGTTCATATCATCCATACAATGGAGACATTTATGGCGGCTTCGGATGGAAAGGCGGACAATCAATTCAAGAAGCATTTTCATTTGGTGAAAATGCTGTTATTTCGGAAGCCTCATACAGCGGATATACTTTTAAAGAAAACATTATCAATAACTGTGTTAAATGGAATATAAATAAATTATATGGAATGTTGGCTGGAATTTCGGAAAAAGGAGTTGTCAACCAACCAGGTGATACGGCTCTATATAGCCCATACAGCCATGATCCGGGAATGATACAAGGAGCGCATCGGTTTTCCGAACTCTCGAAAATCTATCCTCAAATAAGGGGAATAATAATAGATGATTTTTTCTATAACTATCCTAAAACATTAACACTTGAAGATTTGCGGGATATTAAAGATGCTCTTCTCGGTAAACGAATAGATAAAAACGGAAATGTTGTTCATTCTTCAAAAGCGACTACACCGAACTTAAAACTTTATATTGTAGTTTATAGTACTCAGATTAATACTATTGATCCAAAAGTTTTAAGTTTAATTAATGGTGTTAGCTTTTGGATTTATAATCAAAGTGTATTGTATCAAAATTTTAATAACTACATTAAACTAATAAAGAAAGATTATCCTGGTAAAGAAATTATTCCAGGCGTTTATGTTTATAACAGTGGTTATAAATACGCCAGTCCCGAAAGTATTCGCTACATAACTGATCAATCTATAAATTTGTACAAAAAAGGTGAAGTGAACGGTTTGTTGGTTTTTTCTCCGGTCTGGTTTTCAAAAGGAATTATTTCAAGAGATGAGTGGGAGAAATTAGCATTACCGAGATTTCTGGATAGTGTCTATTATCCGTATCTGGGAGAAGCAGAAAGTAAAATAGTTGATCAGGGAACTGGAAAACCTATTGAAAATGTTATTGTAACTATAAGCAGAAATGTAAACAATGAAAAACAGATAGTAGCACAAAAATCAACTAATGACTTTGGCTATTTTAAATTCGGTGCTTTGGCAGGGAGAAAAAGATCAACGCTTTATAAAATTAGATTAAACAAACCCAATTATAAAACAAAAGTAATTTATACTAAAATAAAAGCTGGAGAAAATGTAGTGTTACCGGATATAAAAATTAAAAAGTAATGTGGTTTTTATTTGTTAAATAATTAAATGTATAAATAAATAATCCTTTGGAACACTAAAGTTGATGATAAAACATTATGTATCCGAACATCAGATATTAAAACGATAAGAAATTAATTTTATTAAACCAACAACAAAAGAGTATTATGAAAAAACTAGCTATCAATGGTGGTGAAAGAATCAGAAATAAACCGTTTACTAAGTGGCCAATTTTTGGCGAAGAAGAAATTACACAAGTTAATGAGGTATTCAACAGCAGAGTATGGGGAATAGGGGGAACTAAAGTAAAGGAATTTGAAGATTTGTTTGCACAGATGCATAATGCTAAATTCGGAATAGCCGTAGTGAATGGCACCGTTGCACTTGAAGTCGCATTAAAAGCTTGTAAAATTGGAGATGGAGACGAAGTAATAGTTCCGGATTATACTTTTGCTGCAACGGCAACATCGGTACTTAATGTGAATGCAATTCCGGTTTTTGTAGATATTGATCCTGATACTTTCTCAATAGATCCTAACAAAATATCCGAGGCGATTACTACTAAAACTAAAGCAATTATTGCAGTTCATATGGGAGGGCAACCTGCAAATATGGACGCCATTATGCAAATTGCAGAAAAGGCAAATCTTTATGTAATAGAAGATGCGGCACAGGCTCATTTTGCAGAATGGAAATCAAAAAAAATAGGATCCATTGGACATATTGCTTCGTTTAGTTTCCAAAGTAGTAAGAATATAACTTCGGGAGAAGGCGGTATTGTTATAACAAACAATGAAGAGTTAGCTCAAAGAAGTTGGTCGTATCATAACTCTGGAAGAAGACTAGGCGGTCAGTGGTACGAACATCCGTTTTTAGGCAGTAACTATAGAATGACAGAATTTCAAGCAGCTATTTTATTGGCACAGTTAAAAAGGGCAAATCAACAAAAGGAAATAAGAGAACACAACGCACAACATCTAACCGAAAGATTGCTTAAAATTAATGGTGTAAATGTTTTAAAGCGTGATAGCAGAGTTAATGTACATAGTTATCATCTTTACATTTTAAAGTACCAAGAAGAAAAATTTCCAGGAATATCCAGAGATGTTTTTGTAAATGCACTAAATAGTGAAGGTATACCAGCAACTAGGGGATACGTCCCACTTCATAAAGAAGGTTTTTTAAAAGAAGTGAAGGAATTTACTATCAAGTCGTTGGATTATGCTAAAAAAAATTATGATAATATATCATTCCCTGAAACAGAAAAAGCATGCAGAAATAGCATTTGGCTTCCTCAATATATTTTACTCGGTACAATAAAAGATATAGATGATGTGGCAGATGCATTCGAAAAAATTATTGAAAATATCGATGAATTAAAAAGTTTAAATTAATTGAATTATCTAAGAACAAGTATTAAATATTAAACCTTCATAAAATCTTTTAAAAAATTGCAAAAAAAATTTGAGTAATTGATTTAATAATTAGTCTATCCCATTTTATCCTACGTAGCACATCATTCTGTAAATCTAATATGATTTAATAATAACAGTTCCAGAGACTGGTTAAAAAAAAATCTCATTGCTTATTATTTGTATAAAATCTTTTTTCGTACTCTATTTCAAGAGGAGAACAAAATGAACAAATTATATTATGTCGCAAATATTACAATAATAATTACCTTTTTATTAAGTATTAAAATACTCGCAGGCGGTTCAAAAATAGAAGGGTATGTACAGGATGCTCAAACGGGAAAGGCATTGCCCGGGGCATATATTGTTATTAAAGGAACAGGCTTTGGCGCAGTAACAAATACGAACGGTAGGTATGCAATTGAAAATGTACCGGCTGGTTCATATGTTATAAAAGTAACGTTTATAGGTTATAGAACAGGAGAATATTCTATTAAAATAATAGAAGGAATTAATGTAGAACGTAATTTTAAACTTGAAGCAGTTTCTTTACGCGGTAAGACAGTTGTAGTTACTGCACAGGCAGGAGGTCAAAATGCAGCAATAAATCAGCAGCTCTCATCGAGCCAAATTGAAAACGTAGTATCCTCGGCGCGTATTAGAGAACTGCCAGATGAAAATGCTGCTGAATCTGTAGGTCGACTTCCGGGAGTATCTCTGATAAGATCTGGTGGCGAAGGTGCACAGGTTGTAATAAGAGGATTAGCGCCGAAATATAATTTAATTACAATAGATGGAGTACAAATACCGAGTAACGTATCCGGAAGTAATGCTGTTGATTTAAGCATGATCTCTTCCAGTATGCTTGATGGAATACAAGTTATTAAGGCTGTTACGCCAGATATGGATGCATCAGCATTGGGAGGAACGGTCAACTTTCAATTAAGGGAAGCTGCAAACACTAATTTAAGCAACGCATTTAATCTTACTGCCCAAGGGGGATATAATGGTTTACTAAACACTTACTCAAATTATAAATTTGTTGGAAGTTCTGAGGCTCGCTATTTTAATTCAAAATTAGGAATCTTTGGTGAGGTTAGTGCGGAAAGACGTGATTTGACCTCCAACGTTTTAGGTGCATCTTTCTCATTGAATGGACCTGTGCTAGGTAAAGTAAATCCAACTTATTTAGATGTCCTAGCTCTTACCGATGTCCCGCGCATTGTGCAACGTTACGGAGGTACAATTACTATGGATTATAAAAGCTCAGATTTGGAAATAGGTCTGATGAATCTATTTAGTTTAAGTAATACGAATGCACAATATAGAGGAGAATCGTATAGTCTTATTAGCAATCTTCATAATATGGCGACTACCGATGAACAGAATAAACTCGATATTATTACAAATATTCTAGATATTAAAAAGAACTTCCAATATTTTACAGTTGATGCGAAATTAGCTCATTCTTATTCAGAGAATATTATTCCCAATGGTGAAGTTTTTTCGTTTACGCAGAGTTCTGTGGGGCTTAGCCATGTTTCCTATCAACGATTAAATCCACAAGAAATTCCTCCTCTTGCAAGTATTGATTTATCCAAAACTTTTTTACAAACTTGGGACAAGTTTAATAGTTTTAACAGAAACCGTCATCTTTCTGCTTCACTTGATTTCCAATCCCAATTCAATTTTTCACAGGAAATTACTAGCAAATTTAAATTTGGCGGCATGTTTAAATATTCTATCAACTCTTATGATTATAACATTGGTGATGGATCAATGGTTTATTCAAGTTACCCAATAATACAAGCACTGATAAATGCATTTCCATGGATGGCTAAAACTATTTCTAATTCAAATTCATTGATCCCTTATACTTTATTAGAAATGTCAAATTTTAATTATGGGAAATTTTTGGGGGGAAATTATCACATGTATCCAGCTACAAACATTGGGCTCATGCACCAAATGATTAGTATTATCAGTCAGCCTCAAAATGTAACTGAGCAATCATTCCCTTATGATAGTTTTTTATCAACTACGAGTGACTATTCTGGTAAAGAATATGAAAGTGCTGCTTACATAATGGCTACTACAAATTTTGGACAGGATATTTCATTAATAACAGGTGCAAGATTTCAGCAGCTTGTAACTGCTTACACTGCACCAAGAGGATATCAAACCTCTGAAGCCGGCATTTCGTATAGTTATCACGACACAACAATCGATGAAACACATGGTTACTGGCTGCCCATGGCACTTTTAAAATATAAACTATTGCCCTGGTTACAATTACATTTAGCATATACTAATACATTACATTATCCTTCATATACATCAATAGTACCGAAAATTAATATCGGATTGTCAGGGAATATTGCATGGAATAATTTTGCTTTAAAACCAGCGCGTTCGGAAAATTATGATGTTGCAGTTGCTTTATACAGTAATAATATAGGTTTATTTACAGTTGATGGATTCTTAAAACACATATCCAATTTAATATTTCCATTTACTGAGTATGTTGTTAATCCTTCGAATTATCCTGGAATTCCAGGTAACACTGTCGGAGATTTAATAGCTACATTTGAAAATAATCCAAATCCGGTAGACCTTTGGGGAGTAGAGCTTGATTGGCAGACACACTTTTGGTACCTGCCAAGTGTCCTATCCGGATTGATTCTCGATATAAATTATACTCATATATTTTCAAAAGCTAAGTACCCCTTGACTACTGTTTCAACTGTGTATTACCCTAAATTTCAGAAAACGATAGACTACAGCTTTTATACAGACCGTATGGTTTATCAACCAGATAACATTGTTAATTTATCAATCGGATATGATTATAAAGGTTTCTCGTCTCGTGTTTCTATGATTCTTCAATCTAAAGTATTTCAAGGTACAAATTTCTGGCCGGAACTTAGGGTAAATACTGCAAGATATGTTAGGTGGGATATATCTGTTAAGCAAGAGTTGGGCTTGTTTGGAATTCAAGCATTCTTTGATATTAGCAACTTAAATAATGAAAGCGATCTAAGCCTAAATCAAGGATCAAACTTCCCAGTGTCTGAACAGTATTATGGTCTTAAAGCCGATCTGGGATTCCAGAAGAACTTTTAAATCGATTACTTTATAATTAATAATCTTGAGATGAAGTAAACCAATACCAAAGCACCAACAGTTATATCCAATGCGTCAATAATGAAATGTAAGTTAATTAAAGCCTGATTCTTCTTCAATTTAAATCCTGCTAAATAATTTTCTTTTGCTAAATTATTTTTTTAACAATTATTCTATCAAAATATGTTTTTAAAAAGTCTATTGAAAAAAGCAAATAGGGAAAATTTACAAGTTACATATCATGGAAGAGATAGTCCTGCTAATTTCATGTTTAGAGTTAAAATATTTAAATACTATCTAAATGAAAGGATAATAATAATGAAAACTTTACTTTCAGTAATAACTATTATTACATTGACTATTCTATTTGCAGTACCCAACACTACATTTGCTCAAGCACCAGATACTGTGGTGGTTTCAGCCTATCCTGTTGGCAACATAAATAATTTTATCATGTCTGATACTAATTCTACCGGTGGTAGAGCAAATCCTAATCGAGTGTATGAATTACGCCGAGATTCGATATATTATTTCACAGGTCTAATTAAATTAAACTTTAATCTTACAATGATTGCAGAACCGGGTACAGGCGCACTTCCAGTTCTTGAACCTGCAATTCTATCAAATAATTCTAGACCTTCTACATTCATCGACATATTTAGCGGCAATTTATCATTGAAACAAATATACTTTTCTAACTTTGCCCCGGACGGTATTCCTACAGCATCAGCAAGAACGATTATAGTAACGGGTGACAGTTCTAAAATAAAAATTGACAGTTGTATTTTTGATGGCATGAGATCCGCTGCAATTTGGGGCGGAGGTAAACACAATAGCTATTGGATAACAGATAATATCTTTAGAAATATGCAGGATTATCTCGGCTTCTTTGGGGCAGACGCTTGGATGTCACTTGGTACTTCTAATCCAATTGATACAGTTTATTTTGTAAACAATACAGTTTTCTGCAGTGGAGGCTATGTATTTTATTCCAATTTTTATAGCGGGTATACAAATTTCAGTCATAATACAGTGTATTTGAATGATATAGCTCCTCTCGGAATATTCAATACAACGAACGGAGTTTTTGATAACAACATTTTTTATGGTGTAGATGCCGGAGGTTATACTGTTCCGGGTGGCGGAGGAAATAGCATTATGTGGTTCCATACTCTATTAAGTAATGTGGGAACACTATACAACATAACCGAAGCCGAAAGACGAGTAGAAGTTAAAAACAATGCTTATTTCTGGCCACAGGCAATACAAAATATTTGGAAGACTTATAACGATACCTCATCTCATCATAGATATCCGCCTGTCTTTATGGATAGTCTCACCACAACAATGTTTCAAGATACAACATTTCTATCTGTAAAAAAGATGTTTATTGGCGATACATTGACCTCAGTAGATACTTCATACATACAAGCCACAGATACATCTTTTGTTGCAGACACAACTATTATGAGCGATACTACAATAATTGTTAATAGAACTAAATTAACTAAATGGTATCCTAACTTCGAGGAGTCTGGTAATGTTAATGCAGATCCGGGATTTTCTTCCTCTGTACTTGGGCAGGTGGACAGTTTAGCCCAATATGTTTGGCTTTACCTTTCCGGTGGTCTGAAAACATATATTTGGTGGTATAATCCTACAGGTACATTAGCACCGCCCGTTCAGCCAGTTCCAGAGAATTTAGCATATTCTAATACTGCATTACAGCATGCTGGTACAGACGGTTATGCATTAGGTGATTTAAACTGGTTCCCTCAACAACATCAAGAATGGTTAGGAAATTTAACAGATGTTAATACAAGTAAAAGTACAGTACCTACAGGATATGCTCTAAGTCAAAATTACCCGAATCCATTTAATCCTTCAACTGTAATATCCTATTCCATTCCCAAGGAATCTCACGTTGTATTGAAAATATATAATATCTTGGGACAGGAAGTAAGTACACTTGTTGATCAGAACCAGGTTGCCGGAAATTATAAAGTATCTTTTAATGCAAGCTCACTTGCTTCAGGTATATATTTCTATACTTTAAAAAGCGGTGATTTTGTTAATGTCAAAAAAATGGTTCTGCTTAAATAATACTAGGTAACAAATGACTTATTATCAATAAGCCATTGATATAAAAACTCCGTTGAAATATTGGAGTAATTGGAATAATGGAGAATATCTGTGATTCTTTACTCCAATATTTCTATATATATAATTAAAACAATATTTATAAATAAGCTGCAAAAGTTTCGTTTGTCGAGTGTTAATAAAAAGATGGAAATGATTTTGAGAACATTTAATAATATGTTCTTGAAAAAATAATAAATGAATCTTTAAAACAGTTTCCTAAATAGATTCAATATGAACCTGGTAATTAAAAAAACATTTTTTACCATTTCTTTGAACGATCAAAATGTATGAATTAAAAAATTGAATGCATCTTTTGGAAAACTGAATTAATTCATAAAATTTTTATAGACATCTTAACACATAAAAATTAATTAATATCGAAAACTTTTAAGGCTATTCTGTTGAAATCATTTGAGTCACATATGTTTAGAAATTTCTTCATTAGCATAATTTTTTGCACAATTATTCTATTTAATAATTCATTTTCTCAAGAGCCAAATCATTTACAAAAAAATACAAATAACCTTAGTTCCTTTAGAATGCAAGGCTTTATAGGGTTCTTTCATAATTCTCCAGGTACTATCTATGGAGGTTGGGGATGGCCTTATGGTGAATTGATTCAAACAGCGTTTAATTTCGGAGAAAATGCGATACTCAATTCGGCTGGATACACGGGTTACACTTTCCAGGATAACCTGACCAGCAGTTGCACTATTTGGGATTTAAACAAAGTGTACGGTATTTTAATTGGACCAAGTGAAAAAGGAGCTGTAAATCAGCCTGCAGATACGGCACTGTTTCAGCCCTTCTCAAGTTTTCCCGGAATGATTCAAGGAGCTCACCGATTTTCAGAATTATCTAAAATTTATCCTCAAATACAAGGAGTAATTATTGACGATTTTTATAGTAATTACCCCAAATATTTAACTCTTGCACAATTACAGGAAATAAAGGATGCCCTTTTAGGTAAATCAATCGATGCCAACGGTAATGTTGATGATTCATCAGTAGCTACAACACCGAATCTTAAGCTTTATATTGTTGTATATGCAACTGGTTCACAATTGTATATGGTAGATCCTAATGTTCTAAAAATTATCGATGGAGTAAATCTTTGGTGTTATAGCCAAAATATAGACTATACAAATTATGCCAACAATGTAAATATTGTTGAAAAAAATTATCCTGGTAAAGAAATAATTGGCGGATTATATATCAGTGCCGGCTTAAATCAGATGACGCCTCAAAGTATTCAATCTTTATATCAGACGGAAATTAATCTTTATGATCAGGGAAACATAAGCGATGTACTGACCTTTGCGGCTATCTGGTTGACTCAACAATACATAACTCAATCAAGATGGGATTCACTTGCAATACCTCCTTTACTAGACACAGTTTATTATCCTTACTTAGGAGAAGCATCGGGAAAAATTATTGATGGACAAACAAATATTCCGATTCAAAACGCACTGGTAACGGTACAAAGATATACTAACTCAGGACCTATTACTATCGCTGAAAAATATACGGCAAGTACAGGCGCGTATGATTTCGGTGCATGGGCTGGGAAAGATAGTCTAATAAATTATAGAGTAAAGGTTGAAGATTCATCTTACGCTACGCAGTACATGAATGTTCAATTACAAGCCG
The DNA here is from genome assembly GCA_021815405.1 of Bacteroidota bacterium. Taxonomy (GTDB): domain Bacteria; phylum Bacteroidota; class Ignavibacteria; order Ignavibacteriales; family Ignavibacteriaceae; genus FEN-1297. The sequence goes on from JAKAGV010000024.1 coordinate 24,908, forward strand.
GACAAAATATTGATCTGCCGGACATAAAATTGGATGCGATTACCGGAATAAATTCTGACATCGGAAATATACCTTCATCTTATAAACTTAAACAAAATTATCCTAATCCCTTTAATCCGTCTACTACAATCTCTTATTCCATGCCAAAGGAAGCAAATGTTGTATTAAAAGTATTCAATTATTTAGGACAGGAAGTTTCCACACTTGTTAATAAAATACAAGCAGCGGGTAATTATAACATAACATTTAATGCCGATTCGATGCCATCCGGAGTATATTTTTATTCTTTACGAAGTGGTGGTTTTACACAGGTAAAAAAAATGCTGCTTTTAAAATAGAGCTAAATGGCACGGTTGTAAAAAATTCGAGTTACAAGGTTTGAAAAAAATAATTATTACTTTGTTTTTTTGTTTATTTGTTTTTGCAGGCAACTCATTTTCGAAAGTTTCTAATAAGCCAGTTAAAAATGTGGTTCAACAGGGCTTAGTAAAGTTTCCCGGATTCATGGGATTTTATTCTAATTCAACCGGTACCATATACGGAGGTTTTGGTCTGCCTGCGGGAGAATTAATACAAAGAGCTTTTAATTTCGGTGAAAATGCAATTATATCTCAATCCGGTTATTATGGTTATACTTTTTTGGCAAATTTAGACAGTAATTGTATAAACTGGGATGCAAACAAAATATACGGTATATTACGTCCGCCAAGTGAAAAAGGTGCAGTTAATCAGCCTGGAGATACGTCACTGTTTCAGCCTTTCACTAACTATCCCGGTATGATTCAAGGTGCACACCGGTTTTCAGAACTATCAAAAATATATCCTCAAATACAAGGAGTAATTATTGATGATTTTTACAGCAATTACCCAAATTCTTTAACTGTTGCTCAACTACAGGAAATAAAAGATGCTCTTCTTGGTAAGCAGATGGACGCAAACGGGAATATTGATCCTAATTCGAAAGCAACTACTCCGAATTTAAAATTGTATATAGTAGCTTATACTATTCCTTCACAAATGTATATGGTTGATCCCAATGTTCTTAAACTTATTGATGGAGTAAATCTTTGGTGTGCCACTCAAAATGCTGATTATCAAAATTACGATAATTATGTTAATATCGTAAAAAAGAATTACCCTGGAAAAGATATTATTGCAGGAATATATATCCTAAATAGTATTGAAGCTATGACTCCAGAAAGTATTCACTTTCTATATAGGAAAGATATTGATTTATACAATAACGGAAACATCAGCGATATTTATACTTTTGCGGCAATTTGGCTAACGCAGCAATATATAACTCAAACAAGGTGGGATTCACTTGCAATTCCTCCATTATTAGACTCAGTATATTATCCTTATTTAGGTGAAGCAAGCGGGAAAGTAATAGATGCACAAACCGGTCAAGCGGTACAAAATGCACTTGTTACGATAAGAAGAATAAATAGTCAGAATCCATTAATTGTTTCTCAAAAGTTTACTAAAAGCAGTGGAGGATATGATTTTGGTGCCTGGTCGGGGAAAGACAGCATCATATCATATCAAATTAGTGTTGAAGATTCTTCCTTTAAATCCAATTCAATAGATGTTCAATTGCAGGCAGGAAAAGAAATAGTATTGCCGGATATAAAATTACAAGCGGTAACAGGAGTACATAATGAAGGAAATTTTACCCTGGAAACATTCGAGCTAAAACAGAACTATCCAAATCCGTATAATCCTTCAACGGAAATATCATATACAATACCGGAAGAAAGTTACGTTGCATTAAAGGTTTACAATTTTCTGGGACAGGAAGTATCGACATTAGTAAATAAGATACTGCCAGCAGGAAGTTATCATACAACATTTACTGCCGGTTCATTGCCATCCGGAGTATATTTTTATTCTTTACGAAGCGGCAACTTTACTCAAGTAAAAAAAATGATATTGTTAAAGTGAAAACTCATCTTAGAAAATTAAACAGAAATTGAAATAAAAATGAAAAGAAACCTATTTGTTTTGTTTATTGTACTTTTGTTAATAAATACTCAAAGTATTCTACCCCAAAATAGTACTAGTTCTATTGATAATATTCCAGAATTCTTGCCACAAAAGAAAAATTCATTTATAGAAGAAGACAAAAAACCGTCCGGTTTCAGCATTAGAGGGATTAAGGGATGGTCATGGACTCCAGAACAATATCTTAAAGAAATTCCTATCCTTGCAAAATACAAGATGAACTTTTTAATGGAAGGTTATATATCCATGTTCAGTCAACCACTAGTTGCCAATTCTAATATTAAATGGAATAATGAATGGTGGCTGCCAATACCTCAAGCTAAGAAGAAAGCATATGAAAAAGTGTTTGAGAAATGCCGCAAGTATGGAATTACATTTTGTTTTTCACTTAATCCGCAGCTTTTCTCACCAAGACCATTAAAGCTTACGAGCAATAAGGATTTTGACAATATTTGGGAAAAATATAGCTGGGCACAGAAAAACGGAGTAAGATGTTTTTGCGTTGCTCTTGATGATGTTTCGGGAGTAAAGATTAGCGGTAAACTGCAATCGGAATTTGTAAATAGATTATTAACACGCTTAAGGAAAAAAGATCCGGGTGCACAAATGATATTCTGTCCTACATATTACTACGGAGACGGGACATCAGCAAAGCATAAACCTTACCTGGAACAATTAGCCAAATATCTTGATCCCAGCGTATATGTATTCTGGACAGGTCCTGAAGTTGTATCTCCCACTATAACTGTTAACGATGCGGAAATATTCAAAAATATAGTAAAGCATAGAGTGTTTCTTTGGGACAACTATCCAGTGAATGACGGACATGTGACCTTACACCTTGCACCGGTTACGGGAAGGGATAGAAATCTTTTCAAAGTAATCGACGGATATATGTCCAATCCATTTTTTCCTGAAGATGAAATGAACCGGATACCCCTATTTACTATTGCTTCTTATACTTACGATCCGCAGGATTACAATCCTGAAAAATCTATCGGTCAGGCAATCATTCATCAGACTAATAATAAAGCCCAACAACAGGTGCTGTTAAAACTAGTGCAGTTATTTTCCAGCAAAATAGAAAGCACTGCGTTTAATTCTGTTATTAATGATTTTCAACAGATAACCGATATATCTTATTCACGATATCTTGCGGATTTGTATATAAAATACTTAAAAGAAGTACAGAAAGAGTTAATTGAAAGATTTCCTAATAAATATAATAATACTAAGATAATGTTTTCAAAAACAATTAAGACTGTTGAAAATGATTATCGCAATAAATACGGTGCAGCTTTTGCATTGTTTCATTAATGAAAATTATAAAATTTATAGAATCTGATATTCAATGGAATATTAAAAGTTTTAGATCAGCCTGGTCTATAAAACATTTTAAAGTTGTTACAGAAATACATATCTAATAAAAAATATTGATTTCCCTTTATAGAGTAGATTCATGAATAAAACTACTTTAACAAAAAAAATAATGAAACCAATACTTGCTGTTGTCGGTCCTGCCGCAGTAATGACAGCTGGCGTAATGGGTTCAGGTTCCACAACTTCATTGATTCTTTCCGGGACATATTTTGGTTATAGTTTACTTTGGGTGGCAGTTTATACAATTCCGATTTTAGTAATCATTCAGGATTCGGCTTCTCGAATCGGTGTAATGTCTGGGAATAAAGGAATGTTTACAATTATGGACGAACAAATTCATCCTTTATTAAAATGGTTTTTTTTATTTCCGATTATCATCCTTGCATTTGTAGCAAACATGGGGCAAACAAAGGTAATGGTATCATCAGTTCTTACAATATTAGGGGCTTATAATCCTGTTTATGGGATAATAATACTTACTACCGTTGTAGTTGTAATTGGTGTATGGCTTACGGTAATTTTCGGAGGTTATAAAAGAATCGAAAAAATTATGACTGGCGTACTTTTTTTTATGGCTTTAGCGTTCTTGCTTGTAAGTCTAAAAGGATTTGAAAAACCGTTAGAGATATTGAAAGGTTTGGTTCCTAATATACCGCCAAATGACGGCGGACGGAATTCACTTCAGTTTATTTCTGCTATAACCGGCGCTTCAATTGCGATTACAGCTATATTAGCTTTCCCATACTTTACTGCGGAAGGGGGATATAAAAAACAGGATGTGTCAGCTAATTTCAAGAAAGCAGTTTTAACCTTCGGATTGATACGCGGTATATGGTGCATAGCTGCTTTGGTAGCAGGTGCATCGGTTTTATTCGTACTTTCAAATCATTTAAAAATAGAAAACATAAGTCAGGCAGGACAAATTCTCGGTCCGATTTTAGGAAATTGGGGAGTTGTAATTTTTTCACTCGGATTATTCGGTTCAGCATACGCAACGTTTATTGTTGTAGCGCAGCTGCTTACTTACTTTACACTGGACGCATTCAAAAAGGATTGGCGATTTGATATAAAGAACAAAAGATTTATAGTACTCTTCTCGATTTTTTTATTTCTGCCGGGACTAACATCATTTTTATGGAACATACCGGCTTTACTTTCGATAGTCGCGGCAATGATGTTAAGCGTATTCGGAACGCCGATTACAATTATTATAGTTATTTATCTTATGAATAAAAAAAACTTCATCGGAGAAAACAAAGCAAGTATAGCACGCAATACAATCTTAGCTGTAGGATTTATATTAACCTTCATGCTTGCTTATTACCAGATTGTTCAATTCATAAAATAATAAACTTCTTGAACAGACAGTAATTTAATAAGAAAGATTTCCATGAAATCAATTTTATGGTTTGTACTAAATATTACTTTAGCCTTCAGCCTCATATTTTCATCTTTAAATTATGCTAAATATAATAATTCTAGTTTGAAAGGAAAAGCTTCGTCCTTAGCGGTTGAAAACGATTCTTCATTAAGTAAGCTCACGGTGAAGAAATACAATTATTCTAATCTGAATGAAATTAGAAGACAGAATGAAGAATATATTTCGAAAATGCTTCGTGAAAGAAAATTTTTCCCTTTGGGGAAAAGAATAGTGGTAGCATACGCTGGAATGCATTACGATGCGCAAAAAAGACCGAAGATAAAAGAAATGATTTCCAGGCTAAAAGATCTTGGAGTAAATTGTTACAGCTATTTGATAGATAGCTCTCCAACCGAAGACCTGGCTAAACTGCCTGAGTTTTGCAGCCTCGCTTCAAAAGCCGGAATTGAAGTTTGGGTTGTACTAGTTCCTCCGACTGAAGAACCAGGGCAAAAAGGAATGCCGGATAATTTAAGATATCCGCCGTACGGTCTTAATTATGTGAAGTGGGCAAAACAAATTTCGGAAATTTCAAAAGAGCATAAAAATTTGAGGCTGTTAATGATAGATGACTTCGCTTATAATCTTAAAAAATTTAGCTTGTCTTATACAAAAGAAATTTATCATGCGCTGAAATCTAATAACAGGAATATTCTTTTCGGAATTACTTGTTATGAAAATCAATTAGGAAAGAGCAAATTCGATCTCAACAGCTATAAACCCTATATTGAAGCAGTTGAATGGGGTTATCAATCTAATTCCAAATTTGATACCGATTACGGCATAAGCGCAAAAAGTCTATCCTATAATATTCAAGATTTTAGGAAAGCATTCCCAAATAACTTACTGATTCCATGCATATACTTCAATCCTAATTCTTCATGGAAGAGAGAACCGACGGCTGACTATCTTAAGGACTGCATATCAATTGCTTACAAAGAAGCCGGTATTGCTTTTATATATTGTACACCGGATATAGGTACAGAAAATTATAAAATAGTCAAAAATTTTTGCAGAGAAAAATTAATTAGATAAGAACAAAATTTGTTCAGCTAAACAGAAAACCTGATGAAAGTAAAAATATTTACCGCCGTTATATTAATCGTAGCCTTGCAGTGCGGCTTTATCTATAGTGTTTCAATAACTGGTTCAAAATTATTTGATAATTCTGTAGTTACCGAAAAAGTTGATTACAAACAGGATTTTAGTGGAGGCTCTGTAAGCGGATGGGAATCATATCCGCCCTTTCAGGATACCGGATTTGATCCTTATTTTTATTGTACAAGAGTCGATGCACCGAACGGCAATAAATATGCGCTTATGTTCGAATACCATCCCACATTCAAAACAGAACATGAGATGGGTTTTATAAAAAAGTTGTCTCTTGTAGCAGACGATAATTCAAAAGTATCTTTCTATTATAAAGCGGACGGATACGGTTATTTTAAGGGGATGAAAATAGTTTTGTACGGAACCAATGGTAAGCGATATTCTTATAAAACATCAATTAACGACAACAGGAGATGGATTTTTATTGATGTCCCTGTTAAAAATTTTAAGAATTCTGGCGAATCTATAAAATCTGGAATTGGAATCAGCGGGTTCTCAATGGTTACTTATATTCCCAAAACAAATCCTGATATTAATTATAGATTATATTTTACAGATTTAACTATTGCGGCAATGCAGGCAGTAAAATTTAAAATACTAAAACCTGCCACTGATTACCTTGAAAATATAGATTTGATTGTACCGCTTCATCATTATCATGCCGGACAAAAGTTTAATCTTTCTGCAAAATTACCTTGGACAGTAAAGTTAAAATCCGCTGATGTAAGTTTGAGTAATCCGGATGGAAAAATTATTTTGCAAAATGTTTCGTTGGAATTGAATTCGTCCACTAATATTTGGGGTAAGGATAATATTTATGATTTTTCCAAAGATGATATTCCAGGGCAATGGTGCGTTGAAATTAATGGTATGGACGACAGCGGAAAAAAGGTTGAAACAAAATTTAACATTTGGTTGATGCGGAAAAATATACCACATCCAAGGTTGTTCTTTACCGATAAACAAATTAATGAATGCAAAGAAAAAATTAAGAGCAAGCATTGGAAAAGCTGGTGGGACTCATTAATTAATAAAGCAACTGATTTAAGGAATACATCCAATGTAGGTTCTATAAAAATTCCTAAGAAGAAATCCGGTTTAAGAAATGTTTCTCAGACAAAATTAAGTTTGGAATCACTTTCAAAAGTTAATATTTGTAAGTTTGATTCTGTTCATTTATTGCCAACCATAAGCCACTATTTTGATATAATGCAGCCAGCTGAAAAAATTTTGCAGGACAATGCTTTGATTTATGCAATAACAGGAGATACTGCTGCAGGCAACTATGCTAAAAAAGCATTGTTAATAATATCGGGCTGGAAAACCTGGACGCATCCTTGGTTTACTGCAAGACACAGAGAAACATATTATCCTATAGGTGAACTAGGAGTCCGTGCAGCATTTTGTTACGATGTTGTTTATCCATTAATGACTAAAGAAGAAAGGGATAAAGTAAGCGAAGGACTGCTTAAAAATTGTATTATTCCTGCATATGATGAATATGTTTTGCAGGATAGAGTTCCCTCGGCAACAAGTAATTGGGTAAGTAACACAGTTAGCGGAGGGCTTAGTTGTGCTCTTGCAATTTACTGCGATGATCCGAAGCTAGGGAGTCTTGAGCCTTATATTTCCGGATTATTAAAGAAGCTAGAAATAAATATTAATAACACTCTGGATACTGCAGGTGCATGGGGAGAAGGAATTAACTATCAAGCCTTTGCTTATTCAAATACACTGCCGACTATTTCGGCAATTAAAAATGTTTTAAACCTGAATTTGGCAAGCAAAAGCTTATTAGGGTCTTATAAATATTTTCTGTATAATTTTTCCAATCCTGATATTCTTGATGTTGGAGATAGTCATACACAATTATCTACATTATCGGAATATGCCTGGCTTTCCTCGTATTCGCATAATCCGGTATTCCAATGGCTTTATATGAAAAGCCCGAGGAACGAAATTTTTGATTTTATGTTTGGAAGTGATAAGGGTAAAGTAACCCCTCCGACTTCACTTCCAACATCCATACAATTTCCTGAACTAGGCGCTGTTGTTTTTAGATCTGGCTGGTCACCAGATGATATAGTAATGAATTTTAGATCAGGTCCATTTTATAATCACCAGCATTTTGACCAGGGAAGCTTTCAGATAAATGCCTTCGGTCAATCATTATTAACCGAAGCCGGATGGGCTAATTATTATACAAATCCGTATTATCGCAGTTATTATATTCAGCCTATAGGGCACAACACGCTTCTTCTTGATGAGGATGGCGGTTCTCAAAGAAGCGGTGACTTCCTTCATTTTATAAAAGCTGCGGATAAGCATGCCAGGCTGAAAGATTTTATTACAACTAACTTCTATTCATCGGCTACGGGCAAATTAGCCGATATATACCGTGGTAAGCTTAGTCTGTTCGAAAGAAATATAATATTTGTGAATAAAAAATATTTCGTTGTTTATGACAGAATAAAATCCTCCAAAGACCCGCATAGTTACGATTTACTTTTCCATTTTGCAAATTCTAAAGAAGCTAAATTAGAAAATAATAACACATTTACTTTTTCAACGGATAAAGCATCTCTTTATTCACAGGTAATTTTTCCTGAAAACATAAAAATGAAAATAGTTGATAGACCCGTAAAGTTTGGTGACCCAATAACAATGCCCGGATATGTTCAGGTTAGCAATTCTAAAAAAAGTATGGAAGAAAACTTTTTAACAGTTCTTTATCCAGTTAAAGGCGATGGAAGTGTGTTAAATTTATCTGGTGATATTACAAAACTAAATGGAAATAATTATATCGGTATAAAAGTGAATGAAAATAATCAAATTGATGAGCTCCTCTTCAGCACTACCGCAACAAAATCTGGAAATAAAAATATCAAAGCTGGAAAACTCGAAGCTGACGCACGTGTTGCGGAAGTTAGCATAAAGGATAATAAATTATTGAATTTTGCAGGACAGGAAGCTATAAACTTTAATTACGGCGGGACAAAATATATAGAAACAAATTTACCGGTAACATTTGCGGTAAAAATGAAAACAAAATCAGATAGATGGGAATTTAGCTCTCATAAAAATTTCAGCGCTAAAATAAATTTAACTTCGCAGCCTGAAAAAATCATATTAAACGGAAAAGAACCCCTCAAAAGCCGGTATCATATTGAAAATAGTAAATTGAGTATTTCTATTTCAAAAGGAAATAATTTACTTGAAATAGAATATTAAATACACTTATTAATAACTTTCACTTTTGTATTGAATGAAAGCGTTAATGTTAAAATTAGAACGGTAAATTTTATAACAGTAAAAAATTGCAGGTTTAAAAATGGATAAAATACGTTTTGGAATAATCGGGCTTGGAATAATGGGACAGAATTACCTTGAAATATATAAATCCCAGAATCCTATGACTCATGTATCCGCAGTAGCAAACCATTCTGAAAACATATTAAAAAGTGTTTCGAATAAATTCGGAATTGCTGAAGCGGACAGGTATACTGATTACAAAAAAATTCTTGATAGAAAAGACATAAATGCCATTGTAGTTGCTACTCCTGATTTTGCTCATACACAAATAGTAATTGATGCACTTTCCGCGGGCAAACACGTTTTGGTAGAAAAACCGTTAACCATTTCTACTAAAGAAGCCGACCAAATTGTAGAAGCAGTTAAAAAAACTAATCTAAAACTTCAGGTAAATTATAACCATAGATGGCTATCTTCATATTATGAAGCAAAGATGCAGATCCAGAGCGGTGCAATCGGCAAACCCTTGGTTGCTTATGCAAGAAAAAATGATACGATTTATGTTGCGACCGGAATGCTTAAGTGGGCTTCGAAATCTAATCCTACATACTTTTTGAGTGCGCATGATGTAGATCTTGTTAGATGGTTTTTTAACAGCGAGCCTATTGAAGCGAGGGCATACGGAGTTAAAGAAGTCATGGTGAAAAAAGGTATAGATACTTATGATATTATTCAGGGTCAGGTAAAATTCCAGAATGGCAGCATAGCTACATTTGAATCCGGCTGGATTTATCCGGATACATTTCCGACAATGACCGATTCGTTCGTTGAGGTAATAGGTGCAAACGGACATCTTCACCTTGACCGTAAATACGAATCTATTGAAGTCAGCACGGAGAAAGGATTTACTTATCCGAAAACTTTTCTGATAAAAAATATTTTCGGAAAAGTGCGAGGTGCGTTTGCAAACGCTCTCGATTCTTTTGCTGATTGCATTTTAAATAATACCGATCCGGTTGTAAGTGCATTTGATGGAAGACAGGTTACGGCTGTTCTAGAAGCAATTGTAAAATCAGCTGACAACAACGGAGAGACAATAAAAATAAAATGAGTAATATTAAAAGCGATCTTACGTTTTTTGATTGCAATGTTTTTATAGGTCGACATCAAAATCCTTACATTGATTCTCCCTTTAATATTAGCATACTTGAAGATACTATGATAGCATCCGGTCTGAGCGGAGGTCTCATTTATCATTCTGCTTCTTTCTTATATGATGCTTCTTACGGCAATAAAATATTACTTGATGAAGCAAAAGGTAAAACGGAATTTAAACTAGTATGGATTGCTTTACCAGAATATTGCACCCCGGAAACTAATGCAGAGAATTTTATTTCTCAGTTAAAAAAGAATAAAATATCGGCGGTAAAAATTTTTCCGCGGTATCATAATTTTAATGTTGTTACCGGTTCGCTTGATTTGCTGTTTAATTTCTTAAGCGAAGAAAAAATTCCGTTGCTCGCAGACCAGGAAGAAATTTCCTGGGAGGAAATAGTTTATATCCTTAACAGATATAATGAAATGCCTTTCCTGCTTCAAAATACAGGTTATAGGATGGAACGTTATATAATTCCTTTTTTCGATAAATATAAAAATTTTTATCTTGATATTTCTCGCTATCAAGCGCATGGTGGAATTGAATATCTTTGCGGACAATTCGGTTCAGACCGTATTTTGTTCGGTAGCGGGATGCCGGTTTTTTCTGCTGAACCAATAATGATGATGATAAATTATGCGGATATTTCGCTGAAGGAAAAGCAAAACATTTCTTCTAATAATATAATAAGGCTGCTGGGAAATGAGTAAAACGGATTATGAAATTATTGATGCACATGCCCATGTGGGAAGTTATTTCCAGTTTCCGATAAGGCACAATGAAATAAAAGAAATTGTCGAGACAGCCCGCTCTTATGGAATAATAAAAATGTGCGCTAGTCATTTAATTAATTTTGTTTATGATACAGGAGATGGTAATCAACTAACTCAAGATGCGATGACAGAGTATGCCGATTTTTTCTTATTCGGCGGTGTTCTTGATCCCAGTGAAAGTGAAATTGAAATTGAGAATAAATACCTCGCTATAAATCCAAATGTTTGCATGTGGAACGAACTGCATCCGGCACTTCATCAATATCCGATCAGCGGAAGGGGATACAAATTCATACTTGATTTGATACGGAAAGATCCAAAGCCGGTTCTTGTTCATACCGACGAGAGCGATAAATTTTCGAAGCCGGGACAAATGGAAGAGTTGATCAAACGCTATCCAGAAATTCCTTTTATAATCGGACACAGCGGTAATGTAATTGGAGGATTTGAAATAGCAATTGAAATTGTTAAGAAATATGAAAATGCTTTCCTCGACAGCGCTTTCTCAAGAAATTATTTGGGATTGATGAAGCGGATGATTGATCAAGTCAGTGCGGAAAAAATATTATTTGGAAGTGATATGCCTTTTCTAAACGGGGCTGCTGAAATCGGTAAGCTGTACGAATCCGGAATTACGGATAATAACAGACAAAAAATATTTCATGATAATTCGGCTGAACTATTACGGATTAAATAATAAGTCCCGGTCGAGCTAAATATAAATCCATCAATAAATTTTTAATTAAATATGAAATCAAAAAAAATAATTCGAATTGGTTTAGCGGGAGCTGGCTTTATAAGCGGAGTTCATGCATCGGCAACAGAAAATTTGAAAAATGTTGTCATCGATTCCGTCTTTGACATAGATAAAAACAGAGCTCAAAAATTTGCTGAAAAGTATGGCGTTGTAAATTACTATGACAGTTTCGATGCATTACTTAAAAGTGAAATTGATGCAGTGGTAATTGGTTTGCCTACTCCGTTTCACAAAGAATATTCTATTGAAGCTTTAAGCAGGTCAAAACATGTTTTATGCGAAAAACCTATTGCCTTAAAGTTGGAAGATGCTGATGAGATGATAAAAGCTGCGGAGAAATCAGATGCAATATTTATGATTGCGCATGTATTAAGATTTTGGTCGGAGTATGTTAAAGTTAAACAACTAATTGATGAAGGTTCTTTTGGTAATATAAAAAAAATATACGCCTACAGATTCTCGGATGTACCTCAATGGTCTAAGAATAACTGGCTTCTTGATCCGATGAAAAGCGGCGGAGTACCGGTAGATTTGCAAATTCATGACCTTGATTTTATTAGATGGTTAATGGGGGAGCCTTCATCTGTATTTACTGTGGGGAATACGCAAGACGAAGGTTTAATTATTAATTCAAGCTGCCTAATGCAATATGCTAATTCCACTGCAGTTGCAGAGGCTGGATATATTATGCCCTTAAATATGGGATTAGAGATGGGTTTTAAAATAATTACTGATTCGGCTATTATAGATTATAATAATTTAAGAGAGCCATCATTAATAATAAAAAAGGATGGTAATATTTTTGAAGCAATCCGGGTCGAAAATAAAAATGCTTATTCGGAACAAATATCATATTTCACAGAATGTATCCGCAAAGGAAATAACCCTGAAAGAATTAGTACATCAGATGCAAAAAAATCTCTAGAATTGTCCCTCAAAATAAAATCATTAATTGAAGCAGTTTCAATAAAAAATTAAACTAAAACCTTATCATCTCATCTCAATAAAACATAGCTTAAAAACAAAACTGAACATTTAATTTCAAATCCAAATTTAGCTAATTAAAAATTCTTTCAGCTGATTGTTGGAATAAGTTATAAAATAATTTTTTTAACAAGTATTGAGTAAACATATATGAATAGCGATTTAATCTTTCCAATGGAGGTCAATTGACAATAATAGATTGGGGTTTTGTAGCTCTATACATTTTAATTTCACTTGGCATAGGCTTATATTTTAAAAATTATGCAGGTAAAAATATCGAAGAATATTTTATCAAAGGCAGAAATTTAAGCTGGTGGTTGATCGGTTTTTCTGCTGTAGCAGCATATACAGATGCCGGAATTGCGCCTGCAATAACTATGTGGGTTTATACTGGCGGATTGTTGGGCAACGGTGTTTGGTGGATTCCTTTTATAGTTTGGATGCCACTGTCTGCTGTTCTTTGGTCTAAATATTGGAGAAGGTTAAAGACGCTTACTTCGGCAGAATTAATTGAAATAAGATATTCAGGTAAAGCTGCAGGAATTTACAGAGGTATATATGCTTTCCTGATTGGATTTGTTTTCACAGTTCTCTTAATGGGTTATGTTTCCGGGTGGATGACTGATGCATTAGGACCTATAATAGGATGGACGCCATTCAATTTGATTTTTTATGCCGCACTTGCTACCGTAGTATACACAACATTGGCAGGACAGTACGGAGTTGTTTACGGTGATTTATTTCAATTTTTAATCTTTTTTATTGGAAACGCAATTTTTATTCCGATACTGTTAACTCATGTCGGTGGGATGAGCCATGTCTATTCAGGTATAGAAGCTTTAAGAGGCAGCAGCGCTAAAGAGTTCTTTAATGTACTTCCGCCGACTAACACATTAACCGGAATAACAATTTTTGCATTTGTTATACAAGGAATGTTCTTTGCAGCTTCTCCGACTGGCGGCGAGGGCTTTACCGCACAAAGATTTATGGCAGCAAAAAACGAGTTCCACGCACAAATAGGACAACTCTTTAATACAATGCTTACATTAATTATAAGAGTAGTTCCATTCATATTCACGGGCATGATAGCGGCTGCAATTTTTGCACCTCATACAATTGCTGATCCGGGTAAACTATGGGCGATGCTGATTCATAAATTTTCACCAGTCGGATTAACAGGAGTAATTGTAGCTGGAATATTTGCGGCATATATGTCTACCATTAGTACCGAAATGAACATGGGCTCAGCTTACTTAATAAATGATTTGTATAAGAGATTTATAAAGAAAGAAGCTAGTGATAAACATTATGTATTTGCAGCAAGGACTGCATCTGTTTTGCTTTTTGCACTTTCTCTATTAGTTGCTTATTACCTTATAAAAGGAATGGAGTCATGGTTCTTATTTATTAATTCTGTTGTATTCGCATTTATTCTTCCATTAAGCTGGTTAAGATTTTTTTGGTGGAGGCTTAATATTTACGGTGAAGCATCCGCTTTAATAGTAGGGCTTCCCCTAGGTTATATTGTCTGGTTCCCTTTGGGATTTTCAAAACTTCCTTTCTGGGAAGGATTTCTACTTTTGTTCGGATTAGGCTGGATAGTTATTGTTACTGTAACATTACTTACGCAACCTGAAAAGCTGGAAACGCTTAAAAACTTTTATTCCTTATGTAAACCGCCGGGATTATGGAGCCCAGTTACAAAAGAGTTCTCCAATATCGATAAAAGAAAAATTAGAAAAGAAACGATTGATGATATAATTGACAGTGTTATTGCAATTATAGTATGTGCTATGGTTATTTTGGTAGTAATTAGTTTATTCGGGAGAAATTATACTGTATTCGGCTATGCATTGTTAATTCTTATCATTAGCGGAACTTCGTTTATTATCAGATGGAAAAGAAAAGGTATCTTTACCGGACTAAGAAACAATGTGGGAGAGTAATTGTAAAAAAATATCTTAATTAGTCATCTTACACAGGCACTACCCATGTAGTATTGGAGTAATTTAGTCTAATCCATTTCGCCACTACTCCATTATTCCAAAGGCTTGCGTAACGTGAGTTAATTATTAATTTAGTTTTATTGACAGAAAAATCATGGAAAGAAAATCTAATCAATATATAAAAGTCGGAATTTCAGTCGTAGATATTTCCCCTAAAAAAGGAATTGAACTATGCGGTTATGCAGCTCGTTCTGGTGGAAATACGGGAATTCTTGATAATGTTTATGTAAAAACCATCGCAATTGATGATGGAAATAAAAAAGCTGCATTAATTAGCTGCGATTTACTGGGACTTGATTTTGAAATTATTTCTTCTATAAAGAATAAAGCAAAAAAAGAATTAGGACTTGATACAAAAGCTTTAATGATTGCAAGCATACATACGCATTCAGGACCGGTAACTATTCACAATAACGGCATCGGATTAAAAGATGATGATTATATAAAATTTTTAAAAGAAAAATTGTGGGAATCAATTTCAACAGCCTTTACTTCAATGGAACCAGCTGATGCATATTATTATCAAGGTACTTGCGATATTGGCATTAATCGAAGAGGGAGGATTGAAGAGGGGAGTATTGAACCTTCTGCAGACCCAAATGGTATTATTGACAGGCAGGTTTCCGTAATTGCATTTTATAGGCTAGAAAATAATGGACCATTTTCAGTATTCTTTAATTTCGGATGTCATCCGGTGGTTCTTGAACCCGAAAATAATTTAGTCTCAGCAGACTTTCCGGGAGCGGCTTGTAGCTTTATTGAAAAATCTTTTAATGGTAGGGTTAAAGCAATTTTTACAAACGGAAGCGCTGGAAATATTAATCCTATATTACGAGGTTCTGAGAATGAGGTAAAGATAAACGGAGAAAAACTAGGTAGTGCGGTTATGGACATTTTAAAAACTAAAGGTTCAAAGTTAGATCCATTTTTATCTTATGATGTTATTGAAGTTATCCTACCTTATGCTCAACCTATAATGAAAGAAGAATTTCAAAAAACTTTAGCAGAATATAATGAACAGCGCAAAAAAACAAAACCAGGATCCGTTGAGGAAAAATTAGCTGAAGCTAATATTAACTGGGCAAATAAATATTTGGATGAAATATCAAATGGTAAAATTCCCGATTATCTTCAAATTTATTTATATGGATTAAGAATCGGCAATCTTAGCCTTATTGGAATTCCTGCCGAAGTTTTTGCCCAAACTTCTATTTGGATTAAAGAACATGTCTCCGACAAAGTGTTGGTACTTGGATATACGAACGGAAATATTGGGTACCTTCCTTCTAGTGATGAAATTTCTCAAGGGGGATATGAGGTTTCGGAAGCGCATAAATATTATAATCGCCCAAACCATTATTCAGGAGATGCCGAAGAAAATGTCCGGTTCGCTTCTTTAAAATTATTTGAAAGTATTCAGACAGATTCTTGAAAGTTTAAAATGATTTTGGATAAGTTTAGATTAAACGGTAAAACTGCATTAGTTACGGGATGCAAAAGAGGAATCGGTAAAGCAATTGCAGAGGGATTAGCCGAAGCCGGTGCAAATATTATCGGGGTCAGTGCTTCATTGGAACTGGAAGGAAGCGAAGTCGAAAAAAAAATTAAAAAGATAGGAAGAAAATTCAAAGCATATCAGTGTGATTTTTCTAATCGAAAAAGTTTATATGAATTCATAAATAAGACAAAATCAGAAAATGAAAGAATCGACATTCTGATTAATAATGCAGGTACGCAACTACGCAAGCCTGTAGCAGAATTTCCCGATGAATACTGGGATAAAGTTATCGAAGTGAACTTGAATTCGCAGTTTATTTTAGCTAGAGAGTTTGGCAAAGAAATGATTAAACGGAGATACGGTAAAATAGTATTTACTGCTTCTCTTTTATCTTTTCAAGGAGGGATTACGATCCCGGCATATGCTGCAAGTAAAGGTGGACTTAAATCTTTAACAATGGCATTTGCTAATGAGTGGGCAGATAAAGGGGTAAATGTAAACGCAATTGTACCAGGTTATATAGCTACAGACAATACAGAAGCCTTATTAAACGATCCGTTAAGAAGTAATCAAATATCCTCAAGAATTCCTGCTGCTAGATGGGGAGTCCCAGAAGATATTAAAGGAGCTGCAGTTTTTTTATGTTCAGACGCATCAAAATATATTCATGGGATAATGTTGGTCGTTGACGGTGGATGGATGGGGAGATAGTCATATAATAAACCTATAAATCATATTTCTACGAAATTTTTTCCTTCAAATCTTAATAAAGAGTGGTAATTATGTTCTCTCAAAAACCTACCGGAGAAGTATTCTATCCGTCAAATGAAATTGTAAAGCACGCACATGCAAAGTGCGATGAAATGTACAGGTCAGCCGAAGAAGACCTCGAAGGCTTCTGGGCAAAGGAAGCAAAAGAGCTTCACT
>JAKAGV010000016.1 GCA_021815405.1 Bacteroidota bacterium
AAAACCGGAAAGTGTAGAGTTTGTGGATTCATTGCCGAAGACACGGAGCGGGAAAATTATGCGGCGTGTACTAAAGGCGAAAGCACTTGGTCAGGATCCCGGAAATATTTCTACACTTGAAGAATAATTACTTATTTTAAATATTCGATATTGGTTCTAGATGCTGGATAAATTCAAGCATCTAGAATCCTGTATATTACTTTATCTTGTATAATTGGAGTTGCCTGTTTATATTTTTTGCGTGAAAAAATTCTTACAATACCTTATAATTTTACTTCTACCAATAATCTTTGCGGTGGGGTGTAATCCGGGCATAACTCCAGCCACTGCTGCGGAAGAAAATCAAACAGCCGGATTCAGCGGGACAATTACTTTTAAGGGAAAGTGGTCGCCTGATGTAAAGTGGACTCTGTTAGTAGTCTTCAAAGATCCATTAACTTCGTCAGCATCTTTTAATATTTTTAACGTCGGCTATATCAGCCATCCGATTCCAAATAACGTAAATGAATTTTCGTTTTCGACTGCTGTTGATTCCGGAATTATTCCAATTACTGCCGGAAGTTATTCGTACGTTGCAGTTGCTCAATCCAAAAAAGACACTCTCTCGATCAACCGTGCGGATTGGAATGTTGTTGGAGTTTATTATGCAAATGACGATACAACTCAGCCAGGTAAATTGACTATTCCGGCAAATTCTTTTGTAACCGGAATAAACATAACTTGTGATTTTAATAAGCTGCCTGTTCAACCTCCGGGAGGAAATTGATGATTTTTTCTGCTAATAAGACTGGCTTATTAAAAAAGATCATTTTTATCTTAATGTTTGCTGTTGCCCCGTTGCTTTCACAGAATTTTCATATAAACGGTATAGTTACCGACTCAACAAATAATCCTTTGCCTGGTGTTAATGTAAAGATTATTGGTACTAAGCTTGGCACTGCTACGGGAGTTGATGGAAAATTTTTTATTGGAAATCTTAAGTCTTCAATTTATTCACTTGAATTTTCATCCATCGGTTACAAAACAAAAATTATCTCAAATCTGGTGTTGAAAGATAGACCTCTGACTTTGAATGTTGAATTACAACAGCAGGCAATTGAGTCGCAGCAGATAGTTGTTACAGCAAGCAAGTATGCACAACGATTGGCAGACTTACCGGTAAGTGCAAGTATCATTCACGCAAATTTATTTGAGAAAAAGGATATCAACGATCTTAAAGATGCAATGCGTTACGTACCCGGTGTAAATATGATTGATGATCAAATCAGCATACGCGGATCAAGCGGTTACAGCAGAGGTGCCGGTACCAGAGTACTGCTGGAAATTGATGGCATTCCTTATTACACCGGAGACACAGGCGAAATTATATGGGAAATTATTCCTACTCCCGAGATTGAAAGAGTTGAAGTTATTAAAGGAGCCTCAAGTTCTCTTTATGGTTCATCAGCAATCGGCGGTGTAGTCAATGTTATAACAAAGGGAATTGGCAACAAACCGGTTACATACATTAAAACGAGTATCGGTGCTTATGATAAGCCTTCTTACAGCATATGGAACTGGTCTAATGAATTAAGAACATTTACCGGACTTACAGCCGCTCATTCGCAAAGATTCGGGAACTTAGGACTTTCAGTTTCATTAACCAGGCTTTCCAACATGAGTTATAAGCAGAGCGGATATTATACAAGATTTATCGGCTTCATAAAAGGTGTTTATGATTTCTCTTCTACATCTTCATTAACTTTTTTAGCCAATTCAATGAACCAGCATGACGGTACTTTCCTTTACTGGAAAGATTCGCGTGATGCTTTAATTCCTCCTGCCGCTGATGAGGGAGAATCAGTAACTTCAGGCAGATATATGTTCGGCGCGATTTATAAGTATGTACTTAGTAATAATTTCTTCCTAAATATCAGAGGAAGCTATTACAGAAATGACTGGGCTGACCAAACCTCTGCTCAAAATAAATCTTTATCAAATCTTTACCGGCTGGAAGTACAGACAAATGCTAATCTATTTAATAATTTTATTCTGGTCTCTGGAATTGAAGCAACCGCTGACAATGTTACGTCAAATATTTTTAGCAACCAGACTGCAAAAGGATTTGGAATTTATTCGCAGGCAGATTACAAATTTCAATTCCCGCTCTCAACTACTTTTGGAATAAGATACGATTATAGTAAACTTAGTAATCAAATTGGAGTAAGCGCATTATCGCCAAAAACAGGATTGAATTACAGGTTAACTAACAGATTATCGCTCAGATCTTCTTTGGGTACCGGATTCAGAGCCCCAACACTTTCCGAAGCTTATACTTCAACTTCGACTAGCGGAATCACAATTCGACCGAATCCGAATCTTAAGCCGGAATCAAACTGGACATTTGAGGTTGGTGCAAATTACCAGTTAACAAATAATATTAATTTAGATGCCGCACTTTTCGATAATGAATACTATGATTTTATTGAACCGACTGTCGATCCAACTGATGGCTTTGTGCATTTTGAAAATGTAACCAGAGCCCGGATACAAGGATTTGAATTTAATTCTAACTATTCATTTTTTGAAAATCATTTGAGACTTTCATTAAATTACACTTATCTCTGGGCAAGAGATCTTCAGCTTCATCAAGCGCTAAAATATAGACCAAGGCATATGGCGTTAGCCAGTGTAGATTATTCAATTGGAAATTTTGATTTTGGTGCTGACTTTCGTTACTCAAGCAAAGTTGAGGAGATGGACTTTGAGCTAGTTACTCTTGGCGTTGTTAAGGATGGGAGGAAAAGGGTTGATATTCAGGTGCTTGATTTAAGAGCCGATTACAACTTAAAGCATTTCGGAATTCCGGCAAAAATATTTTTTAATGTGAACAATGTCTTTAATTATAATTATGTTGAGTTAATCGCCAATATAGCTCCAATTAGAAATTATTCGTTGAGCATGGAGTTTGTATTCTGAAGGCATTCTATTCGATTCCAGCTTAAGTCAAATTAGTTTTTGGTTGAAAAATTAAGGACACAATTATAGTTTTAATTCCACAACTTCTTATCTGGAATATTAACCAGTTAAATATTAATTTTGTGCAAAGTTAAAATTAAATGACCCGACTAAGTTGGGGAGAAAGAATAATTCATGTTTATAGATACTCATGCACATTTGTTTTATCCTAATTTCAATGAAGACTTAGATGCTGTAATTAAAAATGCAAAGCAGTCCGGCGTTGATTTTATCATTGTCCCGGCTACCGATTTGGAAACCTCCGGCAAAGTAATCGAGCTGATTGAAAAATATGATTTCATTTATGGAGCTGTTGGAATTCATCCGCATGAAACCAAAGCATGGGATAATTCTTTAATTGAAAAGATTGAGAAACTGGCTTTACATCCGAAAGTTGTAGGCATTGGCGAAATCGGTTTGGATTATTACTATGATTTTTCTCCGAAAGATAAACAAATAGAAGCTTTTAAAGCTCAGCTTGACCTTGCAGTTAAGCTAAATAAGCCGGCTATAATTCATAATCGTGAATCGGATGCCGATATGATGTCGATAATACGATCCTACCAGGATACCGAATTGAAAGCCCAGTTCCATTGTTTCAACGGAACATTTGAACAGGCAAGGGAACTAGTGAAATTAAATCACTTCATTTCTTTTACAGGAAATATTACTTTTAAAAATTCCGATCAGCTTCGCGATGTTCTTTCAAAGCTCAGCCTCGAAAGCGTTATGTTGGAAACTGATTCACCATTTATGACCCCCGAACCTCATCGCGGTAAACGTAACGAACCTTCTTATCTTAAAATTATAGCTGAGAAAATTGCTGAACTTCATCATCTAAATGTTGAAGATGTGGCACGAGTGACTTCTTATAATGTGTTTAGAATGTTCGGAATAGGTTCGAAGCCTGGGACAAGTTTTACATATAAGATTGGCGATTCGCTTTATATTAATGTTACCAACCGCTGCGATGCTAAGTGCGAATTCTGCGATAGGAAAGGCGATGCGGTGATAAGCGGTTATAATCTGAGCATGACAAAAAGCGAAGAACCAGAAGCTGAAGTTTACATTAAAGAAATTGGTGATCCGAAACTGTTTAAAGAAATTGTTTTCTGCGGCTATGGCGAACCTACAATCCGCTGGGATGTTGTAAAGAAAGTTGCAAGATACGTCAAAGAAAATGAAGGGAGAACCAGGCTAATAACAAATGGTCATGGCTGCCTGATAAACAAAAGAGACATCGTACCCGAGCTTAGCGGCTTAATCGACGTTGTTTCAATCAGCTTTAATTCTGCCGACCCGCGGCAGTATTCCGAGATGATAGGACTTGGAACCGATTCATTCAATGATATGATTAATTTTGCTAAGGATGCAAAAAATTATTGCGAGAAAGTAGTGATGACAGTTATTGCGATGGAAAATATCAATATCGAGCGTGCTAGAAAAGTGGTTGAAGAAAAAATCGGTGCTGAGTTTAGAGTTAGGCAATACTTCTAAAAAATATGAAGTTTTTATTACCTATTCTTTTATCATTATATTTCTTTCAAGCTTATCCTCAAACAAATCTGAGTTTTGTTAAATCGAGGATAGATTCAATTCTTTGCGGAAATAATTTTGAATCTACATTAATGGGGATTGATATTTATGATTTAACTGCTAAAAAAGAATTGTACTCTAAAAACGATAAGCTTTTATTCCGTCCAGCATCTAATCTGAAAATTTTAACGACTGCTGCAGGATTAAAATACCTTGAACCGAGCTATAATTTCAAGACGTCTGTTCTGTATTCCGGTAAAATTAGAAATGGCATTTTACACGGAGATATTTATGTAATCGGAGGTTGCGATCCGGACTTTACCACTAAAGATTTAGATTCGATGGCAGTTGCATTAAAATCATTAGGCATTAGAAATATTACAGGTACTCTTTATGGTGATGTTTCAATGATGGATTCTCTCTTCTGGGGCAAAGGCTGGATGTGGGATGACGATCCCTCTACCGATGTACCTTATCTTAGTGCTCTAAATATTGATGCTAACTCAATTGGTGCAATTGTAGAACCCGGAAAGATTGGAGAGAAAGCAAAGGTAAATTTAGTACCACAAGTAAATTTTTTTAAGATTGATAACTTAACTGAAACGGTACCGGCAGACATTCCTTCAAGAATTACCTTTGATAGAGACTGGATTGACAGAAAAAATACTTTGATAATTAAGGGCAAAGTCTCGGATAAATTTATTCCAGAATCTTTTCAAGATACTTTGCGTGTTAACGTTTTTGAGCCTCAACTATACTTTCTGAAACTTTTTAACGAAGTATTGAACAAAGACGGAATTAAAACTGAAGGTAAGATTAAATTCAGAAATGCTGAAGGCAGCTTGAGTGAAGTTTGCACAATTAAACATAACTTAGTGGATGTAGTTCATAAGACAAATAAGATTAGTTACAACCTTGGTGCGGAGATGGTTCTGCGAGCAATTGCAACTATGTACTTTGGGAAACCGGCTACGGCAGAAAAAGGAATTATGTTTGTCGATAGTTTGATTACCTCCGCAGGAATGAATCCCAATAATTTTAGAATTGTCGATGGTTCCGGAGTTTCACATTACAATTTAGTCTCTGCAAGATTAATATTGCAGGTGCTTAAATATCTTTACTTTAAACGACCGGATATCTACAAGATAATGTATAATTCTTTTCCGGTAGCCGGTGTTGATGGAACTTTGAAGAATCGCTTCCAAGATACGCCGGCGCAGAATAATATTCATGCAAAAACCGGAACTCTCAGTGGAGTGTGCAGTCTTTCGGGCTACCTAACAGCCGAGAACGGACATCTACTTGCATTCTCGATGCTAGTCCAAAGTTATGTTGGGAGTTCGAAAATTTATCGAGACATACAGGATAAGATTTGCAACATCCTTGTTAAGTATTAAAAATCAAATTTGAATAATGAAACATTACAAAGAATTTACCATTACCGCCGAGCCATTCAATCCGGAATTAATAAGCGGACTAATGTGGGAACTTGATATTTCCGGAGTGAATGAAGAAGTTAATTGCCTAAAAATATTTGCCGCGGAAGACAGCAATGTTAGAACTGAGGACATTAAATTACTTCTTCAAAGATTGGTTGAAGAGAAAATGCTTTTCAAATTTTCAGTAGAAGAATTTTATATTGAAGATAAGAATTGGAATGAAGAGTGGGAGAAATCGGTCAACGTAATTGAAGTTTCCGACAGATTGGTAATTAAGCCGTCATTTAGAAATTATACGGCAAAGCCCGGTCAGATTATTATTACGATTGACCCGAAAATGTCTTTCGGAACAGGAGAGCATCAGACAACAAAATTAGTTTTGCAGCTTCTTGAAAAATACGTTAAGAAGGAGATGAAGATGCTGGATGTTGGATCTGGAACCGGAGTACTTGCAATTGCCGCTGTTAAGCTTGGTGTTTCTTCTGCTGTTGCTGTCGATAATGATGAATGGTGCTTCGGCAACGCAATAGAAAATTGCGAGGTTAATTCTGCCGCTGCTCAAATTGAAGTAAAACTTGGTGAAATAAAAAACGTTCAGGGAAATAATTTCGATTTGATAACTGCCAACATCCAGAAAAATATTCTTCTGGATATTGCATCTGAGATTAAAGAAAAATTAAAACCAGGCGGAATCCTTATACTGTCCGGTTTACTTTTCTCCGATGAAAATGACATAATGATAAAATATTCTTCGCTAGGATTTCAATTTGTAGAAAAGAAATCTCTTGATGAATGGATAGCGATGGTATTTAGCGGCACTGGCAAAATTTCCTAAGATGGTATAAATTGCAATAGTAAGTTTTTACTTCTAATGAATAATAGACTTTTTCCAAATTAATCAACAACATATTTTTAAAAGAATTTAAAGGGAAGTTACCATGCGTGCGAAATTGATTTTAAAGCGGCGGGAAGACTTAAGATTAAGATCCGGTCATCTTTGGATTTTTAGTAATGAAGTAGATGGAATAATTGGCAATGCTGAAAATGGTGATATGATTGATGTCTGCGATTCTAGCGAAACCATTATTGGTACCGGTTTCTATAACAAAAACTCACTTATTGCTGTAAGAATGCTGAGCAACAGCAATGTTGAAGAACTTTATACCTTATTTAAAGAAAAGTTATACAAGGCTTTTGAGCTAAGAAAGATTTTTTATCCTGCTCTAGATTCTTTTCGTATGGTATTTAGCGAAAGCGATTATATGCCGGGGCTTATTATCGATAAGTATAACAATACATTTGTCCTGCAGACTTATTCATTCGGCATGCAGAGAAATATTTCTCTTATCGTGAAGATATTACAGGAAGATTTTGGAGCTGAAAATATTTTTACAAAACATGAACCATATTTCAGGAAGATGGAAGGGCTATCGGAAGAAGATGAAATCTACTTGGGTGAAAGAAAATCAGAAATAATTTCGGACGGCTCGCTTAGTTTCAATATAAATTTTGAAACCGGACAGAAGACAGGATTCTTCTTTGATCAGCGAGATAACCGGTTTTTCATTGAAAAAATTGTGAAAGATAAAACCGTTCTAGATGCTTTCTGCAATTCAGGCGGATTTGGAATGCATGCTGCAAAAGCCGGCGCTGCCTCGGTTGTTTTTGTTGATTCATCGGCATCCGAAATTGAAAACACTAAAAAGAATATTGAACTGAATAATCTAAATGGCAGCTTCAGTTTATTTGAAGAAGATGTCTTTGACTTTCTGAATAAAGAAATTAATGAACAGAAAAAATATGACGTAGTTATGGTTGATCCACCGGCTTTTGCAAAAAGCAAGAAGCAGATCGCTATTGCTACCAAGGGATACGAAAAGCTTAATAAACGTGCGCTACAAATAGTAGCTAAGAACGGTTTTCTGGTTACCTCATCTTGCTCACACTTTATAAACAGATCTGCTTTCTTAGAGATAATTGTCGATGCTTCGCGGAAAGCTAATGTAAATATTCAATTGGTGCACTTTGCAGGTGAGGCTTTAGATCATCCCCAATTGCCGGCAATGCCGGAGACTTCTTATTTAAAGTTTGCTGTTTTTAAAGTGAATTAAAAAAAATTCTTACCTTGTAAAAACGATGCAACCTTTTTAAGTTTGTCGGCGTCTAATCACATTACTTTTCGAAATTTATCGCACCGGGAAATTTCGTGTTGAAGGTTTATTTATTTATAATTTTAATGAGGTTAAAAATTGGATATTACCGCACTGAATGAAAAAATTAAACAGGAAAGCGCATTCGTTGATTTGCTGATGAATGAGATCAGCAAGGTGATAGTCGGTCAGAAGGCAATGGTGGAAAGGCTTATTGTTGGTTTGCTTAGCAACGGGCATGTATTACTAGAAGGTGTTCCGGGGCTTGCAAAAACACTTGCCATCAAAACGCTTTCCTCTGCTATGAAAGCAAAGTTTCAGAGGATTCAATTCACTCCCGATTTACTTCCGGCAGATTTGGTTGGAACTCAGATTTATAATCAGAAAGACGGAAACTTTTTAATCCGTAAGGGTCCTATCTTTTCAAATTTTATTCTTGCAGATGAAATAAACCGTGCACCCGCTAAAGTTCAAAGTGCTTTGCTTGAAGCAATGCAGGAACGACAGGTTACTATTGGAGAAGCCACATTTAAACTTGAAGATCCTTTTCTAGTTTTGGCAACTCAAAATCCAATTGAGCAGGAAGGAACTTATCCGCTTCCGGAAGCGCAGGTAGATAGATTTATGCTGAAGGTAAAGATTTCTTATCCTTCGCGCGATGAAGAAATGAAGATCATGCGTCAAAATGTTAACATGACAAACGGAACGGTTCAGCAGGTAATTACTCCTCAGGATATTCTGAAAGCAAGAGAACTTGTTCAAGAAGTATATATTGATGAAAAAATCGAAAAGTACATTCTTGATATTGTATTTGCAACTCGTTCACCTAAAGATTACGGACTTGATAAGCTTAATGATTTTATAAGCTACGGTGCATCGCCGAGAGCTTCAATTAACCTTGCGCTTGGTGCAAAATCCATGGCATTCATTAGAAGAAGAGGATATGTTATTCCGGAAGATGTCAGAGTCATTTGTCTTGATGTTCTTCGTCACCGCATTGCTGTTACTTATGAAGCAGAAGCGGAAGAGATAACAACCGAGAATGTAATCCAGGAAATTTTGAACAAGCTTGAAGTGCCTTGAAAAACGCATGGATACATGTTTTCCATACAATCATGCTTTCATGCATTCAAACTCCTATTAAGATTAGATTATATAAATCAAGATTTATTTTATTGAATGCTTACTAAAGAAATTATAAAGCAAGTTCGTCAAATTGAGATAAGAACCAAGGGGCTGGTTAACCAGGTCTTCTCAGGAGAATATCATTCCGTTTTCAAAGGAAGAGGAATGGAATTTTCCGAAGTGCGGGAGTACCAGTTCGGCGACGATATCCGAAATATTGATTGGAATGTTACTGCCAGGTTCGGTCATCCATTTATCAAAATATTTGAAGAAGAACGGGAGCTAACTGTAATTTTAATGGCTGACCTAAGCGGCTCACTCATCTTTGGATCAATTGACAAGACTAAACAGCAAATTGCTGCCGAACTAAGCGCCATACTTGCCTTTTCTGCATTAAAGAACAATGACAAAGTCGGATTGATTTTATTTACTGATAAAATTGAAAAATTTGTTCCGCCGCGAAAAGGGCGGAAGCACGTTTTAAGAATTATCCGCGAAGTTCTGTCATTTGAGCCGGAAGGCAAAACAACAAACATTAAAGCTGCGCTTGAGTACATGAACAATGCTATCAAAAAAAGAAGCATCGTGTTTTTGCTTTCCGATTTTATGGATACAGGATATGAAAAAATATTGCGGATTGTCGGCAAGCGGCATGACTTAATCGGAATTGTATTAAATGACATCCGTGAAGAAGAAATTCCTTCGATGGGTCTTGTGAAATTTACTGACGCTGAAACCGGCAGAGAAAGATGGATTGATACAAGCGATAAAAAAACAAGATTCCTTTTTAAAGAATTCCGGGAAAGGAATATTGCAAACAGAAAATCGCTTTTTCTTTCAAGCCGATTGGACAGTATCGAAATCACGACAGGTGAAAATTATATTAAACCGCTTGTTCAATTTTTTAGACTAAGAGAGAGAAGATGGTAAAGAAATTTTTCAATATTATTTTCGTTGCACTTTTCCTCTCTCTAAATTCTTTTGCTCAGGATATTTCTGTTAAAGCATCGACGGATAAAATCGATTACCAGGTAGGTGATTATATCAACTACACAATCCAAGTCAACTATAATAAGGGAATGAAAGTCTATCCGCCATTCATTAAAGACAGTTTGACCAACGTTTCTATCATTAAAAAAGAAAATCCTGTAGTTAAAGAAAAGAATGGAGCTGAAACAGCTACTTATAAATATATTCTTTCCGGTTACGATTCTACAGGTGTAACAATTCCGGCAATTCCAGTTTTGTACCAGATTACCGGTGACACGACAATGCACTATGCTTTAACAAATCCTGTCAGCTTTACAATCCGCACCTTGAAGGTAAATCCTCAAGGCGGCATTAAGGATATTAAGGCACCTATTACAATTCCACTTGACTGGTGGTGGATTGCATTTTGGATTTTACTTGTCATTATCCTTGCTGCGGCAGGCTATTATTTTTACAATCGATACAAGAAAAAGAAGCTTGGAATGGAGCCAGTTAGAAAGGTTGTTAAGCTCCCCGCTCATACAATTGCTTTGAATGCGCTGCATGAACTTGAAGATAAAAAACTATGGCAGAATGGAAAAGTTAAAGAATATCATTCGGAGATAACAGAAATCATTAGAAGATATTTTGAAGAGCGTTTTAATCTACCAGCGCTTGAGCTTACAACATCCGAAGCAGTGGAAATGTTAAAACTTCGACAAGAAACCGAACCGATCCGGGATTTAACTTACAACTTCCTTTCGAATGCAGACATGGTAAAGTTTGCAAAGTTTGTTCCCTTAGGCTCTGTTAATGAAGAGATGCTGAAGCAAGCTTATGAAATTGTTCATAGGACTATTCCTGCTGAGGAAGAAAATCAGCATGGTGAAACCATCACCGAAAGTACCGGCGAGGAAAAAAATGAGGTAGGCGATGTTCGGTGATGTAACTTTTGCTTATCCTTGGATGCTGTTTTTCCTAATCATCATTCCGGTGATGATATTATGGTACTGGAAATTCGGTAAGGCGAAACAGCCTTCAATTATATATTCATCCTTAAAATACTTTGAACATCTTCCGAAGACTTGGAAAGAAAAATTTCGCCACCTGCCTATCATACTTCGTTCGCTGGCAATTGCATTGTTAATTATCGCGCTTGCTAGACCACAAAGCTTTTCCTCCGGACAAAATGTTACTACCGAAGGAATCGACATTGTAATTGCGCTCGATGTTTCAGGAAGCATGATTTCCGAAGATCTTAAGCCGAACCGTGTTGAAGCTGCAAAAAGTGTTGCCGAAAAATTTATTCAAGGGAGACCTAACGACAGAATTGGATTAGTCGTATTTGCAAGGGAAGCGTTTACTCAATGCCCGGTAACCATTGACCATAATGTTTTAATTAATCTGCTTAAGAAAGTTGAGCCAGATATGGGCGGGACAATACCGGATGGAACCGCAATCGGTAATGGACTTGCAGATGCAGTTGGAAGATTAAAAAACAGCGAAGCTAAAAGCAAAGTAATTATTCTCTTAACTGATGGTGTGAACAATGCCGGTGAAGTGGACCCGCTAACGGCAGCCGAAATTGCTAAGACCTATGGAATCAGAGTTTATACAATCGGAATCGGAACTAATGGGCAGGCGCCATATCCGATTCAAACACCATTTGGAATTCGTTACCAGATGATGCCGGTTGAAATTGATGAAGGATTGCTTCAAAACATTGCTCAGATTACCGGTGGTGAATATTTCCGCGCCACTAATACCAGGTCTTTGAACAATATTTATAAAAAAATAGATAAGCTTGAGAAATCCAAAATCAAAGTTACATCATACCGGAATGCCGCAGAATTATTCGGTGGCTGGCTGGATGCCGGTTTGGCTTTGATTTTACTTGAGTTGATTCTTTCAAAGTCAGTCTTTAGAAAAGTACCTTAATAATTATTGAATTAAGGAAATTTGGTAAATTTTAATTTTGAATTGATTTAATGTTTAGGTTTGCAAATCCCGAATATCTATATGGATTATATTTTATTCCGGTTTTAATCCTTGCCTTCTGGTTTTGGATGAGGAATAAAAATAAATTGATTGACAAGTTTGCTGATAAAAAATTACAGTCAGTATTGTTACCAGCATACAGCAAAGGCAAAAGCATAATTAGGTTTGGAATAATTGTTTTGTCTATTATCTTATTGTTAATTGCTGCTGCCGATCCGCAAGTCGGTACAAAGATTGAAAATGTTAAGATGAGCGGCATAGACATTTATATTCTTCTCGATGTTTCTCTAAGCATGCAGGCTCAGGATATTCAGCCAAGCAGACTTGAAAAGGCAAAGATGGAAGTTTCTAATCTTATCCAGAAACTGAGAGGCGATAGGATTGGCTTGATTGTTTTTGCCGGTGAACCTTTTGTACAGTTCCCATTGACCTCTGATTATTCTGCGGCAAATTTGTTTTTGAATGCCGCAAACACAAGTACAGTGCCTGATCAAGGAACTGCAATTGCCGCAGCGATTAACTTGGGAGTAAAATCTTTTAACTATTCGTCTAAAACAGAAAAAGTAATGGTTATCTTTACGGACGGCGAAGATCATGAAGGCAACATTCAAGAAGCGATAAACAATGCCAAGAAAAATAATATTAAAATTTATACAATTGGGCTTGGTTCGCCGGATGGCGTTCCGATTCCTATTTATAATCAGCAAGGTCAGCAGGTTGGCTTTAAGAAAGATAATAGTGGGAATGTAGTGTTGACAAAGCTTGAACCTTCTACTCTTCAAAAAATTGCTTCGGAAACTGGTGGGCAATATTTCCAGGCTGCAAACGGAAGAGATGAACTTGATATAATTTATTCTGATTTAAACAAACTTAAAAAAACAGAGTTTGGCGAAAAGCAAGTCACGAATTTCGAGGATAGATTTTATTATTTTTTGGTTCCGGCAATTATTTTACTTTTAATTGAATTTTTCATGTCGGAAAGGAAATCGCCGTTTTTTAGTATGCTGAACAAGAAGTTTGGAATCGAATCTTAAATGATGAAAAAAACACTATTGAATATTTCTCTTATTTTCGTTTTACTTTTGTGCCTAAGTCAATTTGGTTTTGCGCAGAGTGTAAGGTCAAGTGTGAATAAAGGTGTAAACCTTTATGATAAGAAGAAATTTGTCGATTCGGAAGTTGAGTTTAAAAAAGGATTGGAAAAAGCACCAAACAATTTCCAGGCAAATTTTAATCTTGGCGATTCCTATTATAAAGAAGGGAAATATGAAGATGCTTTACGATCGTATGAAGCTGCTTTGCCAAAAACCAAATCGAATGATTTGAAGGCAAAGGTTTATCATAACATTGGTAATGCATTATTAAAAGATAAGAAGATTAAAGAAAGCATTGGTGCTTATGCCGATGCACTGAAATTGAATCCGACTGATGAAGCAACTAAGTACAACTTATCTTATGCTTTGAACCTTTTAAAGAACAATCAAAAACAAAATAAAAATAACAAGAACAACAAGAATAATAAGAACGATAAGAACAAGCAGAATAATAAAAACAACCAGAATCAAAATCAGAACAAGAATAATAAAGACCAGCAGAAGAATCAGCAGCAGAACCAGCAGAATCAAAATCAGAATAAGAATGATCAGCAAAAGCAGCAGCAAAACCAGCAGAATCAACAGAACCAGCCCCAGCAGAATAAAATTTCAAAAGCTCAGGCTCAGGCAATATTCAATGCTCTAAATAATGATGAAAAAGACTTGCAAAAACAATTACGGAAGATGAAAGGTCAACCAATTAAAACGGGAAAGGATTGGTAAAGGAGAATTGGATATGTTAAGGTTAAAAATTATTTCCATCATTTTTGCACTTTCGTCGTTAACTATTTTTGCTCAATCATTTACTGCATCGGTTGGCAATACAACAGTTGGTTTAAATGAACAATTTCAAATTTCATTTACGTTTTCAGGTCAGGACATAAATGGTATAAAAAGTTTTAATCCGCCGAACTTTAACAACTTCATGGTTCTTTCTGGTCCGAACGAATCTACAAGCATGCAGATAATTAACAGTTCTGTTTCTGCATCAAGGACTTATTCTTATTACCTGCAGCCGAAGAGCATGGGCAAGTTTACCATCGGCAGCGCAACTCTTAATTATAATGGAAAGACTTTTAATACACAACCAATTACAATGGAGGTTGTAAAAGGCTCTCCAAAAGCACCGGCAGCACAAAATAGAGGAAATAATAGTGAAGTAACTTCTACAGATATCGGAGATAATCTTTTTATTCTTGCAACAGTAGACCGCAGTAGGGTATATATGGGTGAGCCGGTAACTGTAACTTACAAACTTTATACTCGTTTAGGAATCGCATCGCAGATGCAGGTTTCAAAGCTGCCTTCTTATGAAGGTTTTTGGGCTGAGGAAATAACCACATCGAATACCATAAACTTTACTACCGAAATGTACAAAGGCAAGCAATACAGAGTTGGATTGTTGAAAAAAGTTGAATTGTTCCCCTCGCAGCTTGGTGAACTTTCGGTTACTCCAATGCAGCTTCAAGTACCGGTGCAAATTAGGCAGCAGCGCAAGAGAAGCGGCGATATCTTCAACGATTTCTTCAATGATCCATTTTTCAATCCGGTACAGACTGTTAATTATACTGCAAAGTCAAACACAATAATGATTCATGTAACTCCGCTTCCTTCGAAGGATGTTCCCCAAACTTTCAATGGGGCAGTCGGAGATTTCACAATGAATTCGCAAATAAGTACTACTAATGTTCAGGCTAATAATCCTGTCTCTTTGAAGATAAATATTTCCGGTTCTGGAAATATTTCATTACTTAATATGCCGGAGATAAATCTTCCTACGGGATTTGATAAATATGAACCAAAAACTTCCGAGCAGATAAACCGGAATGGTTCGATTTCCGGGACAAAAACTTTTGACTATTTGATAGTCCCTAGAGTTCCTGGTAAAAAAGAAATTCCGCCGATTCAATTTTCTTTTTTCAATCCGGCAAAAGGCTCATATGTTACCCTTTCTACTCCGGCGTATGAATTGAATGTTGCACCAGGCGCAGGTGGAAATGGATCTATGGCGGGATATACAAAAGAAGAAATAAAATTGCTGGGCCAGGATATACGTTATATTAAAACTTCAACTGATGATTTAAGAAGGCAGGGAAACGACGAACTTTTCGGCGCAGGTTTTTGGACAGCTACCATTTTGCCGCTTGTATTATTAAGTGGACTCGTAACCTGGAAACGCAGACAGGATAAGCTTGCAGGCAACATTCAACTTTTACGTTACCAGCGTGCTGAAAAAATTGCCAGAGCGAGATTCAAAACTGCAAAAACGTTGATGGAATCCAATGACCAATCAGGATTTTATGCTGAAATTTCTCTGGCTCTGTTTGGTTATCTCGAAGACAAACTTCATATTCCGAAAGCTGAAATTTCGTTGGACCGTGTCGTTGATGAACTTCAAAAGAAAAATATTGACGGCAGCATAATCGGAAGCTTAAAAGATTGCACTGAGAAATGCGATTATGCCCGTTTTGCACCTAGTCAGGATGGCAAAGCCGAAATGAACGATATGTATAATGAATTAACCAGAGTAATAATTGAACTTGAAAAATCTTTAGCGGGGAAGAGATATGCGTGAGAAAATTTTTTATAATTCTCGTTGGATTTCGCCAATATATTTTGCCATGCTGATTTTAATTGTCATTTTCGCTTCAACAATTTCTTTTGCCTCAGAAGCTGAAGAGTTAATGAAACAGGGTAATGAATTTTACCAGAACAAACAGTATGATAAAGCAGTTGATGCTTACCAGCAGGTAATTCATCTCGGTTATGAAGGAACTTCACTTTATTACAACCTTGGCAATGCTTATTATCGCGAAGGGAAAATTGGTCTAGCGATTTTGTATTACGAAAAGGCGCGCAGAATATCTCCCGGCGATGGTGATGTAAAACACAACCTTATTATTGCTAATACCAAGACAATTGATAAGATTGACACGCTTCCACAATTCTTTTTATTTGAGTGGTGGGAAAGTGCGCTTTCAATTTTTACACTAACCGGCTGGACAACGTTAGCTTACATTTTTTATCTTCTTCTTCTTGCATCGATTGGTTTATATTTCTTTGCAAAAAAGCCTTCTATGCAGAGATACTCTTTCTTTTCGGGTTTGATTTCGACGCTCCTGTTAATTATTACATCTGTATTTCTTCTCGTTAATTTGAACAGGCGGCTTAATGTGAAAAATGCAATCGTAATACAACCGGTTGCAACGGTAAAACTTGCCCCTGACCCAACTAGTAACGATGCTTTCATTATTCATGAAGGATTGAAAGTAAGAGAACTGGACCATGTTGAGAACTGGGTAAAGATTAGACTTCAAGACGGCAAAGAAGGCTGGATACAGCAAAATGATATCGGGATAATCTGAAATGCTTGTTTTACAATCCTAATAATTAAATCATTTTCAGAATATGAAACTAGGTTATTAAAAATTAAACTCTTAGTTTCTGAATAGAGGAAAGCCCTTTCGCTGCCATATCAAATGGTATGTCAATGAGCCCAAAATACACTACAAATAAAAAGTTTGATTACCTGTAAGCTATCTTTTATTTTTGATATATGGATTCCAAAAAATATAATAATATTAAACTTGCTTTCAGTATTAGTAAAGGAATTGCAAGCTTCATTCTAATTCTATTGTTCGTCCTTTCAGGATTGAGCTCAGAGCTGCAATATTTTCTGGCTGGAATTTTTTCAAGCACTTACCTGCAGTTCATTTTCTTTGTCGGAATAACCGGTGTAGCCGCCGGAATAATTTTCTTCCCTGTAAATTATTATACAGAGTTTTACCTCGAACACAAATACAATCTTTCAAATCAAACGTTTTTTAAATGGATTTGGGAGGATGTAAAATCGCTCCTTGTTTCGCTGATAATCGGTGTGCCGATTCTTCTTTTATTCTTTTATTCGCTTAATAGATTCCAGCAGCTCTGGTGGCTTCCTTTTGCCGTCATACTTTTTGTAATTTCTGTTTTACTTGCGAGGATCGTTCCTATTTTTATTCTTCCTCTGTTTTACAAAATTACTCCGCTTGAAAATGAAGATTTGAAAAGCAGAATTCAAAAGCTGGCAATCGAAGCTGGCATAAAGGTTGAGAATGTCTTCAAGTTCAACATGAGCAAGAATACCAAGAAAGCTAACGCCGCATTTACTGGAATCGGGAAATCAAAGCGGATTTTACTCGGCGATACTTTGCTTGATAATTATTCCGCTGATGAAATAGAAACCGTTATTGCTCACGAGCTCGGTCATTATAAACGGAAGCATATAATCAAAAATATTTTTATCGGAACCGCTTCAAGTTTTCTTATGCTTTATTTGATTGCGGTGCTTTACAATCTTTCTTTAAGCTGGTTTGGTTTTAATTCGATCGTTCAAATTGCCGCTCTGCCTCTGCTTTCACTTTGGGCAATGATTATAGGGTTGGTATTATCTCCGCTTTCAAACATTCTTTCAAGAAAATTTGAATATGAAGCCGATGAATATGCAATATCATCAACTAACAAAAAATCAGCTTTTATTTCAACGCTTGAAAAGTTGACCGATCAAAATCTTGGCGACAAAGATCCGCATCCGTTTGTCGAATGGTTTTTCTATAGCCATCCTTCGATTAAAAAACGCGTAGAAGCGATAAATAAATTTTCGAATCAAATGCCTGCTGAAACTCATCCGGCTGGTGAAAAACTTAATCTTGAGGAAAGTTAACACTTGACTTATTTAAAGATTTCGTTGATTGTAATTCACACAATAATTTGTTCGATTTTAGCTATTATCTTTTCTATAATTGATCGCAGCCAGTCTTTATATTTTAAGTTGTCAAAATTTTTCTCTGGCGGAATTTTATTCTTTGGCGGAGTTAAATTAAAAGTATCCGGTTTGGAAAATTTGGATAAAAACGCTGCTTACATTTTTGTTTCAAACCACAGCAGTCAGTTTGATATTCCAACCTTGCAGTATGCAATACCGATGAAGACGAGCATTGTTTATAAAAAAGAATTAAATAAAATTCCGTTATTCGGCTGGCAGATGATGCTTGGTCCATACATTGCAGTCGACAGAAAGAATATTGAAAGCGCAGCACAGAGCATTGAGATAGCAAAGAAATATATGTCGGAGAATAAATGGTCCATTATACTTTTTGCTGAGGGGACAAGAAGTAAAGACGGAGAAGTGCAGCCTTTCAAACGAGGTGCTTTTTATCTCGCCTCGCGCGTTGGATTTCCAATCGTTCCGGTTTCAATCAGCGGTGCGCAAAAAATTCTGCCGAAAGGTAAGTTCAAAATTAAAGGCGGCACCATTCAGGTTCATTTCGAAAAGCCGATAATTACCGGAAATGTTTCTTCCCGTAAAGACGAGCTTGAACTTATGGAAAAAGTTAGAGAAATTGTTATTCAGAATATCGAGAGAGGCAACTAACATGGCAGTAACTAGAAAAGATGTTGAACATATTGCAGAGCTTGCACGCTTAAAATTTACAGATGAAGAGCTGAACAACTTTACCGGTCAGTTAAATGAAATCCTTGCATATGTTGAAAAGTTGAATGAGCTTGACACTGAAAATGTCGAACCTCTTTCTCATCCGGTGGAAGGCAGCAATGTTTTTAGAGAAGATTTGGTAAAGCCATCAATAACAACGGAAGAAGCCTTGAAGAACGCTCCCGAAAAAGATGAACAGTTTTTCCATGTTCCGAAAGTTATTGGAGGGGAATGAAAATTAAGTTGTCAGAAAGACCAAATAAAATTAATGATCAGATAATAATCGGTGTTATCCCGGCACGGTTTGCATCTACCCGACTGATGGGGAAACCTCTTGCTGATATTTGCGGCAAACCGATGATTCAGCATACTTATGAAAGCGCCATGCAATCGAAACTGCTGAATGAGGTTATTGTTGCAGTCGATGATGAAAAGGTTGCGCAAGTTGTCCGCAGCTTTGGCGGTAAGGTTATAATGACTCCCAAAAACATTGCTACCGGTTCTGACAGAATTGCTTTTGTTACCAGAAGTATTCCATCAGCAAAGATCGTTGTTAATATCCAAGGTGATGAGCCGTTTATAAAAGGTGAAATGATTGATCAGGCTATCGAGCCGCTTCTGTTTGATAAAACTGTTAACGTATCAACGCTTGCCAAGAGAATTGAATCTGTTCAGGATCTGAAATCTCCTTCAATCCCGAAAGTGGTTTTTGATTACAACAATTTTGCAATGTACTTTTCCCGTTCTCCGATTCCTTATGTGCGTGATGCTAAAACTAATTTTGAAAGAATTCAGAATGCGGAGATTTACAAGCACATAGGTCTTTACGTTTATCGAAGAGAATCTTTATTAAGGTTTACCGAACTTGAACCGACAGACCTTGAACAAACGGAAAAGCTTGAGCAGCTCCGTATGCTCGAGAACGGCTTCAAAATAAAAGTGGTTGTAACCGAATACGAAAATCTTGCTGTTGATACACAGGAAGATCTAGATCGGGCAAGGTTATATTATTCAAGAATTCTGAAGATGAAGGACGACGGTGATTTATGATAATCCCCAAAAAAATTCTTCTTGCAAACATTCCAACTCCGCTTCAGACAATAAAATTCGAAGGGAAAAATTTTCTAATAAAACGAGATGATCTTACCGGTGTCGAGCTTTCAGGCAACAAAGTAAGAAAGCTGGAATATCTTATATATCAGGCTAAAAAAGAAAAATCAGATTATGTATTTACAGACGGAGGTGATCAATCCAACCATGCAAGAGCAACTGTAATAGCTGCTGCAAGCACCGGAATCAAATCGAAATTATTCCTTTGGGGAAAAGATAAGCCGGATGCCGACGGAAATCTTTTTCTGGATAAATTTTATGGTGCGGAAATTTCCTTTCTTAATAGGAAAGAATTTTCAAGAGTAAATGAAATTATGTTTGAAGAGCGGGCGAAGCTTATTAAAAAGGGAAAGAAAGTTTATGTTATTCCTGAAGGAGGTTCGACAACACTTGGAATCTGGGGTTATATTTCTTTCATTGAAGAATTAAGAAAACAAATTGATTTGAGAAAGATTGACGGAATAACTATCGCCGCAGGTTCCGGCGGAACCGCTGCCGGTTTGTTAGTTGGTGCCGCCTTATTAAAATTGAATCTGAAAATTTTTGCTGTCAACGTTTTGTATTCTAAACAGGAAATTAAAAGAAAAATATTTAATCTTGCCGAAGGATGTGTACTTGATTTCAAACTACCGTGCAGCATAAATAAAGATAATCTTATTATACTCGACGGATATTCTTCAGAAGGTTATAAAAAGATTACGGAAGATAAATTAAGATTGATAAAACATTTTGCCGACTCAACCGGGCTGCTACTAGATCCGGCATACACAGGGAAAGCTTTTTCCGCTTATTACGAATACTTCATTACTAAGAATAAAGGTATGAAAAATATTTTTGTGCACACCGGCGGTATCTTCGGTGCGTTTGGAAGAAGGAAAGAATATTTAAGGGTTTAGGATAAGCTTAAGAAAAAGTCTTTGCCTTGTATCCCAATTAAAAGTATTTTTGAGAACATGAATTGTATATTCTGCGACATAGTAAATAAGAAAGCTAACGCCGAAATTCTTTTTGAGAACGAAAAGGTGATTGCATTCCTCGACATCAGACCGGTTAACTATGGACATACCTTAGTAATCCCTAAAACTCATTCAGAAAATTTTCTTTCCGTAAATGAAGAAGATTTATTTGAGCTAATCCGGATAACAAAAATGATTTCCAATGCAATTACGAAAAGCATAGATCCAGATGGATTCAACATCGTTACAAACAACGGAACCGCCGCCGGGCAGTCCGTCTTTCATTTCCATTTTCATATTATACCGAGATTTAAGAACGATGCTTTTAGCTTTAGACCAAATCTTAAAAGTTACAGCAATGGAACTATGCGGGAGTTTGCAGATAAAATTAGATCAGAAATTTTTCAAACGGATAAATAATGGAAAAGAAAATAAGAGTTTTAATTGCAAAAGCTGGTCTTGACGGACATGACAGAGGTGCTAAAGTTATTGCCGCCGCTCTTCGCGATGCCGGCATGGAAGTAATTTATACCGGCTTAAGACAAACTCCTGAAATGATTGTAGAAGCTGCTTTGCAAGAAGACGTTGATGTTATTGGAATAAGTATTTTGTCCGGTGCACACATGACTATCCTTCCGAAAATTTTAAACTTGATGAAAGAAAAGGATTTGGATGACGTCCTTCTTACAGGGGGTGGGATAATTCCCGAAGAAGATATTGCGGAATTAAAAAAACTCGGTGTGGGTGAACTCTTCACTCCCGGTGCTCCAACCACTGCTATTGCTGATTATATAAAACGATGGCGGCAGGAAAATCCGAGGGATTAATCAAAATTATTTTGTCAGACTAAATATAAGCTCTTTCCATATCCATTTTCCCATCGTAAGGTTTACAGCGAGATAAATTGAGCTCTTTATCATCTGTTAAATATTTAATGCCTTCCTTAATGTTAAATATGACTGGCATACGGTGGTGAATTGGCTTGATAAAATTATTCGGTGTGGTGGTTATTAGCGAAGTAAAAATGTTATTATTCTTGTCTGTATAATTTAGCGCCGGGACAAAAAATATTTCTTCATCGGGTAGATAAATCCGATACGGAATTTTTTTTGTTCCTTCTTTCTTCCATTCGTAAAAAGCAGACATAGGAACAAGTGCACGGTTCTTATCAAAAAGATTCTGCCAAAATCTTTTTTCAAGAATGGTTTCGATACGAGAGTTAAAAATCAAAGGTGAATCCGAATTTAATTTTATTCCCCAATTTGTCAAAGATAGTTTATAGATATCATTAGAATAAGAAATTAAAAATATCTTTTCCGTAGGTGCTATGTTCACCGATTTATTTTTCTCATCTTCAAATTCTAATTGAAGCTCGACATTACACTCTTTTAATTTCTTTATAAGAGTTTGAACCGAGGGTTTTGTTTCAAATCTGCCGCACATAAGTATTTTCCTATAATTTTAACATACCGAAATCTAATCTTAAAAATAAACAACATTTCGAAATTTATCCTACTTTGGGACACGACAGAAAAAGCTGAAGATATTTTATCTCGAATATCGTTGGTATTGCCAATCTTGAAATGGCATATTAGTTGGACATTCAAAATGTGGAGTGTAATTGAAAATTATAATGAAAAACATTCTCCTTTTATTTTGCATTTTATTTTTATTACTCGGCGCAGCAGATGCTCAAATTTCTATGAGCATTCATGACATGACAGTACAAAATCAGGATAGCTTATCCGTGCCGATTTATGTTACGAATTTTAATGGAATTGGTGCAATTAGTTGAGCAATTAGTTTTAATCCGAGCATGATGACTTTTACCGGAATTTCAAATTATCCTTCATCGGGTTCTTTCACAGCAAATGCTGTTAATAGCCAAATTAGAATCAGTTGGTATGATGTTTCTCCTTTGAATATTAGTAACGGAATATTATTAAACCTTAATTTTAAATCAGTACCAGGAAGCAGCAATTTAAACTTTATTACTTCGAGCTGTGAAATTGCAGACACTGCTGCAAAAGTATTACCGGTAAATTTTCAAAACGGCAGCATAAATGTAACGACATTAGTGATACCAGCAGAATTATCCGGAATTGTTTGGTACGATGCAAATGGAAATGGAATTAAAGACCCCGGCGAAACAGGTATGCGCTGGGGAGTTTGGATTGATCTTTTTACAGGGAACGGTATCTGGGAAAAAGGCACACTTACTGATTCAGCAGGATATTTTAAATTCGACAGTCTTTCTCCAGGAAATTATTACGTGGTTCCTTATTTAATCGGAGGATACAGCGGATATAAATTTACTACTGCTTTTGTTGGAACAGATTCAACGATAAATTCTCATGTCCAACAAGTTACAGATTCAACCGGTAAGTCAAATATAGTTACACTTGTATCCGGTGAAGATTATTCTTACATGAATATAGGAACAGTTCAACGGGTTACCGCAATAGAACTGGGATTAGGTACTAATGGCTCTCTTCCCAAAAATTTTGTCCTTTCACAAAATTATCCTAATCCATTTAATCCTTCTACGGTAATTCAATTTGAATTACCGGCGCAGGAAAAAGTAACATTAACAATTTATAATATCCTTGGTGAAAGAGTTGCGACTTTACTGGATGCTGAATTGTCCGCCGGCTATCATTCAGTAACATTTGATGCAAGTAAGCTGGCAAGCGGGATTTACATTTATCAATTAACAGGATTTCACGTGAATATAACGAAGAAAATGATGTTAACTAAGTAAGCTTTCTATCCGGCTTCTCAAGGAGGGAGGGAAATCCGGAGAACAGAAATGCTCTCAATATTAGAACAAAAAGACTATATTTAATTAACTCGTATCAGTCTTCGTTATACAAAACCCCCATGAAGTGCCGCTCATGGGGGTTTCACATTTTAAAATTGAAATTCGTTCGAGCTTTAGGTAATTTTGTAATGCATTTATAATATTCAATTAAGGAGTTTTCAGAATGGCAGTAAAAGTAGGTATTAACGGATTTGGTAGAATCGGAAGATTAGTCTTTAATGCAATAGTAGATAAAGGATTATTGGGGAATAAAATCGATGTAGTTGCAGTAGTAGATGTTACAACCGACGCAAAATATTTTGCATACCAATTAAAATATGATTCAGTTCATGGTAAATTTAAAGGTCAGCTTGCAACAGAGAAGAGTTCTTCAAATGTTGAGACCGATGATATTCTAATTGTTAATGGTAATAAAATTAAATGTGTTTCGGCTACCAAAGAGCCGTCGCAGTTGCCTTGGAAGGAGCTTGGAGTTGAGTACGTTATCGAATCAACCGGATTGTTTACAAGCTCAGACAAAGCAAAAGGACATCTCGATGCCGGCGCAAAGAAAGTAATTATCTCTGCACCTGGTAAAGGCGATGTTAAGACGGTTGTTCTCGGAGTTAACGATCAGGAATATGATCCTGCAAAGCATAATATTATTTCGAATGCTTCATGTACGACTAACTGTTTAGCGCCTTTGGTTCACGTTCTTTTGAAAGAAGGAATTGGAATTGAAACCGGTTTGATGACTACAATTCACTCTTACACAGCAACTCAGAAAACTGTCGATGGTCCATCAAAGAAAGACTGGAGAGGTGGAAGAGCTGCAGCTATCAACATTATTCCTTCAACAACCGGCGCTGCAAAAGCTGTTGGAGAAGTCTTACCGTCAACCAAAGGAAAATTGACAGGAATGTCTTTCAGAGTGCCAACCGCAGATGTTTCAGTTGTTGATTTAACATTCCGTTCGGTAAGAGACACTTCAATTGCAGAGATCGATTTGCTTATGAAGAAAGCATCAGAAACTTATTTGAAAGGCATTCTGGGCTATTGTGATGAAGAAGTTGTATCAACCGATTTCGTTCATGATGAGCGCTCTTCAATTTATGATTCTCTTGCTACTCTTCAGAATAATTTTAAAGATGAGAAGAGATTCTTCAAAATTATTTCCTGGTACGATAACGAGTGGGGATACTCAAATAGAGTAGCCGACTTACTAATGAAAATAATAAAGTAAGCTTTATATTTTAATTCAAAGACGAAGCAGCCGCTTCGTCTTTGTTTTTTATATCAATACATAACTTTCATAGCATAGATTTCAGTTTGCCAACAGCAGGCATATCTGTGCAAAAATAAATTAGACTGATAAAACCTATTAAGAAAAGGATGGATGGATATGAGTAAACTTTCAATCGATAAATTAAATTTAAAAGACAAACGGGTCTTAGTTCGTGTAGATTTTAATGTACCCCTAGACGACAACTTGAGCATAACTGATGATATTAGAATAGTCTCTTCGCTGCCGACGATAAAAAAAATTATTTCGGACGGCGGTAAAGCTATCTTGATGAGCCATCTTGGAAGACCAAAAGGAAAAGTCAATCCTAAATACAGCTTAAAACCTGCGGCTAAAAGACTTGGCGAATTACTTGGTAAAGAAGTAAAACTTGCACCGGATTGTATCGGCGATGAAGTTAAGAAAATGGTTGATGCAATGAAGAGCGGTGATGTTCTGCTTCTTGAGAATTTAAGATTCCATGAAGAAGAAGAAAAAAATGATGCTGCATTTTCAAAGAAGCTTGCAGAACTTGGAGATGTTTATGTTAATGATGCTTTCGGAAGCGCACACCGCGCTCATGCTTCTACCGAAGGTGTTACAAAATATATTAAGCAATGTGCAGCCGGCTATCTGATGCAGAAAGAGCTTGAATATTTGGGAAGCGCAATTACTAATCCTGTAAGACCATATTGCGCAATTTTAGGCGGTGCAAAAATCTCAGGTAAAATTGATGTCATCATGAATTTGTTCGATAAAGTTGATACGATGATTATTGGCGGCGGAATGGCATATACATTTTTCAAAGCACAGGGAAAGGAAATCGGCAAATCTTTATTAGAAGCTGAGAAGATTGATTTAGCAAAACAAGTGCTGGAAAAAGCTGCAAAGTCTAAAGTTAAATTTTTATTGCCGGTCGATGAAGTTGTTACTGATGAATTTAGTAATGATTCGCCTTCAACTGTTGTAAGTGTTGATAAAATTCCAGCAGATAAAATGGGACTGGATATTGGACCTGAAACAGTAAAATTATTTTGTGATGAAATTGCCAAAGCCAAAACAATAGTATGGAACGGACCGATGGGAGTTTTCGAATTTGACAATTTTGCAAAAGGTACCTTCGCAATTGCAAACAAGCTAGTGGAAGTTACGTCTAAAGGTGCAGTAACAATTATCGGCGGAGGCGATTCTGCAGCGGCTATTAGCAAAGCAGGATTGGAAGATAAAGTCTCGCATGTCTCAACCGGCGGTGGAGCTTCGTTGGAATTTCTTGAAGGAAAAATCCTTCCGGGTGTTGCTGCCCTTAGTGAAGCATAGCATTTTGAATGCATGCAGATTTGTTTAAGTTCATGTTATAAATGAAAATATTTTTTGTTCCGGTTCCAGTTTTTGTGAACCGGAATTAAATTTTTATAAGGAAATTAATATTGAGTGATTATTATAAACCTTCAGGTTTTGGCGGATTCAGGTTTTTTCCACCGGTAATTAAAAACCTGATGATTATTAATGGTATCGTATTTTTATTTGAAATGCTGGGACAACAAATCAGCATT
Source organism: Bacteroidota bacterium (assembly GCA_021815405.1). GTDB lineage: Bacteria > Bacteroidota > Ignavibacteria > Ignavibacteriales > Ignavibacteriaceae > FEN-1297. The sequence goes on from JAKAGV010000016.1 coordinate 26,483, forward strand.
GGTTACGGTGCTACTTTCTATGATTTAATAGTTAAGTATTTTGCATTAGTACCTCTTGGTTACGGTTTCTATCCATGGCAGCTTATTACTTACCAATTTATGCATGCCGGCTTCATGCATATTTTCTTGAATATGTTTGCATTATGGATGTTCGGAATGGAAGTAGAGAATCTTTGGGGCTCAAAAAAGTTTCTAATATTTTATCTTACGTGCGGAATTGTAGCCGGGATTTTCCAATTAGTTTTCCCTCCGTTATTTAATGAACCGTTAGGTTATACTATTGGTGCATCGGGTGCTATTTTCGGCGTACTTATTGCGTTCGGTATGCTTTTCCCAAACAGATATATTTTCATCTGGTTCTTAATTCCATTAAAGGCAAAATATTTTGTTGCTCTGTATGTCTTAATTGAATTCTTTTCATTACCACAAGGCGGAGACATTGCTCATTTAGCTCATCTCGGCGGAGCACTAGCAGGTTTCATTTATATAATGATTGATAGGAAAAGAGGAACTGCATATGGAAGTTATTATACCTCTACTTCCACCAGAAGCGGCGGTTCTTTCTTCGATAGCTTTAAAAATGCTGCCAGTGTCTTTAAGAAAAAGAATAATGATGTTGAAGAAGCGAACTTTTATGAGGTTAATAATTATCATAAAGATGATGAGTATACTCAAGAAGAAATTGATAAGATTCTCGATAAGATAAGTAAGTCAGGCTACCAGAATCTTTCGGATAAAGAAAAGAAAATACTTTTCGAAGCAAGTAAGAAAATGAAATAAACTAATCGCTCAAAGTGTGGATGAGCCTGCATAATATTTTATATCCTATTTCCTCTGGAATAATGAAGTATTGGAATATTGGAATCAAAAAAATCACTCCATTACTCCATTACATCGTTACTCCATTTATATGTTTTCCCAAAAAATCTACAAATAAATTATTCTTTCTCCTAACTGCTATCGTTATCTTGCCGGGCTGCTCTAAAAGTAGAGTGATTAGTGAAGACAAGTTTATGAAAGTTTATGTTGATTTGGTTGTTGCACAAGATACCTCAAACGCTCCAATTGCTAAATTCGATTCCGTAAAAGCCATAGTTTTTAAGCGTAACGATATAACCAAAGAAGAATACGATGCTACGATTGACTATTATAATAAAGATCCACAGAAGTGGCAGGATTTTTTTAGAAAGACAACCATGTATGTCAATAAATTAAGAACCCAAAACCTTCCGAAGACAATTCAAAAGAGAAAGTAATATTCATTAAATCCCAAAGTCAAGTTAGAAGAAGTGAATAACGAGAATAAAAACCATTGGTATGACGGATTATTTTATGATAAGTTAATAGCACCAAATCAGGACGAAGCTTTTAATGTAATAAGATCCTTAATTGAAAATAATTCAAAAGTTCTTGATGCAGGATGCGGGACGGGTCGCTTAGTATTTCAACTTAGCGATAAATGCGAAGAGATTGTTGGCATTGACCTTTCTAAAAGGAATATTAAATTAGCAAAGAAATTACTTTCAAGAAGAAATTCTCACAAAATTTATTTTCATCATGCTGATGTTCAAAGTTATCTTACGGCAAACAAAACTCATTTTGATTATTCTATTGTATCTTACGTAATTCATGAAGTTAATGAAAATCTAAGAGTAAAATTCTTAAAAACTTTAGCGGAATCTTCGGATCGTATTATTATTGTGGATTATCTATTTCCCCAGCCGAAAAGTTTCACTTCAATTTTGAATGAAGCCGTTGAATTTGTTGCTGGGAAAGATCATTATAAAAATTTTAAATCTTACCTGGAAGAAGAAGGAATTTTAGGATTAGCTAATAAAGCAGGGTTAAAAGTAGAAAGTGAAATTAAAAACTCCCCGTTAACCAGTCATATAGTAGTGTTAAAAAATTAATTATAAGTGTTTGAGGTGCAGATGGAAATTAAAGCGGTTCAAGATTTTTATCCTGATGAACTTAGTTATTGTTACGGATGCGGCAGATTAAATGAACACGGTCATCAAATAAAAAGTTTTTGGGAAGGTGATGAAACGGTTGCTCACTTTATACCAAAGCCTTTTCATATTGCAATCCCGGGATTTGTTTATGGAGGATTGATTGCATCATTAATTGATTGTCATGGAACGGGGACTGCCGCGTTAGCATCTTACAGGAATGAGAAAAGAGAGCCGGGCAGCGAGCCGCCTTTCCGTTATGTCACTGCTTCGCTCCAAGTTGATTATTTAAAACCTACTCCATTAGGAGTTGAACTAGAGCTACGCGGTAAAATTTTAGAACTGAAGGGACGGAAAGTAATTTCAGAGATTACTGTTTCTGCAAATGGTGATGTTACCGCAAAAGGAAAAGTAATAGCAGTCCAGATGCCTGAAAGTTTTGCAAATCATTGATGTTGAACGAATTGTATAAAGCAAAGCACATTTGATTAGTTGGAAAACTTTTAAGTTATAGTCGCTTCAATTAGCGGATTTACAAACTCAACTTTGTGTAAATGAAATTAAAATTTTCTTCTTGCCTTTTACTTACAACATTGTTACTAATCAGCAAAAGTATATTTGCAGGACCTCCATTTAGAACAGACGATCCTATTCCAGTTCCATATCTTCACGGAGAATTATATATATTTTCTACCGGAGTATTTGATGCAAGCGGGAAAAGTGGAGTTGGACCCGCAATTGAGTTTAACTATGGAATTTTCCCGAACACTCAATTTCATTTAGTACTGCCTTTAGCTTACTCAGCACCAAAGGATGGAACTTCTCATTTGGGTTACGGCGATACCGAAGTTGGAGTAAAATATAGATTGGTTGCCCAGACAAATGAGCTGCCGGCAATTGGAATTTTCCCTCTTGTTGAAGTTCCGACCGGAAATGCTTCTCAAAACTTAGGCAATGGGAAAGCACAAATTTATCTTCCTATCTGGCTCCAAAAAGATTTTGATAACTGGACAATTTATGGCGGAGGCGGTTATTGGATTAATCCTGGAACCGGCAATAAAAACTGGGAATTCACCGGAATATTAATTCAATATAATTTTACAGATTCATTCTTTCTTGGAACTGAGTTGTTCCATCAAACATCCTCTTCACTTTCATCACCGGGATTTACCGGATTACATTTCGGTGGAGGAATTCCTGTCATAAAAAATTATCAAATCCTTTTCTCTTTGGACTTGGGAAATGGAATTACTACTTATAAACACTTCGCTTATTATCTAGGATTGTATCATACATTCTAAAAGTTTATTAGTCATTCTGAGTCTGTTTAATAAAGCGCATTATTTATTTCCATTTTCTACTTATTAAAATTCTGGACTAAAGAGCAAGCATTAAAACTAATCTTCCATTTTGAGAATTAACTAATATATTGCACCTTTCACCAGTAATATAGAGTATAAAGTTTAGAGCTTGGTATAATCTGCCTTTTCGCTTAATTGATTATCATCTTATAACTAAAAAGAAAAGGAAGAAAAGTATAAGATAAAGGTAATTAGAACGTTTTCAGGACGTTTTCAGAATGTTTTCAGAATGTTTTCAGAATGTTTTCAAAGGGATTTTAAGCTATAGGATTATGGGAGTATCAAATTAGTTATTAAGCTTTGAAATTAATTTACTGGTCTATTTAATTATAAGCCGGACTTTACTACTATTCACAATTTATTTCATCATTTAGTTTAATTACAATTCTTGGAACCACTTTAGTAGTCAAATTAGGATATTCTTTTATCTTTTTATTTAAGAAGTTCAACTTTTATTTACATTAGATGGATTTCAATTCCTATACAAAAAACTTTTTTTGAAATAAAGTTTATAAATTATATTGTTTTATAATTTGTTATATTACCAAAAATATTTTTTTAGTATTTCTATTAAATTACTTCTTTTATTTGTAAAGAAAAAAATAATTTTAATAATGAATATACTCGGCATTTCAGCATTTTATCATGACAGCGCAGCATGTCTTGTAAAGGACGGCAAGATTTTTTCTGCTGCTCAGGAGGAAAGGTTTACCAGGAGAAAACATGACTACAACTTTCCATCTAATGCGATTAATTTTTGTCTAGATTATTCAGGCATTGATTCTTCTAAATTAGACCTGGTAGCATTTTATGATAAACCATTTCTTAAATTCGAAAGACTGCTAGAGACTTATATTACTTATGCACCTGCCGGAATAAAGTCTTTTATTAAAGCAATGCCTTTATGGATTAAGCAGAAGCTATGGATGAAAGATTACATTCAGAAAGAACTGAACTATACCGGTAAGATTATTTTTCCTGAGCATCACGAATCTCATGCTGCATCGGCATTTTATCCTTCACCTTTTCATGAAGCTGCAATATTAACGATGGACGGAGTAGGTGAATGGACAACAACAAGCTTCGGCATTGGAAAGGGAAATGAAATTGAGCTGCTTGAAGAAATAAAATTCCCGCACTCACTCGGGCTTTTATATTCGGCATTTACTTATTACACAGGTTTTAAAGTGAATTCCGGTGAATACAAAGTAATGGGTCTTGCACCTTACGGTGAACCGAAGTATAAAGATCTGATTATGAAGGAACTAATCGATGTCAAAGATGATGGGTCGTTCAAAATAAATATGAAATATTTTAATTACTGTGCCGGTTTAACAATGACGAACGAAAAATTTAATAAACTATTCGGCGGGAAACCGAGAAAACCAGAAAGTAAGCTTACAAAAAGAGAAATGGATCTCGCAAGGTCTATTCAAGATGTAACGGAAGAAATTGTACTTAGGATCGGCAGATATGTTCATAAAATTACGGGAATGAAAAATCTTACGCTTGCCGGCGGAGTTGCATTAAACTGTGTTGCAAACGGAAAGCTGTTGCGTGAAGGTATTTTTGAAAAGATTTGGATCCAACCTGCAGCGGGTGATGCAGGCGGAGCTGCAGGTGCCGCTTTAGCGGGTTGGTATAAGTATTACAATAAACCGAGAATAGTTAACGGAGTTCAAGATAGCCAGCAAGGTTCTTTTCTCGGTCCGGAATTTTCAGATGAAAAAATACTGGAATTCTTAAATGCAGACGGCATTGTATATCATAAGCTTGAAGCAGATGAAATTCCGCAAATTGCTGCCGATTTAATTGCACAAGAAAAAGTATTAGGCTGGTTTCAAGGAAGAATGGAATTCGGTCCAAGGGCGCTTGGAGCCAGATCCATTATAGGCGATGCACGATCGCCTAAGATGCAATCCGTTATGAACCTAAAAATAAAATTTAGAGAAAGCTTTCGACCGTTCGCACCTTCGGTGCTGGCTGAAAAAGCCAGCGAATATTTTGAAATGAATACCGGCAGTCCTTATATGCTTATAGTAGCTGACATAAAAAAAGAGAGACGCAAAAAATTAAACACCGGTGAAGATAATCTTTTCGGAATTGACAAGCTGAAAGTTGTTAGATCGGATATTCCTGCGGTTACACACATAGATTACTCAGCAAGGATTCAGACGGTACACAAAGAGACAAATCCGCTTTACTACAAGCTTATTTTAAAGTTCAATGAAAAGTATGGATGTGCGGTAATAATCAATACCTCATTCAATGTACGCGGCGAGCCGATAGTTTGTACGCCGGAAGATGCATATAAATGTTTTATGCGAACCAATATTGATCATTTAATAATAGGAAATTTCCTTCTGAATAAGGAAGAACAAAAGCCGCTGGGGAATGATACAGATTGGCGAAAAGAATATTCACTCGATTAAATAATTTTATGATACTTGAAGAAATAAATAATATAAAAGAATCAAAGCGGGATTTAAAAAAATTTGGTTTAACCATCGGTATTGCGCTTATAGTAATATCTATATTATTAGCGATTACAAAAAAGGATTCAGCATTATATTTCGGTATTGCCGGATTCTTAATTACAATGATCGGGTTAACTGCACCGATAGTTTTAAAACCTTTAAATAAAGCCTGGATGACTTTATCAATTATTCTTGGCTGGTTTATGACGAGAGTAATTTTAACAATTTTGTTTTATATTGCACTAACGCCTATTAGTTTGTTATCAAGGTTATTTAAGAAGGATTTTCTTGACTTGAAAATTGAAAAAGAAAGGCAGAGTTATTGGCAAAAGCGTGATCAGAAAAAATTTGATGCGGCTGATTATGAAAGACAATTCTAAATTTACTAATCATTCTTTGGAGAAATGTAAATATTGGAATAACTGGAGAAACGAACTGATCCTAGTAATCCATTAATTCAGTATTTCGACGATTGCAAAATGTGAATAACAATTTATTTCTTTAATGGAGAAGTTTATGAGCAAGTTATCAATAGTTTCCGAGCTGTGGCAATTTTTAAAAGTAAGAAAAAAATGGTGGCTCGCTCCTATCCTAATTGTACTTTTATTGCTTGGCGGTATTATTGTACTGACACAAGGTTCAGCTCTAGCCCCGTTTATTTATTCGTTGTTTTGATTAATTTTTAAATTGATTAAATATATTTTTTTTTATATTATATGAGCCCAGTCTAAAAAGCCTAAATAGCCGGAATGTCATTCCCACGAAAGTGGGAATCTATTCCAAATACTAAACTCTTTAGATTCGCGTTTTCATGGGAATGACTTTTTTAGATTGGACTCATTATATATTTATGAATATCCTTATTGGAGGCATTGGTAGATTAAATATTTCTTTAGTATGAATATTTATTGAGAGTATCTCTTTTCAAAAAGATGTAAAATATTAAAGTATAAGCATATCCAGAGTATTAATTGGATGACTCTTTGCGATGCTTGTAACTAAGGCACAAACTTTGAAGGGATTTACTTCTTTATATTAGAAAAAAATAATCATTAAAATATTATTAAAAAATTTGAGTTTAAAATTTTTAAAGTTTATCTTTGTTGAAGAATTGAAACGTTTCAATAATATTTGAAACCATTTTATTCATGTGTAAGTATCGATGATGTTTTCAACAGATTATTTTAAGTGACTCGTTTTGTTATCGGTTTAAATGAGCGAAGAATTTTATTGAATTTTGATAGGCACGATGATTAGTGCAGGTTGAGTTGAGTAAGAATCCTTAGCCAGATAATTTTCTCTGGCTCGATATGGTTAGTTTATGATTGCAAGTGGCTTTTTATTAATGTATGTGAATCATAAGTTTATTTGAAAGATAGTTCAAAGTAAAAATCCGATTATAAGTAGTAATAGAACTTTTATTAATTAAATAAATCCAGGTATACTAACAAAATATCTATAGGAGGAAAAATGCTCATAGATGGATACCGTTTTGGAAGTAAAACCGCTTCCCTTTTTGTCTTACTAATTATTATTGCCTTTCAGGCGTCTATCCTAGCGCAATCAGGTACATTAAAAGGACGTGTGCTGGATAGAGAGACCAAGAGCCCGCTTATAGGTGCAAATGTAATCGTGCAAGGCACAGCTCTTGGCGCAGCCGCCGATTTCTCTGGCAACTATTTCATTGCAAATATTCCAGCTGGGCGTCATCGTATTACAATATCATACATTGGTTACAACTCCGATACAGCCTCAGTAACAATTACTTCAGGTGAGATTAAATCACAGGATTTTTATCTTACTGCAAAAGCATTAGAAGGACGAACGGTCGTAGTAACTGCGCAGGCTAAAGGGCAACAGCAAGCAATAAACCAGCAACTTACCTCCAATACAATTATAAATGTAGTATCTGCAGAAAAGATACATGAATTGCCTGATGATAATGCGGCAACTGCACTTAGCCGTTTGCCCGGCGTTTCACTTATGAACGGGGATCAGGTAGTCATCCGTGGAGTTCAGGCTAAATTGAATCAGATTCTGCTAAACGGCATTGAATTACCATCGACCGATATGAACACGCGTGCAACAGACCTTGGTTTTATATCATCAAATTTGCTTTCCGGTATTGAAGTAGTAAAAGCGTTAACTCCCGATATGGATGCCAATGCACTCGGAGGAGTAGTTAATTTGGAATTAAGAGAAGCTCCTAAAGGTTTCCATTTTGACGCTTTGGCTCAAGGAAATTACAACTCGCAGGACCGTGTAGCGGATAATTATAAATTTTGGGCAAGTGCCAGCCAACGTTTCTTTAACGATAAATTAGGTATATTCTTACAAGGAAATATGGACCGTACCGACGGCGGTAACCAGGTAGCTTCCATTTCACCAACATTTTATGGGACAAATAATAATGATTACGGACAGGCTACCTATGTAACCACCGGTGCAACCTATGAATACGATGCCAATATTGTTAAAAACAGCGGCGGGAGTCTTATAATGGATTATCGCCTTCCGAACGGTAAAATAGTCTTTCAGAATACATATGCGGGGAATGTTACAGATCAACTCAACAATTACATTGTACTTAACTTTACTAATACTTCGGCAATATATACCCCCAACCGCAGTTTATACGGAAAAGACTTATGGATAAATGCGCTTCAGGCAGAGAATACTTTTGGTGATATCAAGGTGAACCTAAGCTTATCTCATTCTGCCACGGAACAATATACAATTTTTGGATATTCGCCAGGTCTATATGGTGCGGCATGGAGCGAATTTTATAATCAGACAGGAACAACTGCACCTTTTGGTTACGATGCTTCTCACAATCCGATAAGATATACTGACCTTGCATCGCAAGAGAACATGTCACTTACGAATGCTCTTGGTGTCTTTAACAATCTTAATCCTGCAGATCCTGCTGCTGCAACAATAGGAGGTTGGACTCAAAGTATTGCCAACCAGTTTTACCAGCATTTATATAATGTATCTCTCGATGTGTCGGCACCGGTCAGTTTCACAAAAGATATAACTGCTACATTTAAAGCCGGCGGGAAGTATATAAGAACGACACGTGAAAATAATATTGATGAGAATTTCGCCCATGGCGCGGCAGATTTGTATGTAAATCCAGCAGCAAATGCTTACCTTGGCGGGGTTAGTGAAGCCAATCCGGTGAAATTTTCCATGGTAATGAATAATGACTTTTCAAGGGGGCAATATTATATGAGTAGTTTATTTGATATGACCAATGGCGGCTTTAAATATACATTAGATCGGAATAAATATGATACTTGGTTGAAACTCTCCGAGCAAGGATGGTCTACTCCTATCCAGTATGCAGATAGCTATAAAAATGATTGGAACGGTGCAGAACAATTTTCGGCAGCTTATTTAATGGGTACATTTAACATTGGTCCACAAATAACCCTACTTGGTGGTGTTCGTTTTGAAAGCTATAATATGATATACCATGCTAATTTTACATATGTTACCCATACTGTTTATGGCGACTGTGTTAGCACTGAAGGTGGGTCAATTAAAGTTAACGACTCCTCTAACGTATATTATACTCAAATTTATCATCCAAATAGCGTTCCTTACAGTGCCTTCAACGTAGACAGGACAGATAACAATTTATTCCCTGATGTGCAGCTCCAATATAAAGTCAATGAGTGGTCGAATATTAGACTTGCCTATTACAATGGTATTTCCCGCCCGGATTATACGGCAATTATTCCTAAGGTTGCCTTTTATGCCGGAAACTTTGAACTTGGAAATCCAATGTTAAAACCTGCTACAGCACAAAACTTTGATGTTGTCGGATCATTCCACAATAATTATATAGGTTTGTTTACGGTAGATGCATTCTACAAAATAATAAAAAATCAAATGTATAACACATCGATTTTCTATGTTGATCGTGCACAATATGCCGCTACTACCTATATCCCCGACTCAACATTTTTATGGCAAAGATTTGGTTTTACAGTGCCAAACAGCCAGACTGTTGCAATTTCTTTAAACAATCCAAACCTTGGCTTTATAAGGGGTGTCGAAATTGACTGGCAGACAAATTTCTGGTATTTGCCTGAACCGTTTAATTCACTGGTATTAGATATAAACTATACAAAATCAGGATCAAATACTGCTTATACCGTACTTCAGAATGTTGTTACTAATTATGTTGACCCGGTAACTCATCGTGTCAGACCAATATACAGTACAGTAGATACATCTTTTGTCGGAAGATTAATACAGCAGGCAAACGATGTACTAAATATAGCGGTTGGTGCCGACTATAAAGGCTTCCATGGACGTATATCATTTAGTCTAACCGGCAATGTAATAAACTCGGTAGGTTCAAGACCTGAACTGACCTCTTATACCGGCAACATATACAGGTGGGATTTTATGATCAGGCAAGATTTGCCTTTCAAGGGATTGAGCGTTTCGTTAAATGGAACAAATATATTTCACAATGGAATAAGTACGTATCAAAATTACAGAACGAGTCCGACAGCTCCAGTAACTAAAAACCTGGTCTCTGTTTTATATTTCCCGACAACATTCCAGATGAATTTAAGATATTCTTTTTAATGGACTATTATTTTACGGTTATATCTAACGGAAGGAGGTGCAGAATAATTTTTGAAAAAAAATTAGTATTGTGTTTTTACAAAAAATTTTTTAACAATTACTCATTTAAGGAGGTTTAAAAATGAAAAGTGTAATTTTACTTTTCAGTATGGCTTTTCTTCTTATTGTATCGACGGCAATTGCTCAGGATATGCAGTATGTCTCGAAGCAAAGCGGCGATACTCTATATGTAAAAGATGATATTGAATTTGGCGGTACGAATACTCTGACTCTCCTCATGGCATCGGATACTGCAGCACCTGCAGACCGTGTATATATGTTAGAGAACGGTGGAACATATTCGTGCGATAACAATCCGGTTACATCGACCAAATACAGAACCATTATTATGGGTCCTACGCAGACTTCTTTGAAAATAAACAAAGGAACTCCACCACCGGTTATTTCCGGTACAAATTCCACAAATGCTACCTCATATGGAGGTATGAATGTCCAAAACGACTTACTTATTAAAAACATTGATCTTGAAATAGGTAATTCTGCCGGAAACAACGGAGGATGGGCTTTCTTTAACTTCGGCGGAGCCGGTGAGAGACTTCAAGTAGATAACTGTATTATGGAACATACCTGGTGGTGCTGGGTTGGAGGTCCACCTGCTAACACAAGAGTATTCTTTACAAACGATTACATGGTAAATATGGATGGTCATACGTGCCGTCGAAATGGTGGTATTACAGATTTCAATTCCGGTGGTGTTACTCAGGAAGATACTCTCTTTGTGCAAAACTGTACACACGTGAATTTCCAAGGTACTGCTTACAAATTTAGATATGGGGTAAATGTTCACAAAGTAGTTTTCAATCATAATGACTTCATCGATTGTGCAGGTTATATTTTTATGAATAACGGTGACCAGACAAATATGAGTGAAACGAATAACATCTTTGTAAATTGCCAGCTGCAGGGTTATGCTCCGCCACTTTTCAAAGCTGATGCAGGTGAAGTTGACATGGATGGAGAACCAATGGGGCTTGTTAATTTACGTGTTGATTCTGTTTTTAATGCAAACGGCAAGAACTTTTATGCTGATAGAAACTTAGCTTATTGGGATCCATCTCTTTCCGATATCATTTCAACATTAAATTCTAATAAGGTAGACGGCAGCACACAGTGGGTTTCCCAGATGATAACAATGAACTCAAGAACCGACTCTCTATTTGCCGATAAAACAAATTATCCTCTTCTTACAAATGGTACATGGTACAATCAATTACCAACTTTTAAGAATACGGATGTTTTATTTACTACGCAGCTTGCAACAATAAAATCTTATGCAATTGCATGCGTTGACACTACCTACGGTACACCTATGCCATCCTGGCGTCAACCAAGTAATCCAGAAGCATCAAATTTCGTATATGCAGATTGGCCAATTCCGATTGATCTTTCTTACACTGATTCCAATTTGTTAACTGCCGGTCTTGGCGGTTTCCCACTTGGAGACCTAGATTGGTTCCCATCTACATATGTAACTTGGAAAGCGCAAGAAAGTACAGAATTAGCGAATATAGCTAATGTTTTGCAGAACGGACTTACGGCTGTTGAAAGTATCCCGAATGTTCCTAACAAATTTACATTACAACAGAATTATCCGAATCCATTTAACCCAAGTACGGAAATCAGCTACACAATTCCGAAGAGCAGTTTTGTTACCTTAAAGGTTTACAATATGCTTGGACAGGAAGTAGCAACTTTAGTTAACGGATTCAAATCTGCTAACACTTATAAAGTTCAATTCAACGCAGCCGGATTAGCCAGTGGAATTTATATCTACCAGCTAAAATCCGGAGACAATGTAATGTCAAAGAAGATGATCTTAATGAAATAATTTTTTTGTATTTTTCCAGATACTTATTTCAATCAAAGCCCCTTTACATGGGGCTTTGAGTTATATTAACCTTACTTGGATACATGGAATATTGGATTATCGGAGTAATAAGCTGAGAACACCTTTGGAGGGGTTAATTTGCCTACTCTATTATTCCATAATACTTTTGTATTGAGCGACCTAAGCTATATATTAACGAATATGATTAAACCCTTAACAAAGCTATTAAAGAAATTAAAAAAGTACTTTACTATTGTCATTTTATTTTTGCCTGTTATTGCTAATGCGCAAAATAAATCCACAATTAGTAATGATGATACGGTAGTAACAAAGATTGGCAAAGATTATTTAATAACAGCAAAGGAACTAAGACAATATGTAATGAAGTGGCATTATGAGCGTAGATTTCGTACTAAATCCGAGGCTTACAATTACGCATTAAATGAAATGATAACAAATCAAATAAGATTATTTGATTTCTTTGATAGAAAATTAAATGAAAATCATGCCTTAATGGATAAAATTAGTCGTATAGTAAATTATGAATTAGTAAACGCCTATTTTAATAAGCGTTTTGTGGATAAGTATGCTAATGAAAAGATGGCGCTCGAAGCTTACAAATCAATGGATAAGGAAGTGATATGTATTGATATAACATTACTAATGCCATCAGATACCACAAAAGAGAAGCTTGACTCACTAAAATCGATAGCTTTAAATATAGAAACCGGTCTTAATAAGAATTATGATTTAAATAGTCTATTAAAAAATTATTCGTTAAAGAATTTTAGGCTAAATGCTAAAAGAAAAGTTACCTGGGCAGAAACAATGGCTGACCCGGTTGCAAATGTTATTTTTAGACTTCAGAAAGGATTCACTCGAGTTTTAGAATCAGCGGACGGATTTCACATAATAAAAGTACTGGATATTAAAAAAATAAAATTGGAACCGTTTGAAAAAATAAAAGATGAGATAATATCTCAGCTTCAAAAGGGCTATTATCAGGTATTTAATAATGCGTTCGATAACTATAGACTTGGACTAATTGATAAAAGCTCTATAAAGTGGAATCAAAGCGCCTTAAACCAGATTGTGAAATGGTCATCCGAAGATGCGCGCTTCTATGCTGGAGCTTATAAGGATACTATTGAGAGTGAAATTTCGCATGGTAATAATTTTCAGATACTTTCATATAAAAACGGCAAAGTTGATTTAAAAGAGTATCTCCGGCTGTGGGAACAAGTTATAGTTCCTAGTCCCAATACTATACTTAACCATACCAATATCAAGGAATTTATTTTAGATGCTTTGTACAATAACGACGTTGTTAAAGCTGCAAAGAAAATTGGGTTAGAAAAAGAATTAATAAATCCTTATACGCAAGATCCCGTCATAGCAAACAGACTGGTTTATTTATACAACCTGGCGGTTATAGACGGAAGCATACCGGAAGCAACACCGGAAGCCTTGTATAAATTTTATGAAGAACACAAAGACACAATATTCTACCAGTTAAAAAAAGTTTACATTTACGCAAGGATATATTCGGATAGTGCCAAGGCAGCGGCAGATATAAATGAAATTAAAAAAGGGACCCCGTTTGAAAAAGTCTCAGATTCATGGTGGGATAAAATATTTATTCGTGAACGCGATGGTTCGCTTAAAGCCTTTCGGTCCACCGGCGGTAACTACTTGGCAAAAGCGGCATTTGAATTAAACTTAGATGAATCTGCCGGACCGATTGAATATTATGATTCCACCAAAGGAAAACAATTTGCAGTTATTAAATGTGTTAAAATCATACCTGAAAAGCAGCTTACTTATGATGAGGTAAAAGGTAAAAAAGTTGAAGAAGAGTTTAGAAACTTTTACCGTCAAAAGATTGCTGATGAGATTGACGCAAGTTTAAAGAAAAAGTATGATGTCGAAATATTTCCAAAGGCTTTGTCTGAAGCAATCTCAGCCGATTAGAGATGAATAATACTAGAATTATAAATTTTAATATCCTGATACTCTCTGCAGTTGTTATTTGCTTTGAAATAATTTCTACAAGAATTACCTCTGTAATATTTGTTCAAAATTATGCTTTTATAATTCTGTCTTTAGCAATCCTGGGATTAGGAACCGGCGGAATTTATTCTTTTTACAAAATAAAACCTGAAGAAGGGACGGCTAATAATTCAAAGATATTCGGAAAGTTTATCTTTCTTTCTGGCGGTTCACTTATATTTTTTGTCGTACTGGAAATTATTTTTTCAATAACAAACCCATATATTTATTTCTACCTGCTTTTTTTACCCTTCTTTTTTGCTGGAGTTGTTTATGCAGAATTTTTTAGCAATTACGCAAGCGCTGGCTTTAAAATTTATGCTTCGGATCTTATCGGTGCAGCACTTGGCTCTATATTATCAATATTCGTCTTCGATTTATTTAATGCTGCAAATGCCGTAATCTTTTTAGCGTTTGTTCTTTTCATTTCATCAATTAGTTATTTGAATGTTGAAAAGAAGAGACAAGTAATTCTATACGTTTCTCTTTTCTGTTTAGCTATAGCGCTGGCAGTTTTTGGTAAAAAAAATTTATTGGGAGAAATTCCGATTGGTAACTTTCCAGAAAAGGACATTTATTATACCTATGACAATCCGGAAATAAAACCAAACATAATTGAAAGCAGGTGGAGTATAGATGGAAGGTCGGATCTTGTAGAATATAACAATCGGAATTTTGTCAAAGATCTTTTCATCGACGGTGCGGCAGGATCCCAGATGTATAAATTCAACGGGAACATAGCGAACCATGATACTTTACTTAATTATCTTTTATTACACCACTCAACAGCAATTCCTTTTTTATTCCTGACCAAACGAGAAAAGGAAAGCATGCTTGATATAGGACCCGGCGGAGGTAAAGAAATTCTTACAGGACTTTTTAATGGAATTAAAAAAATTACAGGTGTGGAGGTTAACGCTGACTTTGTCAATATTGTAAAGCAATACAGCAGTTATAATGGCGGCATTTATACAAGCTTTCCAAACGTAAAGGTAGAAGTAGCTGAAGGTCGTCATTTTGTAAAAAGCACCAAGCAGCGTTATAGTATAATCGTGTTAGCCTTGCCTTCTACAAAACAGCTTCAGAATATAGATGGACTTGCTTCCAACGAAAATTTCTTATTAACGGTTGAGGCAATAAAAGATTATTTGAAAATTTTAAATCCAGACGGAGAAATAATTTTTACGGTACATAATAGGTGGGAACTGATAAGACTCATCATTACTACTTTATATGCTTTTAAAGAAAACGGGATTGACAATGCCGACGCAATAAATCACTTTATAATTCTCGGAAGCGACTATGGACCGACAATTGTAATTAAGAAATCTGCATACACTATAGATCAAGTGAATAAAATAGCAGAAATTGCAAAATCATTACCCCCCGGTTTACCGAATGTAACATATTTTCCGTATCTAAATAATCCCGTTAATAATGAAATAGAAAATGTACTTTTAAATGATATAAAAGAAGGTAGTGCGACGCTTCAGGAAATTATGGCAAAGAACAGCTCGGATATTTCGCCTGTCCGCGATAACAGTCCGTACTTTTATAAAACTGATAAAGGCGTGCCCGGAGATTTTGGAAACCTATTAAAGGCTACTTTCGCGGCTGCCTTGTTGTCAGTAGTAATTCCATTGATGAAGATAAAATCAAAGCAGAAAAAAAATAAAAAGCTAAAGGGAAAAGAAAAGACTTCACTTCCATTATTAGTCTTTATATGTATCGGCATTGGGTTTATGGTTTTGGAAATATCTCTTTTCCAAAAGTTTATACTTTATCTTGGCGCTCCTACAATTGCCTTATCTATTCTATTAGGCTCTTTGCTGGTTGGAATGGGAGCCGGGAGCTTTTACGGCGGGAAAATATATCCAGGCGATTTTATAACACGGTTAAAAATTATTTCTGGCTTAATAGTAATTGCCGGAATACTATTATACATTATTTACCCGTTAATACTAAATGATATTCTGGCTTATGGGCTGGCACTGCGGGCAGTAGTCTGCTTTATTTTGCTGCTGCCGTTCGGCTTTTTACTTGGTATTCCGTTTCCAACCGGCATACAAATTTTAAAGCAAAACAACCTTGTAAAATATATTCCATGGATGTACGGAGTTAACGGGATAATGTCTGTTCTGGGCTCGGTTCTATCCATTATTCTATCTATGGTTTGGGGTTTTACGTTTAGCTTTTTTGTGGGGCTAAGTATGTACCTAATCATTTTCATATTCTCATCTTTAACTCCTGGTATCAGTAAAAAGAATTAGCATGAAAATATCTAAAGAAATAAAGAATCAAATTCTTGCTGATAAAGATAAGCTTTCGATAAATGAAATCTCCAAGAAATACAATCTTCCCCGCATCGATGTAAAAAAAATTATTACTGCTTCTGAAAAAAAAGCTCCAAAATGGTTTTACGCAGTACTGGTATTACTCCCGGTTATATTTTTAATTCTTCTGGAAGTAATTCTTAGGTTAACAAATTACGGTTATAATTTTAATGAGTGGAAAAGCATTGGAGAAGGTAAGCAAGTTTTAAATTCGGACATAGGCAGGAAGTATTTTCCAAGCGGAGCTTTTGTTCCGTCGACAAGCGAAGATGAGTTTGATATTCATAAGAAACCGGGTACATTCAGAGTTTTTGTTTTAGGTGAAAGCAGCGCGGAAGGATTTCCATTCAGCCCGATGGGATCATTTGCACGTTATATCCGGAGAAGATTGGAGCTTGTCTATCCCAATACGCCAATCGAAGTAATTAATTTAGGTATGACGGCAATAAACTCATATACATTGTTGGATCTTTTACCTGGCGTGCTAAAGCAAAAGCCCGATTTAATTTTAATCTACACCGGGCATAATGAATATTACGGAGCATTGGGTGTTGGTTCTGTTGAGTCTTTCGGCTCATCGAGAACATTAATAAGATTAATTCTCTATTTAAACAGATTTAAAACAACACAGCTCGTGCGTAATGCAATTCACTGGGTCATGTCATTATTCTCATCTAAAAATAACGCCGAGGCTGGAACTATAATGTCCAGAATTGTGAAGGACAAATACATCCTTCTAAATTCAAAAGGGTTTAATGAAGGCATTCAGCAATTTAAAGAGAATATGACTGACATTTTGAAGATGATCAAAGACAAGGGAGTGCCGGTAATTATAGGCAGGCAGGTAAGCAACTTAAAAGATCAGAAGCCTTTTATTTCAGTTCCTACGCCTGGTTATCAAACTGCAGATCAAGTATATGATGAGGCTGAGAGTGCTTTAAAGAATAATAATTTTAAAATGGCGGATTCTCTTTTCCTGCTGGCAAAAGATCTTGATGCTCTTAGGTTCCGGGCACCTGAAAAGATCAATACTACTATAGATAATTTAGGAAAAGAATTTAATGTCCCCGTTGTTCCTATAGATTCAATATTTGATTTTGCAAGTCCTGACGGAATAGTTGGAAACAATTTAATTGTAGATCATCTGCATCCGAACATAAAAGGCTACGAGCTTATGGGAAAAGCCTTTTACAACTGTATGGAAGAGTACAGTGATCTGCCTAAAACAGAAAAACCTAAAATTCCATTTGTAGAGCAGGACAGCTTAACACGGGCTGATTTTGTGTTTTCCAGGCTCGATTCGATTATAGGTGATGACGAAATTACAGTGTTAAAACATAATTGGCCGTATGTAAAAAAGAGCATTGTTATGTCGGATTTTAACGAGAAGGATTTTGCAGATTTATTTCATCCAAAAGATTTTATTGATTCGATAGCGATGTACAAAATAGAAGGCAGACTCTCCTGGAATCAAGCTCATTTACTTGCCGCAGCGACTTATTTGAAAAGAGATGACATTAAAGATTATTTAAGACACATGAACATTTTAATGTATCAGTACCCCGCTTTGAAGAATCTTAATACTCTCGTTACATATTTCTATCATAGAAACGAAATAGATCTTTCGGATTACACTCCAAAGAGATTTGGAATGATACAACTATATAGAGGCAAATACGACGATGCTTTAAAATATTTAACAAAGGCTTATTCAGCTGATCCCAATGACCCGATGGTTTTATATAATCTTTCGTTAGCATATTCAAAAAAACAAAACTACAAAATCGCTCTTGAGGCGATAAATAAATGTTTAAAGGTAGATCCTAAATACCCGGAAGCAATCTATTTAAAGCGACAAATATTAAATCAAGATAGAGTCAGTGCTAAATGAAATATTCTGATAATTGTTAAACTCAAAACAAAACTATGAAGCGATTAATTGTTACAATCATTTTTATTATTGCCTTAAGTATACTTACCTACTCACAGAACAATTTAATGCATGCACCGCAAGGATTTGATATTTTTCGTACCGATATTCCGCACGGGAAAATAGATACAGTAAATTATTATTCTACAACTGTCGGAACCACGCGTAGAGCTCTTGTTTATACACCACCGGGCTATTCTACAGATAAAAAATACCCGATACTTTATTTATTGCACGGCATAGGCGGGGACGAATTTGAATGGCTTAACAACGGGCATCCGCAAATTATTCTTGATAACCTTTACGCTGAAAATAAAATCGAACCGATGATTGTTGTGTTGCCAAACGGAAGGGCAATGAAAGATGACCGCCCGGTTGGTAATATTTTCGATAGCCTTAAGATACAGGCTTTCGCAAATTTTGGAAAGGATTTATTTACTGATTTGATTCCATATATCGAAAGTCATTATCCGGTTTATACTGACCGTGAACATCGCGCAATTGCAGGCTTATCTATGGGCGGGGGACAATCACTCAATTTCGGATTAACTCATCTCGACAAGTTTGCATGGATAGGTGCATTCTCGGCGGCTCCCAATACGGAAAGTCCCGAGGTACTTATTCCCGATCCGGGAAAATTGAAAAAGGAATTGAAGCTACTATGGATTTCATACGGCGAAAACGATAACCTGGTTGTCTTCGGCAAGCGCATTCATGATTACCTGGATGCTTACGACGTTCCGCATATATTTTACATGGAGCCGGGCGGGCATGAGTTCAAAGTTTGGAAGAACGATTTGTACATGTTCAGCCAGCTTATATTCAAGCCGGTAGATACTTCTACATTTTCCGAGTACAGTGTTGTCGGTATTCCAGCTTCTACAAATGTAAGAGGTGCAAAGTACCCACGGGTTTTATCGGACAACAGAGTTATTTTTCATATTAAAGCTCCGGATGCGCAAAAGGTGCAAATCGATCTTGGTAAAAAGTACGATCTGGTAAAAGATACCGCCGGTTATTGGAATGTAACAACCGATCCTTTAAGCGAAGGCTTTCATTATTATTCATTAATTATTGATGATGTTTCTGTTGCAGACCCGGCAAGCGAAACATATTACGGTATGGGACGGATGGCAAGCGGGATTGAGATACCTATTAAAGGACAAAGCTTTTATGACGTCAAAGACGTTCCTCATGGTGAAATTAGGATAAGGCGATACTTCTCTACGGTTACGAATTCATGGCGCAAACTTTATATTTATACACCGCCAGGATACGATTTTAAACCGGATGAAAAATATCCTGTCTTATATATATTACACGGCGGAGGCGAAGATGAAAGAGGCTGGGCAGAACAGGGCAAAGCAGATTTGATTCTCGATAACCTGATTGCCGGAAAAGAAGCAAAGCCTATGATTGTAGTTATGCCCGACGGAAATGTAGGTCCGCTTGATCTTGGTGAAAACAGCTTAAGGATGTTTCAAGAAGAATTGATAAAGAGTGTCATTCCGTTTGTTGAAAAGAATTATCGCGCTGAATCAGAATCAAAAAACCGCGCGCTTGCCGGATTATCCTTAGGCGGGCTTCAAACCCTATATGCCGGGATGAACAACACTAACCTGTTTTCATATCTTGGTATATTCAGCTCCGGCTGGATATTGCCGACGCAAAACAAGATTGCCGATGAGCAGTACAATTTTATGGAAAAGAATATTTCTACAATTAAACACAACTTAAAATTAGTTTGGATCGGAATTGGCGGAAAAGAAGACATTGCATATAATAATTGCCAGGCAATGCGTGCAAAATTTGATGAGATGAAACTTAAATACGATTATTTTGATTACCCAGGCGGGCATGCGTGGCCGGTATGGAGAGAAGACTTATATAAGTTTGCACCTTTATTATTTAAATGAAAATATTTTTAGTTATATTGAATTAGTACGATCTTAGAACAGCGCAGCAGTTTATAAACTGACTTACACGAGTAAGTAATTAAAAAATATTCTATATTGAAATGAGTAAGAAATTAAATATCTATAATCATTTTCCTTTTTTTGATATGATAGATTAAATAGTCATGAAGTTAGTAATTTATATAATAAAGAAGGAATGCATGCTTCAATTTTTAGAACAAGCAATCTTTATTGATCAAAATTATATGGATAAAAAGAATGAAGAAATACTTTACTGAGGTTGTATTACTTTTTTTAATAGTTCTATCTTCAAATATTCTTGCGCAAAAGTACCACAGCGATAACGGCAACGGAACTTATACAAATCCTGTAATTGCAGCAGACTTTCCTGATCCTGATGTAATCAGGGTGGATTCCATGTACTACATGGTTAATACCACTATGTTTATTTTCCCGGGAGTTACAATTCTTAAGTCGCCCGATCTTGTAAACTGGCAGTATTGCAGCAATGCGGTTCAGAGGTTCGATTTTAGTAAATGCTATGATCTCGATGGCTGCAACAGGTACGGACATGGTCAGTGGGCGACAAGCTTACGGTACCACAACGGAAAATTTTATTTACTTTTTATTACACTTAATGAAGGCGGATTTCTTTGTACTGCAAATAAGCCTGAAGGACCCTGGAAAATAAAGCATTTGCCGAAAGGATTTTATGACCCGGGATTATTCTTCGATGATGACGGGAAAATTTATGTTGCTCATGGTTATAATAAAATTTATATGACGGAATTGAATAAAAATTTTAAACCTGTCTCTAAAGATTCATTGATTATTACAGGCGATATTCGAAAAGGGCTTGAAGGTACTCACGTTTATAAAATTAACGGTTATTATTATTTGTATTGTACCTACGGCGGATTGGATGGAATGCAGGCAGCGTTCCGATCGAAAAATATTTACGGTCCTTATGAAGAAAAAGTTGTTATCAATGACACGACGCATGGTCATAATTTCGGCATTCACCAAGGTGCGCTTATTGAGACACAAACCGGTCAGTGGTGGACCATGTTGTTTGTTGATAACGGTCCGTTCGGGCGATTTCCATCTTTGCAGCCCGTTACTTGGGTAGACGGATTTCCGATGGTTGGTGTGAACGGACATGCAGTTACAAGTTATAAAAAGCCGGACGTCGGGAAAACTTATCCTATTACAACTCTTCCAACTTCTGATGAATTTGATAGTACCGGATTAGGAATGCAGTGGGGATGGAATCATAATCCTGATTCTGCAAAATGGTCGTTAAGTGCACGCCCCGGTTATTTAAGACTTGAGACAGCGAGTGTTGTCGACAGTTTGCCGAAAGCACGAAATACTCTTACACAGAGAATGTTTGAATATTATTCCAATTCACTTGCCTCCGATGCAACAACAAAAATTGATTTTAAGAATATGAAAGATGGCGATATTGCCGGCTTAGCAGTATTTCAGGATCCGTATGCTTACATCGGAATAAAAAAAGAGAGCGGAAAGAATTTTATAATAATGGTCAACAACGGTAAGATAATAGATTCTGCTTTAGTACAGGGTTCAAAAATATATTTACGTGCAAGCGCAATTTATGGCTCTGGTGCGGCGCATTATTTTGATGGAAAGGCAGCGCCGGGAACAGGTACTGCTTCATTTTTATATAGTACCGATAACCATTCGTTCACAAAGTTCGGTAATGTACTTGATATGAAGTTTAATCTTAAAATCTTTACCGGCAACAAATTTTGTTTATTCAATTATGCAACTAAAAAGTTGGGCGGCTATGTCGATTTCGATTGGTTTAGGACGAGCCCAGGTCTAATAGAGGCTGCGAGGAACTGAACCTTATGTACAAAGAATTCTATACAAGATTGGTTTTGCAATTTTTTAGCAGTAGAAGTGCTAAAAAATATACCCCGGCAGTATAACTGTCGGACTACAAAGTATTTTAAACCGGAATAATCCAAATTATATAAACAACAGGAGATAATATGAAAGAAAAAGATGCAAAAGACTTTAACGAAAAAAATTCTTCAAGAAGAGATTTCATAAAGAAAATCGGAACAGCTGCGGCAGGCTTAATAATTGCACCATACATAAAGCCGTCGGGAATACTTGCATACGATCATAAAAAGACTTCTTCATACTTAGCAACAGTAGCAATCAGCGATACCACAAACACTCCAGCTGATAATTACATTTATGATGACGCAAACGGTGGTATAAAACAAAAAGTAAAATACATACTTGATCTTCTTGATCAAAACCAATCGGGAAAAGTGTCGGCACTTTTCACCAAAGGCAAGAAAGTTGTGTTGAAAATAAATATGACCGGAGGTTCTGGTAATTCAGCAAGTTTTAAGCCGAATACAAATGCCAAATTTCCGAACTATACAATTACCGAAGCAATGTGGACTCATCCATTGGTCTTGCAGGCTGTTGGTCAATTTATAATTGATGCCGGCGTGAACCCTTCAGATATTTATATAGTAGATGCTTTCTGGGACACCAAATGGCAAAGTGCCGGGTCAACGGCGCCTTTCGGATCAAACGATGCTTTTGGTTATTCCGATGTTATTAAGGCTCTCGGGTGCAACGTTGTTGATCTTAACGATACGACACCGGCAAATATAACTTCCATATCTACCGGCAGTAATTATTTCAATTTTGCCTCTTTCACAATGAACAAAATTCTGCAGGAAGCAGACGTTTATGTTTCTATTCCAAAATTAAAACAGCATTCCGCTGCCGCACTTACCTGCTCATTAAAGAACCAGATAGGTGCAGTTCCCCAGTCATTATATACTATACCCAACGACACCGGCAGAAGAGGCATGCTTCATCATGCTCATAATACCGATTCCGAATGGAATTATTTGCCGGAGACAATCTGCGATCTGCATGCGGCAAGACCGGTTCATCTTGCAGTGGTTGACGGAATTAAATGCTCTACTGGCGGTGAAGGCAGCTGGTGCTCAAGCTTTGCGCCGGTTACCAAGCATGTATTAATCGCCGGCTTAGATCCCGTAGCCGCGGACAGTGTTGCAGCAAAAATAATGGGGCTTGACCCTGAAACAAAGTCAATGAATCTACCTTTGCCTTTGAAGGATGGAACTGCGACTTCTTCAATTACTGATAATTATCTTTACCTATTAAATCAAAGAGGTGTTGGAACAAACCAGCTTAGCCAAATTCAACTTGTCGGCGACGGAACAGGTATGATTACATCAGTTAAGCAATATTCCAGGGGGCAACTGCCATCTAAAATCCAATTAAGTTCAAACTATCCTAATCCATTCAATCCATCTACTATGTTAGTATTTTACGTCCCGGAAAGTGAATTCGTAAGTTTAAAGATTTATGACATTACCGGTAGAGAGATTGAAACACTGATAGAAGGAATAGTTCCGGCAGGTGAGCATAAGCTGCAGTGGAGCGCAGAAGGTCTAGCAAGCGGAGTTTACTTATGCCGTATGCAAGCTAAAAATTTTTCGGAAACTATTAAGATGATTTACGAGAAATGAAAATATTCAGATCAATCTTATGCACATTAATTGTTTTAACAATTTTATTGGATACAAATGTTTTTGCTCAAAATCCAGTAATAAGAGATCAGTATACAGCGGATCCTTCGGCAAGAGTATTCAATGATACTGTTTACCTTTATCCTTCACACGACATTCTTGCAACAGAAGGGAAGGGACGACCAGGCTGGTTTTGTATGGAAGACTATCATGTCTTTTCAACGACAAACCTTACGAACTGGAAAGACTACGGAGTAATAATTAGCCAGAATAAAGTACCGTGGGTTAATACTAAGGCGTTTGCAATGTGGGCGCCCGATTGCGCTTACAAGAACGGAAAATATTATTTCTATTTTCCATCTCCGTCAAAAAGCAATGGATTTAGCAGAGGCTTTTCAATTGGAGTTGCTGTTTCGGATCATCCCTACGGTCCATTTATACCGCAGGCGGAACCTATCAAAGATGTTCATGGAATTGATCCATGCGTGTTGATCGATAAGGATGGTCAGGCTTATTTAATATGGGCTGCGGGAAAATTCTTCATTGTAAAGTTAAAGCCGGACATGCTTGAGATTGAGGGTAAGCCTCGGATAATTGAAGGCATGCCTTCTAAGGGACTAATTGAAGGTCCTTTTATGTTTGAGCGAAACGGGATTTATTACTTAACTTATCCGCATGTTCAGGATACGACTGAGAGACTTGAATATGCAACAAGTGATAGTCCCATGGGGCATTTCAAAGTAAGAGGAGTTTTAATGGATGCAACGCCGGATTGCTGGACTAACCAGTGCTCTGTAATTAAATTTAAAAACCAGTGGTACCTATTTTATCATCACAATGATTTGTCTCCACATTTTGATAAGAATAGATCGGTTCGAATTGACAGCATGTTCTTCAACGAAGACGGAACCATCAACAAAGTAACTCCTACTTTGCGCGGTGTGGGAATAACGGATGTTGCAAATGAAATACAAATTGACAGGTACAGTGCGAAGAGCGACCAAGGTGCATCAATAGCCTTTATCGATACCTCAAATACTTTTAAAGGATGGAAGACAATACTTGATTTGCCAGAAGCGTGGATTCAGTACAACAGCGTCGATTTCGGAAGCAGAAAAACAAAATCAATTAATATCAAAGCATTATCCAATACAGGAGGTACTTTGCAGATTCGGTTGGATAATGCTGATGGTGCGGTTATAGCCACTGTAACAATTCCTAAAAATAAAGAGTGGAGTATGATTCATTCTTCATTAACCGAATTTGAACCCGGAATACATAATATTATTGTACAGTTGAACAGCACCGGTAAAGTTGAAATAGACTGGGTAAAATTTGAGTGACTATATTATGAATAAAAAATTACTTTATCGATTTATTTTGATCAGCATTATTTGGATTTTTCTTTTCCAAGTGCAACCTAAGTCTCAGTCAATACTTGATCCGAATGCTAAAGTTGAAGTAATAGCTACCGGAATTCAGCAGCCGGAAGGGCCTGTGTGGAGCGATAGTCTCGGATTACTTTTTTCGGATATTAAAGGGAATAAAATTTACAGATGGACTGAACAAAATGGCAAGCAGATATTCCTGAATTTCTCCGATAGTACCAATGGATTAACTTATGATTTGCAGGGACGACTGACTGCCTGCCAGATGGAGCTTAGAAGAATTGTACGCTTTGAAAAAGACGGCACTCAAACATCCCTTGCTGATAATTATGAAGGCAAGAAATTCAATAGTCCGAATGACATAGTTGTTAAGTCCGACGGATCGATTTTCTTTACAGATCCGAATTTCAATGTACCGTTAGGTCAACATCAGGAACTCTTATTCTGTGGAATTTATAGAATAAGTCCTGTCGGAAATCTTACTCTTCTAGCAACTTTATCATTACCGAATGGAATATGCTTTTCACCAGATGAAACGAAGCTTTATGTAAATGATTCGCAGGTACACAAAATATACGTTTGGGATGTTGTCAACGATTCAACCATAACAAATAAAAGACTATTCTTTACAATCCCGGTAACCGGTTATGCCGATGGAATGAAAGCAGACAGCAGTGGAAATATTTATTGCGCTTGCGCGTCTTCAATTTTTGTAATTTCTCCAGACGGAGTGCAGCTTGGTAAAATAGACTTACCGTCTAATGCAACCGCTTCCAATTGCACCTGGGGCGATGCGGACCGAAAAACTTTATACATAACCGGAGGAAATTCGGTTTACAGAATAAGACCGCTTGTTACTGCAATCGATAAGCACGGTTCGGGAATGCCAACAGGATTTGAACTCTTCCAAAATTATCCAAATCCGTTTAACCCTGGAACGGAAATCAACTATAAGCTTTCGGCATTTAGCCACGTAACTTTAAAAGTGTACGACAGCTTGGGAAGAGAAGTCTCTACTCTGGTTAATTCGGATAAGCAGGCAGGATTTTATAAAGTAGAATTTAATGCGTCCGATTTGCCCGGTGGAATTTATTTTTGCGCTATGGATGCAGGCGGGTATAAGGCAGTTAAGAAGATGATCATTCTTAAGTAACAAAAGTAAATGAATTTAATAATTAAACTATATCAACGGAGAATCAAATGCAACAAAGAATAACCAAATCAATATTGGCAGCATGTGCATTTTTAGTTTTCAGCTCAATTACATTGTATGCGCAATCTGCAACTGTAAGCGCAGGTAAAAACCAGATAGTCGAATGGGAAAAGACACACTCTGCAAAGCTTGAGGGAAGTGTCTCTTCAAATAATTTAACAGTAGAATGGACATGCCCGCAGAATTCCAAAGTTATCTTTAAGGATGCTTCCAGCCCTATTACTGAAGTTACCTTTCCAAGACCCGGTTATTATTTATTATACCTAATTGGAATAAATTCCGGCAAAGATACTGTACAAAGTTCGGTTGTAATGAACGTTTTTATGCCGCATTCATATAAAGACAGGCTTAAAGACATGATAAATTTAATGACTCTTGATGAGAAGGTTCATCAACTGGTTAATGAGGCAGATGCAATACCAAGATTGGGAATTCCAAAATACAATTACTGGAGTGAAGCTTTACACGGAGTACTTGCAGGCGGTGCTACATCGTTCCCGCAAGCGGTTGCAGAGGGAGCTACCTGGGATCCGGATCTTTTACATAAGGTAGCAGCGGCAATTTCCGATGAAGCACGCGCATTGAATGTTATAGATGGGAAGGGATTAACTTACTGGAGTCCAACAATAAACATTGCACGTGATCCGCGCTGGGGACGTAACGAAGAATCTTACAGTGAAGATCCATATCTTTTGTCACGAATGGGCGTCGCATTCGTGAAAGGCATGCAGGGCAACGATCCTTATTATCTAAAAACCGTTTCCACGCCGAAACACTTCATCGCTAATAACGAAGAAGCGCGCCGTCATACGGGCTCTTCGGATGTTGATATGAGAAGCCTTTATGAATATTACCTGCCTGCGTTTCATGCGGCAATAGTTGAAGGGAAAGCATATTCAATAATGGGCTCTTATAATGAATTGAACGGCGTACCCAACAATGCTAACTCTTTTTTAATGACCGATCTTTTAAGGAACGACTGGGGATTTAAAGGCTATGTAGTTTCCGATTGCGGAGCTATTGGCGATGAGGTGTACAGCCATCATTTCTTCAAAACAATGCCTGAAGCAGTAGCAGCAAGCATTCGCGCGGGCTGCGACCTGGATTGCGGAAATGAATACAGCAAGTACGCTGAACAAGCTATCAATGAAGGATTGCTTGATGTAAGAGATATAGATACGGCATTAACACGAATTCTTTCTGCTCGCTTCAAATTAGGAGAATTTGATCCTCCCTCTGCCGTACCGTACAGCTCCATTACCAAAGATAGTCTTAATACTAAATATAACCGTGCACTTGCGTTGGAGGCTGCTCAGAAGTCAATTGTACTTTTAAAGAACAATGGAATTCTTCCATTTAACAAGAAGAAGATAAAATCAATTGCAGTTATCGGACCAAATGCAGCCGAGGCGCAATTGGGAATTTATTCCGGTTTTCCGAAGATTCAAGTTAGTCCGCTTGAAGGCATAAAAGAAAAGGCAGCATCTCTCGGAATAAAAGTAGAATACAACATGGGAAGTGTTATTACCGGCGGAGTATTACGACCGATAGATCCCCAATATTTTACTAAAGTAAGCGGTACAAATAAAACAGGAATGACGGCTGAGTTCTTCAATAATATGGAATTATCTGGAAAGCCGGTCTATACCCGGATAGATTCAATGGTAAATTTTAATTTCGGAACTAACTCACCTGCACCCGGTGTAGAAAAAGAACGTTATTCAATTCGATGGACGGGGAAAATAATTCCACCGGATACAATCCATGAAATTGGGATCAGTACAGACGATGGCGGACGACTTTATGTAAATGGTAAGCTGTTGATATCGGACTGGACAGACCATGCCGAGATGCAGCATAGCGTTAAGGTTGATTTGCTTCCCGGAAAAGAATATGATATTGTATTCGAACAATACAACGATTTATTAGGTGCGGCTGCAAGATTGTTATGGGGGCTCGGTGCAGAAGATTTTAGTACGGCGAAAAAGATTGCTGCGAAAAGCGATGTTGTTGTTCTGGCAATCGGAACTTCTCCCGATATTTCCCGTGAAGAGTTAGATAGAACCGAGATTGAATTACCAAAAATTCAAAGAGATTTAATTAAGGCGGTAGCATCTGTAAATCCGAATATTGTCTTTTTACTCATAAACGGCGGACCGGTTGCACTTGCCGGAGATGAAAAGAAAGCCAAGGGAATAGTTGAAGCATGGTATGACGGAGAGTTCCAAGGCAATGCAATTGCAGATGTTTTATTCGGCGATGTGAATCCGGGTGGCAAATTACCGGAAACATTTTACGCATCTACAAAGGAACTTCCACCAATGTCGAATTATGATCTTATCGATTATCCGAGAACATACATGTACTTTAATAAACCGGTGCTGTACCCGTTTGGTTTCGGACTTTCGTACACTACCTTCAAGTTCGATGATTTAAAAGTCGGTCCCGATAAGATTAAAAAGGACGGCGAGTTTAAGATTCAATTTGCGGTAAAGAATACGGGTAAAATGAAAGGCGATGAAGTAGCCCAAATTTATGTGCATGAAATAAATTCGGATATCAAAGTGCCAATCAGACAATTGAAAAGATTTCAGAGAATTACACTGGCTCCAGGAGAAAGCCAGATACTTGTATTTGAAATACCGGCATCTGAATTTTCTTTTTACAGTACTGAAACAAACAACTTCCAAATTGAGCCTGGACAATGGGAAATTGAAGTCGGCAGTTCAAGTAAAGATATTCATTTGAAAAAAACAATTACGATTGAATAGAGAATGTTGTTCGGCTCCTGCAAAATGGAGTCGATCATTTGTTATAATTAAAACAAATGTTAATACGGATGACCGAAAATGATAATTAATTTAAGGAGTACCATGAAGACATAATATTCTAACTTTCGAAATAATTTTTGTTAAGTGAATTGGAGTAGACAAGCTCCAGCTTAAAGCCCTTTATTAATAATTAAACAATGGAATGAGAGATTAAGAATGAAGAGTTATAATTACTTTAAAATGATTTTAATAATATTCATTTTATTTGTTGTATCGCTTGCATATATTAATGCACAGCCGATATCAAACTATCCGGGCGTAACTGTAACATGGCTGGCAAAGGTTCCTTCTGATTGTGTAAGAATCAAGAGAGATCCGGTATCGGGAAATTTGTACATCCTAGAATATAACGGCGATATAAGAAGAGTAAATTTTGGTGCCGGAAATACAGTTACATTCACACTTATTTATACAACTGTGGATCACGGTTTACACACACCGCTTGGAATGGCTTTCGGAAAAGATGGAACCATATATCTTGACGGCAATGAAGTAAGCGATACCAACAGTGAATATGCAACATGCAAAATAGTTAAAGGAGTGCCCGACCAGCCGGGAAGTGAAAAACGAACCTGGAGTGTTATCGCTCAATCTGTCGAATATACCTACGGACATGTTTACAACCATCAGACAAATGCAATTATAGTGGATACCAGCGGTAAATATGTTTATGTAAATGACGGCGCCTGCACTGATCACGGTGAAATGCGTCATGGACACAGAGAAGTCGGTTTAACATCCGTGATACTAAAGCTTCCAGTAGATGGCAATAATATTCTTTTACAAAACGACAGAGCTTGGCTTAAGTCCAATGGTTATGTATTTGCAGAAGGCGTTCGGAACACCTTTGACTTTGCATATAATGCAAACGATGATTTAATCGGTGTTGAGAATTCAGGAGACAGGGATGACCCGGATGAAATGAATTGGCTGCAGGAAGGACATAATTACGGATTTCCCTGGAATATTGGCGGAGACGTAACTCCACAGCAGTTCCCCGGATATGATCCTCAAAAAGATCCGCTGCTTAGTCCTAATGCATGGGGCGGCGGACCTGGAATGTTATATAAAACCTTTTACGATGATTCAACCTATCCCGCACCTCCGCAGGGTGTAACATTTACAATGCCGATTCGCAGTTTTGGTCCGGATGCAGATAAATTCCGAGATACTACCACGGGCAATATAGAAGATGCAAGCGATCTCGGCGTTTCGATAACTACCTTTACTCCGCACAGCTCGCCGGATGGAATTGTATTTGACAAAGATTCGTTATTAGCCGGCGATTTAAAAGGCGGGGCATTTGTCGATAGAATTAATGCCGGAGGACTACTCGCCGCTTTGGGAGATTCAGGAGACGATCTATTGCATATTTTATTAACTAAATCAAACGGAGAATATACGGCTCACGTATATCAGTTAGTAAAAAATTTTAATTCACCTCTCGGGATTGCTCTTGTTGGCAATAAGCTTTATGTAGTCGAGACAGGATTATTCTACGCCAACAATTCTCCAAATCTTTATGAAGTAACGCTGCCTGAAGATACAGTTACTGCAGTTACAAAAGGAAATCTTGTAGTTAATAAATTTCATTTATATCAGAATTATCCCAACCCATTCAATCCGTCTACAGTTATCAGCTATCAGCTTTCAACATTGAGCAATGTTACCTTGAAAGTTTATGACATGCTTGGAAGAGAAGTAAAAACACTTGTAAATAAAGAACAGAGCGCGGGAAATCATTCGGTAACTTTCAATGCCGGCAATCTTGCAAGCGGAGTTTACTTTTATCAATTAAGAACCGGTACTTCGGCTGGTTCAGCAACCTTTATTTCAACTAAAAAACTTTTGCTTATGAAATAATTTCAATTAAGAGGTAAAAAAATGAAGAACTTATTGCTAACCTTGATATGCTTATTTGTAATAAGCAATTTATGTATTGCCCAAAGCAACGAGCAAATTAAAGATTCGAAACCTGCTTCAACCAATATTCGAGGAGAAGAATTTCCCAGAGTAGATTCTCAGTCAAGAGTAATCTTTCGCGTCAAGGCTCCTGGTGCGCATAAAGTACAGGTTGATATATTAAAAGTATATGATATGGTAATGGGAGAAGACAGTGTTTGGACTGTAACGACTAATCCATTGCCTCCGGGATTTCATTATTATTATTTAATGATCGACGGCTATCGTTTTGCAGACCCAGCAAGCGAATTATTTTATGGAGTTGGTAGGATGATGAGCGGGATAGAAATCCCCGCACCGGATCAAGATTTTTATATGCCGAAAGATGTTCCTCACGGAGAAATAAGCGAGTGCTATTATCTTTCAAAGGTCGACGGTACTTACAATAGAATTTACGTTTACACGCCGCCGGATTATTATAAGAACATAAGGAAGCGCTACCCGGTTCTTTATCTTCAGCATGGAATGGGCGAGGATGAAACAGGCTGGGGTAATCAGGGCAAGGTGAATATTATAATCGACAATTTGATTGCTGAGGGGAAATGCAAGCCGATGATTATAGTAATGTCAAACGGTGAATGCAGCATGATGTTTAAACCGAAACCTGGGCAGAATGTGGACGAAGCGCGTAGAGAATTCGGTGCAAAGTTTACTCCGATATTGCTGCATGAAATCATTCCATATATTGATAGTCATTTCAGAGTTCTTACGGACAGAAATGATCGTGCATTAGCTGGACTTTCGTGGGGCGGATATCAAACATTTCAGATCGGGCTGAGCAACTTAGACAAGTTTGCATATCTTGGTGCCTTCAGCGGCTTTGCACCTTTCAATGCAGAGAAGGATTTGAAAACCGTTTACAACGGTGTCTTCAGCAACAGTAAAGAATTTAATAAAAAAGTTCATGCTTTCTTTTTAGGTATCGGTGCTGAGGAAGGACAGCGTATGCAGCAGCTTAGCGATTTGCTGAATAAGGCAGGAATCCATAACACTTATTATGTATCTCCCGGAACAGCGCATGAATGGCTAACCTGGCGAAGATGCCTTTACCAGTTCGCTCCGATGCTTTTTAAAAAATAAATATAAAATGATTGTACAAATATTTTACAGATTTAAGACTTTGAAAGGAACGGTTTTGTAAAAGATGAAGAACAATTTTTATAAGCGGCTCAGGGTTCCACTATTTTTTGCAATATGTATTCTTATAACAGTTACATTTATTCAAACTTCTTTTGCACAACAAAATGTCCGGCAATCGCCGAAAGCCACACGGGTAATGACTGCAAATAGTAATGAACCAATTTATCTGAATACCAAATACTCGTTCAGGGAACGAGCTGCGGACTTGGTTTCGCGAATGACCCTTGAAGAAGAAGTAAAACAACTTCACACTAATTTTGCACCGGCTATACCCAGATTAGGAGTTCACCAGTATTTTTATTGGAGCGAGGGACAACATGGAATTAATGCGATGTTCGGTAATCTCCACAATGGTCATGGCGGACAAAGGTTCGCTTATGGTGCACCTCATGCAACGAGTTTTCCAGTTAACTTTGCAACTACAATGAGTTGGGATCCCAAACTTATTTATAAAGAAACTCAGGCTATCTCCGATGAAGCACGCGGCTTTCTTGATAAATCTTTGTTTGGCAAAGATCAGAATAATCTGGGAGAATCTCGTGATGATTACGGAAACCTCACTTACTGGGCTCCGACAGTAAATCTGGACAGAGATCCTCGTTGGGGGCGCACTGATGAGGCTTTTGGCGAGGACCCTTATCTTGCCTCGCGCATGGAGGCTGCATTCGTCGATGGTTATCAGGGACAAACAATGGATGGAAAATCGGAAACAGGCTATCTAAAAGTAGCTGCAACCGCCAAACATTATGCGCTAAATAATATTGAGAACAATCGTCAGGGTATCTCCTCCGATGCAAATGACGAGGCAATTAGGGACTACTATCTGGCTCCATTCCGATACCTAATTGAACATGCTCATGTAGCCGGGCTGATGACATCCTACAATGCTATTAACGGAACCCCGGCAGTAGCTAACACATATACGGTTAACGAGCTGGCTCAGAGGACGTTCGGGTTTAACGGGTATATCACTTCGGATTGCGGTGCTGTTGGAACAACATACAAAGAGTTTCCACACGGACACTACTGGGCGCCGCCGGGATGGACATTAGAACGAAAAGACCATGAAACTATATGGATAAACAATAATACCGGGAAGACGGTTCCGGGAGAAGTTGGAGGAATGGCTTTTGCCGTTGCGGCAGGTACTGATCTAAACTGTACCGGAGAGGAGTACACAATATCAAACGTCCAGAAAGCAATAGACGCAGGTATTCTGAGTAAAGGCGTCATTGACAGGGCGCTTACAAAAGTCTTTACCATCCGGATGAAAACTGGTGAGTTCGATCCGCCTGGCAAAGTCCCCTATACGAAAATCACCAAAGATGTAATTCAAAGTCCTGCACATCAGAAGCTGGCTGAGGAAGTAGCTGAGAATACACTGGTACTTCTGAAAAATGATCCGGTGCCGGGTAAGAATACGAAGTTACTTCCTCTAAATGCAGGCGAATTGCACAAGATTGTAATTGTAGGCAATTTGGCAAATGAGGTAACATTAGGCGGTTATTCGGGTGACCCAACTTTGAAAGTTAATGCGGTAGAAGGAATAACAAATGAGATGAAAGCTGCTAATCCTAACGCTACC
Organism: Bacteroidota bacterium; assembly: GCA_021815405.1. Classification (GTDB taxonomy): domain Bacteria; phylum Bacteroidota; class Ignavibacteria; order Ignavibacteriales; family Ignavibacteriaceae; genus FEN-1297. The sequence goes on from JAKAGV010000016.1 coordinate 60,661, forward strand.
GTAATTTTCGATAGTACCGGTACGTCTACAATAGACACAGAACCTGCATGGCTAAGTGACAAAACTAAGTCTGATATTAAAAGTGCAGATATAGTTGTTGTCTTTGTAGGAACCGATGAGGCTATTTCACGTGAAGGGCTTGACCGTGCAAGTCTGGCAATGCCTGGAAACTATAATTCGTTGATCTACCAGGTTGCGGCTTTAGGTAATCCGAATATGGTACTGGTCATTCAGTCTGTCGGACCGATCGAAATAAATTATATTAAGCATTACTTCCCGGCGATCCTATTCAGCAGCTACAACGGTGAGAGCCAGGGAACGGCTTTAGCCAATGTAATGTTGGGTAAGAAAAACCCAAGCGGACACCTTGACTTCACCTGGTACATGAACGATACTCAGCTTCCAAGTAAGTCAGATTATTATTTGACTCCAAGCAAAACTGATTTCTTAGGACGAACTTATATGTACTTCAGGGGAAGCTTTGTTGGTAGTTTCCGCCACTTTACTATCATACCGCCAACATATCCGTTTGGCTACGGATTAAGTTACAGTCAATTTAAAATCTCCAACGTAAGTGTATCGGCAAAGCAGATTTCGCCTGATGAAAATGTGGATGTTCATTTTGATGTAACGAATACCGGAAGTATTGCCGGAGCTACCGTTGCCCAATTGTATGTAAGCTCTCCTAAAGTTAAAGGGAAAGAACTACCTATCGAACGCCTGGAAGGTTTTCAAAAGACGAATGACCTCAAACCGGGAGAGACTCAACATGTAACACTGAATGTTAAAGCTGCCAACCTTGCTTTCTGGAATGAGGATGAGTTAAAAAGTGTGGTATACAATGGGACTTACCAATTCCGGGTTGGTTATAATTCGAGCGACATAGCCGATTCTGCAGATGTGGATATTAAAGGTACGCTTACTCCAAAGGTAATACATGTTACCATACAGCCGGAACAACTGATTTATCATGTAGGTGATACGATAAATCTGAACGGGAAAAACAAATGGATTGAAAGCGATATCAATCCCAATATGGAAGAACGACATGCCAGGGCAGACAACATAATTGAAGCAGTAAACAATGATGGTTCATTTGTCAATTTAACCAATGCAAACGTACAATATCAAAGCAACAACAACGCAGTAGCAACAGTAAATGATAACGGCATAGTTGAGGCTAGAGGGAAAGGTGTTGCTACAATTAGTGCAACCGTTGAGGGTGTATCAGGCTCAACAGTAATTGTTGTTAAATAGTTTAACTCATAATTTAATGGAGTTCAAATGAAAAGAAGAGAATTTTGTCAGATGGTAGGTTTGGGAGCTGCAGCTGCTGCTTTCCCTATTGCAGCAAGAGCTAAAAGTTTTCAGGATGCAGTTTCAAAAAAAGGAGTTCCTTGTTTTCCTATAAAGGATTGGCAGGCAGTAGTTGATGAAGGATGGGGAACAGCTGAAGATGCTGCAGGACCAGGTACATGGGATGGAGTTCCATTAAAATCTCCTTCCATACCCGGTTTAGCCGGAGAAGGACCTTTCAAACCCGAATGGGATTCACTTCTAAATTATGAAGCGCCGGACTGGTACCGGGATGCTAAGTTTGGTATATGGGCTCATTGGAGTCCGCAATGCGTCCCTGAAGACAGCGATTGGTACGCGCGTAATATGTACCAGCAAGGTCAGAGACAGTATGACTACCAGGTTAAACATTATGGTCATCCATCTAAGTTCGGTTATAAAGATCTCTGCGCTCAGTGGACTCTGCTGAACTGGGATCCGGAAGGTTTGATTGAACGTTACAAAAGAGCAGGAGCGAAATTATTTCTTGCCCTCGCAAATCATCATGATGGTTTTGATTCATGGAATTCCAAATATCATGAATGGAACGCAGTTAAGATAGGACCTAAGCGCGATGTAATTGGTGCATGGGCAGCCGCGGCGCGGCAGCAAGGTCTTCACTTTGGAGTTACTGTTCACGCTGCACGGAATTGGTGGTGGTTCCAGGTCGCTCATCTATGCGATAAAACAGGAGCGCTTGCCGGTGTACCTTATGATGGTCAGTTAACCAAGGCAATGGGCAAGGACCAATGGTGGGAAGGCTTTGAACCTCAAGAACTGTATGGACGAAAACACGGTATTAAAGAGAATCCGGATGAGAAATATGTACGAAATTTTTATAATAGAGTACGCGACCTCATTGATCAGCATGACCCTGATTTGTTGTATTTTGACAACGGCGGACTGCCGCTTGGCTGGGCTGGAATGAACATCGGCGCATATTTTTATAATCATAATCTTAAGACTCATAACGGAAAGCTTGAAGCAGTTTTAAACATTAAGCAGGTCCCGGATAAACATGCAAAGGCAGTGGTAGCTGATTATGAAAGAGGCGTAACTGAAAGCATAATGCCGCATGCATGGCAATCTGAAACATGCATCGGCGACTGGCATTATAACAGGTGGCGGTATCTTAACCACAGTTACATGAAGCCAGAAGAAGTTATTCATTGGATGGTTGATGCCGTTAGTAAGAATGGAACTTTCATTTTGAACATTCCGGGTAAACCGGATGGAACAAATGATTCTGACGAAATTAAAATACTTGAACAGATCGGAAGTTGGATGCAGACAAACGGCGAGGCAATCTATTCAACAAGACCATGGAAGACTTTCGGAGAAGGACCCCATTCGGTAAAGTCAGGCGCTTTTGCAGGCAATAGTACTGCTGTTCTTGATTCAAGCGACATCAGGTTTACAAGCAGTAAAAACGGAAAGACTGTTTATGCGATAATTCTTGGCTGGGGGAAAGAAAGGACTTTCCAAGTAAAGAGCCTTGGTACTTCTTCGTCTTTAAATCCAGGTAAGGTTGAGAAAGTTGAGCTTCTCGGATGTGTGGACAAGCTTAATTGGAATCAGCGGTCTGAATTTTTATCGGTTGATAAACCGTTAATTAAGCCATGCGATTTTGCGTACGCATTAAAAATCAGTTTGGCTTAAAAAACTTTAAAAGAATTAACGTCTCATGATAGACATCCTTTGGTTAATGGAATTGTGGATAATGGAATTAATTCCACTACTCAATAATTCCTCCAAAGGAATTTTTTGATATACAATTGAATAAAGTTTACAAAATGTAATTAGGAAATCATAGGATTAGGTTATGATGAAAACAATAAAAATTATTTTTGCTTTTTTATTTGTCCTGTCATTTAATATGAATGCACAGGAAGTAATAAATTTATATCCTGGCGCTATCCCAAATTCGAAGCCATCAGATATAAAAGAAACCGAAAGAATGGGAATGTATGCGGGAGTAACAAAACCGACATTAGAAATCTTTTTACCGGAAAAAGAAAAAGCTACCGGTGTCGGAGTGGTTATTTGTCCAGGCGGCGGATATTCCGTTGTAGTCTATCAAGCTGAAGGAGTAAGAACAGCGGAAGAATTTGCAAAAGAAGGCGTTGCTGCTTTTGTTTTGAAATACAGGCTTCCCAGCGACTCAACAATGATTGATAAAGAAATCGGTCCTTTGCAGGATGCGCAGCAGGCAATTAAAGTTGTTAGAGAGAATGCTGCAAAGTGGGAAGTAGATACAAGCAAAGTCGGCATAATGGGATTTTCTGCCGGCGGACATGTCGCCTCAACAGAAGCTACTCATTATCAAAAGGCGCTTATAGAAAATAAAGACAATATAAATTTGCGTCCTACTTTCCAAATACTGGTTTACCCGGTAATAAGCATGGAAGATAAACTTACGCATCTCGGTTCAAGAACAAATTTATTAGGCGAGAATCCATCGCAAAAAGAAAAGGATGAATTCTCAAGCGAACTGCATGTAGATGCAAATACGCCGCCGGCATATATAACACAAGCCGGGGACGATACTACTGTTGATGTTGATAACAGCATTGTTTATTATGAAGCATTGAGACATCATGGCGTTGCTGCAGAACTTCATTTATATCCGCATGGAGGTCACGGCTTTGTCTTAAGGTATAAACCTTCAGACTGGATGGCGCCAATATTCAAGTGGATGAGAAGCTCGGGATGGATTAAAAATTGAAAAATAAAACCATAAAATACTAAGGAGTAATCATGAAAAAATTGTTTTATACATTACTGTTTGTTTTTCCATTAACGTTGTTTGCTCAAACAGCGACAATTAAGATTGATGTTTCCAGAACTATTGGAAAAATTGATCCTAAAATTTACGGCGTATTTATGGAGCCAATCCATTTTAACGGAAGTAGAATGGGTTTACCTGATACTGTTAACTTCAATACAGTTTATGGAAATTTATATGATCCAACTTCGCCGTTAGCGGACAAAGACGGATTCAGAAAAGATTATATTGATGCAATGAGAGAATTAAAAATAGAAGACATGCGCTGGCCCGGTGGAAATTATGTTATGGGCTATAACTGGATGGACGGAATCGGACCAAAGGACAAGAGACCTGTCAGAATAAATTTAGCCTGGGGCGGAACTGATAATAATCATGTCGGCATCGATGAATGGGTTGAACTAAACAAGTCTATTGGAAGTGAAAATGTTCTTTGTGTAAATCTCGGCTTAGGTACGATAATGAATGCAGTCCGAGAGGTTGAATACTGCAACTATCCCAAAGGAACTTATTATTCTGATCTGCGCGCTAAATACGGTCATCCAAAACCTTACGACATAAAATTATGGGACCTCGGAAACGAAGTGGACGGTGCGCCGTGGGAACTTGGTCATAAAGATGCTAATGACTATGTAAAGATTGCAAGAGAAGCTGCAAAGGCTATGAGATCGGTAGACCACTCAATTGATTTTGTAGCTTCGGGTTCTTCATATTACGAACCTACCGGACAATGGGTTGAATGGAACAGGAAAGTTCTAGAAGGGCTTGGCGACATGATAAGTTATATTTCAATTCATCGCTACTGGGAAAATTCTCCCAACTATTATGATTTCATGGGACAGAGCGCCATGGACTTTGATGAAAAGATTAGAGTTACAGCCGATGAAATTGACGCGGTAAGAACGATGAAAGACTTTAAAAATCCGATCTATATTTCAGTTGATGAGTGGGGTTCTTTTGGAAGAGACTTTGAATCTGTACTGCCGATAGCGCAATGTTTAAATTCGTTTATTCGTCATGCTAATATTGTTAAGATGGCAAACTTTACAATGATGACATCACTGTTAAGCTCTGATAGAGAACATGGAACTTATAAATCACCATTGTTCTACACATATCAACTTTTTTCAAACAATTGCCGCGGCAATTCAATTGACACTTACGTTAAATGCGATACCTTCAATACAGCAATGTATAAAGGCATTCCGTATCTTGATGTAACATCAACTTATTCAAAAGAATCACACACTGCTTTTATCAACGTGGTAAATAGAAATGAAGATAAGGCAATCGAAGCGAATATTATAAGTGATGCGGGAAATTTTACCGGCAAAGCTGAAGCATCAATACTTGACAGCAAGTCGATTACGGAACCATTTACTTACGACAAGCGCGAGGAATATAAACCTGTAGTGAAGGAAGTAAAAGTCGAAGGGAATAAAATTTCTTATTCATTTCCTGCACATTCGTTCGTTCAGATTAAAGTAAAGGTGAATGAGTAAGTTGTTTAGATCAAGCAATCTTCATTGTAGAAATGAAGAATTGGAATAATGGAGTATTGGAGTGACAGAAAAGAGATTCAAATTTCAGTCGACAGCTATTTCTACTTGGAGAATCAACTCCATTACTCCAAAATTCTAATGTCTAAGTTTTCGAGTTAATTAGATGAAAGTTTTCATGAAAAAAATAATTATCTTATCATTGTTGGTACTTTTGTTTGCATCGTTAATGTCCTATTCACAATCAAATTATAAAAAAGGACAGACAACAATCTGCAATCCGGTAAATCTTAGTTACAGATTTTGTCTTGATAAACCGTCGCGGCGTGAGGCTGCAGATCCAACAATGGTTTTGTATAAGGGAGAATATTATTTGTTTGCTTCAAAGTCCGGAGGATACTTTCATTCCACTGATTTAATTCATTGGGATTTAATTACAACAGAAGATCTTCCGATAGAGGATTACGCGCCTACTGCATTAGTAATGAATGATACTTTATATTTTTTAGCTTCATCGGATAATCCTAAAATTTATAAAACCGGCGATCCAAAGTCAGGTAAATGGCAGGTAGTTAATCCTGCGTTTCCGATTGGAATGATTGATCCGGATTTGTTTTTAGATGACGACGGCAGATTGTATTTCTATTACGGCTGTTCAAATTCAAAACCGATTTATGGAGTTGAGTTAGACCCTAAAACTTTTAATCCGATTGGAAAGCCTAAAGCTCTCTTTAACAGCCACAAGGATATTTACGGCTGGGAACGTTCCGGAGATTATAACAACTTGCCGGACAATCCATGGATTGAAGGTTCATGGATGACGAAGCATGACGGTAAATACTATTTGCAGTATGCTTGCCCAGGTACTCAATTTAAAAGCTATTGCGACGGTCTTTATGTTTCCGATAAACCACTTGGAGATTATAAGCTTGCGCCAAACAATCCGTGCTCATCAAAGCCGGAAGGCTTTATTGCTGGCGCGGGGCATAGCAGCACATTCCAGGATATTTACGGCAACTACTGGCATATCTCCACTATGACTATTTCAGTCAAGCACATGTTCGAAAGACGCCTCGGACTTTTCCCGATGTTCTTCGATAAGGATGGAGAGCTTTATGCATATACCGGCTTTGGCGATTTTCCTTTTAAAGTTCCTAAAAAGAAAATTTCAGGTCCGGAAGATTTAGCAACCGGTTGGATGCTGCTTTCATATAAAAAACCAGTTGAAGTTTCATCCGAGCTGCCAGATCATCCAAAAGATTTTGCTGTTGATGAAAATATCCGCGATTACTGGAGCGCAAAGACCGGCGATAAAGGCGAATGGATTTCGATTGATTTGCAGAAGAAATGCACTGTGAAAGCTGTTCAAATTAATTTTGCTGAAAATGAAACACAAATATACGGGCGCAATCCTGATATCTATTATCAATACCTTCTGAAATATTCCACAGACAATAAAACCTGGCATACACTGGTAGATAAAACTGAAAATAAAACAGACGTGCCGCATGATTATGTTGAGCTTCAGAAACCTGTAGAGGCGCGCTATATTAGACTAACCAACTACCATATTCCGGGAGGAACTTTTGCGGTTTCAGGTCTTCGTATCTTCGGAAACGGAGGTGGAACAGTCCCTTCAACAGTTGAAAATTTTATTGTTGACAGAATGAAAACCGATAGATGTATAGTAAATCTTAAATGGAAGAAGAACACGGATGCAGTCGGTTACAACATCCGCTACGGAACCGGGAAAGATAAATTATATCATAATTATGAAGTGCTTGGTTCAGATTCAATTACAATAAGAAGTTTGAATAGTTTGGAGAAATACTATTTTACTATTGATGCATTTAATGAAAACGGAATTAGAAAAGGAAGCAGAATAATTGAAGTGGAATGAAAAATTACTTTGATGAAGAAAAATAATTTTTAATAAGTTTATAGGGAAAAGGAAATTTAATTTGATGAAAATAAAATTACTGCTGCTAATTATAATGACATTTGCTGCCAGTGTTTTTTGCGCCAGCAGGTATTCTATAAAAAGTCCTGACAATAAAATCTCCGTCCACTTTTGGCTTACCTCAAAAGGAGAGCCGGTATATTCAGTAGCTTCTGAGGGAACTACTATTCTGAAACAATCCAAGTTAGGAATTCTTAGAAGCGATGGAGATTTTACAAATGCTCTTGCACTCGATTCGGCTTCAAATGTAAACTTAGTTTCCGAGCATTATAAACTGCTGCATGGGAAAAGATTGGACTGCAGCTATACCGGCAATAAGTGTGTCTTTTATTTGAAGAATGCGGATTCGAAAAAAATGGAAATCATTTTCCAGGTATCAAATGACGGCGTTGCTTTCCGATATTATTTTCCGGGGAAAAACGATACAACATTAGAAATCTATAAAGAGCTGAGCTCATTTCATTTTGAACCATCTGCAAAAGCCTTCCTGCAGCCATGCGATGATGCGCGGATTGGATGGAGCTTTGCTTCGCCTTCGTATGAAAATTATTATCAAATGGATATTCCGGTAGGAACGGTTTCGCCGAACCGGGCTGGTTGGGTAATGCCGGCGCTTTTTCATTCCGGGAAATTTTGGATTTGCATTACGGAGACTGCTCTGGATATCAACTACTGCGGGTCGCGTTTAAGCTGGCTTTCTCCCGGCGGTGATTATTCAATAGAATTTCCTGAGCCGCAGGAAACCAAATCCGGCGGACCGGTTTTGCCTGAATCGAAATTGCCATGGTTAACTCCGTGGCGTGTTATAGCTATTGCAAACAACCTCGGCGGTTTGGTAGAATCAACGTTGGAAACAGACTTAGCCGAACCTGCAAAGTATGATGTTTCCCAATGGCTGAAGCCCGGGATTGCTTCATGGAGCTGGATTATTTTAAAAGATGATTCTACAGTTTATAATGTTCAAAAAGAATATATTGACTTTGCTTCTTCAATGCACTGGAGATACTGCCTGATAGATGCTTTGTGGGATACCCAGATTGGATATGAAAAGATTAAAGAGCTTGCTGATTATGCGAAGACGAAAAATGTAGAAATTTTGTTGTGGTACAATTCGGCTGGGGACTGGAATACAACTCCGCAAACACCGCGCAGCAAGCTCCTTACTCACAAAGAGCGGATGGTTGAGTTTCAAAAATTAAAAGACATGGGCATTGCAGGTATTAAGGTTGATTTCTTCGGCGGCGACGGGCAGTCGATGATAAAATATTATATTGATATTCTTGAAGACGCCGCAAAGTTTAATCTTGCCGTAAACTTTCATGGCTGTACTTTCCCGCGAGGATGGTATAGAACATATCCCAATCTGGTTAGCATGGAAGCAATACGGGGAGAAGAATATGTAACATTCGGACAGTATTTTGCGGATAACCAGCCTTCTCATTGCACGATGATTCCATTTGCAAGAAATCTTTTTGACCCGATGGATTTCACACCGGTAAACTTCTCAGGCATTCCAAACATAAAGCGCAGAACAACCGATGGCTTCGAAATAGCACTGTCCGTTATATTCACTTCTGGCATTGAGCATATTGCTGAAACACCATACGGAATGGCTGCCCAACCAGAATTTGTTCAGGAATATATGAGAACATTACAGGAGAGATGGGATGATGTGAAATTTATCGACGGCTATCCTGGTAAATTTGTTGTACTTGCAAGAAGAAGCGGAAGTACTTGGTACATTGCCGGCATCAACGGAGAAAATTCGGAACGAAATCTAAAATTAGATTTATCTTTTATAAATAAATCAGCCAAAGGCTTTTTAATTACTGATTCTGACAATTCAAAAGGATTTGTTAAGAGTAATGTAAACTTTTCATCTACTCTTGAAATTAGAATGCATCCTTACGGCGGGTTTGTAATTAAAACCCTATCAAACAATTAACTAAGAGAAAAGCTTAATGAAAAATTCATCTAAAAAAAAAGTTATTCACAAATTATGAAAGGATTCGTCATGAAACATTTGTTTTATTTTTGTCTAGTAATCTTCTTAGCAATAGGTATTGCTAATGCCCAAAGTATTGACGGGAAATGGAAAGGTGTAATGCAAGGTCCGAACGGAGCTTTTGACTTAACATTCAATTTTCATGTAACCGGAGACAGCTTAACCGGCTCTGTTGAAAGTCAAATGGGAGAGACTCCTATCAGCAACGGAAAATATAATGATTCAACTTTTACATTCGATGTAAGCTTTAACGACATGACCATTCATCATGAGTGCACTGTTACGAGCGATTCGACTATTTCAATGAAGGCTGAAGGAATGCAAGGAAATCCTATGGAGTTGATTCTGAATAGAGTGTCTGAATCGAAAGATGAATCTAAGTAAAAAATTTAATTGATATAAGAAAAGCTGCAGCAATGGAAAATCTAAAGAATCAAATTTCTATATATAAGCGCAGAGAAATTTACATGCGGCACTTTGTGAAAAGTGCAGAAATATTTTCCGCAGCAACACCAGAATTTTTATGAGGGAAATTGAAGATATGTCCTGGATTTATAATTCTCTTCAATATTATTTTAAATTAAGAGAAAATCCGGTGTATGCATGGTTGTAATTGGGCTTATCTACAAAGCTGATATAGCAGCCGTACTTTATTTTAAGGAGGTTATGATATGTACAAATACTTTTATTTTTGGGAGGTGGCTTAAATGAACAAGATAAAAGAAATAACCATAAAAGAAATAGCGAAAAGAGCGGGAGTTTCAAAAGCAACAGTCTCTGCAGTTCTAAATGAGAGATCTACGGTAAAACAATCTACGCGAGAACATGTCTTGCAATTAATGAGAACCCTGAATTACCGTCCAAAGGGTTTTGCCAGAAATATGAAATACGGCGATGCCGGGAAATGTATCGGTATCATAGTTAAAGAACTGAATTATCCTTTCTTTACTACAATAGCAGAAGGCGCAAAAGAATATGCCAGATCTAAAGGTTATTCTCTGGTAATAGCAAGTTCAGACTATAATCATGAAAGTGAAAAAAAATTTACGAATCTATTTTCGGCAAAGGATATACGCGGTGCTATAATAGCGCCAATTGCAGAAGGCAATTCCGAAATTGAACATCTTTTCAAATTGAAGATGTTAAATTATCCATTTGTTTTATTAGCGTCTGTTAAAGGCATAACAGCCAACGTTGTAGAGATAGACAATAAAGGAGCGGTCAAAAAAGCTGTAGAATATTTAATAAAGAACGGGCATAAAAAAATTGTACATTTTGCCGGTCCTCCGGAATCAGCGCACACTAAAGAACGTGTTGACGGTTTCCGCAATGCGTTTAGCGAAAGCACACTAGCTTTTAATGACAAAATGATTATTTCAATTGGATCCAATACAAAAGTTAGTTATGAAAAGACAATAAAATATTTTCGAAGCAGGAAACGAAAAGATTATCCGACTGCAATTGTATGTTTTAATGATTTGCAGGCATTGGCTGTCATGACTGCACTAAGAGATCTAAAAATAAAAATCCCAAAAGATATTTCAATTATTGGTAATGATGATATTCATTATGCTGAGATATATTCTGTACCTCTTACAACTATTAGATCTCCTCAAAGAGAAATTGGTCAAAGAGCTGCCGAGATATTAATAAATAATATTGAATCGTCAACTTTAGTTCCAATCGAACATATTGTCATTGATACTGAATTAGTAGTTAGAAAATCGACAAGGAAATTGGACTAAATGAATTTCCATTTACTTAAATTAGATGAGGCATCAAATCATGAGATATAGTTATTTTGTTTTTCTATTTATGGGATTACTATTAACAACGAGAGTTTTTTCACAAGATAAGAATTTTTATATTTATATCTGCTTCGGGCAGTCAAACATGGAAGGCTTTCCCGGAGTTGAACCGCAGGATACAGTAAACGTGGATAGCCGTTTCCAGGTTCTTGCAGCAGTTGACTTTCCAAAACTCGGAAGGGTAAAGGGACGTTGGTATACTGCGGTACCTCCGTTGTGCCGCCCATTCACTGGTCTTTGTCCTGCAGATTACTTTGGCAGAACAATGGTATCCAATCTTCCGAAGGACATCAAAGTTGGAGTTGTTGTAGTCGCCGTCGCCGGATGCAAAATTGAATTATTTGAGAAAGACAAGTATCAGGCGTATGATTCTACAACTCCCGGATGGATGAAAGATATTATCAAGCAATATGACGGTAATCCTTATCAATATCTTGTCGACATAGCAAAACTTGCGCAGAAAGACGGTGTCATCAAGGGAATTCTGCTGCATCAAGGAGAATCAAATACAGGTGATAGTACCTGGGCTTCTAAAGTAAAATATGTTTACGACAATTTAATTAAAGACCTGGACCTCAATCCCGAAAAAGTGCCGCTGCTTGCCGGAGAAGTTGTGAATGCAGATGAGCAGGGTGCTTGCGCAAGTATGAATAAAATAATTGACGAACTGCCTAAGACAATTCCAAATTCTTATGTAATTTCTTCTGCAGGTTGTCCTTCAAGACCACCGGATCATTTGCATTTTACGCCGGAAGGTTATAGAATTCTTGGAGAGCGGTATGCGGAAAAAATGCTTTCTCTTATGGGATATAAAATTGATGATATAAAGTTGCCGCCAACCGCCGAAGAAAAAAAGTAGAGAAAAAACTAAAATCAGGATAAAAGATTTTGATGCTATTCAGATTTAAAAACTTACCCGGGAAAGTATTTGAATGTTTTTCTTATTTCTTAGTAGAGAACTTAAGAAGAAATAAATTCTCGACTAATTAATACAATGAGTCCGCTCTAAAAAGGTCATTCCCGTGTAAACGGGAATCCAAAAAGTTTTGATTATCGAATAGATTCCCACTTTCGTGGGAATGACATTTAGTTTTTTTAGCTTTTTAGAGCGAACTCATACAATTAAAATTTTTCTTTAATAAAATAAAATTTAATTAAAGGAACCAATAATATGAAAATATTAACTTTTTTACTCGCAGTATTTTTTGCCGGTGGACTTTGTTCTGCTCAACAACCTGCACCGGTAAAAGTAGAGGACGGATTATTACAAGGTAAGTATGAAGATGGATTGACCGTTTATTTGGGAATTCCTTTTGCTGCACCGCCCGTAGGCAAGTTAAGATGGCGCCCGCCTCAACCCGCTGCAAAATGGCAAGGCGTTAAGGAAGCTACTAAATTTGGTCCGTCTCCAATCCAGGGATCTGGAAGCGGTCCTAATATGAGCGAGGACTGCTTATACCTGAATGTTTGGACACCGGCAAAATCCGCAAACGACAAAATACCTGTCTTTGTTTGGATTTACGGAGGAGGATTCAACTTTGGTTCTACTTCTGATCCAAATTACAACGGTGCAAATTTAGCTAAGAAAGGTGTAGTATTAGTTAGTATTGCTTACCGTGTCGGTCAACTTGGATTTCTTGCACTCCCGGAACTAAGTGCTGAAAGTCCGCATCATGTTTCGGGGAACTACGGCATTCTTGATATGATTGCCGGTCTTAAATGGGTAAAGAAAAATATTGCAGCATTCGGAGGCGACCCGAACAAGGTTACTATATTCGGCGAATCAGCCGGAGGAATTGCAGTGAGTATGCTTTGTGCATCTCCGCTGGCAAAGGGATTATTCGAAGGTGCAATTTCGGAAAGCGGCGGTAACTTTGGTCCATCAAGAGTAACAACTTATCCGGGCGAGAATATGAAACTTCTTTCCGATGCTGAAAAAGATGGTGAAGCGTACATGAAAAAAGCAGGAGCATCATCACTTGCAGAACTTCGTAAGATTCCGGCAGACAAGCTTCCGCCAAGCAGTTTCGGACAAGGTATGGCGTGGCCCATAGTTGACGGTTGGGTTATCCCGGGTGACCAGTACAAGCTTTATGAAGAAGGCAAGTTCAACAATACTCCGATTCTTGTAGGATATAACTCAGATGAAGGTGCAAGCTTTTCGCCACCAAGTACGATAGAAGATTATATTGCAAGCGTTAAGAAACGCTACGGACCTTTTGCCGATAAACTCTTAAAAGCTTATCCGCCTGGTACCGGAAAAGTAGCAAAGACTGCAAGAGACCTTACACGCGATGCTGCATTCGGGTGGCATACCTGGATTTGGGCTCGGCTTACATCGAAGATAGGAAAATCAAAAGTTTATTATTACTATTTTGATCAGCACCCTGACTATCCAAAGGATTCACCTCGTTTTGGATTTGGTTCACCGCATGGTCAGGAAGTGGCTTATGTTTTCGAACATCTGAATGCTTCTAATCCTAACATTACCAAATCAGATATAAAAATCTCGGAGGACATGGCGACCTACTGGACAAACTTTGCAAAGTACGGAAATCCGAACGGCAAAGGAGTTGCTGAATGGAAACCCTTCAGCGATGCACATCCAGACGTAATGTACTTTAGTAAAACGCCGCACATTGGACCGGTGCCGAGCGCAAGTTCTCTTAAAGTTTTAAATGTTTATTTCAAATGGCGAATAACACCAGAAGGAGAAGCCTGGGCGAAATAAAAGATTATTTAGTCAATTAAAATAATTACAAACTAATCCTCAAGGAGGAAGATATGTATACTTTAAAACATCTTGTTTTACCTTTATTGATTATTCTATTATCGGCTGTTACAATTTCAGCACAGATAGATCCGGGTATAGCAAACCTAACCCACTCGTGGACTTTTGACGATGGAACTACCAATGATTATGTAGGACATCTTACCGGCAAATTGGTAGGCGGCGCAACAGTGCAGGGCGGTTCTCTTGTAATTTCTGCCCAGGGTCAATGGATGGAAATGCCAGCGGATTCTATTGCAATAAATAAATACCAGGAAATTTCATTAGAGGCATGGTATATACCGGCTAAAAACTCTAATCCTAATTTTACGATGCTGGCGTATTTCGGCGATACACAGAATTCTATTGGTGTGAATTATTATTTTATGACGGCTGCCAGACAGGACAGTGTAAGCCGGACTGCTATCTCATGCGGTAATACTTCAACTCCTTGGTCTGCAGAGACTGGTGTTAACGGTCCCGAATATGATGACGGCAGACTACATCATATGGTTAGTACTCTTACCAGCGACTCAATCAAATTATATATTGACGGTACTTTGCGGAGTGCCGCGAAGCTGGATACAAACAACAGTATCAGTCGCTTAAGTACAGCCTTTGCTTATCTTGCCAAGAGTGGCTATACTGGCGATTCTCAATGGCTCGGCAGGATTGAAGAATTTAATATATACAATAAGGCGCTTAGTGCGGATGAAGTTGCTTTCCTTTATCAAAAAGGACTTCCGGGTACTGCAAACTTAACACACTCATGGACGTTTGACGATGGAACAGCGAATGATTACGTTGGACATCTTACCGGTAAATTGGTAGGCGGCGCTTCTATTAGCGGCGGAGCGCTGCAAACTTCCGCTCAAGGACAATGGATGGAATTGCCTGCGGATTCAATTGCATTGAATACTTACAAAGAAGTTTCACTTGAAGCTTGGTATACTCCTGCAAAAAACTCAAATCCAAATTTCACCATGCTGGCATATTTCGGCGACACACAAAACTCAATTGGCGTTAATTATTATTTTATGACTGCAGCCAGACAGGACAGCGTTAGCCGAACTGCTATCTCGTGCGATAACACTTCAACTCCTTGGTCTGCTGAAACCGGCGTGAATGGTCCCGAATATGATGACGGCAATCTGCATCAAATGATAAGTACGCTAACAAGCGACTCAATCAAATTATATATTGACGGTACCTTGACAGGCGCAGCAAAATTGGACACCAACAACAATATCAGCCGTATAAGTACTGCCTTTGCATACCTTGCTAAGAGTGGTTATACGGGGGATTCACAGTGGCTCGGCAGAATTCACGAATTTGATATTTATGATACTGCATTAAGCCCGACTCAGGTTACTTTCCTTTATAATAAAGGTGTTTATACTATGCCTGGTGGACCAGATACAACTACAAGCCCAGGTTGGAAGGGACCAGCACTTGCTGAAGGGCAGAGTAAGTTTTTAGGCAGTTCTTTCAACAATACCGATCCGAATTTTAAAAATTATTGGACTCAACTTACTCCGGAGAACGCGGGCAAATGGGGCTCCGTTGGAGTTTCATCCGATACGACTAAGTGGACCTGGGGCGGTCTTGATGCTGCTTATAATTATGCCATAAATAATCATATACTTTTTAAAGATCATAATTTAATCTGGGGTCAGCAGCAGCCAACCTGGTTGTCCAGCCTTGATTCTGCTACTCAATATAAATATATCGAAACATGGATAAGGCAAGTCGGACAAAGATATCCCAAGACCGATATGATCGATGTTGTCAATGAGCCGCTGAACGGGCATAATCCGCCCGATGGTTTAAATGGGCATGCTAATTATGAAAACGCTCTTGGTGGTAAAGGAAGCACAGGCTGGGATTGGGTAATAAACGCTTTCAAATTAGCGAGGATGTATCTGCCTAACGCAAAATTATTAATTAATGATTATGGTATTATTAACGACAACAACGCCACAACACAGTATCTTCAAATAATTAATTTATTACAGCAAAGAGGATTGATAGACGGTATTGGCGTTCAGGGGCATCGCTTCGAACTAGAGAGTGCTGATACTACAACTTTAAAAAATAACCTGGCAAGGCTTGGAGCTACAGGCTTACCGGTTTATATCTCTGAATTTGATTTAGGTAATATCGGTAATACCGGTACACCGGATGATAATATGCAACTGCAGTTGTATAAAAAGATATTCCCTATTTTATGGACAAACCCGGCAGTAAAAGGAATTACTCTTTGGGGATACCAGCAAGGCTTAATATGGCAATCCACTTGCTACCTGGTAAATTCAGACGGCAGTCTTAGACCGGCGTTCGACTGGCTTGCTCAATATATTAAAGATAACCCAACCGGTGTAGAAAATACGGTATCAACTATACCGGCTGAATTTAAACTGGAACAGAATTATCCAAATCCATTTAATCCGACTACTAATATCAGGTACAGTATTCCAAAATCATCAAAAGTAATTTTAAAAATTTATGATGTTCTGGGAAGAGAAGTAATGACCTTAGTAAATACTGTGCAGTCACCGGGTGAATATACCGTGCCTTTCAATGCACAAAACCTTGCAAGCGGTGTTTACTTCTATAGGCTTGAAGCTGGAAGTTTTATAAATACTAAAAAATTAATGCTTCTTAAATAGTATCGAATGATGCTGAAGAAAAGATAAAATAAAATTAGATGTCAGCCGGTAATATATTGAAGTACGGGCTGACACCATTTTTAGAATTATCTCTTTTACGATTTTATTAACCGGGAAAATTATGATAAGACAAATTCCATATGTAGCGGCGTTCTTATTATTTATTGTGGGATTTACTATTGCGCAGCCTGTGCCTGTAAAAGTAGAACAAGGATTATTACAGGGAACGCTCCATGATGGAGTAATGGTTTACGAAGGAGTCCCGTATGCCGCACCTCCGGTTGGTGAACTACGCTGGCATGCACCGCAGCCTCCGGCGCATTGGAAAGGTGAGCGGAAAGCCGACAAGTTTTCGCCAAACCCCGAGCAAGTAATGGTAAAAGAGTACGGACCCTGGACACAGGAATATCAGCCTCAAGGCGCTGTAAGCGAAGACTGCCTGTACTTGAACATCTGGACTGCTGCAAAATCATCAAATGAAAAAAGACCGGTAGTTATGTATATTCCTGGCGGTGCATTTACCGGCGGATCAGGCAATTGTCCTGTTTATAACGGTGAGAACCTTGCAAAGAAGGGATTGGTTGTTGTTACAATCAACTATAGAGTAGGAGTGTTTGGTTTCTTAGCTCTTCCTTCATTAACAAAGGAATCGAAGCATCATTCTTCCGGGAACTACGGACTGCTGGATCAATTAGCGGCGCTTAAATGGATTCATAAAAATATTAAAGCATTCGGCGGAGATCCGGATCGAGTAACAATTATGGGACAATCCGCAGGGGCATTGTCCGTAAACTACCTGACCGCATCACCGCTTGCGAAAGGGCTGTTCATCCGGGCAATCGCAGAAAGCGGTACCGACTTCAGAAGCGGTCTGGAAGAAAATTTGAATACGGCTGAACAATATGGAGTTAAGTTCGAAAAAGCAATGGGTGCATCTTCATTAGCAGAGTTAAGAGCGATGTCTGCCGGTGAATTGGTCGATTCTACTAATAACAAATATCATTTTCTTCCAATTGTAGACGGATGGTTCTTGCCAAACAAGGTCAATGATATATTTAAAGCCGGAAAGCAAAATGATGTAGCTACAATAACCGGCTGGGTTGCCAACGAAGGCAGTTTCATGAATAACTATAGTAAGATTCCTGCGGAAGAGTTTCGTAAGCAAGTGAAACAGCAGGCAGGCGAACTTGCGGATCAAATTCTTAAGCTTTACCCTGCTTACACTCAAGCCGAAGCCTCGGAGTCGCAGAAGAAATTAGCACGGGACGTTTCATTAGTATCGTTGTACCTGTGGGGTGTAAATCGAGAGAAGACTGCAAGAACAAAATTATACACGTACCTTTTTACTCATCAACAACCGGGAGCCACAAGAGAGCGCTATCTTACTTTTCATTCATCTGAACTGCCATATGTATTCGACAATCTGAAGATGTCGCCCCGACCCTGGACATCGGAGGATAATCAGATAGAGAAAATTATGTCGGACTATTGGACGAGCTTCATCAAGACAGGAAACCCGAACAGAAAGGGATTGCCTGAGTGGAATTCGTTTCATATAACTCCACCTGAGACGATGGAATTAGGAGATGAAATGAAACTAAAACTAATTACAACCAATGAGAAATTTGAAGTGTTGAAAAAGCTGCTTCAGGATTCAATAAATAAGAATTAAAAAAGAGTAATTATATGAAAAAAATATTTTTGACCGCTGTATTCTTAGCGTCCTTTTGGGCTGCTGTATCTAATGCCCAATCTTTTAAAAAAACCAAGCTTGGAATTAATACAACAATACACTCTCTTAACATTGAAATTCAATTTTATAATCCGTCAACAGTACGAATAATAAAATTTCCCGAAGGCAAAGCATTTACCAAGAAAAGTCTTTCGGTTATTGAAACTCCGCATAAGACTGCATTTGATATGAAGCAGAATGGCGATAATCTATTTTTGAAAAGTGAAAAGGTTCTGGTTGAACTTAATTTGAAAGACGGTAAAATTTCCTTTTTCACTGCGGCGGAAGAGCCGTTATTAAAAGAGAAAAAAGACGGCATTTCGTTTACGGATTTTAACGATGCAGAAGTTAAGACTTTTACAGTAAGCCAATCATTTGTCTTAGATAAGGATGAAGCTATTTACGGATTGGGCCAGCAGCAGCAAGGTAAGATGGATCAGCGCAATGATACATTACACATGATTCAGGGAAACACCGATGATTATATTCCGTTCTTTCTATCGGTAAAGGGATATGGATTGTTCTGGGATAATTACTCGCCGACTCTTTTTGTTGACAACCAGGACAGTACAACGTTCAAATCCGACGTCGGCAATTGTGCAGATTATTATTTTATGTATGGCGGCAATGCAGATGGTGTGATTGCTCAAATGCGTGACTTAACCGGTCAGGTACCTATGGAGCCGCTCTGGACTTACGGTTACTGGCAAAGCAGAGAACGATATAAAAGTCAGGACGAAATAGTTGGAGTTGTAAAAAAGTACCGTGAGCTTGGAGTTCCATTAGACGGTATCATTCAAGATTGGCAGTACTGGGGTGATAACTACCACTGGAACGCGATGCAGTTCCTTAATCCTGAATTTCCACATCCTCGAAAAATGATTGATGAAATTCATGCGATGCATGCGCATATAATTATTTCAGTCTGGGCATCATTCGGACCTAAAACTGAACAATATAAAGTACTGGATAAAAAAGGAATGCTTCTGGATTTTAAGACCTGGCCGCTATCTGCTACAGATGCATGGCCGCCGGATATGAGCAAACCTTCCGGAGTTAGAGTTTATGATGCCTACAATCCCGAGGCAAGAAAAATATTCTGGAAGTTTTTAGACAAAGGACTTTTTTCCTTAGGCATCGACGGCTGGTGGCTTGATTCATCCGAGCCTGATCATTTGGATGTAAAGCCTTCGGACTTTGATGATCATACTTATCTCGGTTCATTTCGTAAAGTTCGAAACGCTTTTCCCTTAATGCACGTTGGCGGAGTATATAAGGGACAGCGATCCGTTACTTCCGCTAAACGGGTTTTCATTCTTACACGTTCTATGTTTGCAGGTCAGCAGCGCTACGGTGCAGATACATGGTCGGGTGATGTAGTTGCATCATGGAAAGCATTAAGAGATCAGATTTCTGCAGGATTAAATTTTTCACTCTGCGGTTTACCTTATTGGAACAGTGACATCGGCGGATTCTTTCTTTGGAATTTTCCGCAGAAGCTGAAAGATGCCAATTACCGTGAGCTGTATGCCCGCTGGATTCAGTTCGGTGCGTTCTGTCCGATGATGCGTTCGCATGGTACTGATGCACCAAGAGAGATTTACCATTTTGGAAAGAAAGGCGACGAGATTTATGATGCAATAGATAAATATATTAATCTTCGTTACCTTCTCCTACCTTATATATATTCTGATTCCTGGCAGGTAACCGACCATCAATCAACAATGATGAGAGCATTGGTAATGGATTTTCCGAAAGATAAAGATGCACTTAACATTAATAATGAATATATGTTCGGCAAAGAAATTTTGGTTTGCCCTGTTACAAAGCCGATGTACTCCAGAATAATAGTTCAAGGCAATGATACTACCAAAGTCGGAGATTTCAGTAAAATAAAAAGTGATGAGGTCTATCTTCCCAAAGGAACTGATTGGATTGATTTCTGGACCGGAGAAAAATATAGCGGAGGTCAAAGAGTAAATAAAGAAACGCCGATTGATATCATGCCTTTGTATATAAGAGCAGGTTCAATTCTGCCGGTTGGTCCTAAAGTTCAATATGCTTTGCAGAAGAAGTGGGACGACCTTGAAATACGCGTTTATCCCGGCGCCGACGGCAAGTTCACTTTGTATGAAGATGAAAACGACAACTACGACTATCAAAAAGGACTTTATTCCTTAATAACTTTTCAATGGAATGATGCCGGGAAAAAGTTAACCATAAGCGAACGCAAAGGCTCTTTCCGCGGAATGTTGAAGGAGCGTAAATTCAGAATTGTAGTCGTAAGTCCTAAAGAAGGCATCGGGATGGCTCCGGTTAATAAATATAATAAAGTAATTAAATATGACGGGAAAGAAGTATCAGTTAAACTGTAAAATTGAAACACTTAAAAAAATGAAGTTAGTGGAGATTTTAATTATTAACTGAAGTTACGCAATTGTCATGCTGAACTTGTTTCAGCATCTAAAAACAGCTTAAAAATAAAGATTCCGAAACAATTTCGGAATGACAAATGGATCATTTTATTCATTTTGCGTAACTTCAGTTATTAATTTGAAGTAACCGGTTGAGGAAATGAAAGTTTTAATTTCAATTTGTATTTTGTTAACAGTTTTAACCCTGCATGCCGAGAACGGACACAAACTTTGGTTTCGCGCCAAAAGCACCGGTTCGGTAAAAATTATCTGCTCAAAAAGCTCTGCCACTTTAGACATTGCAAAACGGGAGCTGAAGCAAACCTGGCAGGGAAAATCCGGTGCAACTATTACGCTGCTGATGGTTAAATCAGACCCGTTAATTAAAGGAGACGGGTTTAGACTTAGCCCCGGGAAGATTCAAGCGAAAACTGATTTAGGCATTTTATACGGCGTGTTCGAATTGCTTCGCCGTCAGCAAACAGGCGAGCAGGTCATTGAAGAAGTATTTAATCCTTCGTATGAACGGCGGCTGCTGGACCACTGGGATAACCTCGACGGAACCATAGAACGAGGATATGCGGGACATTCAATATTCTGGCGAAAAGGGAAAGACTCATTAGTCGTTACAGAAAACGATAAGAAACTATGGAGCCAATATGCACTTGCCAATGCATCAATAGGAATTAACGGAGCGGTTCTTGATAACGTAAACGCATCGCCGTTGATACTGACGAAGGCATACTTAGTCAGGGTACAAGCTATTGCGAAAGTGCTGCGCCCTTACGGTATGAAAACATATCTATCGATTAATTTTGCCTCTCCTTCAGTAATCGGAGGATTAAAAACTTCGGATCCGCTTAATCCTGAAGTTATAAAATGGTGGCGCGAAAAAGTAATAGAGATTTACAAATTGATTCCCGACTTCGGCGGCTTCTTGGTGAAAGCCAGCAGTGAAGGGCAGCCAGGTCCGCAGGATTACGGACGCACGCATGCCGACGGCGCAAATATGCTGGCAGATGCACTAAAGCCTTTTGGCGGAATTGTAATGTGGCGGGCTTTTGTATACAGCGCTTCAGGCGATGACCGTGCAAAGCAGGCGTATTCGGAATTTATGCCGCTTGACGGGAAGTTCCGGGATAATTTAATTATACAGGTCAAAAACGGTCCGGTAGACTTTCAGCCTCGCGAGCCTTTCAGTCCGCTTTTCGGAGCTATGAAAAAAACTTCACTCATGCCTGAATTGCAGATAACGCAGGAATATCTCGGTCAATCAATTCATCTTGTTTTTCTTGCAACAATGTGGGAAGAATTTTTAAAGAGCGATACTTACCAGGAAGGCGTCGGCAGCACTGTAGCCAGATGTACCGATGGAAGTATTTACCCGCAGAAGCATACGGCAATAGCTGGAGTCTCAAATATCGGGTTGGATACCAACTGGTGCGGTCATACCTTTGCACAAGCCAACTGGTATGCGTTCGGTCGTTTGGCTTGGGACAATACTTTGTCCAGCAGTCAAATTGCAGACGAATGGATAAAGCTTACCTTCGGACAGACATCTAAAGATACTAATGATTTTACCACACCTATTTATGCGGACAGGAATGAGAATTTTCTAAGACCTGTTAGACAAATGATGCTTGAAAGCCGCGAAGCTGCCGTAAACTACATGATGCCTCTCGGATTACATTGTCTTTTTTCACCGTACGACCATTATGGTCCGGGACCCTGGTGGGCTCCAAAATATGTCCGGAAAGATTGGACTGCACCTTACTATCATCAAGCCGATACTAACGGTATTGGGTTCGACCGTACGCAAACAGGAAGCAATGCCGTAAGTCAATATCACGAGCCATTAAGGTCCATAATTAATAATGTAAAAACATGTCCCGAAATTTATCTATTATGGTTCCATCATCTACCCTGGGATTATAAAATGAAGAGCGGACTTACTCTGTGGGATGAAATGTGTTATCATTATGAAGAAGGACTGCAGGAAGTCCGCCGGTTTCAAAAAATTTGGGATAAAGCAAAGCCTTATGTTGATGCGGAAAGATTTTCATTAATACAAAACAAGCTGCGCAAGCAATGCGAGAATGCTCAGGTTTGGAAAGATGCCTGCCTGCTGTATTTTCAGCAGTTCAGCCGTCTGCCGATTCCGTATAATATTGAACGTCCTGTTCATAACCTGGATGATTTAGAAAGTGCCAGGAGCTTTTATTAAGATTTTATAATGATAAATATTAAGACAAATTAAAATGAAAATTAAAAATGCATTGCTCATATTACTTTTTTGCAGCTCTGTACTTTTTGGTCAGGTAAAGGTAGAAAGATGGAAAGTCTTCGAATTAACCTTAAGCGGACAAAGTACAGGCAACCCTTTTACAGATGTTAAATTAAGCGGGCTGTTTATTCAAGACAACGATACTATTTCCGTCGCCGGTTTTTATGACGGCAATGGAATTTACAAGATAAGGTTCATGCCAGAAAAAATAGGAAAGTGGAATTACATTACTGCGAGCAATGTTAAAAGTCTTGATGACAAAACCGGCAGCTTTGTTTGCACCCCTGCCAGAGCTGGTAACCACGGACCGGTAGCTGTGGCAGATACATTTTATTTTGCTTATGCAGACGGAACTCCTTACTACCCGTTCGGAACAACGTGCTATGCCTGGGTACACCAGGGCGACAGCTTAGCAGATGTATCGCTTAAAACTTTGTCAAAAGGTTACTTTAATAAAATACGGATGTGCATTTTCCCCAAGAGCTACGATTGGAACCATAATGAACCGGTTTACTATCCATTTGAAGGCAAACCGTTGACGCACTGGGATTACACCAGATTTAATCCGGCATTCTTCAGGAACATTGAAAGAAGAATTAAGCAACTCGATTCACTTGGCATTCAAGCGGACCTGATAGTCTTTCATCCATACGATAGGTGGGGATTCAGCAAGATGGACAGCACGGCTAATGACAGATATATTGATTACATTATTGCGAGGTTTGCCGTTTATAAAAATGTTTGGTGGAGTATGGCTAATGAGTATGATTTTATGGAATCAAAAACGTTAAGCGATTGGAACCATTATATTAAAAAATTTTCAGCGGAAGATAAATTTCATCACCTCTTAAGCATTCACAACGGAGCTAAGCTTTTCGATTATTCAAATCCGCTTATTACTCATGCCTGCATTCAAAGCGAAGATACATATAAGGCAAAGATATACAGACAGGAATATAAGAAGCCGGTTATATTTGACGAGTGCAGATACGAAGGAAATATACCTTGGTCCTGGGGCAACTTAACGCCGCAATCGATGACCGAAAAATTTTGGAGAGCCGTTACCAACGGCGGATATGCCGGACACGGAGAAACTTATGTTACAGAATATCCGGTTAAGTTTCCGGATAAATCAAACACCATTTTGTGGTGGTCGAAAGGCGGTATATTAAGAGGGAAAAGTCCTGAGCGAATAAAATTCCTCCGTAAGATTTTAGAAGCCGCACCGCTTCACTTAAAACCAATACCGATATTTACCTGGATGCCGTTCTCTTGTGTGGGCATTGAAGATAAATATTATTTATGCTATCTGAATGATGCTCAGCCGCGAAGTGTAGTAATTGAACTTCCCAAAGATTCCTTTTTTAAAGTTGAAGTTATCGACACCTGGAACATGACGATTACTCCATTACAAAAAAAGTTTTCGGGACGAAGTTTAATACAATTACCCCAAAAGCCTTATACGGCATTAAGAATTACCAGGTGGAAATCATAATGATTAAAAAAGATTGTGAAAAAAAAACTGTGCAGTCTGAGATTACTGTTTTTATAAATTCAAAAATTATACTTAAAGAATTACTATGAAGTCTTTCCTTGCAGTTTTGCTAATACCATTTTTATGCTATGGGCAGGTGGTAAAGAGTTATGAAAAATTGAATAGCGGAATCAACATTAAGCTTTCCAGCGGTACTCTTAGTATTTCTCCAATGACAGAAAATGCTTTACGCATAAAATTTTATATTGGTACTGAACCCAAAGTGCCGGAGCTTATTTTTACTTCGCATTATTCAACTCCAAAATTCAAAATTACGGAGTCATCTTCGAAGATTGAACTAAAGGAGAAAAAGATTGCAGTCATCATAGATAAGCAAACCGGCAGTTTGTCATTTGAGAATAATTCCGGAAAAATATTTTTAAGCGAAAAAGCAGGCACCAGAAAGTTAGTGCCAGGTACCGATATGGGTGAGCCTTGTTATACGGCAGAGCAAAGTTTTATGTCACCTGAAGGTGAGCATATATTTGGACTGGGTCAGTTTCAGGACGGGCAATTCAACTTAAAAAATGTTACGCGCAGATTAACACAGGTTAATTCGCAGATTTCATTACCGTTTATTTATTCAAGTGAAGGATACGGAATATTATGGCATCAATATGGGCTGACTGAATTTAATCCTGCCGACAACTTCATTGCGCTCAACAAGCAAGAACAATCTGCGAATGATAATAACAATTCAATTGAAGTTACTACAACATCGGGTGCTCAAAAAGTTTCGCAGAATCAATCTCTATACAATGGGAAATTGATTGTGCCGGAAGATGGTTGGTATTCTATCTTTCTTAATCTTGGAGATATGGATAACCGTCAATATGTTTCAATCGATGGAAAGCCTTGTATAGACATCAGCAACTTTTGGCTTCCACCAACTGCAGATGCTTTGGTGAATTTAAAAGCCGGAGAACATAATGTTCAGGTCGTCTGCAAATCAAGCAACGTACCTAAATTATCATGGAGACTTGCAAACGATGAAACAACATTTCGTTCACCAAATGCAAAGTTGATTGATTATGTCGTGTTTTACGGTCCTTCGGCGGACAGTGTTATCGAAACCTACAGAAGATTGTCCGGAAGCGTTCCGATGCTTCCTAAATGGGCTTACGGCTTCTGGCAGTGCCGCGAGCGTTATACTTCCGGTAAAGAACTTGTTGAAACAGTAAATGAATTCCGAAAAAGAAAAATTCCGATGGACGTTATTGTACAGGACTGGCAGTACTGGGGCAGCAACGGCTGGGGTGTTCCTGAGTTTGATACAGCCAATTATCCAAATCCATCCGGCTTCATCAAAGAATTGCATGATGCTAATGCTCATTTTTGTATTTCTATCTGGTCTAATCCTGATAAGAACTCTGCAATAGGAAAAGTGTTCGCTTCAAAAAATCTTTACATACCTGGTAGCAAGTGGCTGGATTATTTCAATCCGGTTACAAGGGAAATGTACTGGAATGTTTTAAAACAAAATCTTTTTAGTCATGGTGTCGATTCATGGTGGATGGATGCTACCGAACCTGAGAACGATGCATTGCATGGCGCGAAGACTTATCTTGGTTTGGGTGATTTCTACCGGCTGACATATCCGTTGTTCGTCAGCCGTTCGGTTTACGAAGGGCAACGAAAAACAACATCTAAAAAAAGAGTTTGCATTTTAACAAGATCGGCTTTCCTCGGTCAGCAAAGATATGGAACAATAAATTGGTCGGGAGATGTTGGCGGGACATGGGATTCTTTTAGAAGACAAGTTGTTGCCGGGTTAAACTATTCAATTACCGGCATGCCCTACTGGACTACAGACATCGGCGGATTTTTCCGTCCAGGTAAATTGCAATACACTGATAAAAATTATGAAGAGCTGCTCATCCGGTGGTACCAGTGGGGCGCGTTTAATCCAATTTTTCGTATTCATGGATTTCAATCCCAGACCGAACCATGGCATTACGACAACCAAGTTCAGGATGATATGCTGAAGATGCTGCATTTGCGCTACCGTCTGCTTCCTTATATTTATTCCGGAGCATGGCAGATTACAAAAAAGGGATTTACCATTATGCGTCCGTTGGTTATGGATTTTAACGGCGATACCGCTGCCATAAATCAACATTATGAATTTATGTTTGGAAAAGCAATTCTTGTATCACCTATTATCGAACCTAAAAAAACAGAACAAAATGTTTATCTTCCCGAGCATTCCGGTTGGCTCAACTTCTGGACCGGAGAAAGTTTTAACGGCGGGCAATCAGTAAAAACGGAAGCGCCGCTTGACAAAATTCCTCTTTATGTAAAAGCCGGTTCAATTATTCCAATGGGACCTTCAATTCAATATGCAACAGAAAAAAATGATCCGATTGAAATCAGAATATATCCAGGCGCTGATGGTGTGTTTACTTTATATGAAGATGAAAACAATAATTATGATTATGAGAAAGGAATGTATTCCACAATAACTTTTTCGTGGAATGATAAAGACAAAGTTTTAACAATCGGCAATCGCAAGAACTCATTTCCCGGAATGTTTAAGGTACATAATTTCAGAGTAGTTAAAGTTTCGAAAGATAACGGAGCTGGAATTGATACCGTTAATAAATTTAAAGTTATTAAATATATTGGTAAGAAAGTCACGATTAAGCTTTAAGAATTCTTCGGCATAGTATGCTAATGAATGATTTGACTTGGCATGTTTATTCATCATTTGAAATAAAAACAATTAAAAATTTCTTATTTACAAACTTGAATATTACCAATCAGTTTCTTAGCTTTACACGAGTAAGTAAAGCAAAAATTAAATTTTCTTCAATATCATGGCACATTCAACTCAATCTGATATAGCAAAAAAATTAAACGTTACTCGTATTACTGTATCCAAAGCTTTACGGAATCACCCGGATATATCTGCCGAAATGAAGAAAAAAGTACTGGCTGCTGCAAAGGAGCTTGGATATATTCCGAATCTGATAGCTCAGAATTTAACCTCCCGAAAGACGTTTACATTAGGATTAGTTATTCCTGACCTGGAAAACAGTTTCTTCTCTTATGCAGCTGACAGTATTATAGATTGCGCGTCTGAAAAAAATTACAATGTATTTGTAACGGTATCCAGGGAAAACGAATACATCGAAAAGCGGAATATTGAAAAGCTGATAGGTATGAGAGTTGACGGGCTGCTTGTATGTGTTTCGCAGCAGACTAAAGATTCCCGGATTTTTGAACAAGTAAAAAAATTGAATGTCCCGCTTGTATTCTTCGATCGTCAATTTGAAGGACTTGATTTACCCAGAGTTGTATTTGACGATAGAAAAGGAGCCATTGCCGCATTGGAAAAAATAATTAACCAAGGCTATACTAAGGTTGCACACTTTGCAGGCTATTCTAATGTAAGCATTGGAAAAGAACGGTGTGCAGGTTATAAGCAGGCACTAAAGAAAAAGGGAATTAAAGTAAGACCGGAATGGATTTTCGAAGGAGGATTTGAGATAAAGGATGGATATGAAGCCTTTATGAGCTTATACCGGGCGGATAATCTTCCTGAAATAATATTTACTGTAAATGACCGTGTAGCATTAGGAGTTTACAAAGCAGTTAATGAAGTAGGGCTTAAGATACCACAAGATATTGGTATCCTTGGATTTGGCTTCAACGAGACTGTACAGACTTTTTCTCCGCCTCTTACAGTTATAAGTCAGGATCCACGAAAAATTGGTAACGCTGCAGCATCACTTATATTCAAGTTAATCGATAACCGGAAGGCGGATGTGCAGCGGAATCTTTTAATTAAGGAAGAGTTTGTCTGGAATAATTCCATCCTAATTAAAGAGTAAATTCAGAAAAGTAAAAGATCAATATTTAATAATGAATGGACAAAAAGAATTGACTTCTTTACCTAACATAAAAAATATAAATCCAGAATTAATTCCCGAAATTAAACTTTCAAACGGCAACAGAATTCCATGCATTGGACTTGGAACGTTCGGTTCCGATTCGGTCAATGCCGAAACTATCGCAGATACGGTTAGGAAGGCTGTTTATGCAGGTTACAGGCACATAGACTGCGCTTCGGTTTATGGTAATGAAAGGAATATCGGAAAAGCTCTTAATGAAATATTTAAAAGTGGATTTCTTAAGAGAGAAGATTTATGGATTACATCCAAAGTCTGGAATGACATGCATGAAAAAGTTGAAGAATCATGCATACAGACATTGGCGGACCTTCAAATAAATTATTTAGACCTTTATCTTGTGCACTGGCCCTTTCCAAATTTTCATCCGCCAAAATGCGATGTAACATCCAGAAGCCCGAATGCAAAACCGTACATTCATGAAAATTTTATGAAAACCTGGTATCAGATGGAAAAGTTAGTTGATAAAGGTCTGGTAAAAAATATCGGAACTTCAAACATGACTATTCCAAAGCTGACGCTGCTGCTTAAAGATGCAAGAATAAAACCTGTTACAAATGAAATGGAACTCCATCCGCATTTTCAGCAAACAGAGTTGTTTGAGTTTTGTTTGAAGAATAATATTCAGCCGATAGCATATTGTCCGCTTGGTTCGCCTGGAAGACCTGAGCGCGATAGAACTCCGGATGATACTGTTGATCTTGAAGACAAAGTGATTTTATCGATAGCAGAACGTTTGAATATTACGCCTGCGCAGGTTGCTATCAAGTGGGCAGTTCAACGCGGACAAATTCCAATTCCATTTTCTGTAAATCATTTTTTTGAAAATCTTGAAGCCGTGATAACTCCCTCTCTAACTAAAAAAGATATGGAAGACATTTCGAAGATAGATAAAAACTGCAGGTTAATTAAAGGACAGGTCTTTCTCTGGAAAAATAACCAGAGCTGGGAAGATTTATGGGATTTGAATGGCGAGATTATTTCTGCATAAAATAATTTTAAATAGAATTTAAAAATGACAAAAATGAATGGTGCAATTTTACCGGGTGACAGTTCAATCCAATTAAAGAAGTTTGATATACCGGTTCCGGGACACGGTGAAGTCCTAATTAAAATGAAGTCTTCTACAATTTGCGGCTCTGACATCAGATGCATTTATCACGAGCATCTCGGTAAAGGACCGGAAGGGTATCAACCCGGAATTATTGCCGGGCATGAACCGAGCGGACAAATAGTTGAGACTGGTCCCGGCTGCAGGCGCTTTAAGAAAGGCGACCGCGTAATTGTCTATCATATTTCCGGCTGCGGTGTTTGCAATGATTGCCGTCGCGGTTATATGATTTCCTGTACAAGCGAGTACAGGCGTGCTTACGGCTGGCAGCGCGACGGCGGCATGGCTGAGTATTTATTAGCCGAAGAAAAAGATTTGGTTTACTTACCGGATGAATTAAGTTATTCCGACGGCGCTCAGGTTGCATGCGGTTTTGGAACTGTTTACGAAGGTTTGGAAAAAATCGGAATCTCGGGTAACGATGCTGTCTTGATTACAGGCTTAGGTCCGGTTGGACTTGCATCGGCTATGCTGTGCAGAGCGATGGGCGCACAGAAAATTTTCGGAGTCGAAGTTATAGAAGATAGAATGTCAATTGCGAAAAATCTCGACTTGTTCGATCAGGTGATTAAAGCAGGAGAAAAAAATGTTGAGCAGATAAAAGACTTAACCGGCGGAAACGGAGTTGAAAAATCAATCGATTGTTCTGCAAACAACAAGGCACGCCTTACGTGCATTCAAGCTGCGCGAAAATGGGGCAAGATAGTTTTTATCGGTGAAGGCGGCACTGTTGAATTTCAGCCTTCAAGAGATATAATTCACGATCAGAAAACTATTTTCGGTTCGTGGGTTACTAGCATCTGGAAAATGGAAGAGCTTGTTGAAAAGCTGGTAAGATGGAAAATTAAACCCGAAAAATTAATTACACACAGATTCAAACTGGATGATGCCGATGCCGCTTATTCTTTAATGGCGAGTGGCAAATGCGGCAAGGTTGCAGTTGTATTTGATGAAGAAATTAAATAAAGAAGGAGAACGATAATTGCTAAAGAATATACCGAGTATTTTAAGTCCTGATTTATTAAAGATACTAATGGAAATGGGGCATGGGGATGAGTTAGTAATTGCAGATGGAAATTTTCCTGCCGCTTCGATTGCACAAAGACTTGTACGGCTGGATGGTCATGGGGTATTCGAAGTATTGGAAGCCGTAATGAAGCTTTTCCCGCTTGATCCTTATGTTGAAAAACCGGTTAGCCTGATGGAAGTGGTGCCGGGTGATAATGTAAAGCCTGTAATCTGGGAATCATATAATAAAATAGTTAGTGAGGAATACAAACGTTTTAATGGATTTGAATTCATAGAAAGGTTCGCTTTCTATGAAAGAGCAAAGAAAGCTTACGCCGTAATTGCCACCAGTGAATCTGCTTTATACGCAAATGTTATTTTGAAAAAGGGAATAGTCGTTTAACATTTAATAAACCATTTCCGGGAAAAATTATGACTCCAATACATCTCAGTATTTTCGACTGGATAATAATGCTTATCTATTTCGGTTTTGTTGTGTGGATGGGTTTTTATCTTAAAAAATTCACAAGAACCGATGAAGATTTTTTTCTTGCAGGCAGAAGAAACAGCATGTGGGTTTGCGGCATTGCTTTCATGTCTGCAAACATGGGCTCGATGGAAGTAATAGGTTATGCAGGTCAGAGTGTGAAGTATGGACTGTATGCTGCACACTTTTACTTAATCGGAGCTGTCCCGGCAATGCTGTTCCTCGGCGTTTTTATGATGCCGTTTTATTATCATAGCAAAATCAAATCTATACCGGGTTATTTAAAAGCCCGCTTTAACGAGAGCACAAGAGTTTTTAATGCCGGAATGTTTGTTGTAAATATGATTCTCGTTTCCGGCATTGCATTGTATCTGCAGGCATTAATCTTTCATACTTTTTTGGGATGGAACTGGGATTTAAGCATTTGGCTGTCCGCAGTTTTTGTTGCACTTTATGTTACTTTAAGCGGACTGCTATCGGCAATGTTTACTGAAATTCTCCAGTTCTTTTTAATATGGGCTGGAATTTTAATCCTACCGATTTTAGGATTAACAGACATCGGTGGTCCAGCGGCATTTGCAGCTCATCTTAGCGAAGGCTTTAGAACACTCTGGTCAACCTCCAGTAGTCCGGATAGCAATCCAATGTATATTACCTGGGGCGGTTTGGTATTGGGGCTCGGTTTCGCAATTGCATTTGGTTACTGGACAACTGACTTCCTAATTATTCAACGCGCATTCTCCGCAAAAGATTTACGTTCCGCAAGGATGACTCCGATTATTGGCTCTTACTTTAAACTGCTTTTAGGTGCCGTGGTTGTTGGAACTGGAATGATTGCTCTAGTTCTGCTTAAAGAGCCTTCCAGCGGATTTAAGTTATTAGTTGAGAATGGGAAAACAAATTATGATTCGGTCTTGCCGTTATTAATACGGCGATATTTTAATACTGGCTTATTAGGCGTAGGCGTTACCTCGATGGTTGCAATGTTTATGGCTGGCATGGCAGGCAACATGAGCTCATTTAATGCTGTGTGGACGTACGATATTTATCATTCAGTAATAAACAAGAACGCAACTCCGCAAAAGCTTTTACATGTAGGAAGAGCTGCAACTATAGCGGGAATTATTTTGAGCATCGCTGCTGCTTACATTGCTCGCAGCATGCCTTCGGTAATTGATTATTTGCAGGCAATCAGCTCGATGTTTTTAGCGCCGTCTGTTGCAATAATTATTCTCGGCATGTTTTGGAAATTTATTACACCCAAAGGCGGATTGTGGGGAATGTTGATCGGAACTTTTGCTGCAGTTCTATTATTTATTTTGCAGGAGGTAAAATTAATTTCTGTTAGCTTTGTTATTCCGGATTTCAGCGGACCCGGTTCTCAGACATTTATGGCTGCAAATTTCTGGCGTGCAGTTTGGGCATGGTTAATTTCTACAGGAACCGCTATTGTTATCAGCTTCTTTACAAAAAACAAAAGCGATGATGAATTGAGAGGCTACGTCCGGAGTTTAGTAGATAAGAACAAAAATGATGGACCAAAGGTAGCGCTTTATAAAACGCCGGAATTCTGGGGTGCTGTAACTTTCATTATCTTCATCATCATTAACATAATTCTTTGGTAGGAGTGAAAATGCAAACAGAAAAAAAGATGAGAAATATCTGGTTCTTTGTCGGATGGATTTTACTCTTAATCGGTTTGGTAGAATTAAGTGCTGGAATTTATAATTTATACTTCCCTTCAGGCGAAAATATAAAACTTATAGACTTACACGCGAATATTTGGTGGGGAATAATAATCATTATTGCTGGAATTGTTTACTTATTAAAAAATTGGAATAAATATATTGATGTCTAAAAATAATTTACTCAAGTCGGGTTCAATATTCCTTTCAATATATTTTCTTGCAATGATAAAAGTATTTGCGCAGAGCGATTCATTAATGAAGCTGTGGTACAATCATCCTGCTCAGCAGTGGGTTGAAGCATTGCCTATAGGAAATGGCAGATTGGGTGCAATGATTTACGGCGATCCATACAAAGAAAAAATTCAGCTTAACGAGAATACAATCTGGGCTGGGAGTCCTAATCGTAATGATAATCCGGATGCGTTAAAGGCGCTGCCAATGGTTAGAAAATTAATCTTTGAAGGCAAATACAAAGAAGCTCAGGATCTGGTTAATAAAAATTTTATCAGCAAGACATCACAGGGTTGTCCATATCAAACTGCCGGTGAACTCAATCTGTATTTCCCCGCTAATCAAAATTATTCTAACTATTACCGCGAGCTTGATATAAAAAATGCTGTGGAATCTACCCGTTACAAAGTAAACGGAGTAAATTATCAAAGTACTGCTTTTGCTTCTTTCTCAGATCAAGTAATTATAGTAAGATATACCGCAGACAAACCCGGTTCTATTAACTTTTATGCGTCAATGAACAGACCTTCCAATGTTGACATTTTTAATTTAGGTAATAACGAATTAATAATGAAAGGAATAACAAGCAATTATGATTCCGTGAAAGGTGAAGTAAAATTTCAGGTACAAGTTAAAATACTAGCCTCCGGAGGATCTGTATCTGCTTCAGATACTTCTCTGCAAGTAGCTAATGCGGATACCGCAACTGTCTATATTTCGATCGCCACTAATTTTAAGAACTATCATGATATAAGTGCGAGCGCTGGAGAAAGAGCGGCAGAATATTTGTATAATGCTGTGAATAAAAATTATGAACAGGAATTAGGTGATAACATCGCAGCTTATCAAAAATATTTCGATCGTGTCAATATAAATCTTGGCGTAACCGATTCTGTAAAGAATCCCACCGATGTGCGAATAAAACAATTTCATGAAGACGATGATCCTCAGTTGGCGGCTTTATATTTTCAATTTGGTCGATACTTGTTTATCTCATCATCGCAGCCAGGTGGTCAGCCGGCGAACTTGCAGGGAATTTGGAACAATCAAATGTTTCCTCCATGGGGAAGTAAATATACCGTCAACATTAATTTAGAAATGAATTACTGGCTTTCAGAAATTACTAATCTAAGTGAGCTTGATGAACCTCTTATTCAATTGATAAAAGATCTTTCAGTTACAGGAAGAAAAACTGCAGAAGATATGTACGGTGCGAAAGGTTGGGTACTTCACCATAATACAGACATCTGGCGCATTAACGGGCCTATCGATGGCTCGTTCTGGGGAATGTGGCAAATGGGCGGCGCATGGCTTTGCCAGCATCTTTGGGATAAGTATGAATTTAACGGGGACAAGAAATACCTGAAGTCTGTTTATCCGGTAATGAAGGGTGCAGTAAAATTTTTCTTGAACTCGCTTGTTAAATATCCAGGTCATGATTGGCTGGTTGTTTGTCCGTCTGTCTCTCCGGAAAATGCACCGTCAATTCATCCGGATGTTTCTATTACGGCAGGAACAACGATGGATAATCAACTTCTGTTCGACCTTTTTACCAAAACGATTAGAGCCGCAAGAATTTTGAATATCGATAAAAATTTCATTTCTAAAATTGAATATGCTTTAAAGAGATTGCCTCCTATGCAGATTGGAAAGTACGGACAATTGCAGGAATGGATTAAAGACTGGGATAGTCCGAAAGATCATAACAGGCATGTCTCGCATCTTTACGGTGCTTATCCATCAAATCAGATTTCACCAATCCATACTCCCGAATTATTTGATGCATCACGAACATCATTAATTTTCCGAGGTGACGAATCAACTGGCTGGTCGATGGCGTGGAAAATAAATTTGTGGGCTCGATTTTTAGACGGCAATCATGCATATAAGTTAATCAAAGATCAGATTAAACTCGTACCGGATTTGAATTATAAACATATAAATTTCAGTGAAGGAGGAGGCACATATCCGAACCTATTCGATGCTCATCCTCCTTTCCAGATAGACGGTAACTTTGGATATACTGCAGGTGTTGCTGAAATGCTTTTGCAAAGTGATGATGGTGCAGTCTTTATACTTCCGGCTTTGCCCTATGCATGGAAAGATGGTAATGTTGAAGGACTGCTTGCACGCGGCGGATTTGAAATTAAAAATATGGTATGGAGAGACGGAAAGATTTCAAGATTGACAATAAAATCCAACCTTGGCGGTAACCTGCGTATTCGTTCATACTCACCTTTGAAAGCTGAAGGAACTGAAAAACTTGTACAAGCCGTCGGATCAAATCCAAATCCTTTTTACCGGATACCGCATATAAAGAAACCGCTGATTTCACCGATGGCTAAGCTGCATAAAGTTAAAATTAGAAAGACCTACTTGTATGATTTTAGCACCCGGAAAGGAAATAGTTATTCATTTGAAATAAATTAAAAATCTTTATTGCCTTTTTGAAATTTATTTTCTATTATTGAAACGTTTCAATAATCATTTAACCTTTTTAATTAAAAGCTTATTTATCACATTATAAAATAATATTCCCTTTAATCAATAAATATGGATCTGCTATGAAAAGTACTGTTACATTATTTAAAAAAAATTATAGTCTAATTAAGTTGATACCGGCTGTTATCCTGTTTGTGTTGATTTATTATTCTACCTCTTTTGCTCAAGATGCAAAACTCAAGTTGAATGATCTCGGATATTTTCAAACCAGGGGATTGGATGTTTTGGTTTTCAGTAATCAATATAACGGTTATTTTTTTGATGAAAAAACTGCAGGTATAGAACTTATACATTACGGCGTAAGAACAGCTACAAACGGGGCTGTTAGGCTAAGATGTACTCCGGAACAGTGGGATCTAGTACCGATGGTTACTAATAGAAAAGTTGACAAGCAGAATAACAGTATCGAGGTAGATCTTCAATATAAGCAATATGATTTTAATTCGAAGGTTGTAGTTACGGCAAAAGATCAGGGAGTATTAATTGATGTATTTCTTGATAAGCCGTTACCTAAAAAACTTGAAGGTCATGCAGGCTTCAATCTTGAATTTTTACCTTCCGCATATTTTGGAAAGACGTATTTAATGGATGGTAGTCCTAGAATATTCCCAAAATATCCTGCCGGACCTATGGAAGTAAAACCGAGGAAGGATGGAATTCCTCAATTGTTCGGACTCTCTACTTTCGATGATAGAGGTAAAGATGTTTATGTTGATCCACTTCCAATGGCAACGGGGAAAACAATTGTGCTTGCACCGGAAGATTCCTTGCAGCGGGTTGAGATTGAATCTTTGGAAGGTAATCTGATGCTTTACGACGGACGCAATGTTGCACAGAACGGTTGGTTTGTTGTGCGAAGTCTTATTCCCCCGAATAAAACAGGTAAGGTGGTTGAATGGTATCTGACTGCAAGTACAATTAATAATTGGATCCGAAAGCCGGTAATCGGTTTTTCTCAGGTTGGTTACTATCCTACTCAGGAAAAGGTTGCGGTGATAGAACTTGATAAACATGATACGCCGGAAAAAACAGCCTCTCTTTATAAGGTTATGCCTGATGGAAATTTTAAGGAAGTGTATACAGGCGATGTAAAATTATGGGGATCTTTTCTTCGTTATAATTACGCAAGGTTTGATTTTTCTTCTATTAAAGACAGCGGACTTTATGTTATTCAATACGGCAATGAAAGAACCGACGCCTTTCCTATCGATAAACATGTTTATGATAATATATGGCATCAAACCCTGGATGTATTTATGCCGGTACAAATGGATCATGTTTTCGTTAAGGATGCATACAGGGTTTGGCATGGAGTTTCTTATTTAGATGATGCAAGGCAGGCACCACCAAATCTGCAACTAATGGATAATAAAAGAATGGGACCGGTTACTGGCACACGCTATAAACCGGGAGAACATATTCCCGGATTAAATGTAGGCGGCTGGTTCGATGCGGGTGACTTTGATGTTGAAGAAAACTCTCAATGCGAAGCAATATCTTCTCTGGCTGATACATGGCTGCAGTTCAAGCCGAAATTAGATGAAACTTACATTGATGAAAACCAGCGTTATGTTTGTATTCATGACCCGGATGGCAAACCTGACATTCTACAGCAAATTGAACATGGCGTTCTTCTTCAACTCGGAATGCAAAAAGCATTTGGACGTGCTATTCCTTCACTCGAGATGCCTCATCTTTATCAATATGTTCATCTCGGTGATGCATCTACAATAACTGATAACTTAATTTATGATCCTAAGTTAAAACCGTATGAAGTTAAAGGCGATTACAGCGGAACCCCAGATGATAGATGGGCGTTTACTACAGACGAACCCTGGATGAACTATAATTCCATAGCTTGCCTTGCAAATGCAAGCCGTGCTTTTAAAGGATATGATGATAAGCTTTCCAATGAGTGCTTAACAACTGCCGAAAAATCATTTGACCGCCAGCTAAAGGATACAAGCGGCAGCTCAAACAGATTTGCAAGATTCTTTGGGGCAGGCATGTCAACTTCTGCTGCCTTGCAGCTATTCATCGCTACAAAAGACAAAAAGTATGAAGACATATTCCTTAAAGATATTCGCGTAGGACTTGAAAGATTTCCTGAAATGAGCATTGAAAATGCACTAATTGCAATTCCATATTTAGGAAGCGAATATAAAGCGGAGTTGGAACCTTACATTAAAAAATTAAAGACGATGGATGATTCGCTCCTTATACAAAATCCCTACGGCGTACCGATTGGAACCAGGCATTGGGGCGGTGATGATGAAGTAATTAGTTGGGCTACAATAAATTATTATGCACACAAGGCTTTCCCAGAAATTATAGGTCCGGAATATACGCTCCGCGGGATAGATTATCTTTTCGGATGCCATCCGTATTCAAATCTTTCGTTTGTTGCAGATGTAGGTACACGCTCTAAGAATGTTGTTTACGGACGTACCAGAGCAGACTTTTCAAATGTTGCCGGTGCAGTTGTCCCAGGCTTGCTTATGCTTCAGCCGGATTTCCTAGAAAACAAAGACGACTGGCCGTTCTTCTGGGGAGAGAATGAAGCCGTTATAAGTACTGCCGGTGAATATATATTCCTTAGCAATGCAGTAAAAGAATTATTGAATACTAAATAGATCAAGTTGACAATTTTATTTGCAAATTAAATTTAAAATCCACCTTCTCAGAAGGTGGATTTTTAATTTCGGATAGCTCTTGAATATCTTTATCGCCGTCTTCGCATTCAATACTCTCATTACTTTTGATATTAATAATTTCGGCGGTATGCTTACTTCTGGATGAATATGGTCTATTTGTATATTTAATTCTTTTTTCTGACAGCCTAACCATTCTAATAACATCACTAGATCTTCTTGTAGTTGTTGCTTTCTTATTCCTTCTAATATCTTGAATCTGTACTTCAGTGTCCAGACCATGTGATAATCACATCGATATATTACATGGCTTAATTTCTTGAATTCACTCATCTGCCCATTTTACTGTTTTTCTGGCAGAGCCGAAAGAACATCACCACCATCAAAAAAAGTGGATTTCTTAGTTTCATTAAAATTTATAATTTAAGAATAGGACCAAGTAGTTTGAAAAAAAATTTTCATCAAATAGACTTTGGTTATATCGGATAAAAAGATAACGATGTTATTAATAAATAATTTTTTCCTTGCCTTTTAGAAATTTATTATTTATTATTGAAACGGTTCAAATAATATCTAACCTTTTTAATGGATATTATAAACGCCAGTTACTATTTATTAAGATATAGAATTGATTGTGTGTTCCTACAGAATGAATTTGAGGGATTTGATAGTTGTTATTAAGCGCTATTATTGAAGTTGAAAAAAGTTAGACAAAAATAAATTGTTCTCAAATAAATAATAATTATCTAAATATTGAGGGAAAAAAAATCCCTTAAGTCATTAAAAATATTCCTTGGAGGAAAAATGATCATTGATAATTACCGTTTCGGAGGCAAATTAGCTTCGGTAATAATCCTTTTATTGTTCCTTTCTTTTCAAACAAAAATATTTGCCCAATCTGGTACAATTAAGGGACGCGTTTTTGATAAACAAAGCAAAAGCGCCCTGGTTGGGGCAAATGTTATTATTAAGGGGACAAGCCTTGGTGCTGCAGCAGATTTGGATGGTAACTATATTATCCACAATGTTCCGGGTGGCAGACATATTTTTATTGTATCTTATATTGGTTACATATCGGATACAGTTGCCATTATCATGTCAGAAAACAGAATTGAGGATCATAACTTTTATCTTGAGCCAAAAGCGATCCAAGGGAAAACTATAACAATAACAGCTCAAGCACAAGGACAAGTCTCCGCAATTCAGCAGCAGTTATCTTCAAATAAAATCGAGAATGTTGTATCTGAAGCAAGGATACAAGCGCTGCCGGATTTCAATGCGGCGCAGGCTATAGGTCGTCTTCCGGGTATTTCTACATTGCAGAGTTCAGGCGAAGCTAATAAAATTGTAATCAGAGGCTTAGCACCAAAATATAATAGAATAGAAATTGGCGGTGTTGAACTCGCTTCAACCGGAAGTTCACAAATTGGTATTACATCGCAGGGAGGAACCGCAGGAAATATTAGTAACGACAGAAGTGTAGATTTATCCTCTATATCATCATATATGCTAAAAAATATAACAGTATATAAAGAACTTACTCCTGATATGAATGCTGATGCTATTGGCGGCGTTGTTAATATGCAATTGAGAGAAGCACCTTCGAAGTTTCATACCGATTTGTTATGGCAATCAGGCTATACTGCAAAAAGTAAAACCTATGGAAACTACAGGGCGATGGGAGCCGTGAGTGATCGCTTTTTCAATGAAAAGTTTGGTGCTTATGTACAAGGAAGTATTGAATCTTACGATCGAAACGCTGATAATATGAACGCATCGTATTTTACTACTAACACGGATATTGATTTAGCAACCGGGTATCGTCCTGTTAGGGTTGGTACTGTTCAACTTATTCACCATATTGAAACGAGGAAAAGATACGGCGCGAATCTCGTGCTTGATTATAGACTGCCGAACGGTTCTATTAAGCTTATCAATATGGCAAGCCGGCTTAGTTCTAATTACCAAGACTATAATACAACCCTAAACTATCAAACTAACGATCTTCAATTCAATTTTAGCGGAGGGGATAATACAACTGATTTAGCACTTAATTCCTTAGACATTACAAATGACTTTGGCTTTATGCAGTTTCATTTTACTGCAGCTAATAATTATTCCAGGAATTTTCTGCCGGAAACACCACGTATTCAATTTACACAAACAAGAGGAGTGGGAACATCTACAGTAAATACTCCGCCAGAAGATCTTACCAATCTTGTTGGTTATTCAGGTCCTTCAGGCAGTTATTTAGATTATTTAGGTTTGTACAGTTCAGACTATAAAGAAAATGATCAATCATATAAAACTTCTTTCAAGATTCCTTTTAATTTTGCTCAGGAACTTGTGGGATATCTTAAAGTTGGTGGAGAATACTCTTATAGGCTACATAAGAATAACCAAAATACACCTTATGCAAATATTGGAGGAACAGATTCTATCCAAACCCGAATGACGAATGGTATACTTTCCCAATGGCCCCAATTAGCAAGTTCTTTTGATAGAGGTTTAAACAGATTTTACTCTTCCGGCTTTGGCTCTCTTTATAATGATTCTTTCCTTAGTAACAGGTTCGGAGATTTGCTGTGGACTACGAACCCAGGATTGCTGAATGATATAACTCACTATTTGGCAACAGATCCATACTTTAGTTCTACTGTTAACTCATCGGCAGCCAATCCGGGCGGATGGTTTGACGGAGTGTTCCAGACTATGGCAAACACTTATAAGTATATTGAAAGATATTATGCCTTCTATGCTATGTCTGAATTGAATTACGGGAACTTGATGGTTGTTGGAGGTGTACGTTATGAAGATTTAGAAGGTTTATATGAAGCATTTAATCTATTAGACGGACGTAATCCAGCAACAGATAAAGCTTTTCTAGTCAATTCATATCCTAAAAATCATTACTGGTTTCCAATGGTTCAGGGAAAATATATGCTGACTGATTGGCTTGATCTTCGCGCAGCATATACTCAAACTCTTGCACGACCCGATTATCATCAACTTTCGCCTCATTTTACAATCGCCTACGGTGGAGGTTCTGTTACAGCAGGTAATCCGAATTTAGTGCCTGCCCAGGCTTACAACGATGAGGTTTCTCTAACGTTCCATTCCAATGATCTCGGTCTTGCTTCAATAAGCGGTTTCTATAAAGAAGTAAAGAATTTTACATACTCGACAAATTATCCTTTATACAATACTGCCCCTGCAGGATATGATACGGTTGGCAAGTATAATATAGGCGGACATTTGCCTGTTTCTGGTGCAACGTTATTTACTTATATAAATACTCCGTACACTGCTTATATTAGAGGAGTAGAAGTCGATTTACAGCACACATTCTGGTATTTACCTGCTCCGTTTAATGGATTATTAATTGGGGTTAATTATACTCATATAAGTTCTAATGCCAGATATCCGTTGCTGACTACAAAGACTACTTACCGACCCAGACCTCTACCTCCTTTAACTCAAATAATTGATAGCAGCCGTGCAGGTCGTTTAATTGATCAACCAAATGATGTAGTAAATGCATGGATCGGTTATGATTATGAAGGCTTTTCTGCAAGAGTTTCCTTCTTATTCCAGGGCAATGCCGTTAGTTATATTGGAAACTACCCGGAACAAGATGGATTTACTAGAGATTATTTTAGGATTGATGCTACAGTAAGCCAGATATTACCATGGCAAGGTATCCGAGTTTACCTGGATTTAAACAATCTTAACAATGAGGACAATACATCTGCTCAAAAGTCTATTGGCGGATTTACAAATGAACAAAACTATGGTCTTACGGCAAATCTTGGTATAAGGTATACATTATAATAATAGCAAAATTTTAAACTTATTTTTAATAAGTATATGAAAGTAAATCAGAAACATAATCAAGGAGGTATATAGTATGAAATATTTATTCACATTACTTTTTTTCACAATAGTCATCTCACTGCCCATATATGCGCAGAAGGATACTGTATACGTTCCCGATACCTATGATATGGGTGGTCAGGAAGGTACTCTAAACAATGCTGTAGATTCAGTTCAGAACGCTGGCGGGAATATATCCAATGTTGTTTTTAAACTGAAACCTTACGGTTTATATGTGCTCAGCGGAACGATAACTACCAAAGCAGGTCAAACACTTGAGATAGACGCCGATCCTCCGGGTAATACTCAGGCAACAGCCCCGCCTATGATTGCATGGACTGAAAACACTGCACCGAATAAGGCATATTATTTTGATATACCAGGTACACTTATAATGAATAATCTTTGGCTGTTATGGTCAGGTACTAATGGAACACGCTTCGCATCTACTATACGTATCGGTGATTCAGCTTCAGTTGCAGGCGGACGTATTACAGCCAATAACGTTATCTTCGATTATGTTGATCAATCCTCAAGC
Organism: Bacteroidota bacterium; assembly: GCA_021815405.1. Classification (GTDB taxonomy): domain Bacteria; phylum Bacteroidota; class Ignavibacteria; order Ignavibacteriales; family Ignavibacteriaceae; genus FEN-1297. Next base: position 103,456 of record JAKAGV010000016.1, read on the forward strand.
GGTGCAATACAGCCCTACGCAACTCACTTCGTAGGACATTTCACAAATTGTTATTTTAGAAATTGTACGGATAATCATTTCAGGTATTACAGTAGGGCTGTTTCCTGGCCTTATAATACTACCGGACTGCATAATGATACTGTTTCATTTGAGAATTGTACTTTCGCTAATATAGGATATGTTTATATGCAGGAAGGAGGGGAGTATGGAGACAATGTCTTCTTTAACCACTGTACTTTTTATAACGTTGTTATGTATACACTGGAATCCGGCTGGTGGTGGAATATGTATGTTACAAATTCATTGTTTATAAATACATATATGGTTGGCATGATTCCTCTTACTGATGGCGGAGGAGCCGGAGGAACTATAAGCATTGCACCCGTGGACACTACAGTTTTTGCAAACAATGATACTGTTGCAGGCTTCGGGTTTACTGTTCCTTTTAAAGAACAGGATCGTCATATTCTTTTTGTCAATAACGACTATCATTTAGATTCCTGGCTGGTTAGCTGGATGGCGAATAATCCTTACAGTATAAGTCTTCACCAAAACAGGCATGATAATCAAATACCAGTACCGCAGCCAGCTATCAATAATCTTACAAAAATGTTTTTTGATACGACAAATGCTGATGGAAGCAAAATGTTCCCTTATATGAATATGGCTAACCTCGATACTCTCGATCCAGGCTTTAAGAATCCTCCAATTAATTTAGATTCACTAAAGCAATTCCTCTATCATAAATGGTTTGACAACGGAGATGTAGGTTGGGCATGGAAGCCTGAAAATAGCTACCAAAAACAATTGTGGCCTCCCGAAGAGGATATGTCATACACAAACAGCACTTTAGAAACTGCAGCGATGGGCGGCTTCCCTCTAGGAGATCTATATCATTGGTGGCCCGCTCAGTATCAACAATGGGCGGCACAAGCGGATGCCGAACACAACAGAATTAATACCTGGCTTATGACAGGCAAAGATCCACTTACTGGTGTCGTTGATTTAAAGAGTGGTATTCCTGTAAGTTATTCGCTTAGCCAAAACTATCCGAATCCGTTCAATCCAACAACAAATATAGAATATTCTGTTCCGAAGAGCGGATATGTAACGCTTAAGGTATTCAATATACTTGGACAGGAAGTGGCGACCATTTACCAGGGTTACCAGAAGGCAGGTACATATAAAGCTGACTTTAACGCCACTGAATTAGCGAGCGGCATCTATTTATACCAATTGCGGGCTGGAAGCGTTACTCTTACAAAAAAATTGGTTTTAATGAAATAATAATTTTACAGCTTACCCCGGATTAGATTAGACACAATGATCTTACTAACCGGGGTAAGTAAAAAATATCTTCCGTGTTAATTAAAGGAAGGAAGAAATTTTGATAAAGAAATTTTTATTATGTCCTAAAACCTATTTTGTTATTATAAATTTTTTGAGCTTAAAATAATTAACCTAATTCAAAAAGTTGTTCCGGCTGAATAATAACTTGCTAAGTTTAGAATTCTTCGTAAGCTATTTTTAGGAGGACACTTTATATATTATTTCTTTACTTATTATAAATCGTTAAGGAGGATTAATGAAAAAGTTGTTCAATTTGATGATAACTATAATCATCACCTTCTTCTTTATTTCTGCCGGTACTCTGTGGGCACAGAATATAACGCAGAATTTTGAAGGTTTTTCCATTGGTGATTCTACATCAATAGGTCACATAAGTTGGGCTCCTACGGATATAAAAACCGTAATTGTTGCAGATCCGCTTGGCAGCGGAAGTAAAGTACTAAAAGTGACATCAACTAATTACAATGCAGCGCCTGTTCTTATGTTTGTTCTGCCCGCGGGAAAAACTCTAGCTGATTATGATTCAGTCACTTTTGACGGGTATTTTCAAGCTGGAGATGTAAGTTATAAATTAATTATAGCTGAAGCCTATCAGACAAATCCTATCGGGCATCATTTCCTCGACGCCGATACAAATTATTCCTATAATCGTGCTCAGGGTGTTTCTACAGGTTGGGAACATATAAGCCTTGCACCAAATAAAGCTTCTACTTTTTCTGATACTGTTTATATCGCTATTGGAACAAACAATTCAGGTGCTACTTGGTATATGGATAACGTTACTCTAGTGGCTAAAGCAGCATCAGGTTCATCTCTAGTTTCACAGTGGGGAAAAACTAGTCTGGGTACGGCATGGCCTCTTGTTCCAAATGCTAATGCAGGTAATATAGGCATAGGCAACGGAAAAGTTCCAACCGGATGGGCCACAGTTAGTGGTCACTTCGGCACACTAACAGCAACCACCACACAAGCAGTTGTTGTAACCGGTCAGATGCAGTTTGTTGGCGGCGGAGGAGCCAGCGCCTATACCTGGCTGCGTTATGCGTTAACATTCCAAGATAGTGCAACACTTAATTATGCAGGTACCGATTCAGCTTTGTGGGTTAGTAGCCTTAAACATTACGGTTATGAATTTGACCCGATAAGCGGTGCTGGTACCATGGCTAATAGTAATGCGGGTCAAGGAACTATATGGGCAGTAAATAACGGTAACTGGTCAAGTACATACAGTAATGGAGGACCTCCGCTTGCAGCAATAATGAACCAACCTTATAATGCTGAGGCAATAGCCGGAACATACAACTTTGCTATTTCTGTTGAATCAGTTAACGACACTGTAAATCAATTAAATTGGTACTTGGAAGAGCAGAACAATAAATATTGGTTCGGCGGTTCAATTCAAGTTGTATCAACTTCTAAAAAATTCAATGCAATAAGTTTTGGCTTTAACAATGACTTCCAGGGAACTCAAGTTAATTTTACTAATGTCCAAGCTCAGTTAGGTGCGCCTATTACAGTTCCAGCGGCACCATGGGAATCTTATTATCTTAAGCAATGGGGTATAACATCACCAGGTGGTTATTGGCCGATAACGAATGATTCAACAACTATAATCGGTAATGGAACAATAAAAGGCAGTGCACCAGTAAACGGATCTGGCTGGGCAACAATAGAAGGCGGATTCGGTCAAGCGCTTAAGGTGCCAACGAACGCAGATTCAGCTCTTTTAGTAACCGGACAACTTGTATTTACGGGTACAAAAGGCGGAGATGACAGCTATACACCACTTCGTTATGCAATAGCATATGAGGATAGCGCAACACTGAAGAATGCGTTAACAGATTCAGCCAAGTGGGTATCAGGTTCGGGAAGTTACACTGGTTATGGATTCATGCCGGTATCAGGTGCTGGCACCATGTCGAATGCTTCTGGTAAAGGACAAGGTACAGTCTGGACGATAAATAATGGTACCTGGTATAGTACCTATGCAAACGGCAATCCTGTTTCACAAGCGCTACAGCAGCCATACCAAGCGAGTATAATACCCGGGACATATAATTTTGCATTTTCCATTACACAAGTAAATGATACAACCAACGAAATAAGATGGTACTTGATAGAACAAAATAACAAGTACTGGTTCGGAGGTACAGTAATGGCACCGGCAAACACGAATAAATTTAATGCAATATGTTTCGGTGTAAATACTGGTGACTGGACACAGCTTGATGTTGAAAATGCAATGGTAGATTATGGTAAACCAATAACAGTTCCCGCTGCACCATGGCAGTCATATTATTTGAAGCAATGGGGTATAACATCACCTGGAGGTTATTGGCCGATAACGAATGATTCAACAACAGTAATTGGAAATGGAACAATAAAAGGCAGTGCACCAGTAAACGGATCTGGCTGGGCGACAATAGAAGGCGGGTTCGGTCAAGCACTTACTGTGCCTATGAGTACTGACTCAGCTTTAATTGTTACCGGACAACTTGTATTTACCGGTACAAATGGTGGAGATGACAGCTATACACCACTTCGTTATGCAATAGCATATGAGGACAGCGCAACACTGAAGAATGCGTTAACAGATTCAGCCAAGTGGGTATCAGGTTCTGGAAGTTACACTGGTTATGGATTCATGCCGGTATCAGGTGCTGGTCAAATGTCGAATGCAGCGGGCAAGGGACAAGGTACGGTTTGGACAGTAAATCACGGTACCTGGTATAGTACCTATGCAAACGGTAATCCAGTTTCACAAGCACTTCAGGCTCCATATCAAGCGAGTATAATACCCGGGACATATAATTTTGCATTTTCAATTAGTCAGGTAAATGATACAACCAACGAAATAAGATGGTATCTGATAGAGCAAAATAACAAGTACTGGTTCGGCGGTACAGTAATGGCACCGGCAAACACGAATAAATTCAATGCAATATGTTTTGGTGTAAATACTGGTGATTGGACACAGCTTGATGTTGAAAATGCAATGGTGGATTATGGTAAAGCGATAACAGTACCTTCAGCACCATGGCAGGATTTCTATGTAAAGAACTGGGGATTCTATCAAGGTCAAATGGGCGGATGGTTGTTTATGCCTGGTGACGTAGTTGGTAATGCAGGCATTGGCGGTTCTAAAGCTAATACCGGCTGGGCAGCTATTCGCGGCGATATTACCGGAGCTGCTCCACGCAACGGCGTTGACTCTTCCCTTGTAATTAATGGACAGATAGAACTTGACGGCGGCGGCTTCCAAAGCGCAGGCAGCCTACGTTTTGGATTGTTCAGCAATGCCAATCCAGGAAAAGTAACGGTAATTTCCGATACAGTTAATGGTGTTGTTTACGATTCTACAAACTGGACAGGATCGAATGCTCATGAATCAGGTTATCTTTTCATTCCTCCAAGCGGATCTAACCCGCTTGTTAACTGGGGTTCAACACCTGGTACTTGGGGAAGTGTTATAAACGGAGCCTGGGATAGTACAAATACCGGTTATGTTCTCGGTTCAGATGCAGTTGTTCCTGCTAATGCAGAAGGAACTGCCGGGACATACAATTTTGCGATTTCCGTTGCACCGGCAGGAAACGGTAAACAAGAAATAGCTTATGAATTGAAAAAAACGGATAACTCTTACATCTTAACAGGCGCTGCTATTGATAACCACAGTACGCTCCCGGCTACTCAATTCAATGGTATTATCTTTGCTCTTGGACCAGGTAATACAACCACTGCATTGAAGCTGACAAACGTCCAGGTAACGTTGGGTAAACCACTTGTTGTTACATCTGTTGATAACGAGCCTAATTCGGGATTACCGATGAGTTATTCTTTGAGCCAGAATTATCCGAATCCATTCAACCCATCTACGACAATTAATTTTGCTTTACCGAAGAGCGGTAATGTAAGCTTGGTTGTTTATGATATTTTGGGAAGGGAAGTAGCTCATTTGGTAAACGGCGAATTGCAAGCCGGATATCATAAAGTCGAATTCAATGCCGACAATCTTGCCTCCGGAGTTTATTTCTATAGACTTAAGGCGGGAGACTTTGTTAGTGTTAAGAAACTTATGTTACTCAAATAACGTCCTCTAAATGTAATGTTGTTAGCAGTCCCGATTTTTATCGGGACTGTTTTTTTTATCAAGTTTATTTATGTATTATCAATTCATCAAGGGTAATTTTGAAAAAATCTTTACTTAATCTAGTCTGCAAATCTTTTAGATGTTCTTTCTATTTTTCAATAATTTTATCAATTTTAATTTCGTTAAGAGTTTTTTCCCAAACAGATCCAATCCAGACAGATGTACCTTCACTTAAAAATGTCTATGCACATGATTTTTATATCGGCTGTCTTTTATCTTACGCGCATGTTGGATTTCCTACAGATCCCGTGGTGCCGGGGCAATCGTCAGTAGTTGACCCTAACGGAGGGTATTTAATAAAATTCCATATGAACTCAATGAGCCCAGGTAATTGGATGAAATCAGCTTACATTGTGGATATAGCCGGCAGCGCTTCGGCTTATGCTGCAGCATCTACTCAGGCTGAGAAAGATTCTATAGATGTGCATCCAATTGTCAAGTTCAACGGTAATATTGTTGCTCAACTTAACTGGGCAAAGAGACAGGGCTTTACATTTAGGGGACATACTTTAGTTTGGCACAATCAAACACCGGGCACTGCATTCTTTCGATCAGGTTACACAACAACAGGTGCACGTCTAACCAAAGATAAAATGAAGGAGCGATTAGAAAACTATATCGAAGAAGTAATACGTTTATTACATGAAGGTTGGCCAGGACTGCTGTCAGCATATGATGTTGTGAATGAGGCTATAGATGACAATACCGGCGCTGTTCGTACAACCGGAAATGAATGGTACACAACTTTCGGCGATTCAACTTACATAATGGATGCTTTTGAATTTGCACGCAAATACACTCAGTTGTACGGCGAAAACCAAATTAGGCTTTATTATAACGACTATAATACAGAGAATCCGAAAAAAGCGGATGGCATTGTTCGACTTTTAACACCTATATTCCAAGCAGGATATCTTGATGGTATCGGAATGCAGGAACATAACAATCTTTCATCTCCGGTTTCCGCTCAAAGTTTTATTGATTCGTACAATAAATTTTTCCCAATCTGTAATGAGATGGCGGTTACTGAATTAGATGTTGCGACCGGAATCAGCACTCCATCCAATGCTGTTCTTGCAAATCAGGCGAATGAATATGGGATGTTATTTAAATGTTTTGTCGAGAGAAGTTACAAATCAGGTCGAGGTAAAATTATTAACGTCTCGAAGGATGGATTGAACGATGCCTGGACGTTTCAAGCTAATCAATCATCCTCTTTGTGGGATTCTAAAGATCAGTGCAAGCCTGCGTTTTATGCTGTCGCTGATGTCGGCATATATTATAATTATTTGGATTCTTTAATTTCATATTCAGATTCACTTAAAGAAAATGATTATACTTCTGCTTCATGGTCAAATTTTTCAGAAGCATTAACTTCAGCAAAAAATGCAATGAGCCAAAATTATTCAGTTTCTGTTTCGGCTGCCGATGCATTAGGCGGAGCGAAAGATTCTCTTGAAACTGCGATTAACTCTTTGGTGGAAGTAACGTCAGATGTCAGCTCAGCTAATTTAAAAGGACCTCAGTCTTTCTTCCTTAGTCAAAATTTTCCAAATCCATTTAACCCGACCACACAGATAAAGTATTCTGTTCCTAATGACGGATTTGTTTCGCTAAAAGTTTACAATCTACTTGGACAGGAAGTAGCAACTTTATTTGAAGGCAACCGGCATGCAGGAAAATATATTTTAATCTTCGATGGAAGTAAACTGGCAAGCGGAGTTTATTTATACCAGCTTAAATCAAATGACTTTTTAGATACAAAGAAACTTGTCTTGCTTAAGTAAAACTAAAATGTTTGACATTATATATTTATGATTTGAAAGATGATGAAATGAAAAAATTAATCTTTTTATTGTTAATGTTTTTTTCAGTTGCAGGTGCTCAGACATATAAAGTAACCGGAACCGTATCAACATCGACCGGACCGGTTAAGTCTGCATTAGTTACTTTTGTAAATAATCAAGATACATCACAAACATATTCTGCGGTGACAGATACAAATGGGAAATATCAATTGGATCTAATTACTTCGGTTAATTCCAGTAATACAATTCTTCCAAATAAATTTGAACTTGGTCAAAACTATCCGAATCCGTTTTCTACGTCGACAGACATTCCTTATAAACTCAACTCTCAGTCCGATGTAAGGGTTACTATTTATGATATTCTCGGAAGAGTTGTAAGAAAATTTTCAGCAGATGCTCAAGCAGCGGGAATTCATAGCATTATATGGAACGGAAGAAATAATTTTGGAGTTAAGGTTGCAACCGGAATTTATTTTTACAGGCTTCAGGCAAACGGCGAAACTTTAGTAAAGAAAATGGTACTTGATGAAGGCGGTAAAAATTTTTTAATCCCTTCACCTGCAACTTCTCTTTCGCTGAACTCAGGTATTGAAAAAACAGCGGCTGTAAATCTTCAAAGCGGTATATATTCTGTTCAGATAAATAATACCTCAAACACTTATCCTCTAATTCTACCTCAGCAATTTAATAATATTGAAATACAAAGCGATACCACTTTGAATTTTTCTGTCAGTATTCCAAGTCAAGACATAGTTTATTTAGACAGCACACAGCAAATTATCAGAGGATTCGGCGCAGCAAATATTGTTCAATGGAGACCCGATATGACTGCTGCTGAAATTCAAACTGCTTTTGGAAACGGTCCCGGTCAGTTAGGATTTACATTACTACGGCTTAGAATTCCGCCAGACTCAACATCATTCAAGTTAAACGTTCCTACTGCCAAAGCTGCTTATTCATTAGGAGCTAAAATTATTGCATCGCCGTGGACTCCGCCCGCATGGATGAAAAGCAACAACAGCACTATCGGCGGAACACTTGATACCAGCGCATACACTGCTTATGCAGCACATTTAAAAGCATTCGCAGATACAATGGCGAACAATGGCGTTCCATTATATGCCGTCTCTGTTCAAAATGAACCTGACGCGCATGTAGGTTATGAATCTTGTTTCTGGGATGGCACACAATTCCTTAACTTCATGAAGTACAATGCACCGGAAGTCGGAGTTCCTGTTTTCATGCCTGAATCGGAAAGCTTTGTTCACCAATTATCGGATTCAACATTGAATGATTCAATTGCAGCTTCTCATGTTGCATTCGTAGCCGGACATTTATATGGAGTGAGTCCTTCTTCTTATCCGCTTGCTCTTTCCAAGGAGAAGGAACTGTGGATGACAGAGCATCTCACTACCACTAGCGATTCATCAAACAGCTGGTCTACAAATCCTGTTTATGAGTGGCCTGCTGCAATACCTGTAGCTAAGGAAATCAATGATTGCATGAACGCTAACATGAGTGCCTACGTATGGTGGTATATTGTTAGATTTTACGGACCCATTAATGAAAATGGAAATGCAACAAAACGCGGCTATATTATGGCACAGTATTCAAAATTTATTCGACCCGGATATTATAAAATTGCCTGCAACTATCTTCCGCAAAGAAATGTTTATGTAACTGCTTATAAGGATCCCGCATCTTCAAAAGTGGTAGTTGTTGCGGTTAATATGAGCTCATCAACATTATATCAAACATTTTTAATTCAAAATGGAATTATGAATTCATTTACTCCCTACACAACTTCTGAAACAGAGAATATTCAGCAAGGAAGTAATTTAACAGTAACTAACGGAAGTTTCACTGCTGCTTTGGAACCATCGAGCATAACAACTTTTATTTCTAATTGAGTGAAAGATGAAACGCTCAATTATAAAAAAAATATTTACATCATTGAGCTTGTGGCTGGTAATAATTTTCATTTCTAAACTCTCAGCTCAACCAAATGAACCAGTAAATAAGAATGATATTCCGCATCTTGAAAAACAGGGAACAACAATGCAAATGATAGTCAACGGTAAGCCGTATTTGATGCTTGCCGGTGAGACTGGAAATTCAAGTGCATCGGACTTAAGCTATATGAAAACAATCTGGTCAAAGATTGTTGCGGAGCATTTAAATACTCTTGTGGTTCCTGTATACTGGGAACTTATTGAACCCGAAGAAAACGAATTCAACTTTACTCTAGTCGACAGTATAATTATCGCAGCCAGGCAAAATAATATTAAGCTGGTATTTCTTTGGTTCGGAACGTGGAAGAACAGTATGTCATGTTATGTTCCGCTTTGGATAAAGACTAATGAAGAAAGATTCCCTCGTGCAAGAATGAAAAACGGAAGAGCCGAGGAGATACTTACCGCATTTAATAAATCCAACCGAGATGCTGATGCATTTGCATTCTCTCATTTAATGAAACACATACGTCAGTTTGATGAGAAAAAGCAGACTGTTATTCTCATTCAAGTAGAAAATGAAATCGGAATGATTCCTACTGCAAGAGACTATTGCAAAGAAGCTGACAAGGCGTTCAACTCTGCTGTGCCTGAAGAATTCATTAATTATTTAAAAGGAAACAAAAATAAGCTGAATCCTTATCTTTATGATTTATGGCAGAAAAACGGATTTAAAACTAATGGCAACTGGGAAGAAATTTTCGGCAAAAGTATAGCGACCGATGAAGTATTTATGGCTTGGAATTATGCCAAGTACACAAATTATGTCGCTGAAGCCGGCAAGAAAGAATATCCTTTGCCAATGTATGTTAATGCTGCGCTCATTCGTCCTGGTTATAAACCAGGGCAATATCCTAGCGGAGGTCCACTGCCTCATCTTATGGATATCTGGAAGGCTGCAGCACCAGCAATTGATTTCCTTGCGCCTGATGTTTATTTCCAGACTTTTGCTGAGTGGGTTTCAAAATATGATATTCCAATCGGCGAGCCGGGGCAAATTTATAACCAGTTCTTCATACCTGAAGTCGGAAATAATCAAAGTTTAGTTAATGCTTACTATGCAATTGCAGAGCACAATATAATGGGCTATAGTCCTTTCTCGATTGAATCTCTCAAAGATCCTACCAATAATCAAGTGTCGAAGGGATATAAAGTACTCGGAGAGCTTTCTCCTCTTATTCTTGCCAACCAAGGCAGAGGTACAATGGCAGGAGTAATTCTTGACAGTGCAAGTCAGGTAGAAAAAATAAAATTAGGAGATTATATTTTCGTTTGTCATCATGAATACAGCTGGCCTTTTGCACCAAAGACTGAGGGAGCCAATCCAAGGTACGGCGGAATGATAATTATGATTTCACCGAATGAATATTACATTGCCGGACGAGGGTTGGTTGTAACATTTGAGTCCGCTTCTGATGACGGTTCAATTGCCGGCATCGGTAGTCTTGATGAAGGAAAATTTGTAAACGATAAATGGATTCCGGGATTGAGAATGAACGGAGATCAAAGTCATCAAGGCAGGCACATGGATTTGCCGGGAAATACTTACAGTATCCAGAAAGTAATCCTTTATAAATATAAATAACCTGCTTAATTAATGCTTGAAAATTGAAATCATTGAGCAAGCAGTAGAGAGTCTTCCATGATGAATCTAACTCTAAACTTTTTTTGCATAATTTCATTCATTACATTGGTGAATCCGGCTTTTTGAGCAAGCGAATAAGGCTTTGCTTAAAATATGATTTAGTATCAAATACACGCCAATGCTTCAATCGAAATCAAAGTAAAAGTATTAAACAACGTTAATGTTGATCCTAGGATTATTACACTTAAATATCTTGTAAAGGTTGAAGCAGGGAGATCAATCAAATGGAGAGACGGCTTTGTGCTGTATTTCCAGACATTTTCAAAGCTGCTGGTTCATGCTGGTTTGCCAAAACCGAAACACGATTTAAAATACTATGAAGCTCATAATCCGATGTAAAATAATTCTTGAAATTATTCTTTTTTTGAAATTAATTTAAACCTGCAGTAAAATTTCATGTATTAAATCAGAATCTTACCTGAAGTCCTTCAGAAAAATAAATTCAATTATCTTCAATCGTAATTTTTATAATTTATAAAAGGATCAATTTTGGATATGATTATTTTTTCTTTTGCCTTTTAGAAAGATATTTGTTATTATTGAAACGTTTCAATGAAAATTTAACCTTTTTAATAAAAAAAGATTTAATTAAATCAGGGAAATCAATTCCTTGGGGCAGAAATAAAAAAGAATGACGGTAAAATGATTAAGTATGGTTACCAATTAAGTAGCAAAATAATTTCGGAGATTATTTTAAAAAAAATTTTGCATTGCTATCCGCAATACCCTCGCAAATGTATTATATTAAAAAAATATCCTATTCAATCATATGAAAAGTGCATTTAAGTTAAGGTAGTTAATAATACAAAATTTTATTTATGCATAATCTGTGTACGTTCAAATGAAGATGCCGGTAAAATATTAATTTGTTGTTGGTTCAAAAATGAATTCTAAAAATAAAATGAAAAAGATTGGACTTCTTGTAGAAACTTCCCGGGAGTTTGGGAGACAATTGATTATGGGAGTTGCTCGATACTCAAGAATCCACGGTCCTTGGACTTTTTATAAAGAGCCTATTGATTTGAAATCGGCGATTCCTAATTTGACTCGCTGGAAACCTGACGGACTTATTATACGTGATTCTTTGATAACTGAAGAATTACTCAAGATGAAAATACCAACAATTCTTGCAATTCATTGTTCGTCTCAATCTCATAAGTTTCCTGTAATACGAACTGATTCAGCATCAATAGCAGAAATGGCGAGTAAGCATCTTATTGAAAAGGGACTAAAGAACTTTGCATTTTGTGGTTTTAAGGATTATGATTGGTCTGAGCAACGTGGACTTAATTTTTGCAAATTCAATGAAGAAGCAGGATATAGAACCTATGTCTATGCACCTCCTACGTGCATACCGAATAATGAATGGGAATACGAACATAAATATATAAGCAAATGGATTAATGATTTGCCCAAACCTATCGGCATTTTTGCATGCAACGACGATAGAGGACAGCATATACTTGAAGTTTGCAAGGAAAGTAATTTAAAAGTTCCGGAAGATGTTGCTGTTGTCGGTGTTGATAATGACCCGCTTATTTGCGATATAAGCGATCCTCCTTTAACAAGTATTGCCCTTAATGTTGAGCCTGCGGGATATGAAGCTGCAAAACTAATCGACAATATGATTGAAGGCAGGGAGGTTTCAAATAAACATATTTTAGTTACTCCCAGCTTGTTAGTGCAAAGACAATCTTCAGATATTCTTGCAGTAAATGATGCAGATGTTGCGCAGGCAATTCAGTTTATCATCAATAATGCAAAGAATAAAATTCTTGTTGAAGATGTTGTAAGAACAACAAGAATAAGTAAACGCACGCTTGAAAGGAAATTTAAACAAACTATTCACAGATCAATTTATAATGAGATCCAATTTGTACGCATAAGTTTAATTTCCAAGCTGCTTATTGAAACAAATTTATCTATTTCCAAAATTACCTCACTTTTTGATTTTACAGACATGGAACATATTTCAAGATATTTTAAACGCGAAAAAGGAGTCGGGCTTCGTGAATTCCGTAAATACCACAAGCCTGGCAGTTTCAATTGACTCGAATTGGTTTGTTCATGAGCGAATGTGGCTTTTATTTAGAATTTGCAGCCTCTAAGTTTAATCGGAAATATGTGATATCCCATTTGCGTTCTTTCGATTACATATTGAAATTTTTTTCGATTATTCAGGAGTAATAATATGAATTTTTTTCGGTTACTTTTTTTATTTACAATAATTTTATGTCTAAATATTTGGGGACAATCGGTCTCCTTCAACACTTACATGAACCCGGTAATTCCGGGCGATCATCCTGATTGTACTCTAACAAGAGTAGGGAATGATTTTTACACAACCGGTTCTTCCTTTAACGTAACTCCCGTAATTTATCATTCAACAGATTTAGTTCATTGGGAAGCAATTGCACAGCCGGTAAGCGCTGCATGGTCCGGTTATGGTGATGCCGCTGGCGGAGGTTGCTGGGGCGGACAGGTAGTATTTCACGGAAACAAGTGGTGGGATTTTTTTAAGACTAATAAAGGAATGTGTTTTGCCACTGCAGATAACGTAAAAGGACCATGGTCCTTGCCTACAGTGATGAACACACCTGCAGGTGTCCCCGGATTAGGATATGACAATTCCATCTTTATTGATGACGATGGAAGCTGGTACTTAGTAGTTAAAAACGGGCAACCAAATAACTGGATAGTTCAGTTAGGAAATGATGGGCAGCCAAGCGGAAAGGTATTGAATCTTACATGGTTGAATCCTGCTCCTTCATATCCGTATAGCTGGGCAGAAGGACCGGTAATGTGGAAGCATGACGGATACTATTATTATTCTTTTGCAAGAGATTTAAGCGGGGGACAGTACGTAATGCGGAGTGATTCTCTTACTGATAATCAATCATCTTGGCAAATGATGGGAAACTTTTTTAATATGAATGATCCTCAGATTAGCGGTTCACTTTTTACAACTCCGAACCATGCCTCAGCGGTTGTAACACTTGACGACAGCACTTACTGGGTTATGCATCCGCTTTATGCAAAGGGAGAATGGAAAGGGCAGGGAAGGCAAGGGCTATTAAACCAGGTTCATTATGATGTTACCGGGAAGCCCATTGCCGATTATCCGATTAATAGTAGCTTTATCGCACCGGCTCTGCCGAGCAGCGGCATTCCATGGATGGTACCTCATTCGGATTTTTTTAATTCCGATACCTTAAATCCGGAATGGTCTTTTCTCGGATATACACCGAATAATACATGGTCACTTACAGAACGTCCCGGTTGGCTGGAATTATCTGCCAAGAGTACCTCTGAAGCAAATACAGTAATTAAAAATGACGGCGAACATAACTATTCGCTTATAACAAGACTCGACTTCAGTCCGTCATCAACATCTGATGAAGCAGGACTTTGGATAATGCGCGGTGATCAGACAATGAATGTTAGGCTTGTTAGTTCGTTATCGAGTACGGGCGATAGAGTGGTTAGATTTGTTTCCGGCAGCACTCAGTATGAAACTTTAAATAGCATAGGCGATACACTGTGGCTTAAAATGGTGAGGGTTAATCATAAAATAACCGGGTATTTTAGCGGTAACGGAAATGACTGGACACAAGTTGGTCAAGCTGTGGATATTTCAGCAATAGATTCATATTCCGATTTCTCAACCTTTACCGGTACCAGGCAAGGATTATACGTTAACGGTATTCAAGACTGCTGGTTCGATCTTTATATTTACCGAGATGCATATACGCCCATATTGGCAGAATGCCCTGCAAATCAATTAGGTACAAAAAGAACTGTGTTAAGCACTGATACTACGGTGCTTGATAATATTTATTATAATAATTGGGCATTGTATGCAGGCGTAGAGTTCGGAGGTTCAGATTATCAGAAGAGCCCGGATTCTGTTTCCTTTGTCGCTTCAAGCGCTAACAACGGCGGTACTGTTGAAGTTTATATTGATTCGATAGATGCGAGCACCAAGATTGCCGAATGCAATATTGCAGGTACCGGGTCATGGTCAACCTTTAAAACATTTTCAGCTAAATTATCAAAGCCGGTTTCGGGCAGCCATGATGTTTACCTTTTATTTACCGGATCGGTTACGGGCAAATTATTCATGCTGCAATCATTCAATTTTACTTCAACAAAAATTACAGATGTAAAAAATATCGAAGGAGAAATTCTTCCGAAGCAGTATAAGCTGGAACAAAACTTTCCAAATCCTTTTAATCCAACTACGCAGATTAAATATTCAATTCCAAAGCCCGGTTATGTATCTCTAAAGGTCTTTAATATTCTTGGTCAGAACCAGGCTACTTTATACGATGGAGAAGAGAAGGCTGGTAATTACTCTATCACTTTTAATGGAGATAACCTCGCAAGCGGCGTTTACTTATACCAGCTAAAAGCAGGAAGCTTTTTACAAACCAAAAAGCTGGTTCTTCTAAAATAAAATTTTTGCTTTCGTAAGAGAAAAAGTATGGATATATCTCTATATAAAAAAGTAAATGTTTAGGATTCTATAATTGAAGCTTAATATCAAATATAGAACTTTAAAAAAAATTACTGGTCCTTTTCTATTAGCAGCATCGTGCTTGCTTTTTTTGAACTTTTATCTTGGAAGCTTCAACAGCCAGCAGATTCTTGATCATCAAAAGCTTGCGAAGGAATACTATAATTCCGATGCTCAATGGTATCTTAAGAATATTCCGTTCTTTGAATGCTCGGATAAGAAGATTCAGGACGTTTATTATTACAGATGGAAGCTTTACAAAGCTCACATAAGGAATGTCGGTGAGGACGGTTATGTTATTACAGAATTTCTTGATAAAGTTAGCTGGGATAAAGAGCCATACTCTTCTCTTAATGATGCTACAGGTTTTCATATCCTTGAAGGGCGCTGGTTAAAGGACAGAAAATATATTGACGGTTATATCAATTATATGTACAGAGGCGGCGGCAATGACCGACATTTTAGTGAAGGCATTGCCGATGCAGCCTACAATTATTACCTCGTGAATAAAGATTCTGCTTTTATCGAAAGCCAACTAAGTGTAATGGAACATATTTATAACCTCTGGCTGGACCATTACGATTTAAAAAAAGATTTGTATTTCATTGAACCGTTATTAGATGCAACCGAATATACAATCTCTTCAATTGACGCTTCCGGCGGCGAAGACGGCTTTCGGGGAGGCGATGCTTTTAGACCAACGATAAACAGTTATATGTATGGGAATGCATTGGCAATTGCACACATAGCTTTAATGAAACGCGACACAGCACTTTCCAATATTTATTTGCAACGAGCGCAAGAGATAAAGAATAATGTGCAGGCTGATTTGTGGAACGATATGCTGCATCATTTTATCGACAGGTATAAAGTAAACAATAAATTTGTTCACTACTGGGATTTCATAAGAGGTAGAGAACTTGCTGGTTATGTACCATGGAGTTATAATCTTCCGGATGATAATGCAAAATATAATTCAGCCTGGGGAAACTTAATGGATACGACAAAGTTTCTTGGTAAATTTGGCTTGCGTACTGACGAGCCTTCATATCAATATTATATGAAGCAATACAGATATGAAGGAACTCATCCCGAATGCCAGTGGAACGGTCCAAGCTGGCCATTTCAGGAAACTCAAGTACTGGAGGGGATGGCTAACTTACTAAATAATTATAAACAGAAAATTATTAATACCTCTGATTATCTAAAGGTACTTAGATTGTATACGCAGCAGCATTATCTTCTCGACGGAAAATTAAATTTGCAGGAAGATTACAACCCGGATACAGGAAAGCCGATAGTCGGATTGCCAAGAAGCAATCATTACAATCATTCATCTTACAATGATTTGATAATTACCGGGCTATGCGGTGTGCGTCCTTCTGATGGGAATACGCTTGTTATAAATCCTTTGATAGATAATTCGATAAAATATTTTTGTCTTGATGACGTGCTTTATCATGGGCATAATTTATCAATAGTCTATGACAGAAGCGGTGAAAAATATAATTTAGGTAAAGGCTTGATTATCTATATAGACGGTAAAAAAGCAGCGATAAAAAAGATAGATAACCGATACGAGGTTAATATAGGCTTTCCAATCGTCATTAAGCCGAAAAATAAAATTGACTTGGCTTTGAACATTTGGCGAAGCGGTTATCCTAAGCCGTCAGCATCCGTTAACTCAGAACCGGATTCGCTTTATCAGGCAATTGATGGTCGCATTTGGTACTTCCCCGAGGTTAATAACTTTTGGTCAACATATGGATCTACTTCTAACACTAACTGGTATATGATTGATTTAGGTAAAGCTCAGAAAATATCCTCATCTAAAATATACTTTTATGAAGATGATAAAACATATAAAGAACCGGATAATTATAATATCGAATATTGGAATGGAGAGCATTGGCAAAGTGTTGATGAAGTATCCAGAGTTCCCGCTTCACCGGTAGGTAATTCAATTAATGCAATTAATTTTAAATCGATTTCAACAAGGAAGATCAAATTTATTTTTAACAATCAGAAAAGAAATCTTGCAGTTGCCGTTGTTGAATTACAGCTATTTAAAAATTGATATTAATTCATCTGCTATATGGAGATAATAGTAAACTGAATGTTTAATAAAAAAGGAGTAAATGTTATGATAATTGTATAATTAAAAAATTCGAAGGGAGTTTAAAAATTGCCGGAGTAATGGAGTAATTAAGTCGTTTTCTTAAATAAAGAATTTCGATGCCGGCAAAAATGCAAAAGTTTCTTTTATAAAAAAATTTTCATTGGAGGTATAATGAAAAGTTTTGTTTCAATTTCAAAGTATTTTACAATTGCTTTCATTCTGATGATTGTAGGTACTCTTAAAGCACAGAGTATCTTATCGCAGGATTTTGAAAGCTATACTATAGGTGATTCTACATCTATAGGTCATGTTAGTTGGTCGCCTACGGATATTAAAACGGTAATAGTTGCCGATCCGCTTGGTAGTGGAAGCAAGGTTTTAAAAGTCACTACAACAAATTATGGAGCAGCGCCCGTTCTTATGTTCGTTTTGCCTGCTGGTAAGACTCTTGCCGATTATGATTCACTCACTTTTGATGCTTACTATGTGTCTGGAGATTTGTCCTATAAATTAATTGTTGGCTCAGCTTATCAAACGGATCCAATCGGACATCATTTCCTTGATGCCGATACAAATTATTCGTACAATCGTACTCAAGGTGCTTCTACAGGATGGGAGCGTATAAGTCTGGCAGCTAATAAAATATCAACTTTTTCTGATACAGTTTATATTGCTATTGGAACAAACAATTCCGGTGCAACCTGGTATATGGATAATGTTAATCTTGTAGCAAAACCGGCAACCGGCCCGATATGGGGCACAGGACAGGATTTTGAAAGCTATACTCTCGGTGATTCTACATCTATAGGTCACGTTAGTTGGGCGCCTACGGATATAAAAACCGTAATAGTTGCTGATCCACTTGGCAGTGGAAGCAAGGTTTTAAAAGTCACTACAACCAATTATGGGGCTGCGCCTGTACTTGGATTTGTTTTGCCTGCTGGTAAGACTCTTGCTGATTATGATTCACTCACTTTTGATGCTTATTATCAGTCGGGAGATGTATCCTATAAATTAATTGTCGGCTCAGCTTATCAAACGGATCCAATCGGACATCATTTCCTTGATGCCGATACAAATTATTCGTACAATCGAACTCAAGGTGTTTCTACCGGCTGGGAACGTATAAGTCTGGCAGCTAATACAATATCAACTTTTTCCGACACAGTATATATTGCTATTGGAACAAACAATTCCGGTGCTACCTGGTATATGGATAATGTTAATCTAGTAGCTAAGGTAGTTACTCCGCCACCGCCACCTCCGCCACCTTCAAACCCAACACAAATAGTAACAAATGGAGGTTTTGAGGATTCTAATGTTGGCATTATTGATTCGACAACGACAATAAAGGGATGGATATTTCAGACTGATGCTGGAATAACTCCGCCTCCATTAATTCAAATTGTAAGTGATACTGTAGAACAAGGAAAACGCGCGTTAAGTGTAACTGTGCATGGTATTGGAGCTAACCCTTGGTCTATTCAAGCGGTTGCCGATAGTATTCATGTTGTCCCTGGAGTTACTTATAATTATTCTATTTGGGCAAAAGCATCAAAGAACGGTGCTCAGGCAAATTTCACAATAGGTAATTATTCTTATTCCGAGTATGGAGCCATACGCCCAGCCAATCTTACTACGAGTTGGCAAAAATTCACTATGCAGTTTAAGGTAAGTGATGGTAAAACTGTCATTCGCGGACCAATTCACTTTAGCATGGCAGTAGATACTGGAGTTACCATTTGGGTCGATAATTTACAAATTGTAGATGCTAATGCAAGCAAGGAACCGGTAACTGTAGAAGCTGAATCCGGCGTTCTTGGCAGCAATTATAGTATCATGCAAGATAATGCCGATACTGTTACTTACATTACTCCAAAAAATACTTATACCGGTTTAACAGCCCCGGGAGATACAAGCCACATAGCAACATACCAGGTAACTTTCCCGGATACTGGATATTATAACCTTTTTGCCAGAGTTCGTGTGGGTTCAGGTGCTTATAACAGCGACAGCTTTTTCTATGGGAAAGGATTCGGTGTAAAGAATGATACCGCAAGCAGTGATTGGGTTATGATAAATGGATTAGCAAGTTCAGGATTCATTAATTCAAACGATATAGTAGATGGACCCGGAACTCAAGGCACTCAAGTATGGAAATGGGTCAATGTAACTAAGAATTTTCATTACGATCAATCTGTCGATTCTTTTTATGTTGGTAATGCGGATAGTCTGACTCAGACCTTTCAGATAGGCTCTAGAGAATCAGGATTAGACATTGATAAGATTGCATTCGCAACTACCAAACTATATTTTACTGTCAACGATCTCGATAATGGTCTCCCAGGTCAGGCAACTAATTTTATCGATTCCAGCCAGTTTTATCAAGGTCCGCCATTGGCACAAGGTGCTGCTAAGTTCTTAGGCAATGTAAAAAGTGCATACGGCGATAATAACTTTGCAAACTTCTGGAACCAACTGACTCCGGGTAACGAAGGGAAGTGGGGTTCAGTTGCAGTATCTCAAGATACTACTACTTGGAATTGGAAAGGTCTTGATACTTTATACAATTATGCAATTGCACATCATATGATTTTCAAAGATCATAATTTAATTTGGGGGCAGCAGCAGCCATCCTGGATTTCAACTCTTGATTCTGCTACGCAGTTAAAATGGATCGAAACCTGGATAAGAATGGTTGGGGAAAGATATCCTAAAATTAATATGATTGATGTTGTTAATGAACCTTTACCTGGGCACAATCCTCCTGATGGTCTAAACGGCCGTGCTAATTATGAAAACGCACTTGGCGGTGCTGGTTCTACCGGATGGGATTGGGTAATCAAAGCCTTTGAATTAGCAAGAAAGTATCTTCCTAATGCTAAGTTATTAATTAATGATTATGGTATTATAAACGATAATACCGCTACCACTAACTATCTTACTATTATAAATCTATTGAAAGATAGAGGTTTGATTGATGGTATTGGTGTTCAGGGGCATCGGTTCGAACTTGAAAATGCCGATACTACAACATTGAAAAACAACCTGGCAAGGCTTGGTGCAACTGGGTTGCCGGTTTATATATCAGAGATGGATCTAGGTAATATAGGCGATACCGGAACACCGAATGATAATACTCAGTTGCAGTTGTATCAAAAGATATTTCCAATATTATGGAACAGCCCTGCAGTAAAGGGAATTACACTCTGGGGATATATGCAAGGCGAAATGTGGCAAACTACTTGTTATCTTGTCCGTTCAGATAATACATGGAGACCGGCGATGACGTGGCTGGCGCAATATGTTAAGAATAATCCTTTAACAGGTGTTGATCAAGCCGCATCCAATGTTCCGGCAAAATTTGAACTAATGCAGAATTATCCGAATCCCTTTAATCCGAGTACCAAAATTAGTTATAGCTTAGCAAAGCCATCGAAGGTAACGCTGAGAGTATACGATATTTTGGGACAGGAAGTTCAAACTCTGGTTAACAGAGAACAAACGGCAGGTAACTACACGGTTACATTCGATGCTCAAAACCTGGCAAGCGGTGTTTACTTCTACCAGATTCAAGCAGGAAACTTTGTAGCGACCAAGAAACTAATGCTGCTTAAATAAATGTAATATACTTTCTTGTAGGTTCATAATTTTCATGGCTGGTAATTTTTTACCAGCCATGAAATCTTTCAAACTTATTGCGGATACAATAAAATGAAAAGCTTTCCTTATCTAATGCTTATTATCGGTTTGATTGTCAGTCAATCATTTGCGCAAATAAAAACCAAAACCGAGTCAGATTCATTAAAACCTCCGGTTGAATTAACGGCGCAGCAAGACCATGCAAGACTGCTGAAGCTGCTTGGAATTGATTCATTACGACCCGGACCATCTGGAGATCCGAAAGCTCCAAATGCAGCCAATTCAAATGAAGCTATAGCAAATCCATATCCTAATCTTCCTAATCCTCTGGTGCTGAATAACGGTGAAAAAGTTACAACTCCAGAGATGTGGTGGAACCTCCGCAGACCGGAAATCAAAAAAGAATTTGATGAAGAAGTTTATGGCATTGTTCCCAATAATGTTCCTAAAGTAAATTGGGAAGTAATAAGCGTTATAAAGAGTACAATAAAAAATATTCCAGTAATTATTAAGAAACTGAAAGGACATGTTGATAATTCATCTTACCCATTGTTAGATGTAAATATAGATTTAACGTTAACAACACCTGCCAAAATAAAACATCCAGTACCGGTGATGATGGAATTCGGATTTATATTTCCAAAGAACTTCAAAATGCCGGAACGCTTTAAGAAGATGATGGATTCAATGTCTAACTGGCAGCCTATGGTTTTAAGAAAAGGATGGGGCTTTGCGGAATTAATACCGACAAGCTTTCAGGAAGATAATGGTGCAGGATTAACCAAAGGAATAATCGGTTTAGTTAATGAAGGACAGCCTCGTAAGCTGGAAGACTGGGGCACCCTGCGTGCCTGGGCATGGGGCGCAAGCAGAGCCTTGGATTATTTAAAGACGGATAAATCTGTCGATGGAAATAAAGTCGGTATCGAAGGTCTTTCGCGTTATGGTAAAGCTGCACTGGTAACAATGGCTTATGATCAGAGATTTGCAATTGGATTTATCGGCTCTTCCGGAAAAGGCGGCGCTACTTTATTTCGAAGGCATTTCGGTGAGCAGGTAGAGAACCTTGCTTCATCTTATGAGTATCAATGGTTCTGCGGAAACTTTTTAAAATATGCCGGACCACTTACGCCAAAAGATTTGCCTGTAGATTCTCATGAGTTAATTGCTATGTGTGCGCCTCGTCCAGTATTTATTAGCTGCGGCTCACCTAAGGTTGAAGGCAATTGGGTTGATGATAAAGGACAGTTTATGGCGGCAGTTGCCGCTGGTCCAGTTTACAAACTTTTGGGCAAAAAAGATTTGGGTACTACAGTTATGCCTCCGATGGGAACCGCTTTGATTAAAGGCGATATAGCTTTCCGGCAGCATCACGGCGGGCACACGACAATTAATAATTGGCCAACATTTATAAAATTCGCCGAAAGATATTTTGATAAATGATTTTTAAGAGGAATAGTTCATGTATAAAAATATTTTCAAATTGATTTATTTATTCACCTTTATTATTTCGATTACCGCTTTCAGCCAGGTTAGGCTGCCTAAGCTTATAAGCGATGGAATGGTTCTTCAGCGAGATATTAATATCAAGATTTGGGGATGGGCTGACAAGAATGAAAAAGTCACAGTCCATTTTATGAATTCAAATTATAATGCTGTTGCAGATGATAAGGGTAATTGGAGTGTCGAACTGCCAAAGATGAAAGCAGGCGGTCCCTATGAAATGAAGATTGATGCAAGCAATTCAATTACTATTCATGATATAATGGTCGGAGATGTTTGGCTATGTTCCGGTCAATCGAATATGGAGTTGTGGATGAGGAGAGTAAGCTGGAATTATCCTGGAGAAATAGCCCATTCTGAGAATAAATATATAAGGCAGTTTAAGGTTCCCGACAGCTATAATTTTAACGATCCGCAGGAAGATATAAATACAGGAAACATCTCTGCCGGCGAAGGAAGTTGGAAGATTGCGAGCCCTGAAAATACTCCAAATTTTTCTGCAGTCGCTTATTTTTTCGGAAAGTTCTTGTATGAAAAATATAAAGTGCCGATTGGCTTAATCAATTCAAGCCTCGGCGGCTCACCGATAGAATCATGGATAAGTGAGGATGCTATAAAAAAATTTCCGCAATACTACAACCAAGCCCAAATGTTAAAGGATAGTACTTTAATCGAAAAAATTCATGCTTCAGATAATGCAAGGATTAATGCATGGTACACACAGCTTTGGAAAGTTGATCAAGGCAATAAAGATCCTCAGCATATGTGGTATGATCCGGAATTAAAAACTTCTGATTGGAAGACTATGAAAGTTCCAGGTTACTGGGCAGATGAAACCAATCTTGGAATGTTAAATGGTGTCATTTGGTTTAGAAGAGAAATTGATATTCCTTCTTCTTTAGCAGGCAAACCTGCTAAATTAATTTTAGGAAGAATTGTCGATGCGGATTCTGCTTATGTTAACGGAGTGTTTGTTGGAAGCATTAGTTATCAATATCCTCCAAGCAGATTTGATATTCCTTCAGGAGTTTTAAAAGCTGGTGAGAATAATATTACTGTTCGTGTTATTAGTAATATAGGCAAAGGTGGCTTTGTTCCGGATAAATTATATGGAATTGTAGCCAATGGAGATACAATTAATATTGCGGGTGAATGGAAATACAGACTCGGTGCGCAGATGCCGCCATTAGATGGGCAGACTTTTATCAGATGGATGCCGATCGGATTATATAATGCTATGATTGCACCACTTCTTAATTATAAGATTAAAGGCACAATTTGGTACCAGGGTGAATCCAATGCAGGTAGACCTAACGATTATCATAGTCTTATGGTAACTCTGATTAATGATTGGAGAGAAAAATGGTATGAAGGAGATTTTCCGTTCTTGTTTGTTCAGCTTCCAAATTTTATGGATCCGACTAGCGAACCTGTTAACAGCGACTGGGCTCTTCTTCGGGAAGCTCAATTGAATACTTTGTCTGTTCCTAATACAGGTATGGCTGTTACTTATGATATTGGAGAATGGAATGATATTCATCCGCTTGATAAAAAGGATGTCGGCTACAGGCTGTTTCTTGCAGCAGAAAAATTCGCATATGGAGATAATCATGTAGTTTATTCGGGTCCGATTTATAAATCCATGAAGGTTGAGGACAACAAAATTATTCTTTCTTTCACACATGTAGGCGGCGGGCTTGTGGCAAAAGGGAACGGCATACTTAACTATTTTTCAATTGCCGGCGAAGATGGAAAATTTGTTTGGGCAAATGCAAGAATAGAAGGGGATAAAGTTGTTGTTTGGAATAATGAAATTGCAAAACCTGTTGCGGTACGTTATGCCTGGGCACACGATCCGGAAGGTGCAAACTTATATAACAAAGAAGGATTGCCTGCTTCGCCTTTTAGAACAGATAATTTCTAGCTTAAATTAAGCCATAGATTTATTTAAAGATTTTTTAAGCAATTAAATACAATTTTTGCAATAAGCAAAGTGCTGAGAGGATAAAAGAATGTATCTCTTTACTATTTGCCCAATTAAGGAGATAAAAATGAAAATAAGAAAATAGTGCTTATACTTATTTATTGTTTCTTTTATGGGTATGGCAAATTCACAAACGATCGATTCACTTTATGAAGTAGATACCTGGCAAGTATGTGATCCTAAATTGAACCGGTGTAAATTTAATGGATGCCTTGTATTCTGCCTTGATTATGATTGATTTTGAAATAATCTAATTATATTTTTGTTGTTAATAAAAATTAAAACGTTTCAATAAATGGCATAAGAACAGAAAAAATGTCGGAGAAATAAATTTATTAATGAAAAAAATTACAATCGAAGAGGTAGCAAAAATAGCCGGAGTATCGAAGGGAACCATTTCTGCCGTTATCAATGCAAAAAATACTGTTAAGCCTGAAACAAGAGATCATATCCTTGAAGTAATGAAGGATTTAAACTTTCGTCCTAAAGGTGTAGCCCGGAACTTAAAAAATGGTGCTAAAGATAAAAGCATTGGGATAATTATAAAAGATTTAAATTATCCGTTTTACACTTCAGTTGCTACAGGGGCTAGAGAATACGCAAAGAGCAAAGGGTATTCGGTTATTGTTGCCAGCTCTGAAAACGATCATGAGTATGAAAAAAAATTATCTCATCTGTTTTCTACAAAAGATATAAAAGGAATAATAATAGCTCCAATTGTTGAAGGTGCTTCTGAAATTGAACATCTATTCAAACTAAAAATGATAAATTACCCTTTCGTACTTTTAGAAGATGTGAAAGGAATTCAAGCAAATGTAGTGGCAATTGATAACATCCGAGCAATCAAAAAAGCTGTAAAATATTTGATTGAAAGCGGTCATACCAAAATAGTGCACTTTGCAGGACCTCCAAGCTCTTCGCATACTCAAGAAAGAATAGAGGGATTCCGTCATGCATTCAGTGAAAGTACGTTAGTTTTTAATAAAAGCATGATAGTTTCTATAGGTTCCGACCATGAGGAAAGCTATAGAAAAACTTTAGAATATTTTAAACATAAAAACCGAAAAGAGTATCCAACTGCCATTGTTTGTTTCAACGATTTGCAAGCACTTGCAGTTATGACTGCATTGAAGGAATTAAATATCAAGATTCCAGAAGATATTTCAATTATTGGTAACGACGATATCTTTTATGCTAAAATATATCCTGTCCCATTAACGACAATAAGCGCACCACAGCATGAAATAGGACGAAGAGCTGCGGAAATACTAATAAGAAATATTGAATCTCCGAAATTTATCCAAATAGAACGCGTCGTATTGGAGACTGAGTTTATTGTTAGAGAATCCTCAAAGGTTCTAAATCGCTAATCTTATCTGTTTGACGTAAATTCCCAATAAATTACTAGTTTTTTTAGCAATAAGAGCAATTTTTTATTGACATTTATATTTATTCTTTGTAATATTAAAACGGTTCAATTTAATTTGAACTGATAAAGAAAATCTTATATAAAATAATATTAATTATAATTAGAAGAGTATCAAAAGATGATTGATAATCTTTCGCTCGAAGAAATTTCAAAATCAAAAGAGGAAATCAGCTATAAAAATCCGAAGTTATCTATTGATGAAAGGGTATCCGATTTATTAAGCCGGATGACCCTTGAAGAAAAAGTAGCCCAAATGATTTGTATTTGGGGGCAAAAAAAAACAACAATACTTGATGACCAAGGAGCCTTAGATCTTTCCAAATTGAAATCAAATTTTAGCAAAGGGCTAGGTCAAATAGGAAGATTAAGCGATACAAATTGCGGCTTAACTCCGGTTGAGATGACAATTCTTGCAAATCAAATTCAAAAATATTTTACTGAAAATACCCGTTTAGGCATCCCGGTTATTTTTCATGAAGAATGCCTTCACGGCTTGGCTGCAAAAGACGCTACTAGCTATCCGCAGCCAATAGGATTAGCAGCAACTTTTAATCCTGAATTGATTGAAGAAATTTATACAGCTATAGCCGAAGATGCTCGTTCGAGAGGAGCCCACCAGGCACTTACTCCGGTAGTTGACGTAGCACGTGAACCAAGGTGGGGTCGAGTTGAAGAAACTTTCGGGGAAGATCCATACCTCGTATCACGAATGGGAGTAGCTGCAGTAAAAGGTTTTCAGGGAGACGGGAGTTTTAAAAAACAGCCGAATGGTCGAGCTGATAAAAAAAGAGTAATAGCAACTCTTAAACATTTTGCTGCGCACGGACAACCGGAATCCGGAACAAACTGTGGACCAGTAAATGTATCTGAAAGACTACTGCGAGATACATTCCTTTACCCATTTAAAAAAGCTATTGAAGAAGGTAATGCTTTAAGTGTGATGGCTTCATATAATGAGATTGATGGTATACCTTCTCATGCAAATCAATGGTTACTGAAAAAAATTTTACGCGAGGAATGGGGATTTCAGGGCTTTGTAGTTTCGGATTATTATGCTGTTACCGAATTAAACCTAAGAGATGAAGCAGTTAGTCATTCGGTGGCAAAAGATAAAGATGAAGCTGCTATGATTGCAGTAAATTCAGGTGTAAATATTGAATTACCTGATCCGGACTGTTATCCAAATTTAGTTTATCTCGTTAAGGAAGGAAAAATTAAAGAGTCGACAATAGATGAATTAGTCGGATCTCTTTTAAAACATAAATTTCTGCTTGGCTTATTTGAAGATCCTTATGTTGATTCTGATGATGTTCAAACAGAAGTTAGGTTGGAGCGAGAAAGAAGTTTAGCATTAAAAGCTGCACATCAGACTATTACTCTTCTTAAAAATGAAAGTAATCTGCTTCCACTGGATCTGTCTAACAAAGATCAAAAGAAAAAAACTATAGCTGTAATTGGCCCTAATGCTGACTACAAATTACTTGGTGGTTACAGCGGTAAACCGAAATATTATACATCGGTATTGGAAGGTATAAGAAGTAAAGCTGGAGATAATTTTAATATCATTTATAGCGAAGGTTGTAAGATAACAGCAAAAGGTGCATGGGATGTAGATGAGATTGAATTCCCGAATCCTGAGGAAAATAAAAAATTAATTAAAGAAGCTGTTGAAACGGCGTTGAAATCAGATATCGTTGTACTTGCTGTCGGCGACAACGAATTAACTTCTAGAGAAGCTTGGAATAAAAACCATATGGGCGACAGGGCAGACCTTGAACTTTTCGGAGTGCAGAATGAACTGGTTAAAGCAGTTGTTGAAACCGGAAAACCGGTTATTGCATTAATTTTTAATGGGCGACCAATCTCAATCAATTATATTAAATCAAACGTACCGGCAATTCTTGAATGCTGGTACCTTGGACAAGAAACAGGGATCGCAGTTGCTGACGTTCTTTTTGGAGATTATAATCCCGGCGGCAAGTTGCCTATTTCGATTCCTCGTTCAGCTGGGCATGTGCCAAGTTTTTATAATTACAAACCTTCCGCTAGACGCGG
Source organism: Bacteroidota bacterium (assembly GCA_021815405.1). Classification (GTDB taxonomy): domain Bacteria; phylum Bacteroidota; class Ignavibacteria; order Ignavibacteriales; family Ignavibacteriaceae; genus FEN-1297. The sequence continues at coordinate 131,669 of JAKAGV010000016.1, forward strand.
ATATCTGGGCGACGAAGTTACTCCTCTATATCCGTTCGGTTTTGGATTAAGCTATACCAATTTTGAGTTCAGCAATTTAAGATTGGAAAAATCTAAGATTACTAAAGACGAATCAACAAAAGTTTTTGTAGATATCAAAAATACCGGCAGCCGATATGGCGAAGAAGTAGTTCAGATGTATATCAGAGATGTATTCAGCTCTGTTACCAGACCTGTTAAAGAGCTAAAAGGTTTTAAGAGATTAGCTTTGAAGTCGGGTGAATCTAAGACAGTTTCGCTGACTATTGAGCCGGAAATCTTATCCTTTACAAATATTGATATGGAATTTGTTGTGGAGCCAGGAGACTTTGAGATTATGGTCGGCAATTCTTCAAGAGATGAAGATCTGAAAAAAATTATATTGCATGTAGAATAAAAAATCTTTATAAGCATCAAAATATTTTTGATCTACTGATCTCTATATTTAATTAATAATATTTCTAAATTTATTTAAAAGTACGGGGTACGTTTTGCAGAACCAAACAGAAAAACTGTCCGTTAAAGAAAAAATTGGATTCAGTTTAGGCGACTATGCTTCCAATTTATTTTTCCAAACATTCATACTTTTTTTATTAATTTTTTATACCGATGTATTTGGCTTACCTGCCGCTGCAGTTGGAACAATGTTTCTTGTAACGCGTGTTTGGGATGCATTCTTCGATCCAATTATCGGTATAATTTCAGACAGGACTCAAACTCGCTGGGGCAAATTCAGACCATTCCTTTTGTGGTTTGCTTTGCCTTTTGCCGTCATCGGAGTTCTAACTTTTACTACTCCTGGTTTTAACACTACCGGTAAATTAGTTTATGCTTACATATCATATTCATTTATGATGATGATATACTCAGCTATCAACGTTCCTTATTCCGCTTTGATGGGAGTAATAACTTCAAATTCTGAACAGCGTGTAGTTCTTTCCTCATACAGATTCGTTGCAGCATTTTCCGGTGGCTTTACAGTTCAAGGTATTACTCTTTATCTGGTAAGTTACTTTGGACATGGAAATACTCAATTAGGATGGCAGCTTGCAATGGCTACAATAGCCGGTTTGGCTTTTGTTGCTTTTATGATAACTTTTTTAACAACTAAAGAAAGAGTAAATCCTCCGAAAGGACAGAAGACTGAATTTAAGGTTGATCTAAAAGACTTATATAAGAATAAGCCATGGGTATTAATTGCAGGCGCTACTGTCTTTCAGCTTATATACATTGTAATGCGCAGTTCATCAATTTCATATTACTTTAAATATTATGTCGGAACTCAGCAGTGGAATTTATTCGGTCATAATTTTAATATGTCGATTGATGATTTGACATCAACTTTTCTGATGTCCGGTACAATTGCTACTGTTATCGGCGCAATTATGACCAACTTCTTTTCCAAGATATTTGATAAGAAGCTTACTTATCTGGGATTCCTTATTATCAGCGCTATATTATGCGCATCGTTTTATTTCCTTACACCTCAAAATATTACCTTAATGTATATCATAAATTTATTCGTTTCATTTTTCTTTGGTCCTGTTTCGGTACTTCAGTGGGCTATGTACACGGATGCGGCTGACTTTTCCGAATGGAAAAATAGTCGTAGAGCTACCGGTTTAATTATGGCAGCCTCATTATTCGCTCTTAAACTTGGGCTGTCTCTCGGTGGTGCATTAGTCGGCTGGATTCTTGCCTATCATAACTATGTAGCAAATGCGGTTCAATCTACGGAATCAATGAATGGAATCCGATTGCTGATGAGTTTTTATCCGGCTGTTTTCGGAATTGTCGGTGGGCTGCTTATGTTTTTCTATCCTCTTACAAATAAGATGATGATTAAAATCGAAGAAGATTTGAATGCAAGACGTAGAGATAGTAAAGCAGATTTAGTTGAAGCTTCTTAAAAAAGTAATGCCTTATGAAAATCAAAAGTATTCTTTTCCTAATTTTCTTTTCTGTTTTAGTTATAGCTGGAAATAGGAATGCCTCCGGTTCATATTATACAGGAAAGTATTCTAATCTATTCATAGATTTGTTAGGCAAAAACCAGGAACAGATCAATTCCAAAGTTGACAGTGCCTTCAATCAATTATTTTTTGGTGATAATAAAACTCAGAGATTGTTTTATCCGGTTGGCTCAGATATGGGATACATTGAAGACATTAATAACCAGGATGTCCGAACTGAAGGTATGTCATACGGAATGATGATAGCAGTCCAACTTAATAAGAAGGAAGTATTTGATAAGCTTTGGAAATGGGCAAAGACATATATGCAGTTCCAAAGCGGGCAGCATAAAGATTTTTTTGCCTGGCATTGCCGAACTGACGGTACAAAAATCGATTCTGCTTCAGCCTCCGATGGAGAGCAGTGGTTTGTAATGTCGCTCTTCTTTGCAGCAGCAAGATGGGGAGATGGAAAAGGAATGTTTAACTACAAAGCCGAAGCACAAAATATTTTGGATGCAATGCTTTCCAAAGCAGACTCTTCGGATAGAGGGGATGTTGTTACAAACATGTTCAATAAAAAAAATCATCTTGTAGTTTTTGTACCAAACGGCGCTGCCGATAAGTTTAGCGATCCGTCTTATATCCTTCCGCATTATTACGAACTTTGGGCAAGATGGGCGGATAAAAATAATTCCTTTTGGTGTGAAGCAGCATCAACAGGTAGAAATTTTTTGGAGAAAGCAGCAAATACTGAAACAGGATTATGCCCGGACTATGCTCGCTTCGACGGTACTCCAGTAAGTTCCTGGGGTGGTCATAACGATTTCAGATTCGATGCATGGCGTGTTGCAATGAATTCTGCAATGGATTATGAATGGTTCAGAAAAGATAATTGGGAAGTTACCGAATGCAACCGCCTTCTAAATTTTTTTTCATTGCAAGGGATAGATGATTACGGAAACCAATATACTCTTGACGGCAAGAAACTAAGTAATGATCATAGCACCGGCTTGGTAGCAATGAATGCGGTTGCAGCTGTTGCTTCAACAAATAAAGATAAAAAAGATTTTGTTCAGGCACTTTGGGATGTACCAATCCCGACTGGTGAATACCGCTACTATGACGGTATGCTTTATATGCTGGGTCTGCTTCAAGTAAGTGGTAATTTCAGAATTTACAAACTACCGGTTAATCCGAAGTCAAACTGCTCGAACGATTAATCTAAAACAGGTATTAAATGAAATCACGATTATTCTTTTCCCTTGTGCTGATAATATCGTCTGCATCTTCTTGCCTTACAGCTTTTGCGCAAAATAAAAATTCCTATATTTCTTTTACTAAAGGGAAAGATAATTTCGTTATCGCTGCAAATAGAAAGTCAACTCCGCTTCTTATTAGTTCAAGTGATTGGTGGGGAGTTCAGCATGCCTTAAAAGATTTTCAAATGGATGTGGAACGGGTAACAGGCAATAGACCTGAATTGTATACAGATAAGATTCCTTCTACAAAAGAAATAATTATTGCCGGAACTGTCGATAAAAGTCCTTTGATTGCTGAACTGGTAAAAGAAAAAAAGATTGATGTCAGTTCAATTGAAGGTAAATGGGAAGATTCATTTATTCAGACAATTGAAAAACCTTTCCCTGGTATCGACCGCGCATTAATAATTGCAGGCAGCGACAAGCGGGGTACTATTTATGGTATTTATGATTTATCAGAAAAAATTGGTGTATCGCCGTGGTATTGGTGGGCTGATGTTCCGGCAAAGCAGCATAAAAGTATTTACGTGCTTCCGGGGAAATTTACAGAAGGTTCGCCTTCTGTAAAATATAGAGGCATTTTTCTTAATGATGAATGGCCCGATTTGACTGATTGGGTGATTTATAAATACGGATATGCAAAACAAAATAATCATCCGCCCATTCCTCCGGGAGTTGCAAATTACGGTCACGAATTTTATGAGCATGTGTTCGAACTACTTCTTCGTTTAAAAGCGAATTACCTGTGGCCGGCAATGTGGAATAATGCATTCAACGAAGACGACAGCCTTAATGCGAAGCTTGCAAATGAATATGGAATTGTAATGGGAACATCGCATCAGGAACCAATGCTGCGTGCACAGAAAGAATGGGACAGACGGTATATGAAAACACTGGGTCCCTGGAATTATGCAAAATTCCCAGACACTCTTAATGACTTTTGGCGAAAAGGAATTCGTCGTAACAAGAATTATGAAAGCATCATTACGGTTGGATTGCGCGGCGAGAATGATACTCCAATGGAGCATGGCGGTTTAAGCGCAGATACAACACTGCTCAGAAAAATAATCAATGAACAAGAAAATATTTTAGCCGAAGAAATGAATCCGGATATTGTTAAAATTCCGCAGCTTTGGTGTCCGTACAAGGAAGTATTGAGCTATTATAATGCAGGATTTCGGGTGCCGGATTATATTACAATTCTTTGGACAGACGATAACTGGGGAAACCTTCGTCATCTTCCGGATTATGCTGAAAGGCAACGCAGCGGTGGTGCAGGCATATATTATCACTTCGACTACCATGGAGGTCCGAGAAATTATCAGTGGATTAATACCGATCCGCTTCCCAAAATATGGGACCAAATGTCTCTTGCAAAAAAGTACGGCGCTGATAGAATATGGATTGTTAATGTAGGACATCTAAAAGGTTACGAACTCCCGATTTCATATTTTATGAATCTAGCATGGAATACAAATAAGTGGACGAATGATAATTTAGAAGCATATACCCGCTTGTGGGCGCAACAACAATTTGGAGAAAAGCATTCGAAACAAATTGCAGACATTCTTACTAAATACTCAACATACAACAGCCGCTGTAAGCCGGAGCTTCTTCGACCTGATACTTACAGCTTAATTAATTATGATGAGTGGAATCGCGTAGTGACAGATTTTCAAAATATTACTAACGAAGCTCAAAAGATTTATAAAGAATTACCGAAAGATGAGCGCGATGCTTTCTATGAACTGGTTCTGTTTCCAACAGAATCATCTTACATACTAAACGATATGTATTATTCAGCAGCAAGGAATTCTTTGTATGCAAAACAAGGCAGGGCAAGTACTAATGAGATGGCTGAGAAGACAAGGGCATTGTTCAATAAAGACACGAGCCTGATGAATTATTTCAATCATGATTTCGCCGGTGGAAAATGGAATCATTTCATGGATCAGCCATTCATCGGATATACAAGCTGGAATCAGCCGGAAAAAAATAATCTTGATGCTATTCATCTTTCTGAAATAAGTGTACCCGATTCAGCGTTGATGGGTGTTGCAGTCGAAGGATCGGAAACTACATTGCCCGGCACGAAAGATATTCTTTCACTTCCTGAATTTAATCCATTCAACAAGCAGCAGCATTACATAGATGTATTTAATAGAGGAAAGATTGCGTTCAATTACACTGCAATTGCAAATAAACCATGGATAAAAATATCTTCATCTAAAGGTAAAGTTGATAAACAAAAAAAGCTTTGGATTGGAATAGATTGGAACAAGGTTCCAAAAGGAAATTCCAACGGTTTGATAACTGTAGAAGGGGCGCACAAACAAGTTGCGTTTAAAGTTAACGTAACAAATCCTGCTGGAATAACAAACAAAACATTGGAAGGTTTCATGGAGTCAAACGGCTTCGTGTCGATTGAAGCAAAGCATTTTACGAAGCATACAAAAGCAAATAATTACCGGTGGATTAATATTCCAAATTATGGCAACACATTTTCCGGTATGCGGGCAGATTGTCCGCTTGATGCACCACCTGCTGAACCGGGAAAGAATTCAGCATGTCTGGAATATAAAATGTTTCTAACGGATACGGGCAAAGTAGATGTTGAAGGCATTTTTAGTCCGACGTTAAACTTTATGCCTGGGCGCGGACTTAAGTACGCTATTTCTTTTGATAATGAAGCATCCAAGATTGTAACTTTGGTTCCTGAAAATTATGTTGCCGGTTTTGGCAATGACTGGGAGAAGTCTGTCATTAATAATGTTCGGAAAAGTATCACTTCTTTTACAATCGACAAACCGGGATATCATACTCTTAAGGTTTGGATGGTTGATCCTGGAGTTGTTCTTGAGAAAGTAATAGTAAATTGCGGAGGACTTAAACCGAGTTTTCTAGGACCTCCGGAAAGTTTTCATAATTTAGTAAATACTAAATAGGAAAGTGAAAAATAATTTTTGTGTCTTCAGATTTTTATAAGACAGGCAAGTATTCTATTCCTCCGGATGATTCTACTTTAAAGAAACGAAGAGTAATATTTTGAGAAAAATTTTTTGCTCCTTTCATTTTTTTTCTTTCTTAATTTACTCTTTGTTTCGCCTGTCGAATTATTTAATATAGACGGGATCTTTATATATGATGTTCAGACAAATTCATTATAACAAAAAAGTCAATTATATTTTAATAGCTTTATCTGCGGTAATCTTTTTTGCTTCACAGTCATTTTGCCAGATAGCAAAAAGTCAAACTAAATTTATAGGTAATGTTATCGGCACTTATATTCCAAAAGACTTTTTGAAGTACTGGAACCAGGTAACACCGGAGAATGCCGGTAAATTAGGAGTAGCAGAACCGGTAAAAGGCAAATATAACTTAGGAATGCTGGACAGCATTTACAATTTTGCAATTGAACATAAAATCCCATTTAAGTTTCATAACCTTGTCTGGGGAAAGCAGCAGCCTACTTGGTTTGATAAACTTACTCCCAAACAGCAAAAAGAAAAAGTGATTGAATGGATTAAGCTTTGCGGTAAGCGCTATCCTAAATCTGCTTTTGTGGATGTTGTTAATGAGCCGATAAGAACGCCGGAAGACATGCATTATCCTCCCTATTATAAAGCAATCGGCGGAAAAGGAAAGACTGGTTGGGACTGGGTTATATGGTCTTATGAACAAGCACGGAAATATTTCCCGCATTCAAAATTAATTTTAAATGAATATAACATCTTAAATGGAAGAAGACCAATTGATACGCTGATTCATATCGTCAATCTTTTAAAGGAAAGACATTTAATTGACGGCATCGGGATACAAGGTCATTTTATGGAAGAGACAGATTCGTCTGCCATTCATAAAAGACTAGAAAAGATTGAAAAGCTGGGTCTGCCGATTTATATTTCGGAGTACGATGTTAATGCAGCCAACGATGAGAAGCAATTGGAACTGGTTAAGCAGCAGTTTCCAATTTTCTGGAATTGTCCGGCTGTTAAAGGAATAACTTTCTGGGGTTACATTCAAGGAATAATTTGGAGAACAAATGCATATCTTGTACGAAAAGATGGAAGTGAAAGACCGGCGTTGAAATGGATAGAAAGTTATGTAAGGAATCATCATGAATGAAGCGTTAATAACGCAAATCGGAATTTGTATTGAAAAGGGAAAAGTCAATAAAGCTTCACCATATCCTGGAGATATGATTGGACAAGAAGGTTCAGATGAATTGACGCGGCAAGCTTTAAGCGAAGGGATCGGACCGGATTTGATTCTACAAGCTTGTAACAGCGGAATGCAGAGAATCGGAGAAAGATTCAGCAGAAATGAAGTGTTCGTTCCTGAATTGTTAATGGCAGCTAAATCAATGAATGCAGTGATGGCTCACTTAAAACCTTATTTTCAAACTGGAACCGTAAAAGCTAAAGGTAAGTTTGTTATTGGAACTGTTGCGGGAGATTTGCATGACATCGGAAAGAATCTTGTTTCTATGGTTGTTGAAGGCAATGGCTGGGAGGTGATTGATTTAGGAGTCGATGTTAAGACTGCAAAGTTTGTTGATTCTGTAAAAGCTAATCCAGGCTGTATAGTCGGATTAAGCGCACTTCTAACAACGACGATGGCTAATATGGCTAAGACAGTTCAGGAAATAAAAAATCAATTCCCTGATACGGTTGTTATTGTTGGTGGAGCTCCGTTGAGTACCAAAGCAGCAGAACAGATGAAGGCAGATGGATACGCTTCGGATCCGCAAGGCGCAGTTGCTTTTCTTAATAAAGTCAGTAGGAATTAAAAATGAGTTCACTATTAGAAGCTGTGAAGAAAGGTAAGACACTAGTATCGGATGGAGCATGGGGTACGTTTCTTCACAAACTTGGGTTACAGCCCGGCGAATGTCCTGAACTATGGAATTTAACTCATCGAGCGGAAGTATTTTCAATCGCTAAAAGTTATATTGATGCTGGCGCTGATATGATCCTAACAAATAGTTTTGGAGGAAATCCTTTTAAGCTGGAACACTTCGGATTGAAGGATAAATCATTCGAATTAAATAAAGCCGCTGCGGAAATTTCCCGTGAAGCTGCAGGAGACAATCATTTCGTGCTGGGCTCAATTGGACCAACAGGAGCAATTTTAATGATGGGTCAAATTTCTGAGCAGGAACTTTACGATGGGTTTGCAATTCAATCTGAAGCTTTGAAACAAGGCGGCGCAGATGCAATTTGTGTTGAAACTATGTCAGCTATTGATGAAGCTGTAATAGCAGTGCGTGCTGCCATTTCAACAGGACTTGAAGTCGTTTGTACATTTACTTTTGAAAAAACAATTTCCGGCGAATACCGAACAATGATGGGAGTTTCACCAAAGGAAATGGTAATTGCTGTAAAAGATGCCGGCGCTTCAATCATCGGCTCAAACTGCGGAAACGGTTTTGAACAGATGATAGATATCATTCATGAAATCCGAAGCGTTGATTCTGAGATTCCAATCTTAATCCATGCGAATGCTGGAAAGCCGGATTATGTTGACGGAAAGACAGTCTTTCCTGAAACTCCTCATCAAATGGCGGCGATAACCCCGGCATTGATTAAAGCCGGTGCGAACATTATTGGCGGTTGCTGCGGCACTACACCTGAGCACATCAAAGCTCTTGTAAATGCGGTTAGGATTGAGTAATGAGCGTGTCTGCCTCCGCAATCAAAATTGAAAAAGAAGCTGTAGAAGTTAAGATTAGCTTTGAAGATCTTTTGATAGATAAAAATGAAATCGGAATCTCACTTGGATATTCTGCCGGTAAAACACCTTCATATTTTATGAACATGGTAGATGATGTTGTTAAAAAGCTTTCATCACTCTGCCAGCCAAAGGCAGGATATAAAATCTTCGATATCGACAAATCAATTATAAAACCGTATGGGATCTATATTGAAAATGCTTTTTACAAAATGGAAAAGATAATTACCAGCCAGATTAAAAAATCGGATAAAGTTGCGGTATTTGTTTGTACAATTGGACCGGCGATGGAAATGTGGTCGAAAGAATTATTCAAACAAGGAGATTCTATTTTAGGTTATATTGTCGATACAGTTGCTTCAGCAGCAGTTGAAAGCACCGCCGATTATCTTCATAATCAAATCGAAAATTCTGTGCAGGAAGAAGAAATGAAGATTACGAACAGATACAGTCCCGGTTACTGCAACTGGTCTGTATCGGATCAACATTTACTTTTCTCGCTTTTACCGAAAAATTTCTGCGGCATATCCTTAACTGGATCTGCATTGATGATGCCTGTAAAATCGGTAAGCGGAATAATAGGAATTGGCAAAAACGTAAAGAGGATGAAATATATCTGCGGCAAATGCACCGTACCAAACTGTGCTTACCGTCCGTATTATCTGGCAATTAATAAAAGAAGACTCGCAAAAAATAATAATTGAAATTTTCTAAGGACTGATTATATGACTGATAAACAGTGGGAAACGCTTTTAAAAGTTATTAACGGTGAAACAATTGATCCAATTCCGGTTGGATTTATAATTGATAGTCCGTGGCTTCCGAATTGGTACGGGATAAAAATTATAGATTATTTTTCTAGTGAAGAACTTTGGCTGAAAGCCAATTTAAAAGCGATAAATGATTTCCCTGAAGTAATTTTTCTTCCCGGATTCTGGTCTGAGTTCGGAATGTGTACGGAACCGTCTGCTTTTGGTGCCCGCACTACTTTTCCACCGGATGAATTTCCATTTGCCCATAAAGTTATTAATTCTTCAGATGAAATTGATGATCTTGTTCAGCCCGATCCGAGAAACGACGGCTTGCTTCCTTTTGTCCTTAATCGCTTAAAACTTGTGCAGCCAAAAATAGAATCTGCCGGTCATAAGATTCGCTTTGCTGTTGCACGCGGTCCGCTAAACATTGCAAGCTATTTGATGGGGTCAACGGAATTTCTTACAACAATGATGATGCAGCCGGACAAGGCAGAAACTCTTTTGAAAAAAATCACTACATATTTGAAGGACTGGCTTCATCTTCAGATGGAAACTTTTCCTTCAATCGATGGAATTTTTCTACTTGACGATATCATAGGTTTTATGGGCGAAGCTGAATTTAAGACATTCGGACTTCCATACTTCAAGGAATTGTTTAATGAAAATGTCTCGGTAAAGTTTCTTCACAACGATGCGCCGTGCAGAGTATCAGCGCCATTTCTTCCTGAGATTGGAGTGAACTTATTCAACATGGGTTTTGATGTCCCATTAAACGAATTGAAAAAACTAACGCAGAATAAAGTTACTTTGCTTGGCAACATTCCACCTCGCGACGTACTTGCAAGTGGCAGTATTGAGCAATTAACACAAGCAACTAGTGATTTGATAAATTCTCTTGAAGATAAATCGAAGATAATAATGTCTTGCGGCGGCGGTATGCCTCCGGAAGTCAGCACTGAGAATATTACTGCCTTTATTAAGGCTGTTAAAAATAATTAATAAATAATAGGAGGTTCTATGAAATTCTATTATATGGCTTTTTCGCTCATCATAATTTCTATTTGTGCAGGCACACTGCGATCTCAAACTGAAAGCAAAGCTGAAAAAACTTTACCCGAAGTAAGCATACAAGGAACTAAAATGATGACTTTTCATTCAGCGATTGTTGATCAGGATTATGATCTATATATAAACCTGCCCGGTAATTACAGCGACACCACAAAAAAATTTCCTGTGCTTTATGTACTTGATGGTCAATGGGATTTTACTCTTGCACAAAGCCTTTATGGGCAACAGTATTATGACGGCTTTGTTCCAGCAATGATTGTTGTTGGTATAACATGGGGTGGTAAGAATCCGGATTATGATAATCTTCGTGCAAGGGATTTAACTCCAACTAGTAGTAACATGGGAAATAAGTACGGCAATGCACCAAAATTTCTTGAGTGCATTAAAAAAGAAATTATTCCTCTTGTCGAATCAAACTACCGGGTCGATAAGTCTAACAGAGCATTAATGGGAAGCTCTTTTGGCGGATTGTTTACACTCTACGCAATGCTTAAAGAAACAAACTTGTTTAATCGTTACATGCTGACAAGTCCGGCTGTGAACTGGGATAATGGAATTATTTATACATATGAAAAAGAGTATTCGGAAAAAAATACCTCACTGCCTGTAAGACTTTTCATTGGGTGGGGAAGCTATGAAGATCAAACTGTCTTTCAAAAATTTGTAGATGTATTAAAAAGCAGAAATTACAAAGACTTCAATTTAAGTACTTATGAAGTACAGGGATGCGGACATTCTGGTGCTAAGGCGTATGGTTTTACCAAAGGATTTCAGTTCTTATATGAAAAGCCTTCCATTATTGTTGATACGACAATCCTTCAGCAATATGCAGGCGATTATGAAATAGCACCGAACATGATAGTAAAATTAAATGTAGAAGACGGTCATCTTGTTGCGCACGAACCTAGCGGCATCAAGATAATATTATATTCAGAATCGGATTCTGATTTTTACGCCAAAGGAATTTTCCTAACTGGACATTTTGTAAAAGATCAGAATGGAAAAGTAACCGGAATCAGCGTTGAACAATATAACGGAAAAATGTTTATAAAGAAATTATAAGAAGCTGTATATGAATCTTAAAAGTGAATGTAATAGCAAGATATTTCTTTGAGAAAAAATTTTTTACTTGCAGCAGTAGATGGAGCGTTAAAAGAAAATAGGCCACTCGTTGAACCACTGGTCGGCTTTCCGGGAATTATTTTAACCGGCGGCACAATAAAACTGGCGCAGCAGAATTTCGGCGAGCATTACAAAGTCTTGAAAGCTATTTCAGAAACTTCTCAACCTGATGCAGTTTTCCCACTAATGGATCTTTCGGTGGAAGCAAACGCTCTCGGCAGATATCAATCTTTTCCAAAACTGAATCTGCAATTGTTATTAGAGAAGAATTCCGAATGGAAGTTTTAGAAACTGCCGCTCAGGTAAATATGTTGTATCATACTAGACTTCTTGGTTATATTGAAAAAATAAAATTGTTGAACTTTGGTCTCCCGCATTCAGTTTTAAGAGGAGTCTATGTTACAGGTCCGTATACTCTCGCAGTGCTTTTTCGGGAGTATCTTTAGTGTATCATATTTGCGGCAATTCGATGCATTTAATCGAAAAGATGACAGAAAGCGGAGTTGATGCTTTGAGCCTTGATTCGCCGGAGACCGTTGTTGATCTTAAAATTACAGCACAAAAAGTTTCTGAACAAATAATCTTGATGAGAAATATAAATCCGACCGGCACCATTTTTAGCGGGACTACTGAAAAAGTAGAAGAAGAAGTTATCGGATTGCTTGAAAGAATAAAGCCATTTAAAAATTACATTTTAAGAATCGGATACGATCTTCCGCAGAACACTCCGGCAGAAAATATAAAAGCATTTATGAGTGCCGACAGAAATTTCATAATGAATTAAAAAATAATTGATCAACAAATACAGGTAAGACGATGAGTGATAACAAACTACATATCGGACAAGCGTCAACAAATGCTGCAGGTGAAGCTATAATGAAAGCCGGTTCGTATCGATGGACAGTTTGTGCATTATTATTTTTTGCTACAACGATTAATTATATCGACCGCCAGGTGCTTGGAATATTAGCTCCTGTCCTTCAAAAAGAAATTGGCTGGAATGAAATAGACTATGGATATATTGTAACCGCATTTACCGCGGCATATGCTATCGGTTTGTTGTTTGTAGGAAGATTTATTGATAAAGTCGGAACCAAGATCGGGTATACAGTCTCCCTAATTGTTTGGAGCTTTGCCGCAATGGGACATGCACTTGTGAATACAGTCTTCGGATTTGGTGCAGCAAGATTTGCATTAGGACTGGGTGAATCCGGAAATTTTCCTGCGGCAATAAAGGCAACTGCAGAATGGTTTCCTAAAAAAGAAAGAGCGTATGCCACAGGATTATTCAACTCGGGAGCGAACATTGGTGCTGTTGTTGCCCCGTTGGTTGTTCCATGGATTACCTTAACATGGAGCTGGCGAGAAGCTTTTATCTTTACAGGCTTGCTTGGATTTATCTGGCTGATACTATGGATTTGGCTTTATGAAATTCCTGAAAGACAAAAGCGGGTAACAAAGGAAGAAATTGCTTACATCCAAAGCGATCCCGTTGAAGTAGTTACCGAAAAGATTCCATGGTTGAAACTGCTGAAGTACAGACAGACATGGGCTTTCGTTGTCGGAAAATTTTTAACCGATCCAATCTGGTGGTTCTATCTTTACTGGCTTCCGAAATTCTTGAACGAAAGATACCATCTTGATTTAGCTAATCTCGGATTACCTCTAATCGTTATTTACACAATGACAAGCATCGGCAGCATTGGCGGCGGATGGCTTTCGGGATTTTACATAAAAAGAGGTTGGAGCATAAATAAAGGAAGAAAAGCGGTTATGCTAATAAGCGCCTTGCTTATCGTTCCGATCGTTTTCGCTTCTACTGTGCCTGAGTGGTGGGCAGTATTGCTGATCGGGCTGGCGGCAGCATCGCACCAAAGCTGGTCGGCAAATTTGTTTACTACTGTTTCGGATATGTTTCCGAAAAAAGCTGTAGGATCGGTAACCGGATTAGGCGGAATGGCTGGCGCAATCGGAGGAATGCTAATTGCTACAGCTACAGGATTTATTCTTCAAATTACCAACAGCTATCTCAGCTTATTTATACTTGCCGGAGTAATTTATTTGATAGCACTTTTCATTTTTAATTTGCTTGTGCCGGAAATAAAAGAATTTGAGATGGCGTAGAAGTTAAATACCAAGTGCACGGATAATTCCTAACTCCAATCCGCGCAGCTCAGCAAGACCTCTCATTCTGCCAAACAGAGAATAGCCGGGATAAATTTTATTACTGTTTTGCTCAGGCAGCATTAAATGTCCATGGTCGGGGCGCATCGGAAGACGATGATCTTTTCTTCCTGCTTTAATTCGTTTGCTCTGTTCCGTTAATAATATTTTCATTACACTATAAATATCTACATCGCCTTCAAGATGATTTTCTTCAATGAAGTCGTTGCCGTTTGTCTTTTTAACATTTCTAAGATGAACAAAGTTAACTCTGTCTGCAAAGCTTTCTGCAATATCGGTAAGATTATTATAAGAACCGGAACCTAATGATCCGGTGCATAAAGTTAATCCATTGCTGGGGGAGTTATATGCGTTCAAAAGGAACTGCAAATCATCTTTACTGCTTACTATTCTCGGCAAACCGAGCAGCGAGAAAGGCGGATCATCGGGGTGAATGACCATATAAACACCAGCTTCTTCTGCTGTCGGAACAATTTCTTTTATAAATTCCGAAAGATTTTCTCGAAGCTCATTCTGCCCGATGTCTTTATATTCATTCAAAGCAGTTTTAAATTGATCGAGAGAATAAGCTTCAAATGAACCGGGCAGTCCAAGCAAAATGGTTTCTGTTAAAGTTTTCTTTTGATTTTCATTTAAGCTCTCATAATAATTCTTTGCTTTACGGAAAAGGTATTCATTATAATCTTTATCCGCATCAGGTCTCTTCAAAATAAAAATATCGAAAGCAGCAAAAACACTCAACTCAAATCTTGTGGTGATTGAGCCGTCTTTATATACAACCCGAAGATCAGTGCGCGACCAATCAAGTATAGGCATAAAATTATAGCATACTGTATCAATTCCGCATTGGCTTAAATTCCTGATTGACTGTTTATAATTATCAATGAGTTGTTTAAAATTATTTTTTCTCTTCTTTATGTTTTCATGAACAGGCAAGCTTTCAACTACAGACCATACCATTCCTTCAGACTCAATAAGCTTTTGTCTTCTTTGTATTTCATTTACCTGCCAGACTTCGCCGACTGGTATTTGATGCAGTGCTGTTACAATTCCGGTAGCGCCGGTTTGTTTTATTTCTTTAAGTGAAATCGGATCGTTAGGACCGAACCATCTCCATGTTTGTTCAAATGCCATCGTATGCTTTCAATTGAAAATTTGAAATGAAAAATTAAAAAAGCAAAGAGCATAGTGCAAAGGGCAAATAAATATATTGCGCTATGCCACTTTACTATACTCCGCTAAAAGCGCTGAAGCCTCCGTCAATCGGGATTACTGTTGCCGTTACAAACTTGGAAGCATCGCTTGCAAGGAAAATAACCGTACCTACAAGCTCTTCTGGTTCGCCGAATCGTCTGAATGGAGTTAAAGCGATTATTGTTTTACCTCTTTCGGTTAATGAGCCATCAGGATTTGTAAGAAGAGTTCTGTTTTGATTAGTTAATAAAAAGCCAGGCGCTATTGCATTAACTCTAATTCCGCTGCCGAATTTCGATGCAAGCTCAACAGCCATCCAGCGGGTGAAATTATCTATTGCAGCTTTTGCGGCTGAATAACCGACAACTCTTGTAATAGCTCTTGAAACTGCCATCGAAGAGATATTTATTATCGAGCCGCTTTTCTGCTCAGTCATTGCTTTTGCGAAAACTAAAGTAGGCAGGACTGTTCCGTTAAGATTTAAGTCTGTTACTTTTTTGAATTGATCGAATTCGAGATCGAAAATATTTTTATCTAATCCGATTGTAGCACCGGGCATATTTCCGCCCGCAGCGTTGATAAGTACATCGATTCTTTTATGTTTCTTCAAGACTTCAGTTTTGACTGACTCCAAACTTTCTTTATCAAGAACGTTGCATTTATGTCCGGTTACTTCCTCGCCGATCGATTTTAACTCTTCGATTCTCTTGTGAAGAAATTCTTCATTGATGTCTAACAAAACAACTTTAGAGCCTGCATTTAAAAAACCTTTTGCCATTTCGCCGGCAAGCACTCCGCCGCCGCCGGTTAATAGTACAACTTTGCCCTCAACACTGAAAAGAGATTGTGAGTTTCGCATGATTTATAATCCTAATCAAATTAAAATATCAATAAAAATTATTTTCAGATAGCTCCGCAAGTGATCTAACAGCCGCCGGAAGTATTTACAAATCTAATCCGCAAAGATGATGATACCGAAGACATCGTGTTCAAAAAATAATTGAACCGTTTCAATAATATGAATAATTGTTTAAATTGTCAATCGAAATTTGTAGGTTTTATTTCAAATCAAATTGGAAATAATTATGAAATATAATATTCTCGGTCGGACAGATATGAAAGTTTCCGCTGTAAGCTTTGGTGCATGGGCAATCGGCGGGGCGTGGGGAACCGTAAATGATGAAGATTCTATTGCTGCATTAAATAAGGCAATTGATATTGGTGTTAATTTTATTGATACGGCAGATGTTTACGGCGACGGTAGAAGCGAAAGATTAGTTGCAAAACTTAGGAAGGAGCGAAGCGAGAAAATATTTGTCGCTTCTAAAGCCGGAAGAAGATTGGATCCGCACACAGCCGAAGGATACAATAAAAAAAATCTTACGCAGTTTGTTGAGCGCAGCCTGAAGAATCTTGAAATGGAAGCTGTTGATCTGCTGCAGCTTCACTGCCCGCCGACTCAAGTTTATTACATGCCTGAAGTGTTTAGTGCACTTGATGATTTAATTAAGGAAGGAAAGATTAGATATTACGGCGTGAGCGTTGAAAAGGTTGAAGAAGCAATTAAAGCAATTGAATTTCCTAATGTTCAGAGTGTGCAGATAATCTTCAATATGTTCCGCCGTCGTCCTTCAGAACTATTTTTTGATTTAGCAAAGAAGAAACGAATTGGAATATTGGCGCGCGTTCCTTTAGCTTCAGGTTTGCTAACGGGTAAAATGAAATCTGATTCGAAGTTTGAAAAAGACGACCATAGAAACTTTAACCGTCACGGCGAAGCGTTTGATAACGGCGAAACATTTTCCGGTGTTGATTACGAGATTGGCTTAAAAGCAGTTGAAGAGCTAAAAAAGATTTGTCCGGCTGGAATGAGTCTTGTCCAGTTTGCTCTGAGATGGATATTAATGTTTGATGCAGTTACTTGCGCAATACCAGGCGCAAAAAATGTTTCTCAAGCGGAACAGAATTTTAGTACATCGAATTTACCGCCGCTTTCTCAATCAACGATGCTTGAAGTGAAGAACATTTATGATAAGTATGTTAAAGTAAGCGTGCACCAAAGGTGGTGAGAATTATTTCTTAAGATTCTATTTTTAAGTAACTATTTATTGGAAGTTGTATTTTTAGGTTAACAATTAAATATAAACAGGACTAATCTGATCAGTGCAATGGTTATTAAGTATATTTTAATAAGTATAATTATATTAGTGGTATTTCATATAATCTCTGAGATAATGCATTTCTCCATGAGTAAAAAATTTAAAGCATCTCCCGGAAATAAACCGGACTATTGGATTTGGGGAATGTTCTATTTCAATCCTGATGATCCGAGAATATTTGTTCCTAAAAAGGTACAATGGTTAGGCTGGACATTAAACTTTGGGCAGCCAATGGCAATTGTTTTTACAATAATTACTCTTGCAATAATAGTTATAGGAATGCTATTTAAATATTTAAAATAGATTTTGCCGGTTAATAAAAAAATAATTTTATCTGTTGGCTTACTGTCAGGACACGTCTAATTATTAGAGGAAAGGAAATAAAGAGATGATCAGTCGAATTTGGCACGGCTATACATCATTATCAAATGCTGATGCGTATGAAGCTCTCCTTAAGGAAGAGATATTTACAGGTATTAGAGAAAGGCGGATAAAAGGTTATAATGGTATTCAATTATTCAGGCGTAAACTTAAAGACGAAGAAGAATTTATAACAGTAATGTGGTTTGATAACCTGGATGCTGTACGTGAATTTGCAGGTGAAGATTACGAAGCTTGTGTAGTTCCGCTAAAAGCAAGAAAAATACTATCGCATTTTGATGAGCGCTCACAGCATTATGAAGTGAGAGCTGAATTGATGAGTGAAAAGTAAATAAAGAAGAATGAATGAGTACAGTCTAAAAAGGTCATTCTCACGAAAGTGGGAATCTATTCAAAATACTAAATTCTTTAGATTCCTGTTTTAACGGAAATGACCATTTTAGTCTGGATTCAAATATTAAAATAAAATTAAATCGGAAGAACAATGTATAAAAATATATTTAAGACAACCGCATTATTATTTTTCTTTTTGGAAATTACCTGTGGAATTTTGAATGCACAGCAGACAAGAACTGAATTAACAAGCAAGCCTAATCCGGTTGAAGATTCAAAACCAAATAATCCTGCTGTGCCTGATGTCTATTCAATTGAAAGCAGCTTTGAAAAAGTTTTAATATTCAGAGTTAAATATGGAACTGATTTGTTAGCCGGATTGGAAAAAATTGTTAAAGAAGATAATATCAAGAATGCAGTTATACTTGCAGGTACCGGTTCTGCTTTAAGCTACCACTTTCATGTTGTGTCAGATGTAAATTTCCCGACGAAAAATATTTTTGTAAAAGATACTTTGTATCCATCTGATATTGTAAGCATGAACGGCTACATAATCGATGGAAGAGTTCATGCTCATATTACAATGAGTGATGCTGATTCTGCTTTTGGCGGACATTTAGAACCCGGTACAAAAGTATTTACTTTTGCAATTGTAACAGTTGGTGTGTTAAAGGACGGAATCGATTTAAGACGAATTGATGATAAAAATTATCGTTGAATTCCAGGAAAAAATTACTCATTTGCTCTTTTTAATGTGAAATTTTTTACTATTAAACGGTTATCTTTTATAACGATAGTAATTGTTTGAGTGGTATAAAAAGGCGACCACGCTTTCAACTGATAACTGCCGGGAGGCAGATTCTTTATTTCATAATCTCCATTTTTATTTGTCATAGCAAAGTAAGGATTTTGAAGCACAGCAATCCATGCCTGCATGTCAGGATGAACATCACAAAGTATAGTTGCAAAACAATCTGATTTTGTAAAAGTATGCGAGCGTATTTGACCTTTAGGCCAGGTACCAAGATTGAAACTACCTGCACATCTGGACTCTGTAAAAACATTATGAAGGACATTATCGCTGTTTAGGAAGTCGACCGTTGTTCCCACTAATACCGGAAGTACTTCGGGAATAAACATTAAATCTTTCTGGTCCATTAAAGCATGTTTCTGAGGCGTTGCAAATGAACTGTCAATGTGTTCGATATAAACCAGGACATTTGCACCGCCGGAATTACCTTCGAGACGAACCTTTCCTTTAATATCACCTGCAAATGTTGCATGGATAGTTGACAGTGTAAACAGAGTAATTAATAATGCCGGGAATAGTTTCTGATTCATTTATTCTTCTTCTTCAACAAAAAATAATTTGTAATAAGTTATAAAGGTATAGAGGTATAAAAATGAACTGCTCTAATCCTACACCTTTATAACTTAAACTTCTACCGATTTTTTCTATTGAAGTAAAGATACAATGATTTAACATCCGATGGCATGAGTTTAGGCAAAGTTTTTCCTTTTGCATATGATGTTTTTTCCATCATTGGAAGATGATTCCACAATTCACTGAAGAAACTATCTGCATTATTGAATGGCCCGATTTTATTTATTACGGGCGCGTTATAGCTGTTACCTTGACTATGGCAGCTAATACAGCCTTTTCCAGAAATTAAATTTTTACCTTCTTCTATAGAGCCAGGGACTTTACTCTGATTCTTAAAATACAAATATGAAATCAGGTTTGCCATCTCATCATTTTTAAATTCCGGGTAAGAAATTTTATACTTTGTCATTGCAGCGTCCATGCTGGAAGCATGATCCCACATCATTCCGGCTATCTCTGTAACGCTTTTATTAAAATTGTATTTTGTTAAATCCGGACCGATATGCTTTTGCTCATGGCAGTAGTAGCACTTTTTACTCTTGAATAATCCTTCGCCCTTCAAAGGATTGCCGGGAGACATATATACTTTTTCTTTTTTCCCGTTAGGGCTGATAGATTCAAGATAAGCAGAGAGATCTGAGAAATCGTTGCCTTTGAATACCGGAATTTTTATCCCGGATTGCCTTTGCATATTCTGCATCTTTGCAGCGTGGTTCCACATAACCTGAGCAAGATAGAGCGGCGAAGCATAAACGCTCATTTTATTCAGGCTGATTTTTTTTGTATTAAGTTTACCAACCGAATGGCATTGGATGCAATTCATTTTGTTAAAAAGTATTTTACCATTGCTGATATTTCCATTAACACTAAGATAACGTAAGAAATTTAGGAAATACCTTAAGCTGCGGAAATCTTTTTCACTCAGATTTTGCTTATTAATATTTTTGTCACCTATTTGCTTAAGCATTTGCGGCGAATGGTTCCACATTGCAGAAATCAAATCATAATCGCTTCCAAAGAAGTTTTGTTTACCGAAATCCGGCGCGGTCTTTCCTCCGTAACCATTTATCGAATGGCAGTCGATACAGCCTTTCTGCTCGAACACTATTCTGCCGTTCAAGGGATTTTGCGGCAATGTTTGCTCATTGCTTTGTTTAATTTGCGAGTTCCGGTTTAGTGTATTTCCATTTAAAAAATATACGGATAAAAGGAGGACTAAAGCAGTAGTGAAAACAATATACTTTACTTTCATGCTTGTTCCTCCTTTCGACTGTGTTTATGTAAGCCGATAAATACATAAGTTAGAACTCCGGCTAATATCCAGAAAACAACTACCGCAACAATACTTATTGCGATTGATGCAGTTTGATGGTCTTTAACCTGGTAAGAGATATGAATTAAATTTATAAATAGAAGCGTCATACTCGTAGCAAGCACCCAGATTCCTGCAAGAGATAATCCCTGCATAAATTTTATAGAACGTTCTTCATTATTTTTATTAGCCATGATTCTATCAAGCCTCTTCAATTACTTTTACATGTTTGGATGTCGGAAGATATTCGTTTAATCTTTCAGTTACTTCTTTAACGCTTTCCTTCCTGCCTTCTTTAATCTCCCAAACTGAAATTAAAGGGAACAGTTTAGAGAACCCCATAAAACCGAGAATGAATGCTGCTATAGCCGCGGCTAAAAGTGAAATCTCTGTTAGTGAAGGGACATAAATTCCGGTTGGATATGGAAGCCTCGGATTTGCCAGCGACGGTACGATGATAATTAATCTTTCCAGCCACATACCGATAACGACCGCAATTGAGGTTGTCAAAATCCCTCCCATCGTCTTCAACTTCTTGTTGCTTAAGAAAACAACAGGTATTATAAAATTACAAACAACCATCAGCCAAAACCACGGTGCATAGCTGCCGACAAATTTATAATCGAATACTCTCATCTCCGGCGGCTCGTGTCCATAAAATGTTGTTAAATATTCTGCAAAGGTAAAATAGAACCACAGAAGAGACATCACCATCAGAAGAGTACCGAGATATTTGAAATGAATCTCTTTAAGATAATTTTCAAGATGATAAGCTTTACGGAAGGCAATCATTACTATTATTAGTGCAGCAATACCAGAGTAAATTGCACCTACGACAAAATAAGGACCGAATATTGTGCTGTGCCATCCGGGCTGAAGCGTCATCCCGAAAATCCACGATATAATAGTATGGACAGAAACTGCAATCGGAATTACCATAACCATCAAAATGTTTATGGCTCTTTCAAGAGCATGTTTCTGCTTTTCTGAACCATCATATCCCCAGGCTAAAATTTTATAAAGTTTATGGAATCTGCCTCCTCTATCGCGAAGTAATGCAATATCCGGAATTAAAGGGATATAAAGATAAATGCTCGATGCAGTAAAGTAAGCAGAAACGCTCGTAAAATCCCAGAGTAGGGGAGACTGCAATCTTCCGCGTTCAACAAGATGAAGTATTCTATCAGGTCTTCCTAAATCTATAATAGGGTGAAGACCGCCGATAATCAGAACTATTCCGGTTATGACTTCTGCCATTCTAGTTATCGGTCTTCGCCATTCTGCTTTAGACAAACGCAGGATTGCAGAAATAAGAGTACCGGCATGTGATATACCAATAAAGAACACAAAGCTGATTATATAAAATCCCCAGCTAACCGGCTCATTCATTCCGGTTTCGCCAAGTCCAAATACAAATTGCCTGATGTACATAATCAAACCGAACAAGACAATTGCAGCCAGTGCGCAAGCAAGGGCGTAGAATCCTTTTCCGGTTTTGTAAATCGGTCTAAATAAAATTTCATCTTCATCAAGATATTGATGATTGTCCATCTTTAAAGCCTTTATTATTGAATTAACATTTGAAAAATTGTTACTCTGTCATTGCGCTTAGGTAATAAACCTTCGGCTTAGTTCCGAGTTCTTCCTGCAAAGTGAATTTCCTATAGTCGCGCATTACTTTTGAAACCTTACTGCTCGGGTCATCCAGATCTCCGAAGTAAATTGCGTGTGAAGGGCAAACTTCTGCACAGGCAGGCTGATAATCTTCTTCACGGATTTTTCTGTGCTCGGCTTTTGCCTGCTCTTTAGCTTTTTGCAAACGGTGAATGCAGAAAGTGCATTTCTCAACAACGCCTTTAGGGCGCACCGAAACATCAGGGTTGTAAGTTTTTTCATTCTCAACCGGCTGCTCATCTTTAAACCAATTGAATACTTTAGCAGTATAAGGGCAGTTCGCCATGCAGTACCTGCATCCGATGCACTGAGGATAGATCTGTGCAACAATACCGTCATCTCTTTTATAAGTCGCTCTTACCGGACAAACTTTAATGCACGAAGGCTCGTCGCACTGCATGCATGAGACCGGCAAACTTTCTGAGCGGATGTCGGGGTAATTTCCGGAATAATTTTTTATAAGCATTTTTATCCAGAACATTGCTCTACCCATCTCAGCATTTTCTTTAGAAACTATCTGAACATTATTTTCAAGCTTGCACGCAGTAACGCATGCTTCGCAATTATTACATTTGTTTAGGTCAATTACCATTCCGTATCTTGGCATAAATTCTCCTTACTTAATTCTCTGCAAGTTGTTTTTGTCCTGTTAAACCGAGTGCCGACATTAAACCGCTTCTTACCTGCGCTCCCTCTACCTCAACTGAAGATTCAGAGAAGGAAGGTAAACCGGAAACCAAATCAAATTTATTATCTGAATAATAAAGCGGGTTAACACCGCATGTATCGCCCAATACCGTGTGTCCCAATCCAAATGGAACATCAAGATTGCCTGGTATTACTGAAGGATTATAAACCAGAAATGCAGTGAACTTTCCTTTGCTTGTTTTCAAAATTATTTTGCTTCTGTCGGATAAAGATAAGCTTCGTGCAGTTTGCGGATTTATTTCAGCCCAAAGCTTATAATATGCATTCCAAAAATTTCCGAACTGTTCTACAAGTACGGGATAAATGCTCATGTTTCCTTTGTAGTCAAGGTTCCTTTTGAAGATGTTGAGACGCAGCTTTGTTTTTGATTGTGAAGAAGTATTTATCATTGAGAAAGATTTCTCATCAAAAATATTCTTAAATTCTATTTTTGGATTGAATGCTGATATTTCTCCATACGGATTCCACCAGCCGCCGGCATCCGACAAACTGTCCCAATAATCATCAAAGCTTCCAATCTGGTCAGTGGACCATCCGATTTGCTTCAAGCCCTTCTCAATTACGGTGGGTTTGTTTTGATTCATTAGAATGCCTTCTTTGCCGGAATAAATTTTCTTTGCTGCAAGCTTCACGTAGTCTGAGTAATTTCTGTAGGAAAGTTTTGCATCCGGTTTCAATTCTTTCATTAAAGAAATAATTACATCTCCTGTGTCAGCAGTTTTGAAGAATGGTTTATCAATTACAGGCTGAACTAAAGTTGCAATAGGTAATCCGGTTGAAACATCTGTCAGTAAGTCAAGTCTTTCAAGGTAGCAATGGTCGGGAATAATCAGATTAGCGAATTCCGAAGTTTCATCGACAAATGATGAGAAGCTTACGATAAAAGGAATATTACTTAATTGCTTCTTCAATCCATCGGGATTCGGATTATTAAAAACGAAATTACTACCGGATATTATCAAAGCGTCAATTCCGTTTGAGCTTGAAAGCTGCTCATTCAACTTTGCATAAGTGGTTGCTTCATTCTGCTTAGCTTCATTCTTATCCTTTGAAGTAAAAGGATTAGCTTTTACTTTCCCGTAGCCTCCGAAGCTCTTCAATGCATTCAAAGCAATAATTGCATAAGCATTATTAGTACCGTTTGAGTTATATAATGCTGATTCATCAAAATATGCAACTGGTGCTGAAGCTTTCTCAAACTTCTTCCCGGTTTCTATAATCTTATCCGAAGAAATTCCTGTTAGCTTTTCAACGTTATCAGGGACAAAGTTTTCAAGGACAAATTTCTTGAAATCATCAAAACCGGTGAAGTTCTTTTCAACAAAATTCTTTTCATACTGCTCATCCTTAATCAGAACATAGGCAATTCCCAAAGCAAAAATTCCGAACTGATTAGGCTGGAGCGGAATCCAATCATCAAGCTTCGAAACGCTTGGTGTAAGCTTCGGCTGGACTGCTGTAATCTTATTTCCCTTAGCTCTGAAATCATTTATCTTACGCATGAAGTAAAGCGGGTTCTGAGAAATTTCTGTCATCTGCGAACCGAAGTTCAACAGGTAATCGCATTTATCAAAGTCAATAAAATCCGGAGCTTCGCCGGCAGCTTTCATAAAAGGAATTGCGCTTGTTTCTTCGAAGCTGTCTAAAATTAGATTATTAAAACCAGTTGTATCGGAAAAAGTCTTAAATAAATCTGAGCGAAGCTTCGATTCGGTTTGAGCAACAATAAAAACTTTATCCTGTTTTTTGTTAGAAATTATTTTTTTCAAATTGTTGGAGAGAGTATTGAAAGCTTCATTATAAGAAATCGGTTTAAACTCTCCATTCACTTTCTTAACAGGACTTGTAAGTCTGGCAGGATGATATAAGTCAGCAACCGATGCAAGTCCAAGCGGACAAATACCGCCTTTATTTACCGGAGATTTAGGATTACCAAATGCCTGTACGGGAAGCCCGTCAATCAGTCTTATTCTAAGGCTGCATCCTCCTGGGCATTTTGTACATGCAGTAAGTTTCCAAGATTCAATTCTTGGTCCCGTATAGAGAATTGGCTTTGCACTGTCCGGAAGCTTCAATATAGCACCGGCAGCGCTTCCAACAGCTAAACCGAATAAAGAACCGCCAAGTAGCTTTACAAAATCTCGTCTGTTAATATCCATTCAGTATAATCTCCTGGTTATCATTTATAAAAGTTTTTATCATATGTTTCCTCATCAATGATGGCAGTTATTGCAGTCGATAGTTATATCTTTTTCTTGATGGCAGTTAAAGCATTTCGGCATCATAATCTGAGTGAAGCCTTTCAATTCCGGTGAGTCCTGCTTTGTCATATCAACGTGGCAATCTGTGCAGGGAAGCTTGCCCAGCTTAACGTGCCTTCTGTGCGAGAATAAAACATAATCGGGGACATGATAATGTACCATCCACTTAATAGGTTTATTCTCCTTTACCAGATTATAAATTATTCTTTCTCTTTTGGATTTCGGGTTCATCAAAGTTGAATGGCACATGCTGCAATAGTCTATGTTCGGTATTCCGGCTTTCTCTTGAGTTAGAACTCCGCGATGACAGTTTACACATTTTATTTTATGTACTGATGTGTGAACATAATGGCTGAAAGGGACTGGAAAATCTTTAGCATCATTTTCAGAATGCGAGTTCATTAAATAAAAGCCTACAGCCGCTCCAATTATAAAAAGAATTAAAACGAATAATTTATTTTTCATGTTGATTTTGTTTCAGTAATTTCTACAGCTTTTCCGAATACGATTATCTTTTCAATTTGTATCAAGTATGATTGAATACAATGTTTTGATTTTACCCTGCCCCACCGGCAGATAAAGATAGATTCGAACATGAAACCCTCATTGGTCGAAGTCTATCTATCTGCCGGCGATGTAATTTCTGCAGGCAAGGTTATCGGGGATTAACTACTAATTTTTTGTTCTTAGAAATTCAAGTACAGCTCTGGCGTCGTTCTTATTCAAGCGTTGATCTTTCATAATCGGTACTTTCTTCCATTGCTGAATAAGATTTTTTACATACGGATCTTTCTGCTGCATTTCCTTTGTGTTCATTAAGTAATTCATTATGAATACAGGATTCAAAGTCTTAGTTATGCCTTTTAATGCAGGTGCCAGATTTACATCGTTAATATCATGACATGCAGAGCATTTGTTGTCAAATATATCGCTTCCTTTATCTGCAAGCTTTTGATTGATGGGTCCAATTTCCACTGATTTAATCGGACCGATTCCTTTATCGGCTAATTGTTTATTTTGAGGACCGCCGTAATTCGATTCAAAGGTAAAGCCCATAAATAGAACTAAACCTGTAACTAATGCTAATTTTATTATTGATTTCATTTTTATTTACTCCAAATATTTTTCATCGTTCTTAATTTCATTTTCAACTTAGAAAAGAAGCCAACCGACTAGATACAGTGAATTATTATCCGAGGCATTTCTTCCTGAGCCGTCATAGTTAGTGCTTCCGCCATTAAATGTATTATAAATATTATATTGAAGTGCGAACTGTGTATTCATCCATGGTATGAATGTAAACTGAAGAATCTCGCCGCTGCTGTTAGGTTCGCCGTTCAAGCTTCCAGTAACATCTCCGGGTGCGTAAAGACCGGCATCCGCTGTTCCGCTGGTTGTAAAATATCCGGCAGATAATGCAGCCCACTGAGGGAAGTTATAAGTCAAATCAACTTTGAATGAATTTAAATTATCTGTTGGATTTGCAGAACCGCCTGCTGCGTATGTTGCATCAAGTTTTTGCTTTTCGGTTATGTACATTGCATGTGCAATCCATGATCCGCCTTCGTCATTTGTCATTTCATATTGAGCATCGAAACCTATGTCTGTAAAATTATCTGTTAAGCCGGTTATTCCCGAAGGATACTGACTTTGTGAAATTCCAAAAGTTCCGACTTCGAGATATTGCCCTTGCCACTGATGCTGAATTGCAAGTCTCCAATAAGGAGCTACACCTTTTATAGTTCCTGTCCAGGTTGTATCTTCAGGATAAGAAACTCCCTGAATAGCTGAATGATAGAAAGAAACTTCGGCATAAATTAATTTATCATATAATCCATATACGCCAAGACCGGCGGTAGTGCCCGGTGCAGATTGCAGCAATGTTGATGCGGTTGGCGAAGGTGTTGCGCCTGATGCTGCATAAGGAAAGCCCCAAATAGGTGTTGTGTTCCAAACATCCTGCATTGTAGGATTATTATTTAAAGTTAAACCGTAAAGAAAATCATTGCCGCCAAGCGTTGTATGATTTGCATATCTAATATCAACCATATCTAGTCCGAATGTTCCGGCAGTTGGATCATAAGTAAACTGAAGATAAGCACCTATCTTAGGTGTAATCTCTCCTGAAAGAAACATGCTTATTTGATCAGGCAATTCAGTAGCATATGCACTTGCGCCTGGCGTTGCTTTGCTTACAGAAGAGAATGATGTCATTATCATTGCAGAGACCGGAAGAGAATTTAAGATGCTTAATTCGGTGCGGTCACTGTCAGGTGATTCAGCTTCAATTGCCGGAATGTTCGTCATTGTATAGCCGTTAAGCTTAAACATTCTTCCGAAGCTTGTAAGTTCTGGATAAGCGTAATGGCAGTAATTACAGGACAGATTAGTTTGCCGGGCAAAGCTTGGAATAGCGTAATTGGCTGGCGCCGCTAAAACTATTAGCATTCCAATTACCGAAAGCAAAAAGAATAATCTGCTCTTTTTACTTTTTAATATTGACAGTGCAGATTTTGTAATTGTACCGGATACCATTTTATAACTCCATTTTTGTGTTAAAAGAATTCTCGTCAAAAAGTTTATTTATAATTTGATTGAAGACAGATGTCGATTGCTTTATCAAGCTTGTTAAGCTCCAGAGGCTTAATAAAAAGATAATCCGCGCCGTCGGCTTTCAAATCGGATTCAGTTACCCTATCCGGATAACTTGTAATCGCGATTATCTTCAGGTTATCTCTCATCTTCTTAGCCTGCGAAATAAAGCCGGCACTAAACTCAGAATTAACTCTGACATCAGTAATAAGGAGATGAAAACTCTGCTTCCGGATTTCATTCAATCCGGTCTTAACATTATCTACACCGATCATCGTATATTTTTTCTTTCTCATATAATCGCCGAAAGCAGAAAGAATATTTTCATCTTTATCAACAACCAATATTTTTGGTCTATCTGTCATTTATTATAAACCAATATTTTCGATGGCATTTATCCAACTTGCGTGCCGCACAGATTAGATATGCTGAAACTCATTAATTCATTCAAATAAATCATTTTTTGAGGGGGGGGACAAATATTGAAGAGAATAAAACTGCCAAGCCGCGCTTTGCAGGTGCCAAGCGGGATTTGACAGTTGGAGTTAAATCTTACCTTTACCTTCCCAGAACAGTGTTAGCTCAATATGAATAGAAGTACTAGAGTGAAAATAAATTATAACTTACGTTACGCACAATTAAGGATCTAATTTACTTTATCATTCTGAACTTGATTCGGAATCTCATTTTTCAGCATTTTTGGGATGCTGAATCAAGTTCAGCATGACATGTGCGTAACGTGAGTTATAAGCTGCTTCATAAGATGAATTGGATTCAATAGATTCAATTTATTTTAACTTTTATCGTAAGAGTAAATTTTGATTATTTTTCACTATCATCCGACTAAAATTTAATTTAGTCTAAAAAGTTTTGAATTTATTTTATATCCTAACAAAAGTTATAATAATTAAAAACATACCCCCGATTTTATACCGGGAATAAACTGGGCATTGCTG
>JAKAGV010000025.1 GCA_021815405.1 Bacteroidota bacterium
CAGCTTTGTATCGCTCCATTTAGACCATTGCGGAGAATCTGCCCAATTCCAATTAATATAATTAACCACACTATCAACCGACTTAAATTCCATTCATGTAACAAAGTTTAGAAAAGGGAATATATTCAAGCAAGATTTGGCATTATCAAAAGCAGACCTCCTCAAGTTATATTGGCAATAGGCTTGGTGTTAGTTTATCTGATTTCTTTTTCTAATAAATTCTTTCAAGGCTTCACCCCCATGATCAATTTTGTAGAATTTTGAAAGCACATGCAGGATGTGATCGGTTAAATAGCATTATTCTTTTGGAACACCCACCCACATCCCATATGAGTCGCTTCAAGGTCGCTTTAATTGAAGATTTGAAGCGATTAAGTAGCGACTCATATATGGTTTGTATCGTTCCCTTGTATGTGTTTTGCTTATAACATAATTATGACATCCGGAAGCTGACTCTTAGTAGCTACCGATTTATTTTTTGTCGGTCAGTAGTGATAATTAATCATCTTGATTCCCGTGAAAAAGAAACGACAGACAGGAGAATAATCAGCAAGAGCTTCCAATAATTTCGTAATATAATCTCACCCATAGAATTTTATTTGTTCATTTTCTGAATTTCATGCCATATTAAAGCACTTGCGCCAAGTATAGCGGCGTTACCTTTAGTTAGTCCTGAAAGCAAGACCTCTACTTTGCCTTTGTATATATTCAATAGATTTTTTTCCATATTGATTTTGGTAGGTGTTAGCAATAAGTCTCCAGCCATCGCCAAACCTTCAGATAAAATAATTACTTCCGGATCCAGATAAGCAACTGCGTTAGCCAGGGCTTCACCTAATATTTTGCCTGTAATCTCAAAAGTAGTGTTTGCAAGCTTATCTCCATTTTTTGCAGCATCATAAATCAGTCTAGCGGTAACTTCTTCCGGCGGAAATTCTTTTAAAACACTTACTTCATTTAATTGTGAAATCAATTCATAAAATGTTCTTATTAAACCGCTCGTAGAAACATAAGTCTCAAGACAGCCGCATCTTCCACATCCGCAGCTTCTACCGTTCTTTTCTACAATTGTATGTCCAATTTCTCCCGCGAATCCATCTTTGCCGTATACAATATTACCGTCCACAACGATTCCACTGCCGAATCCTTTATCAAGGGTAAGTTGAATAAAATTTTTCATTCCTTTTGCCGCACCGAATTTCATTTCTCCAAGTGCTGCAGCGTTCGCATCGTTTGTTATAACTGTGGGGAGATCATAATATTTTTTAACTATCTCAACAATATTGACGTAGCACCAATTTAAATTTGATGAATAATCTATTGTTCCGTTGTAGTAATTCGCTCCAGGAGCTCCAATTCCTATTCCCTGCAGTTTGTATTTATAGGAATATTCCTTATATATTTTATTAAATTTATTAAACAATCTTTCAAATAAAGATTCCGGCGATTCATTTGGCTTTGTCGGAATTCTACTCTCAACAAAGCTGTTTCCCTTTACATCAACTAAACCGAACGAAGTATGAGTACCGCCAATTTCGATTGCCAACGTTACTTCAGTTAAACTCATTACTTTACTCTGTAATTATTTCGAAGCCATAGTTAGAATTTTAATTTATCTTTCCCTTCGGTTAACAAACCAGAAGGAACAACTGCTTTTAGCTTATGCCACATTATAGCAGCAGCACCCATTATTGCTGCATTATCATAATTCATAAGCCGAGACACAAGAAGCTTTACCTTGCCTTTATATAAATGCAGCATGCTTGATTCCAGGTGCCGTTGTACCGGACTTAAAATTAAATCTCCTGATAAAGCCAAACCGCCAAAAAGAATTATTGCTTCGGGATTCAAATGCGCTACTACATTAGATAATGCCCTTCCTAATTTTTTGCCTGTATATTCGAATGCCAAGTTTGCTACCTTATCACCCTTCAATGCAAATTCATATATTAATTTGGAGTTAATGGAATTATAGGAATATTCTCTTAAACAACTGTCTTCATGATAAATTGAAAGCAGTTCAAAAACCGTTCGTTTTATTCCCGTTGCCGAAACATAAGTTTCCAGACAGCCCCTCCTACCGCATCCGCAATATCTTCCGTTCTCCTCAACAATTGTATGACCAATTTCTCCTGCAAATCCATCCTGTCCATAAACAATATTGCCATCTACCACCAACCCGCTTCCTAAACCGGTGCCCAAAGTAATCTCAATAAAATTTTTGAAATTTTTCGCAGCACCGTATTTCATCTCACCAAATGCAGCAGCATTTGCATCGTTAGTAACAACTACAGGTAGATCATAGTACTTATTGATTAATTCAACAACATTAATGTAACCCCAATTCAAATTATTTGGATTTTCAACCGTGCCTTTAAAATGATTAGCTGAAGGTACTCCCAGACTAATTCCGACAAGTTCGAATTTGTCATTTCTTGTTTCAAATTTCCTTCTAAATGAATCGAACAATCGCTCAAAAAAAGATTCCGCAGGAAGATTTCCTTGTGTCGGAATTTCGTCATGTAAATAACAATTTCCTTCTTCATCAACTATCCCAAAGAAAGTATTGGTTCCACCAATATCTATACCTAATACAACCTGTGTTAAACTCATAGTCCAATATTTTCTATTTAAAATCCAATCCCTAAGGTAAACTGCTGAATATAAGTCAGCCGACCGAAGTTTTGATAAGCATAATCCAGCTTAACGGTAACACTTCCAAGCAACAGTTGCTTAAGCCCGATTCCAAGCGTAAAAGACTCTTCCGAGCTCTGGAGAAATAATGATTTATATCCTCCTCTTAAAGCCAATAGATCGTGAAAAACATATTCTCCACCGATATTCACACTTTCATAATTATCACTCGGATGAAGTGCATCTACTGCGATTGTAAATTTATTATTCTCGGAAGAAATCGGTGTGTATGCAAGACCGACTCTAAAGAGAAGAGGCATAGACCAGTAATCGGTACTTAAGTTCGCAGCAATTTTTCCGTTGTTGCCAGATGACGATAGATCAGGGTCATAAGTAACAAGTGTAGTGTTGCCCTGCATTTGCATCTTGGTTCCGAAATTTGAAATAGACATTCCAAGCATTATCCCGTCAAACGGAGTTTTGTATTGAACACCAAGGTCCATTGCAAAGCCTACTGCGCTTGCTTCCCAGATTGATTGATAAATTATTTTTGGATTAAATCCGATCGCGAAGTTATCCGTAAGATTCAAAGCGTAGCCAATGCTGAAAGCAATATCAGAAGCTGAAAAGATTTGTCCTGTACCTTCCGGTGCATCGACCGTTGTTACTTTCATATCTCCGTAAGAAGAAGATAAAAAGCTGAAGCCTACAGTCCCCATTCCACCTAAATTGTACGTTGCGGCTAAGTAATTATAGGCAACATCAGCCAGCCAGTTTATATGATTAAACATTATGCCTATACCGTCTATTTTTGCTAAGCCTGCTGGATTCCAGTAAAATGCACTCTGATCATCTGATACTGCAACAAAAGCGCTTCCCATTGCGGTGGCTTTAGCGCCTTCACTTATGGTAAGAAACGGTGCTGCGGTCGTTCCTCTTTTGGAAACGTCCGAAACAAAATTATTTTGACAAAATGTAATTGCATTTAATAAAATTAACGCAGTTAACATATAGCTCAGTTTGATTTTCATCTTTGCATCCTCCGCTACTTTATTACAGCAAATTTTCCAATATATTCACCGATTCCTGGTGCATCGACATGGAATAAATAAATACCGTAAGCAATATCCATCCCATCATCTGAAACTAAATTCCATGATATTGCACCGCCGTTATTTAAATTCGAATTATCCTTATATAGCGTTTTTACAAGAGCACCGGCAATAGTATAAATTCTTATTGTGCATTTTGCCGGAAGATTCGTGAAGTCAATTTTTCTATCTCCTCTGCCCGTCGGATAAAGTGATCTTGATTCCCACGTAGCTGTTGCAATGTATGGATTAGGTACAACGGAAATCTTAGACAAGTTTTGATTTGCTTGTAAATTATTTACCGAAGAAGTCTTCGCTGTAAAGTTGAAATAATCTCCTTCATAAAAAGGCTTCTTCGTATAGATACGAAACTTATCACCCGCTTGCGGATAAACGGGAGTAGTGGAAGGATTAGCCGGCGGCTGGTAATGTATCCTCCACGAATATTTTATTTGACTCCCTATGTTTTGAATTAATATTATGTCATCCCCAAGAGTAAGTGATTTTGATTTATCATTATCTATGATTTCCGTCTTTACTGAATCACCGGTATTCAAATCCAATATTGTATAGTTTATAGGAATTTTATTGTATGGAGTTGTTGCCACCGTATGATCAAAAAATTCCATTTGATAATCAGTTGGCCATCTTACATCCTGACTTGCGGAAATATTATCAGGGACAACACTAATATTAAGATTGCTGTTTCCCGAATACCAGCCTGTTAAAGTATCGTTAATTGAAACTGTTGTATCGTTGTTAAAAGAAAATACTATTCCGTCAAATGGAAGGCTTGAAACGGTTTTTCCGAATCTTGTTGCATCAACATTATTTTGAATAGTATCCGTAGCCCCGTTGAATTCTTTAATTATATTGTAAGTGGTTGTTCTATAATTTGGAACAATACCCGAGGCATTAAAAAGAATTTTATACCTTGCACCATTACTTATAGCATCTGGATCAAGAACCTGAACGTTTATAGAACCGGTACCTAAACCGTTTGATACTTTATTCAAATCACCTATTATCTGCGGAGGAACATAGCCAGCTACCGGTGCGTTAGGAGTTACTTCGGCACAATTTTGATCTACGAAAGTAATTTTACCGGCAACATCCTGCCTGATAATCTTTGAACACTCGGTCGGCTGAAGACCTGTTGCGATTCCGTTTACTACGTTGTATGCTGAATCGCCCATAGTATACGAACATACTGCATAATAATATGTCTTACCATTCTCAACTGTAGTATCTACAAACGAATGTTGAAGCCCTGTATTATTGCCGCGCCAAAATCTTGCGCCATTTATGCCTACAGGGTCAGGACCATAAATTAAATCTACCAGATCGAACTGAGCGATTGGCTTCCAGTAAGTTGGCTCGCTCTGAGAATCAGTAATAAGCTTTACATCTTCAAACTGAGGCTCTTCGCTTCTGTATAACGTGTATCCTTCAAAAGTTTTTTTATAACCCTGTTTGGGATCGTTGTTTTCAAAACCTAAGAACCTGTCCCTAAAAGTCTCGGCAATATTGTCCCAGTACAAAAAGACTCTTCTATTACTTGCCACTGCATGAACAGTGGGTTTATACGGAGGTTTTGAAAAATTATAATTGGCATTATAGATCTGCTGAACAGTTTCCTTATGAAACATCAATTGGTTCAAATCATTTCCCATTAGTAGCGACATGGAAAATCTTTCTCTTAATCCTTTGCCTAGAGTAAATGGACCGGAAGCAAACACAAGATAAATATTTGCATTCTGAACCAGTGTATCCTTAAATGCATTGTTCATCGCATTCCACATTACGTTGTCGTTCTTCCCCCATAATCCGAAAGGACCCGCCGATTCGTCGAGTACTCTTACAGTCATTGAGGTCAATCCAATTTGATCGGATTCATCCTTGTCTGTTTCATCAAAGTTCGGCTCACCATGTGTCGGAACTCCATCGCCTTCGCCTGCATCAGGTCCTGTGTATCCCGGATCAGCCGGGCCAATACCATCTTTACCAACATCATCATTCAGCGGCTCACCCGGATCCCATTTACCGTTTCCATTTAGATCTGTATAGGGAACCCAATTATGGTTATCATCAATATTATTATCTCTGCGTTCATCAATCATACCATCTTCATCGTTATCAATATGATCATAAGGATTTCCCGGACTTTCAAGATATGCAAATCCTAGGTAACCGGTTTTCCAGTTGCCGGGATTTCCCAGACCACCGGGTGCCCAGCAATAAGCAATATCCAGTGCTGTGTTATAGTAAGCGCTGTTTGGCGGCTCGGTTCCATTAGCTCCTCCTACTCCGGGATCGGAATAAAAACCAAACACTGTGCTGTCATAATTATGATCTGAAATATTGACTATATCATAATGCCAGAAGATACAATCCTCTGCAAGAACATGAGACCACTGGAAACCTCTGACTTCTACTCTTAAACCAAGTCCTGCTCTATTTGAATCACTTGCAATTGGGAAATAATAATATGGTGTCTTTGTAAACTTTTTCGCCTGAGAATCATCCAGAACGAAGAAAGTTTCAAAGTCGGCATTCGAGACTCCTTTCCCAAAGTAACCATACCATTTGCTGTTCCAAGAAGGATCAAGATCGAGCGCAGTTGGCCATTCAGGCGGTAATGTTGTCGTGTCTATATTTATTGCCGGACTTGTACTCTGAGGATTTTGATATCCCGGCACCGGCTCCAATCCCCAGTGAGTTCCTGTTACAGGATCCTGGCTGTCATTTTCTCTGTAACGGGTAATTAGCGGATTTATTTTATAGCCTGTTGAAGTTGTAACCCTAGAGGAAATAAGTATTGCTGTACCGTCAAGATTATTGTGTCCGGTACCGGCAGGCCATTCAACAGAAGGCGCGAATTGCCAATAGCCTACTTCACCGTAATTATAGAAAAGTGTGTTTATTCTATTACCCACCATTACTCCCTCTCTTTCATATTGGGAGTTTCCGTAAGGTTCTTTTCTATAAAGATCTATCCTGGGATCTACCTGAGCAACTGAAAATTGAGTGCCTACTGCATTAGACAATATACTTAAGACGAATAAGATTTTACTAAGCTTTAATTTCATTATCTGCTCCCAATCGATTTCATTAAAATCCTACACTCACGCCGATTCGTACTTCTCTTGGCGCTGAGTAACTGGATGGATCGTTTAAATATTGCTGAAGTGTATTAAGTCCGATAATTGTTCCAGCTCTATTTATATCTTGATTTAAAAGATCATTAGCCCTTCCCGTTGCGGAATTAACAATTATTTCATTCTTTATATCCAAGAGATTGTAGACTAAGAGGAACAAATTCAAATCTAACCCTTTTATCGTAAATGTTTTTTGCGCTCTCAAATCAACATTATAAGTTGGCGGCTTCAGTCCATTATTTTCAAAGCGAAGTCCTTGAGATATTCTAACATCTTCAGTGTAAGGGAACCCGGAACCATAATTAAAAATTACTCCAACATTCCAGTCGTCCGGCTTTCCGATATTTGCAGATACATTCAATGTCGATCTTTGATCCCAATCCAGCGGTACAAATGTTTTATTTGTTTGTAGAGGCGGATTGGTCTGATTATTATAATAGACAGACATCGGATCCGAGGCATCTCCCTCGGCTAATTGATAAGTATAATCCAGCTTAACACTAAAATATTCGGAGAATCTCTTATCGATTGTTACGATAAATCCTCTTACATTAGCATAATCTCTATTTATGTACCTGGCATACTTAGCACCGTGATAAGTATCTATGATTTCCATACCAAGTAAGTTTCTTATGTCTTGTGAGTAAACCGTAAAATCAAGTGTAAGGTCAGATGCTAAAGCTTGCTGCAAACCTAGTTCATACTTTACTGTTCTTTCGGGCTCAAGGTCTGGATTTCCCATTACTGTAGATAATGAACCATTGGGCATTATTATCTCATCAGAATTTATATACAGATTAGAGAAGCTCGGAATCTGAAAAAAATGTCCATATGAAAAATGTATAATTCCCTGATCGGTAATTGGAAAAGATATCCCAATACGGGGGCTAAGCTGAGTTTTAGCTTTTGCCTCAACCATTCTACCTGCATTGGGAAAGTTCACGTCTCTTTCCGGATTCTGCAAATCGTAAAGATATTGTGAATTTGACTTGAAGTAATCAAACCTCAATCCAAAGTTGATAATCATAATATCATATTCAGCCTTATCCTGAACATAAGCAGAAAACGACATCGGATATTTTGTATATGACTGGTTACCCGGCGAACCTAAGTTTGGATACAACGGAGTATAAACTGAATCAACATTTGAACCGGTATTGGGACTTATTAAACCATAGCTGTGGTCGTAAAGCTTGTACAATTCGGCTTCAGCACCAATTCCTATTTTATGCTCTCTCGAAACCTGTGCATTAAACTGCCATTGAAGTATGCTTTCAATTGTTTGTCTTTCATATCTGTCCCCCTGCTGACCGCCATACTCAAATGTAAATCCAGAGCTAGGAACTCCCGTCGCAGGATCAACATAACGTTGATCAAATGCATCAGCATAAACATATCCCCGATAATCATAGCGGTTAATGGAAAACTTTAACGTCTGATATATGCTTTGAGAAGGAATATGCGTTATTTGAAAGCTATGAATCCAACCGGTTGAATAGTTATTTAAAATACCATCCGGGTTCCATGCCCACTGTTGACTGAAGTTTTTGTTCCATCCTTTATTCCAGAATAAGCTGTATGAAAATTTAAATGTTGGGTTCAAATAAGTAAGTTTGCCGTTAAAAGTATATCTTTCGAGTGGATTCATTGAAACGAATGCACTATCACCGGAGTTTATAATTATCGGATTCCCGTTCTCATCTTTTGGTCCGTTAAGAGGATTATCTGACACATTATAAATTCTTCTTCCGTACAGATAACCTTGATTGCTATAATACCTTCCGGTAGTAAAGAAAGTAAGATACTGTGAAATCAATGAGGGACCGCTTAAACTAAATTGATAATCTCTCGTCCTTAGATTAGAAGCCTTATTAACATTTGGGAAAAAATCAGAATTGGAAGTGAAATAATCACCAGTGTATAATGCAAGTGTCCCGTGAAAATCTTTAGATCCGTCTTGCGTAACAATATTTACAACACCGGACATAGCGCTTCCATACTCAGCATTAAATGTTCCGCTTATAACTTCCATCTCTCTTATAGAGGAGTTTTCTATTTGAAGCGGAAGCGAGCCGTTAAATGCATCTGTTACCGGCATGCCGTCAACTAAATAAGAAACTTCATCCGAACGACCGCCCCTAAAATGACCTCCGACTACGCCGGCTTGCAGATTGATAATCTGCCCTACGCTTTCAACGGGCATCATTTTAATTTCATTAGAAGAAACAGTAACAGCAGTAGAAGTCAAATCTTTCTGAACCAATGGTCTCTGAGCAGTAACAATAACTTCCTGTGCATTTACCGTAGCTGAGTTCATTTTTACATCTAATCTATATGTAAGATCAATTTTAACAGGAACTCTTTTGACGAGAACTTTTTCATATCCTATTGAACTGATAACAACTGTATAATTTCCGGGAGGGATATTATTTATATAGTAATATCCGTCTGGGTCAGTTGCTGCACCCATGTAAGTACCCTCTAACATTATATTGGCACCTATAATAGGCTCTCCTGTTTGTGCATCCGTAACCTTTCCGGAAATCTTTCCAGTGGTCCCTGCATGAACTGCAAATGGGAAAACGATTACCACTAAGAATACTATAAGCAATCCTTGTAGGATATCAATGGGATATTTTGTTTTTAGTTTATTCTGATTGTCATAGTTGTTCATGACCTAATTCCAATTAGTAATAATTTTTATAAATCTTATCTAATCTTTTTTTAGTAGTGGTTTCAATTCAATCGATTCTGCTCTATTGAAGTAACCTTCGAGCTATTCCGCTTCAGCAGAATTCGCTCGAAGGTTATTTTTAATCATAAGTTTTATGTTACCTCAAATATTACAATGTCGTTATTTAAGTAACATCATTTTTTTGACGTTCTGGAAATCACCGGCTTGCAGTTTATAGAAGTATACGCCGCTTGCCAACTTTGATGCGTTAAAGCTGATTTCATGAGTACCTTGATTCTGATATCCGTCAATCAAAGTAGTTACCAAACGACCAAGAATATCATAAACTTTAAGAGATACCTTTCCTGGCTTCATTAAAGTATATTGAATTTGCGTCGTTGGGTTGAACGGATTAGGATAATTCTGGAACAACTGATAAGTAGATATAGTCTGATTCTTGTTATCATTTACTCCGGTAACAAACCATTTATTTCCTATCCAGGTATAAGTCCATAATGAAGGGCTTGTCCATGAATTACCTTCTGCTATCGGAGAATAATCTACCTGCCCATCCCTTTGATTTGCACCCGGGCTCACCGTATTTAATTCGAAGTCAATCGGAATTCTCATTCCTTCCTGTGGAACAAGAACGCCGTTTGTTCTTAGTGTTCCGTTGTCGGATTTATGTGCTAAATCGTCCCATGAAATTCTTGCTTCGATATTATATCCTGGTAAAGGATCCGGGAATCTTGAAGGATTCCATGCATAGTTTGGTCCGTAAATTTCAAGTGAATCTACTCCCCCAATGTTATCTATATGAACATGATTCTGGCAGAATCTAATTTGATAATCTGATTCGGCACCGGTTTCCAAGCTTGCATGAGGCGTTCCATGCCAATCGTAAGTACCTAAAAACATATCAACAGATGTATTCAGCCAGGATTGTCCGGTTATATCCCAGTTTATATCATAAAATACATTGTTTGTATTAACGTGACAGGCTATATATAAATAATCTTTATCTGCTGCTAAATAGATATCGGCGGAGCTTGCAGTATCACTTGGGACATAAGTATTTTGAACAACTGTTCCGCTTCCATCACTTGGATATAATCTAATCGGTCTAATATTTGCTGTTGTCCATTCGC
Organism: Bacteroidota bacterium; assembly: GCA_021815405.1. Classification (GTDB taxonomy): domain Bacteria; phylum Bacteroidota; class Ignavibacteria; order Ignavibacteriales; family Ignavibacteriaceae; genus FEN-1297. The sequence goes on from JAKAGV010000025.1 coordinate 10,706, forward strand.
TTAAATCTGCATCGGCATTAAAGTTTGCAGGAGCGCCCCAATTGATAGTCGGGACACCTTTTGCCATATTTGTTGTAGGACTGCCTGTTGAGCCTGGAGATCCCATAATCAAAGATCCGCTTTTGCATACTACAGCATAATAATATGTTACGTTTTGATCGGTTGCAGGTGCCCTTAACACATGCGTTGCGGATTGAACTGTCGGACCAATTCCAGTAGCTGCAACTTCAACACCGGAATCATTAATATCGATAATAGGATTTAATGAATAGTAAATATAATAAGTTCCTTGCGGCTGATTAGGTACATCAGTCCAAGTAATCGTGTTAGTTTTATCATTATTAGCTGTTACTGAAATACCTGTTGGCGCCTGCGGAGGAACAACATCAAGTATTGGATTGCCAGTCCATAAATTTGAAATATATGCAACCTTTCCTACAATGCTGTTATCCGCATTTTGAGTCAGTATCCCAAACTTATTTATACCTGCTGGATCAAAACCGGTTGTATTGTCCATCGGAACCATATCTTTCAGTGGGAAATCATACTCATGCCAGAGTGTATCATTTGCTGCAGTAAAGGTTACGCCAACTCTCGCTTGGGAACCGGTAACGATAGAACTCGGAGATTCAAATTGAGCAGCGAAAGAAACACCTTTAGCATTCGTCTTCATCATAAACTTCAAACTGTCCGGCTGCCAGCTTGCATTTAAATCAGTACTGGTAACAAAATTGAAACTAAATCCGTTCTTTCCGTTTCCGTCTTGGTTTGCCATCGTCCATTTTAAAGAATTGGAATTAGGAACCGGTCCAATTTTTTGTGCAATATCAACAGTAGCACCGCCAGAAACTACAGGATTTCCAATCTGCGGATTCAATTTCATTCCATCGAAAAGAACAAACGGACGCTCGTGAGCGCCTTTCAATCTCAAATCATCAATTATAATTTTGCCTCTTGCAATTTTTGTAGTTTGTTCGTTCATGTTAAATTCAAGAGACCAGCCTTTAATTTTATCAAGGTCTAATGTACCGTTGCCATATTGAGTACCACCCCACATTTCAAGAGCAAATCCGTTTCCATTCATATCACCATTATTAACCAGCGGAATGGAAACATAATGCCAGCCGGGTGCAGTCGTCATTATGTGGTGAAATGAGAAATATCTTTCAATTTCTTGATATGAATACGTATTATTCCCATTCGGAGAATTACTTACGTCAAAAAGATTGAATCTTAAAAGAAAATCAAATCCGGTATCAGCAGGGACTTCATTATAATACCAAAAGCTAATACTATCATAACCTGAAAAATCATAAGTTTGAGTAGGATCCTGATTCCAATGATCCATTACCACCTCTTCGCCCCAGGATTCCCATCCCGAAGTTCGATAGGTAATTTCTAATGCACCTGGTCCAACTTTCACCAGGTTTGTTTCATAATTTAAAACTAGTGAGTCGCCTTGGTTTTTATAATCCATTATAAATCGCCAATAGTTAGTGTCTGATGGAGCGGAATCAAATCCATCTACTAACTGTTGAGCTAAACCGGAAGCGCTGAAGACAACCATTGCGAAAAAGTATAAAAGCTTTTTCATCATTTTCCTCCTTAGATTGTTAGTACTTTATAAATACTATATGGAATTTGAGTTAATTAAATAACTGAGTTTCTACATTATTAAATTATTGTTTTGCATTAGGTTTGTTCACTTTATTGCTGTGAGTGCATTTATTTTGCTGTGAACGAGTAATTGAGAGAATAAAAAAATCCGACTATTTCCTCTTTTGACTTCCCTAATTACTGTAATTAAAAATCTATTTACTCTCAGGAATAAATTCTACTTTATCAATTACAACTTCTATATTTTTATTGAAAAGCGGCGCCCTGTTGTATTCTTCATTTCCTGCAAAGAGCCAAAGATTTATATGCAGCTTTGTCTCCTTACCAGGCTTAGGTATTACAATCGGTTCGGAATAAATCCCATCAATTACAACTCTTCTTGATGGATTTGTGTTTTGAAATTTCCAATTTGCAATTTCATATGATGTTGGATTACCGATGCCTGAATAACTTGTAAAAGTTACAACGGAGTCTGTCCAGGTAAATGTATGAGTCGAATAATTATCAGCAAGCTGCATATATCTTTGATAAGTTCTTTCGGAATAAAATCCGGTTTGGACGTCAGGTCCGTATACCGGCTGAACCGAGTACTCAAGATTTTTTCCTGTTGGATTTTTCCATCTCGAAACCTCAATATCAATCTCCGAATTCGCATCTGTTACACCCGAAATATCATTCCAGGTAAATAATCCAAGAACCGCATTCGGATCTAGGCTATCCACTCTGCTTGATAAATAAAATACATAAGTCCCATAGCCGACAGGTTTTTCAGTATAAATTTCTGCGCATTTCCATATGCCCTGGTTCAATGTAATTTTCATGTGAAGTTTACCGGCATTATCCACCCAGACATTTTGCTTGCTGCGTGAGAAATAATTTTCTCCAGGACCGACAGGCTTAGTGCTTTCTTTTATCTTCCACTTTTGTCCTGAGAATTCTATTGTACTGTCATTCTCTAATGAATTATTTTGTATAGAAGTAATTTGTGTACTCTTACAACCGCTCAATGAAAAAATCAGATAAATTATTATTGTTGAAGCCCACCTATTTTTTAATGCAATTCTCATGTTTACTATCAAAGTACTTTATCTGCTTGTTTTGTTTTAGTATTCAATTGCGTCTTACAGTTGCAATGTTTGATGAACCCGATTCCTTATTTTAAAAGTAACATTTTCTTAATCGCAAAGAAATTCTTACCGGAATTTTCGGCGGCTCTAACAGAATAGAAATAAACTCCTGAAGAAAGACCTGTTGCATTGAATTCAAATTTGTAACTTCCAGCGGGTTTTTCTTCATTAATAAGCTCCAAAACTTTTCTTCCAAGTATATCATAAATATTTATTGTTACTTTACTGCGCACCGCTAACTGATAACTGATGACCGTACTCGGATTAAAAGGATTGGGATAGTTTTGGGAGACAAAAAAATCTTCAATGATTTTATTCTTATTTTCAATATTAGTTACTTCCCGTACAATCGAAAAAGCATTTTCACTTATTCCGTAAATTTTAGGATTAATTAAGCTAGTCACTTCAATTTTATAGGATGAGTCTTGCTGTAAGGTATGAGGCACTTTCCAGCTAAATGCATGAGTCTTTGAAACAGTCGAATCTGAAATAGTGGAAATGATATCGCTGTCTTTTATTAATTTTATGTTTACAGGGTCATCTATATTAGATTGCCAACGTAAAATGAAAGTTGAATCCTGATTAATTTTTTCGCCGCCGTTCGGATTTATTATTTTGATAAAAGGCGAAGCAGTAAAAAATTTAAAAGCATCAGACCACCCGCTCGTACCAGCCTGGTTGGTACTATTAACACGCCAATAATATTTTGAATTATTCATTAATGTGTTAATTTTAAATGAGGTTGAAGTTAAATTTGAATAATCAGCTAAATTATTTTGAAAAGTTGAATCACTCGCAACTTGAATACGGTAACTCCTAAGTATTCCGCGTGTCCCCCAAATTAAATTTATAGGGTTTTCACCATCTACTATTTCATTATCTCCCGGTGAAATAGGAATCGGCGCATAAACACTTACTGCTTGGGAAATGCCGAATGTGAATTCACCAAAATTAGAAATAATAAAAACTAATTCGTTTTTTGTGGAATCATAACTCGTTGCCAGCGGAATGAAAATGTTGCTTGAGTCAGGTCTCTCATATACTATCGTTTTTTTAGGGGCGGTGATGCCGGGAAAGTAATTTAAATTTAAATGAACTTCGCCTGTGAAAGAAATTATTCCCTGTCCTTCCAAATTAAAATAGTTCGCTGAAAAAATTGGCGCTTCGTTCTCAAACTTCGGATTTATTGGCGCATAATCATATTTTGAAAGGACTGCATTAGAATAGTCATTAGCATCAAGCTGATTAAAGATTATCGTTATTCCCGTGGTGTCTGTCGAATTATCAAATGTATAAGTATTTCCCTGAAGAACTTCATAAGCCTTTACAGTAACTGCCGGAGCCTGGCTTACCCAAGGATGTTTAAGCGAAAGGTGTGAAATTTGTCCGGTAGGCAAAAACATTTCCAGCGCAGTAGAATTATCCGGATGAATTTCAGTAAATGCAGGAATCCCATTACCGTTTGCAATGCCCCAGCCTATCAGCGAATTTCCATTTGAAAGCCTTTGAACAGATCCCATTGCAGAAGTAAAAATATCTGGAGAATGTCTGTACTGCCAAACTAATGTGGCTGTTTTATTTTTTTCATCTAATTTATATTCTACTCCGCGGGAATATTTTAGCGGATGCTGATTCCCGTTATCGAACAAGGTAATATTTCCATTAGGCAAAACGCATATATCATGCTGGTATGAAAAATATGTCGGACTATTAGACTCATCTTCATTAAAAAAAGTAAACTGATTCTCTTTGCCTCCTAATATCCAATCAATGTCTCCTGTCTGCCGGTTTATTTTTATAATGCACGATAGATGCCTAAGAGATGCAAGGATATTTCCATCGGCATCAACTGCCAATCCGTTCATGTGAATTAAATCGATATTCTGTGAAGTAAGATCAAAGTAAGAATCTGTTATGGGAAGATAATCCCAAGAACGCCATTGGAAGACAACATTTTTATCTGCGTCTATCTCTTGAATTACGATTCCCGTTACAATTGCATTTGGATTACCGCCAGGGACAACCTTACTCATGTCAACTGGTTCTGGATCATATGCAAACAAAAGTCCATGTCCGTTCGGCAGAAGGAAAAAATCATGTGAGTTTGCAGTATAACCGTTTCCGCATTTAAAAGTATCCACCGGAGTTAATGATGTATCAAGCAATATCCAGTTTATTCCAGCTCTGTAAGAAAAAGACAGATAGCCGTTTGGCTGCATCTTAAAAATATTTGCGGGTTGGGGAAGTTCTTTACATTTAGCAACAGTCCCATCATTGTTTATAATCATTAAATAATTTCCGATAGATTTATTTAACGATGCTGCAAGTTGATTGGTAATAAATATTTTCCCATTTGAAGGATTATTCGAAGTACCGACAGTAATTTTGGGAAAATCAGATGGCAGCGAATCTGTTGTAATGCTTTTACCTGATATTTTATAAGGAATTTTTTCTTCATCCTGATTATTCGGCAATTCATCATATTGATTTATGTTAGAATTTAAACTTATGCTATGTGCCAACCAGGTAGTATGAAATTGAAAAGTAAGTTTTGAAAATTCATTCCCCTCTACAGTTTTAATACCCGGTTCAACAGTGACATTTACTTCTTCGTCGGGTAAAAATTCATTTTTAACGAAAAATAATATTGTCTTTTGATCATCCGATAATTTAACATCCCCTAAATGTCTTCCACTTTTATTCCCTTCAATAATAAATTCATTGGGAGAAAGGCTTGTGTAAGAAATGTTCTCCGACGATTTAAGAATTATGTTTGTACTTAATGATACCAACGAAGAATTATTCATTGGCGAAACGTACTGGAAAGATTGAGCTGCAATAAAATTACTTCCCAATAAAAATATCAATGATGTAAAAATGTATTTTAATGTTTTCATATTAGCTCCTGTGAACTTCCAATTGCATCTTATTTTCTGTGTCACTTTTACCTATGTTTTCAATATTTCCTGTTCACGTCATTTATAGTTCAGAATTCTAGTATTGATAATATGTGAAGCTCGAAATGTTATTTAAGAATCATCATCTTCCTTGTGCTTACAAAAGCGCCTGCATTCAATCTGTAGAAATAAACTCCGTTAGAAAGTATAGAACTGCCAAATGTAACTGAGTATTTCCCGGCAGGTTTATTCCCATTCACAAGTATCGCAACTTCTTTTCCAAGTGAATTATACACTTTAAGCTTTACATAGCTGCCAGTTGCTAACTGATAATTGATAACGGTCTTTGAATTAAACGGATTTGGAAAATTTTGCGATAAAGAAAATTCAGCAAGTTTGTTTTTATTTACATTAGAAGGAGAAACTTTGCCTTTCCACGGAAACCTATAAGCTCTGTATGAATAAATATTTTCCTGAAATGAAATTTCGAATGATTTGGTTCCATCAGGTCGGACTTCAGTTACGGTAGGCAACGCGGCGCCCCATCCGATTAAGGTATTTCCGTTATTTAATCTTTGTGCATATCCTAACCCGATGCTGTATATATCAGGTGTATTTCTGAACTGCCAAACCATTTCGGCTGTGTTTGATTGCGTATTAAGCTTATATTCTACTGCTCTGGAAAAAGACATTAAAGCAGGCTGGCGCTTACATCCGTTATCAAATAATATTATATTTCCGTTAGTTAATTTCCGTGCAGCATGCTGCCAAGAAAAGCCTAAGCTGTCATTGAGTAATTTAAATTGACTCTTTTTACCGCCAAAACGCCAAATTATGTTTCCTGTTTCTCTATCGATTTTATCAATCTCTTGTAGGTTCCGGAAAGAAACTATCAGATTTCCGTCATCATCAATATCAATTGAGTTTGCATGAGTAAAGTCAATGGTACTTTGTGTGAGATCATAATAAGAATCTGTAATATCCAGATGATCCCAGCAAAGCCATTGAAACACCACATTTTTATTTTTATCCAGTTCCTGGATTACATTGCCTATTACAGAAGCATGAGTTGAACCACCGCTGATAGTCTTACTCAAATCCATCGTCCGGGTATCTCGCCCGATGAGCAAAGCATGACCGTTAGGCAGCAGCCTTAATTCATGGATATCAGTTGTATAGCCGTTTTCACACTTAAAGCTGTCTACAACAGCATAAGTAGAATCCATTGCGTAATAGCATCCCGATTTCATGTCGTAATAAGTCAATAAACCATTCGGCTGTACTTTAAAATCATAGGTACCGCTTGGCGTTCTTTTATAAAAGATAGGTCTGCCGTTATTATCCAGTATCATTATGTAAGGATTGTTTGCAGAAGTCACTCCAAGAAACAAATAGTCAGGATCAGGGTTGTTTGAAACAGTTATTTTGAACTTAGGAAAGTCGGCGGGAAGTCCTTCAAGTATATGAACGGCATTCTTATCTTCTTTGAAATCTTTCCCACCTGCTTTCACTATACTGTAGAGGCATAGATAAAGAAAAACTAGAAACGCATATCTGATTAAATCTGAACCTCTAATTCCATTACCTATAAAATATCTGCCGGATTTCATCTTTTATTTATTCAATTACATTATCAACGCCGCTAAGAGTAACTTTTGCTTGAACAATATTTTTCTTTTCAGTCAATCCCTTACCCGGCTGACTTCCGCCAACAAATATTTCAACTTCGCCCGGAAGAACTACTCTTTTGTTATCGTTGCTTATAACCGATAAGTTTGCCGGCGTCAGATTGAACTCAATCAATTTTTCCTCGCCCTTCTTCAAGTGCACTCTCTTAAATCCTTCAAGCGCGAGAACCGGAACTGACACAGGCAAATTAGCATGCCTAACATAAAGCTGAACGACTTCATCGCCATCCATACTACCGTTATTTTTAACTTTCACTCTTAAATTAATTGTATCCGAGGTAGAACAATTCTTTTTCGCTTCAAGTCCGCTGTAAACAAAAGAAGTATAGCTTAGACCGTATCCAAAAGGATATAAAGGTTCTCCTTCAAAATATCTATACGTCCGACCTTTCATATTGTAATCTTCAAATGGAGGCAATTGCTTTATAGATTTGTAAAATGTGACCGGCAATCTGCCGGCGGGATTATAATCACCGAATAAAGCACTCGCAATTGCAGTACCACCTTCCTGTCCCGGATACCATGCCTCAAGAATTGCAGGAAGGTTCTTTTCTTCCCAGTTAATCGCTAAAGCACTGCCATTCATCATTACAAAAACGATAGGTTTGCCGGTTGCTTTTAACTCTTTAAGAAGCTTTTCCTGAACAGCCGGTAAGTTGATCGAAGTTCGGTCTCCGCCGACGAATCCCTCATAATTAACACCCATCTCTTCGCCTTCAAGTGAGGGAGAAATTCCGCCGCAGTAAATTATAATATCAGATTTCTTTGCTACCTCAAGAGCTTCTTTTTCTCTGTCTCTACCATAAATGAACCAGGCAAGCTTTATAGATGCACCGCCAGCACTCTGAAAATATTCTAACTTAATTTTGTGTTTTGTTTCCTTGAGCCAATCAACATTAAAAGTTTTAGTGGGCGATACATGTTCTGACCAATCGTTTATAATCAGGCTGTCGTCTAAAAATAATCTATAGCCGTCGTCGCCGGTAACCGCAAATTGATACTTGCCTGAGTATGGCGAAATAATTTGCCCTGTCCATCTGACAGAATAATTTTTGGGAGAAAAATTCTTTGCAGGAATTAAGTCGTCCCAAACAAAATTAATAGTCGGATCAATTCTAACCTCTGAAGGCACTCCTGATAAATTTGTATTAGTAAAATATTCACCTTTTAAACCATGATGTTTTCCCGTCAATAAAAATTCAGCAGGAACTACCTCAGGAGTTGTTTGTCCTTCCACAAAATCATCACCAGAAGCATAATATACTTTTGTATTCTTTGAGACTAAGTTTTTTATTCCCTGCAAAGGAGTAACATATTTTGAAGGTATTCCGTTATAGTTACCATACATAACATCTGGGTCATCTGCATTAGGTCCAATTACTGCGATGGCATTTAAATTCTTCTTCAACGGTAAAAGATTTTTCTCATTTTTTAATAGTACCATGCTTTGCTGAGCAACTTTAATAGAAAGCATCCGGTGTTCATGAGAATCATTTACTCCCGGACTGATATTATTATACGGTACTTTATTATCCGGATCGAACATTCCCAAACGAAATCGAGCTTCCATTAATCGTTTTACAGATATATCAATGTCTTTTTCGGTAAGATATCCTTTTCCAATTGCTTCTTTCAGATGACTGTAAGAATTGCCGCAATTAAGATCACATCCTGCTTTGACTGCATCTGCGGCTGCTTCCTCGATTGATGAAGCATATTTATGTCCGAAGTAAATATCACCAACTGCGTCGCAATCTGAAACGACATAACCTTTGAAGCCCCACTTGTTTCTTAGCATATCGGTAAGAAGATATTTGCTCGCACTTATTGGAACATCTTTGTAACTGTTATAAGCAGACATAATAGAATAAGCTTTTCCTTCTTTTACACAAGCTTCAAAAGCAGAAGCATAAGTATCAAGAAAGTCTCTCTCTCTTATTTCTGCATTAAACTTATGTCGCTGAGGCTCAGGACCACTATGCACGACATAATGCTTAGGAGTAGCTACTGTCTTTAAATAAAAAGGATCACTGCCTTGCATACCTTTTACAAAGGCAACTCCCATTCTTGATGTAAGGAAAGGATCCTCGCCGTAGGTTTCCTGCCCCCTTCCCCATCGCGGATCACGGAATATGTTGATGTTTGGAGACCAAACAGTTAAACCTATCATACCAATATTCTGTTTATCTTTTAAATAAGCATTGTATTTGGCTCTAAATTCATCGGAGATAACAGTTGCAACTTTGTAAAGAAGACTATCGTTAAAAGTTGCTGCTAATCCTATCGCCTGTGGGAATACAGTTGCAACTCCCTTACGCGCTACCCCATGCAAACCTTCATTCCACCAATTATATTCCGGAATCCCCAATCTTGGGATTTCAACTGCTTCATTCATCATCTGTGAGATTTTTTCATCTAATGTCATTCTCCCGACGAGGTCATTTACTCTTTCTTCAACCGGTAAAGATGGATTTTTATATGGCTCGACCTGTGCCGCTGCTTTAATATAAATCAGCATGCATAATGATAAAATAAGCCTTGAATAAAGAAAATTTTTCATTGATAGTATCCTGTCTTTTCGAAATTTTTTTGTGAATCTAATTGAATTATCGCTTTCTAAAATGATATTGTAATTTTTTCTCCGTGAATATGTTTGACTCTCAGAACTCCACCTTTATCAAGGGCATTCCAAGTAAATCCTTCTTGATTTAAGTTACTTAACTCTTCAATCTGAACATTATCAACTCTAATCATTATTGGTTTTGAAATAAGTCTGAAAACTTCAACGGACGAATTATCGAATGTTGTATATCTAATTTCTTCCGGTGAATATATAATATCTTTTATGACTGATGTTGAACCAAGTAAATGGTTTTCATTCTGCGGTGCCCATTCCGGTATCGCAGCCATTCCTTCCACAAAATGTCTGATATAGTCACCATAACCATCCGTAAACCACGATGTTGACCATTCAGGTCCGGTCCAAACGTAGCCTTTATTTTCGCACATGTAAGTTGCAGTATTGAAAAAATGGTATGCTTCTTCTTTATAATATTTGTCTCCGGTTTTTTCATACCAAAGTGCACAGATAGAGGCATAGCGAGCCGTATGGCTGCCCATAGGCTCATAGCAGTATGTTTGTTCTCTGATTGCATCCATTCCCTTAACTCCAAAAGTACTGGCAACCCATGTTAATAATGCAGGAATGTCTTTCTTCCAGATTAAATCTTTTTCAGGATGTTTTAAAATATATCGGGCAGTTTCCATCGGTGTAATTTCAATTCTATTTATTCTGTTTGAGTCGCTTGGGACATCTTCAAAATAGCCGTTCCAGATAAAAGTTTTCATAGGACCGTTTTTTGAAAATAACCAGTTCCATGCTAATTCACCAGCTTTTTTATAAGCTTCAATTTTCCCTTTTCCCAAATGAATTTGAGATTTAATTCGTAGCAATTCATCAAACAGTTTTACAGGATCAACAACATTAGAGCAATAATCATCTTTAATTTTTCCCGTTTTCGCATTAACTCTGAATGCCCAGGGAGATGAAATAGAAAAGTCTGTTGAGAATTTTGTAGTCGGTGCGGATACATTTCGTACATGCTTTGCTAAGGCATCAGCACAATTGATTGCGGCATCCAGATATATTTTTTCTCCTGTGATTTCGTAAAACTGTAAGTAAGCAAAACCAAGCTTACCGACTTTGTCAGGCTCAATGAAATACCTTCCATCTCCACGACCTTCATCTTCCCAATTTGTAGCTCCTTCATAATAACGGCTTCTGGGGTTTGCACTAGCATATGGACAATTTGCCCAAACCCAATCATCCGGTGTTGTTCCATTTGATAAAATTTGATCAAGGCATTCTCTTACAATAGAAATATATGAAGTATCTCCTGAAAATGTAAGGTAATCAACGGCAAGGCTTTGTGCAAAATCTGCAAATGTACATGCAGGATTAGGCATCCATCCTGAGCCGCTTACTCCTTTATAAAAATCTTTATTCTGATTTGGTCCGTCAAAATCTGCATGGACCATATAAAGTTTTAATTTGGTAGTTGGCTCAATTGGACAATCTTTTATAAAGCGCGCTGCTAATTCAACGACACGAGCATAACCAGCGCCCGGTATTTCCGGTTTGAACCAGGGAAGAATTTTGCCGTCTTTATCATAAATTGCCTTATGAGAGCAAATCGTATCAACCGGCGAAGAAGTACATTCAAAATCATTCTGCGCATTTAAGTTGCATGTTATCGACAAAAACAATATGATTAAGTAAAAATATTTTTTCATTCATTTGCTCATGTAGTACAACATTCGTAGTTATAAAATCCATTTATTCTTGAATATTAAATCGAAAGTATTTTTTATTACTCTATATTCATTTTCCCAAATAAGCAATACATTTTATTTAACAAGAATAGAGAATCCGGTATCCAGAATCTAGCATCCAGCTACTACCACTCTCCATTTTCATATTCAAATCCTTTAGAATTTAAGTAAGGTCTAATAGCGTTAACACGAGTTAGAAAATTCTCATAATTTTTATTTTTCTCTGGGCTCCAGACTACTTCAGAGAACGCAAGAATTCTTGGGAATATCCGGTGCTGAACATCATTTTCAAGAACTAATTCCGTCCACAATGCACATTCACTGCCTATTACAAATTTCTTTTCACTTTCCTTTAAACTGTCGGGCGTAGGATTGAATGAATAAACTTTTTCCAAATTTAAAACCGGCATCCAATCAGGTCTGTTTTTCTTTTCTTCGCTATTGTAAGGGTAATCAAAATAGACATAAATATTATCTGCATTAACTGTATAATAACCGTTTCTTGCGGCTTCCCATGATTCGCCCGGATGCCATCCTTCAACAATCTGATTTTTAGGAACTCCGTCTTTAATATTTTCTGCCCAGGCTAATGTCTTTACGCCTTTGCTTGAGATATAATTGCAGATATCTTTCATAAAATAATTCTGAAGCATGTCTTCATTAGCTAATCCTAATTTTGAAACCATCGCTTTACACTCCGGACATTTTTCCCAAACACCTTTTGGTCTTTCATCTCCGCCGACATGAATAATTTCCGGCTTAAAAATATTTATCACTTCAGCGAGCTCAATCTTAATGAATTTATAATCACTTTCATTACCGGCACAATAAGTTTTGCCCCCGGAATCTGTTGGGCATAATAATTCAGGATAACTTTCCATCACCGCTCTCGAATGCCCGGGCATTTCAATTTCTGGTATAATTTTTATGTAAAGCTTTTTTGCATATTGAATTACTTCTCTAATTTCGTTAGCTTTATAGTAGCCGTTTCTTTCCCTTGCATTTAATGAATCAAGATAAGAGCCGACAAGGTTTAACTTAGGATACTTTTTACTTTCAATCCTCCATCCTTCATCATCAACCAGGTGCCAGTGAAATGTATTGAGCTTAAGTAATGCCATTACATCTAAGACCCTTTTTATAAAATGAACTGACTGAAAATGCCTGCTTGCATCTAGCATAAATCCTCGGTAAGGATATCGCGGATAATCGGCAACTCTGCAGCCTGGGAAAAAAACTTTATCATCTTTACTTAAAATTTCCTTGAGAGTTTGAATACCGTAAAAAATTCCGTTGCAGTTTTTGCCTGTAAGTCTTACTTCGTTTTTATTTATTGTTAATTCGTACCCGTCTGGTTTGATGCTGCTTTTTTTATTTAAGTCTATAATGATTCCGTAACCCGGAGTTCCTCTTCTTAATTTTAGATTTATCCCGGTACGCTCATGAATTGAGGTTTGCAGCATGCCGACAATCCTTTTTAACTCTGCATTATTCGAAGTAATAAAAATGTTGCTTCCATCTTGAAGAATAAATTTTCCATTTGTAGCAGTCGCAGCAACCGGCTCCGGAATTATATTTAGACTCTGTGCAAAGCACGAGCTTAGAAATGAAAATAGAAAAAATATAACGTACAATCGCTTCATGGTAATATCTCCGTTGTTGAAATCCTATTATTAATCTCTAATTCTTTATTCGAAAAAAGTAAGGAACCGATAACCATTCCAATTGGCGCGAGTATAAAGCTCAATAACCCGGCATGAACAGGATTAACCCCCGAGTTGATTATTGAATAAATCGGTGGAACAGCGCTTAATACAAACGCGGCATATGCGCCATAAGTATTCGCTTTTTTCCAGTATATACCGGCAACCAAACCGGAAATTATTCCCGCATAAGATAAAGAACCGGTTAAGGCAATTATTCTAAAAACAGTATCAGAAAAATTGTAATAAACTCCCCAGAAAAATATGAATAGACCTATTACCATAATTCCAATTCGTGTATACGAAATTCTTTTGCTGTCCTTAACTTCTTTTCTAATCAACGGACTAACAATGTCTTGTGCTAAAATTGCACTAAAAGAAAGAAGATAACTGGAATAGGTTGACATAGAAGCTGCTAAAAATCCTATAACAATAAATCCTATCATCCAGACTGGAACAACTTGTAGCAGCATTGTTGGTAGAGCAGTTTGTGTATGTGTAACAGGTCCTAAAATTGCAAGCGCAGCTATACCCCATAATACTGGCACACTGGATCTAAAAAACATGAAAACACTCGTAATTCTAAATAGTTTTAATGCCGAAGTAACACTTTCCATACTTAATGTTCTTTGAACTACCGGCTGCCATGATGACCATCCGCTTAAGTAATAAAGTGTTGTCCATATTATAAAAACAAAACCATACTTTGGAGCATTAATAACATCAAATCCCTTATGACCGATGTATTTATTTACAGATGCAATCATTCCGGAAATTCCATTCGCACTTCCAAATGCATAAAATGAAACTATCACTATACCTATTAGAATAAGAACAAATTGAAAAACATCTGTTATAACTACCGAGTACATTCCGCCTAACACGGTATAAATTATAACAAAGACAAGTAGCACTCCCATAACAACCGCCAAGCTGTTAAGCGGCAAACCTAATATTATACAAAGAAATCTTCCTTCCACCTGTAGAAATATTCCCATGTTTAATACGCCGGTAAGAAATGTTAAAACCCCTGCAATTACCCTAATATTATTTGAATATCTTAGTGTGAAGTATTCCGGAACAGTTCTGATTTCCATTGCCCTTAGCTTTTTGATAACAAAACCTGTTCTTCCAATCAGCCACATAGTGAAGCCAGCAATTACACCTGTAATTAAGGCGACAAATCCGTTTTCAAATGCTTCTTGCGAAAAGTAAACAATAGTTACAAGCCCCATTTCAGTGCTGCTTAATGTAGCTAATCCCCACACCGATTTTATTTTTCTACCGGCAACAAGAAAATCATCTATGCTTTCATCTTTGCCGCGGCTTACCCAAACACCAAGCGCAAGGCTCAATAAAAGAAAGTCGACTACAAGAAACCACGTTAGATAAAAGCTCATGATTTTGCCATAATGTTTAGTTATAAATCTATCGGCTGTTTAGTTTGAGCTGATTTTTCCAATGCTGCTATTACTTTAGTCGCTTCAAGTCCATCCTCGGCTGTAACAAATGGATTTGCATCATTAACAATGCAATCAATAAAATGCTGAATGGAAACTTGCCCTTGCGGATTTCCTTCAAGATCATATTGTTCGCCGACATCGAGCATTGCAGTACCAACCGGAGAATATTTTTCAATCATTCGATGATGGCTGATATCAACCTTTACAGTAGTTTTTGATCCGATGAATTCCGCTTTGAATTCGTAAACACTTGGAGCGCTTTCTGCAATTATCCAGCAGTTCTCCATGTATACAGTTCCGCCATTGTTTAACTCAAGAATTGATTGGAAAAAATCCGGTGTGTCAATTCCCATACTCTTTAGTAGCTTTGATTGACTTACAGAATAAACTCTGTTAATTTCCGTACTCGATACCCAGCGAATCAGATCGACTAAATGAGTGCCCAAAAAATTTAAAGCGTTGGATTTTGAAGCCCAGCTTAACATTTTTGTCGGGACGTAAATGGTATCGTTCAATTTTATATTTACCATTTGTAAATCACCTAGCTCACCTGAAGTAATAAGTTTTTTGACTTGAATGAACGGCGTTTTCCACCTGTTGCTGTAATTCACCATTAATTTCTTACCCATCTTATCCCGCAGATTTATAATTCTTCTGCAGTCCTCAACTGTTGTAGCCATCGGCTTCTCAACAATAATATGCTTACCCGCTTCAAGCGCTGCACATATTAATTCTGTGTGAGTAAAATCCGGGGTAACAATTGATACGGCGTCAATATCCTTATTTTCCAGCATTGCATTCACATTATCATAAGCAAATAGGGTATTATACTTTTCGGCAAATTGCTTTGCCCTCCCTAAATCAAGATCGCAAATGCCAACCAATTTAGAATTAGGTGATTGAGAGAGTGTTCTTGCATGAACATCGCCCCATGTACCGCAGCCAATAATTCCAAATCCAATTTCTTTTTTCATTTAATTTCTCTATTAGTTTAAGATGAACATTTTTTTGATTAACTCATTTTAAGCTTTTAAATCTTTGCGTTGGTTGATCTTTCTCTTAATCGGGTTTAAATCCGATTAAGATTACGAGCAAGAATTACCAGTGTAATTTCATTTAGTTCGATAAAGTCTCCCAGCCACGCTTATTCATCTTATAGAAAATAATGCTGCCGAAAATAATCCCGGCTATTAAGAAAATTATTCCGAGAGAAAGACTGCCAAGAATAATTTGTCCAAGTCCAAATAGAAATGAATATATCATTGCAACGCCGCTAATCCAGTTTATCAAATTTAATATTCCATCTTTCACAGGTACGACGTCCGGCGTCTTTTTTGCAACCGGCAGCCAGAACCTTGCATTCGGTTTCACCTTCCTATAGAATGAAATTAATTTATCATGAGGTTCCGGATTGGTTAAAAATGTTACGACCACCCAAACTGAAGTTGTAAATGCAACGGTAATCAGCAGAAGATGAGCAAATTGGCGCGGATCATTTTCGTTAAAGTGAAATCCAAACTGAAGGATGAGCGAAATTGTAAACGCCGCAACCATCGCTGAGATTTCACTCCATGCGTTTATTCTCCACCAGAACCAGCGTAAGATATAAACCAATCCCGTACCGGCGCCAATCGCCATTAAAAACTGCCATGCACTTGCTATCGAATCCATATAAAAAGTTACTATTGCAGAAAGAATCATTAAAATCATAGTTACAAGCTGGGAAAAATTCACATAGTGCTTTTCACTTTTGTTTTTGACATATCTTTTATAAACATCATTAACAAGATAGCTAGCCCCCCAATTAAGCTGCGTTCCAATAGTCGACATATAAGCTGCTGCAAAAGCTGCTATCATCAAACCTCTCAAGTAAGCCGGCAAATCCGTTATCATTATTCTTATGTAACCGGTCTCTGGATCATTTAAAAATTTCGGATCATGTTGCAAGCGTACAACTGCCACTAGTGCAACAAGAATCCAGGGCCACGGACGCAATGCATAATGAGCAACATTAAACCAAAGAGTTGCAAGAAGCGAATGCTTTTCATTCTTAGCACTGAATATTCTTTGCGCAACATATCCGCCTCCGCCGGGTTCAGCACCTGGGTACCATGATGCCCACCAATTTACAGCAATGAATACAAAAAAAGTTATCATCGGCATCCAGGTAGAATTTAGATCCGGCACCATCGATAAGATTGAGCTTGTTGCCTCCCTGGATTTATCTACGGCATGCAATTGTGTAATCAAAGAGTTCATCCCGCCAGTAGCATTAACTGCAAAAACTGCAAGTATAATTACCATTCCCATTTTTAATATAAATTGGAAAAGGTCTGTCCATAAAACTCCCCACAAACCTGATAAGGTAGAAATGGATGCAGTAATAAACATAATAGCAATCGCAATTGCCAGAGCTTCTATCTTGTTAATTCCGAGTACGAGCATCATAATCTTTACAATGGCAAGATTTACCCATCCCATAATAATTAGGTTTATTGGAAGTCCGAGATAAGCCGCACGGAAAACTCTTAAGAACGCAGCAGGCTTTCCGCTGTAACGTATTTCAGCAAACTCAACATCGGTAAGAACGCCTGCCCTGCGCCATAGCTTTGCATAAAAAAATACAGTGAGTATTCCGCTGAAAGCCATACTCCACCATATCCAATTGCCTGCAATTCCGTTTCTTGCTACGAGACCAGATACAACAAGCGGAGTATCTGCCGCAAAGGTTGTAGCTACCATCGATGTTCCCGCAAGCCACCAGCTTACATTCCTGCCGGAGACGAAAAAATCACTTACGCTTTGTGTAGCACGCTTTCTTAAATAAAGACCGACCCCAAGATTAAATAAAAAGTAAAGTGTAATTACGATAAAATCAATGTAAGTGAGCTGCATTTATCTCCAACAATTTTTTTGATGAATGTCATTTACATAAATGACTTTTTTATACGCTTTCTGATGGTCGAAAATTAAATATCAGGCAATAAATAATAATTAAAATGCTGTGAATGCGTATATTTTGCTGTGAGTAATACATACGTTAGGAGCTTAAGTCCCCTATGGAGCGAGAGTTGATTTATTCGGTACGTACTTAATCCAGTCATACCATGCATCGAGGTATGGCAATGCTGCAATCCTTCCGCCGAATCCTATAAATTTGTACATGGACATCGGTATTTGCGTTAACTTTAGATATTTCAAGTTTTCTTCGTTAATTGTCACTTTGTATTTATCGGCGAGGCTTGCAATGTATTTAAAAAATTTTTCGTTGAATTTTTTCTCAAGAAGTTCATCCCTCAACAGTGTTTTTTATGGAATCGAAGCTATCAACAGTTTTTATCGGGACAAATTTTTTGCCGATAAGCTTAATTACAGAATAACCGCTGTATGTTTTTATTGGTCAGTAAACATGATTCGGTTTCAATTTAGAAGTCACCTCCCCAATTTTACCCAAAGCATAAACCCTTAAAAAACCTGACTCTACGCCGTTAGCTTTTATCAATTTTTGCTGTGTATACTGTTTCGCAACCTTGCGAAAGTCTTTGCCCTCGCGTAGTTCATCAAATACATTCTCAATAATATCAAGATTGTTATTTAATATTTCTTCAACATTTACCAGCTCAATTTCCTTTTTCGTTTTGTAATAATTTTTTACATCTTCGTTAGTAAGGGAGACTGAATCTCAAAAAGAATTTTCAACATCTTCGCTAGATAATTATCGCTCCAGATACTAACATCTTCTTTAACAGTTGGATTATTTTGAAGTCTCTCTTGCAATCCCTCTTCGCTTAAAAATTTATATTGAATGTACTTATTTAAATTAGCCATCAACCTGTAAGCAGTTGTGTTAAAATCCGGATCTTTTATAAATAAAGGATAAACAAGCAGACTATATAAATATTCTTTCACAGTAACAGGATATTTTTTAATATGCACAAGAATTGAATTGGAGTTCGCTCCAAGCTCATTCAAGATTTTTATTATGTTCCCTTCACCAAGGTAAATATTTTTTTGAGCTTTATTGCCTTATAGGCTTTCTTTTTCAGATAATGCAGTTGATACCTTCTGTACAATATTTAAAAACAATGTACTGTTGATTTCTGCATTTGCATCTTTATAGAAATTCGTTAGGTATTTTATGCCGATCATTCTGGATTTTCTTAATCGAAGGACATCCATAACTGCCTTCTTACTTTCCACTTCACCAGCATTAGATGGAACCTGAGAATTTATCCTGATAAGTTTGAATATTAACCATCCGCCTTCCGTTTTAACCGGTGAAGAGATGTTTACTATTTTCTTATTGTACAAGGTATCTTCAAAGTAGTCATCTCTCATCTGTCCGAAAATAATCTTTATCGGAGCTTTGTTTGAATCATATTCTAACAGGTCAGAAATCTTTTCTAATGAATCGAAAGAAGCACCGTTTTTTAATTCATCATAATATTTGAAAATAATAATTGAATCACCGCTTACTATTATTTTTACTTGAAGAGACTCCGCACTTCTATCAAGCGCTTTCTGAATTTCTTTCTTATTGAATTTTACCATGCTTGAAATTACTTTCTTGTAAAGCTCATCGCGCACGTAAAGGTTCTTCATTTAAAAAATTGAGTTCTTAAAATAATCGTTATCTGCAAGCCAAGTTCATTGACTTCAATATCTAGCAGCTTTTCTGCTATTATCTCGAGTTAAGTAAGTCCTGTTTGGAAGAATCTTCATTTTACGGGTCGCGAGAAAAATGAGGCACTAGCTAATATCTTATCTCGAATTCTTTTTCACTTATCATTTTGTCCCCTACATTTGCTAAAGTTTTATTTATAACCTGCGAATAAGATTTTATGTTCAGAATAAGAAAAATCGTATTAATAATTTTCACAAATCGCGGGATCACAATTTTCATATATTGCTGACATCTTTCTTAATTTAATTGAAATAATATGATTAGAAGAAAAGATATTTCTTAAGCTTGGAGAAATATCTCTGGCTGATTGTAAAAGGCTGTTTAATATTTTTCAAGTAAACGATATAAGACCGGTTATAAAATTTTTCTACGCGGTCAATATATTCGAAGTTAATTATCGTTGACCTATGGATTCTTATAAACATATTATTTGGCAGAACCGTCTCCCATTCCCTAAGTGATTTTCTAATCACCAGCCTTTTGGAATTATTTAAATAAATATTTGTGTATTCATTAAAAGATGCTATACATTCTATCTCGTTAATTTTTACAAACTGCGGTTTATTTCCTTCTGCAACAAACAAATGCTCACCAACTTGTTTTTTCAGTTCTGATTCTTCGGGGGTACTTTTAGCAGCAACGCATGCTTTACTCCCTTTAGCTTTTTTATTAAGACGAATTTCAATAGTTTTATAAAGGTCTGCTGCTAAGAACGGTTTGACTATATAATCATCAGCGCCTAAATTCATTCCATATCTTAAATCAGTCATTTTTGATTTTGCCGTTAAAAAAATAAAAGAAATCGAAACTGTCTCCTCGTACTTTTTTAACTGATGCAACACTTCATACCCGTCAACTTCCGGCATAATAATATCGCAAAGAATTAAATCCGGAAGTATTTCTTTTGCTAATTTAATGCCTTCTGTTCCGCTATCAGCAGTAAATACTTTGTACTTTTTTATTTCAAGCAAATCTCTAATGCCAGTTCTTACCGGCTGCTCATCTTCTATTACTAGAATTTTGTTCATAATATTTACCCTTTTTTAATGGAAAAAATAAATGTCCCTAAAATGTTAAGTCAAACAATAGTCATTAATGGAATTGAAATATTAAAAGTAGTGCCCTTATTTAACTGACTTTTAAATTTTATAGCTCCGCCGTGAGACTCAATGCATCTTTTTACAATTGCTAAACCCAAACCAGTTCCTTGAATCCCTTTTGTATTTTTACCACGATAAAAGCTTTCGAAGATATCCTTTTGATCAGTCTTCGGTATACCAATTCCATTATCAGATATTATAAACTCCAAATTCGAGAGCGACAGCATTACTTTCATATTTATATTACCGCCTTCCGGCGAATATTTTACCGCATTCGATAATAGATTGGATAAAATATGCTGCAGCAGTTTGTCGTCTACTATAGCATATTTTTCATTTAGCATATAATCCAAATCAATTTTATGCCCTACGGTGGACATGTTACATGCAGTTTCAATTAGCTTTGAACAAAAATTGAATAAATTTATTCTGGACGGATTAAACTTCCATTCTCCTAATTCTGTTTTATTTAGAGTAAGCAAATCATCGAGTAAGCTGGTCATGTACATAACAGCATTTTGAATTTTAATTATATGCTCGAGATATTTTTCCTCATCTATTGTCTTTCCAACCATTAAAAGTAATTCCGAAGACGTCAAGATCGTTGTAAGAGGAGTTCTAAACTCATGCGAAGCAGTGGTAATAAACCTTGACTTCAGCTCATCAAACTGTTTTTTTGTTTGATTGAGCAAATATATGTTTTTACTTTTTACTCTATTTTTAACTTTTTTTCCCAGCATTTTAATTCTTTCTTTTAATAGTTATTCTAATACCCCCATTTTCCAATTTATTTCCTAGCTCTCTTAAAATTTAAAGAAATAAAATTATTAAAAAGCTAATACCCAAATTCATCATAGTAAAGCACTGCGACTCCAAGTATTAAATTTAATCAACATTCCAGCCCGATACTTTAATAAAAGGTTTGGCTCCTTCAAGTTCTTCATTAGAAAAATATCCTTTTATTTTTCTTTTCTCACCGGGAAGCAAACTAAAATAATTGTCATCCCAGGAAACCGGCAATATTGATTCTCTATTTTTTCCTTTATGAACTGAGAGTACAACTTGAAATGCCAGTTTATTCGAGTTGTTTACAAGTTCAACTTCCACTTCACTACTCTTGTTCTTCGTAATTATCTTTTCTTTAATTGATAAATGTACTTTACCAAGATTATTCAGCTCCGTCAAGTCGGAATATTCTTTAGTTGGCGTCAATATCCAAGTTGTTTTTGCAGTATCTAATTCATCATGTTTAGTAGACAGACAATAAAAATTAGAACTTACAAGTTTATTATTCTGTAAAAGTTTTAAATCAACAAAATACGTTCTGCTTAAATTATCGATGGTTGGTAGCTTCAGTAGGTCCTCTTTTCTTTCTGACGGTAATTCAAATGAAATATCTTTCATAAATTTTTTTGATAAATCAAAATTTAGAACTTGTATCTTAGCTGTCAAATTCACCTGTTTTTGAAATGTGCTATTAACTGCAATTATATTATTGTTTGCGTAATCATATAAAATATGAAGAGGTTCTAAGGCTTTCTTTGTACCATAAAAAGCACCTCCAGGCATTAAGTAGTAATCATAAAGTTGCCACCATAGTTTGGGCCATGCCGAATTTAACATCCAGTAAATAACACCGGTCGCTTGGTATTTGTTTGCAGTGTTTGCTTCAAACATTGCTCGCGTACCTTCGTAATTTTGATACTGAGCTTTAGTACAATATTCTTCCAGATCGTTGGGTTTTCCAAGACGATTGAATAAGGCATTATTATAATTTTCTAAATTTCCAAAATCATTTTTGCCGCAATGGAAATACCAGACGCTGTCAATTGGCCATAGATGGTTTTCAGGGATCATTCTTTTTATGCTTTCAATCGGAGGTATTTCTACACCTGGTCCTATTTCAGTATTGAATCCGACAGCACCGCCGTTTTGTTTATCTGTCCACCAGTAAGCAGGCGTAACGTAATCATAAGGTCCTTTCATCTTCACTCCGGTCTGTCCCGAAACTTCACTTGTCATTTGTTTTGCGGCTGCAAGATGACAACAAGACGGATGAAACTCATTTAAGATTTGTAAGTAATTTTTTTCTAATTCCGGTCTTGGAATTTTATCGCTTCCATACAGCCATAGAAAAATACTTGGATGGTTTCGCAGCCATTTAATCTGGTCTTTCCATGAATTTGAAATCAAATTCATTTCATTTGGAGTTTGTATGCCTCCAAATTCGTCGACCGGTTTGCCGATATAGATATCCCACTCCCATTGACAGCTTAAGCCTAGCATAATTAATATTCCGTTTTCGTCGCAAAGGTTATAGAGGTCCTGGCTAGTCCCCCATATACCTTCAAGCCGAAGCGTATTCAATCCCATCTCTTTAACATAAGCAATTTGGGATTTCAAATTTTTATAATTATTATTCAGAAATATATTATCAACCCAGCCGCCGCCTAATATTTGAATCTTTTTTCCGTTAAGTTTATAGCCGCGATTCCCTTCTTTATTTATGTAATCTGATACTTCCCTTATTCCAAATGTCGTTTCGCTTTTATCGGAAATTTTTCCGCCGATATTAAACGACAGTTTTAATTTGTATAGCTCAGGCTTGCCAAAATTATAAGTCCACCATAACCGGGGATTCTTTATTTTTAATTGTGGATAATCTTCCTGACAAAAAGCAACTTTCCTCTTTTCATTCGGTGTCAATGTTATATTTTTAGAAAACTTAATTTTTCCTATTTCACCTGATAATTCACCGGAGATATTTTTATTACTGTTGTTGAAAAGTTCCGTTGAAACTGTAAGCTCTGCGCTTTTTAATGTTTTCAGATTTATTTTACTTTGAACAAACGGATAATTTATGGATACATCCCCGCTAAACTTTATTTTGACATCCCTCCAGATACCCATGCTTTTATCAGGTGGTGTAGGATTCCAATCCACAAATCCTATAGATGGCTCGCCTGGCTTGGGAGGGAATATTTCTACGGCAAGAATATTTTTCCCTTCTCTTTTAATGAGATTCGTCATATCAAATGCAAATCTACGATAGACTCCCTCAGTACTATCCGCATTAGCAATCTGTTTCCCGTTAAGCCAAATATTTGCACGGTAAATAATGCCGTCAAATTTTAGCTTTGCAAATTTCCATTTAATGTTTTTGGAAATTGTAAATTCCGTTCTATACCACCAAGGTACTTCAAATTGTTTTGAGAGAATATTTTTTAAATTATCACCCAAGAAAATATCTTTGTAAACTTTATCGTTCACAAGAGTTCCCATTACTGTAGATGGAACAGTTGCCGGATACCAGTCTTTCGCCGAATATCTTTCTGAAGATATCAAAGAACCATTATCCTTAATCTTATCGGATGATTGGATCATCCATGGCTTTTTTAATATTAACTCATTTCCTAAAATATTTAACTGAGCACAAATTTTATTCTGACTTATTATCAGAAAGAAAACGAGTAAAAAATTAACGTGATGTAATTTGAAACTATTTTTATACATATCAAGTAATTTTAAATCCATCAAAAATTTCTTTGATAGCAAGTGTAGTGGCGCCCATCAGTCTCGGCAGTATATCTTTAATTGAAGTACGAAGGATATTCATGTCCATTCCTCTCTCCCCAAAAGCACACTTTGCACTTACATACTGCATGTCGGGATAACCTAAATCCCATGCGTCTGTAATTTTGACTTCAATAAAAACTACGCGCGGATCTATCGCTTTAATTGAAGAATCAATATCAACCGCACCTATAAAATATTTGCCTAACTTTATAAATAAGTTGAAGAGATTTCTGCCAATGTTTTGGTCTTCATTTACAAGTTCATAAATTAAGTCTTCTTTAAGTAATTCTGAAATAATACTTGAAACAGTACTTTTATTAAGTCCGGTATTTCTGGCAACATTTACTCTTGATATTAGTTGAATCTCCCTTATCATGCTTAAAATCATCACCTGGTTTATCGCTATAACTATTTTGGCATTTCCTGTTATTATCATCGCCCTATTCGAATTCATAATTAAAACTTTAATTGCTATTTAACAATCAATTAGTTGGTTAAGCAAACAAACTTAATAAACTTAGTAAACGTTTTTTTTTATGTCAAGCTTTAGTTTAATTAAGCGAAAATTTTTTATAATGAGTAGCCGTTTGATGAACCGCTTCAAATTCTGCGCCGCTTTTATTCTTTATCTTTCCCCAATTAAATTTTTTAGGAGTGTTTTTTCTCGCTTAAGTGGAATATTCATCTACTATTTTAAGAAAATGAAAATACTTATGCTGCTTTGCATAATCGCCTTTTCTCACACCGTAGCGCCTAAGAATGTTGCAGTAATTTCGAACCCGCTGTACTATTGTGGATGTTGTTATATTGTTCTTGTAGGAATTTGAATAATCAAATTCCTACAAATTTTTATTATTCAATTAAAATGATCCAGTATTATATGGTAAATATCCAATTTTCACTACTGTCCGGTTATAAGTTAAATAAATTCAACTGGCTATCGGGAGCAATGATTTTTGAACTGTAATCAGCATTATTTATAAGCCCTAAAATTGGGCTTTTTTCAAAAATCGATATACTTAAAATCTGTCGAAAATTGTAGAGCGATAAACTTATATTCAATCTCTTCTTTACTATTGCTACCAGTAAATAAACCGAAAGTGCAATCCATATTTGAGTTTTAACTGCATTCTGATTTGTTCCGTAAAAAGATTTAATCCTTAGATGTTGCTTGATCCATTTATAGAGCAATTCAATCTGCCATCTGTTCTTAAATATTTTAGCAATCAGTAATGTCTGTAATCTAAAATTATTGGTTAGAAAAGTAAGATGTTTACCTCGCTGAAAATCATAATACTCAATTCTTCTTAATTTGTCCGGATAATCTTTTGAAGGATGGTAACCACTTAAAGAAATTATTCGATCACAAACAACACCAGTGGCTCTATCTACCGGATTCGAATATATTCTCTTAAAGCCCATATTAGATTTTGCACGTGTTACAAAAAATGAATTGCTTAAATGCAAAGTGTATAGACGAGCAAAGTCAACATAGCCTCTGTCCATTACATAAAAGCTCCCGCTTCAGGAACGATTATATCAAGGATATTTACTTCATGAACCATCGCCGTAGTTTATAAATAAAGGTCGGAATGCTTGTTTGTACATCTAACAAAGTGTGAAGTTTTATTCCACCTTTATGCTTTCCGAATTTTGCCCATGGGAACAATGATAGACATAAATCTATTGTTGTAGCGTCTAATGCATGAACTGTTTCATCAAGTTCTTTCGCAAATTCTTCTTGCTTGTATAATCCTTTTGCTTCCGCAATTAGTATCTGTGCAAAGTCGGCATATATTCTCCAGTCTCTTTTTTAGTTGGCTTCTGCCAGAGTACTTCTTGATACTTTGCCTCTTATTCCCATATGATAATGTTTTGGCTGCATTGCTCTTAAACATATTTCAATATCTCTTAGACTTTCTCGATATGTCAACTGCGCAAAACTCATGCAAAGAAATTGATCCCAACAACTAAACTTTTTGACTTTATAATATCCTTTGTAATGATCTACACATTGACGAAACTTATCCATTGGCAGACAATCCAATAATTGACTGAATACAGTTTGACCTATGTTCATTTCTTACTCCTTAAATTCTCAAGCAGTAAAACAACGAAAACTTAATTTTCATTTCAAATCGATTATTATTACTTTTTCTTATAATTCATTACAAATTAATCCCTTACAGACTATCTCTTGATCGTATTCCGGACAGTAGTGACCAATATTATATTCTTAAATTTTTTTGCAATATCAATTGACAGAACAAGTCCGTCGTCCGAATGGTTAATCAGATATACAATCGAGTTCAAAGTATAACTTAATGATATATTAAAAATGTGCATAGCATGCCTCCTGATAATTTGCTGAATTAAAGTTTAATAGAATTAATTGATATGAATAGACTCCCATTTCAAGACGTAAATTAGTTCTTAGTTGAAATTTGGGATAAAAAAAATAGAGACTCCCTTCAGAAATATTAAGTTTGATTAAGTAAAAAAAACAAAACTTAAAGAAAGGAATCTCTAAGATGCAAGTAAGTCTTCCCCCATTCCCTGTACAGGAAAACCGGTAATTTAAGGTGGATTAATTTAATAGAATTAATTATTTAAAAGAACTACTGACCTGCAAAATATATCTGAGACGGTGTTTTGTAATTTAACGATTGA
>JAKAGV010000017.1 GCA_021815405.1 Bacteroidota bacterium
TCTCTCTTCTTCTGTCAGTTGTACTGCTGCTCTAGTGTTTTGTCTGCTCATATACTTTCCTTTTTTTGCAGACTAATTTATTAATTTTATTCCAATGTACTACTATTTATAAAACCATGTACTAGGTTTATTATTTTCTAAATTAGAAGAATTCATTTCACCTCCGTTGAATTATTCCGATTCATTAGGACTGTAAAAGTTGTGCCTTTACCTTTTATACTTTTAACTGTAATTCCAGCATTGTTGATTTCTAAATATTTTTTTGTAAGTGCAAGCCCAAGCCCGTTTCCGTCAAACTTTCTTGAATAACCAATTTCCTCTTGAGTAAACGGCTGAAAAAGCTTTGGCAAATAACTACTTGAAATTCCAATCCCCGTATCAATAATTTTTACTGAAATTTTTTTAGGTGTATCCTCGCTAATTATTTCTACAAAACCCTTGTTTGTATACTTAACGGCATTATCAATTAGATTCTGAAATGCTTGTGTTAAAGTATATTTATCTGCAAAAATAAAACTATTTCTACTAATATTCTTATAATTGAGTTTTATTTTCTTCTCCTCAGCTATTGGTTTGAATTCCATAACCAAGTCGGTCAATAGTTTTTCAAGATCAAATTTTTCGTTTATTATTTCATAAGTGCCCGATTGAACCATAGACATATTTAATATTAAATCAATCGTTCTTAGCAATCTCCGGCTGCTTGCATCAATAGTATCAAATTCTTTACTTAAATTTAGATTATTTACTTCTTGAAGTTTTTCTTTTATTAAAGAATTGTAACCTAAAATTATATTGGTAGGTGTTCTTATTTCATGAGAAACTTGAGCAAGAAAAGCCGATTTCAGTCTATCAGATTCTTCTGCTTTTTCTTTAGCTTTGATTAATTGTTCGTGAGCCAATTTCTTCTCATGGATATCGTTTATGGTCCCCGAAATACCTGTTATATTTAAATTGCCATCGAAAGTAATTCTTGCATTTATCTCTACCCATTTATAGTCGCCTTGTTTAGTTTTTATTCTTGATTCGAATAGAGAATAAGACTTCTTTTTATAAATTATCGAGACAAATTGGTCAGTAAACTTTTTTTTATCCTCCAGGTGAAAGTAGGAAAAAAGCGGCTTGCCAATACAGGACTTTATGTCGTATCCAGTCAAATCATTCCAGAAAGGATTAAGAAAAGTAAAAATACCGGCATCATCGGTAGTAAAAATAACCTCCCGGACATTTTGGACTACTGATCTATATTTTTCTTCGCTCGCTCTGAGAGCATCTTCAGTTTGTTTGCGATCCGTAATATCTATTGCTGTTCCAAGAAATCCTGCAAAATCATCATTAGGTAAAAATCTTGTAACTCCCCTTGTGAATATCCAACGAAATTTACCGTCTTTTCTTTTTAACCTAAATTCGATTTCAAAATTTTTCTTTCTCTTAAATGCGACATTATAAGCTTTGAGAAAAGTATTTACATCATCCGGATGCATATTTTCCAGCCATCCATTTCCGAGTTCATCAAGTATGGATCTTCCGGTAAAGCTTAACCACATTTTATTGAAATAAAAGAATTGCTTATCGGCACCAGAGATCCAAACCATAATTGGAGCGGTATCTGCCATTAAACTAAATCTTTCTTCGCTCTCAATTAAAGCATTCTCAAATTTTTCTTTCTCTTTAAAAACTTCATGCTTGATTTTATAATTGGTAGAATGAGGCAGCTTTATTTTTTTATTGCGTTCTTCAGAATTTTTCATTATTTAATTTTGAGGAATTAAAGTGGGAAACCAACATTTAATTGTATCACGGCATTAAAGCCGCCCGATGCTATAAAATTTCTCATCGGCTGGTTAGAGTTTTCAACAGCCGGCATTTCAGCAGCTGAGTCATCGGCTTTCATTTTATCTATTGAGAAAAATGTATAACCCGCTAAGCCTTCAATGCTGACATATTGCTCAATGATATCAAGAATAAATCCGGTGCCTACAGAATACCCCAAAACATATTTTTCGTTATTATATTTTTTTATAACTGTTGTAGGACCCGGAAGATTCAAAGTGTTTGTAAAGGTTACAGTATTAAAAAGCACAGCAGCATCAATTACCTTCCAACTCAAACCTCCAACAATTGAAGTCCCTAGATCAAGACCAAGTCCCCAATTAGTTAAATTTAATTGATAAGTTGAATTTGAAGTACCTTGAGCAGTAATCATTGAAGCAGAATTTTTTTCGTTGAGTGCTTGATAAAATCCTTTTGTAGTTAGAATAAATCCTTTGATATTAGCTCGGAAAAAATTTATCCCGACTCGATAACCCTGAGCCTTTCCAAATTTTCTCATTGGAGAACTGAGAGAATCTTTATTGTCTAAGTTATAAGTCGAAACATAATCGTTTAATCCTTTGGCATCGAATTCTTGATAAGAATATCCGCCGTAACCGCCAACAAAACCCAAACAGCCGAAGCCGAATGTTTGTGGAAATATATTTTGAACAACTGTCAGACAGTAAAAAGCAATCAGCAATGCGATTGACTTTTTCAGTATCATAAAACCTCAAATCGATTGCATGAGAAACTTAACAATAAATTGCATAAAATGGAATTGTTGGATTAAATATCTTTATGAAGCAGTTTCTAATCGTTGATTTTTTTTTGCAATCCCTTTTTCCAAACCATGTCCGTGTACACTCAGTTCTGCTCTTCTCAAAAGAAATGAAAAAAGCATTCCGAGGAAACCTAGAATCGAAAAAATCCACATTCCCATAGTGTAACCACCGCTAAAATCATTGGACCAGCCAATTACAAGATTGAATCCGGCAAGACCAATATTTTGAATCATCGTCATTAAACCGTAAGCAGTTCCCAGCTTGGATTCATCAACAATTATGGCAACTGACGGCCACATTACTGCCGGTATTAAAGAAAAAGACAATCCCATCAGTGCCATTGGAATGAATAAATTTATTTTAGTATAAGCCATCAGCAAATAAACCGGGATTAGTATGATCGAGCCAAACATCATTAACAAGGAACGCTTGCCGAAGTAGTCAGCAAATAACCCAAACAACGGCGTTAAAATCATAGCGGAAAGTGTGAGCATACTTGAAAGGAATCCACCGAACTCTCTCGTTGTTCCATGAACTTCCATAAAGAATTTTACAGCGAATGTTTGGAAGGGAAAAATTCCTGAATAGAAAGTAACACAAAGCATCACCACGAACCAGTATGATTTTGAAAAAGAAAAAATTTCTTTAAAAATAATTTTTTCCTGCTTGGGAATTTCTTTTAAAGTGAAATTCTTTCCTGCATAGACATCCATACCCCAATAAATTACAACAGCAACAATAGAAATTGTAGCAGTTGCAACCGAGACTAATAAAGGTTTTTGCCAGTAACTATAAAAAGAATTTCCCCAAGTTGGAGAATTTAAAGCCGCAAATGAGCCAAGCCGCGCTAACGTTAAATTTAAACCGAAAGCAAATGAAAGCTCCTTGCCTTTAAACCATCTGCCGATGATTGTTGTAACCGCGACGATTAAAGATTCTGCTCCAAGTCCGAAAATCAATCTGCCTGCTGCCATAACTTCCAAAGTTCCGCTTGAAGCAGTAATTGCAGCCCCAAGAAGACAAAGCAATCCAAATATAAAAGTTGAAATTCTTGTCCCAATTTTATCAATTATAATACCTCCGATTAGAACCATAAAGACGTTGGGAATACTATAAATGGCGTTCAAAAGACCAATATTAGAATCGGAAAAATGAAGTTGCTTTGCCAGGAGGTCTGCCAATGGGCTAATGCTGTCGTAAACGTAATAATTCCCAAACATCGCCACACTGACGAACAGTAAAATCATCCATCTGAATATACGGGAAGGTTCAGGTTTAATCGCGGTAGAGGTTAAATTCATATTAGTTCCACTTTATAGAAATTATTCGGAGATACACTTAAAGTGTATCTCCTATTGAAATCAGTTCTGAGGAATATTTTTTAAAACGTTGTTGAGAAGATTCCAGAATTTCTCAACAGTACTTATCTGTACTCTTTCATCTGGTGAGTGCGCACCGATTATTGTTGGTCCGAAAGAAATCATATCCATTTCAGGATAGCGCTCATTTATTATTCCGCATTCAAGTCCTGCATGGATTGCTTTAACTTCTGGAGCTGTTCCGTATAAATCCGAATAAACTTTTTTCAAAACACCAAGAACTGGTGATTTAATATTCGGGTTCCATCCGGGATATCCGTCTGATTGCTTCACATCAGCTTTAGCAAGTTTGAACAATGCTGAAATAGAATTTGAAATATCGTTCTTTTCAGATTCAACAGAACTGCGCTGACTAAGAATAACGTCAACTGTTTTCCCTTTTGTTGATACAACTGCTAAGTTAGTAGATGTTTCAACCAGACCTTCGATATCCGCACTCATTTTAATAACGCCGTTCTGAACAGTATAAAGAGAGTTGATCAAATTTGTTGCAGTAGGTTTATCGAATACTTTTGCGCGCGATTTAGTTTCCGAAGCGGCAACATTTAAATTTGGTTCTACGGTTGCAAGTTCAAACTTCACTATTTTATTATATTCCTCTACGTAAGCAAGAACTTCTGCAGATTGCTTAGTTGCAACTCTGATAATGGAAAGGCATTCACGTGGTATTGCATTGTGTTTACTTCCGCCGTTGATGCTTGCAAGACGAATTCCAAATTTATAATTTAATTCGTGAAGAAGCCTTGCCATAATTTTTATCGCATTTCCTTTTCCGGTATTTATATCCAAACCGGAATGACCGCCTTTCAATCCAATGACTTTCAATTCAAGAGCAGTTGTATTTGTAGGCGCATCTGCTGGATTGAATTTGAATTTAACATAAGTATTCTGACCACCTGCACAGCCTATATATAATGCACCATCTTCTTCAGAATCCAGATTAAGAAGAATTTTAGCCTTGAGCCATCCGGGCTTCAATGCCTGTGCACCAAATAATCCCGTCTCTTCATCAAGTGTGAATAGTGCCTCGAGTGGACCATGCTCAACTTCTTTTGATTCAATGACAGCAAGTGCAGCTGCAATGCCTATTCCATTATCCGATCCAAGTGTTGTTCCTTGAGCCTTAACCCAATCTCCATCTACATATGGAGAAATTGGATCTTTGTTCCAATCGTGCTGAACATCGTTATTTTTTTCCGCAACCATATCAAGATGACCTTGAAGAACTACTGGTGTTAAATTTTCTTTCCCAGGCGTTGCCGGTTTTCTAATTAAAATGTTTCCAAATTCATCTTTTAATGTTTCGAAATTGTTCCTTTTACCTACAGACATAACATAACCCGCAATCCTCTCCTCTTTGCGAGAAGGACGCGGATACTTGCAGATTTCTTCGAAGTGGTTCCATACCGCTTCAGGTTTTAAATGACCTAGAATGTTTCCCATATCAATCTCCTTCAGATTTAATTTCGTTAAATGATATATAACCTTGAAGATATAGATTTGTTAAGAATTTTGTCAGCCGTTCTTCAACCGGCTGAATTTTATCACCGAATTTTTCCACCAATTTTTTACAGATAGCAGTAACGTTCCTATTGCCGTTTAGCAATTGCCAAACCTCGGAGCCAAATTCATCAAGCTTAATGCGGATATTCATCGGCTTACCTAATTGCTTTATAATGTTAATCGCAAATTCCTTTTTGAATTTGGGAACAATTATCGTAACTCTTCCATTTGAGTCTACTTCTTCATCATAAATTTTGAAAGGAGTAATTTCCATATAATTTACTTTTTTCAAAATTCTTCTTCGTTCGTAAAAGCTTAACGGCATTTTCTTTCCAAAAAAATTTGTCCCGATTTTTATTGGGACGGTTAAAACATGTTACATTGATACTGATGGCGGAGCCGGCTCATCCGGGCTTCCAGCATTCTTTAATGAGTACTTAACCAGCAGCCATCCAATGAAAATGAAAATTATAATACTTATCCAGAAAGTTGGATGCTCAAAGAATGAAAATAGTGGAACCTCTCCAAACTTGAGCCCCGCAAATAGAAGCCCGATCAAGGCTTCTCCGGCTATAAGTCCTGCGGCAATTAATATTCCTCGGTTTTCTACTCTAGTTTTCTGTGCAGCATTATATTTTCGTTTTGTACTTGTTAAATCTACGATTCCTTTAACCAAACCACCGATAAAAATTGCAAACGTTGTTCCAAGCGGAAGATACATTCCAACGCTTACAAGCATAGGACTTTTTACATTCATCATAATGAAACCCACGCCCATCAACATTCCGGCAAAAATTAAAATCCATTCCATCTGTCCGGACACAATTCCTTTGGCAAGAATTGCCATCAAGCTAGCTTGAGGTGCAGGAAGGTTAGCACCGCCGAATCCGGTACCACCGCTTCTAATATCGCCTTCATGCAAAATAAAAATAGGAATGAACATAACTGCTGAAGCAACTACCAATCCGATTAAATCTCCAACCTGCATTTTCCAAGGAGTACCGCCTAGGATATGACCGGCTTTCAAATCTTGAAGCATCTCACCTGCAACTGCTGCCGCAACACAAACAACCGCCGCAACTCCTAAAACCGCGGCAACACCTTGAGTTCCAGACATTCCCAAAAGAACCATCAGTAATGCTGCAACAACTAACGTAGATAATGTTAAACCGCTAATTGGATTATTGCTTGAACCGATAATTCCGACGAGATATCCGGAAACTGCCGCAAAGAAAAATCCAGCGATTATCATTACTATGGTAGCAACTAAAGCTGCAGTAATGTTTTGTGCAAAGAAGTTGTAGATAAAAAATGTAGCTACACCTACAGCAAGAATACCAACAATAACCCAATTGAAACTAATATCTTTGTCAGTTCTTGCAGTATGATGCTCACCAGCGGCAGCTTTTTTTACGTCACCGATAGAACGAGCAATACCTGCAAGTAAACTCTTACGCATTTTCCACAAAGTATATGCAGCACCAACAAGCATTCCGCCTATTGCAATTGGTCTTACATCATCTTGCCATGCTTTTATAATAGCACCAGTATAATCCATACCTGCTGGTAATCCGTTTCCATATTTAAAGTATGCGATAATTGGAGCTAACAATCCCCAAGCTAAAACACCGCCGCTAAAATTCAATGCAGCTAAATTAGGACCGATAATAAAACCGACTCCCATATAGGCTGGACTAACATCCGGAGACTGAAAAAGAATTCCTCCTTTAGTAAGATTGATTAATTTTTGATATGAAGTAGCGAATAAATTGAATTGACCTAATGCCTGAATAGCAGCACCTATTCCCATAGCGCTGAATAAAAATCCGGAACCACTAGAACCATGGCTTCCTGCTTTATGAATTTCCGCTGCTGCTATCGATTCAGGGAATGGAAGCTCAACATCTTCTACCATTACTCTTCTTAAAAGAGCTACAAACATAATTCCAAGCACACCACCCGCAACCATTATTGCAGTTGAAATTGCATAATGACCTGCCGAATAAAATGGATTCCAAATCCCAGCTATATAAAAAGCCGGTAAGGTAAAAATTGCACCGGCTGCAATTGATTCGCCGATTGAACCAACAGTTCTAGCAAAGTTTTCTTCAAGTATAGTCCCTTTCATTAATTTTATAATTGCCATTCCAATAACTGCCGCCGGATAGGTAGCGGCTATTGTCATGCCTGCTTTTAGTCCCAAATAAGCATTTGCAGCTCCCAACACAACAGCCATAACAAGCCCAATAATAAGTGCTCTGATAGTAAATTCAGCCATGTGGGTTTCAGGTGAGACAAAAGGTACAAACGGTTTTTGTTCCGGCATATACTGCTCCTTTAGATCGTTAAAGAATCATAGATTTTTGTTTTTGACAAAATAAAAATTGTCCTAAAATTTTGCGCTAAATATAAAGAGGTTATTTTTTGAGAACAACCTTTTTTTCAAAAAATTATTCAATATTTTTCTAATTATTGCTATAATTAAAATTCAAGTTTCCTCATTCCTATATGGCAAATTGCGAAGTCGTATTTAACCGGGTCAGATGAGTCAAACTTTTTGAGATTCTCTGTAATTTCTTCAGCCATTGCCCAACTCGTATTTTTTCTTTTAGTAAGATTTAGCGATTGACAAATTCTAGCTACATGAGTGTCGACAGGAATAATCAGTTTATTTGTTGGTATTTCATTCCATAATCCGAAATCAAGTTCATCTTTTCTAACCATCCAGCGGAGAAATAAATTCATTCTTTTACAGGCGCTTCCTAATTCTGGTAACGGAAACATAAACTTAAAACCTGGGCTAACAGTTCCACCATTTCTATTCAAAGCATAGTTTATAAAATAATCGGAAAACTTCGTAATTGAATTTTTTATTTGCCCGTCTTCGTTATAAAAAATTTGGAAAAGATTTTTAAGCGAATCATATTGATGATAAACATAGCCTAAAATATTGAAGAGAAGAGAAATATCATTTTCCGTATAAAAACGGTGCTTCAATCCGCCGAGGTCAAAAGATTTTTTTTTATTATAAAAGCTGGTAATAAATTTGTACGGCTGCTTATCCGTAATTACTAGAATTTTATTAAGAGTATTAATAATTTGATTTACATTACCATAAGCAAATACAGAAGCGATAAAACCGATAACCTCGATGTCTTTTTCATCATCAAATAAATGGAGGAATTGAAGCGGGTCCGGAGAGATTTTGGTTCTATCAAATGCTTTGTAATGGAAATCTAATTTTTGTTTTAATGTCATTCTGAAGTTCTGGAAATGGTTCAAAACATGCTTTTAATAAGAAGAGCAATTGCAATTGCCGAAAGCGAAGACAATAATGTTCCGATGAGAACATATTCGGCAAAATCTCTGTTATCAAGTTCGCGGAATCTTGTAAATCCTTTGGCAGCGATTATAAAACCAATCGCCGCGTATTGATTTACGAGGACGAAAAAGAAAATTAAAATTCTTTCAACCCATCCGATAATTCTTCCGGCATTGTACTCTTTCTTATCGATTCCATTTGCCTCACCGGAATTGGGAGCTTGTGGAGCTAAATTAAACTTTTCGAAAAAATATCTGATTACGAAGTTTGTTTCGTTTAATAATAACAATATGCCAAGTAAAACAAGGTTGAACTTGTACCAATTTATTTTAATTAATACTGAACTAATAAAAGAATCATTACCCGAGCCGCTAATTAAATTATAGAAGCTGCTATTAAAGTTCTTTGGAATAAAAATAGACGAGAATATACCGAATATTAAAAAGTAAAAAAGAAAAGAAAGACAGCGGATTAAATTTAGATTGTTAAATCTGTTTTCTATCCAATAAAAAATGAGATCAAATACAAAAACTACTGCAATCAATAAAAATAATTTGATACTAAATTCAAATAAAAGTAATAACAGAATTTGAGTTATAATTACCTCAAGGAGTTTTACTTTAGAGACCGGTTCATTTTTAAAGCCTAAACTCAGTCTGGAAAGCAATATAACATTCAGAAAATATATGAATTGCAAAACTTTATTTCTTAATTATGACATCTAATTCTTTGGCAATTTCTCTTGTAATCTTAACAATTAAGGTCAAACTGCCGGAATCAATATTCTTATAGACTGCTTTATCGGAAATTTTTAGTTTGGCAGATATTTCCTTAACGGATTTTCCTTCGTAAAGCATTACAAGAATTTTAAGTCTGGTCGATTTCCACTTGCCGAAAATATTTGAGATTAAAAACAAGCTGTGCTTTATCAGTTCATTTCTGTTACCTTCATCGGCAATAATGTTAAAAAGATACGAAGTCTTTTTTAATTCCGTTAAACCTTGTCTTGCATTATGAAAAGCCGGACCATCCATACCGATCGATTGCTTTTTATTTATCCGAGTCGATAATTCTCCGACACCAATAGAAAACCTTACCTTTGCGGGATAAAGCACTAGTAATATTTCCCATATATCTTTAAATAAATCGCTCCCCTTGCTGTATAATGCCTGGAATTCATCTCCGAGGGTAATAGTAAACGGAGAAAGAAGAGTTTTATGATTCACATTTACCGTATTAAAATAGCGTATAAGCTTTTTCTGGATTTCTTCTCTCTTTTTTATTTTTCTCGAACTGACTATATCTCCGATTAAAGCAATCTTCTTCATATTATATCTTATTTATTTCAGAAGGAACTTAAGAAAAGTAAATAAAACTTTCAACCGGTTTGGTTGAATAATTCATTTTCAACCAATTTGGTTGAAAACTTAAATTTCAACTGATTTGGTTGAATGAACTTTTGTTATTTTATTAATCGCATCATCTCCTGGACAGCTTCCTTCAATCCGGTAAATACAGCTCTCGCAATTACAGCATGCCCAATACTAACTTCATCAATATCCGGGATCTCCCTAAATATTTTTATATTCTGATAATCAAGTCCGTGTCCCGCATTCACGCCTAATCCGAGTTTCTTTGCGTGCTTTACCGCGGTTCTGATTTTATCAAGCTCATCAAATTGTTCTTCTTCGGTAATAGCATTGGCAAAAACACCGGTATGAATTTCGATAAAGTCTGAATTAATCTCTGCAGCAGCATCAATCTGGTCTAAGTTTGGTTCTATGAATAATGACACCAATATTTCCGCATTGTGCAAATCAGTAATTGCATCTTTCAACCGGTTTATATTATCAATTACATTTATACCACCTTCGGTAGTTAATTCCTGGCGGCGTTCGGGAACAATTGTGGAAAGCTCCGGACCGACATCGCAAGCTATCTTGATAATTTCATCTGTAGCCGCCATCTCTAAATCGAGTTTAGTTGTAATTAATTCTCTAAGTAAACGGACATCTCTTTCATTTATATGACGCCGGTCTTCTCTAAGATGAACAACTATTCCATCAACACCGGCTTGTTCAGCAAGTAATGCTGCAGTAACCGGATCCGGTTCATTCTCTCCCCTGGAATTTCTTAGTGTCGCTATATGATCTACGTTTAATGAAAATCTCATTTTCTTATTCCTTAAAAAATTTGTTTTACAACATTAACTAATGAATTCACTCCGACTCCAAAATCATTCGCCCTGTATCGAAGAGTAGAAATTAAATCTATACTAAACATAATAATTGAATGAGTAATAACGCAATAGTAGATTGATCTGGATCGATAAGCCAGAATGCCTAGCGCTAAACCTCCCGCAATTGCCCCGAAGGTTTCAAGCGGCGGCTTGCCATCATGAAGAATAACAAACGGCAACATCTGAATTACAACGGCATAATAACCAAATTTTTCTTTCAAACCAAAAAGCATAAATCCGCGCCAGATAAATTCCCATGCAAATAAATAGAAAACCAGTCCGAGTTCGTAAATAAAAAATATATTCCAGGAATCTCTTGCCTGGTAAAGCAGAGGATAAGTTAAGCTGAACGATTGCTGTGAAGTTAAAAACCAAATGAACGGAAGCATTATTAAAATGAAGATCACTGAAATTCTAACTCCGGCATTTATATCTCCAATCGCAATTCCGTAATCTCTAATTTTTT
The DNA here is from genome assembly GCA_021815405.1 of Bacteroidota bacterium. Lineage (GTDB taxonomy): Bacteria > Bacteroidota > Ignavibacteria > Ignavibacteriales > Ignavibacteriaceae > FEN-1297. The sequence goes on from JAKAGV010000017.1 coordinate 11,507, forward strand.
CTTTGAAGAATAGTTTTATAATTAAAAATGGAACAATGAAATAGACTATGAAATCACCAAGGTACCAATAAAAAAATTCTAAAAGATAAACTTTAGAATGATTGGAAAGCTCTATGAAAAAATTAAGATGGAAGAACGTACGGGATGTAAAATACCATGAAATAGTCTGAAGTACGGCAGCAGCAACTAAAACGGTGGTAACTTTTTTATCCAGATTCTTTATTATTGCCGTTAGTTCATTAACTTCTTTTTTAAAATAGAATTTTGGAAATGCCATAGTTCCAGAGAATCTAAGTAATTTTTATTTCAAAATTACTATTTCCCAGCTAAGAAGGAAAACATTTTTGGATTATATTTAGTTATTGAAAAACTTAAAATTGGGAAACATTTTATGAAAAGATTATTGTTAACCATTGCAGTCTTTACCTTGGCAGCAAAATTTATATTTCCGCAGAATAAAATTACATTTGTCGTTACAACTCCTAAGCTTCCTTCTAACGAAACAATATATGTCACCGGAAACAACTCTGAACTTGGCGATTGGAATCCATCCGGCGTCGCCCTAACTAAAAGCAACGATTCCACATGGGCAAAAACATTCAGCTTTAATTCAAATGAAAAAATTGAATTTAAGTTTACCAAAGGCTCATGGAATACCGAGGCGCTTACAAATGATGGACTTGTACCGCCAAATTATTCTATGATAATAAAAAATGATACTACTGTCTACTTCACAATCAATAAATGGAAAGATGAAATCAGCAATGTTAACCGGGCAATGTTTCCCGGTCAAATCACTGGTACCGTAAAATATTTATATAACATGAAAGGCGAAGGAATCAAGCCTCGCGACATCATTGTATGGCTTCCTCCTTCTTATGACAGCAGTAAAACAAAACGGTACCCGGTGCTTTATATGCAAGATGGACAAAATCTTTTCGATCCAAAAACATCTGCCTTCGGTATCGATTGGCAGCTTGACGAAACTGCCGACAGTTTAATTAAAGCCGGCGCTATAAAAGAAATTATAATCGTCGGAATTTATAATACTTCTGATAGAAATGACGAATATGGCGATACCAAACTTGGTCGTAAGTATATGGATTTCATCATAAACGATTTAAAACCATTTATAGATAAAAATTTTAGAACATTGTCTGATCGACAAAATACTGCTGTCGGTGGTTCATCGATGGGAGGATTAATTTCTATGATGCTGGTATGGGAACATCCGGAAGTTTTTTCGCAGGCTGCATGTTTATCGCCGGCATTTCATATCGGTGACATCAACTACACAAAAAAAGTTGAAAAATATAACGGAGAGAAAAAGCCAATCAGAATTTATATTGATAACGGAACCATCGACCTTGATGCTCGGCTAAAACCCGGCGCCGATGAAATGGTTAAAGTACTTGAAGATAAAGGCTACAAACCCGGGAAAGACTTAGATTATTTTGTTGCTGAAGGCGCTACACATAACGAAGCTGCGTGGGCAAAAAGAAACTGGAGATATTTAGAGTTTATGTTTGGCAAATGATCAGTAACGGTCAAGTTTAAATTTTTCTCCAAGATATAATTTCCTAACTTCGGCATCTTCGGCAAGCTCTAATGCTTTACCTTGCTTGAATATCGTTCCGTTAATTAGGATGTAAGCATTATCTACGATGCTTAAAGTTTCGTGAACATTATGGTCGGTAATAAGTACGCCAATGCCGCGGTTTTTCAAGTTGGCAACTATCTGCATAATATCTTCAACAGCAATCGGATCAACACCGGCAAATGGTTCATCTAATAAAATGAAGCTCGGATCGGTTGCTAATGCACGGGCAATTTCGGTTCTTCGTCTTTCTCCACCGCTAAGCTGAAAACCTTTACTTTTTCTGATATGAGTTATACTCAAATCTTCAAGAAGATTTTCACATTTTTCTTTTCTTGCTTTAGCATCAAGATTAGTTAATTCGAGAACCGCCATCAAATTATCTTCAACGGATAACCGTCTGAATACTGAGGCTTCCTGCGGTAAATAACCTATGCCCATCCTAGCCCGTTTATACATCGGTTCGTGAGTTATTTCCTTTTCATCAAAAAAAACTTTTCCTTTATCAGGACGAATCATTCCAACGATCATATAAAAAGTTGTTGTCTTGCCGGCGCCGTTTGGTCCAAGAAGCCCGACAATTTCTCCTTTAGAAACTTTTACAGATGCTTTATTTACTACGGTGCGTTTCTTATAAATCTTTACTAAATCTTCGCTTCTTAAAGTAGTTGATTCCATTTTTTCCTATTTATTATATTCTATTTTAAATCAGACGAATGTAATTCAAATTTGTTTTTTACCGGTACTTCTTTACCGGAAGCAAAATAATTATCCAGCAAATCATTCTTAACCGGACGATCTTTATAAATCAAAAATCCCGGAAGTGTAAACGAAAGCTCACTGCCGAGAACTTTTTTTTCAGGATAATATTCACTCGTCGGTGTTCCATATAATTTTACAGCACTAACTCTCTTATTATCAAATAAAATTTTTGCCGACTCAGAAGAAGACTTAGTTAATCCGTTCGGATCGTTATCTTCATAAAGATAATAAATACTATGAACTCCGCCGTAAACATCTGTTTCCTCAATTCCTTCATCTCCAAAATGAATTACGACTCGGCTTCCCGAAATTTGATCGAACCGCTTTTTATATTTTTCATTTTGCGAAAGTATGAAAGCATTCCTGTCAACGTCAAGCATATTAATCTTATTTTCTTTTAAGAATATTGAAACCGAATCGCCTGTTAGCTGAGAATTCTCGTACCAAATTATCGGCTGATTTGAGTCTTCGCTTTTCTTTATAGTAATTATTTCACCTTTATTCCTAAAATATTCTGTAAAATCATTTCTTGATGCGAAAGCTCCTCTAACTATTCTAACTGAATCTTCCGCTTTGAATAAGTTAATTGTATCGCGGTAGGCTTCCATTTTCTTTGCTCTGATAACAAGCGTATCAATCTTCAGTACCAATGATGTATCATTACGATTCGAAACCGAACCGGAATCTCTTTTTTGAATATATGAAGAATCAATCTGGATGAATAGCGGATTCTTATTTACAAGCGTATAATATTTTGCCGGATAATCTTCAAGATGATCACCAAAGATGATAGAATTGTTTGCAGAGCTGCTAATACGTACATGGCTGTCGGCAAATGTTACTCTGGAATCACGGTAGTGAATTAAACTATCAGCTCGAATAACATCTTTTGATTCAACAATCTTAACGTGTCCGGTCGCAATAGCTTTGCCGGTATCTTTATAATAAATCAATTGGCTGGAAGTTAGAGTTGAGGAAGTATCTACAAGCTTAACATTACTTCTGAAAACTGCTTTATCTTCGTTAAAAAAATAATCGCCGGAGTCTGCAGTAAGAACAACTTTTTTATCATTTAATTGAACACCGGAATTTGATTCTGCTTTTCTGTCATCGCCGTAATAATATCCGTGAGAAGTTGTAATTGTTAAAGTATCTTGTGTAGCAACAACATTTCCGATTAGCTCTGCAACATTTCTTGAAATATATCTGATTGCGTGATCGCATGTAATTTTAACATTACCCTGAGTAATTACAACCGGTGCAAATACTTCTTGAATCATCTCACCGTTGACAGTAGAATAAACCCCGCGGCTTCCGGTAACCTGCATTATATCCTGCTGTTGGGCAAAAACTTTCATCCCGGTAAGGGAAATAAGAGCCATAAATAATATAATCTTATTTTTTATTTCCATCAGAAATTTCAAATTTGAGATTCATTACTTCAGCCAAAGCTTTTCTATAAATTTTATTTTTTGATTTTTGATTTTGAATTATTTGTCGTGTCAAGTCTAGTAACATATGTTATATTATAGATAGTGTAGTTTTTAAGATTTTCATCAGATTCAAAACCAAAACCTTGCACTCTTTCTTTTGGAGAAGTAATTGTTACAAATTTATCGGAGATAATTTTTCTATCCTTGTTCCGCCACATCAGTTCCTGAGTTCTTAAAGTAACACCGCTGTCATTAACCGCAACAACACTGTCTATAGCGTATAAATCTTTTGTTAAGTCATTTACCTTTCCTTGGTTGGCGGTAAGTGTCGTTGTCTGTTGACCGGAAGGATTAAAAAACTTAACAGTAATTGTATCAAGTAAAGTTTCTTGCGGCGAATCATACATTCTTAAATGTTTTGCGTAAAGAATTGCTTTAGTATCTCCGGAGTCGCTGAAGAATACAGTATCGTCCCAGCTTTCCTGCGCAGGCAGCTTTGCCACTTGAAGTGAGGTATTTATTGACGGCTGTACTTTTTCTTCTCCGCAACCGGCTGCCAATAACAAAAATATTAAGAAAAAGAACAACTTCATCTTTGGCTTAGACCGAGATTGATTAAGTCGTGAAGATGCACAATTCCGATTGGACGATTTGAATCATCAATAATAATCATGGCGGTAATTTTGAAATTCTCCATCTGCTGAAGTGCAAATGAAGCAAGATAACTTTCTCTCATTACTTTCGGATTATGAGTCATTATATCCTTCGCCGTCAAATTTTTAATATCGAGAGTTCTTTCAAGTAAACGCCGTAAATCTCCATCGGTAATTACACCGGTTAAAACGCCTTCATTATTTATTACTGTTGTTGTTCCTAAACGCTTTGATGTAATTTCAAGAATGACATCTTTAATCGAAGTTGTTTCCTCAACTTTAGGAATTCTTTCACCTTGGATCATAATTTCTTTAATCTCAAGTGAAAGCCTTTTACCAAGACTGCCGCCCGGATGCAGAAATGCAAAATCTTCCGCCGTAAATCCGCGTTTTTGAAGCAGAGCAACTGAAAGCGCATCTCCCATCGCAAGTGTTGCAGTTGTTGAGGAAGTCGGTGCAAGATCATGCGGACAAGCTTCTTCTTTCACACCTATATTAAGAAATATATCGCATTCATTACCAAGCTTGGAATTTTTTATACCCGACATTGCAATTAACGTAACCTTTAATCTTTTTAACATCGGTAAAAGATTAATTATTTCTTCGGTGTTTCCGCTTTTCGAAATTAAAATAACTACATCTTCATTCCTTACCATGCCGAGATCGCCATGCAAAGCATCTGTAGGATGCAAGAAAATTGCGGGAGTGCCGGTGGAATTTAAAGTGGCTACAATTTTCCTGGCAATTAATCCAGATTTACCCATACCGGTAAGTATTACTCTGCCTGTGCTTTCAAAAATTACATTTACAGCTTTTATAAATTCTCCGTCGATGCTGTCTGCTAAATTAGCTACAGCTTCGGATTCAATTTTAATTACTTCTCTCCCCTTTTGAATAATCTCATTATCTGTCAAGGTTATCCTCAATTAAAAATTAATAGCGTTTTATAATTTTATCGATAGATTTTATTTCATCAAGAAGTTCTTTAAGCTCACTTAACGGAAGCTGGCTTGCGGCATCACTTAATGCTTCTTTCGGATTCGGATGAACTTCGAGAAATAGAGCATCGATTCCGACCGCTGCAGCAGCCCGTGCGAGTGGCTTAATAAATTTCGGCTCACCGCCGCTTTTACTTCCTTTGCTCGGAAGCTGTACAGAATGTGTTGCATCCATAACAACCGGATAACCAAATTCCTTCATTATAATAAATGAACGCATATCAACAACCAAATTATGATATCCGAAAGTTGTTCCTCGTTCCGTTAGCAAAATTTTTTTATTTCCGGTTGAAGCAATCTTTTCTGCAACGTGTTTCATATCGTCCGGTGCAAGGAATTGTCCTTTCTTAACATTAATTACTTTGCCGCTCTTTCCTGCTGCAACAAGCAGATCAGTTTGTCTTGATAAAAACGCCGGTATTTGTAAAACATCTACAGCATCTTTAATCATTTCAATTTCTTTTTCAGTATGAACATCCGTAAGCACCGGAAGGTTTAGTTCCATTCTAACCTTCGCAAGAATTGCAATCGCTTCTTCATCTCCAATACCGGTAAAAGAATTTAAACTTGTCCGGTTTGCTTTTTTGTAGCTTGATTTGAAAATATACGGTATCTGCAACAATGAAGTTATTTCTTTAATTGACTTCGCTGTTTCCATTATTAATTTTTCGTTTTCAACAACGCATGGACCGGCAATTAACACAAACGGTTTTCCACCGCCTATTTTGATGTCATTTATTTCTACCAAAGCTCTGCCTAATTTCTTAAAATCTATTTTACTGCTGCTAAATATAACTATTTTCAAATTGTTATATAAGTAGTTTTCCCAGTCTTTGTTAGAAGATTTTTGAAGGCAATGTGATTCCGGGAAAAAACTTGCGGACGTTTACCGGTTATTTAAAATTTTCGTTTTATATTTTGCGGCATAACGATAAAATTTCCAAAATCAGAGAGTTACTTCCGTGATGAATATAAAAAATCTTTTTCACTTTATATTTCTTCTTAGCTTTGCAATGCTGAATATCCAAACTACATTTGCTCAATCCAGCGCCGTAATGAACTCCTCCGACCTTAAGCTTGCATTAGATAAGTTGAATGTACTCGGCAGTGTTTTGTATGTAGCTGCTCATCCCGACGATGAAAACAACGCTCTACTAGCCTATTTTGCAAAAGGCAAATTACTCAGAACCGGCTATCTTTCGATGACACGCGGAGATGGAGGGCAAAATTTAATCGGTCCGGAACAAGGCGATTTATTGGGAGTGATTAGAACTCAAGAGCTTCTTGCTGCCAGGAGAGTTGACGGCGCCAAACAGTACTTTACACGAGCTATTGATTTTGGATTTTCAAAATCCGGTGACGAAACTTTCCGTTTTTGGGGAAAGCAAAAAATCTTATCCGATGTTGTATGGGTAATTAGAAAATTCAGACCCGATGTTATTATCACTCGCTTTCAAGGTACGAAAGCAGACGGGCATGGCAACCATACAGCTTCGGAAATTTTAGCTGCGGAAGCATTCAATCTCTCCGGCAATCCAAAAGCTTTTCCCGAACAAATTGAGCCGGAGGCTCATCAGCCTTTGGCTGAAGAATATGTAAAACCCTGGCAGGCTAAAAGAATTTTCTGGAATGCTTGGTATCCTCTTTTGGAAAGAGAGCATGCTGATTTAAATAAATTCATCAAAGTTGATGTAGGTGTTTATAATCCTTTACTTGGAAAATCTTATCCGGAAATTGGAGCCATAGCCAGAAGTATGCATAAAACTCAAGGATTTGGTTCGAGCCCGCAGTTTGGTGAACAGGTAAATTATTTTTTATTAACAGACGGATCGCCGGTCAAACATGGTTTGTTTGATGGAATTGATATGACATGGAATCGAATTCAAGGCGGTGAGAAGGTAGGACAGTTACTAAAAGAAGCGGATGATAAATTTAATCCGGAAAATCCATCTGAAATTCTTCCTTTGCTTTTAAAAGCTTATAAAGAGATGAATCAACTAAAAGATAGTTACTGGGTTCGGTTAAAGAGAAAAGAACTTGTAAACGTTATCCGCTCTTGTGCAGGAATATATATTCAATCGAATGCTTCGGATTATTCTGCAGTCCCCGGACAAACAATTTCTGTCACTTCAGAAATCATTAATAGATCTAACTTCCCCTTTACTTTAAAGAAAATTGAAACGACAGATCAGGTAAATGGAAATGATGTTAACAAAAAGTTGGAGAAAGAAACTCTTTTAAAATTTAACTATGAAGTAAAAATTCCGGATGATGCAAAATATTCTCAGCCTTACTGGCTGGTTCATAAACACGGACTTGGCGACTATGTTGTTAATAACCAGCAGCTAATCGGAAAGCCACAGAATAACCCACCGCTAAAGACTACTTTTATAGTTTCTGCCGGAGATCAGGATTTGGATTTCACAATTCCAGTTCAACATGAATGGAATGACCCGGTTGCCGGGGAGAAAATACGACCGTTTATAATTGTTCCCCCGGTTGCAATAAATATTGAAAGTAAAAACTATATCTTCCCGACCGACAGTTCCAGAAAGATCAATATAGCATTGACTTCAAATGCAAATAACGTTTCCGGAATGCTCAAATTAAATGTTCCCGAAGAATGGAAGATAGAACCTTCACAGCAGAATTTTTCAATACCGCAAAAAGGCGATGTGGTTCAGTTTATATTTACAGTTACTCCGCCGCCGACAAGTTCTGACGTTGAATTAAAGGCACAGGCAGATGTCGGCAATAAAGTGGTTACTCAGGGAATGATCACGATCAGTTATTCTCACATACCAACTCAAGTAGTTTTTCCACCAGCAGAAGCTAAACTTCTAAGACTTAACATTAAAAAAGTTGTAAACAATATTGGATATATTATGGGTCCCGGTGATGATATTCCTCAATGTCTTGAAGAACTTGGCTACAAAGTAAACATGCTTACAAATAAAGATATTGAAAACGGAAATTTATCGAAGTACGATGCGATAATTACCGGAGTTAGAGTTTACAATACTAAACCGGAAATGGTTTACGAACAATCTAAACTTCTTAATTATGTTAAGAACGGCGGTACGCTTGTAGTTCAATATAATAAAAATTTTGGTTTGGTAACTGATAATATTGGACCATATCCATTCCATATATCTGTACATAGGATTACAGATGAAACATCCAAAGTAAAATTTATTGATCCGGCAAGTCCGCTTTTAAATTTTCCGAATAAAATAACGGAGAAAGATTTTGACGGCTGGATTCAGGAACGAGGAATTTATTTTGCCGATAAATGGGATCCGCATTATAAAACGGTGATTGAATGCCATGATCCCGGCGAAGACGAACTTCCTGGCGGTTTAATTTACACCAAGTATGGAAAAGGAGTTTTTATTTATACAGGATATGTTTGGTTCAGAGAATTACCTGCCGGTAATCCAGGAGCTTATCGGATATTTGTTAATTTACTTTCGGCAGGTAAATCTCCGGAAGTCATCAATTAATTCGTTCTCTTAATCGTAATCGCTTTAAAAACTAGGACGAGTAAGATAAAGATTAATGCTATTCCCTTTCTAAATGTTTTTCAATGCAAATTTAAATTGCTATTTTGCGGCTGTTAATCATTTTAATTTTAAATTGGAAAAAGAAAGAAAGCTCCAGATTATTAAAGCCGCCGCGAAGCGTTTCGATAAACACGGTGTTAATAAAACAACCTTAAATGAAATTGCCCGCGACTTGCGAATTGGTAAAGCAACTATATACGGATATTTCAATTCCAAGGAGGAGCTTTTCTTTTCTGTGCTTGAATGGGAAGGCTCGCAGTTTCTTGAAGAAGCTCAGAACATCTTTAATAAGGAAGAACTTCAATTACGAGATCGTTTTCTACAATACTTTGATTCTAAAGAAAATATATCTCAAAGATATAAACTGATGATTGATTCTTTCATAAAAGTTCTTGATGAGAAAGGATTTGATGGAGAATTATTATTTATAAAAAATCTTCTTACTAAAGAAGAAGAACTTATTAAATCTGTGCTGTCAAAAGCTAATACAAATAAAAATACCTCCCTTGAGCCATCCTTACCTATTTTTCTTGCTCTGAAAAGCTGGGGATTATATTTCGGATTTAAGCTTCACTCACTTTCAACACCGGAAAATAATATCGACCTAAAAAAAAATCTCTTAAAAGAAATTGATAATTTACTCTTATAAGCTTTTGTAATTTCGCCTCAATCTCTTATTTTGGAACTGCGGATTCTAATCAATAAAAAATATCTAAAAACAAAATAGAGGTGGTGCTATGAGAAAAAATTTTCTATTTTCATTCCTCTGTGTTCTTTCTTTGCTGTTTCTCTTTTTGCAGTTTGACTGCTCTTCAAATAAAATGACAAAAGAAGATCAGATTGCGAGAGGGAAATATCTTGTTACTATCGGTGGATGTAATGACTGTCATTCACCTAAAATTATGACGCCAATGGGACCTGTTCCTGATTCTACAAGATTATTGTCAGGTCATCCGGCTGAACAGCCGCTTGCTGCTATCGATCCCAAAACTGTGGCTCCTGGCAACTGGGTTTTAACAGATGATGGAACAACTACATGGGTTGGACCTTGGGGAATTTCTTACACTGCTAATCTTACTCCTGATTCATCAACCGGTTTAGGATTATGGACTTCAGATATTTTTATAAAAGCAATGCGAACCGGCAAGCATATGGGCACAGGAAGAATGCTGCTACCGCCTATGCCCTGGCAATCAATTGGTCAGTTAAGCGATAATGATCTTCGAGCAATTTTCGCTTATCTGCAAACACTAAAACCAATAAACAACAGAGTACCGGCTCCAGTTCCACCAAATATGCTTTCAGAAAAATTAATGAATAATTAATTCGAGGGAGCTTCGGCTCCCTTTTTTTTCAACCATTCCTAAGACTCCTAACTTAAAATTTCCTAGCTCAATACCGAGCTAATAATATTCTTTCAAAAATAAAAGTTGTAACTCATTTTTTAACCCAGCTTTCTACGATTTATAAATTGGATCGCACGTCTTTTCAATTCGCTTTCTCTAAACAAAGAGAAGATTTAGGGCATTTTCTCATGACTGAAAAGCAAAAATTTATTAAATGCTGAATTTTATTACAAGAAGTTTGGTTTGCTTTTTGAAGTTGTGATAAGAAAAATATTGGAATAATATCCGGTGTAAAATGAAAATAAAACTATTTACAACTTTATTGGGGATTCTTTTTGTATCCTCTGTCGCCTTAAGTCAAAATTTTTACTTAGGAGTTGGAACTTCTAGCGATGTGCAAGGTACTTCATGCGCTTCTTGTCATACAGCTAATAATATTGCAGCTCAAGATCCTTATTATGATACTTGGAAATTTACAAAACATGCTCAAGCTTATGATTCGCTTAAAACAATTCTAAACTATAGCTGTTTACAATGCCATACAACCGGCTGGGATACCTCGGTCGTTAACTATGGCGCCGATGAATATGTAAAGCAAGATACTTCTGTAAAGCACGGTTATGTAATAACTGATTCCGTTGGTTTTGCAAGAACTAAAAATGTTCAATGCGAAGATTGTCATGGACCTATGGGTAAGGCAGATGGTACTTTAAATACAGAATATCATTTTGGATATTTAACCGGAACCGGAACAAACGTACCGGATTATTCAGCTCAGGTATGCGGAAAATGCCATTCAGGGCACGATCCATTTTATGAAGAGTGGTCGCAGTCGAAACATGCACTTTCAACTTCAGGCTCGGCAGCTTTTGCGGCAAATAATAAATCTTGTAACAGATGCCATGTAGCGCAAAACTTTGTTGCTTACATGAAAAATCCTTCAACCTACAGGGATACAATATTAGTTACGGGAAGCGCAATGCAGCCTCTTACATGCGTGGCTTGCCATGATCCTCACAATGCTCAGTATGTAGCACAATTAAGAGCGGATGTAACACCGAATGCTGTCATCTGCGATAAATGCCATTACGCCGAAATGGATTCTGTAAATGTTAACGTAGCACCTCACGAACAATCCGGTTTAGCATTAAGCGGAGATCCGAATTTTGGATATAGATATGCAGGATATAAATATGATAACTCAGCACATAAGTGGGCAGCTACAGAAAGATGCATAAACTGTCATGTGAACATGTCACCTAATCCTGATGGAAGCAATAATTTTGGTCATACTTTTGAACCTAGAGTTCAAGCCTGCGAACAATGTCATTCAGATTATGCTACTTCAGTCAACTTAGCTGACTCTACTAAAATGTTTGATTATAGAAACACGCAGACAACAACCGACAGTCTAATGAATGTTCTTCAGACTAAGTTGAATCATGCGTCTTCCGCCGATTCAGCAACCTTCTCATTCAAGGCAGCCAATTACAATCTGCTTGCTGTAGAATCTGATGGTAGTCAAGGAATTCATAACACTAGATTGATTCAAGAATTATTAAAGAGTTCGATAGCGTCCTTTACTCCTACAGGTATTGAGAATGTAAAGAATAATATGCCGGCTACTTTCGAATTAAGTCAGAATTATCCTAATCCATTCAACCCGACAACAACTATTAGATTCTCTTTACCTATTTCATCAAACGTAAAGATTATTATTTATAACGCAGTTGGTCAGCAGGTTCAAACTCTTATTAACAGATTTTATTCACCGGGAAATTATACAATCCAATGGGATGCCACCAATATGGCTTCAGGTATTTATTTCTATAGGATTGAAGCAAAGAACTTCAACATGGTGAAGAAGATGGTTCTACTGAAATAATATTTTATAATGTAGATAAAGTTGTTGTTGTAAATATAAAATTTAATAAAAGCTTGTCAGGCAGTTAACTAGAATTTAGCTGCCAGACAACAAATTATAAACTAACATAAAAGGTAAATTCATAGGAGGAACAATGTTGAAGAAAATATTAGTAACGGCATTATTATTTGTATCACCGCTCTTATTGGCACAGAACGAACCAGCAAAGACAGAGGCTAAACCTCATGGTTATGTCGGTGCTGAAATGTGCGGCATGTGCCATAAGACAGAAAAACAAGGCAAGCAGTTAAGCATCTGGCAAGAAAGCAAGCATGCGCAAGCATATAAGACTTTGCTTACTGACGAAGCAAACAAAATAGCTAAAGAAAAAGGCTTCACTACACCGGCAGCAAAAACACCTGAATGTTTAAAGTGTCATGTTACCGCATACGGAGTTGATGCTTCTTTACTTGGTCCCAAATTTAATATGGAAGATGGTGTACAGTGCGAATCTTGCCATGGTGCAGGTGCAGATTATAAAATGCTTTCTATCATGAAAGATAAAGAGAAAGCAATTGCAAACGGTTTGCAGATTCATACAGATCTTAAAACTTTTTGCGCTACCTGCCATAATTCGCAAAGCCCAACTTACAAAGAAGGCTGGGATGCAGAAGCAAGTTTTCAGAAAATCAAACATGATATTCCTAAAGGCAATTAACTAAAAAGCTGGTTGAATATCCTGACCTTTTATAGATAATGGCTCAGCCATCACGATGCGAAAGAAAAAATAAAAATGAAAAGATTACTTGTAATAATTTTCAGTCTGATTTCGGTTTCTACATTAGTCTTTCCACAGAATATTAATATAAACGGAAGATTTTCTTCTTCCGTTTATTCTTTTCAAAGATACGATACAGCTCAAGCGTCCAATAATTATCTCAGTGCATATCAAATGCTAATTCTGAATTTAAACAGGGGTAATGTTGCGCTTCATTCGTATATGAATCTTGAAAATGATCTGGCAACAAAGATTGACGGTACACCGAGAATGAGTTTCTATAATTTATTTCTCGAAGTACGAAACCTTTTTAATATTGCTAATGTTAAGCTTGGAAGGCAGCCATTGTTCAATAGTGTTGCCGGAGGAATATTCGACGGCTTAAACCTTGATCTGAAAAAAGATGCTTACAAATTTACCGCTTATTACGGCGGTAATGTACCCGCTTATGAAAAACTTGAGGTGACAAATGATTTTGCACATAATTTTGTTCTCGGCGGAAAATTTACAACTGATGCTATTAAAAATTTCCAGGTTGATTTAAGTTACATCAACAAGAACTATCAGCCTGAACCATACTGGGCAACACGTCTTGATGCTAGCCTTAATCCTATTCAAGTTTTAATAGAAAACAATTCCTGCCAGTACCAGTTTGCTTCTGCAGAAGTTGCGTACAATCTACAGAATAAGCTTTCTATCAATACAAGGTATGATTATGATTTAAATTTTAATACAACATCTAAAGTTGAATTAGACGGTACATATAATCCAACTAAAAAATTTAATCTCGACTTCTACTATAATTTCAGAGCACCGGAAATTAGATACAACTCTATATTCTCGGTATTCGATTACGGGAACACTCAGGAAGTTGAAGTAGGTGCCGGATATGCGTTAAATAAAATATTTACTTTATCCGGAAGATACGGAGATGTAGTTTATCAGGATGCAAACTCTCAGAGAGTTACTATAGGGATAAATTCCAATTATGGAAGCTTTTCCTATAGAAAGACATTCGGCTATGCTGGCGAGCTTGATGCATTATCATTGTATGGTGCTTATTCCCTATTGCAGGGAATGCTAACACCATCGCTGGGATTAACTTACACAAAATACAAATTGTCAGATTCCGATGCCGCAAATGATCTTGCTGCCATTATAGCAGATGTTAATGTACGTCCGTTAAATATGTTGTCCGTTGATGTACAGGGGCAATATATGGATAATAAAATCTACCGTAACGACTTCAGGTTGTTTCTAAAACTAAATTACTGGTTTAATACAAATTTCTGATTGTAATAAAATGAAAATCAAACACGCATACATTTATTTAATATCCATAATAGCAGGCGTGATTTTACTTGCTGCCTTTACGCTTAATAAATCTTCCGATCAACCAAAGAGCAATAAAGAATTAATAAAATTCTCACACAAGACCCACTATGGAAATGCAGAGTGCGAAGATTGTCATTCTACAGTTAGAACCAGTAAATCTCTTAACGATAGACTGCTGCCTAACCACGATAATTGTGCAAACTGTCATGATGTTACTGATGAAAAGAAATGCAGCAAGTGTCATTATGAAGGTATAAATGAACCGTTGATTCAAAAAAAGTATGAACTCACTTTTAATCACAGCGCTCACCTTTCTCAGAAAAATGTAAAATGCGAAACATGCCATAAAGGTATCTGGAATGTAGCCTATGCTGAAGATGCACCGCAAGGATCGCCTTCAATGGAAACATGCTACTCATGCCATAATGGTACCACCGTGGCTTCCAATGCTTGTGAAACTTGCCATACTTCTACTGCCAATTTAATACCTCAGTCTCACAAGAATGTATCTTTCATTCATACGCATAAATTTGCTGCAAGAGAAATGAATGCTAACTGTGCAATGTGCCATGACAATGCTTCTTGCCAGGACTGCCATTCTTCAACAAATATGATTACAGAGAATAATACTCCTAATAATTTTTATAGACCTTATTCACCAAGCAATTCTGGAACGGGCATTAAACAGCAGAAAATTACACGAGTTCATAGTCTTAATTACGTTTACACACACGGCATTGATGCTAGAGCCCATTCATCCGAATGCCGCTCTTGTCATCAAGAAGAAACCTTCTGCACGAATTGCCACCAAGGAAAGAATGCGGATTACTCAATGAGCGGCGTTGAACCGATGTCGCATCTAAAATCTACTTTCATGAATCCTGTTATCGGATCCGGCGGCGGCGACCATGCGAGACTTGCTAGGAGAGATATTGAAAGCTGCGCCGCATGCCATGATGTTCAAGGCGGCGATCCTACATGTATAAAATGCCATACTGATCCTGATGGAATTCAAGGTACAAATCCAAAAACGCATCCGGCAAACTATATGAAAGATGTGTATGGAGATTGGCATAACAGCGAAGGTTCAATTTGCTTTAACTGTCATACTAATACTCATCAGGCTGGTATCGGATTCTGCGGTTATTGCCATGGATCAAATGTAAACAGATAATTTATGGAAATAAAAATGAAATACTTCTTACTCGATATTCTGTTCACAGTCATATTAGGAATTTTCCTTGCAAGCTGCAGCAAGCTTCAAGAAAATATACCTGTAGCTCCTAAATTATCTGTCCATGTACAAGGATTTACAAACCCGGCATCAGCAAACTTTCATGGAACTTACATAAAAGATAACAACTGGAATATGCAGCCTTGCGAAAACTGCCATGCGGCTAATTTCACCGGAGGTACTACAGGAGCTGCATGCACCACATGCCATAAAGATGCGAATGGTCCGGAGGCTTGCAATACTTGTCACGGCGATTTTAATGATCCTTCAAGACCTTCGCCGCCAAGAGACGTCAATGGAGACACTGCAACAACTTTAATGACAGTAGGTGCTCACGCAAGTCATTTATATAATAACACACTTGGACAAATAGTAGCATGCAATAACTGTCATGTAGTTCCTCAATCAGTTTATTCTCCTGGTCATCTTGATGCAACACCGAACACTATGGTAACTCTTTCCGGAGTTGCTACTACCAACGTAGCATCTAATGCATCTTTCGACCCTAACACCGGAACATGTGCTAACACATATTGTCACGGTAATTTCAAATTTAGAAAAAGCAACGCTGTCCCGACGAATCAGTTCATCTTTACAGATTCTGTTATTGTTGGAAATGATGTTTCAGTAACATGGACCAAGGTAGATGGCAGTCAAGCAAAGTGCGGTTCATGCCATGGACTTCCACCTATAGGTCATGTTGGTCCAATTCCAATTACTGAATGCTTTACCTGTCATGGAAATGTTGTCGACGAAAATGGTAACATCATAAACCAGTCATTACATATTAATGGTACTGCAGATGTTCGAGGTAGTGTTGTTTCAGGTGCAATTAAACCGGGAAATCCGCTTTATAATTTAATTCATAAGAATTCAAAATAAGATTTCTTCTACAAATTAAAATGCTCACTATTCATTTTCTAAAATGGATATTGAGCATTTTAAATTTCTCATCTTTAAAATATCCCTGAGCATTACTTCCCTTTCGCATGATTCTTCATTTATAGGAATTCCAAATAATGGATTTGAAGATATAATCTTCAACCTAAACCAAAAATTTCTTTTATTAGATTAATCCAGGCAGTTTTAAACATTTTCCAGGCAGATCGAATAACTTAATTACTAAAAATATTTAAACCCGTCGAAATTAATTAAACCACTTATAATTTTATTTTGTCAACAAAAAAGAATTACGAATTTTGATCGAACTGCATGAGCGAGAGTGCAGATGCTAGAACATTAATTTAGTTGAAATGGTAATTTCGGTTTTTAATCTCCAGCGATAATCGATGTTGATTTGTATGATGTATAAATTTAAGCAAAGGTATAAGTTTCATGAAAGCATTAAATTACTTATTAGGGGCAATAATAATTTTGTTTATCAGTTTTCCTCTTTTCTCACAAACCTTTGAATTTATCTCTCCAAAAGATAATTCGACTCTAGTTTCATTAACATCAAACCTAATCTTTACTTCATCTGAAAAGATAGACGGTTCAAGCCTGTCCTATAATGATTTTATTGTTAAAGGAACCTTGAGCGGAATTCATAATGGTACTGTGAAGTTAGTAAACAACGGCTATACTATTCTATTTTGTCCAGCTACACCATTCTCTGCCAATGAGGAAGTAAGTGTTATCGTTAAGCCCGGTATAAAAACAATAGAAGATAAAAGTATCTCCGGATTTTCATTTCAATTTAAAACAACTCCTTTAACTCAGCCAGTTAACATAAATCCATTAACTTTTTTAGGCAATGGTTCATTAGCAAAAGATATCAACTTAAAATCTTTGTCTAAAACTGTCGGAGGAAAATTTATATCAGGTACATTGCCTTCGGATTTTCCTAAAATTACCGTCGACAGCACAAACAATCCCTCCGACGGAAAAATCTTTCTTGCAAATTTTTCAGCTACGGGAAATGATTCTATAGGTAATTATTTAATGATCTTAAATAATGATGGCACCGTTCTAAAATACAAAAAGCTTGATCAGCCTGCATTTGATTTTAAAGTACAGCCGAATGGTGAGCTTTCATATGCTGAGGTAATTGTAAATTATACTTCGTATGCAAAAGTAAGATGGATTGTGATGGATACTTCCTTAACTCCCGTTGATACATTTCAATGCGGTAATGGTTATACCGCAGACTTGCATGATTTTCTTCTTTTACCAAATGGACATGCATTAGTTCTTGCTTATGATCCTGAACCGGTTGACATGAGCAAGATTGTTCCCGGCGGCAATCCAAATGCAACTGTTATTGGAGCGGTAATCCAGGAGATAAATGCTTCCAAAAATGTCGTATTTCAATGGAGGACATGGGACTATATTCCTATGACAGATTCTTATATGGATTTAACTGCAAACCTTGTCGACTTAATTCACGGCAATGCATTTGACGTTGACTATGCGGGAAATATTGTTTTTTCGATGCGGCATTTGTCCTCAATAATTAAGATTGACAGGCAAACAGGAAATGTTGATTGGATACTCGGCGGAAAGCAGAATCAATTTACATTTTTAAATGAGCACCAATCAAATAGTCCGAATTATTTCTCTTTCCAGCATGATGTTCATATTCTTCCGAATGGAGATATTACGATGTTTGATAACGGCAACCAGCATACGCCTCCCTATTCTCGCGCCGTTGAATATAAACTTGACGAGGAAAATAAAACAGCAGATTTAGTTTGGGAGTACAGGCATAATCCTGATATTTATAGTTTTGCTATGGGTTCCGTTCAAAAGTTATCTAATGGAAATACTTTTATCGGATGGGGATATGCAAGCGCCAATGGTGCTCCTGCAATTACAGAGCTTCATCCGGATAATTCCACTGCACTCGAAATTAATCTTCCATTAGGACAAGCATCTTACCGTGCATTTAAATTCCCTTGGGCAAGCGGAACACCTTCTGCAAATGTCATCGTATATGAAATTTATCAGGGCAATACTTACAATTTTAATTCGAAAAATGATACTACCGGTATTACCATTACGTTTAACCAAATAAGTTCAGCTCTGTATGCAAATGCGATAGTTACAAAATATGATTATGCACCAATAAAACCGGGCTTCAATACCCAGGCACCTTTAATGGTTCCTGAATATTTCAATATCAAAGGACAAGGAATAACTTCATACAATGGTTTAGTAAAAGTTAATCTTAATAATTATCCCGGAATAAATAATCCAAGTGAGACAATTGTTTATGCAAGAACTGGCACTGGTTATAATTTCGTCCCCCTTCCAACTAATTACGATTCATTATCTAATCAATTAACTTTTAGCACTTCAACCTTTGGTGACTTTGCTTTCGGAATACCTCAGGAAGATTCGACTTTATCTCCCGTACCTTTTTCTCCAAAGAATAATGAAATTGTTAACGAAGACGAACCTGTTAAGTTTACATGGGGAACAAAAGGCATCGTTAAAACTTATCATCTGCAAGTTGCATCAGACTCGACGTTTGATAATATTGTTGCAGATTATCCAAACTTAATTTCGACCTCCGCAGCATTAGGCTCTGTTAATGATAATTCGGTTTATTATTGGCGTATCAACAGTACTAATTCAGCCGGGACAAGTGATTGGTCTAATATTTTTAGATTTTCGACCTCATCACCCTTTATAAAAATATTAAAACCTAATGGAGGTGAAACGGTCTATACTGATTCGACCTATGTAATACGCTGGCAGACTGACGTTGATGATACTGTTAGAATTCTATTAATCGACAATAGCAACAACACAGTTACTGTAATAAAAGATTCAGTATTCTCTGCTACAAATGCTTTGAACTGGAATATTTCCTCACAGTTAATGAAGAATGATAATTATAAAATTCAAATTGAGAGTATTAGCAATCCTGCTTTGTCAAGTGAAAGCAGCAATACATTTACAATTAAGTCAGGTTTGAGTGCGGTAAATAATTCAACGTCGACAATTAAAGATTTTACACTACAACAAAATTATCCTAATCCGTTTAATCCTTCTACGGTTATAAAATATTCATTGCCGGAAGTAAGCCGGGTAAAGATTACGATCTTTAACCTCATTGGACAAAAAATTGCTACGCTTGTAAATACAGATGAGCAGCAAGGCAATTATGAAGTCAGTTGGAATGCAGAGCATGAATCTTCCGGAATATATTTCTATTCCATACATGCAACTGGAAACTCAGGCAAGAGCTTTTATGCCGTAAAGAAAATGATGTTGATAAAGTAATACTGAAAGGATAATTGTTTTGAAAAATTCGAATATTAAATTTTTAATTTTTATTATGTCTGTTTTAGTGATTTCAATTTTAATTCCGGTGAAAGCGCAAACAATTTCTAATATTGAATATGTCAGCCCTTTACCCGGCTCAAAATATGTTTCGCAGTTTACCAAAATTTTAATCAGACCTGGCAATGTCCTGAATCAATCTTCCATTAATAACTCACTAATAAACGTAACTTCTTCATTAAGCGGAAGTCACGATGGCAAGATTACTTTATCCGATGATTCAAAGACTTTAATTTTTTCGCCGGATAATCCTTTCCTTGCTGGTGAAGAAGTTACTGTAATTTTAAATAAAGGATTATTAACCAAAAGCGGAACGAATGTCGGCAGCTTTACTTTTACTTTCCATACTACCAAAACAAGCCCATACGTGTCATTAGAAAAGCCGGCTGTCATTACTTCAAAGAAAATCAGAGCAATAAAAAAGTCTGCTTTGGTGCCGGACACGACTTTGCCGTCTGACCTGCCTCCAATTGTTGTTGATCAATCAAATAATCCCTCGCCGGGATATTTATTCCTTTGCCCTATGCCCTATTTGATGATCGTTGACAATCAAGGCACGCCAGTATTTTATAGAAATACCGATGGAATTAATTACGATTTTGATCTTCAGCCGGATGGTGAATTGACTTATTTTATTTATCCTACAGAATGCTTCGGACTAGATAGTAATCTTAACCAGATTAGAACGTTCATTACCTCTGACGGCTTTACGCCGGATGTACATGAGCTTCGAGTTCTTCCTAACGGCAACTATTTTATTTTAGGAAAACGGAATGCTTATGTAGATATGAGTAAAATAGTCAGCGGTGGAAATTATAATGCAGATATAATTGACGGCGATATTCAAGAGTTCGATGCTTCCGGCAATTTAATTTTCCAGTGGGATGGGCTTGATCATTATAAAATTACTGATGTCGATGACGAAGTTGATTTAACACAACCAACGATCGATTTTACTCATTTAAATTCAATTGAATTAGATTCTGATGGTAATATACTTTTATCAGCAAGAAATCTAGACGAAATAACTAAAATCGATCCGAACTCCGGCAAAATTATCTGGCGGTTAGGGGGCAAAAACAATCAATTCAAATTTATTGGTGATTCTCTCGGATTCTCCCGCCAGCATGATATAAGAAGGTTTTCTAACGGCGATATCAGCCTATTTGATAACGGAGTATATCATCCTGAACAGGTTTCAAGCGCAGTAGAATATAAACTTGATGAAGTTAATAAAATCGCTACTCTTGTAAGACGTATTTATTTTGATGGATTATTTACTGACACGGAAGGCAACGTTGAAGAATTACCAAACGGTAATCGGCTTATTTCCTGGGGACACAATTATGATCCGGCTGTAACAGAAGTGAAGCCTGATGACTCGATAGCTTATGAAATCAGCTATACGGATTACTACGACACTTATAGAGCATTTAAATATATTTGGCAAACTTCACTTTTTAGTACTAATATTGATTCGATTGACTTCGGTACCGTTTCTCCGGGAAATTCATTGACAAAATATGTCACCATTTATAATCCTCAACCAGAAGAGCTGACAATAAACGGATTCTATTGCACTGATCCTGCTTTCTCAACAACCGCAAGCCTTCCCATAAATATTACTCCGAATGACTCAGTTACTATTCCAATAATATTTAAGCCAACCAAGAATGGATATTTTTCAGCTACTTTTAACATAAGAGATTTTGGTACATACCAGTCAATGCCGCAAATGATTGCCCGGCAGGTAATACTTAAAGGTACCACGGATAATGTTTCTGATATTAATAACTCAACTGTTTCGCCAACAAAGTTTGAACTTTTCCAAAATTATCCTAATCCGTTTAATCCTTCGACTATTATCAGCTACGAAATCCCTAAATCGGAAAGAGTAGTTTTAACAATCTATAATATATTAGGGAAAGAAATTACAACTCTTGTAAACCGAGATGAACAGGCAGGCAGTTACAATGTAACTTTTTCACCAAGTGATTATCAGCTTCCAAGTGGAGTTTATTTTTATAGACTTGAAGCAGGTGATTACACTGCTGCAAAGAAACTTTTACTGCTTAAATAGAACAAATAGGAATTAGTTAAATATTATAAAGGTATAAGGATTTGAAAAATAAACTTTGTACCTTTATACATTTTTCCAAAGCAATGAAAATTGTCTAAGACATTCACTTGAGAAGTAAAATTCTTAATAGCTTAAATCCAATTTACTTTTCAATGATGATTTTAGTCCCTGCTATTTTATACTAAGCTTAATCTCAATTAGCGACTTAGCATACTCAACATCTTTTTTATTCTTAAAGTCGATTACAACTGCCCAAATTTTACCTTTTCCTTTCCCGGAATTATATTGCTTTTTCAGCTCAGTGGAAATCTTACTTTTATTAATAAGTTCTTCAGCCTTTTCATTTAAATAAAAAGCCATTTTGAAAGAGCCTTCAACAATCCTAAGCCAGAAAATTGTTTTCGATTTTCTAACCGCTTTAAGCAGCCAGCTTTTACCGTCGATATAATAATTCCAACCATGCGAAATATCCGGATGCTTTTCATGAATGTATTCGAATATCAAATTCCACAATATATTTGTTTTCCCTATATGTGAAAATACTATTTCATCAGTCGGATATTGATTCCTGTCACTAAGAACCGGTAATTCCATTTTTCCTCCTTCTTATTTTATTGCTGTTGAAAGTAGATATTATTTATTCCTGAATAATTTAAATTAATAACTGAAGTTAGGCAAAATGGAAGAAACGGTTAATTTGTCTTTTCGAACTAGTTTCGGAATCTTTATTCTTAAGCTGTTTTTAGATGCTGAAACAAGTTCAGCATGACAATTGCGTAACTACACTTAATAATATTCTTTACTCGGATTAAAATTCAAGTTCGACAACAGAAATTCTGATGCACAAACATCATCATCATCAACAGCAAGTCACACAGCGCTTTTAACTATGTTTTATTTTTATCTTTTACTCCCAACGTCCTTAGTTAAGAGTAGTTCACTTATTCAAGCCTATTGTCATTTTATAAGCCATTGCAGCTTCGTTAAAAGGTGTTAATGTATCTAATAAAATATTGTAAGTCCCTTTTTCAGATAGTTCATCAGCAACTTTTTTAATTAAAGCTAAAGTAGCTTTCATCAAACTGGAACCAAAACTTACACGGGCAACACCTAAATTCTGCAATTCTATTATAGATAGGGTCATTCCTTCTCCAATAGTGGGATTTACAAGAATATTAATTGGAGCATTAATTTCCTTAACCAATGTTGAAATCGTTTCTTTTTTCCATACAGGTTGTACAAAAATGCAGTCGGCGCCTGCTTCCCGGTATTTATTGCCGCGCTTAATCGATTCAGACAATTTTTCCTGCGGCGAACCTGACGAAACATAAAATGAATCGGTTCTTGCATTAATTACTAAATGAAAACCAAGTGAATCTGATAATTCGCGAATTGCTGATATCCTTTCACAAAATTCCATCTCGTCAATTAATTTTGGACTTAACTCAAAACTGTCTTCAATGTTTATTCCGACAATTCCTGTTGCAATTATCTTTTTAACAGATTCAATTATTTCATTTAAATTATTTCCATATCCGGCTTCTATATCCACTGATACCGGAACTTGTACTGCATTTACAATTCCAGTTATTACTTCAATCATTTCAGATAATTGTATTACCTCGCAGTCAGGATAACCTAAAGAGGCAGCTATTCCCATACTTGTTGTTGCTACAGCTTTATATCCGCATGCTTCTATTAATTTAGAACTTCCGGTATCCCAAGAATTTAATAGAACAAGAATTTCTTTATCATGATGATATTTCAAAAACAGGTCGGCTTTTTCCTTTTGAATATTTGAAACCATGATATCGTCCTTTCTTAATATTTAATATCAATGCATCTGACTTCTCACTTAATAGCTATGCGACAAAATAAATTAAAGAGCTATAATAAGTCAATTGTATTTTCATTATACTTACTTTGATACTAAGTTCATCACTGCGTTGTTACCAACAACAAGCCCAAGTTGTCGCGACGAACTTGAGGCTCGTCGAAGACGGTTTACAGAGCCTGATAATGGAGTGCGAATACAGATGCGAGGCTATCCGATTGAACTGCTAAAAATCAAACCGGTTTAAGCAACAAGCTTATAGGAGATATCTAACAGCGACAAGAATCATTAACGAATTTTTTAATCTTATTCGCCGGCGATTTTTATTGCTTTTCAGGGTACATTACAGTGTTTCGCTTCCGATGAAAGCGGGAGTGGAATGTATCGAAGAACTTCTCCCTTCTATCAAAATATATTTTTTTATTAAATCAACCATTATTAATTTCTTGTTGTTGATATTGTAATATTATTAAAAAAAATTACCATCACTTTCTTTTTATTAATCTTAATCGGATTTTTCAATAAGTAAGCATTCATAAAATTAAAGTTAGATTATGAATAGAAGCCTGAATACATCAGCAACTAAACCTTTAATAAAAATTTAACGGAGAAGAATATGCGAAAGACAGTTTTTACCACTCTCCTTTTACTCATCATTTATTTACCCTTTATTAATTCACAGACAATCTGGCTCGATAAGCTCAATCTTTCTTCGATGACATGCGGCTGGTCTAATCCTCACGCAGATAAGTCCGTTGAGGGAAATACGCTTTCAATAGCCGGACAAAAATTTGAACGTGGAGTCGGGACTCATGCAATCAGCACTTTCCTTTTAAATCTTAACGGCAAGGGAAAGAAGTTTTCTGCAGTTGTTGGTTTGGATGATGAATCAAACAGCCGCGGCTCTGTTGATTTCTATGTTATCGGCGATAAGAAAGTTTTATGGCAAAGCGGTATAATGCGTAAAGGCGATGCGCCGAAAAATGCAGACGTTGATATAAGCGGAATTAAAAAATTAGGTCTGCTTGTTTCCGATGCCGGGGACGGAAATGATTGGGACCATGCCGATTGGTGTAATGCTAAACTTGAAATGACTTCGAATGTTAATCCGGCAAACCTAGTTACTCAAATAACGTACAAGCCTTATATTCTTACTCCCAATCCTCCGGCAGAGCCGAGGATAAACGGTGCAAAAGTTTTCGGCGTTCGTCCGGATCATCCATTTCTTTATACAATAGCAGCTACAGGAAAAAGACCAATGACATTTGCAGCGGAAAATTTACCGGATGGTTTATCTCTCGATCAGAATACAGGAATTATTACTGGCAAGATTGATAAGGAAGGAACTTATGAAGTAAAGCTTATCGCAAAAAATAATTTGGGAAAGGCAGAAAGCAATTTTAAAATATCTGTTGGAAATACAATCTGCTTAACTCCTCCGATGGGATGGAACAGTTGGAACTGCTGGGCAACTTCGGTTGATGAAAAAAAAGTGGAAGCCGCCGCAGATGCAATGGTTAAGACAGGATTGATAAACCACGGCTGGACTTACATTAACATTGATGATAGCTGGTCAATTTATCCCGGCAGCAAAGATCCTTCCATTAGCGGAGATCCGCGAAATAAAGATGGAATGATTAATTCAAATAAAAAGTTTCCCGATATGTCTGCGTTGACAAAATATATTCATTCCAAAGGATTGAAGGCAGGAATATATTCTTCACCTGGACCACTAACATGCGCAGGCTACACCGCATGTTATCAGCATGAACAGCAGGATGCCGAACGATTTGCCGAATGGGGATTTGATTATTTAAAATATGATTGGTGCTCTTACGGAGAGATTGCAAAAGATACAACATTAGCTACATACGAGAAGCCGTACAAAATTATGGATGCCGCTTTAAGCAAGGTTAATAGAGATATTGTTTACAGCCTTTGCCAATACGGGATGGGCGATGTTTGGAAATGGGGCGCAGAAGTTGGAGGTAATTTATGGCGGACTACGGGCGACATAAATGATAGCTGGTCAAGTATGTCTTCAATCGGATTCGGTCAAGCAGGTCATGAAAAATATTCAGAACCTGGTCATTGGAATGATCCCGATATGCTTGTTGTTGGATTGGTAGGCTGGGGACCAAGTCTTCATCCTTCAAGATTAACTCCCGATGAACAATATACTCACATCAGTCTTTGGTGCTTATTAGACGCACCGCTTTTAATCGGCTGCGACTTAAGCCGAATCGATAAGTTTACACTAAGTCTTTTAAGCAATGATGAAGTACTAGCAGTTGATCAAGATCCGCTTGGCAAACAAGCAAGCAGAATTTATGATGAAGATGGAAAACAAATCTGGGCTAAAGATATGTCCGATGGTTCAAAAGCAGTCGGATTATTCTATACTGGTGAAGATAATAAGATAAAAGATCCGGCAGATTATTTCCATTGGAATAAAATTCCTTCAAAAGAAAAAATTACTTTAACTGCTTCTGAGCTTGGTATTTCAGGCAAATTCAAAGTAAGAGATCTTTGGCGTCAAAAAGATCTTGGCACATTTACTAATGATTTTACTACCGAAGTTCCTTACCATGGAGTTGTATTGGTAAAGGTCACTCAGGAGAAATAAATAATCCTTCGACAGTTAAACTGCTGAAGGAAGATTCTGTGCGAGAGTTTATCTCTCGCACAACTTTAAACTCAAACCTTTGCTTAATTTCAACTAAAGGATTTTAATATGAAAAAACTTCTATACTTTTTCTTGTTTACACTTTCAATCTTTCAAATTGGTTTTCCACAAGAACCATCTCATTACGATTGGGGAACTTTTACTAAAGCAGATTCACTCCGGGGATATCTTTCGCCTCTCCGCTCTTGTTATGATGTAACATATTATCATCTTAATGTCGCGGTTAATCCTTCGGATAGTTCAATTAAAGGATCGAATACTATAAGATTTAAAGTTGTCAATCCATTTAAAGAAATGCAGGTGGATCTATTCGCAAATATGAAAGTAGATAAGATTGAATTTGAAGACGGAACTCCTTTGAAATACTCACGCGAATTTGGCGCTGTATTCATTTACCTTCCGAAAGAATTAGAACGAAATACAACTCATCAGATAATTTTTTATTATTCCGGCAGACCGCAGATTGCAAAGAATCCACCGTGGGACGGAGGCTTTATCTGGAAGAAACAAAAAGAAGGAAATCCTTGGGTAATGGTTACTTGCCAAGGCACTGGTGCAAGCTTATGGTGGCCAAACAAAGATCATCAATCTGATGAGCCGGACAGTATGCTGCTTAGTGTTACTATTCCCAAAGGACTTGAGGATATTTCGAACGGAAGATTAAGAAGCAAAATAGATTTAACTGATGGACAAACACAGTACAATTGGTTTATAAGCTATCCTATAAATAATTATGATGTTACAATCAATATCGGTAAGTACGCGCATTTTAGTGATGTTTATACAAGCAGCGATGGAAGCAAACTAACCTTGGACTATTACGTACTTCCGGAAAATCTACAGAAAGCTAAAAAACAATTTGAACAAGTCAAGACAATGCTTGCCTGCTATGAGAAATATTTCGGCAAGTATCCTTTTTACCGGGACGGCTACAAACTGATTGAATCTTCACACAACGGTATGGAACATCAGACAGCGGTTGCTTATGGCAACCATTATCAAGGCGGATATGAAGGACGTGCTAGCTCTGCTGTCGGATTGAAGTTTGATTTCATCATCATTCATGAAAGCGCACATGAGTGGTGGGGAAACAGTGTAACGGCAAAAGATGTTGCAGATATGTGGATACATGAAAGCTTTGCTGCTTATGCTGAAGCTCTTTACGTTGAATATAACTGGGGACATAAGGCAGCGCTTGAATATATCAACGGGAAAAAGCAGAATGTTAGAGATGAGAAACCGATTATTGGTCCTTACAATGTAAATCAAGAAGGTTCCGGCGATATGTATGATAAAGGTCAGCTTGTGTTGAATACTCTTAGGGATGTAATAAATAATGATTCTCTATGGTTCTCGATTCTCAGAGGAATTCAGAAAAAATTTGCTTATAAGACAGTAGATGCAGACGACATTACAAATTTTATAAACGAAAAGACCGGAACAAACTACAATTATTTTTTCGACCAATTTCTTCGTTATCCAAAAGAGCCAGAGTTCTTTGCAATAGTAACTCAGAAAGGAAACGAAACGGCAGTAAGATATAAATGGAATGCAGATGTAAAAGATTTTAAGATGCCGCTAAAAGTAACTACATCGCCAAACAATTTTGAGTTTATTTATCCGACAACTCAATGGCAAACATTAAAGCTGAAGGATTTCGATCCGAAAGATTTTAAAGTTGATGAAGATGAGTTCCTGTGCAAGGTAAAGATTTATCGTCAGTATATCGATCCCGAAAGCAAGATAAAAATCTTTTAGAGCAAACAAGCACAGCTCATAGAGCAAAGTGAAAATGCTAACTTATAGGAGACTTTATGCGCTTTGCCGTATATATAAATAAATATCGTTCATTGATTAGCACTGAACATTCCCCATTTCAAATCGAAATTCTTCAACAATTCCTTTACTGTATCAACTTGATTATTGCGTACCATTAAGATTGTCGGATCCATATAGCCGCGGATAGAAGATGTATTTTCGCCCTGCAAATAATATTCTATTCCTTCGTTATCCAGGATGCTTCTTATTAAAGCAATGTCTCCAAGGTTATATGTTGATAAAACAGGTATGAAAGTTTTGTTGTCATTATCCTCGCTAGCAGTTTTAACGTCCAATTGAGCTTTTCTATCTGGTAGATCTTTTACAAGTTCTACATCGCAGTCAGGACAGTGAGTAAAACCTTCTCGGTACTCGGCGCCGCAATTTGGACA
The DNA here is from genome assembly GCA_021815405.1 of Bacteroidota bacterium. Taxonomy (GTDB): domain Bacteria; phylum Bacteroidota; class Ignavibacteria; order Ignavibacteriales; family Ignavibacteriaceae; genus FEN-1297. Next base: position 40,167 of record JAKAGV010000017.1, read on the forward strand.
AAACATAAACCCTCCTAAAATTATTACCAGAAATTACGCAAAAATAAATATTCAAGTAATGAATATCACCTCTGAATTTTCATACAGCCTATAAATAGCGGGATTAATAAAGTTCTGATATCAAAAATATTTTCTAAATAAGAATTGGTGACTTTTCTTATTCTTCCCAAAGTATTGTAAGCACCGAATTGTACCTGTACATCGGAATGTTCTGCTCATAAAGGAAGTAATCTTTTTTATAATTGAAATCTTCCCAGAACCAGGCATCAGCAAGTATTTTCTCCGGCTCGAGTGCAATGTTTTCTCCGTTATAAAATTCATATGCATAGGAAGACGAAGTAACTTTGCTGCCGTTTCTAATAAACCTAAACGGGAAATATTCATTTATACGGCTCCATTTAACAACCGAATCTTTACTCATTATAATTGCGACGGGATGATTCCCTATTTCGGCATAGCGCATAGCCGCGGCACTCAATGATACATTAAAATATTCAGCCGAGGCAGAGAGAACGCCTTTGGTAAACTTTTTCCCTTTTGTAAAATTACAAAACCATTGTTCCGGCATAAGCAGCTCGGCGGCAAAATCATTTGCATCAATCTCGGCAGAAATGTTCTGCTTGATTCCTCTTATATCCAACCCGCTGCAGAAGAAGCTATTCTCCTTTTTACCGGAATTAAAATAATGCCCAAGCTCGTGAGCAATAGTGAATCTTTTTTGACCACTCTCAGCGAGCCCGGCATCAACGGAGATAATACCCAAACCGTTCTTAAAAACGAATTGTCCCTCGCAAGATTCAAGCGCTTTTTCCTCAATAAAAATATTTTCACAGCCGGCAATAGCATATAAATCAATATTACCCGGTTCATCTATGAATAAGCCACGCAATAATCTTTTAGCGTTAGCTTTAGCGAGTATGCTCATCTTTGTCGTCCAGAAAATTTTTAAGCTTATCTATTTTCTCCTTCTGTAATTTTAATTCTTCTTTGTTATCATCAGAAGAGCTTTGTTTTCTATACGCAAAGCCTAAATCATTTAAAGAAGAATCATCCTCTTTTATTATTCCCATGTTACTAGCTAAATCTTTCAAGAAATCCCCTGCCTTTTGCTGCCTTTCAGTTCCCATTTTTAATTTAATCTCCGCTTCCTTCCGGTCTAAAAAATTGTTAGCCCGTGCGATAATTGCATCGGGATCTTCCCCGCGCTCAAGAAAAGTTGACCGAATATCTTCTTCATCCTCAGAAGGCGAAAGGAAGATGTCGAATAATATTTCAAGTCGCTTATTTGTCATTTTGCACCTTATTAGTTTGATAAATGATTATTGATATTTTTGAATTTTTTCAATTAAATCTCTTGGTAAATTCTGTAACAAGTGATAAGGAATATTTTTACTTATTCTCCTCCTAATTTTTCTAATAGCAATTTCAGCTTCATTAACTGTAATGCCGAGGTCTAAAGAGATACTTTTCGGCTTATGCTCTTTTATCATCTCGTTAAAAATAATCTGGGCATCTACATCATCGCTAAGAATAACTTCCCTGCAATGCTTTTCGATAATATCCGCATCGATGAAGCCTTCAATATCCTGAGGCTTAGTATTAATTAAGATATCCATTTTCGGGTTGCCATCTTCGTCGTCATTATTATGAGGATTGTCTACTGAAACGTACCGCTTTTCTTTTTTTGCAAGGTTTGAAACTTCACTGTCTATACAGCCCCACATTATCTGTTCGAGCTTAAATTTATTCATATCCCAGGCTCTCGTTCCGTCTATTAAATCGCTGAAAATTTCATCCATTATCTCTTCAGCCTTGCAGGTTTTCATAAATTCGTGCCCAAGAAAAATACCAAGCTCTTTCCTGGCATATTCGACCATATCTAGATAGGATTTATGGTTAGAATTTATAAAATACTGAATAGCTTTTCGGCGGCATTCTTGTTTTATCAGATCATTCAAAGGAATCACCTCATAATATTTTATTCAATTACCTGTAATACTCCCGCAAATTCAAATTCCGTCAAAGACGGAAAGATATTTTTTGGGAGTAATACTCCTAGAAACAATGAAATTGAAAATGGTAATCGTTAATAAATTAAATATAGTCCATAAAAACAGAAGCCGGAAAAAAGAAGCAGGCATAAGGAAATATTATCGAGCAATTGCCGTTTATTTCATATCCCTTTACCGTCTAAATGCCGTCTGTTTACTATCCATTTGCCGTGAAGTTTCCGTCAAATTGCCGTCCATTTCATATTTATTTATTACCTGTTTACCGTTTAATACCCGTTTAAATTCCGTAATGCTGCCGTTTTGCTCCCGGGATGCAGCCGTTCCCGTCTCGTCAAATAAAAAGAATTATAACCGCATAATCAGTGCACTGCCGGTGATTAAAAGAATGTTTGAATCGAACCAGTTTAATAATTTATCGCCGCCTTACCAAGCCCTCGCTCTGCCCTGACCCAAATAGCGAGGGTTCTTGCGGGCACAGGCAAACAGAGTTTTATGTGCAAGTAAGAATATGGGCTTAATTTATCATTATGAAAGAAATTAACCGGTTTAAATTAATATAATTTTTAATAATAATTAATAAGGAATAAAATACTATGGCAGAGATAAAGAGCGGCATACTCGGCAACGTCCGGGGTGCAGTAGGAAAAATAACAGGGCGAATTTACAAAGGGAGAAATATAATAAGCCAAAGACCCGAATTCAGGAGAATTTCCACAAGTCCGGGTGTAATTACGCATAAAAATAATTTCAAGCTGTGCGTTAAATTCAGCTCGGCGGCATGTTCTATGGATGCAATAAAAGCCGCATGGCAGATGAATTTATCACCTGAGATGAATTATTTTAATTATTTCATTCAGACGAACATAAAGCTGGTAAGTGAAGGCATGCTGACGGTAAATAACATAATAACTCCGTACAGCGGCTTTGCAATCAGCAAGGCTTCAAACGCAATAGCACCTGCTGAAATAAGTATCGGGTTAAGCGCACTATCAGGCTCTTATAACTTTGATACCGCAGTTGAAGTAAAGGCAAAGCTGTATGCCGTATTGTATCTTTACGGTTCGTCAAATCCACAGGCACCGGAATATTTTTTAATGCCTGTTGAATTCGATACGCAGGCATTACAGCTTAATGATCCGCTGTCTTTCACGAAAGCATTTCTGCTTACGGATCAGACAGTGATTGGCGGCTATGCCAATCGAAAGGTATATGCGGCATTAATTACATTTGATGCTAACGATGTGCCGGTGAACTTTTCGGCAACATTGTGCATTGAGTAAACCTACCCTTAAAGGCGGCGCTGAAAGGCGCTGCCTTTTTTTAACTTTTATATTTTGTTGTAAAAAGCAATCATCGTCTGAACCCCGCCCAGGCGGGCAAGCCTGATTCACAGGATTTTAAGATTAACAGGATAATCGATTCTTAATCCAATTTGAGAAATTTTTTTAAGAATATTTTAATAGCTGATTGTAAGGGATTGAGAGGTGAAAAAAAACTTGAGCGCTTTTTTCGTCAGTTTGAAATTTCTATCGATTTTACTTTTTATATAATGAGTATTTCATTCAGAAGCAGATTTTTATTTGTTAGTAATAAAGCTAGAGACTATGATTAGCGTTGCAATTATTGAAGAACTGGAGATGCTTTTGTTATCGGAAATGAGTTGATTGAACAGAGATAATATTTTTTGCAATGGCTACATGGTAATTATTTGTATTGAAAGAAAAACAATTTGAAATGAATAAACACTTGAGAAGATAGGAAGTTAAGGCCAAGCTTTTGAATAATTACACTAAATATTCCAATTTTAAGGTTATATTTGATTTTGAAAGATAAATTTATGAATTTACCCACAGCGGTTGAAAAGATTTCTTAGACCAAAGGCATATTTATATGACCCAAATAAATTACATAAAAGAACTTGTTAAGTATGGGCTTGAAAACGATCAAGAAAAATTCAAGTCTGCTTTAAATGAGTTGATAGAGTATGCAAAGCAAACTAAAAAGACAAATTATGCCTTGCAGCTGCAGTCTATTTTAAAAGATGCAATTAGAAATGAACAAAACCGAGGTCCTAAGCTTGTCGGCAGCCCTTCGTATTTTACCAGGATTGAAGACCGTGAGTTAAATGAATTAATTTTAGAGAAAATTACTTCAGAATATAAATTTAAGAATTTGATTGCAGGGAAAGATGTTCTTGAACAACTAGAATATTTTATAAAGGAACACAAATCCAAGGATATGTTGAATAATTTACGGCTTTCAGTATCCAACAAGATTTTGTTTTATGGACCATCCGGTTGCGGTAAGACATTAGCGTCTTACGTGCTTGCCGGTGAATTAGAAAAGATGATGTATGTTATTAATCTTGGAGCTATTGTTTCTTCTAAGCTAGGTGAGACCAGCAAGAATTTAGCTAAGGTATTTAGACAAGCTACTGTTGAAGACTCAATTATCTTTATAGATGAATTTGATTCTTTAGGCAAAATAAGAGACTATGATCAAGACCATGGAGAAATGAAAAGAATAGTTAATACTATTTTACAGTTATTCGATTATTTACACCAGAACAGTATAATAATTGCAGCAACAAATCAGATTGAGATGATTGATAACGCATTGTTAAGAAGATTTGATCTTAAGATCAAATTAGATTTGCCGAATCAAAAACAAATAAAGGAACTAATTAGTTTAATTCTAATGAACGGACAGTTTACATTTGATAGAAAAAATGTACTGTCAACAATATTAAAAGAAGCTAAAGGTTTGTCATACTACAGCATACAAAAATCATTAATCGGCGCAATTAAAAGAAGCATTTTTGACACAAACAATAATGAGAACAATAGTATAATAATAAAGACAAGTATTTGGAAAGAACTGCTAAAATTAGAAAGAGAACAAATCAAACTTTCCTAAGCTTCCAATTCAGCCTCAAGATCAGCAGTTGTTACTGCTTCTAAGGTATTAATTAAAATCATCTCGTTATAAAGCATTCCGGTATTTTCACCCTGGATAGGATTTTCTTTTATAGATAATACAAGAGAAAAATTTTGAGCAACAGAATAATTATCTGCCAAATATGGAGGCAATAATTTGTGTAACTCACTCTTAACAGCAAGCTTAAACTGGTTGTCTTCATCAATAATATTTTGCTTTGAAACAGTAAAGCTATATTTCTGACAATTGCTTAACAGCTTTGCGCGCCAATAGTAATCTTGGGACCATGACAAATTTGCTTTAATCTTAACTTTTTCTGATAAGTTACCATTTAACCCAATATTTAAATTTGCAGTGTTCTTTAATTCTAAAGGAAGATTCTTAAAAATTCCGAATGATATATTTAACGGGCAATATGCTAATTGATTATTAGGTACAGGTAAAAATTTGAAGCATAGCGTTATTTGAAATTCCAACAAAGCATTTTGTTTTTCAAATTCTAATAAGTATTCCGGAATGTGAATCGGATAAGATTTTATATTACCAGCAACTATACTATCTTCTAAAATCATCGTAACATTATTCTCATCCGAATAAATAGAATAGAAATCATTAGGAGAACCATTACCGGAGATAAATGAAGAAGGTGTATTTAAATTATCGAATAAAAAGCCGAAGTCGGGTTTATTAGAAGAATTGATAAGAAGTGCTTTGATGGTTTGCATATTAAATGCCGGGTAAGTACTGTGAATTTTAGCAGCTAAATTAGCCAACAGTGGAGCGGCATAGCTGGTTCCTAATGATTTTTCAAATGAAATTGCTGGATTTGCAGAAAGTACTGTAATACCAGTATTATCAGGAAGCATGTTTAGATTATAATCACCAGAGGGAAAAATTAAATCCGGTTTAATAAGTTGTTTGTTTTTACGATATTGATTAAAAAATATATGTTGATAATCCAGATGGAATTTCCGTGAATAACATGCCGGATAATTTCTGCTTGGAGTAAGATTAATAGAATTATCGAAAGATTCAAAATTTTCAGCAGAAGCACCGCAGGAAATATTATTATAAGATTCTGCAGGAGGACATAAACAAGTTTTACTGTTTTCAAATTGCATTGGGTATTCAAGTAAGACCCCGGTACCGTTATTTGCTGCTAAATGAGTTAAACCTAAATTACCAGTAGAAATAAAAATAATGATATCGAGTTCATAGGTAAGATTATCGAGAGCGCGAGCATAGTCAGAGACTTCGGAGTTGGATTTTATTTCGTCTTTATAACCAAGGGTGAGGACAAAAATCTTAGTGCCAAAATCATGATATGCTTTTCTAATTAAAGAAATTACTTTAGATTCCATAATAGGAGAGTTATTAGAATCAATAACTTTGATTGAAAGTAATTTTGCATCGGCTTCCATGTTAGGAGAAAAATCAGTAATAAATTTATTGCCTAGAGCAGCAAAAGCAGCAACTCCGGTTCCGTGGTCAATGTTATCGATGATAGGACTGGTACCGGTTGTATCAAAGTCATTATTTGTGTTTAGGATTAGCGGAGCCAATGGTGTATTACTACTAATACCGGAATCAATTATACCAATGATTGGTAAATCCTCGTTAGAATTTGAAATGGTAAAGCCGTAAGTTCTTTCCGGCAGATTAAAAGGGGTGGGTGCTATTCGACCGGACAATGGTGAATTAACAGTATGGATAATATCAAAGTTATCAATAATAATTTTTAACTCTTCAGACGGGATATTTACTATTTCCAAAATATTATTGAATCTATCAAAATTATATTCAAAGTGTTTTTGTTGAAGGTATTCATTAAGTGATGATTCGATAGGAGAAATTTTGTCAGTAAATAGTTCAACGTTATCTACTAAACTTAACCGGACATAATTAGATAGTTCACTATATTGAATAATCTTTAGTGTAGTTAATAGTTTAAAACTTTTAATATATCTGATGTTATGATTATAGGTAGCATCATTATCCGGATCAGTAGAGTTTATAAAAGTATTTACATCACGCAGAAAAAATTCGAACAATGTTTGATCAGAGATTGCGAATAATCCAGCCGTATTATATTCAAAATATTTAACCGGAACTATCCCGAAATCATTCCGATAATAATTCTCATATTTAATTGAATCGAATACATTAAAGAACTCAAGAATTATATATTCAACATTAGCCGGAATATCCAAAGCACGTATACGGTTCTCACGTCTTGCACGTCGATCTGAAATGAATTGTGCATGTGCACGACGGAATTCATCTTTGTGAGGAGTATAAATACTTACATCGATTTCATCTGTGTCTTCATTGTTAGTGTTGCCGGGAACCCTTTGCTTCTGGCGAAGTGTAGTTACTCCATCTACAGGATTATGAAAGTATAAGTGTGATTTTCGCATAGTGCCTTTTTGAAATAAATCAGATCAAATTATTTACTACTTTTTATAATATTTTAAAATTTCACTTAACTCAATAGGTTCAGAACAAAATTCATAAGGGATTGTAGGATTATTATGAATTTTTTTACTTATATATTCTATAAGTTTTCTTGCTGATGATATAATATTTTCATTAATTACATCGTTAACTAAAAATTGAATGAAATTTAGTTGAGTGGATTTATCATTAATAATAACATCTTTTTTAAGGTGAATTAATTCATCACGGTATTTCTTTAAATCGGTAAATTTACGCCAGAGTTTGAAGCTATTTGCATGAAAATTTACTTGAAGAGCTTTCGGAATAACCTTCTTTATTTTTATATCAATTGGGATATTTCTTTGAATATAAAAACAGTCAACGTTCTTAAGGATGCCATTATCTTTATATGGAAATATAAAATCGGATGGAATAAGGGAATTTATGAATGCTTCAACTGCAGTATAAGCAAAAGATACAGAAATAACTATTGACTCAATAAAATCAAATACTACGTCTTCTTTGACCACTGAATTAAGCTTATAAGAATTATCTACTTTTTCATATTGTATATTAGGTATTAAAAAATCATTTAAAATATGGACAGCATTTTGCAATGCTTTATCAGATACACTTAAATAGATGGCTACCATATTAGGTTTAAAAAAATTAAAAGGCGCATCATTATTTTTGAATTTATAATGAAAAAGCTCCGTTACAAAACGATAATATTTATCCCCCTTTTTGAAATGACGATCACTTCGTTTATCGAAATTATTTGAAGTCATTTTAGTAATTCCTTAGAACCACTGGGGTTAATTATTTGTTTTTTCTTGAGGCTATAAATATTAAACACTTTAAGATATATTTTGAATAATAATTTTAAGTTTTTATTCTTTATTCTTTAATCTAAACTCATTTCATTGTTCATTAAGTTGTCAAAGTATCTTTGAAAAATCCAAATTGTTCATCAATTAGAATTCTTCTATCTAAGAAACAATTGAATTCTTCACACGAAATATCAGGTAAAAGTGAGCAAGAATAGCAGGCGGCCAGATTCAAGTTTTCCACACCTTGTCCTTCTGAATTTTCACATATTGGGTCTGATGAGCAATCCTTTGACCTCTCTACAGCACTATTTACAATTCGATTTAAATTATCGAGATCATCACATTGACTAACTAAACCGCCTAGACTTCCTTCGGTGCCTTCGATAGCCATGATCATAAAACCTAACATATTATTACTTATGTATAGGCGCTCTTGTAGAGAAGCTGCCGGATATCCACAAACATATTCTAATTCTTTAATAATTAAATGAGAGAGTGTATGAATTAGTAAAAATTGCGGCGTAATGTTTTCACTTTTTCTTCTAATAAATTTACGTTGTGAAGAGAGCGCATTATTTTTTATAATATCTGCTCGTTTAATAATATTCTCATCTATGCACCACTTATCAATACGATCTTTTTCAAGTATAAATAATATAGCTTCGCCAAACGACTCTATACCAGGTAATAATAACGTATTAATGTTATTTTTTGAGGTGGACTGGCGTTTTACTTCGAATTCTTTTTTAAATTCATCTTCTTCCATATTAAGCAAAACAGCGTCCAAGTCTATCGGCATTTGACGAGTAAATGATGTTTGAACTGAAATTTGTTTTAACTTTTCAATTCTAATTACTTTATCGAATCCATTTATTTTCGCATTTACATTAATTTTAGAAAATTTAATTGAATTATCTGTAACAGATTCATTATTCAGAAAATAGTCATATTCTACTTCTCTGAATGATTGTTCGGAAATAAAATTCTCTGAGCCTGCTAAATACTTTATAGTTTCAGATTCGGGAACATCATAGTCAAGTTTCATATCTCTTATGATTTCATTTTCTAGTTTACCACGATCTAACCATTTAGAAATTAAAACTCTATGTTGTTGTTTTAGATTAATCTGATTAACTGGGATATAAATACTTGAAATTAAGTTTGCATAATAAATACTGTTACTTGATTTAATTACAACTTTTAATTTTTCTTCACAATTATGATGTTCATTCTTACCTAGCCAAGGTTCATTACCACTACATTTCATTCTAAATCCAAAAACGCCACCCAAATTTTCTGCTTTACCGCAGCTTTTACATTCTATATGAATTCCAGACAATTCTGAGTTCTCTCTACTAACTGAGTATACTAATTTTTGATTTTGGCAGCACTTTGAACTAAAGTCTAAAAATATTGAACCTCCATTATCCTCTTCTTCATCTGAAAAAGAATCTTGTTCTGATGGTTTCTCCTTTGTTTGATTGTTCCAAAACTTCCATGGTATGTCTTGAATATGTCCATTAGGACAAGTCATAACAAAACGAACCTGTTCTAATATTTCCTCATTACAGTTTTTGTTCGAACATTTAGGAGGAAAGAAATATTTTTTGTCTTTCCCAATCTCGTTCCAATAGTTAAACCATTCATAATATTCTTTGAACTGCTTGCATTTAGGACAATAAAACCATTTGGGGAAATAATTAGCTCGAGGATTTACTTTCCTATCATATTCATCTGGAACACTTACGATGTGTTGTAGATTTTTAAAAATATATTTAAGCCTATAAAGCAATCTATCATCTATTATTAAGTACTGCTCAATTTCATTTGAACTCAAAATGTTGCTGTATCCCCAATTATCAAAAGTTTCTATTATTACTGAACCGTCTGTTGTTTCGACAACAGAACCAACTCCACCATAACTAGATAGAATCTTATTTTTGCCGTGATTAAAATTATCTTTTGCCATTAATATTGATTTATTTTTATTCGTGTTGATGGTTCAACGTCCCTTACGGACTGCATTGTAATTAAGACATCGGTTGCACTTTTTTGCTCCCGAGTTTTAAGAAAACTTTCTTCACCTTTAGTTGAGTTAAATTTTAGATTATATTTTGTATCAGAAGCAGTTTTGATTTTACTTTCCCAATAATCTAAAAGATCTTCAAACTTTCTTAAAAAGCTTTGTGTTTCATTTTTAGTTATACCTTCATGTTTGCTCATTAAATTCACAAAAGCATTTTTTAATCGCTCTCTATTAAGATTTACGACATCATCATTTGAATGATTTCCCAACTTATGCCTGAAATAAGTAACTACACTAGTCAATAGCATTCTATCAAAAGTATTTTCTGTAAATGGAGTTAAGCTTAACGGTTCTATTTCTTTGTAAAATTTTTGGTGGAATGATACAAAATGTTCAAAGTATGATAAATCTCTAGAATAATCCGGATTAAAAAGTGTAAATATGATCCCTTTGTTTTTTCTTGCAACGCGAGAAGTTGATTGGATATATTCTGCAATATTTCTCGGCATACCATTTACAAGCATTACACCTAATCTCTGAACATCAAGACCGACTGAAATCATATTTGTTGCTAATACTAAATCAATAGCTTTTGAATTTTCAATATCATTTTCAAATTGAATGTTTAATCTGTCTAAAGTTTCCTTTATTCTGTCACTTGATATCCTACTTGTTAGCTCTTGTGCAAATTTTAATCTTTTGTAATTGGCGTTAGTTGTGTTCAACAGTCTGTAATGAAGTTGTTTCAGCGTACTATCTCGTAATTCAGAACTAATTTTATTCGCCATTTTTCCAACATCTTTTAAGCTATTGAAATAAGAAACTACAGTCCAAAAATTATCTGCACTTTTTCTTATTTCCGAGGCTTCATTTTGCCAAACATCAAGCCGAGCGAATAACATAGCTGCTAATATTTTTAATTGAGTCATAGTAAAGTTTTTGCCGGTAGGCATTATTCCAATATAACGTCTTAATGAATGTTCTTCCGTTTGAGAGAAAAAATTGTCTTTTGTATCTAAAGCAAATGGAGGGAATATAGAAATTTGTTTGCCATATAATTTCTTTACTTGATTTTCTGCATTCTTAGTTGTTGCTGTGGATGCTATAATTTTAGGAACGATACCGTTCTTCTCGCATAATGATTGGATTACATTTTCAAATAATCCCGCAATACTACCTAATGGACCACTAATCAGATGTAATTCATCTTGAATTATTAATTCAGGAGGTAAATATTCATTATGCTGATTAAATAATTTTCTTCCTTCCGGTCGCCAAGCTAGCATCGCAAATTTATCAACAGTGCCAAAGAGTAAAGTTGGTGGTTTGTTGTAAATATCTTCATCGACTAGAACAATCGGGAAACCATTCCTTTGTTCTGAGAAATCACATAAGGGATTATGGCAATAAACTTTTATACCTTGATTTAAATAATGCCTTCGAATGCTAATTTTATATCTTTGGTCATCTTTGTTTGATTTGGTAATAATACGAGAATTACACCATTGGCAAGTATTAACTTGAAATTTATTGTTTGCGTGGTCGCCATTATTTAATCGGTCTAGAATTTTATTAAGATATTCATTTGCTTTATCTATTTTATTAGGTATAGTTGATGCTCCTACCCAAAAGCCTATTGTAATTTCTTCAGCACCAAGTATGACTTTATTTTCTCTTCTAATCTTCTCACAAGCCAATATTATTTTTGATGCCCTTTCAAACTGTTGAGCAGTCAACAGTCTTAAAGTATAGCGGATAATTGCATTTACGCCATAAGCTTTATCTTTATATTTTAATCTTCTGTAAAAGATTAAAAAAGAAGTTGCTGTTAGATAGGCTTCAGTCTTGCCCCCACCAGTTGGGAACCATATTAGATCTACTAAATTTCGATCTTCAGAGGTCGGCTCAGTTATTGAGTTCAGTAAAAGCAAAATAAAGCCAAGTTGAAACGGGCGCCACTTTGGTATTTTGCCCGAAGGAAAACTTGACGTTGCGTAATCTTCATATTTAGGTATGCCCTCATTTTGGAATCGATCATTCCATTCGAATAACTCAAAGCCTTTATTGAAATCATTTCCGAAATATCGTGCTGAGTGGAACATTTGCATATACATTGCGGAGTTTGCAAACTGAAAAGCTGTAAAGGCATTATAGTTATTTTTTAAAATTTCTATTCCTTTTTCAATCCGATTAAATATAATCGTGCAGTTACTAAGATTTTTAAACCCGATAGCATTATTAGAACGCGTTTCATTTTCTTTAGTCTTTTCTTCAATCCATTTTTTATAGAAATAATTAAATCTTTGCAGCCCTGTAATAATATCTTCTCTAGATAACTGACTGAAAGAAGATAAGTTTTTAATATCAAGTATTTTTTCTACATCTGAATTTATGATATTAAATTCAGTGCTTTGATTTTTTATATCGTGGTAAGGAAAGAAAGAAGTTTTTATCCAACTTGGATTATCTGCCAATTCCCACATACAAGCGACGCCGTGTCCAATACCGTAGCTCTTAACATCCTCATACAAAAAATTTAATATTTTATCTTCCTCAGAGATAAATTCATTCTCACTTTTTTTATCAAATGGTAATAGCTTATCAGAATGTGCGGTAATTTCTACCTGGAAAAGACAACTTTTGTTAAGCTTTTCATTATTGGGGATATATTTTTTTGCTTTAATACCAGCAGCTTTATTTTCCAGTAATAATTTGACAAATTTTTTGCCCTCAGAATTATCTTGGAAAACTTTTATATATAAAATAATACCTTTAGATAAATTATTTGGCAACTTACTAAAATCAACAGCTAAATCTTCTAAGGTATATTTACCGCTTTTATCAATTCTTATTTTAAAATTATAATTGTGTGAAATCCTTTGCCATTTATCTTTACCGTAGACTAACTTCTTAATATGCCTGAGCAGGGTATGATCTCTTGATATTTCTGAAGCAAAGTTTTTAAGACAACTATCCAATATTAAATAGTCACCGCTTTTCTTATTCCTCTTTTTCTTACCTTCTAATTTTTTCTTAAGAAATAAAACTTTGCTTGTTGCATCATATTCAATGTGCTCTTGTAGCCCAAACTTTGAAATAAGTTCTATACCCTCACCATTATATTTAATACCAATTTTGTTTGCGCTTGAATCTTTATAAGTACCAAAACTTAAATTTACCTCAAGCTCATGAACATTTTGGTTAACACAAAATGTTAAACCGATATTAGTAGGGAAATATAGTTTTGATGTTAATTTAAAAGTTTCCTCTTCCTCATCAATTTTAGTTATTTCATTTTCGTTCTTAATTTCTTCTTTTCCAACGTGGATTATTTCTTGAGGTTCTTCATTTATCTCACCATTATCTTCACTAAATAAATCTGGATCATCTTCGATTATTTCTTGTTTGGGTGGGAATAAAATTCCAGAATAATACCTTGTTAACGGTTTGCCGTCAATAATTTCATCAATGTAGTCTTCTGAACATAAATAAATATCTGAGCCGGGACCAATAAGCTCTCTTTTAATTCTATCTGTATAAATATCACGTGCTTCACTCATCAATGTCCTCCGCTCTAACTAAGCTAGTAGTAATATTTATAATTTTTTTAAGAGGCATTTGCTCTTCAATTACTTTTCTTAAGGTTTCTGGTGATATATTATTCTTTTGCATTATCTCACCAATAGAGCCTTTAGCTAAGAAGTTTTTTATTTCTTCTTTTAAATCCCTTCCAAGTGATATTAGCGTGCTGTTATAAATTCTTTTTGATTTCAAAATGAAACTTACAGAAGCGCCAAAGCTAATGTCCTTTGAGATTTCATAAATTGCTTTTAGTGCTTTATCGCTTTTAGGGAATTTAGTTTTTCCATAAATCCAATTATTTAACACAGTAGAAGATAAAACTTTTACGCCGTGATTTCTTAAATGATAATGTAACTGTTCTATATTCGTTTTATATATCTTGTGGTAAAGTTCCTTTAAGACATTTTTCCAAAGCTGACTATGTTTATCTATCTCACGGAATATTTCTGTTTGAAATTCCATCGCAGTATTTAGAAGAATCTCGCCAAAGTCAATTTTATAAACTCTGATTTTATCCCCGACTTTTAATCTGTTTATCTTAAGCAAATTATTTTTTTCATCGAATACAGTATCGGTAGATTTTAAGTAATCTAAATCGGTAGTGCCTTCATATTCAATCTGGTATAGAATATATTCATTGGAACTTTCATCGGGATCATCAATATTATTATCAAATTCTTTATCGTTCCAATTAATAGTTCTGTTAATTATATTTTGCAAAGATTGACCTAACGATACGGTGATAGGAGCTGGTGGTTCGTACTTAATACCGGAAACTATGTATCTATCTTCAGATAGTAATTCAGTTTCTAATTTTGATTTATATTTATTAACGCAATCTTTATATAGGTTTTCTTCATATTCATATAGAAAAATATTTATTTCTACAGACAAGTTATGATATATTTCAAAATCTCTATTGCCTTCTAAAAAATAACCGATAACGTAGTAATCCTTTAATTCTGCTTCTTTCATTTTAATGAATGTTTTGTATCTGATTACCAGGATATTCTTAAATCCATTTTTAACAACGTATTCATTTAAAATATCCTCATCATTATTATTGCAAAAAATAAGCAGTTTATTTTCTTGTGAATACTTTGGAAATATTTCTTTTAATAAGGGGTCGCTAATTTGTTCAGATGCCCAGTTAGTAATTTTAGTAAATATTGAATCAGCTTTTTTATTTCGATTATAAATTTTATGAGATATTTGCAGTAATATCTCTTTGATATTAAGCTGACTTGGTATTTCTTCTATTCTATTGCCATGATTTGACAGTTCATCTTCGAAAGAAGAATTGAAATTTATTCTTTCAATTAATTTAGAGGAATTGGAGACTGAAATATTCTCAATGCTTTTTAACAATCTGCTGAGGTAATATGAATAATCAGGTAAATTATTAATAAAATAAGGTTCTTTACTAAGCTGATTAAAGGCTGACTCATATTTATTAAGTAATTCTGATAATTCTTCGTCTTTTATTTTGTGTATACTAATCATAACGATTCAATAAAATTTATTTCCTCTTTAAGCCAATCCCAATATTTTATCAAGTTAGATCTATTTTCAATAGGGGTAGTGCAAATTCCTAAAATTCTAAATCCATTTTCAGGTTGGTCACTAATTATTTGTTGCAATTCGTCGAATCCATCATTGAACAAAACAATGTTATTAACCTTTATCTTATTTTGACCTTTATTATTTTTAATGAATTGTTGGTGAGCTATACTATATGTTGGTGCAAAATATATTAATGGTTCAATGCCAAGAGTATCACTTTCTTTCCCATCTCTATTTATATAATAACAGGGTATGCAATTGTAAAGATTACCATTATAAATTGAAATATTCCGAAAACTTTCGAACATTTTTTTAGAACCAATGAATAGAGAGACAGAACCAAATTTTGTAGGAAAATAATCTTCATTTATGTCAAGATTATTAAGAGAACTAAATAACTTCAGGAAATTATTTAATGATTCTTTTTTTAAAGGCCGTGTAATAGGAACAAATTCTTTTATTACATTTTTTTTATCAGCATATATTGTGGCTGGTCCATTAAAATCTTTTAATGTCTCTTTTTTTTGTTCTAATAGGGTAATCTGATTATTGGTGATGCTTATTATTTTATACTTCTTATTTCTTTTCCCAATCTTTCTGACAAGAATTTCTCCTACAGTTAAGTCTGGATTTATATAATTTTGATAGAACTGTGTATTTGCAATAAACAGATAAAGATTGGAATATAATTCTTGCAACAAATTATCAAAGCAAGAAGGTACCTTTATAACAATATCATATCCAGTTGATTTGTTTAGCGCTTTCTGTATAAACGAAAGGTTTATCTTGTTAAAGTTCGTAATGGGTAAAAGTGAAGAATTAAATTCAACATTCGCAGAAAATGTATTAATCAAATTTTTATAGTAATCATTATTTAATAAAACATCATACATTATTAGTAAAGTGTAGTTGATGAAAATTTCTTGGGAAAATTTATTGTGTTATTTTGGTTTTGGAATCGGTTAGCAGTACTATTACTATTAAGCATTTAAGATTGAATCCCCTTAAAAAATCAAATATTTGTAAAGTCTTTGTTTTTCATAAGCTTATATTAACAAAAATTAATCAAAGGTTAAATAGGAGGCTGAAAATTATTTAGGTGATATCAGTCCATAATAAATTTTGATAGTGGGAAAATAGATTTGGTATGCTGCATCTATTTTGGACTAACTCAAATTAACCGCGGCTGACATCTCTTGAGAAGAGTAACGTCATTAAGTTAAATTTTAAAATTTCCTATCGATTAATGACGAAAATATATCACATCTACGATGTTCTTTCATACGTTTTGATTTTCATCTTTAATAATATTTTACCGCTATGCGGTTTTGTTCATGAATTATTTTTCTCAATATCTAAAAATTCAATAGTTATTTTCAAATTAAAAATAACAAACGCCGGCAGCGTAAAATATTCTTAACATGCTAAGAATACTTAAAAACAAAACTTCATAGTAGTGACATATTATATATAAGGTACTTCAATGTTTTTCTGTTACTTTCATGCAGCTTAATCTAAAAAGATTCAAATCCCAAATGCCCCGGATGCCTTATCTTTTTTCTTTACGGCAACGGCTTTTTCAATTATACAAAATTATTCTGGACAGCAATGTTTTGGGCAATTGTTTTTAATTTAACTTTCTCATCTGCGGCTGTTCATAAAATTAAATGCATTTTCAAAATCAGAACGGGAATTATTCATTATATTTTTTGCAAAGCCGACTACAATTTCGTATTCATCATTCTTCAATGCGTTAATAGTCTCTTCCGCAACAACTTCCGATTTAATACCAAAATCCTTTTGTCCTCTGGCTTTCCTGGCACCTTTATCAAGGTCAGTGTCAACCGCCGGAGGTATCAGCTCAAAAACTTTTATGCCGCTATCTTTCAATTGATGTCTAAGCGAGACAGAGAAAGAATGCAGAGCCGCTTTGGAAGCGCAGTAAATAGGCATTCCTGCTATTGGAACAAACGCCAAGCCCGATGAAACATTTATAATTGCGCTGTTCTCCTTTCCGGATAAAAACGGTATGAACATTGCGGAAAGCACCACCGGACTTTCAAAATTAATTCTCATCTCGCTGACTGCGGTTTCGATTATTTCGCTTCCCTTCTTAAAATTTACTTCCCGCTGAATTCCGGCATTGTTTATTAAAATATTTAAATTGCTGAAATCAGATTTTATCCAATTAAATAAGCCGGCTCTATCTTCGGGATTGGAAACATCGCAAACCCTTGTATGCAGCTCCGGAAATTTACTTTTAGCTTCCGCTAATAATTCCTCGCGTCTGGCGCAGATAATAACTTCGTTCCCTTCCTTCAGAAAAGATTCTGCAAGAGATAAACCGATACCGGTGCTTCCTCCGGTAATCAATATTGTATTGCCTGATAATTTCATCTTCATATCCTTAAAAATTTTTTGCAAAAATAAATATTGAATTGATAAGTTGCTTGGTTGCTGCGGGGGGTACGGAGGGATAGGGTATAGAGGTATAAGGGTATATAGGTATAGGGTATAAGGGTATGGGGCTGTGTGGTACTATGTTCGATGGGTAGAGGTGAATTAGATTTACCCTTTTACCCAGATTCACAATAAAGTTATTATACTGTTATTGATGTAAATTCAGATAGAATTGTTATTTTTGAAATCATTTTCTTAAAACCGTTTATTGATGAAAAGAATTCTATTAATACGCACGGACAGAGTTGGCGACGTTGTTTTTATTACACCGATGATACGTGAACTGCGCAAAGCCTTTCCCGATGCCTTTATAGCTACATTAACACAGCCGCATACAAAAAATATAATGCTGAACAATCCTCATCTTGATGCGATGATTACCGATGATCTTAGCAAAGAAAATTTTTGGAAAGTTGTAAGGGAAATAAGGAAATACAATTTTACACACGGACTGATGATGCTTCCGACCGAACGAGCCGCCTACCAGATGTTTTGGGCTGGGATAAAAAGCAGAATCGGCGTAGGACATAAATTGTACGAAGTAATTACTTTTATGAAAAGCGTCTCACGTAATAATTATACACCACTAAGGCATGAAGCTGATTATTGCATGGACCTTGCGAGAAAGATTGGAGTAAAAACAAACAATATTGAGCTGGAAATATTTCTTAGTGAAAAAGAAAAGAAAGAAGCAAAAGACTTCCTAAATAAATTTAGTGTATCAGAAAATGATTTTAAGATTGCCGTTCACTCCGGTTCGCTTGGCTCCGCACCAAACTGGAGTGAAAAGAAATACCTGGAACTTATAAAAACAATCCTAAATGAAGCTTCAATTCCAAATTTAAGGATACTTCTTACTTCAAAAGAAATGAGCGAGAATTTTGTAAGCGAAGCATTAAAGACTGCACCGGGAAAAATTGCAGACATTTCAAAATCATTTGAAGGATTGAGAGACTTTATAAAAGTAATCGGTCAGTTTGATATTTTTATCGGACCATCTACCGGACCAATGCACATTGCAGATGCTCTCGGCAAAAGCGCAATTGTTATTCACTGCCACCGTGCTATGAGCTGCGCAATCCACCAGGGAATGATAAATAAAAACTGCATTAACCTTGAAGTGACTGATGAGAACTGCAAAAAGTATTGCAGCGCGGATCAGAATACATGCGGTATAGAGAATGCGCTTGGAATTGAAGAAGTTATCGCTGGCATAAAAACATTGTACAAAAGAAAAGTTGAAACCATAAAGGAGACTAAATGAAATTTTCAGAATTAAAGATTCCGAAGTGTAAAAACTTCAACGGATATAAACCATGCTTCTCGTATGAAAACTGTCTTGAGGAAGGCTGCCGACATGAGAACGATCAAACCAAAATTGGAGTGAAGATTTTAATTATATCTCTGGATGCGCTTGGTAATGTTCTTGACAACACTCCAATTCTTTATGCTATTAAAAGAAAATTTCCGGTAAGCACAATTTATTGGATAACCATGCCTGGTGCAGATAAAATTTTGTTCAACAATCCGTTCATTGATAAAATTTTTACATGGACAGATGAACAGCGGATGATTGCGCGTCAAATAGAATACGATTACTTGATGAACGCAGACAAATCCGATTATGCATGTGCGTTTGCAAATGAAATAAAAGCGAAGAAAAAACTCGGCTTCCTATTGAATGAAGACGGAAAAATTATTCCGGCGAACAAAGGAGCCATGTACAGCTATCTACTCGGAAATAACGATCAGAAAAAATTTAAGGAAAACACCCGCAGCGGAGTTGATATTATCCATGAAGTTTTCGAGCTTGAATATAAGCGCGATCCTTATGTCTTCGGACTTACAGATGAAGAGAAAAAATTTGTTTCATCATATAAAAAAGAAATAAATTATAATCCTGATAAAACTTATGTTGGATTTAATACCGGCTGCTCTACCCTTTTTCCAAATAAAAAGATGACTATAGAACAGCATGTAAAATTAATTTCCGAAATGTTAAAAGAGGAAAACCTTCAGGTTGTATTGCTTGGAGGAAGAGAAGACACCGAACGCAACAATAAGATTTATGAATCGTTCAACGAAGCAGACCGGAAGAAAATTATTAACACACCAACTACGATGGGACTCCGCAGAGGTGCATGTTTTATGGATATCTGCGATATTGTAATTACAGGCGATTCATTCGGAATGCACATGGCAATCGGCTTAAAGAAATATGTAATTGCATGGTTCGGACTTTCATGTGCTGCTGAAATTGAACTTTACGACCGCGGAGAAAAATTAACGCCTGACGGACTTTGGTGCTCGCCGTGCTGGAAGAAAGTCTGCCCTTACAATCTTGAATGTATTCAAATGATTGACCTGGATAAAATTCTCAGGCTGACAAAAGATTACACTAATAAAAACAGAACTATAGAAACGAAGGCATGATTGCGTGCATTGTCAAATTTGATTTGACAAGCTCTAATGAATTTAAGTATCCATACTTCTTTTAATTCAAACTATTTGATTAAATTTCAGCAATGAAATTGTAAAACTTTTTAAAGTAGAAAAACCATGGCATATAAAATTCAGGTTTACCAGCCTTCCCTTGACGGAAATGAAAAGAAATATGTAAACGAATGTCTCGATACCTCATGGATTTCATCCAGAGGAGAATTTATATCAAAATTTGAAAATGAATTCAGCAAGTTTGTCGGAGTTGAACATGCAACTGCCGTGAGCAATGGAACCGTAGCACTTCATCTTGCATTAGTTACACTTGGAATCGGTCCTGGCGATGAAGTTATTGTTCCCTCATTTACTTACATAGCTTCAGTAAGCACTATTTCGATTACCGGCGCTACACCTGTCTTTGTCGATTCACTTGAAGATACCTGGCAGGTCGACCCTAAAGATGTTAAGAGAAAAATTACTCCTAAAACCAAAGCTTTGATGGTCGTCCATCTTTACGGACATCCATGCGAAATGGATGAACTTGTTAAGATTGCCAAAGAGCATAACCTTTTCTTAATTGAAGATTGCGCTGAAGCTTTCGGTTCAACATATAAAGATAAACATGTTGGAACTTTCGGTGATTTAGCTACATTCAGCTTTTACGGCAACAAAACAATTACTACCGGTGAAGGTGGAATGGTTGTAACTAATGATGAAACTCTTTACGACAGAGCTTATCATTTGAAGATGCACGGTTTGGCAAAATACAGAGAGTACTGGCATGATACGATCGGATTCAATTACCGCATGACCAACATTTGTGCGGCAATCGGTCTTGCACAACTTGAAAAGGCAAAAGAAAAAATTGCGGCAAAGAGACAAGTTGCCAAGTGGTATAACGAAGCATTAAAGAATTTACCTGTTAAGCCTCATGGAGAAATTGGAAAAGTATTTCATACTTACTGGATGTATTCAATACTTGTTGAATCGCCTCAAATTAGGGAAGAAGTTAGAAATTTTATGAAAGCCGAGGGAATTGAAACACGACCGACATTCTTCCCTGCTCATACAATGCCGATGTTTTCTCAAAAGTTTCAGAAACTTCCGGTTGCCGAATATCTCGGCTGGCATGGAATAAATCTGCCGAGCTTTCCCACATTGACAAAAGAACAGATTCAATTTATTGCCGATACAATTGCAAAGTTCTTTTCTCAAAAACATTGATCTTTAAAAACACGAAAGCGGCATTGTTATAAAAACTAATGCCGCTTTCTTCAGGAGAGAGAATTTTTCTTATCTGCCTCTACCTCTTTCAACTTTTCTATCGCTTCCTCTGTTCTGATTACTATTTTCTCTTCTCATTTGAGGTGCCTGTCTTACAGGTTCTCTTCTTATTTCCGGTCTTGAAACACTCGGTTGCGGTCTTTCATTCCTTTGCTGAGGTGTATAACTTCCCGGATTCCATGGATTAGAATTTCTACTTTCCGGTCTGTTAATTTGCCTAGGATTTTGATTCCTGTTTTCCGGTCTTACATTATTTGGCTTCCAGGGGTTTGAATTTCTGTTTTCAGGACGAACATTTTCCGGCTGCCTTGGATTTATAATTCTATTATCCGGTCTGTTGTTTTGAAGCTGCCACGGATTTGAATTTCTGTTTTCTTGACGGATATCCGGCTGCTGCGGATTTACATTTCTTCCTGCAGGACTTCTAAATAAATCTACTCTAGAAACATCCAGTGTAGATGATCGAAGACCTCGTTTAATATTGACATCTCTTCCAACAGTTTTTATCAACTCATTACGAGGCGGAATATAAGCTCTTACAACGCCGCTATTTCTACCGATTCCATCTGAAAGATTACGAGGACTATCAACTCTATCAATTCTGCTTTCAACTATTCTGCCGCCGCTTCTTTGTCTTATATAATCAACATCAACACCGCGGTTAATTACACGTCCGTCGGAGTAGCCGTAATTTGTTCTGAATCTTGAATTGGAATAGATTCTATATTTATATCTATCGTGTATAAAGTGATCGTAAGGATGAGGATCGCAAAAATACCTGTATCCTACAAAATGCCAATAATTATAAGGTGTTACATAATTAAAAGAGAAATTTATTCCAAAGCCGATTGAGAATGATGCATAAGGCGGCAATGGTGCCCAGCCGATATAATCATTGTCATATCTCCATTGAACCCATGCTGGTGCCCACTGATTATCCGGTACCCAAATCCATCCGTAATAATTATCATAATACCACCTGCCGTAATGATAAACTATATAGCCAAATGGTTCGTAAGAATCCCAATACCAGCCATCGTTTGTCCATACCCAATGACCATACCTGTACGGAAGCCATCCGTAACGCATATTCAGCGGTCGCCAAACTGTTAATCCATTATCAAGCTGAATCCAGTTTCCATACGGTGCAAGCGCGGAATAAAACGCAACGGAGACATTCCCGCCGTTATCATTGTAATAACCATCGTTATTATAATTATCGCCGTAGTCCTGGGCAAAGCTTAATGAAAAAGCTATTCCCACAATTAATATCATATAAAGAATTATTCGTTTCATTTCACACCTCAAATTTTCACATTAAAATAAATACAAGCATTATGCCATCAGAAACATTGAATTTTAGTTCTTTTTCAAGATATAATTAGGAAACATTGTCCAAAATACTGCACAAAGCGAAGTTATTTCTACACAGATAAAGTAACGTCCTTTTCTCGCAGGCATTAATGCTTTTCCGATAAGGAAACTTCCTTATGCGAATAGCCATACTCCTTATCGGTTAAGCAATATTCTTTAAGCCGTAGTGAACTTTCCTTTGCCAGTATGCAGTAATCCTTCAGCTTAAAGCAACTTTCCTTATAATGGAAGGAAAATTCCTTTACAGTTAAGCAACTTTGCTAATTACAAAAGGAAAGTTCGCTAACTGTTAAGCATCGATGCTTCTGCAGAAAGGACAATGCTTTGCCGAAAGGAAAATCCCTTCGGCGAAAGCATTTTTAGCTTAAATTCGAAGGATTAGTTGTTAGTCACAATGAATGTGTGACTTATGGACATCTTTATTTTATTATGAAAATTCTAATAATTCTTCTCTCCTTTACTCAACCTGGCTATTGAAATTACGCAAAATATTTCTGTTGTCTGATTACGTAGAGAAGGATAATGCCGAGAATGAATCTTCATGATTTAATGCTTTTAATTTGCAGTATTCTAATCGTTGATAGAGTACAACTCTTCGTAGAGTAATATTCGGCAGTATGACCGCCAAACAACGGCATCATTATGTTCCAAAGTGTAACTGTCAAACAACGGAGTGTAGAACAATAGAGGATATAAGGCTTGTTCATTAAAAATCTAATAATTAAATTACGAAGCAAAATTATGCCAGAGATAAGCAGATTCTTAGGAATAATCATTACAATGTACTGGTATGAAAATATGATACATCATACTCCACATTTTCACGCCCGTTATAATGAATACCGGTGTGTATATTCAATTGATGATCTTTCTGTAATTGAAGGAAAACTTCCGGCTAGAATTCATTCATATGTTATAGAATGGGCACAATTACATTTATCCGAACCACAAGAAAACTGGAATCTTGTAGTCAATGGTAAAGCGCCAAATCATATTGTTCCGCTTGTATGAAGGAAGAAAAAATGTATTATTTAATTGAAGTAACTGAAGCAAAATATTTAGGGGAGTTCAGAATTTTATTAACTTTCAATACGGGAGAAAAACGAATTGTAAATCTAAAAGGACGGCTGCATGGAGAAATATTTGAACCTTTAAAGGATGAAGGTTTCTTTATGCAGTTTAAAGTCGATAAGGAACTGGGAACAATAGTTTGGCCAAACGGCGCCGATATTGCACCCTATGGATTATACGATATGAGTAAACCCGCAGAATATATAAAAGCTGTTTAGCACTTTCCTGATACTTTGCCAGAGCACGTTATTAAAATCCGAATTTAATTCCTCACTTCCAGGAACCCATGTATTTCCGTATATAATCATGTTGGTCACGGAAATCGATTAATCTCTACCTCTTTAATAAACTTTATAATGGATAGACAAAGTTAGAAGAAATATTGCCCCTGCAGGTAGTAAGCTTTGGGATAGTACCAATATTCGCTAAGAAAGTTTCCGTAAGTTTGGAAGATGCCCAGAGTGAGAGTTCCATTATCACTTACTGAATAATTACCTGAAAGAAGAAGATATCCGCTGTCATCATTTAAGTTTGCATTTTCAGCAAGTGTTAAGGTAAACAGCGGCGTTATTTGATAGCTTCCGCTGACAACGATATAGTTCTGACTTAGGTTTATTATACTGCCATTGTATAATCCAAGCAAATTGTAATTGTATTTATTCGTACTCCCCTCTCCATTAAATTGATATTCAATAAGAACATAAAGCTTTGATGTAAACTGATTGTCCATTCCGAAAACAAATCTGACAAAATTATTATTTAGATTATTTTTATCCATTGAGATAATTCCTTCGCCGCGGAGACCGGCATCGAATATGCTTCCTGCAAAATCTCCGCCGGCAATAATTCTTTTATCAAAGTAGCCGCCGACTAAGGCATAATCGTAGCCGGCAAAATTTGTCCTAAATCTAAAACCGACATTGCTTGTGGAAATTTTTTCTTGAGGATTATAAACAATATTCAGATCGGTAAAACTTCCGAAGCTGTAAGTTAGCGATGCAGCATCCACTCCGTCTTTTTCAATCTTACCAAAGTTTGCAGGGTTAATCGGATTAAATAAATCAGTCGGACTCCAAACTCTACCAACTCCCCAAGCTATTCTTTGTCTTCCGAGAATAATATTTCCCCAATTAAATCCTTGTCTAAAATAAAGCCGGTCAATATAATGATAGACATCAATATTATCCCGGTTTAAAATATTCCAGCGCATATTAATAATTTGTCTGCTGTTATTTGTTTGGTCAAAAAAAAGAAAGGAAGTTTGCTTAGAAAAGAGCGCGTCA
The DNA here is from genome assembly GCA_021815405.1 of Bacteroidota bacterium. Taxonomy (GTDB): domain Bacteria; phylum Bacteroidota; class Ignavibacteria; order Ignavibacteriales; family Ignavibacteriaceae; genus FEN-1297. The sequence continues at coordinate 65,464 of JAKAGV010000017.1, forward strand.
GCTTCATATTCAAGATTGATACGCCCGTTATCCCAAAGATGAATTTCGGGTCTTAGCCTTAGCCTGGTCAAATTCATAAATTGATTTGGACTCACTGAAAATAAATTCGCTAAATCTTTGTTCATAATTGAATAGACGGGAAGATCGACAACGTAGCCGGTAAAAGAGTAATTTATCTGAGCAAAGAATTGAACAGTTGAAATTATAACGAACAATATTGTAATAGAAATGCATTTCATCATTTAATCGTTAACAAATTAGCATAGAGAAGTTTTGCAATTGGCAATTTGTACCTTGTAAAAAGTTTTTTCCATATTGTTCAAAACCTGAGTGAAACATTTCTGTTCTTTGCTCATTTCTCCATACATCCTACTTTTTTTCTATCGTTCCGTCTTTCAAAATAATTAAGCGTTTCGCCCGGTCAATAACATTCTTATCGTGCGAAGAAAAAATGAACGTAATATTTTTTTCCGTGTTCATCTGTTCCATTAAATCAAGAAGATGACCGGCAGTAACCGAATCAAGATTTGCTGTCGGCTCATCTGCAAGCACAAGAGTTGGATTATTTACGATTGCCCGCGCAACCGCTACACGCTGCTGCTGTCCGCCGCTCATTTCATTAGGACGTTTGTCAGCCAGCTCTTTTATTCCGAGTTCATCCATCAAAGCCAGCGCTTTTTCTTTCCTAACATTATCAGGAATTCCAAGAAGCATCATGCTGAATTCAATATTTTCAATCGCAGTTAGCACCGGAATTAAATTGTAAGCCTGGAAAATAAATCCAAGCTTGTGCAACCGCATCTTTGAAAGCTCTTTTTTCTCCTTCAGAGTAATGTCTTCACCTTCAAAATAAATTTTCCCTTCTGTAGGTTTGTCCAGAGCACCTAAAAGGTTCAACAAAGTGGTCTTGCCGGAACCGGAAGGACCTGCAATGACAATATATTCGCCTTTAGAAACTGAGAGGTTGATGCCTCTCAAGGCATTTACCGGAACGCCGTTGTCTTGATATACCTTTACAAGATTTTCAGCTTTTAATATTTCCATATAAACTTCTACACATAATTGATTGCATAAACAGGTTCCAGTTTAATTGCTTTATAAGCCGGATAAAGCGCGCCAATAACAGCAACAAACGGGATTAATAAAACTGCATTAAAAATATTTCCGAGAGACAACACCGGATAAATAACTGCACCAACTCCAAATGATTCAAGACTTGCGGAAAAAATACTTAAGTTTATTCCTGAATGTGCAAGAGGAATATCCAGAAGCAGACCGCAAATCAAACCGGCAATAGTACCGATAACTCCGAGTATAAACGCTTCAAACAAAATCATCAGATAAAGCCGGCTGTTCTTCATCCCGATTGCCATAAGCACGCCGAACTCCCGTAGCCTTTCAAATACCGACATAAGCATCGTATTGACTATCCCAAAAATCAACGCTAAGCCTATTATAATATTTAAAATCATCATAGATTCTTTATAAAGATCCATTTGATAAATCAGCATTGGAAGCATATCGCGGTAAGTAAACACTTCATATTTGCTTCCAAGTTTCGCTTCGAGATTTTTTTTAATCGATGTTATATTGTTGTAGTCTTTTGTAATGATTGCAAACTCATGGTAGTTATCGCCGATGCCCAGCATTTCTTGTTCGGTTCCGGCATTCACGTAAACTGCCATTTTATCAAATTCGGAACTTGACGTTTGAAAGATACCGACAATTCTAAATGCGTCGGAACCGATATCGCCTTTTAATGTGTTTGCCATTGCAACAATTTTATCGCCGACACCAACGCCAAGCTTTTCTGCAAGCTTTTTACCGATTATAATTCCTCTCTTATCACTGCCGAGGTAATTACCTTCAACAATTGAACTTTTTATTACAGATACTCTTGCTTCTTCAGCAGGAATTATTCCGTAAAGAATAACCCCGGAAGAATTGCTTGCACTGCTTAAAATTCCAGCGGCGAAAACTCTTTTACTGTAAGCCTCAACATCAGGAGTTGAATTTAAAATTGACTCAACATGTTTATAATCCGGTATATAATTCTTAACAATTTTATTATTATTAAATCCGGCTTTATGAATCTGGACATGAGAAATATCGAGACTAATCTGATTGAAAAGCATTTGCCTCATCATTCCGTTTGATAAACCGTCTTCAAAGACAATCGCAATCAATCCAACCATCACGGATATAAGGACAATGAGCGACCGCCTCTTATTACGCCAGATATTCCGCCATGCCAGTTTAAATAACATATCTATACTCCATAATCTTACCAAGCCAATATCGATTTCGGTTACGGCAACGGTTACGATGCCCGTTTCGTTTTTCGGTTATGTTGTTCGCCTGTACTTAAAAGCCTGTCGAAAGATGACTAATGATTCGGACTTGGTTACCTAATAACGCCTAACAATTTCTTTTCCAATTTGCATAAAACCTGATTATAAAGTTCATACTTAATTAAGTGTGCCTGATTCCTTTAAGCGGTTCAAGTTTATATACTTTGTACGCCGGATAAAAACACGATACCAATGCAATAATCAAAATTGAAAGAGAAACATTCACGAAAATTCCGGGTTCAAGGGTTGATTTGAGCTGCGGTAGAAAATGATAAATTTCATAAAGCTGTTTAAGTTCTCCGCCAAAAACAATTGGATGCAGAATAAAATAATAATTTACCCCGGCGCCTAAAATATTTCCGGCACTCAATCCGATTAAAGTAATTATAATGGTTTCCAGATATACCAGATAAGTAAGATTAATTTGCGGCATTCCAATTGCCAATACAACTCCAAATTCCCGGAACCTCTCAATTACCGACATTAAAACAGTATTCAAAATTCCGAAAGCAACTATGACGATTAAGATGCCGAGAAAAAATATTCCGCTGACATTATCAAGCTGAATTGACTGCTCAAGCTCCGGATTAACTTTTGTCCACGACAGAACCTTCAAATCAGGATTTTTAATTTTAGCGGATAAAGATTTGTCTATTTCCGGAAGATCGTTTAGATTGTCCGCTTTTATTGCAATCACGTTTACCCGGCTGCCCATATCAAGTAAAGACTGTGCAGATTTCAAGCCCATAAAAATTAAAGATGCTTCGAGTTCCTGAACTCCGAACTTTACAGTCCCGACAATTTTATATTTTTGATTGCCGAGAGTGCCGTCGAATCCCTGCGCAAGGATTACAATATCGTCCCCAATTTTAGCATCGAGATTTTTTAGTAATTGATCACCGACGACAATTTGATTTGATGAATCCGAAGTAAAAAATTTACCGGCATTTATATTTTTAATAAAGGTTGTCACCCCATTTTCCTTTTCCGGTTCAATTCCGAAAATTGCCGCACCGCGTGAATTATCTTTATAACTAATCAAACCGTCGGCATAGACTCTTGGTGCATAACCAAGTACGCCTTTTGTTGAGTTCAGAGCTTCTTTGATATTTTTATCAACGACAAAACTATAAGTTAAAGATGGATTATCCCGGTATCTTTTTTCCTGTATTTGAAGATAACCCGAAAATAACTCAACAACAGATTTGATGTTCAGTGCATAGGTCCCAAGCTGAATGCCCCGCATTGCAATAGCCATTAGAGTAGCGAAGATAACCGCCGCAAGAGTGATTATTGATCGCCGTTTGTTTCTCCAGATGTTTCGCCAGGCAAGCTTTAAAAGCATAATTTAGTTTCCACGCTCCAATTCTTGATAAGAAAAAATTCTATCCGGGATTTTAATATCGAAATGCATGTCATCAACAATAATGGTTGTTTCGTGCCCTTTCTTTGCAACGTTATACATCGTCCATTTTGCAGGCATAATCCTTCCATGAAAATTTTTTATATCGGTGTAAGACATATACCTGACCATCTTTCCTTTTTCATCATAATATTGAACAAGCGCGGGAAGATAATCCGACATCCTTACCCAATAATAAATTTTTCCCCAAACGACGGGTGCATCCGGCTTTGGGATTAATTGGATCTTCCAGCATTTCTCGTTATTTATTTTTTCAGTATCCAAAATTGATAAGTCATAATCCTTAACCAGATTAGATTCACGTACTAAGTCATCATTCGTAAAGTCGGAACCATTCCACGACTGCAGCATCATCGAAGGAGGTATTTTAATTGTTGTTTCGGTGTTGCGAAGGTAACTCCAAATTTCGTCGCCAATTTTTAACGTCTTATTCCCTTCTTCTTTTGCAGGAGATTTTGTAACTATGAGAGCCTTTTGATTTCCAACCCACCAGGCTTCCATTTTTAATGATCGAGTATAATCAGGAGTTTTTATTTTCATTTCAATTGTACCATACGATGTTTTGCCCTTTACATCGTTTTCTGCTTTGGTAACAATTTCTTCGGCAGTCTGAGCAAATATGCTTACAGCTAATAATAATGAAATTGCAAAGCTTACAAATAATCTTTTCATTTCTTTCAAAATTTTATAATTAGCTAAACGTTAAGTCAAAACTTACTCATATTGACTGCAAATTTCTATAATAAATATTTTTAGATGGATTGAAGTTTTTATTTAATATGGATGTCATTCCCGTCAAGTTTTAATTCGTTGAACGGAAATGACATCTTTTTAGATTCTCCCTGTTTGAATAGATTAGCGCTCTTAAAGATTTTGAAGAAAGATCTTCATTAGAATTTCAGCTTATTTTAGCAATACAATTTTCTTGAAAAGCTGATGGTTTCCTACTATCAACCGGCAGATGTATGTGCCGCTTGAATAGCCATTTTCTCCAAACTTAAATACATGACTGCCTGCGGAGAGAACTTCATTGTTAACAAGAACTGCAACAGTCTGTCCAAGCATATTGTAAACCTTCAGAGTTACTCTGTCCTCAGAAGGCAAATTAAATTCTATGCTTGTAGAAGGATTAAAAGGATTTGGGTAGTTAGATAATTCATAATTGGACCTATCACTATTGCCATCTCTCCATCTGTCTTTGGGAGGATAAAATGCAGTAACACTGCTTACAGTTATGTTTACGGCAGAAGAAACGGTAGAGGCTCCATCATTATCAGTAGCAACTGCAGTTAACGAATACGAGCCTGCCTGAACATTGTTCCAGACAAAAGTAAATGGAGAAGTCATTACTGATCCGATTACATTTGTACCGTTATAGAAAACTACGCCAGTAACATATCCATCGCTGTCTGATGCGGCGGCTGTTATTGTAATGTTTGAACCTGTATTATATTTTGAATTGTTCGTTGGAGAAGTAATTGAAACAACCGGCGGAATATTAGTATAGGTAGTATTCACAGCATATATTCCATGAGGTCCGGGACCTGTAGGATTAGTAGCGTGGCAAACTGTACATTTTCTAATAGTTCCTGCAGTTCCTTGTAACCTTATGCTCTGCAAATTATCATTTGCAACGTGAGTAGGCCATATGCCGTGCGGGCTGCCGTGACACGCTGAGCAAAACAATCCTCCATGCCCTTGAGAGTCCTTAAACAATTTACCGGTGTTTGTTGCATAGTTTGAACCATGACAATTACTGGCACCGCAAGTAGGCTCATCCAACCATGGTCGTCTTCCACTTTTAACAGAACTACCTACGTTAGCTAAAGTACCATGACAGTCTTCGCATTGCATAGGATTAGCCGGCGGTTGAGAATCAACCATTGCACCGCGTAAGCATTGCGTCTGCGGACCGGGATGACACTTATAACAAGTTTCTTTTGTGTTTGGCAAATTCAATTCTGCATGAGCGGAATGAATAGCCTGAGAAAATGGCGGAGCCTCTCCCTTTCCGGTTGTGCCAAGTGCATTGTCTGCATGGCAGCTTGCACACAGTACAGGTCCATTTCTATTAAATCCACTAACGCTTTCATGCCTGTTAAGTATATCCTGTTCTGAAGAATGACATCCGGATTGAACGCAGCTTATCTCATTACTTACTGGAATAACTGCATCTGTTGTAGCCAGGACGGTATTGGTTCCGGTCAGCGTTGCAACTATATGAACCAATTGATAAGGATTCGGTGTTGTAAGGCTGCTATCAGGGTAAGGCGTAAGCGGAATTCCACGGGCATAGAAATAATTGCCTGACGGATCAAGAGTTCCGGTTAGCCCTTTGCCAGTAAGTCCTACATTATCCGGCAACGGAGATGAAAGTCCGAAAAGCTGCTGAACGTAAGTCCAGAAATTTGTTTTACCGACAGAGTAAGTGTTGCCGGGAACAGAATATGTTATAGTAACTCCGCTTGTAATTATCTGCGGATCCTGACCCGGTGTTTTCTTAATAAGCTGCGCGTAAACATTATTATAAGGAGGCAGAACGGCAATTTTTGAAAAGTCTTTATTCGAACAATGCATTCCAAGGTCATTCCAGCCAATCAAAACGTAGGTTGACTGAGCATAAACCATATAATGCAGTGTGAACATGAAAGCGAAAAAAAGTAATTTGTTTTTCATATTATCTACTCACATTTGGTTATTAATCATTAATCATTATAGTTAAGCATCGTATCAGTAAGAATGTTAATGAGCTTCGCCCCGCTTTTCTCCTCTTTTGAAAAGTAAAATTTTGCAAAACGATTTTTCCTGTTCACCTCCCAAAATTATTAGTAAGAACTTATTAATCTGAAATTAAAATTACTGAGTATAACCTACACACCATGGAAAAAAAATTCAATAAGTATTTTAGCAATTTGAGGTGTAAAAATTTTGGTTCCAAAAAAGTGCCCTAAATGCCGAATCCTTTAAATAATTTTTGAATCCTATCCACTTTTAATCATTGGATAAAAAGTACAATTTGTGGTAATACATTTCCCTTATTTATGGCTCATGTTGAGCAAAGTTTGGGATAATGAAGCGATGGAATATTTGAGTAAACTATTCAATTTTACTATTCGCATATTCCACAGAAGATTTTTTTTTGTGAGTTAATAAGAAAGCCCAACCATTTTTCAAATTCAGATATTCTGGATCCGGAAATAAAATTTTATCTTTTAATTTTTCTATCTTTCCAGTTAAAGTTGCCGAATGCACCAAAGGCTCCGGCAATAATTATATAAGGAATATGGAAGAGCTCTGCAATGAAAATATATTTCAGCAATTCTTTTCCGTAAAGCAGTCCTGTTCCTCTTTTTATTATCCAGAATTCAAATGACAGTTTTAAAACAAAGCTTAAAATAAATATTATCCAGAAAGATTCTGATAAAAATATTGCTACGGCAGGCAAAAGAATTAAACTTAAGTAGAAAAGAAAAATCAGGACCAGCTTAATCACCAACAGTTTATCTGCATAAAAAAGACCTTTGCTTGCCCACCGTTTCCTTTGATGATAAAACTTGCCGAGAGTATCGTTAGCCTGAGTTTTGACAATCGCTTCTTTATCGGTACAGAATTTAATTTTGAATTCTGTTCCCTTACTGATTTTTTGCATCAGCAATTCATCATCACCGGAAGAAAGATTCAAGTTGTCATTAAATCCATTTACAATTTTAAAAACGGATTTTCGATAAGCTATATTTGCCGCATTGCAGATTGTAGGCTTGCCGGCACCAATTAGTCCGGCACCCGTAAATACTAAACCGGCAAACTCCAATTTCTGAAGATTGGAAAATAAGCTTCCGTTTTCAATGAACTCGACCGGACCGGAAACAAAACCTGTTTGCTCATCAAAATATTTTAGAAGAGATCCGAGCCAATTCTTATTTTGAATACAGTCGGCATCAGTTGTAACGATTATTTCACCAATTGAATTTTCGATACCGAATCTTATAGCTCTTTTTTTATATGCATTAACAGAAAATATTTCCGGAACAGAAAGAACTTTTACGTTGCTTGATTTTTCAGTGCACAATAATTTTTCTAATGAATCATCATCAGAAAAATCATTAACATAAATTACTTCAAATCTTTCTTTAGGATAATTTTGGTTTTCAATGCTTTCCAAACTTTTAAGAATATTTTCAGATTCATTCCTAAAAGGAATAATTACAGAGACGAATTCGTCAGAGATTTTATCTCCAACTGATCCGGTAAGTTTCCCTAATCCTCTAAAAATCCCGGATAGGAAGAACAAATAATTTAAAAGAAGGGAAATGAAAATGATTATTAGGCAGGTATTAAGCATTATTCTTTTTGAATAGTAAAACAACACCTATTAAGGAGGGAATTAGTACATTAATTAAGAATAAAAAAATCGATGCGTCAAAAGCTGACGGTGCAAGTTCACCCATCTTAGTTAGAAAGAAAACTGCTGCTCCTTCTCTAACGCCGATTTCAGCTAATGAAACCGGGGGTAAAACAGACTTTGCAAACATAACCATGGTTCCCGCCCAAAGGAAGTGAAAGAAATTATGGTGATTTGTAAATGCTGCCGTCAATAAAGCAAATTGAGCAATAATGCATGAATAAAATAAGACAGTCCAGCCAATCATCCTAGCGGAATAATTTTTATCTAATGATCTTAATATTTCGACCTGTTGGAAAAAAGAGCTTAATCTTTTTTTTGAGCTAAAATAATCGATGATAGAATTTTTCCAGAGCCTGGGATGAAGCAGCAGCATAATAAAAAAATAAAATAGAAGGAACAGAACAATGAACAACGACATAGTTATTATTGAGTTAACATGATAATATGTATGAATAAATAAAATACTTGAGATGGAACCTATAAATAACACAACTATCAAGGCAAACAATTTATCAATCAAAGTTGCAATCGTGACTTGTAGAATCGGTTTGTCCTTAAATTCCAACGCCCGCCCGAAATATTCGCCGACACGAGCCGGTGTAAATGAACCGGCAGTTATTCCGAAAAACAAAGAATACCAAATTTTTTTTGAGCTGGATTCTTTAAGTAAACTGCTGCTTGTCAACTTCCATTTTTTGTATTGGAATGTAAGATTTACAGAAGTAAGCCCAAAAGCGATAAGGATTAAATATAAATTTGCATTTATAAATGCTGAATAAATTTCGGAAAGTTTTATTTTATAGAGTATGAATGAAATCAGTCCCAATGCAATTATAATTTTAAGAGCTATGAGATATGATCTTTTTAGAGGAAGAACTTTGCGTAATTCATTCTTTAGTAAAATATTTTCCATCAAAGTTTTGTTTTACTTTCTTGCTCTTAAAATAATTATTGAATCAAATTTAACTACATTTAATTTCAAATAAAATCAAACATAAATCCAATTCCAAATCTTGAAACACGGTAATTAAAATATTGATTGAAAACATCTCCCCCATTATAATAAGAAGCATAAAACACTAATCCTTTTCCCTGCCAATCTCCGAATTTTATTCCCAGCAAATAATTTTGATTGACAATGTACTCCGGAATTCCGCGAACATCAAAATTTACTGCAACAAAGATGCTTTCATCCTTATCAAAAACTTTTCCGAGAAGATTAGGAATAGAATATTCGAAGCCGCCTTTGTATAAAAATCTTTTCAGATTTCTTTCACCGGTCTTCTTTCCGGTTGACATCGAAAGTCCGGCATAATAACGAAGAAATGAAATTCCGAGATATTCTTCACGCGCAAATAATAATTCTCCATAGTTATTTCCGTATGCTTCCGGAAGCTGGTTATCAAGCCATTCATCAGTTGAATTATCCCAATGCCCATCAACAAGATGCGCGCTGCTGTGGATGTATCGAAACCTTGTAACGAATCTTCCATTGTTCAGGCTTTTCGAATAAACAACATTTCCGCCGAAGAAGCCGTCGACTGCATCTATCTGAAGTCTATAAGCAAGGTAAGATGTAACGTAAGCGTAAGCCATAAATTCTGCACCGACAGTGATTTTACTTTTCGATTCCGGGAAATTAAAACCAAAGACATCAACAGAATTTCCGATATCAACTTTCATGTTTGTTGTTGCAGTGTAATAAAGTAATCCCATCCGTGCTTCATCTATTCCTGCTTTGAGTGGCATAAAATTTAATCCGCTGGGGAATAATTCAAAGCATGTTTGCTTTGCAGCTTTGCTTTTAGCATTTGTCTGATTAGAACTATTATTTTGCGAATACCCGATTTGATAAATTAAAGTGCAAAAAAGAATTGCCGTAAAATATTTTCTCATTAGTCCGATATTACAAAGTTGTCTAAAAATATTATCTCTAACCTACGCTTTATTTGAATGACTTTCCTGCTTCAATTTTCAATCTGCATAATATTTATTATTTAATTTTTAAAGTTGATCTCATTCAAAAATATGAAAATGAAAATATATAATTATCCCTCATTTTAAAATACTTCTTAACAACTATTGGAAAATTAATTGTGATCGATATAACCTAATTCACTTTGATTCAAAGTATTTATCGCGGTTCATTTTTTGTTACGGAAAATTCTTTTTCTTACTTTTGTTCATAAAATTCCAAACAACTGGACGGCAAAATGTACATCAACTTCAGCGACATTCCCGGGAACAACAATCTATTCCTGGACTATCTTTATGAATTTGAAAACGTAAAAAAGTTTTATAAGATCAACTTCCGTGATAAGGACGAATATTTGAAGACTTTCCAAAGAGTCTCCAATTCTCATGATCATTCCCGCGAAGCTCTTTCTCAAACTCTCAAGGAACAGTACCAGGGTTTTAATCCTTCCGCCAAAACTCAAAAAAATATTTCGGCGCTTGCAGATAAAAAAACTCTTGCAGTTGTTACCGGGCAGCAGCTCGGAATACTCGGTGGTCCGCTTTATACTTTTTATAAGCTGATGACGGCTATTAAGCTCAGCACTTTCCTTTCGGAACGATATGATGATTATTATTTTGTACCGGTATTCTGGCTTGAAGGCGACGACCACGATTTTAACGAAGTACGCACTATCAATTTTCTAAATGACAACAACGAAATTGCCCAAATCAGCTATGGTCAAGCGGTTGAAGACGAGGAAGAAAATAAAGGAAGTATCGGCAATCTTAAATTGAATGAAGCACTTGATCAATTTTATACTGATCTTGAAAAAAATCTTCGCGTCACAGAATTTACCCCCCAGATATTTGAAAAAATAAAATCTTTTTATAATTCAGGTAAAACATTTAAGGAGGCATTTAAGGAACTTCTTTTCTGGATGTTCGATCAATACGGTTTGATAATTTTTGATCCGCAGGATAAAAATATAAAAAATCTTCTGAAGCCAATCTTCAAAAAAGAAATTGCTGATTTTAGAATCCACACCGAAAAACTTGTTAAGGTTAGTGCTGAACTTGAGGAAGTATATCATGCTCAGGTTAAAGTTCGTCCGGTAAATCTTTTCTATAGTAATGAAGAAGGAAGATATTTGATTGAGCCGGTTGAAAATGAATTCCGGTTAAAGAGAAAAAGAAAAAAGTTTACACTTGAAGAGATTTTATCTCATATCGAAAGTGAACCTGAAAAATTCAGTCCAAATGTTTTGCTTAGACCGATTTGCCAGGATTATGTTTTGCCTACTGCGTTTTATGTTGGCGGTCCAAGTGAGATTTCGTATTTCGCTCAGGTAATGCCGCTTTATGATTTTTATAAAGTCGAATCGCCGATAATTTATCCGAGATCATCTGCAACAATAATTGAGAAGAATATCAATTCAATTATAGAGAAGTTCGGAATTAATCTGCCAGAATTATTCATCGATCCGGATAAATTAAAGCAGAAGGTAATTGATTCTATATCCAAAACATCTGTTGAGGAAGTCTTTAATAAAACCTCGAGTCAGATTGAGCTTTCTTTCGATCAGCTTAAAGAAAAGCTATTCGAATTTGACAAGACAATCAGCGATGTCTCTTCAAAGTACAAAGAAAAAATAATGAAATATCTCGAAGAGTTGAAAATAAAAGCTTATGAAGCTCAGAAAAGAAAGCACGAAATTACTCTTAGGCAAATTGAAAGAGTTGTTAATGTTGCGCTTCCAAATTCCAATTTGCAGGAGCGTGAAATCAACTTTATTTATTTTGCAAACAAGTATGGCATCGAAATAGTAAACAAAGTATTCGAAGAACTTACGATCAATAAGTTCGAGCACCAGATAATTTCTCTAAGTTAACCTAAACTATCATATTGTTTTTTCTGTTTGCGAATCGAAAAAGTGGAGTTTGTTTGTATCGAAAGTTAAATCTTTTGTCTGGCCGGCTTGTGGCATCTCGCGTGCGGGAACTCTTGCAACAAACTGAGTATTATCGATTAAGAAATACAAGAATATTTCATTGCCCATCGGCTCAACAACTTCAAGCGGAACATTAACGCGAAGATTATTTCCGGTCGGCGAACTTAAAGAAGAATCATAAATATCTTCCGGACGAATTCCAAGCCAAACATTTTTATTTACATAAGGCTTCATATTGTTTTCATAATTGGAATCGAGCCTTACAGACAAACCTCCGCCGATGCTCTTGAAATTAATTCCGTTATCGTCATAAATTTTCCCTTCAACAAAATTCATTGAAGGACTGCCGATAAATCCTGCAACAAACTTATTTAATGGATTGTTGTACAAGTTAAGCGGTGAATCAATTTGCTGAATAAATCCGTCCTTCATTACCACGATTTTATCGCCCATTGTCATCGCTTCGGTCTGGTCGTGCGTTACATAAATCATCGTAGCATTAAGCCTCTGGTGGAGCTTAGATATTTGAGTTCTCATTTGAACCCGCAGCTTTGCATCAAGGTTGCTCAGCGGCTCATCAAACAAAAATACTTTTGGTTTTCTAACAATAGCTCTACCGACAGCAACACGCTGCCTCTGACCGCCTGAAAGCGCTTTTGGTTTCCTGTCAAGATAATCTTCAAGTTCAAGTATCTTTGCGGCTTCGGTAACCCTTTCTTTAATTTCTTTTTTGTCGAACTTGCGCAGCTTTAATCCGAATGCCATATTTTCAAAAACAGTCATGTGCGGATAAAGGGCGTAGTTCTGAAATACCATTGCAATGTCTCTATCCTTCGGCGAAACATCATTAACCTTTTTGCCGTCTATAAAAAGATCGCCTTCGGAAATTTCTTCGAGCCCAGCAATCATTCTTAATGTTGTAGATTTTCCGCAGCCGGACGGTCCGACAAGCACCACAAACTCCTTATCGTTAACATTGATATTTACATCTTTAACCGCAATGTTTCCACCTTCGTAAACCTTTGTTACATTATGCAGAGTTACTTCAGCCATGTTTTACCTTGTTATATTTTTTATTTGTTTTATGAAATCAGGATTTGAAATACTGACACAATCAAAGTTATTTATTTTTCCTCCACTATGCAACAACATAGAAAGAATTCCAAAAGCCATTGCAATACGGTGATCGCCAAAGCTTTCGAAGACCGGATTACTGTTATTTATCTTTCCGCCGAATGAAAATCCATCTTCATATTCTTCTACTTCCAGCCCGATAAGTTTTAAATTATAACAGATTGCATTTATTCTATCAGTTTCTTTACCTCTTAATTCAGAAGCATTTCTAATTGTAAAATTACCATCCGCAAAAATACCAGCAATCGAAAGAATCGGGATCTCATCAATTATATTGGGAATTATTTTTTCCTGAATAAAAATATTTTTTAGCTCGCTTCCTCTAACGATTAAGTCTCCTAATGGCTCGCCTGCTGCTTCGCGTTCATTTTCACTTTCGATATTTCCACCCATTTCTTTTAAAACTTGAAGGATACCTGTACGAGTTTCATTCAAAGAAACATTTTTAAGTTTCAACAAAGAATTTTTTGAAAGCAATGCAAACACAATAAAAAAAGCTGCGGTAGAGATATCGGAAGGAACAAAATATTCTTTAGGCACAGGATAATTCTGCTTAGAAGAATAACTGATTATTCTTTTAGCCGTTTTTTCTACTTTTAATCCTAACATCCTTTCCGTGTGGTCGCGGGAAGGATTCCTCTCAATTACCGAAGTCGGCTCATCGCAATGCAGTCCGGCTAATAACACCGCACTCTTTACCTGCGCACTTGCCATAGGAAGTTCGTATTTAATTGCATGAAGATTTTCCGAAGGAGAAATTCTAAGAGGAAGAGTATAATTGTCACTTGCAGAAATCTTTCCTCCCATCTCGGTAAGCGGAGTAATAATTCTTTTCATCGGACGCTTTGATAAGGATTCGTCTCCAATAATTACCGACTCAAAATTTTGAGCTGCCAAAATTCCGCTAATAAGCCTTGTTGTCGTTCCAGAATTTCCAGCATCAAGTTCACTGTCCGGCTTGCGGAATCCTTTAAATCCTTTTCCGGTTGCCTCAACAAAATCTTTTTCTTTTTTGATTTCAACACCAAGCTTCTTAAAGCATTCTTGAGTAGATTTAACGTCTTCACCATTAGAAAGATTATAAATTCTCGAAGTTCCTTCTGCCATTGCAGAGAACATAACTGCACGATGAGATATTGATTTGTCCCCCGGTAAATTCAGCTCGCCTTCTATTTTATCAACTTTTGAAAATTCCTGTACCATTCCATTTCTAATATTATTTTTTGCACCAGTTATTTATCATTTCATCTAATTCTTCTGATGAGAATTCACTTTGTTCATACATTTCTTTTTTCTGTCTCTGTCTGAATGCCTCATACAGAATTACCGCCGCCGCTACAGAAACATTTAAGCTCTGCACCATTCCCTTCATCGGAATAACAAATTTTTTATCTGCAAGATTTGCCGCTTCATTGGAAACGCCGCGATGTTCATTGCCAAGAACCAACGCTGTTTTACCTGTTAAATCCAAGTCATAAATTGAAACTGCATCGTCGACTATTGCAGAAGCATAAATTTGGAATCCTTCTTTCCGTAAACTGTCATAACAAGATTTTACATCTTTAAATTTATCTCGATCTACCCATTTGAAAGCAGAGGCAGAAGATTTCTTTCCGATCTTTGGAAATTTTTCGATGTAATAAATTAGTGAGGCTTTCGGGACGCCAACGGCATCGCAAGTCCTAAATATTGCCGAGACATTATGCGGATCATGAATATTTTCCAATACTATTCTTAACGACTTCTGACGGGCATTTAATACGGAAGTAATTTTCTGCTGCCGCTTTTCTGTTTTCAGTACTCTCACAAACTTTATTTATCAAAAACAAGTTTATAAATAATTTTACTTCTGTTACCGCGCGCTCTATCGACTTTAAGCTTTTTCACGTCTGTCTTTAAATAAAATGCAGCCAGCTCAAGAATCTTGTTCATCACGGTATCTTCATCATGAGCCCAGCACTCGCATCCTTTAAGGCTTGGAATTTCCGCCGTACACCCGTCATCCGATTTCGTCACTATCAAATTTAATATCATTTAGAACCAAGCATAATCTTCACGCTTGCACTTGCACCAATTCTATCGGCACCGCTGGCAATCATTGCATCGGCATCTTCTCTTGATCTAATTCCGCCGGATGCTTTAACTCCGACTGAACTGCCGACAACATACTTCATTAAAGCTACATCGCCAGCCGTTGCGCCGCCTTTGCTAAAGCCGGTTGATGTCTTTACAAAATCGGCTCCGGCTTTCTTACAGATTAAGCATGCTTTTATTTTTTCTTCATCAGTTAATAACGCTGTTTCCAAAATTACTTTGCAGACGGCATTGTTTTTCTTTGCAGCCAGAACAACCTGGTTTACATCATTAAAAACATAATCGTAATTTCCACTTTTAAGCATGCCGATATTTATTACCATATCTACTTCCTCCGCACCGTTTTTTATGGCTTGCTCTGCTTCGAAGCGTTTAGTTTCGGTTGTTGTTGCACCTAAAGGAAATCCGATTACCGTGCATACCTTTACTTCGGTTCCTTTTAATAAATCTGAACACAAAGAAACATGACATGGATTAACACAGACAGAAGCAAATGTGAATCTCTTGGCTTCTTCGCAAAGAGATTTTATTTCTGCAGGCGTGCCTTCCGGTTTTAACAATGTATGATCAATCTTTCTTGCCAAGCCTTTATCAATTGATTCGCCTACGCCAAGTCCGGCAGCAATTCTAGTTGCACCGTTGCCTACTATATTGTTAACAGCTTTCGGCTGCGTTACAACATTTGTCTCCCAGCCTTTGCACGATTCATCTTTGCAATAGAAATCATGCAGCGTTTTTTCAAGAAATTCCTGTGACACTGTTTTCTCTTTCGTGAATTCCATTTTATTCACCGTATAATAGATATGCTTTGTAAGTATTTTTCATTAACATCGCGATTGTCATTAGCCCAACTCCGCCAGGCACCGGCGTCATCATTAAAGCTTTTGATGCAACGTCATCAAAATCAACATCGCCAACTAAGCGGTAACCTTTGGGCTTTGTGGCATCTTCAATGCGGTTTATGCCGACATCAATTACTACTACGCCTTCCTTTACCATATCAGCTTTTACAAATTTAGGCTGACCGATTGCCGCGATAAGAATATCTGCTTGTCGCGTATAATCGGCAAGGTTTTTCGCTGCGGAATGACAAACCGTAACAACGGAGTTCGCACCTTCTTTCTTCTGAAGCATAATGTTTGCAATCGGCTTACCAACAATATTGCTTCTTCCCAAAACTACAACATGCTTACCTTTTGTTTCAACTCCATATCTGATAAGCAATTCTTGAATTCCTGCCGGAGTGCACGAAACAAAAGTTTCCTTTCCGATAACTAAATTACCAATGCTCATCGGATGAAAACCATCAACATCTTTCTTTGGCGAAATTGCTTCTATAACTTTATCTTCATTTATATGTTTTGGCAATGGAAGCTGAACGAGTATTCCATGATAGTCTTTGTCGTGATTATATTTTTCAACTAGATCGAGCAATTCTTTTTCGGAAATATCAGCACTAAGTTTTTCCGATTTGCTTCTCATTCCGATTTCTTCGCAAGCTTTGCCTTTGTTCCTAACATAAACTTCCGAAGCCGGATTATTTCCGACAAGTATTGTAACAAGACCGGGAACATTTTTCCCGCTGCTTTTTAACTCAGATATTTTTTGCTTCAGCTCTTCCTTTATTTCAGCAGCAATCTGCTTTCCATCTATAAGCTTCATCTTAATTCCTATTCATTATTTCCATTATTCCATTACTCCGCTATTCCAAAGCGAAGGTTGTGCCAACGATATATTATAAGTCTCCTTCAAATGCTTTTGCAGCTTAACATCATTTAAAATTTCTTCTTCAAAAGGATTGGAATTCTGCCAGCCAGTCCGTCCTGTGTTTCTATAATTTTCCAAACGCCTCAAAGTTATTTCACAAAAAATCGGATCATTATCAATTGTGTAACATCTTCTTCCAGTCATCTCCGCTGAAAGAAGTGTTGTACCTGAATGAGAGAAAAAGTCCAGCACAATTTCATTCATCCGGCTGCTTGATAAAATTATTCTCTGGATAGCTTTCAATGGCTTTTGTGCATAACAGCCGTTTACATTTTCTTCCATCCTGTAAAAAACCTGCTGAATATCAATCCAAACATTTCCGGCACGAATGAATTCCGATTTGCTTCGCTCTAAATTTTCAGTCTCCTTACCGTTAACGGTTTTATAATATCCTTTTAAAACTTTAGGAATATCCGTGTATTCAGAATTTACATCAAAGAATGGTTTGCCCTTGGTATAGTACAAAAGTTCCTGTCTAACCGACATCCAGTTCTTCTGAGTACCGTAACCGCGCTGGTTCCGCATTGTAATGAAGCTTCTGGATTCAAAGCCGGAATCGCGCATCATCAAAATAAAATCAGCAAACGGCTGGTAATGATTATTCTGATCCGCTCCAAGCCAAACATATAGCGCAGAATCGTCACTCATAACTTCGTAAGAATTTTTTATCCAGACTTTACACCAGTCAATAAAATGTTCTACTTCTCTCTCTTCAAATGCTACAAAGTTGTAAGGCGGATCGTGGACTGCCAGCACTCCTTTTTCTTCATCCATTAATTTTTTAATTGAAGCAAGATCAGCGGCATCGAGGCATCCAATCTTGTGCATTCCGGAAGAGTCCAGCCGTATTTCCCCTTTACT
Organism: Bacteroidota bacterium; assembly: GCA_021815405.1. Lineage (GTDB taxonomy): Bacteria > Bacteroidota > Ignavibacteria > Ignavibacteriales > Ignavibacteriaceae > FEN-1297. Next base: position 83,404 of record JAKAGV010000017.1, read on the forward strand.
AAATCTGCAATACGGAAGCAGAAGCTCTCTCAGCTTTTCATCCATGTCGATTCTCGGCAAAGGAAAGTTCTTCATTTCTTAATCGATTTTTTTTACGAAGTCCGGGAAAATTATTCTCTCAAGTTCTTTTGTCTTTCCGGTCTCGGTATCAATTCTAAAAAATATTCCGCAAAGATGAGCATCTTTTTCTGCAGTCTCATACTTTTGGGGAGTTTGAAACAGAAACCTGTTAACAGCTGCTTGAGTTTTCATTCCAATTACCGATTCGTAAGGACCGGTCATTCCGACATCGGTAATATAACCGGTTCCGTTTGGAAATATTCTTTCGTCGGAAGTTTGAACATGAGTATGTGTCCCAACCATCGCGCTGATCTTGCCGTCAAGATAATTTATCATCGATACTTTTTCAGCAGTAGCCTCGGCATGAAAATCCAAAAAGATCATGTTTGTTTCGGATTTTATTTTCGCAAGGACCCAATCGGCAGTCTTAAATGGACAATCAATTGCAGCCATAAAAGTTCTTCCCTGCAAATTGATTACCGCAACTTTGCCTTTCTTAGTTTCCGCAATGTAATAACCGTTTCCGTAAGTTCCTTTCGGATAATTCAATGGTCTAAGAGAGCGCGGTTCCTTTTTTAAATAATCCTGCGATTGATGCTTGTCCCAGGTATGATTTCCGCCTGTAATTACATGTACACCAAGATCGAGTAAAATTTTTCCTTCCTTGTCCGTGCATCCTTTACCGTCAGAAGCATTCTCACCATTAGCAATAACAAGGTCGGCTTTATATTTTTGAATTAAGCTCGGCAGCCAGGTTTGCACTAAATCCAAACCGGGTTTGCCGATAATATCGCCTATAAAAAGTAAGTTTAATGAAGCCATAGATTTCCTAATTTGAGCGTCCAATATATCGAAAAACTCAGACACATAAAAGAAATCTGTTCGATTGACCAGCAAGAAAAGACTTCTATCAAGTGCGAACAATTCATCATGCGATCAAGCGCTCTTTTTTCTCTTTGATAAATTTTCCGTTTAGTAATAGATTTGCAGTTGATGAACGATAATATTTCCACTCTTCCTGTTGAAGAAGCAGATTTTTGTATAGTTGACGTTGAAACCACCGGATTGTCTCCTCGAGTTAACGGCGTAATTGAAATCGGATTAGTGAAAGTTTCAAATCTAAAAATTGTAGATAGATTTCATTCGCTTGTTAACCCGGGAAAAGATATTCCGTATTTCATAACTCAGCTTACCGGTATTACAAACGATGATGTCTTCGATGCACCGTTCTTCGAAGATATTGCCGATGAAGTTGCGGAGTTCATCTCCGGCAACATTTTAACCGCACACAATTTTACTTTCGATAATAGCTTTCTTAAAAAGGAATTTCATTACTGCGGCAAAGAGTATATAAATAGCCCGAACCTATGCACACTTAAACTTTCGCGTCGCCTTTATCCGATGCTTAAAAGCAAATCACTCGGAGCAGTCTGCAATCATCTAAAATTAAAGAATGCCGGTGAACACCGTGCTTTAGGTGATGCCGAAGTTACTGCAAAGCTTCTCATCAAATTAATAAATGAATTGAAGAGCAAGCATAACATCAGCGTAGTTGAAGAGCTTATAAATTTCCAGTACGTTCCTAAAAACTTGCAGACACAAATTCCAATAAAGAAAAAGCTGGGCGAAGATGTTTCCATGCTGCCGGATGCGCCGGGAATTTATTACTTCCTTAATTCACGAGGAGATGTAATTTACATCGGTAAAGCAAAGTCGCTTAAAAACAGAGTTAAATCATATTTTCTACCAACTTCTCCGCGAAAAGCAAAGAAGATTGTTAAGCAAGCATCGCGTTTGAAAATCGAAATTACAAACTCTGAACTGACTGCATTATTGATGGAAGCCGAATTGATTAAGATTATCAATCCTCGACACAATACAATGCTAAAATGGTACGGAAATAAATATTTCTTAAGAATTATCACCTCTCATACATTCCCCGTTCTTGAAGTTACAAACTATTTCGACTTCGACGGGAATGATTATTTCGGTCTTTTCATTTCAAAAAAGAAGGCTCTGTCAGTTCATGAAATGATCAATAAAACTTTCAGCATCCGAGAATGCGATGATGATGAATTCGCAAAAGGAAGGAAATGCTTCCTTGCAGAAATTGAAAGATGTACAGCGCCTTGCGTTAATAAATATAAATCAATCTATTTTGAAGAGCTCGAAAAAGTTTACGAATTCCTTTACGGCAAAAATCAGTTTGCAGTAACCAGACTCATCAATAAGATGAAGGAATATTCCGATAAGCAGAAATACGAGAAAGCTGCCGATGTAAAATCATTAATTGATATGATTCTTTCTCAGACTCACAAATCTTCCCTGCTTGCAGAGCCGGTAAACTCCGCAAATGTTTTGTTTGAAGTTGCTGAAAGAAACTGCCGCGATTATATTTTGATGATTACCGGAAAAATCTTCGTCAAGAAATATGCTATCCATGATAAAGATTATTTTGAAGAAGCGCTCGATGATTTTTATGAAGGCACAATAAATTTAAAAGTTATGCCCGATGACGAAGACTTAGAGAAGATGAAAATTACACTTAACTGGATTGTGAAGAACAGAAACAAAGTAAGAACATTTTACTTAAAAGATTACCGAAACAAACAAGATTTATATTCACATATTTCAAGCTTCGGCAAATTCAGTAATCCGCCGGAAGCTTCAACTTTTGATATAAAGAATTTCTTAGATTCGGAAATGAAAGAAGCGTTAGCATAATCTATTTCAGTTAATCTGCTTTTATCCTATTAAATAAAAAACCCTCAGTATAGAGGGTTTTATTCAATAATTATTTTGATAAAAAATTATTCGGTTACAACGCTGACGATTTTTCTATCGCCTCTCTTGATTTCAAATTTAACAACGCCGTTTGCAACAGCAAATAATGTATCATCACCGGCTCTCATAACATTTACGCCTGGATGGAATTTAGTTCCATGCTGCCTAACCAGGATATTACCGGCAAGTACCTTTTCTCCGCCGAATCTTTTTACGCCAAGACGCTGCGCATTACTATCTCTGCCATTCCTAGACGAGCCTTGACCTTTCTTATGTGCCATTGTTTAAACTCCTTTATTTAACCAATCTTTGTAATTTCAATTTTTGTTAATTGCTGCCTGTGACCATTCTTCTTATCGTATCCGGTTCTTCTTTTCTTTTTGAAAACGATAACCTTATCGTCTTTCAAGTGCTGCAAAACTTTTGCTTGAACCGTTGCGCCTTCAATATAAGGACTGCCGATTTTCGTACCGCTTTCATCAATTAGTACAAGAACGTTTTTGAAAGTGACATCCTTTTCAGGTTCATCATTAAGCTTCGGAACAAAGTACTGTCCGTTCTCAGTCACCTTGAATTGTTGTCCCAAAATATCAACAACCGCGAACATTTTTACCTCATTATCTAAAATTTAGAAGACTAAATTAAGAAAAGGAAGTCGATATTTCAAATTTTTAATGAAAAATTTTTCAAAATATGATCAAAATCCGCCTTATCAAGATTCATTTCTTCAGCCTAAAAGAAAATTCAGTCCCCTCGCCTAATTTACTTTTAACTTCTACTTTTGAGCCGTGTGCTTCCACAATATGCTTTACAATAGCAAGCCCAAGTCCGGTTCCTCCTTCGGCTCTCGATCTTGCTTTATCAACTCTGTAAAACCTCTCGAATATCCGGTTCAAATCTTCATCCGGAATACCGATGCCGGTATCTTTAATAATTATTTTGCCGGACTTCTCCTCTTCTTCTACAAAAATTTCGATCTTCCCTTTCTCGGTATATTTAATTGCATTCTGGACTAAGTTATTCATTACCTGCCTCAGCCTGTCTTTATCACCAAACAGTTGAAGCCTCTCGTTTGAAGGATGATAAACTAATTCCAGATTTTTTTCTTTTGCAAAAGGCGCCATTTCATTTACAAAGTTCTTCAAGTAATCATCAACCTTAAAATACCTGAAGCTCATTCTCATTTCACCGGATTCAATCATCGAGATGTCAATTAAATCATTTAAAAGGTTGTTTAAATTAACCGTATGCTGGTTGGCTTTCTCAAGAAAATACTTATTCACTTTTACGTCATTTAATGCACCGCCAAGCAGAGTCTCAAGATATCCTTGGATCGCAAAGATCGGCGTACGAAGCTCGTGCGAAACATTTCCGAGAAATTCCGAACGAACTCTTTGAAGCCGCTTCATATTTTCAATATCTTCTTTTTCTTTTTCAAACATCAGCTTAATATCACCTTCAAGTATAGAAAGGTTTTTACCAAGCTTTATCTCTTCAGGCTCTTGATAAACATTTTGCCGGATATTGTTTATCGTCCGTTTAATATCCTCAAGCTCCTTCTTTCTTTTCCTTCCGAGAAAAAATAAAAGAATAATACTAAAGAAAATCAGGAGAGCAATTAGCCATGCTTCTATTGCAAACGAGCCGATAATTATAATTATCAATAAAATGACAATAAGATTGATGATAAGGAACTCAAGTAAGTAAACTCGAGCCGAAGAAAGGTTTGATTTTATATCATTCCACACTTTTGAATCTGTACCCTACTCCTTTCACGGTTTCGATTAGATCGGCAAATTTATCCAGCTTTTCTCTAATCTTTCTTATATGGACGTCGACAGTTCTATCGACAACATAAACATCTGTTCCCCAAACATCTCTAAGTAGAATTTCTCTGCTGAAGACCTTCCCCGGATTATTTGCAAGATAAAAAATCAGTTCAAATTCTTTTCGCGGAAATATTTTTTCTTTACCGTTAATAGATACAGTATATTGTTCTTTATCGATTGATAACGGTCCGGCTTGAATTTTTGAAGGCGATTTGGTTTCACCGCCAACGAGTTCGCTTTTCCTTAAGTTAGATTTTACTCTTGCAATCAATTTCTTCGGAGAGATCGGCTTCTGAATATAATCGCTCGCACCCAATTCCAAGCCTTTTATTTCATTAACCTCACCGGACTTGGCAGTAAGAAAAATTACCGGAATCTTTTCGCATCCGCTTGTAGCTCTTATTTGCCTGCAGACTTCAAAGCCGTCAAGCTTTGGCATCATTATATCCAGAACAATCAAATCAGGCTGCTGATTGAGCTTTGCAAGCGCTTCAGCGCCGTCGTAAGCAGTAATTACTTCAAAGCCCTCCCGCTCTATATTATACTGGAGAAATTCTACGATATCATGCTCATCATCAACAAGTAAAATTTTTGTCTTCATAAATTCAAATCTTTATTTCTTTTTTAAGTGAAGATGATTTGTACATGGCATCGATAACTTTCATCCTTTCCAAAGATTCCTCAGCAGATGAAAAGACAGGTGTAAGCCCACTAATGGCACCGAAAAAGCTTTTCAATTCGTTTGTGTACGATTTCTTGAATAAGCTTACTGCATTTTCCGATTGCGATGGAGTTAAATCAACTATATGCTCTTCAATTTTTTTATAAACATGAAATGGATTAAGTGAAGCCGATCCTTTCGTACCGTAAACATCAAAATAAAATGAATCTTTATCAAGCGACAGTGACCAGCTTGACTCCATGCTTATACATGAAGAATTCCCGCATTTCAAAAAGCTTATCGATGTATCTTCAACTGTCTTAGTGTTTTGGAAATAATTTTGAGTAACTACCGACTCAACATTAGGAAAATCAAGAGTCCATAACGCTAAGTCTAGAAGCAAAATTGCTAAATCAATTATTACACCTCCGCCTGATTCTTCCTTCTTTGTAAACCATTTCTGACTGCTGCTTTGTCTCCGAAGCCAGCCGCACTTAATATAAAAGGGCTCACCTATTTCACCAGCATTTAATATGCTTTTCAAAATCATAGCGTCGGGTCTGAATCGTAAATTCATTCCGACCATTATTTTTCTTTTATATTTTTTTGCTGCGTCATAAATTTGCTTAGCTTCCTGATAAGTTCTTGCCAACGGCTTTTCAATTAGAATATCTTTACCGGCTTTCAAACAAGCAATTGCAACTTCTTTGTGGGTACTTGTCGGAGTTGCAATAAGAATAGTTCCTGCATCAGCTTTTTCCAGAAGCTCCACATGGTCTTTATAGCGTTCTTTGATATTAAATTTATCTGCTATGGTATTGAGTCTGTTTTTATTTACTTCAGCAACTGCGGTTACTTCAATATTTTCAATTTTCGTTAGGTTTGGAAGATGTACAAGCTGGGCTATGCCGCCAAGTCCGATAACTGCTATTTTAGTTTTCTCCATTAAACAGTTACCTCATGACTGATAATTTTGTTTTCACAGAATAATTTTGTTTTGTTTACAATACCGGTAGGATCAATTCCTAAAATATTATGGAGCTCCGGCTGAGTTCCGTGTTCAACAAAATAATCCGGAAGCCCGATTCTCAAAACATCCGTTTTATAATTTTTATCGGCAAAGTATTCAAGCACGCCGCTTCCAAAACCGCCGACAAGTGCATTCTCCTCTAGTGTAATAACTTTTGAAAATTTCTTTGCAATCTCATCAAGTCTTTCATAATCCAAAGGTTTGATAAAGCGCATATTGACAACCTCACAGCTTATTCCTTCGTTTTCAAGAATTGCTGCAGCCTTCATTGAATAATCTACCATTACCCCTACTGCAAGCAAGGCAACATCTTTTCCCTCTTTAAGTAATTCACTTTTTCCTATCTCAACCAAATCAAAGCCGTCTTTAAGCTCAACGCCTAATCCGTTTCCTCTTGGGTACCTAAGAGCAATAGGACCTTCTTTATATTTTATTGCAGTATAAAGCATGTCGCGTAATTCGGATTCATCTTTTGGAGCCATCAAAACCATACCAGGAATCATACGAAGATAAGTTAAATCAAAAGAGCCGTGATGAGTTGGACCATCTGCACCGACTAAGCCTGCTCTGTCAAGCGCAAACACAACGTGAAGTTTTTGAATCGCAATATCATGAATAATCTGGTCAAATGCTCTCTGAAGGAATGTTGAGTAAATTGCAACAACAGGAATTATATTTTGAGTTGCTAGTCCAGCAGCAAATGTAACTGCGTGTTCTTCAGCTATTCCGACATCGAAACAATTTTTAGGAAATTCTTTTTGAAGAATGTCCAGACCGGTTCCCTCAGGCATAGCACCTGTTATTCCAACAACATTCGGATTATCTTTTACAATCTCAACAAGAGCTTTTCCGAAAATAGAAGTGTAAGAAGGATTGCCTCCTGATTTCTTGATAGCTTTTCCGGTAAGCTTATCAAACGGAGTGGAAGCATGAAGTTTCTGAATATCATTTTCAGCCGGCTCGTATCCCTTTCCTTTTTTAGTAAGAACATGAACGAGAATCGGTCCCTTTAATTCTTTAACCTGTTCAAATATTTTTATAAGTTGATGAACATTGTGCCCGTTCACCGGACCGAAATATCTAAAGCCTAAAGCTTCAAATAACATTCCTGGTGTAAGCACTGCTTTAATTCCATTTTCAAGTCTTGCAGCAATACGCCTGACTCTATCTCCAAAATGGTCAAGCTTTCCGGTTAATTGCCAGATCTGGTCCTTCATTTTATTATAATCGGGATGAGCAATCATCTCAGTAAAGTAGTTGGAGATTTGCCAAACATTCGGAGCGATTGACATATTGTTGTCATTTAGAACCACAATCAAATCTGATTTAATTAAACCGGAATTATTCATCGCTTCGTATGCCATACCACCGGTCATTGCACCATCGCCAATTACAGCAACTACTTTTCTTTTCTCTTTATTGATATCCCTTGCAACTGCCATTCCCAGCGCCGCAGATATTGAAGTTGAAGCATGCCCTGCACCAAAGGCATCATATTCACTTTCAGATTTTTTTAGAAAGCCACTGATTCCATGAAGTTGTCTAATTGTTTGAAGTGCTTCTTTTCTTCCGGTTAAAATTTTATGAGGGTATGCTTGATGACCGGTATCCCAAACAACTAAATCGTGAGGAGTGCTGAAGACTTTGTGAATTGCCACTGTCAGCTCAACTGCACCAAGACCTCCACCGAAATGACCGCCTACTTCAGAGACGGTATCAATTAAATAATTTCGCAAATCAGAACATAACTGCTTTAACTGTGCTATATCAAAGCTTTTTATATCAGAAGGCAGGTTTACCTTTGATAATATCTCATATTTATTTACATCACTCATGTTTTTTCCCATATCTATTCAGCGGGCTCATCTTGTCCGTCGATAGACAAATTATCCAGCTTCTTTTTTAATTCTGTAATTTTTAATTCTGCATTCTTTAATGTTGATATACAATCTTGTGAAAGTTCAATTCCTTCTTCATAAAGTGAAATAGCTTCTTCAAGTCCGATAGAATCGCTTTCAAGAAGAGATGAAATTTCTTCAAGACGATTTAATTTGTTTTCGAAACTGACCTTTTCAGTTTTTTTTGCCATGTCTTATTAGTCTTATAAAATTAAATGATGTAATTTAAAACTTTCCGCACTAATGCCAAATCTTATTTGACGGTTTTACCAGATGTGATTTCAATTTCTTTGTCGAAGAATTTAAGTCCGGTTTCTTTTGAATAATCAAAATTAGCAGCTCGGGTAATAAATTTAGAATCTTGACGGACTAACACAAATCCCTTTTTCAGTGCTTTGTTTATGTCGTGAGATTCAATATCCTTTGAAATTAGAGAAAGCTTGTTGTTCACCGCTACTAATTTCTTATCCATATTCTGCAGTAAGCGGTAAGTGAGATTATCAACTTCTTGTTCTTTCATACGTACTAAATCAATTGGAAGACGGAAGCCGTAAGAGTTCAGCGTGTTCCTAATTTGATTCTGTTTGGATTCAATTAAATCAAATATAATCTCTTCAGTTGATTCTGAAAAATTTTGGATAAAAGAGAATAATTCATCTTTGTCCGGTGTGGCAATTTCCATTGCAGCAGATGGCGTTGGAGCGCGAAGGTCAGCAACAAAATCGGCAATAGTAAAATCAACCTCATGACCAATGCCGGTAATTATTGGAATTCCGGAATTAAAAATTTCTCGTGCAACTATTTCTTCATTGAAAGACCATAAATCTTCAATTGAACCGCCGCCTCTTCCGACAATTATTATGTCAATATCATTGCGCTGATTAAGAAGCCTTAGGCTTTCGACGATAGTTTCAGCGGCACCGCTGCCCTGCACTCTTGATGGAGCTATTACCAATTCAACTAAAGGAAACCTTCGCGTCGCCACACTTATCATGTCTCTGAATGCGGCACCATCAATGGCTGTTACGATTCCAATCTTTTTTGGAAACGAAGGAATCTGTTTTTTGAATTGTGCGTCGAACAATCCTTCTGCAGATAATTTTTGTTTAAGTCTTTCAAATGCAGCTTGAAGCTCGCCGACACCGGCAGGCTTCATAGAGCGGACATCAAATTGATAATTTCCACGCGGCGGATAAACAGTAATTCTGCCGCTGATAATTATCTTCATCCCATCCTGCGGCGTGAAGAAAACGTAATTATTTAAGCCTTTCCACATTGTGCAGGAAATAACCGCACCTGAATCTTTCAAATTAAAATACCAATGACCGGAAATGTGGGCTTTAAAATTCGAAATCTCTCCAACAACGTTTATCTGTGAAAAATTCTCTTCAAGATTTTGCTTTATCTTGTTAGTAATCTGCGAGACTGAAAGTATTTCTTCTGTATCAAACATCAGTTAAAAATAAATTGAGAAAAAGCTTGAGTAAAGTCCAAGTGAAATTTCGTTAAAATTCTTTCCGCCTTCGCCCGGCTTCAAATTAAATCTGTATCTTGTATAAACAGTAAATGTATTAAATAATTTAAACCATCCTACTGAGAATTCCGCACTGACTCCATTATACCCCTGGAAATTAGTGAACAAATCAAGACCGGGTGAAACATATTCAAACACAGGAGCCACGAAGATTTCTTTATATCCGATACGGAAAAAATTTTTATCCTGTGCATTAAAGATATAAGAATATTCGGCAGAAAAATATCCGGCAGGATAGCTATAGCTTGCCGATCTAAAAGTTAATATCGGAATTTCTTTTGTTAAGCTAAAATAATTTCCATCTTTTGTCGTAACAAAAACTGGCGACGGCAAAGCAAACACTGTGGCTCCAAATAAACAAAGCAGCAAAAAGTTGGATTCACTTTGAATTTTAATTTCCCCAGGTAATTCAAATTCATACTTATCACTTTTAAAAGTATGCCCCGAAGAATCCTGTACCAAAATAATATATGGAACTGATTTCGTTTTAAAATTTAAACCAGTTATATCCACTTTAATGTTGTGATCTTCGGTTAAAGTATCGGATATAGTATATTCATATTTATTGTCGATTAAAAGCTTGGATTTACATTTGCTGCTCGTAAAAAAGGATAGTAAAAAATGATGAGGAATTTCCGGCGAAACATACGAGTCAATAACTGTAACATCGATAGAATCCTGATTCGTCTGTTCTTGTCCAAAGCTAACAGCAATGATATTGAGTGAAATTAAAACAGCAAATAATATTTTTTTGTGCATTTTTTTCCCAGGTTGTGGAAGAATAAGTCCTAAATTATAAAAGATTGGTCACTAAAACCTACCTTTTTTAGTGACCAAATTGCTTACAGCAAAATTAGGAAATAAAACGGACTAAACAATTTTTAAGCAAGATTCCAGGTCTGCTAAAATATCGTCAACATTTTCTAATCCAACAGCTAATCTTATTCCACCTGGATCTATTTTATATTCAGGAAGCTTTTCAACCGGGACCATCGAATGCGTCATCGAAGCCGGATGTTCCAGCAAAGTTCGAGTATGACCAAGACTCACTGCCAAAGTCATTGTATAAGCTTTTTCTGCTGCGTAGTTCATAAACTTTTTTGCATCTTCTTTACTTTGCAAAGCATCGGCACCTTTCAAAACAAAATAGATTAAACTACCAGGTGCAAAATCGCCGTTAAAATCCCGCATTTGTTTCTTGGCAATTTCATAATATTTATAAGAAGATAAGCCCGGGTAGTTCACAAATTTGATTTTATTGTGCTTATTCAAATATTCTGCAATTTTTTGAGCTGATTTAATCTGCTGGCGGATTCTGAGATGAAGTGTCGGCAGCCCATATGTAGCAACCGTCCATGCGCTTCTATTATTTAGAACTGCACCAAAATCCTTTCTATAAAGCAGCAGGATATCTCTGTACTTCTTTTTCCCAATTACAACACCACCCATATCAGTACCAAATCCTCCTAAGCCTTTGGTAAGTGAATTAACAGAAAAATTTGCTCCCAGCTCAATGGGTCTTTGGCAGAAAGGAGTGGCAAATGTATTATCAACGACTATTTTTATCCTATTTGCCTCTTCTCTATTTCGGTTCTCCTTATCGATAATTTCCCGTACACGTGCAATATCAATAATGTCTAGATTTGGATTAGAAGGTGTTTCAAAATAAATGACCTTAGTCTTTTGATTAATTGATGATAAGAGATTTTCCTCAACCGTTAAATCCACTAGTTTAACATTAATATTGTATCTTGGATACCAAGTAGTAAACAGAGAATAAGTACAGCCATAAAGAGTATGATGAGCAATAATCTCATCTCCTGTTTTAGTTAAAACTCCAAGAATACCTGAAATTGCCCCCATGCCGGTGGCATATGTTACTGCTACATCTCCTTTTTCAACATATGCGAGATTTTCCTCTAAAATATCTTTATTAGGCTCACCTAACCTGTCATAGATATAAATAGGTTTAGGATTTTCCCCCGTAACCGGAGAGTTGGCAAATTCTAAGAATCCTTCCGCTCCTCTTTCTACAGAATCAAGCCTATATATTACTGACGACGAAATAGGAGGTAAAACATGATGTGAATAATCCCATTTATTGGTAACGTTCTTACCATAAATTAAGTGGGTTTCCATTGAATATTTTGTATCATCAATGGAATTGGAATTTTGCGAAGATTTATTTTGATCTTTCATAATCGATCCCCGGAAATTATTAAAAAATATGACCGATGAAATTTACGGAGATTTTTTGTGAAAAGTATTATACTTCCCAGAGTATTGTAAGGACTGAGTTGTACCTGTACATTGGAATATTCTGCTAATAGCAAAAGTAATCTTTTTTATAAGTGAATTCCTCCCAAAACCAGGCATCAGCTAGAATTTTTTCGGGATCATTTGATATTTTTTCTCCCTAATAAAATTCATAAGCGTATGAAGAAGAAGTAACCTCACTGCCTATCCTTATAAATTTGAATGGGAAATATTTATTTATCACGCTCCATTTTAATACTTTGTCTCTGTTCATTGGTTTTCTTTCACGAAATGGTTCGTAACAGCCCGGTTAAAAATATTAGTTCCACAGAGGAAAATACTGCCGTACTCTCTGAAGGCAGGCATGAGTAATATAATAAGAAGCAATTGAACAATTCATATGCCAGACTTGCTTACTAAATTGTTTTTTATCTTAAAGCTGAGTTAACATCTTCAATTAAATCTTCAATGTCCTCAATGCCAACAGAGAATCTTACAAGGCTGTCCGTAAGCCCCATTTTTTCTCTTTCTTCTTTAGGGACGGATGCATGAGTCATGCTTGCCGGATGACTAATTAAGCTCTCAACTCCGCCGAGGCTTTCACCTAAGGTAAACACTTTGACATTTTTTAGAAGCTTTTTTGCTTTATCAACATTGCCGAAGTCAGCAGAGATCATTCCGCCGAACCCCCGCATTTGTTTTTTTGCCAGCTCATGCTGCGGATGGTTTGGTAGACCGGGATAATAAACCTTTGCCGCAATTTCTGATTCAACTAAATATTCGGCAAACTTTACCGCATTATGGTCATGCCGTTCCATTCTTACAGCTAAAGTTTTTGTGGATCGTATAATCAGCCAGCAATCGAATGGAGACGGAACTGCGCCGACGGCATTTTGAACATACCTGATCCTTTCATGTACCTTGTCATTGCTCGTCACGATAATTCCACCGATTACATCGCTGTGCCCGTTTATATATTTTGTAGTGCTGTGCAAAACAATATCGCACCCGAGTGTTAAAGGATTCTGAAAATACGGACTCATGAAAGTATTGTCCACAATGCTTAAAAGATTATTCTCTTTACAAATCTTTGAAGCTCCTTCCAGGTCGGTAAGATTCAGCATCGGATTTGTGGGACTCTCCAGATAAACAAGCTTTGTATTTTTCTTAATTGCCTTTTTGATGTTGTTCAGGTCGGTAGTATCCACCCAGGAATATTCGAGTCCGTAATCTTTCATGATAAGCTCAAATAATCTGAAAGTTCCGCCGTAAACATTGTTTGTAACGATAATATGGTCGCCTGCTTTAACAAGGCTCATCAATGCGTGAGTCGCGGCTAAACCGCTGCTGAATGCAATTCCATATTTTCCTTTTTCTAAAGCGGCAATGTTTGTTTCCAGAGACTGCCTTGTCAGGTTATGCGTTCTGCCGTATTCGTAGCCTTTATTTTTTCCCAACTCTTCCTGGGCGTAAGTTGATGTCTGGTAAATAGGAGTAATGACAGCACCGGTAACTAAATCGGGATGCTGCCCGGCGTGAATTGCGTCTGTTGAAAAGCCCATTGATGTTCCTTTATTTTGTTGTACTTAAAACCTATGGGTAGATTAATAAAATCGCAAAGCGCATAGCGAAAAGCACGTTGACTATGTGTTTAGGTAAACTTCGCGTGTTCTAAAATATCATATCTTGTAATTATATCTATAATCCTTCCGTATTCAGTTATGAGCACGGCAGGAGAATCGCTTAAATATTTTTTCACATTGCTCAGTTCGGTCCGTTCATCAAGAGTTGGAAAACTAGCATCCATTACCTGTTCTATGTTCGCTTCAAGAAGGCGAGGATTTTCAAGAAGTCCCCAAGTTAATCTAGTTTCTCTTATACTTCCGACAGATTCGCCTTTATCAATTACAGGAAGCTGCGAGAAGCCTTTCGTATTAAGCAATTCTACCGCAGCTTTTACTTTATCCTTCGGATTAAGAAATGTTAATTCCTTTTGCTTGCCATCCCACTTTGCTGATGAAATATCTTTCAAAGTTCTGATTTCATTAGGTAAAAGTCTTTTTTCTTTAAGCCACTCATCGCTGTGGAATTTGGAAAGATATCTTTCGCCTGTATCGCAAACGATAAAAACGATAACAGCATTTTCATCCAGTTCCTTTGCTACTTCAAGCGTAATGCCTAAAATTGTTCCAGTACTTCCGCCGCAAAATATTCCTTCTTCACGCGAAAGCATTCTTGCAAAGTTAAAGGAATCCATATCGCTGATGTTATATATCTTGTCGATGTACTGGAAGTGTACATTCTTTGGTAAACAATCCTGACCGATTCCTTCCACAAGATAGGGCATGCCTTGAGGTAATTCATTTTTCTCTTTATATTCTTTGAAGATAGAACCGAATGGATCCGCGCCGATTACCTGTACATTTTTATTTTTTTCTTTTAGATATCTGCCTACACCGCTTATTGTTCCGCCGGTGCCTATGCCTGCAACAAAGTGAGTAATCTTTCCGTCAGTCTGTTCCCAAATTTCAGGTCCGGTTGTACGGTAATGAACCTCCGGATTAGCCGGATTAGAATACTGGTACATAAAAATAGAGTTTGGTGTTTCCTGGTTAATTTTTTTTGCAACTGTTATGTAATAATCAGGATGGTCATGTTTAACAGCATTTGAAACAACAATAACATCACCTCCTAAAGCTTTAAGATAATTTATTTTTTCACTGCTGACTTTATCTGTAACAACAAAAATAGATTTATAACCTTTCACAGCACAGGCAAGAGCAAGTCCGATACCGGTATTCCCGCTGGTTGCTTCAATAACAGTACCGCCGGGATTTATCCTTCTGTTTCTCTCCGCTTCTTCAAGCATAGAAAGACCTATCCTGTCCTTAACGCTGCCACCGGGATTTGCGGACTCCAGCTTTGCAAAAATTTTTGGCTTCAAGCCTTTGTTTAATTTGTTCAGCTTAATTAGCGGAGTATTTCCTATTGCGTCGAGTATGTTGTTTTTATAATTCATAAAATATGTAAAATGGTTTTATGATTTTTCAATTCTAAAAGTTCTATGTTTTGAAAAGATAATAACGAATCCGCAACTAAAGTGGAGTAATCTAATTTACTTACAAAGTGAAGTTACGCAAAATAATGTTTTGTCATTCCGAATTTGTTTCGGAATCCTTATTTTTAAGCTGTTTTTAGATGCTGAAACAAGTTCAGCATGACAATTGCGTAACTTCAGTTACTTATTAACGAAACTAAAGCCTCTCAGGAACTCATCAATTTTCATCCGGCGCTTACCTTCCTGCTGAAGCTCAAGAATTTCCAGAGAGCCGCTGCCTGTTCCGATTGCCAGAGAATTTTTTGTTTGGTAAAATTTTCCGGCGTTGAGATTATGATTCAGTACAATTTTAGTTTTATAAATTTTTATTGTTTTGTCTTTAAACATAAAGAAGGCTCCAGGAAACGGCGAAAGACCTCTGATGAGATTATGGATTTCTAAAGCTGTTTTATTCCAGTTAATTTCGCATAATTCTTTTGTTATCTTCGGCGCGGAAGATGTAAGAGAATCATCCTGCTTCTTTAACTCGTATTTTCCGTTTTCAATCAGGCTGACAGTCTGCAAAATTATTTCCGCTCCAACAAGACTCATCTTATCATGCAATGTACCGAAATCATCTTCTTCATCAATTTTGATTTTTTCCTGGAGAAGGATATTCCCGGTATCGACTTTATCTTCCAGCATAAAAGTAGTGACTCCGGTTTCCGTTTCACCGTTGATCAAAGCCCACTGGATAGGCGCCGCACCGCGGTATTTGGGAAGCAATGATCCGTGCAGATTAAATGATCCTTTGGAAGGAATTGTAAAGACTTCCCTGGGTAAAATTCTAAAAGCTACAACCACAAACAAATCAGCATTAAATGATTTCAGCTTCGAAATAAAATCCGCATCTTTTAATTTCTCAGGCTGAAGGACCGGAATATTATTTTTAATAGCTGCTTCTTTAACTGCTGTGAATGAAACTTTTTGTCCACGCCCTCTTTCCTTGTCCGGACCGGTAACTACCGCAACAACAGTATGGCTGCTTGTGATTAAAGCATTAAGCGCGGGGACAGCAAATTCCGGAGTTCCCATAAAAACTATTTTCATTTTTAAAGCGGGGTTTTATGCAAGCTGATAATTAGCGTTATCCGTTACCGGATACTGGAACTGAATTTTTCTTTTTTTAATCTTAATAATATCCTTATTAACTTTTTTCTTCATTTCAGAATCAATTAAATCAGTAAAGAGAGTTCCCTGGAGATGATCGTATTCATGCTGAATTACCCTAGCAAGATAGTCTTCAGCATCTATTTTGTGCTCGGCAAAATCCGTATCTCTATACGAAATAGTTATGCGTTTCGGTCTATCAATATCTGCACGGATATCAGGAATACTTAGACACCCTTCCTCCATCGTAACTTTCTCTTCCGATCTGAAAGTAATTTTCGGATTGATAAAAACAAAGGGCTTATCCTTTTCATGACCTTCAACTTTGGCTAAATCAACTATGAAAATAGATTTATCCGAACCGATCTGATTTGCTGCCAATCCAACTCCGTTAGCATTATGCATCGTCTCGAACATATCCCGTATAAGTTCGACAGTCTTCATATCAACTTCTTTAAGCTGATTTGTTTTTTTGCGTAAAATCTTATCTCCAATTAAAGTAATAGGCAGCAAAGCCATTTCTTCTCCTAATTCTTGTTAAATCTAAAATGATAACTGATCTTGTTTTCGTAAATATTCTAATGCACTAAATTAAATAAATCAAAATGAATAATAAAGTCGGCAGTGTTCTAATTTGACTAAAACCGCAATTAATGTTTTAAGTCATACTATTCGCAGCGGCGGATATTTCGGAATATAATAAATGAATTAGACTGCGAAACAAGTTTTGGATGACAAAAATAAAATAAGGGCACTGATAGAAAGTATTCCATAGTATTTAAATTTTCATAACTGACGCACTTAATAATTGGCAAGGGCAAATTTCCATTAGTATTTATTGTGTTAAAGATCATTATGTGCTTTTCATGTCTTGAATATAAATTATCTTATCGAAATTTTTGTCCATCAAATTTAAGGTAGTGCGCATAGAAAATTTTTAAAGGCTATTCATCATTTGTTAATTGAATTAGCCTTTAATAATTAATTATACCGCTACCTTTTTTATTTATAACCAATATAAGGAAAAAATATGAAGATTAACCGGAGGGACTTTTTCAAAAAGGCTGGACAAGGTGCAATAGTTTTGGCAGTACCAGCAATCGCAAGCTCAATTTTGGAAAGCTGCAACAATAACATTACCAATCCAACATCCAACAGCGCATCATTAGCAAATGTAAACGGAACATATGCTAACGGAATTGTCAAGCTTACAGTAAATTCATCTTCACCTTTATCAAAAACCGGAACAGCAGCAATGGTAAATTTTCCTAATGGGCAATTGCTGGTTGATCATCCTTCCGCAAATACTTTTAACGCACTTTCCGCAGTCTGTACTCATGCCGGCTGCTTAATAACAAATTTTGATTCAGGAAGCTCTCAATTTGTTTGTCCGTGTCATGGTTCCAGATATGATGTCAATGGTAATGTAGTTTCAGGACCAGCACCTTCACCGCTGCAAAAATATCAAGCGCAATTTGCAAGCGATACTTTAACTGTGAATGTAGGATAAATATTTTCTTAAATAACTAAGGTTATGCTAAGTATTGATGATGTCTGAAAGTTGTACTGTCAGACGCAATTCTGTATGCAGTTAAACTGCTATTTTAATTGTATTCATTTTCTTTTCAGAGTACAATTCTTAGTAGAGGTATGTTGGACAGTACAACTGTCGAACAACAGCGTGACTTAGTAGGAAATATTAGTGATCATAGCATCCGTGATATTAATTCACCGATAAAATATCCTATTGCGGCAATTCCAAAACCGACGACAAACATATCAAAGCCGCTTCTGAAAATTCCTCTGCCGGTGAAGAAGCTTCTTGCAGCGCCGACTCCAAAGTGAGCAAGCATTGCAATAATAAATGCAGTCCATATTGCTGGTCTTCCGCTCATAAAGAAAAACGGAGCTACGGGAATAATTGCACCAATTGCCGTTGCCGTACCGGTAATCCATCCTTCTTTCAACGGACTTACATTTTGTTCCCCGATTCCCAATTCCTCGCGGACTTTTTCTTCCAAAGCCTGGTCGGGATTTTTCATTACTTCAACCGCCAATGCATTTGCTTCTTCAGGGCTCATACCTTTTGATTCATAAATTAACGCGAGCTCCTCGGTTTCTAATTCGGGCATTAAAAGAATTTCTTCGCTCTCCATTTGCCTTTCGTGATCATAGACTTCCTTCTCACTTACCGCCGCAAGATATCCGGATGAACCCATAGAAAGCGAATCGGCTATCATTCCGGAAATACCTGAAATCAAAATTATATGAGGTGCTACACTTGCGCCAATTACACCGGCAATCAAACCAAAGTTGGCTGTTAAGCCGTCATTAAATCCATAAACAATGTTTCGCAATAGTCCGCCGGATTCTGATTTATGCCAGGGTTCGTCGCTGGTTCCTTTTAAAGTCATAAGCTTACCGGCATGTTCGGCAGAATCTTTTGCAAGTCTAAGCGCTATATTTTTTGTAGGCTCATCACTGCTTTCCCTATACAATCCCAAATAAGATTTTACCTCTGTCGATTCTTCACTCATCAAAGCTCTAGATAAAATCCAAGGACCAAATTTTTCTGAAGTCCATGCCATCAATTTTGCTTTAAAAGACGGCTTTAATTCTTTTATCTGAATGTTATTTTTTTTGATTAGATCGCTCCAGGCGATAATATGTTTGTCTTCTACCGAGGCTAATTTTAAATATACTCCTTTTTTGTTTTCATCATTTATTAAACCGGCAAGAATTCTATAAAGGAAAGCAGCATCGACTTCTTCCTGAAGATGATGGAGCCAAATTGAAGACGTATCTCTTTTACTCATAAAAATATCACTGAAATAATTGAAGAATGATAATTTATTTATTCGCAATTTATAAATAAAATATTTACCTAAAAAGAATGAAAATATTTAATAGTGAAATAATTTAATTTTGTAATCCCGAAATTGTTTCGGGATCCCTTTTTACATAGTTTTTAGATGTTGAAACAAGTTCAGCATGACATTTTACGTCAACCTAATTTTTATTTCCATTAGCTTTATCTACCAGCTATCTTTATTTATCATTTTTAAAATACCTTTAAAAAACTTTTTTCCATTAATAGATAAGCAGATAAAATCTTTTTTGTTGGGGTTTATTATTGCTGCTATGGTCAAGTAATATTTTAAGGTTTTGATTTCTCTTTGTTATAAATTGTTAATAAGTCCACTCTATAAAGCTAGAAAAGACGAAATGTCATTCTCATGAAAGTGGGAATCTAAACTTTTTAGATTCCCATTTTCACCGGTATGACTTTTTTTAGAACTGACTCATGAAATAAAAATAAATTCTAATCTCATTTATAAAGAAAGATTAGAAATTAGATTCTGCAAATGTTATAATAAATTCTGTCCCTTTATTTCTTCTTAGTTCAATGTTCCCTTTGAGCTGGCTTACTAACGAATTTACCAATTGCATCCCAAGAGTGTCTGTATTTTTAAAATCCAAATCCTTCGGAAAACCAACACCGTTATCTTTCACTGATAAAATAATTTTACCTTCATTATCTGGCTTAAGTGAAATTTTAAGTTCATCTTGATCCGAGTTATTCTGTTTGCCAATTATAAAAGCGTGTTTTAATGAATTGGAAACCAGTTCATTGATTATTAAACCGATATTAACCGCATAATCAACTGTAATTTCGATTTCTTTTATATCAAGAAGTAAATCAATTTTATTTGAATTGTATTTATATGAGCCAAAAAGATTTACAATCAGTTCATGTACATAATCAGAAAAATTTATATGGGAGAGGTTCTTTGACAGATACAATTTTTCATGAACAAGCGCCATTGTTTTAACTCGATTCTGGCTTTCAACAAATATTTCTCTGGCTTCATTATCCTTAATATATGCCGATTGGAGATTGAAGAGGCTGGAAATAACCTGTAAATTATTTTTTACTCTATGATGAATCTCTTTTAAGAGTACCACTTTTTCTTTTAGCGAATTCTCAAGTTGTTCGCCATACAATTTTCTTTCGGTAATATCCCTGGCTATTGCGCAATAATATTTTTCTCCGGCAAATTCGATGAAATTAAATTTGATTTCGACATCCACTTTGTTATCGGAGGAATTAAAAAGTTGACGATCAATTGTAAAAGCGTCGGTTAGGTCATTGGTTACAAATTCTTTTAAATCAAAGTCACGGCAAACAATATTAAACGGTTTGCTCAACATTTGATCTTTAGAATATCCAAGTTTAACACAGACTGTTTCGTTTACATCTACAATTGTTCCATTAAGGTTTATCCAGAAAATTAAATCTTCAGCATGATCAACGGAAAAGCGAGTTAACTGAAGAGCCTTTTCATTCTGTTTAAGCATTCCAAAAAGCACATTGAAGGGATCCTTCAAACCGGAAACAATTATCGCTTTATACATTAAATAAAAAGAAACTATCTTTAATAGATGCCCTAAAAGATTTGGGAAGCTGTAAACACTTTCATAAAAGGTAAGATTTATTTCTGATGCTATGTTTATTATAATTGCCGCGATAACCAAATTGAAAAGGTAATGATCAAAGTGGCGGCGTTTTTTGAAAAGGACCAATATTGATAAAACCAAGATGAATGAAATGATATACTCACTGATTCTTTTGAAAGGTGTTAAACCTATTCCCTCAATATAACAATCCGGAAATATCCTCCAGTAAAATATAGTTGCAAGAATAATTACTGTAATTGCAAAGTATATTGTTATAAGCTGATAAATACGTATCTTTTTGTTGATTAATAAAGGCGCAGATAATAAAGTTATACTTTGAATATACCGTGCTGCAATCCAAAGCTGAGTTGGTATATTGGCAGATTGGTCCGGGATTATCGTCATTCCCTTGTATGTCAGCGCATGAATGAAATCCAGCCCGGAGACAAAAACGAAAGCAATTCCGATTACAATAAAAAAATTATTTTCAATGTACCTGCGAGAGTTCCATACCACAATGAAGATACCGAATGCTATAATTATACTAAAGCCTTCGGCTATGCTGTGGAAAAGCAAATAATTATAATTGCTAATTACGAAAAGCGAAAAAATGAAAAACAGGGAAAGGAGGAATACATATAGTTTCTCCATTGAGAAGTTAGTTTTATTTAATATTTTGTTCAGCTCTTTCTTTAAATTTATTGAGCTTAAATTCATGCCCCCTTCGCCTTTCATTTTTTATTTAAAATTATGGAAATAAACCTAATTATTAATTTTCTGTTCTGCAATAAAAAAATATTTAATTAATTTAAGATAGCTTGCAGGATTCGTCATGATACTTTTATAAGTTTTTTCACCGGTAAATATATCTGTAATCAGCTCACTAAGCTTTTGTCCATATATTTTAAACAACGCAGTTCTTACTCTTGCATTGCGATAAACCAAATTTGAAATAAAATTTGCGTAATTGTTTTCAGTTAAAATATTATCATAAACTGATTGATCATAAAAATTATTTACATATCTCACATCAAAATCTTTTTTAATTAGAGCATTAGCCGCAAGATAACCGCTTAATACGGCATTACTAATTCCTTCTGCCGTTACCGGATCTGCAAGACCCGCAGCATCGCCTGTTAATAATAATCTTTTTATTCCGAAATTTTTATTATTTCTGTTAATTGGAATAATATAACCATGCTTTTCAGTGTGAATAATCTCGTTAATTCCTAAAAGAGATAAATATTTTTTAAATGCTTCATTCAGGTTGACTTTATCCTTTTTCATAAGCACAACGCCAATTGACAAATGATCTTTTTTAGGAAAAACCCATGCGTAACCTCTATCCACAAGCCCGAAATCAAATCTAGGACTTTCGAAGAATTTTGAATAACTCTCAATATTAACTTCAGTTTCCGTTTCAATGGCTGGAAGATGTATTAAATTCTTGTTTAATCCCAAAAATTTGGCAGAAATTCCAGTAGCGCCGTCTGCAGCAATAAGAAATTTCCCTTCTATATCGCCGTAGTTTGTGGAAAGTAAAACATTATCGTCAAGCAAAGAAATACTTTTTACTATATGACCGTCTTTTATAAAAGCGCCAGCTTCTTCTGCTTTAGAAAGCAAAAATGAGTCGAGGTTTTCCCTCATACTCATCATAATTATAGGTTCATTTCTTATAGTTTTAAAGTGTAACTTCGTAGAATGGTCAAAGACATCGACAGAATAAAACTCGTCTTCCATAATTCCATTCCAAGAAAAGGGTAAAATTTTTTTTATACGTCTTACAACACCTCCACCGCAGACTTTGTATCTAGGCAGTCTTTCCTTTTCTAGAACTAAAACCTTGCAGCCTCTTTTAGCAAGGAAATACGCTGCAGTAGATCCTGCAGGTCCTGAACCGACAATAATTACATCAAAATGTATATGATTAGAATTATTTACCATTATTCGAAGGCAATGGCATTTTATTTATTTTTAAACGAATTTATAAAACGAACTTTACATCCGGACTATTTCCTAATTTCTCGTATATCAAGTTTCTTACAGTTTCATTCGGCACTTCTAATTTAAGATTCAAACTAAAATATTTCCCATTACTACTTACATTAGAAGGAGAAACATCATAAGATAATCCCATCGCAGCAGTTTCAATTGCCAGAAGAATTTTATTTACATCCGAACCGATTACTTTATAAGCCCACTGACAAGGATATTCAATTTGAGGTTTCTGCATCTCAGAATCTAAAATCATTTCTTCCTCATTAATTCAAAATTTTACTTCAGAAAAGATAGAGATTTTAAATACAAAGTTCTCAATATTATCAGTATTGAATAACCTCATTAGATTTATTAAAATTCAAACAGTTACGTTAAAAATAGCTAAATGGTGTGGTTATCTTTATTACAAAATAATTTTATAATATTTTTTTTGTTGTTAATATCACAGCAAATTTTTTTTATGCTTCCGACACTTGCATGATTTTAGATTAAGGATTAATTTTACTTCGGTTCTTTCAAAAGGTTCTCCCCTGCCTTTTGAATTAGAAGAACTAAGTCCCGATGGTCGCCCGATCATTGGGCTTTTTTATTTTAAATATTTTCTACAAGATATTGCCGATAAACTAAAAATCCCATAAATTCTACTTATAAATAAGAAAAATTTATATTTTGATATGATAAATATTGAAACGGGGCTCACATGTTGATGCTGAAGAACTGTTTTTTCATTGCTTCTTTTGACGATGATAAAACATACACCTCCACTGATATTCTTATTGATGGAAACAAGATTTCAAAAATCGGGAAGGAATTAAAACCAACCGTTAGTGATTTAAAAATAATAGATTGTAGTGATTGTATTATAATTCCCGGACTTGTAAACACGCACCACCATTTCTATCAAACACTTACAAGGAATATCAAAGAAGTTCAGAATGCAAAGCTGTTTGATTGGCTTGTTTATCATTATGAAATATGGAAAAATATTGATGATGAAGCAGTTTATTATTCATCACTTATTGCAATTGGAGAATTATTAAAAACTGGCTGTACTCTTTCAACTGACCATCATTATCTTTATCCAAAAAATTTTAAAGGTGATTTAACCGGAATTCAATTTAGCGCCGCGGAAAAGCTAGGAATACGATTCTCTCCAACTCGCGGCTCCATGTCTTTAAGTAAGAAAAACGGAGGCTTGCCGCCGGATTCTGTTGTACAGGATGAATATGAAATTATTGAGGACAGCTTAAGAGTTATTGAAAAGTATCACGACAATGCTGAAGATTCAATGAGAAAAATTGTTCTAGCACCATGTTCTCCATTCTCTGTAACTAAGGAAAATTTAAAAGAAACTGCTGAGCTTGCAAGAAAATATAATGTAAGACTCCATACTCATCTCGCAGAAACTAAGGATGAAGAAATATACTGCAATCAGAGTTTCGGGAAAAATCCTCTTGCTCTTATGGAAGAAGTAGATTTCGTTGGTGAGGATGTTTTTTTTGCTCATGGAGTTTTTTTTAATAATGACGAGCTTAAGGTTTTAAAGGAAACAAAAACTTCAATTGCACATTGCCCTTCTTCAAACATGCGCCTTGGATCAGGCATTGCAAGAGTTAGAGAAATGATTGACGAAGGAATTAACGTCGGAATTGGAGTAGACGGTTCGGCATCAAATGATACTTCCGACATACTTGGTGAATTAAGAAATGCGCTTCTTCTTCAACGTGTAAAATACGGTGCTGGCGGATTAAGCACCCAGGAAGTTTTTAAATTAGGAATAGAAAATGGAGCGAAGATTTTGAACTATAACAAGCTCGGAAAAATAAAAGAAGACTGGCTTGCAGACATTGCAATTTTTAATCTAAACAAATTGGAATATACCGGCAGTCTTTCCGATCCATTAGCCGCTCTGCTTTTTTCAGGAATAAATCATCAAACAGAATACACTATTGTAAACGGAAAAGTTGTCGTTGAAAATGGAAGGCTTACCGGCGAAGATGAAAATTTGATTATCACCAAAGGAAATGAAATTGCAGGCAAACTTTTAACACAGTAATATTTCTTAAAGGGAAAATTTATGTTTAATGAAAATTTAAAATGGTACTTCCCCGCCAGCATACCGAAAGCGGTACAGCTAATTGAACAGCCGGGGATAATACTTCATGGGGGAGGAACGAGAATTTTAAAAACTCAATCCCGCAGCATAATCGGCTTAGTTGACATTTGTAACTTGAAGCTTGATTACATAAAACAAAAAAACAATTTATATCATGTCGGTGCTGCTGTTACATTCGGTAAAGTTGTAAAATTTTCAAAGGAAAACAATTGCCTTTCGATGCTTGGTACAGCTCTTTCCGAAGCAGCTTCAACACCAGTAAGGAATAGAATAACTATCGGAGGTTCGATAAAGGACTTTCCTTTGTGGAGCAACTTAATTGCACCTCTTATCGCTTTGGATGCAAAAGTAGAAATTAACAACGGCAGTTCTAAAATAATTCCAATCGAAGAATATATTACCAGCGGAATGATTAAAACAAAGCATCTTGTAAAAGAAATAATTATTCCGGAAGATGAAAAAATTATTTGGCGCATAAAAAGATTTACTTTGCTGAAGTTCGAATATCCGATTTTTAACATCGCTATAAAATTTAAATTTAACGGAAGTTTAGTTCATGATGCTGCATTTGTAATTACCGGCGTTAAAAATAGGTTTAAAAGATTCAACAAAGCCGAAAATATCTTTATGGAAAAAAATCTTTCTGAAAAATTAATAAAACAAGCTATGAAATTTATCGAGCCGAAATTCGTCTCTGATTATAAATATTCTTCAGCATATAAAGAAAAAGTTGCAAAAATCATCTTCGAAGATTTGCTTCTTGATATAGCAGGGGTGAAACAATGAAAATTAAATTCAATATAAATAGCAAGATTGAAGAGCTTGAGATAAGACCTGATGCAACTCTCCTAAATGTTTTAAGAGATAACGGTTTTACCGAAGTAAAATGCGGATGCAGCGAAGGAGAATGCGGTGCATGCATCGTTTTAATTGATGATAAGACAGTCAACTCATGTCAGGTTCTTGCAATGAGCGCAGCTTCAAAAAAAATAAAGACGGTCAAAGGAATCGGGACATTGCACAATCCGCACTTACTTCAAAAAATATTTGCAAGTACAGGAGCCGATCAATGCGGTTTTTGCTCGCCCGGAATGGTATTATCGGCTTATAGTCTTCTTAAAGAAAATCCTAATCCAACTGAGAAAGAAATTGCAGAAGCTCTGGATGGAAATTTGTGTCGTTGCACCGGCTATGTAAAAATTATTGAGGCTGTTAGGCGTACTGCACAAATTATGAACGAAAACTTAATAAGCCGGGAGTAGTTATGTTCAAGTATGTAAAAAAAGCCGTAGAAAAAATTGATGGACTTGCATTAGTAACCGGTAATGAAAAATATACCGATGACTTTTCCTTTGACAAAATGCTTTATGTTTCAGTACTTCACTCAGGGTATGCTCATGCACAGATTGAAGAATTAGATGATTCTGCCGCAAGAAAAATTCCTGGCGTGGTTGAAATTTTATCATACAATAATGTTAATACTATCTTATATACTACAGCCGGACAAGGTTTTCCGGAGCCTTCACCTTATGATACGATTCTATTCGGAAAGACAATGAGATTCGTCGGCGATAATGTCTGTGCAGTCGCTGCTGAAACTAAGGAGATTGCCGATATTGCATTAAAGAAAATTAAAATTAAATATAAGAGACTTAAACCTCTTTTAAATTTTGAACAGTCAGATAATTCAAAAATTATTATCCATAAAAATGATGGAGCTTTTCCGAAGATTCCGGTCTATTATGATGCTTCTAAAAATATTGCTGCAATGGTTGAGGCTGAAGCGGGCGACTTTGAAAAAGCATTTGGAGAATCGAAAAATAAAATCGAAAAAAATTTTTATGTTTCGTACGCTTCACACTGTGCTTTAGAACCACACGCCGCTGTTTCCTACATTGATAATCGTGGAAGGCTTGTGATTATTTCTACCACACAAGTTCCTTTTCATGTTAGAAGAATTGTTTCACATGTAGCAGAGATACCAATTTCTAAAATTAGGGTAATTAAACCAAGAATTGGAGGAGGTTTCGGAGGTAAACAGGAAGTTTTGCTTGAACCAATAGCTGCGCTAGTTACCTGGCGTACAAAGCGTCCTGCAAAGCTTGTTTACAGCAGGAAAGAAGTCTTTAATTCTACAAGGACAAGGCATCAATATAAAACTGTTTTTAAAGTCGGATTCCAAGATAATGGAATAATTACTGCGCTCCATCTTGATGCTTTAGAAAACTCCGGCGCATACGGCTCTCATGCATTAACGGTGCTTTCAAATGCCGGCTCTAAAACATTGCCACTCCTGAATAAAATTGAAAATTTAAAATTCACAGGAAAAGGAGTTTACACAAATCTCCCCTGCGGAGGTGCTTATAGAGGTTACGGAGCTACAGAAGCTTATTTTGGCTACGGTCAAATTATTGATATGGTCTGCGAAGCAACCAATAATAATATTGTCGAATATTATAAAAAATGGTCAATTAAGTCCGGCGAAACTTCGCCAATATTCAAAGCGTTAGGCGAAGGCAAAGAAGGTGTAGCTATGACAATTACCTCTTCTTCACTCGAAGAATGTCTTGAAACCGGCTCAAAAGAATTTCACTGGAATGAGAAGAAAAAATTATACGACTCGAATTTCAACAAAGGGAAAAGGATAAAACGCGGTGTTGGAATGGCGGCTTTAATGCAGGGTTCAGCTATACCAGAAATAGATATGGCTTCTGCATATATTAAAATGAATGATGACGGCTCGTTTAATTTAAATATAGGAGCGACCGATCTTGGCACCGGCTCAGATACCATTCTTGCCCAGATTGCTGCCGAAGTTTTGGATGTACCTGTAGAAAAATTTATTGTCACTTCTTCCGATACTGATTTTACGCCATTTGATACCGGCGCTTATGCTTCATCAACAACTTATTTAACCGGACAAGCAGTTAAGAAGTGTGCAGAAAATATCAAAGAGCAAATTCTAAAAGTCGGTGCAGAAATTCTCGGAGTTATTCAAAATGAAGTTGAAATTGAAAATGAACAGGTAATTACAAAACCGGGATTTGCTGATTTCCGAAAAATTTCTTTTGCTGAAATTTGCAATTATTCATTCTACCAAAACAATCAGTTTCAAATCCAAGCAACGGCTTCTCATGTCTCGCCTAAATCACCTCCGCCTTTCGCTGCTCACTTTGTAGAAATTGAGGTTGATACTTTTACCGGTATTATAAAAGTTATCAACTATGTTGCCGCAGTAGATTGCGGTACTCCAATAAATCCGATCCTGGCTGAAGGTCAAGCAGAAGGCGCAATCGTGAATGGTATTTCTTATGCGTTAGTTGAAAATTATTATTTCTCCGAGTACGGTAAATTACTAAACGATACATTTGGGAAGTATGGAGTATACACAGCATCAGATATTCCTCCGATTAAAGTTATTCTAATTGACTCTTATGAGGAAACCGGACCTTTTGGCGCAAAGTCAATTTCAGAAATAAATATTAATGGACCGCTGCCGGCGATTGCAAATGCTTTCTTCAATGCTACAGGTAAGCGATTATTTAAATCTCCGTTTACTCCGGAAGATGTTTTAAAAGTTCTGAAAGGATAACTAAATTTGGTCGTAGTTAAGTCTTAGGTGCTTCACTTCCTTGCCATTGGAAATAGCTTGTATTTGTGCTAAAATGCTTAGTGCAATTTCATCCGGTGAATCGCCCCCGATATCAATTCCAATTGGAGAATACAAGTTTTTAAAATCAATAGTACCTCCTATTTTTTTCTTCAGATAAGAAATACCTTCTTTCACTTTCCGTTTAGATCCAATCATTCCGACATAATTCATCTCGGGATAATTTTTATAAATATATTCCAGGACTTGAAGGTCATTTGTATGATTATGA
This sequence comes from Bacteroidota bacterium, assembly GCA_021815405.1. Classification (GTDB taxonomy): domain Bacteria; phylum Bacteroidota; class Ignavibacteria; order Ignavibacteriales; family Ignavibacteriaceae; genus FEN-1297. The sequence goes on from JAKAGV010000017.1 coordinate 112,119, forward strand.
GTTAGTATTATTGCAAATCCTTTTATGTCCAGCTTCAAATAGTTCTTACTCCTCTCAGGAAGAGTTTGAAGTTCAGAAAGATTTTTTTCATTGAATAAATCAGGCTGAAGTTCTTCTAATATCTGTTTTCTGTTATCATAAATAGAAACAAAATAGTTTAGCTGCATTGCGAGCCTCGCTACAGCCCTTCCGACATGACCTGCACCGAAGATATAAATTATTTTCGCAGGTTTATATACTTCATAAAATAAAGTTACTTCGCCTCCGCACAAAGCATTAATTTGTATTTCATTGTCATGTTTTAATTCTATATTTCCTGGTTCCGAACCTGATAATGTATCTTTCATTACCAAGGTTTCCAGTAAATTTCCGAGATTAGATTTAAGAAGCTCTTTGGATTTATTTATTGCATGAAGTTCTACGCCGCCGCCGCCTATTGTACCAGCTACTCTTCCATTTTCACCGACAAGCATTTTAAACCCGGCTTTTCCCGGAGTACTTCCCTTCATTTCTATTATAGTTACTAGAACACTTGCTTCGTTCTCATTTATTCTTTTGTTAAGAACTTCAAAAACTTCTTTCATAAATTTCCTGTTTCAGAATTAAACTCGGCAATTAATTTATCAATTTTATTAACCGAATTTTGGATACGATTCCAATAATCTGGATAGTCATACCATTGTGAATTGAGCTCTTCGGTATTTTTACCCTGCTGTTCAATCCAAGTGAAATATTTTAAATTATGAATTCGTTTTTTGTCGTAGTAACCTAGTTCCATCATTGAGGATGTATTAGCACCGGTAAGATTTTTATGGTAGGATTTGATTGCATTTTCTTTACCATATTTACCATATTTTTGATTCCATTCCTTCAAACGAGAACCGTAAAGTTCCATTGAATCAGTTAAAATCGTAAAGACTACGTCATTTTCATTCAGCTCAAAATACTTAGCAAATTTTATTGATGCCAAAAGATTAGCAGCACCGGAAATACCCACCTGGTTTAATTCCTCTGTAATTTTTGAATCGATACCTGAATCAATTAAAAAATTTCTTCCTGAATCTTCATTAAAGAGTCTGATTAATTCAATACAATCCTCATCATCAATTGCAATTACCATGTCTGTGTTTCTGATATTGTGAATCCATGGAACATGCTTATCGCCAATTCCCTCAATCCTATGCCCGCCAAATCCGTTCATTAAGAGAGTTGGACATTGGAGAGCTTCAGTAGCAGCAATTTTCATTTGAGGATATTTTTGTTTTAGGAAATCGCCCGCTGCAATTGTGCCTGCAGAGCCTGTAGATGAAACGAACCCGGCAACATTTCCCTTGCCATTTAACACCTTTTCAAAGACTTCTTTTATCGCATTACCGGTTACTTCGTAGTGCCACAAATAATTTCCAAATTCTTCAAATTGGTTAAAGATTTTTATATCGCTTCTATTCTTTTTAAGTTCATTGCACTTATCGAAAATTTCTTTCACATTACTTTCGCAGCCTGGTGTTGCTATTACTTCACCCGCAAGCTCGCTTAGCCATTCGAATCTTTCTCTACTCATCTCTTCAGGCAAAATAGCAATCGATTCACAACCGAGAAGTGCAGAATTAAAAGCTCCACCACGGCAATAATTTCCCGTAGATGGCCAAACAGCTTTTTGCATAATCGAATCAAAATTTCCTGTTACCAATGCAGGGGCAAGGCATCCGTAAGTAGCACCAACTTTATGAGCGCCGGTGGGAAACCACTTTCCGGTTAATGCAATTATCCTTGCGTTAACTCCAGTTAATTCACGCGGGAATTCAAAATAATTAACATCACCAAATCCTCCACCGAAATCTTTCTTCTCATTCTTCCAGGTTATACGAAAAAGATTCAATGGATTTACATCCCATAGTCCGACATTTCTAATTTTTTCTTTCAGCGATAAAGTATTCTTTGCTGGTTCCTTCATCTGCTCGAAGGTCGGAAGTAATATCTTCTTTTCTCTGCATCGCTTAATATTATTATCTCTCTCTGCTTTGTTTATTTTCAAGTTAATCACTTAAAGCCTCCTTTTTCAATTTGAGTTTTTCAAAATATTTTTCAGCCTTTATAAAATCAATATTGTCATCAATATCAAGACAGATTCCCTCATCTTCCACAAGACATATTTTTTGTCTATACTTTTTCAGGATATTTCTGAAAATAATTTCATGCTCATCCTCCAAAACTTTTTTAACTATCCCTGATTTAATTAAAACTGGATGACCTTTTTTTATCAACTCTCCAACGTTTCCATTTGAAGAATCCAATGCAACCGCAGGAAGAAATACCTCAATTTTTTCATCTAAAAATTGGAGAATCATACTGGAAAAGGTTTGTTCACTTACAAACGGCATATCTCCGGGAAGAATAAAAATGCCATCTGCGGCTTCATCTACAAAGCTTAAGCCGCACTTCACAGATGAAAGCATTCCATTCAAATATTTCTTATTCTCAACAATAGAAATATTTTCTTTTTTACCATTGAAAGAAGAGGAGTATTTCTCAATTAAATATTCTAATCCTGAAAAATTGAATCCACCGACGATAATAATTTTATCACAATGTTGTATCATCGAATTAATAGAATGTATGATAATCGGAACACCATCAATTTTTACTTCCGGTTTCCATTCATTCATTCGCATCGATAATCCGGCTGCAAGAATTATCCCTTCAAATCTCTTTTTGATTTCTCTCATTTATTCATGTACTTCACTTTAGTTTTAATTTCTTCATAATTAAATTCAAATCAGGTTCGAAGGAATTTGGGAATTTGATACCTTTACATGCAGAATCAATATCCTTCAAGCCACTGCCCGTTAATAAAATTATGTAGCTTTTATCTTCCTGTAATTTTTCTTTCATCTTCAAGAAACCAGCAAAAGCTGCTGCTGAGGAAGGTTCGCAAAAGATTCCACTTTTCTTTGAAACATAATGCTGCGCAGCAAGAATTTCCTTGTCACTTACTAATAAAATTTCGCCATCTACTTTTTTAAGATTACGAACTGCAGAAAAGGCATTACAAGCTACATCAACACTTATTGAATCAGCAATTGTTTTTGCTTTTGAGCTAACATTAAATTTATTACTATAAAATGCGTTAAAAATATATGGACTTCCCTTTGCCTGCACCCCAATTATCTTAGGAATGAAATTTATCAGTCCCAGGTAAAGCATATCCAAAAAGCCCTTGATTACGCCATCTAGAATAACTCCGTCTCCAACAGGAACGAAAACATAATCAATACTTCCACCATTTAACTGAGAAGATAATTCGATTGCAACCGTCTTCTTCCCTTCTATCGTCATTGGATTAAATGCAGTATTCCGATTAAAAAATCCTGTTTCGCTGCTTAACTTTATCGAAAGTTCAAATGCTTTATCATAATTTCCTTTGATTGGAATTACTTCAGCACCGTACTGGAGGCACTGGACTATTTTTGCTTTCGGTGCTGACTCCGGCATTAAAACATAAACCTTTTGTTCTGCCGCAGCTGCAATTCCGGACATTGATGAAGCTGCATTACCGGTAGATGCAACTACAATTTCTTTTTTCTTATATTTCTTTGCAAATGCCGAGACCAAAAATGAAGCTCTATCTTTAAAAGAACCTGTTGGATTTGTTCCATCGAATTTTAAAAAGACTTTTTCAAATCCTAGATCCTTCTGAATATTTTTGGCTTCTATTAGAGGAGTGTTTCCGACTGGCAACTTAGGAAAATATTCTTTTTCCACCGGCAGGTAATCAAAAATGTCAAATTCATCATTTGTCTTTTTTGAATTCATTAAACCGGACGGCAATTGTACTTTCAATACTCCTTTGAACGGTTTACTTTCAATTCTTTCCCGGCTGCAAAACGGACATAGCATTAAGTCTTTGTCTATTTCAAAGACTCTGCCGCAGCATTCGCATTTATAAGTAAATTCCTTTTTCATGATCTTTACATTGTCAATGACATTATCGCCTTTGCAGTATGCAGCCTGTTTTCAGCTTCATCATAAACAATAGAAATCTCAGGGTTATCTATAATTTCGTCAGTTACTTCATGCCCTCTGTCGGCGGGTAAAGCATGCATCAGTTTAACATTTTTATCTGCAAGATGGATACGCTTATTATCGCAAATCCAATTTTTATATTTTTCAAGATTGGATTTCATTTCGAGCTTGTACTCGTTTTCGTTCTTCAAATAATCATTCACATCATAATATCCAAAGCCTCCCCAATTTTTTGGAATAACGATTTGAGCTCCTTCAAATGCTTCATCCATATCATTTGTAAATTTCAAACTGCCGCCTCCGGCACCTGCATTTTGATAAGCCTGATCAACAATATCTTTGCTAAGAGGAAATTCTTTAGGATGAGCCACTGTTACATCAATTCCGTATCTAGGGAAAAGAAGAATTTGAGTTTGAGGGACCGAGAGCGGCTTTGAATGAGTATCTGCATAAGCCCATGAAATTGTAACCTTCAATCCATTTGTATTTTTGCCGAAGTATTCAAAAATAGTCATCAAATCCGCAATCCCCTGAAAAGGATGATAAACATCATCCTGCAATGACATAACAGGACGAGAAGAATGCTTAGCCATTTCCTTCAGGTAATCTCGACCGATTCCATAAAAACAATTCCTGGAAGCAATACCATGTCCCATCCGCGAAAGAATGATTGCCGTATCTTTTGCAGATTCGCCGTGAGAAAGCTGCATTTTATCTGTAGTAAGGTCATGTGCATGCCCGCCAAGCTGAGTCATTCCAGCTTCCATTGAGTTGCGAGTGCGAGTTGACTGTTCAAAAAATATCATGAACAAAGTTTTATCGGAAAGATATCGTGTGGAAATTTCTTTTTTAAATTTATCTTTTAAATCGAAAGAAGTTTCGAACACTATATCCAGTTCTTCCTTTGTCCAATCCTGGCAAGTAAGAAAATGTTTCCCTCTCAAATTTGAATTCATTTGACCCTCTTATTTTTAGTAATTTATTTTAATTTAAATAACTTAAAAGATCGAACAATAATAAGCGTAAAATGCCGAAGCTTTTACAAGATGCTCAATTGGAACTTTTTCATTTGGTGCATGCGCAAAGACTTCATTGCCCGGACCAAAACCGATTATAGGAATTCCATATATACCATTTATTACAACTCCATTAGATGAGAAAGTCCATTTATCAATTACCGGTTTTTCACCAAATATTTTTGAAAAAGTTTCAACGCCGGTTTTAATTACAGGATTATTTTCCTCAATCTGCCATGTAGGAAAATATTTCTCCATACCATATTCTAATCCGGTATATGCTTTTGCCTTATAATTCAGAAGCTTAACTTCCGCGTTCATTCCTTGTACTATTTCTTCAATTTGTTTAATAGCAGATTCTTTATTCTCTCCATTTGTCAGTCTTCTATCAAGGTGAATTTTGCAATAATCCGCCACCGCACACAAAGAAGGACTAGATGAAACAATTTCCGAAATAGTTACAGTTCCTTTTCCAAGGAATGAATCGTCAGCAAGTCTGTCATTTAATTTTTCAATTTCAAGAGCAGCTTTCGAAGCCGCATAAATAGCATTCTTCCCGCGTTCAGGTGCCGAGCCATGTGCCGAGAGTCCCTGGAAGGAAACTTCAATTTCCATTCTTCCACGATGCCCGCGATAGATATTTAAATTTGTAGGTTCGGTAATAATAACACAGTCGGGCTTAATTTTATCTTCTTCGATGATATATTTCCATGGCAGACCGTCACAGTCTTCTTCCATTACTGACCCGACAAAATAAATTGTAACATCATTTTGAATGCCGATCTCCTTTAAGATCTTTCCCGCGGTTACAAATGATGCCGGACCTCCTGTCTGATCAGCACTGCCTCTACCATGAACGTAACCGTTTTTTATCGCTCCTCCAAAAGGATCGAAGTTCCAGTTCTTTTCATTGCCAGCATCAACAGTATCGATATGTCCGTCAATTGCGATTATTTTTTTGCCGCTCCCAATCCTCCCTATTACATTTCCCAAACCATCAATAAATACTTCATCAAATCCAGCATCAAGCATCATTTGCTTAAGCTCTTCAGCAGTTTCTTTTTCATGACAGCTTAATGATTTATGTTTTATTAATTTTGATAAGTTGTTGGCTGTAAATTCCGAGTAATTTTCGGCAAGTGTAAGAATTTGTTCGGTTAAATTCATTTGAACCCTCTTATGATATGTAATAATTGAATGTACAAAAGCAAGATTGAAAATGTTCAAACTTGTCCATAAACTTTTTCCCCTTAGATCTTTTCATAAAAACCCTTTACAATTTTTCTTACACTAAAATATAAAAAATAAAATTAAATAGTTAGTAAAAAATTTATTTTTTTATAAACTTGATATATATTTAGACTGTTATAAAAGATAAGTTTTTTGAAAACATTAGTTTAATTTCTCTACCTAATGGAAATGGGGTACTTATGGCAAAACGTTTTGTACCGGTCGAGTTCAATCATCTTTTGATGTGGATTTTTAATGAATACTTTTCACAAGGTTCAATATTCGGAATACCGTCTTCCAAATTTTATATCAAAAAAAATAAGAACGATATCCCAATATTTAATCAATCAATCGAAACGCCGATAGGTCCAGCGGCAGGTCCGCACACGCAGCTAGCTCAAAATATAATCTCTTCCTATTTAGTTGGCGGAAGATTTATTGAATTGAAAACCGTCCAGGTCCTTGATTCAATTACTGTTTCTAAACCATGCATTGATGCTGAGGATGAATGCTACAATGTTGAATGGTCTCAGGAATTAAATCTTGAACAATCATACGACGAATATCTAAAAGCCTGGTTGATAATCCATATCCTTGAACATGCATTAAATCTTTCATTGTCGCAAAATTCATTCATTTTCAATATAAGCCTTGGATATGATTTTAAAGGAATTACCTCCGGTAAGATGGATGAGTTTATTAACTCCATGAAAGATTCTTCCGGAAATAAATTGTTCGAACAATATAAGGAATTAATTCAAAGTAAGAGCTTTTATAAAAAGTTTCTCTCAGCTGCTTTAAATAATAACATTCTTAATGAAGAAGAGATTAATCGATTTCGAGAATCATTTTTAAATATCAATCATATTCCCCCCAATATTTCAGAATCAATTATTCTTTCGACTATGCACGGCTGTCCTCCAAACGAAATTGAAAAAATAGCTGAATATTTAATAAGAGTTAAGCAATTACATACTTTCATTAAATTAAATCCAACTCTTCTTGGAAAACGAAGAGTTGAAAATATTCTGTCTGAAACCGGTTTCAATAATATAAAGTTGAAAGATGAAAGTTTTGAGAAGGATTTGAAATTCAGTGAAGCGGAAGATGTAATCAAAAGACTTCAAACATTTGCTGCTAATAATAAAAGAGAATTCGGAATAAAACTATCAAATACTCTTGGTGTGAAAAACAATAAGCTGAAATTACCGGATGCGGAAATGTATTTATCCGGAAGAGCTTTGTTCCCGCTTACAATAAATCTTGCTTATGATTTAGCAAGGTCATTCAACGGTAAGATTGGAATTTCTTTTTCCGGCGGCGCAAATGCTTCAAACATTAAAGACATTTTGTCAACTGGAATATTCCCTGTCACAATGGTTACTGATTTATTAAAACCAGGTGGTTACCTAAGGCTGTTTGAAACTGCTAAAGCTGTGGAAGATATTGTTGTTAATAATATCCATGGAAGCCATATTCAACTTAACCAGCTCCAGCATCTTTCCGAAAATTCACTTTCAGATTTAAATTATAACAAAGGGAAAAGAAAAACTAATGTAATAAAAATTTCCAAAAGACTTGGAAAGTTTGACTGCTATATTGCCCCATGCCAGGCAGCTTGTCCAATAGATCAGGATGTTTCTGAATATATTAGATTGATTGAAGAAAAGAAATTCAAGGAAGCTTACGAGGTTATCGCTGCAAAAAATCCTTTGCCTAATATTACTTCTTACATTTGCGAGCATCATTGTACTACTAAATGTACGAGATGGGATTATGATTCTCCTTTAGCTATACGCGAGTTAAAAAAAGAGGCAGCCCTGAAAGGTTATAACCAGTTCATCAAAGGACTGAGAAATAATAATTCTATGCAAGAAGCAAAAATAAATGTTGCAGTAATTGGTGCCGGACCTGCAGGATTATCTGCTGCATATTTTCTTTCGCTTTCAGGATTTGATGTAACAATATTTGAAAAAAGCAGCAAAGCCGGCGGTACGGTCAGCCATATCATTCCTGAATTTAGAATACCTAAAGAAATAATTACTAAAGATATAGAGTTTATTATTTCTTTAGGAGTAAAGATAAATTACAATGCTGATAGTCATTTTAATATCAATGAGATTAAACAAAAAGATTTTAAATATATTTTTATTGGAATAGGCGCACTTCAACCAACCCAATTAAAATTAGATAAAAGTAATGGAAAGATATTAACTTCTATCGAAATGCTTCGCTCATTCAATAAAAAAGAAAAGTTAAATCTTGGAAAAACCGTTGCGGTTATTGGAGGCGGCAACTCAGCAATGGATAGTGCTCGCGCAGCATTACGAGTTGATAAAGTTGAAAAAGTATTCATTATATATCGTCGTACACAAGAATTTATGCCGGCAGACAAAGAAGAATTTGAGGCTGCAATTTCTGACGGAGTTATATTTAAGGAACTTCTTGTCCCGGTTTCATTTGAAAATAATATTCTTAAATGCCAAAAAATGAAATTGGGAAAGATTGACAGCGACGGCAGGAGAAAAACAGTTCCCGTTCAAAATGAATATGAAGACATATTAGTAGATACTGTTATTTCCGCAATTGGGGAACAGGTGGATTTCGAGCTGCTTTCAAAAAATGAACTGCTGAAAGATTCTTTTGGAAAATTAATTGTGGATCCCATAACCTGCGAGACGAATATTGAAAATGTTTATATCGGCGGTGATGCATTTAGAGGACCATCTTCTGTTGTTCAAGCTATTGCCGATGGGAAGAAAGCAGCAGACGATATTCTTTATAAAGAAGGTCGAATACTTTTTGATAAAATTCATTCTGACAATTATTATAACGTCCCTAATCGTCTAAAAGATATCCAGGAAAGAAAAGGCAAAGTATATAGCATCAATTCCGGAAAATTTGTTGATGAAGCTTCAAGATGTTTAGGATGTAATTTAATCTGTAATAAATGTGTTGAAGTTTGTCCAAACAGAGCAAATGTAGCTTTGGAATCAAATAATATAGGGAACGGTTTTATTAATGCTTATCAGATTATTCATCTTGATGGATTATGCAATGAATGCGGCAATTGCGAAACTTTTTGCCCTTACGATGACGCTCCGTATAAAACTAAACTGACGATATTCTGGTCGGAAAAGGATTTTCGCGACAGCATCAACAGCGGGTTTTATGTAAAAAGCAAAGTGAATGGGAATTCAGAGGTAGTTCAAATTCAGTACCGCATAAATAATGAGATAGGAAAATATTTAAGCAGTGCAAATGGAATAATGCATACTATTAATCCCGCTAATTCTTCTGAAGAACTTGAGAGACTTTCAAATATTATTTCGAACATTATCAAGAATTTTCCTTATCTCTTAAGTCCGTCGGAAAATAAAATATTTAAGGAATGAAATGCTGATTTTAAAAAATGCTAAAGTAATTAATTTCTATCCGTCCGATATGACTGAAAATATTGATGTTATAATTGATAAAAATATTATTTTGGACGTCGGTAAAAATATCTCTGTTAAATATAAAGCGGATAAAATAATTTACTTATCCGGCAAATATATTTCGCCAGGTCTTGTATGCGCTCATAATCATTTTTATTCCTCACTGGCAAGAGGAATTCTAGCACAAATAAAACCGGCAAATAATTTTCTGGAAATTCTAAAGAACTTGTGGTGGAAACTTGATCAATCTATTGATGAAGAAATACTTTATTATAGCGGAATTATCGGCGCACTCGAAGCCATTAAAGCCGGCACTACTGCTGTCATCGACCACAACTCCTCTCCGGGCTTTATTGAAGGCTCACTTAATACTCTGAAAAAATGTTTTAACGAAACCGGTCTCCGTGGAATTTTATGTTACGAGATAACAGATAGGAACGGAGTAAAGAAGATTCAGGAAAGTCTAAAAGAATCAATAAAATTTATTTCAGAAATTAATGGAGAAAAAGAGAAAAGCAAATCAAACCTAGTTGAAGCTGCTGTAGGCGCTCATGCACAGTTTACTTTAAGCGATAAAACTCTTTCTTCGATTTCAGAATTAGTAAGTCAAAGTAAAAGAGGGATTCACATACATGTTTGCGAAGACAAATCTGATTTTGAATATGCTAAAAATAATTTTAAAATGACTCCAATTGAAAGGCTTGAACGTTTTAATCTTTTAAATGATAAATCCATACTTGCTCATGGAGTTTATTTAACAAAGAAAGATATCAAAATAATTAATGGAAATAATTCCTTCTTAGTTCATAATCCCCGCTCAAACATGAACAATGGAGTTGGCTATGTAAAATATCCTGGACTTGTTGACAACTCTGCTTTAGGCACTGATGGAATAGGTTCAAATATGCTTGAAGAAATTAAGTTTGCCCTTTTCAAAAACAACGATTCCAAGGACAAAATCCCAATCGAGAATTTTTTAAAATTCTTACAAAATGGAAATATAATCCTTGAACGCTATTTCAACAAGAAGTTTGGCAGAATAGCACCTGGTTATACTGCGGATATTGTTGCTTACGATTATTCCTCCCCCACTCCATTTGTTAAAGAGAATTTAGCCGGACATTTAACTTTCGGTTTTTCATCAAGAGATGTAGAATCAGTAATAATTAATGGAAGGCTGGTGTATGAGAATAGGCAATTCACTTTTGATACTTCAAAGATATATTTAGAAGCAAGTAAAGTTGCCCAAAGTTTATGGGCACGAATGAATAAGCTAAAATAATTTCTTTTGCAAGATAAAAATATAAATTGAAGACATCTCTCTATCTTTCATTCATTATATTTCTACCGGAACTTCGTCCGTAATCAAAGCCCTGTAATGAATAATTTCATTAGCGATTTTTCTGTCTTCTATATTTCCATATTCCACAAGTACCGGATTTTGGATTGACCATCTTCTGCATACTTCTTCAATAAGCTCATTTCGAACAACAAGAACTAATATATTTTTGAATCCGGAAAAAATCTCATCTAAACTATTTGACCAACCTTCTCCTTTTAATTCAAGAGGACCTATTTCATCAACTACGCATACGTCGAGACTTTTTACTTTTTCCAAGGCAAGTGCTTGTCGTCCAAATTTAAGACCTTCTTGTTCAAAATAGAAATTCCCAATTTTAACGTTATTTGAATTTGATTCGACTGAGCAAAGCTTCTTAGAGTTACCCGAACAGACATCCACAATATCAAATGCCGCGCGCTTATTTTCTGACCAATATCCCGGAGCTAGTATTCCACCGATATTCAATCCTTCAGCCCTCAAACATTCGACTGTCTTTGTAAGCAAAGTAGTTTTACCACTTCCTTTTTCTCCTTTAATAATAAATACTAAAGGTAATCCTGTGGAATGTTTTTCAATCCGCTCAAGCCAATCGTCAGCTTTTTTAATAAGCCTTGCAACAGATGAGACCGGCTGCTTAAAAATTTTTTTCTCTTCTGAAATGTTGGCAACCATAAAGGGAAGAATTCTGAATGCTGCTTCAAGTGACTGAGAGAACTGACTCATTCCTTTCTTCTTAAACCATTTTTCGATAACCGGATTCCTAATTTCAATGCTTATGCTTGAAAAACCGATTATCATTAAGAAAGCACGCAGGTTAATCGATACACCCAAATAAAATCCGGCTAACGCAGAATTTCCCGTATTATTGTTTAGATTGCTCAGCAGCCATCCGGAGAGCAATGCAATAACTATAATCGCAAACCAAAATTTCGGCTTTTTTAATCTCTTAAGATTTTGTTTATAAAGTATTATACAAACTACCACGTAAGACAAAATAAAAATAGATGAAATCCATAATGAAAAATTTCCTAATAAAATCAATCCGGCTGCTATAGCCGTTATGTGAAATAATAGCATAGGAATTGAATACTTCTGATCAATGTTATTAGGAATAATATTTATAGCTGATTTTAGATTTGGAGAAGCTAAAAATTTTTCATCCGGAAAATTTTTCGACATTTGGCTAACTCTAATTCCTATTAGCCCAGCTATACCGCCGATAATTAAATCCAGAAAGAATAATAAGAAGATTAAAGTCCACGGATTTTCCATCGGAATATTCAATTGCTTAATAGCGAACTGGTATAACTTTGAATAAAGTTCTATGATATTAAATCCATAGATTATAATTAGATTAATAATTTTATAGAAAAGAGACCATGATACAGCAAGCCCCCCGCCCAATATAAATCCGGCATAATTTGAACCTATAAAACTGATGACAGCTTCCAGTATAAAAGCTTCCGCAGCAATGCTAATCATTGGTCCGAAAATGTCAGCGCTTGGGGAAATAGTTTTCATTACTGCACATATTAAACCAGCACGCCATATAATTCCATTAGCTTTCCAATAACGACTGCTGCCCACGAGAAGAATAACAGCAATAAATGTTAAAATGGTTCCGGAGAATGGGATGTGGGCGTTGTGAAGAAAGCTTCCCAATATTATTTCGCTTGAAGCCCACAAACTACCGATAACAGATGCTTTAAGCCAGACTGAACTTAATTCGTTCTTCCCTTTCAACTTATTTTTCTTTCATAAATCTTTCAATTTGAAATCTAAGTTGAAATATAGGATTTTTCCTCAAAATATTTAGCGCCCTTAATTCAAATACTCATTGGCAATTACTTTTTCAACACTATCATTAAAATAAAATATCTTAGGAAAAAATTCTTTTACTGCAATTCTTTTTAATTCGGGAATCAGCCAGTCGGCAAAATAATGTGCAGCATCTACATACCTGCCGGAAAATGCAAGTGCATCAAAGCCATCCATAGCTGCTATAGCAGAGCCGCATTGCAGTAGTATTTTATATTTGAAAATCTTGGCAGCTTTTTTATTATCCTTTTCATCTTTAAATACATCACTAATTGTAATTTGTTTACCAGCAATTGCAGATAGCCCGCTTTGCCTGGTGATAATCTCATTTAATGTTTCGGCACCATATTTTTTCTTTTCTTCAATTAGAATTAATATACCGGGATCGAGTTCGCCGCAAGTTGTATCACCTGGGATTCCTTCAACTGGAGTAGCGCCACTTGAAGTCATTATAGGTTTTCCATCAATGACGGCTGCTATCTCAGGCACGGGGTCAAGGCAAATAGAAATTATTTTTCTGACTTCAGGATTTTCATTTTTTATTTTATCATAAACGGCTTTATGGATTAAGCCATGGTAGCCATATCTTCTGATATCCATTTTAAGTAGACTTTTGTCCAATGCGTATACTTGTTCATAATCAGGAAGACTAGCAAAGAATGCAGTCTCAAAGAACAATTTAATTTCAATATTAGGTGAGATTTCTTTTATTAATTTTATCAATCTTATAACAGCAGGAATATCAAGCGGCGATTGAGCAACAAGTTTTTCTAATTTCTCAATAGTTAAATTGTCGCAAACAACTTCCTTGTTAAATTTTTTACCACCATACAAAACTCTTATCGCTGCAAATTTGGGGTTATAGTTTTTAACTAAACTTATAATATTATCTTTTTTACTTCCAGGGCTTCTGAACTTTACTTTTCCGCTTATTAGAAGCTTGTGCTCGGGACCTGACTTTTCGCTTAATTCTTTTTCTGATGTTAAATTATTCCAACCTATTTCATAAACAAAATACTTGATGAAAAAGCTTTCCGGAATGAACACAATTAAATTTTCCATATCTAAACCCTTTAATTCGTTTCCACAAGAACGGACTCATTTTCTAACAAAGTACAAGCTCTTTTTGCTATTGATAGTTCTTCATTAGTCTTGACAACAACTATTTTAATCTTACTTTCAATTGAAGATATTTCCGAAGGATATTTTTCAACATTCCTGTTTTTCATTTCATCTATTTCTATTCCAAAGAAATCCATATTTCGGCATACTAATTCGCGGATAAGCGGAACTGTTTCTCCAATTGTATCTGTAAAAATTATAGCATCTACTTTCCCTAGTACAGTAAGATAAGAACCCAAATACTTTTTTATTCTCCACAAATAAATTTCCAAAGTAGCTGCGGACTTTTTATCTTTTTCTTTCGCTTTAATAATGTCTCTTATATCTGATGAGATTCCGGATAAACCAAGTACTCCGCTTTTCTTATTCAGAATTTTATTTACTTTTGAAAAATCTCCTTCTTCATATGCAAGCATTTTTAATAACACAGACGGATCCAAATTTCCGCAGCGCGTGCTCATTACCAGACCTTGCAGCGGAGAGAATCCCATCGTATTATCAATAGACTTACCTCCTTTTATTGCACACAAACTTGCACCACCGCTCCCCAAATGACAACTAATCGCATTAAATTTTTCTAATGGAATATTTAAATACTTTGAAGCTTCTTCGGAAACATATTGATGACTTATGCCGTGAAATCCAAATTTTCTAATTCCCAATTCTTTGCAAAGATTTTGCGGTAGTGCGTACATATAGGCATAATCAGGAATCGTTAAATGAAACGAAGTATCAAGAACAACAGCCTGCGGCACTTCCGGATAGTTTTCTTTACAAGCTTTTATTACCTCTATGATTGGAGGATTGTGTATTGGCGCAAGTTCTTTTAGATCTTCCAAAAAAGAAAAGGATGCTTCGTCAAGCAAAGCATCCTTTCCAATTTGATTAGAACCTTTAACCAACCGATGAGCAAAGATGTCCGGTTTATTATAACCTTTCTTTTCTATAATATTCATTACTTCTGAGAAAGCTTCAAGATGACTTTTTATATCCTCTACAAAAATTTCTTTAGTGCCTTCTGCTTCATGAATTATTTCGGAAGGCTTCGCAGTTTTTGAAGCAATCCTTTGTACTTCGCCTCCAAACAATTCTTTGCCCTCAGGCATAGAAATCATCTTATATTTTAAAGACGAACTTCCACAATTAAAAACTAAAATATTCATACCGCCTCTTGTAATTTTTGTCGAACTTAAAAATCTAAATCCGAAGTCCAGCCGAACACCGGTATCCCGACAAGATTGTGGATTATCGATGCTGTGCCTAAAATTCCTTCCACAATATTGTCAGCTTCAACATATTCACCTGCTGCGTGGATAACATCTTCATTACCTGGACCATAGCCTATTGTAGGAATGTTAAACTTCTTTGTAAGTACGCTGCCCGCAGTTCCCATTCCTATCCTTGGTAAACGCCATTTGCCTGGAAAAGTTTTGCATTTTGCAGAAGACAAAGCCTGACGGGCTCTATCCATCAAAGGAGAAAAAGGGCTTGTTTCCCAGGCACTACTTAAATATCTGACCTGTACGATATCTCCGTTCGCTAACTTTTGAATTTCTTCACGAAGTTTTATATCAAGGTTTACTGATTTTTTTTCCTTAACATTTTGTATGGTTAGGTCTTTGATATTTTCAATCAGCTTGCCAGTATCTTCATTTTTGTACAATCTTCTATTTAGAATTATTCTTGCATCCTGATAATTGTTCTCAAACTCAGGCTGATGAACACTCATAAAATCTTCATTACCGTCATTCTGATTGGCTTTGCTTGCATTAAACAAATTTTGGTAAATTGCATTTGCTGCTTCCTTAAGAAAATTCGGATTAGGTGAATCCAAGCCTATATTGAATTTAGCCCACCCATCATGTCCGTAGAATAAACCAAGATTCGTCGGCTCACCAAGGATTGCATAATCAACTTTTATTTTCATATCGGCAAGCGATTTAGAGATTAAATGTTGAACTCCTAGGCTTAATCCATTTTCCTCGGAAACAGTTGCCGCAACAATTACATTTCCTCTTAACGGAATCAAGGCACGATGTAATAGCATATGAGCCGCATAAATCTGAACAGCTAATCCGCTTTTACAGTCTGCGCTGCCGACACCATAAATCTTTCCATTCATAATTTTCCCGGAATATGGTGAGCCTTTCCATTCAACAGCATTTTCATCCGGCGCTACAGTATCCATGTGGCTATTCAGTAACAATGTGGGTCCATTCTCATATCCGTAAAGGATACCAAAGACATTTCCGAAATCGTCGGTAATTACTTTGTCATATCCGAGCTCTTTCATTTTCATTTCAACTAATTTTGCGACTTCACTTTCATTGTAGCTGACGCTGGGTGTGCGTATAAGTTCTGAAGTAAAAGCAGAAGCTTTCTGCCTTAAACTCTCTGCGTGTTCTCTAAGTAGTGTATACATTTTTACTCCGTTGTTTTATTAAAAATATTTCAAACTTTATCATTACGTACCAAAAGATGTTCCAATTAAAAAAAGTTTTAATATTACCTGTTTTCAAACTATTCCTAATTGTTGATAGGTTAATAGTTTTGTAATTTGCAATGAAGGTTTTGCAAAATGCAGTAGGTTATGAAAGCTAGAGATTTAAGATTAGAAGAAATATTTAATTTTTCGGAAGGAAATTTAACATTAAAGGGACGAGAGGTAGTAATTCACAGCCTGCATGCGTTTGCCCTCTTCAGAAAAGATTTAATCTCATCAATCGATATTACTCATGCACACAGCATCCTTACAAGATTCGGATATTTCCAGGGACAAGCAGATGCTTCAATACTGATGAACAACTTTAACTGGGAAAACAAAATTGAATTAATTAAAGCCGGATGTAAGCTGCATTCTCTCGAAGGAATTGCTAAAGATATTATCAACAAGCTTGAATACGAGGAAGACTCCGGTAAATTCTATATGGAGCTTAGCTGGCATGATTCTAAAGAAGCAGAAGAACATCTTTTTATTTTAGGAAAATCTGATGATCCTGTTTGCTGGATTTTATGCGGATACTTCAGCGGATTCGTTTCATTTGCAGTTAAGAAAGATATTTATTTCATCGAACAATCGTGTAAGGCTCAAGGTAATCCTATTTGTAATGCAACAGGAAAGGATTTTGAATCATGGGGAGAAGAAATTAGACCTTATTTAAAATATTTCACTGTTAAGGATATAAAATCAAGAATAGATAAACTCAACGCGCAATTAAAACACAAAGCTAACCTTCTTAAAAAATATGAAAAAGAAATAGAAGCTTTATTTACAGTAACAAACCCGACCTTCGTTGAGATACACAGCGAGGCATACAAACGCATTCTTAATATTGCCAACAAAGTCGCCCCTTTTGATTCGACCGTACTAATAACAGGTGAAACTGGCGTCGGCAAAGAAGTGCTTGCAAAATATATTCATAAAATATCATCACGTGCACATGAAAAATTTATTGGAATAAATTGCGGTGCATTACCTGAAACTTTACTTGAAAGCG
Source organism: Bacteroidota bacterium (assembly GCA_021815405.1). GTDB lineage: Bacteria > Bacteroidota > Ignavibacteria > Ignavibacteriales > Ignavibacteriaceae > FEN-1297. The sequence continues at coordinate 129,604 of JAKAGV010000017.1, forward strand.
AACTCTTCGGACATGCTGTAGGAGCTTTTACCAGTGCTGTTAAAGAAAGAATCGGATTGTTTGAAACTGCAAACAAAGGAACAATTTTTCTTGATGAGATAGGTGAAGTAGGATCGGCTATGCAATTAAAAATATTGCGCGTTTTGCAGGAACATGAAATCCTTCGAATCGGAGAAAGCATCCCCCGAAAAGTTGACTTAAGAATAATTGCTGCAACAAATAAGGATTTGAAACAGCTTATCAAAGAAGGAAAATTTAGAGAAGACCTTTATTATCGTTTAAGTGTAATGGAGCTGAAAGTTCCGCCGCTTCGCGAACGAAAAGAAGATATTCTACCCCTAACAAGATTTTTTATCGACCAGCTTACAAAGAAATTGAAGATTCCGAATCTTCACATCGATTCTTCTTGTATAGATTACTTGCAGGAGTATTCTTGGCCAGGCAATGTAAGGGAGTTGCAAAATGTTATCGAAAGAGCTGCAATACTTAGTACCGATGGCAAAATTCTTCCACAACATCTTCCCAATTCAATCCAAAATATTTCTAGTAAAACTTTCGAATCAATTCTGAAGAACAATGCAACCCTTGAACAATTAGAACATGCATACATAGAAAATATTCTTCTTCAAACCGGCGGCAATAAATCCAGAGCCGCTGAAATTCTTGGCATAAATATCTCCACCCTCTGGAGAAAGTTAAAGAGGATGTAACTTTCTTTTTTAAATTACAATCTTCTTTCCTTTTGTTTCCGGAAAAACCCAAATCCAGGCACCGGTTAAAATTGCAAATAAAGCAGCTAAAGAAATCCCGCCGCTTAATCCATAATCATTTGCAATTAAAACTATTACGACCGGAGTAAAGAATTGAATACCTCGCGCAAGATTGAAGGCTGAACCCATGGCAGTATTTCTAATCTTAGTCGGAAACAGCTCGGAGAACAGCGGACCATAACCGCTGAACATGCCGGTTCCTAATCCAACTAAAAACATGAAACTAAGAATTAGCGGTGGATAAATTGCTACTGCTTCCCATAACAAAGTTATCATAACTAATCCAGCAGCCATAATTACTGAATAGATTGAGTAAGCCGGTCTTCTCCCCCATTTGTCTGCAATAAATCCAAAAGTAAAATAGCCAAGCAGTCCGCCTGCTTGTGTAATCAACATCCATTCGGCAGATTTAACAATTGTAAATTGCCGCTGCTGATGAAGGTATGCAGGAAGCCATGTGTAAGTAAACCAGTAAGCAGACATATCGAAAATAGCAAGTATCAGACATTTAATGAAAAGATATCTATTCTCATCCTTAAACAACGAGAAAAAACTATTTTCAGATTTTTCTATGATTGGATCGTCATTTTCAATCGTAGATAGTGAAAGTTTTTGTCTTTCCGCCCAAACATCTGATTCAGGCAGACCTTTTCGTATAAACACCACGAGCAGTGCAGGAAGAATAGAAACAAAAAAGCATTCGCGCCAGCCAAGCTGATTAACAAGCAGCCCCCCAACAATTGATGCAAGTACAATTCCGAATGGTGCACCTGTCTGCATAAACGCACCGTACCTTCCGCGAACTTTTGCTGGGAATGTTTCGCCGATATACGTTTGTCCGGTAGCCCATTCGCCACCGACGCCAAGTCCGGTTATTATTCTAAAAAATAAAAGCACCCAAATTGAAGTAGATATACCGCAGAGAAAAGTACCAATGCTGTAAGTCAGAATAGTCCACTGAAGCACTCGTCTTCTGCCATACTTATCTGAAAGAATACCAAAGATTACACCGCCTATTGCCGTAGCAGCCAAGGATGAACCAAGTACCCAGGACAATTCGATGTTGGTAAGATGAAGCTCTTTACCGATTGGAATCAAAAGGAAAGAAAACAGGATGAGATCATAGAAGTCGAAAACCCAGCCAGCCCAGCTCATAAAAAGAATTTTATAATGAAGCTTAGTCGGTTTCTCGAATTCATTCAATAGATGGTTGTTCATAGAATTACTTTGATTGTTGATGAAAATTCAATTTCAATTAATTGAAAACAATCACCGGGTCTATGCCGCTTTTATAAACTATCCCAAATTTAAATATCTGATCAAAATTGCCTTGTTGAAATTTAAGAAATAATAATTAAAGATTTACAAACAATTTCAATTTAGGAGTCGATTTTTTATCTTATCGAAGTAGGTTAGATTAGGAAGTTAAAGCCAAATTTTGGGATTTTTCAAAAAATAGCCTTAATAATTTTCGGGTTAAAATTTGAGGCGCCGGTCGGATTCGAACCGACGAATAAAGGTTTTGCAGACCTTCGCCTTAAGCCACTTGGCTACAGCGCCTTATAAAAAATAAAATCCACCATGAGTGGATCTTTGAGCGGGAAACGGGACTCGAACCCGCGACATCAACCTTGGCAAGGTTGCGCTCTACCAACTGAGCTATTCCCGCATAAAATAAAATTTTCCTAAAGAACTATTTCTTTAACGAAACTTTATATTTACTTTGTCGTCTTAAAAATTCGGCTCAAATATAATAGGATTAAATTTTCAATGCAACATGACCCAATTAAAATAATTACTTTTTCATAGGTTAAAGTCAAAATTTATTAAATTGCATTTGAAATCTTTATCAATTTTATAATAATTTCTATGAACTATTTAATCTGCGCAGCCATCGGATATCTTTTGGGTTCAGTACCTACGGGTTATTTAATTCTAAAGAGAGAAAAAGGAATTGATATAAGACAAGCCGGTTCCGGGAACGTAGGTGCGTTAAACGCAATGGAGGTTTCTAATTCAAAAATAATCGGGTTATTTGTTCTGATTATTGATGCTTTAAAAGGTCTGTTTAGCGTTTATCTGGCTATCTTATTTTTTCCGTATGATTTTGTTATGCCTGCAATAGCGCTGACTTTTGCCGTTTTCAGCCATTGCTTCAATCCATGGCTTGGCTTCAACGGTGGAAGAGGCTTAGCAACTGCTGCAGGCGGTACTATGCTAATATTCCCTGTTCTTCCTGCAGTTTGGATTATTATTTGGGTTGCTTTATTTATTTTGAAAAGAGACGTCCATTTTGCGAATATAACCGCAATAATCTTAACTTTTATTGCTGTTATGTTTTCTCAAGAGATAGATTTCAGATATTCGTTTCCTCACTCATATTCAGTTTCTATATTATTATTTTTCACATCAGTTTTAATGATGATCATTTTTATAAAACATATAGAACCGTTAAAAGAAATTATTAAAAATTACAAAGAGGCTAAGGGTAAAAATGAAGAATAAAAAAATTCCAATATTACTTATAATTGTTTTAATTATTGTATCAGCTTCGGTATTAATTTTGACACAGACTAAAAGTGATTCGAAGCTTTATTATGATGCCGATCCAAGTTATTCAGAAACTGCTTTTCATAATGAATCCCCGCAAGATCAAAATATTTCAGACAGCAGGCAGAATGCAATTACTGAAACTGTAAAGAAAGTAAGCCCGGCAGTTGTCGGAATAAATGTAACGGAAATTCAACAATACAGCAGTCCGTTTGGAAATTTATTTAATGATCCTTTCTGGAACCAGTTCTTCGGTAATCAAGGTTTTAGTCAAAAGGTAAAAGAACTTGGTTCAGGCTTTATCATATCTCCGGATGGTTATATTGTAACAAACGACCACGTTGCAGGAAATGCATCGGAGATAACAGTTACCTTAACTAATGGCAAAGAATATAAGGCAAAACTAATAGGCACGGATCATTCAACAGATATTTGCCTTCTTAAAATAGACGGCAATAATTTTCCTTATGTAACTCTTGGAAATTCTGACGATGTAATTATTGGAGAGTGGGTAATTGCATTTGGAAATCCTTTCGGTCTCTTCAGCTTAAATGATAAACCGACCGTTACCGTAGGTGTCTTGAGTTCTTCAGGAATGAATCTTGAACCGATAAACAACAGGTATTATTTAAATATGCTGCAAACCGACGCGGCAATAAATGGCGGTAACAGCGGCGGTCCGCTTGCTGATAGCAAAGGTGAAGTAATCGGGATGAATACATTAATCTATAATCCGAACGGTGTTCAAAGTAATGTAGGCGTTGGCTTTGCTATTCCAATCAATAGAATAAAAAGAATAATAACCCAGCTTAAGAAATATGGAAAAGTTGACCGTAACTTTAGCATCGGAATGAAGATTCAACCTGTAGACGATGCAATTGCAAAATATTACAATCTGCAAAGTACACGCGGAGTAATGATTTCTCAAATACTTCCAAATACTCCAGCGCAAAGAGCGGGACTAAAAGAAGGCGATATAATTTTACAGGTCAATGATTTTCTTATAAATGATGAACAGACGCTTGTTGGTGTCTTCCAGCAATTCAGTGCCGGAGATACTATTTCAATTAAGATTTTACGCGGGGATAAAACATTAGTTAAAGAAATGAAACTGGAGAAAACAACATGATAGAAAGATATACTCTACCGGAGATGGGCAAAATCTGGCAAGATGAATTTAAGTACCGCATCTGGTTAAAGATAGAAATATTAGCATGCGAAGCAAGAGCATCTCTTGGAGAAATTCCACAAAAAGATGTTGAGGTAATTAAGCAGAAGGCAAACTTCGATGTAAAAAGAGTTTTGGAAATTGAAGAGACTACCAAACATGATGTAATTGCATTTCTTACCAACGTTGCGGAATATGTCGGACCGGAATCTCGGCACATTCATTACGGAATGACATCTTCAGATATTCTCGATACTACTCTCTCCTATCAAATGAAATCAGCCGGTGAGCTTCTACTTAATCGGTTGTTTGATCTTAAAAGCGTTTTAAAAGAAAGAGCAATTGAGCATAAAAATACATTGTGTGTCGGAAGATCGCACGGCATTCATGCCGAGCCAACTACAATGGGATTGAAATTCGCATTATGGTATGAAGAAACAAAACGAAATATATTACGACTTCAAAATGCAATTAAAAGTATAAGTGTCGGACAGATTTCCGGTGCTGTTGGCACATTTGAGCACTTATCTCCTAAAGTAGAAGAATACGTTTGCGAAAAGATGGGTTTAACTCCTGCGCCGGTTTCAACACAAATTATTCAGAGAGACCGTCATGCAGAATTTATGGCTTCTCTGGCTCTTGTCGGTGCCACTCTTGAAAAGATTGCTCTTGAAATTCGTCATCTTCAAAGAACTGAAGTTCTTGAAGCAGAAGAATATTTTTCCAAAGGACAAAAAGGCTCTTCCGCTATGCCACATAAACGTAATCCGATTATAAGCGAAAGAATAGACGGATTAGCAAGAGTATTAAGAAGCAACGCAATTGCTGCGATTGAAGATGTTGCCCTGTGGCATGAGCGGGATATCTCACATTCTTCTGTTGAAAGAATTGTTGTTCCGGATAGCTGCATTGCTCTTGATTACATGCTAGATTTAATGGTTAAGCTAATCAAGAACTTATTGATTTACCCGGACAACATGATTAAAAATCTAAACTTAACCCGAGGTCTAGTCTATTCTCAGGCAGTTCTATTGAAGCTTGTAAATAAAGGAGTTTCAAGAGAAGATGCATATAAAATTGTTCAATCCTCGGCTATGGAAGTCTGGGCAGACAAAACGAAAGATCTTTTCAGCGAATTGAAAAAATCTCCGGATGTTAAAAAATATCTTACCGAGGAAGATTTGAAGGATGTATTCGCAAGCAAAAGAACATTAAAGAATGTTGATTATATTTTTTCTCGAAGTATTGATGCGGATTGAAATACTTCGAGAATTAAATTAACATAATTTTCCTCTTGGAATACTGGAGTAATGGAATTATATAATTTACTCCTTTATTACAATACTCCAAGGGGTTAGTTAGCGCGAGGTAAATAATTAATAAATTAGAGGTGGGTATGAAAATCAAAAATATTTTTTTGTTCTCTCTTGTCTTTACTTTAGTGTTTTTCTTATCTGTTAACGCTAAAGAAAAGAAAACTACTAAGAAGGCAGACCTAAAGGTTGGTATGACTGCTCCAAATTTTACTCTTCAAGATGTTTACGGACACTCTTACACACTTTCACAATTCAAAGGTAAAGTACCTGTCATCGTTTATTTCTATCCAAAAGCAGGCACTCCCGGATGTACCAAAGAAGCCTGCGGAATTAGAGATGACTGGGGCAAATTCCAAAAAAGCAAAATACAGGTTTTTGGTATCAGTGTAGATACGAAACCGGAAATAAGAAAATTCATCCATGATTATCATTTAAACTTCCCTCTTCTTTCCGATGCAAGCCATAAGGTTTCAAATATGTACGGAGTTTATAGTAAGAACGGCTATGATCAGCGGGTTACTTTTATTGTAAATAAAGAAGGTAAGATTGCGGATATCATTCATGTGATGAATATCGACAAGCATGCTGCCGAGGTTTATAAACTCGCAAAGAAATTGATGTAGGTTTCAGTCATGCGCATAGGGCAATCCTTTTAAGAACTTATCGCTTTTGATTTTTGCTCTATGCGCTATGCTATTTGCATTTCTAAATTTCTTTATAGATTATAGCAACACACGCAACGTAATCCCGTGAGTGACTCATCGATATCTTCAAACTTTTTCCATCCGTTAAGAAAGATTTGAGATCGCCTTTTAAGTCTACAAGCGGCAGCCCGTTTGGTTCATTATAGATTTCAATATCCTGCCAGCCAACATCTTTACTCCAGCCGGTAGTTAGAGCTTTAAATACCGCTTCTTTAGCAGCAAATCGCGCCGCCAAATGCTGGTACTTATTTGCTTTACTTAAGCAGTAGTCAAGCTCGGTTTGTGTATAAACTTTTTTAAGAAAATGATCACCATACTTTTCTATGCTGGTCTTGACCCTGTCAATTTCAATTATGTCAATTCCAATTCCGAATACCATAAAAATCCTAAAATTTCAAATTCAAATAACCACCTGAAATTACGCAAAATAATGTTTTTGTCATTCCAAACTTGTTTCGGAATCTTCTTTTTGCATTGTCTTTAGATGCTGAAACAAGTTCAGCATGAAGTTTTATTATTTTTTTGTAACCTCAATTACTAATTAATAACCTACTGCGGAACCAGGTCCGCGAGGATCTGAAGCGCCGTAAATCGTTCCATCATTATTATCAACCATTATTCCTTCAGCTAATCCTAAAGTTCTTTCATGACCAAACTTGTAGCCCATTTTAATCAAATTATTCTTTACATCCGGTGATAATGCAAACCTCTCATAATAAATTTCATCCGGCAGCCATTGATCATGTATCCTGGGCATGTCAATCGCCTGCCTTATGTTCATGTTGAAATCAATACAATTCATAATTACCTGAAGTACAACCGTAATAATGGTTGAACCTCCCGGTGAACCAACAATGATATAAGGCTTACCATCTTTCAAGACAATTGTAGGAGTCATTGAACTTAACATTCTCTTGTTAGGTTGAATTGAATTTGCTTCGCTGCCCATAAGACCGAACTGATTCGGAACTCCCGGCTTAGCGCTGAAGTCATCCATTTCATTGTTCAATAAAAAGCCTGCGCCAGCGACAACTACTTTAGAGCCAAAAGCAGAATTAAGAGTTGTTGTTGTGCTAACTGCATTTCCTTCACCATCGTAAACTGAGTAATGAGTTGTTTCCATGCTTTCATGAAATTCAGGAAATTTCCCAGGTAATATTTCATGGGCAGGAATTGCACGATTTGTTATTTTTTCAAATATCGACCTTGCATATTTTTTTGATGTTAATTCCGCAATCGGCATCTTAACAAAATCAGGATCGCCTAAATATTTAGTGCGATCGGCAAAAGCGAATTTCATTGCCTCAACAAGCTTATGAATATATTCGCTGCTCCCCCAGTCATCTTGTTTAAAATTATAATTCTCTAAAATATTAAGCATCTCAATTAAAGCAACTCCACCTGAGCTTGGCGGTGGCATTGAGACAATTTCATAACCTCGGTAAGTTCCTGTTACCGGTTTTCTTTCAACCGGTTTATAATTTTGAAGATCTTCCTTTGATATGTAACCTCCTAGTGAATGTATTTGTTGAACCAGTAAGTCAGCAATTTTTCCTTTGTAGAAACCATCGTCGCCTTTATCTTCAATTTCTTTTAAAGTTGAGGCTAGTTCCGGCTGTTTAAATATTTCGCCTTCTTTATAAGGTTCGCCATTATTAGAAAATTTCTTGAATGACGCCGGATATTTTCTAAAATCATGGAGATATTCCTTGAATGATTCAGCAGTATTTTTATCAAGAGGAAAACCATTCTCAGCTAATTCAATTGCAGGCTGAATTACATCCTTGAGTTTCATAGTTCCATATTTTTTTAATGTATATATCAAACCTGCAACGCTTCCGGGCACTCCTGAAGATGTTGCACCTTCAAGGCTAAGCTTCGGTTCAAAATTTCCATTCTTATCAAGAAACATATTTTTATATGCCTTGCCTGGAGCTTTTTCCCTAAAGTCGATGGTTGTATTGATGCCATTCTTCAAATGAATTACCATAAATCCGCCGCCGCCGATATTGCCTGCAAATGGATACGTAACAGCAAGTGCAAATCCTGTTGCAACAGCAGCATCTATGGCATTTCCTCCTTTCTTCAAAATCTCAACTCCAACTTTTGATGCAATAGTGCTTGCACTTACTACCATGCCGTGCTTTGCATGTACAGGAATTTTGGCAGACGCAAAAACAAAGCGGGATGAAAAAAGAAGAATTAAAATTCCGGAAATAATACTTTTAAAAGAGATGGAGATGTGCATCAACTTTAAATCCTTTGTTGGTCAATTGCTCAATTAAAATTTTTGTAAGTTCGTTTACCTGCTTAATTGATTTATTTAAGTCATCGTACAATTTATCGTCATAAACTATTTTACCTATATTATTATTCTTCGATTTTATCTCATCAGTAAAATTATTAAGCTTGGTAACGAGTGAATCTGTTTTCTGCAATACGTTTTTTGCTTCGGTAATTGTTGATGTAATATCATTTTTATTAGTACTTATCAAATCCTTTGCATCACTGGTAAGCTTTACGCTGTTGTTTATCAGTTTGTTAATATTTGATTTGTTCTCTTCGGTTATCGCATTTAATTTTTCTGTCAATTGATTAAGATTGGCTAAAGATGATTTGATATCTTCATTCATCTTTTTGTCAGTCAAATAGCTATTTAAAGAATTTAAAGTAACCTTAACGCCCTTTAGTGTCTGGATAAGATCATCCTGCATTGAGCCGACAAAAGCCATAACAGACGGTATATCGTAATAGAAAACTCCTTTTTGAACTGCTTTATAATCAAGCGGCTCTGGTGAAGTGCCAGGTTTAATGTCTATTTTTTTCCCGCCCATTAAGTCAGTCATTGCTAATCCAAATACTGCATCTTTTCTCAAGTCAAGATTATTAGAAATACGCGCAGTAACAATTACACTATTATTATCAATTTGAATATCTTCAACATTTCCCTCTCTTACTCCGTTTACAGAAACATAATCGCCTACTTCAAGACCGGAAGCATTATTGAATTTTATTTTTATTGTTCTTTCATTTGAAGTCAGACTGAAATTTTTTGCCCATCCGAGAATCCACAAAAAAATTATAAGACCAATTATAACCGTAATTCCGACTTTTATTTCTGTTTTCCTTTGATCTTTCATTTTACAGCTTTCCGTTTTAAAATAGAATAAAGCATTTTATACTCCCTGCTATCTATGGTACTATCTCTAAGAGCCTCATGCAAGGAATCAATAAATGTATCCAATGATTTATCTGACAAATCATCCACATGCCTTATGCCGGTAATATAATCTTTAATTAAAATCTGAAGTGAATCTTTTTCAGGTGTATCCTTCACGTAATTTAAATCTCTGTTTACCTGATTTATCATAAGCTGTTTGCTTGGGTTTAGAATTACTTCATTAAATTTATGACTAATTACATAAAGAACAACTGCAGTTAGCACAGTTAATATTATAATCATCTTTATGAAACAGCTTTTTTTCATTACTATAAATATTCAGGAAGTTTTTCAATTAAAACTTTCTTAATCCTCTTGTTAATAACTTCCTTAACGGTAAATTTATAATTTTCTAACTGAAAAGAATAGCCTTCTTTAGGAATGTGCCCGGAATAATTTAAAATAAGACCAGCAACAGTTTCAAATTCGCCTTCAGTTAATTGTTCTTTCAAATCCAAAATTCCACGAAGATCGCTAACAGGCATTTTACCGAGAACTAAAAAGTTATTATCATTTATTTTAGATACAGGGCTTTCTTCTTTATCATATTCATCTCTTATTTCACCTAGAATTTCTTCAAGAATATCTTCAAGTGTTATTAAACCCGCTGTCCCGCCATATTCATCAACAACAATGGCAAGATGTAATTTTTTTTCCTGAAACTCACGCATTAAGTTATCGATCATTTTCATCTTCGGCACAAACAAAACTTTTCTAGTAATAGAAGGAAGAGAGAGTGAGTCTCGCATACGAATATTTTTTATATACGGAAGAAGATCTTTGGCATAAATTATTCCACGAATATTATCAAGATCATTTTCATAAACCGGTATTCTGCTGTGTCCGGTTGAAGTAAGAACTTCTAATAAATCTTCGAATTTACAGTCTACCGGAACGCATATCATATCAACTCTAGGCGTCATTACCTCATGTACATGTACAGATCTGAAGCTGACTATATTGCTAAGCAAACCATGCTCACCTTCAATTAAGGCTCCCCGCTCCCGGCTTAAATCAGCTAATTCAGGAATATCCTCCGGAAGTATTACGGTTTTTGATTTATCAAATTTTAATTTCGAAACAGACATTCGAATAATTTCTGTAATAGTTTCCGAAATAGGAAAAACCAAAACTGAAAGCCAATAGACTGGGAAAGCTGCATATTTTGCAAATGATACAGGTTTATTTGCCGCCCAGACTTTGGGAATTAGTTCGCCAAAAATTACCAGTAGTACTGTGAGTACTATTATTTGAATTGTAAGCAGCACATTAAGCGAGAGTGCTGAAACCGCAGCCACATCAAGCGCTATGGACACGGCAATAATCGAAGCGAACACATTAATTATAGTATTCCCTATCAGAATTGTAACTAACAATCTTCTAGGATGATCGAGTAGTTGTTTAAGGTAACGTTCAATTAAAGGATGTTCTGAGAGGCTGTCTCTCAATTTTTTCCGATTCAGTGAAAATAGAGAAACCTCAGAGCCGGAGAACAATGCAGAAAAGAAAAAAGATGCTAGTAATAAGATTACCTTGATGTGCCAATCTAACTGCAAAAATTATTTCTATCCTGCATTGTTAAACATATTAAAAACTAAAATGGCAAGTCTTCATTTTCATCTGTATGAACATCAGGTTCACTTACCGTGCCGTTATATGGTACTTCTTCATGAACGCCAGTTTCAACACCTGTTGCTTCCAATGGGATTATTTTTTCTGATAAGACTTCCGTCATATATCTTTTTATACCTTCCTTATCGGTATATTCCCGTTTAGTCAGCCTGCCTTCAATATAAACCTTTTTACCTTTTTTCAGACTTTCTTTAAAATAATCTGAAAGGCTGAATGATTTTATATTATGCCAGGTAGTTTCGTTAACCCAATTTCCATCTTTACCTTTATAACTATGAGTAGTTGCAACCGTAAATGTGGTAATTGAAACATTGTTCGTAGTAAACCGTGTCTCGGCATCTTTTCCCAGGTTGCCGATCAACATGATTTTATTTAATGAGAAAGCCATAGTACCTCCTCTTTGGTATTATTAATTATAAACATTTTTAATTTAAACATTCTTTTTGATAAATACTATATTTGCTGAAATTATTTTTGTTCTGTTACAATCCAAGCATCTTTAAACTCAGGCATCTTCCAGAGAATATTCCTTTCAATCTCCGCATCTTCATGCGAAGGATAATGATGTGCAAGCTGAACCACATATAAATTTATTGATGGATTATAATTCACATTTATCTCTTCATTTATTTTCGTTCTGCTTCTAGCAGCAAAGTCATCTGCTGCTTCCTTAGATGTAAATGCGCCGATCTGGACTAAATAAAAGGTAGCACCTAAAGATACCTGCGGCTGTTCAACAGGCTGCTGAACTGCAGGCTTAGTGGTATCTTTTGCAGGCGGGGTCGACGGTACTTGATCGAAAACATAGAGAGAGTCCTTCTTAGGAGTTGTCTGACCTGTTTGTTCTGCTTCTTTGGTCGTTTGTTGAGTTGTAGAACATGCGGCAAACAAAAACGAAAAAATAAGAAATATCATAAGGTAAAACTTTTCTCTTTTCATATAATTACCTGCCTCTTTCTGAATATCAAAAGTGTAAATATTCTGTTTAATATATTTGCTGCAAAATGGAATTATCTTCGCAATGCAAAATAAATATTTTTTATTTCATCAAAAAGAAATATGTGAAAGAAATATTTTGCCTTTTATTTTTCGCTTAAATCTATTTCAGTCAATTTCTTTAACTCAATCGATCTGGTATAAAATTCCTGAAGAGATAATTCTTTGAGATAGACCATACCGTGAGCGGCTCTAACACGAGGTATTTCATGTTTTATGAAGAAATCTCTGCCCAGGCATAAACGGATAGTTCTATACTGCTCTG
>JAKAGV010000018.1 GCA_021815405.1 Bacteroidota bacterium
TCCGACAAATTTTATTTCACTATCTTTGCTCATGTCGTTCTCTTGTTTGTTTTTGTCTACAACAAAATTACGACCTACGGGAGCTACTTATCTGTGGCTCCCTCTTATTTTTTGTCGGTTAGTAGTGTAAAAAAATATTTTAATAATATCTATAATTGTCATTTGTCCATAACTCCCTTTTTAGAATTACCTGCAATTGAAATTTGTCCAAAGCTTGTCTTTTAATTTTTCATTGTGATGGGCATTTGCCAATAGCTTGCTTTTCAATATCGCAAGCAATTGTAATTTAACCAAGACATGTCTTTTTATTTATTCTTGTGCTGGACATTTACCCATGGCTCCCTTTTCATAATTACTTGCAATTGTAATATGCCCAAGGCTCGCCTTTAAAATTTTTCTTGTCATGGGCATTTGCCTTTGAGCGCTTTATAAAATTGACAACAATTGTCATTTGTCCATTGAAAACTTTATAAATTTGATCGCTCTGCGCTTTACCCTTTGTTTTGTGCACTTTGTTTTTTTCTATCTCTTAATCGGCAACCGGAAGAAATCCTCAAGTATAAGCGAAGCAGCCCCAACAGCAACTGAATAATGGTGATATTTGTCTACAATTATATTCAGTGCGTTTTTCGTAATAGATAGAACTCTCATTTCCAAAACTCTGTTAACAGAATCGACAATAACCTCTTCCAATTCGGAAACAATACCGGTAATAATTAAAGTATCGGGATTTAACAAAGCAACCGCCGGTGCAATTGTGTGTCCGACTATGTTACCGATTTTTGAAAAAGCCAACTTAGCGATTTCATCTCCCTTCTTAGCAGCATCAAGAAGCGTTTCAATGTCTAAAGATTCATGTGCAGAAACATAATTCTTTAGAATGCTTCCTTCAACAAACCTGCTTCTGATAGTAGATAAAATTTCATTTAATGTCGGAAGATGCGGATATAATTCGCCTGCACAATAAGAAGCGCCTCGGTACAACTCACCGTTTACAACAATACCGATTCCAAGTCCGCTTACGTTTGTATCTATTTCTACGAGGATAGTAAGATAGTTTTTCCGTTGTCCATTTAAATTTGTTGATGGATTTTCATTTCCGCCCCATTTTAAACCAACTGCAGCAGCATTTGCGTTATTTTCTACCAGCACTCGGAAAGGCAAACTTTCTAATTTTTCAAGAAGAGAAAAGTTCATTTCCGGAACTACGCTTGACATAATAACCAGACCGCGCCCGCAATCTACTATTCCGGCAAAGGCAACTCCTAATCCTAAAACTTTTTCTGTTTCTATTTTATTCTCAAGTATTATATCGCTGACAACCTTGATAATATTTTCTGCAAGTTCATCCGCTGTGTGTCCGGTTTCAATTTTTAAGATCTTCTTTGCTACTATTCCGCCGCTGAAATCCAAAATCACGGCTGTCATTTCTCCGACTTCAATATCTAATCCGATAGTGTAAGCCGCATCTTTTTTAAGCATCCAGATGTACGGCTTCTTACCGCCTTTCTTTGTGGATTCTCCTTTTCCATGAAACGACACAAAAGATTTTGCAGATAATTCTTTAAGAATATTAAAGATTGTTGAAGGGCGCATGCCGGTTATCTTTACCAGTTCCGAACTCGAAATGACTTCGTGTTCCTGAATTAGCTTAAGCACCAACTGTTCGTTGATGTCCTTAACAACCCCCGCATGAAATGAAAGTAGTTTTTCCTTAGTCATTATTTTTAAATAAATTTCCCGATTTTAGCATTATAAAAATTTTTCGAAATAAATTGAACCAATTATATAAACAAAATAACTTCTTAAATAAACTTACTAAATATTTTTTTTATGAAACAATTATTTTACAGAAATTTCATCTACAAACAGCCAGGCTTTGCCGCCTGCTGCAACATGCCAGGGCGGACAAACTCCGACATTCTTTGCATAAACTTTTACATATCTGGCTTGAATATCATCCAGTTTCTTTTCAAAACCTTTAATACCGTCAGCACTGTTCTTTTCATCCGGAATGTTTTGTGTCTCATAAACTTTCGTAAAGTTTTTCCCGTCCGTAGAAATATAATAATCTATTTCAGCAGGATAGAATATCCATGAGCCGGTGTTTTGCAGGAAGGTTGCGTCAATAGAAGAAACTTTTTTAATCTTGCCTAAGTCGATTACTGCATCCAGATCATTTCCCTCATAACCCTGCCATGCATCTGTGTGAAAATTCATCGTGCCTTTTATTCCGTCAATCAAACCCAGCGCTCCGCCGCCTGTATAAGACGGACTGTACTTTGTAAGAAGTTTTATACTTATTCCATCCGGAATTTTACTGAAATTTGATACAACTACTTTGCTGTATAAACCATTCTTATAACAAACAAATTTAAGAGTAGTAGTTTCCGAAATAGTAATCGGTTTTTCATAAATATTTTTTTCTTCTATTGGATTTTTTCCGTCAGTCGTAAAATAAATACTGGCATCCTTCTCAACTGAAGCCAGCGAGACGACTGTTGAATCCTTAAAAACTCTGTCTCCGGTTTTAAGGTAAGGAACCTGGACAAATGGAAAATCAATAAATGATTTTGGTCTTGAGGATAATTCTGATCCCCACTTGCTCGGCTTTGAATTCATGTTGAAGGTAAGCTTACCTCCACTTAAAATATCAGAATGCTTAAAAAAAGCATCTTGATAGTTTTTGCCGTTCAAAGTAGCAGACTGAATATAATAATTCGGATGCTTCGATGAACTCAACAAATTCTTAGCTTCAATTATGAATTTTTTCCCATTGCTTAAGTTTATTGTTACCTTATCGAAGAGCGGTGTTCCGATTTCATATTCAGCGATTCCGGGACAAACCGGATAAAATCCCATCGAGCTTAAAACATACCAAGCGGACATTTGCCCGCAGTCGTCGTTGCCGCATAGTCCATTTGTGCTGTCGGTATACAAAGTAGTTACAATTTGATGAACTCTATCTTGAGTCTTCCACGGTTCGCCGGCATAATCATAAAGATAAGCCATGTGGTGGCTTGGCTCATCGCCTTGCGCATACTGTCCAATCATTCCCGTAATATCAGCTTGAATTCTTCCGGTGGTTTGGGAATTTGCGTTAAACATTTCATCCAGCATTGAATCAAACTTTGCCGCGCTGCCCATAAGTTTTATCAATCCATCAACATCCTGAGGAACAAAGAAGCTGTACTGCCAAGCATTCGCTTCGGTATAATTACCGCTTACTGAATACGGGTCGAAGGGCTCAACCCACTTGCCATTCTTCTTTGCACGCATCAATAAAGTAGAAGGGTCAAATACGTTTGAGTAAAATTTCGCCCTGTCGATAAAATATTTATAATCTTTCTCCTTGCCCAATGCCTTTGCCATTTTTGCAATACACCAGTCATCATAAGAATATTCAAGAGTCTTTGAAACACTTTCATTCTCAAGATCCGCAGGTATGTATCCCATCTCTCTATAATATTTTAAACCGTTATCATCCTGCATGGCGCTCTTCTTCATTGCTTCAAACGCTTCTTCAACATTAAAATCTCTAATGCCTTTGAAGTATGCGTCAGTTATAACGGGAATTGAGTGGTAACCGATCATCGTCCCGGTTTCATTTGATGCAAGCTCCCAGACCGGCAGCAGTCCGCTCTCTTTATATTTTTCAATTAAAGAACGAACCATGTCCAAATCTTTCTTTGGTTCGATGATAGTATAAAGCGGCTGCTCTGCGCGGAATGTATCCCACAACGAAAAGACAGTGTACATATCATGATTTTTCATCGTATGAATCTTTCCATCCATTCCGAAATATCTTCCATCAACATCTGAAAAAATATTGGGGGCAATCAAAGCATGGTAAAGTGCAGTGTAGAAAGTAATTTTATCATCTTTATTCTTTGTTTCCACAATAACCGAAGATAATGCTTTGTTCCAGGCTGCGTCTGCTTGAATTTCTATTTGATTAAAATTCCATCCCGGAATTTCGGATTCAAGATTTTTCTTTGCGCCCTCAATACTGACGGATGAGATTCCGATTTTAATTAGAACTTTTTCACCTGCAGTGGTACTGTATCTTACAAAGGCTCTTAAGTCTGTACCAGTTGCAAAAGATTTTCCAGTTACAGTTTCGCTGTCATTAGCAATGCCGAATGACTTAAATGGTTTTGAAAACTCGGCATAGAAATAAACGCAGCGTTTTTTTGCCCAGCCCGTAGTTTGCCTGTACCCCTCAATAATTTTGTTGCCGATAATTTTTATTTCTGCACCGGTAGTTTTATTTTGAATCCCATGGTTGAGGTCGATAATGATGTTTGCTTCATTTGTTTTTGGAAAAGTATATCTGTGAAAGCCCGCTCTTAATGTGGCGGTTAATTCAGCCTTGATATTATAATCGCTTAACAAAACCGAATAATATCCAGGTCTGGCAATTTCATTTTTATGGCTAAATCTGGAACGGTAACCAAAACCCGGCTTATCGATAGAACCTGGTACCGTTTTTACTTCACCGGTCGTAGGCATGAATAATATATCGCCATAGTCTCCAATACCTGTTCCACTAAGATGTGTGTGGCTGAAGCCCAAAATGCTGCTATCAGCATAATTGTAGCCAGAACACCAATCCCAGCCTTCAGTTCTGGTATCGGGACTAACTTGAATCATCCCATGCGGAAGAGTCGCGCCAGGGAATGTATGTCCATGCCCGCCGGTCCCAATAAAAGGGTTAACAAAATCTGTCAGCTTGTTTTGAGCTGAAGTATTATTATTGAATAGAATTACTGTCCAAAGAAAAATAAGACTTAGATATAATAATCTTTTCATAAATGCCTTTATTATTTAACAAATTCTCCTTTATCCATACTCCAATCATTGCCAAAATAACCTGCAAGTTTTACACCGGCACTGTCCGATTTCAAAACATCGGAATTATAGATAACAACATCCGGAAAACTTTCATACTGGTTAAAGTAAGGAGCTAGGTTTGCCATTTCCATTCCTTTCAGTCCGGTACCTGCTATCACTCCAACGCTTGCTACTTTACTGTCGCTTCTTGGACGTATCATAAAGCAGGCAAAATCATCTCCTTTATATTCTTTACCGTCGGCTGTAATTTTTCCTTCGTCAACTTGAATCGGAGAATTTTTCAGAAGCTTATCCCATGCTGAATTTGTTTTTGAATTACCGAAAAGAATAACGCTTCTGTCTTTGTATTTCTCAAGACTGAATTCATTATCGGGTATAATTTCAATTGCAGCGTTTCCTTGATACCAAATTTTCTCGGCGTCGGTTCTTACCTTATCCAGCGCCCAATCGTTTTCAGCTTTGTTTCCGTGAGTTCCATAGACAAATAAAACATCATGATTAAATGCTTCTCTAAAGTTACCGCAGCGTCCGGGATACTTATCATTCATTCTTATCCCGTTTATTAATTTCCATTTCCCATCAATTAGTTTCAAAAATATTTTTCCATCCGCCGGAACGTTTTCATCCGGTACAAATTGCCCGTCCATAATAACCATAACAGACTTGCCCGGCGGCAGCATCGACGCATCAATAGAAAGTGTTTCAATGTTGCTTGTAGTTCCTAAGAATTCCCGTTTGCCTGGTTCGAGAGTAATTTTTATATGGCTTAACTTCTGCTGTTCTTTCTGGTTTAAAATTTCCACCCAATAATCTTTAGAGGAGATAGCCGGATTAGCAGTTACAAAATCAATATTATCCACCATATTGTTTGAAGCAACGGCATGGTGAGCGAAGAAATCAAAAAGCGGCGCCCAATCTACACAATCTGCACCAGGCTCATCGGAGACATCCCACCAGTGGCTCGCACCAGGTTCAACATAATAAATAAAATCTTTATGAAATGTAGATAAGACTTTTACCATAGACTCAGCCTGTTCTGGCGGTACGTTGTCATCCAAAGCACCTTGAATAATATAAATTCCATCAGGCTTTAAATTAGTTGCAAATGCATAAGTGTCGCTTTGTTTCAATGAACGTGTGAGCATCCTTGTTACAGCATTAGAATCTTTCAATGAGCTTATCCTGTATGACCAGTAGCTGATCCAACCTGCGCTCGGACCAATTGCGCCAAACAAATCCGGATAATTAATTCCAAGATGCCATACTCCATGTCCGCCCATTGAATGCCCGGTTAAATAAACACGGCTTTTATCAACATTAAATTCTTTCTTTGCTATGTTCAAAACTTCAAGTGCATCTTGTCTTCCCCAGTTTTCCCAGTCATATCCGTAAGGACGGCGATTAGTTGGACAAACAATGTATCCCCAATCTTTATGGTAATATGCATTAGCCTGGTTAATTGCCTCAACGCCGGCGCCGTGCAAACTTAAAAATAAAGCTGGCTTTGATTTTAAATTTATCGGCGGATTAACAGCATAGTATTGAACGCTTCCGTCTAATCCGCTGATAAATGTTTCTCTATAATTTTCTCCGACTTTTAATACGTTCAAATTAATTGAAGAAGAAGATAAAACTTCTTCACTATTACCAGATGATTCATTTCCTATCTTAGAGTTCGACTTCCTAACCAGTTCGATATTCAACTTTACAGTACCAGCATTAGGCTGCGCTGGAAGATTTATGCGGAAAGCAACTTTGTAAATTGAAAGTGGAAGAATTTCATTAACAGGATAATAAACCGGCGCGGAATCTCCCGACCATGTTTTTACAAATAATCCTTTGTAATAATTTTCAGTCGCATTAATGAACGGAACTGCGCCATAAGTGTCGGCTGCTTTATTAATAATTAGATCCGGAATTGTTAAATCTTTATTATCAATTAATAATCCATGCTCTCCGGTATGAAGAATCGCCTTGAAATATCCTCTTCTAACCAGAAAAAGAAAATCATTATCACCTTTATGCAGCTTTACCGGAATCAAGGAATAATCGAACCTTGGTCCCCAGCTATCAAAGTTATCCTGGTCGCGATACACATTGCCTGAGCGCTCAATTCCATTTATGTAACATTTACTGTCTCCCATTCCTTCAAGAAGAGCGATCTGGTCTTTATCCGATTTGTAATTAAAATAGACGTATGAATTATAAAGTGAATCATGCCTAATCCATCCGGTCGAATCGGTTTCGATTTTTTCCCACGACCCGATAACCTTGCCGCCGGATTCCACTTTTTCGTTTTCCGATGGAGCTTTCCATTTGCCAGTCACAACAGAAGCTGTTATAGCATCGGGCGAAATTATACTGCCTCCTTCATGATGGTGCAGGCGAATAACCAAGCCGTCTTTGAAAACTACAGAGTCTTTTGTCTGACTTCTTACTTCAAAGGAAAAAATTAAAAGAATTAGGAATGCAAAAAACAGTCGCACTTTAAACATATTGTTCTCCGGATTAAGAATTTGATTGTGATAAAACTTCTTGCTGTGTCTCTTTCTCGCTTGCCTCATGCCTTACGGTACCGTCATCTCTGTGGTCGCGTACGGAGGTCTTAAGTCTCTGAAGCATGTCTTTGAAATCTCTAATACCGCCAACGGTAAACCAGATTATTATTATTGTTGATGCAATGAGAGAAATGATTACATAGTTTTTCCAGAAAGTCATCCACGAAGAATCGGGGACATTTCCGGCAAGGTTAAAAATTGTTCCGATAAGAAAAACCACTACCCAGGCGAAAGTCCAACCATAGGCGATGATGTAAATAATCTTATCTCCTTTGGTAAATTCTTTTCCCATCCCAAGCATCTTCCATCCTTTAAGAGGAACATCATTGACAATTATATTCTCTTCTTTGATTTCGTATTTTCCACGATGCAGCATCTTATCCATGTCGAAATCCTGTTTCTTACCAAGCAATGAAACAAGAATATAAACCAGGGTAGACATTCCCATTGCTATGCCCCAAAAGTTCTGTCCGTTAATCGGAAAGTTCGGATAGATTTGTTCGAGAATAATTCCCGTTACCGCAACTACCGAACCAACAATCAAAGCGCTCCAAGCGGCGGCGGTTGTTCCTTTCTTCCAATACAAACCACCGATAATTACGGCTCCGGAACCTCCGACAAAGATTGCTGCGGTTATTGCAAAGTAAAGGAAAATATAATCCGTCAACGGAAAGAAAAGACTGAATAGAAAAATAAAAATACAGACGCCAAAAATTGAAAGTCTTAGAACTTTAAGATGTTGTTTAGGTTCAAACGGCTTTTTCCTAAAAGGCATTATTACATCTTGAATAAAAATACTTCCCCAGGAATGCATGTAAGAGTTGTGTGTTCCAATGGTTGCCATAAGCATAACGGCTAAAAAAGCTCCGGTAACACCAACCGGCAAAACATGAGTAAGCACCAGCGGAATCCTTAACTGACTTTGAGTTTCACTGCTTGTAATGGAATGCAATACTGCATTAACGCTGTTAGCTACATTTGCAAAGGCATTGTTATGTAGAATTGCGTAAGCTACAACAGGAACAAATACAAGGAAGAGCCACTTAGGAATATCTCGAAGGTTTCCAAGAACTTCACCCATCTTTGCCTCGTGTGCACTCTTTGCAGAAGAATTAAATCCCGAAGTTCCCTGCCAGGATAATTTAACATAAACTACTCCGATGACATTTATTACAAAGTACCAGAAATTAAAATCCGGAACCTTACTGGTATGAAACGGATTTATTAACGAAGCGTCTTTGGGGGCTGTAATTACACCTTGAAAAAGCTGACTCCAATTAATAAAGAATAAACAGATAATAATGATTATAAGAAAAGTTAAATTCGAAAATACTCCCTGAAAAAATTCTGTAATGATAACGGCAATTTGTCCGCCGGTGAATACAAAGTAAAGTGCGACTAAAAGGAATGAAGCCATAACAACCGGAAAAGTTGAAATGGTTATTCCGAGAAATTTGAAGTAGAGCGGGAAGCCGCAAAAGTAAATTATAAAATGCGCGCTAACGCTCGGAAATATTCCAAAGTTCAAAAGACCGGATACGAAAGCAAGGATGCCGGCAAATATTCTAAACTTCCTGCTGTAACGCATCTCAAGAAATTGTGCTATCGTAAGTGCTCGAGTCTGCCTAAACCTGTAAATTACCCAGCCGGAGACAGTCATTATAACAAGGACGACCGACATAAGAAATTCCCACCAGCGGAGATTAAAACCGGCAACGTAATTCACTTCCCATTGACCGACTATTGTAATCGCTCCGATGAATGCCATACCTTGCGATACGGTAATCATATATCTTCCTGCGGTTCTTCCTGCCGAAAGAAAGTCGACAACACTAAGAACAAATTTTTTGCTTAAACGAACTGCAAAGAAGAGACCGGTTAAACAAATGACAACAACTGCCCAGTCAATTAGAGTTAAATTCATGCTCAGCCTTCAAGAATTTAGTAAATGTTCTAAAACAATTTTGCTAATTTAATATTCAATTAATTGGAAACTAATTTTTATCAGGAAATTTTCTATTTCAATGGAAATGAATTATGGATTGAAAAATTCCTTGGTCAAAAATTTATCTTATTGCATTTCGTTTTTCTTTTATAAAAATAAACGAATTCACACTGAGGCAAAAAATAGCTAAAATTTTTACAAAACCAAAAATATTTTTGCTTTATCTTAATAAAAATATTCCATACCTTTGCAAAAAATATTCTGATTATTTTATTAAAAAATATACGAATTGAGTTTTAGTTCATATTCTGTAATTTATGAATTGCAGATTTTCAACAAATTTTAGGAAGTTTGATGCATGAAAATTCTTTTATTAGTTTTCTTACTATCATTGATACTCTCAGTAAATTCCGGAACTGAAGCACAGACAAATAACCTGCCCCTTATACCTTATCCTGAAAGAGTAAAGCAGCTTGACGGAAACTTTATTCTTTCAAGCAAGACTTATATTAAGAATTCAAATAAAAAAATTTTAGATTACTTTCTTTCCCAAATAAAAATCTTCACCGGATTACAACTTGAAATCAAAAATGAATCAGACTCCAAGTCAATAATATTTTTTAGAATTGAAAAACACTTTTCAGTTAAGAATAAAGAAGCGTATTCACTTTCGGTAACAAGAAAAGAGATCGTAATTACTGCCCCGGATGAAGAAGGCTTATTTAGAGGCATGCAGACTTTATTTCAACTTATTCCGGCTTCTATAAAAGCTGAACACGATGGAAGTCCGGTAAATATTCCTTGTTGCAAAATTCTTGATGAACCAAAATTCAAGTGGCGCGGTTTAATGCTCGACTGCGCAAGGCATTTTATGTCTGTTGATTTTATAAAGCGATATATTGACATCCTTGCCTATTACAAGTTCAATGTTCTTCACTGGCATTTAACAGATGACCAGGGCTGGAGAATCGAAATAAAAAAATATCCTAAGCTTACTCAAATCGGAGCCTGGCGCAAAGAACCGGACGGCTCAACTTACGGCGGTTATTATACTCAAAAGGATATTAAAGAAATTGTTGCTTACGCGAAAAGCAGGTTTATCACGGTCGTTCCGGAAATCGAAATGCCCGGGCACTGCATGGCATCGCTTGCTGCTTATCCAGAAAATTCATGCACCGGCGGACCGTTTGAAGTTCCCGATACTTGGGGTGTCTTCAAAGATGTTTACTGTGCCGGAAGAGATTCAACTTTTTATTTTCTTAAAAATATTCTCAACGAAGTAATAAAATTATTTCCGGGAAAATATATTCATATCGGCGGAGATGAGGTTCCGAAAGATAGATGGAAAGCTTGTCCCAGATGCCAGGCAAGAATTAAAACTCTCGGATTAAAAAATGAAGACGGACTTCAGAGCTATTTCATAAAAAGAATTTCAAATTATCTAAACTCAAAAGGAAAACATGTAATCGGCTGGGACGAAATACTAAAAGGCGGCTTGGCGCCTGGCGCAATTGTTGAATCATGGCAGGGCACTCAAGGCGCTTTGGATGCGGCTGCACAAGGTCATTATGTTATTTGTTCTCCCGCTTCGCATACTTATCTTGATGCCGATCCGGAGAATCTTGATTTACGAATTGCGTATTCATTCAATCCTATTCCCAAAGATTTACCCGCAGATGAACAAAAATATATTTTAGGCGGCGAAGCATGCTTATGGACTGAGCGTGCACCACAGGAAACTGTGGATAGAAAACTTTTTCCAAGATTGCTCGCTTTATCCGAAGTATTTTGGAGCGATCCGCAGGACAGTAACTTCGATGAGTTCCATTCCCGTGTGGAAATGGCTTACGACGACCTGAACGCCAGAGGAATTCAGTATGGTCCTGAGACGAAGGCAATTTCTTTTAAAACTTCTTTTGATGAAGTCAAAAAAGAATTCACAGTTACTATTATTCCGGGACAGAAAGATTTGGAAATTCGTTATACCGAAGACGGAAGTGAACCCGACACTTTATCTTCACTTTATACTTCGCCGATTATTATAAATAAGACAATCAATCTTAAAGTAGCTGCTTTTAGAAAAAATGTTTATGTTGGAAAAGAAATTAACTTGTCTTTCGTCTTCGATAAAGCGCTGAATGCAAACCTGACTCTAATAAATAAATATGATGAGAGATATAGAGCCGGAGGTCCAAACGCATTAATCGACGGCATCCGCGGCACAGATAACTTCCGCGACGGGTTATGGCAAGGTTACAGCGGCGAAGATTTTGAAGGAATAATCGATTTGAAAAAAGAAACTGAAATTTCAAAAGTATCTCCAAGGTTTCTTCAAGATGCCGGTTCATGGATTTTTATGCCGAAAGATGTTAAGGTTTCATTGTCGAAAGATGGGAAAAATTATTTTGATGAGAAAACTATTACAAACGATGTTCCTCAAAAAAATCCGGATGTTGTTCTGAAGGATTTTACTGCTGAGTATAAGAATCAAAAAGCAAGATACATAAAAGTAATTGGCGAGAGTATTAAGAAATGTCCGCCGTGGCATCCCGGAGCCGGACAGGATGCATGGCTGTTTATTGATGAAATTGTAGTTGAGTAAATTTAAAAATACAGAAACAAAATGAGTAGTGAAGAAAAAAAAGAATCCTTACATGCCGGCGCGGTTGAAATTGAAAAAGTAATTAAGGAATATTATCCGGTCGACGATCCGCTTGTTCTAAAGAAGCTCCGGCAATGGCAGGATTTAAAGTTTGGTTTGCTGATGCACTGGGCGCCTTCCAGCCAGTGGGGAATTGTAGAGTCATGGTCACTTTGTTCCGAGGACGAAGATTGGTGCAAAAGAAAAATTGAAAATTATACTGATTATAAGAAACAGTACGATGGACTAAAGAAAACTTTTAATCCGGTAAAGTTTAATCCGCAAAAGTGGGCGGACGCTGCAAAGTCAGCCGGAATGAAATATGTCGTCTTTACTACGAAACATCACGACGGATTCTGCATGTTCGATTCTCAATATACAGATTACAAAGTAACAGATGCCGAATGTCCCTTCCATTCCAATCCGAAATCCAATATAGCCAAAGAAATTTTTAATGAGTTTAGAAAAAAAGATTTTATGATCGGCGCATATTTTTCCAAACCCGATTGGCACTCGGATTATTTTTGGTGGCAGCGATTCGCCACACCGGACCGCAACGCTAATTACGATATTAAAAAATATCCTGAACGCTGGCAGAAGTTTGTCGATTTCACTCAAAATCAAATTGATGAATTGATGACTGATTACGGAAAGATTGACATCCTCTGGCTTGATGGATGCTGGGTTCGGCATTTTTCCGAGCCAGAAATTGAAGCTGAAAGAAAAATCTCAAGTTCAAATATTCATCGCATTCAAAACCAGGACATCAACATGCCTCAAATTGCTACGAACTCCCGCAAGAAGCAGCCTGGATTAATTGTCGTTGACCGCGCTGTTCCAGGACCGCATCAAAATTATTTAACTCCGGAAAATCAAGTTCCGGATAAGACTCTTCCCTATCCGTGGGAAACTTGTATGCCTATGACACCAAGCTGGTCATACGAGCCGGAATTGGAATATAAATCTTCGAGAAAATTAATTCATCTGCTTGTTGACATTGTCGCCAAAGGCGGAAACTTTTTATTAAACATCGCGCCTACTGCCGAAGGAGATTACGAACCGGAGGCTTACGAACGCTTAAAGGACATCGGCGAATGGATGGAAATAAACAGTGAAGCAATTTATAGTACGCATCCTATTCAGCCTTACAAAGAAGGCAAAGTATGTTTTACACAATTGAATGATAAAACCGTCTACGCAATTTATCTCGCGGATGAAGGTGAAGATAAATTACCCGCAAGATTAAACCTCGGAGAATTGCTGCTTCCGACAACTACTGCAGAGATCCTTGGAACAAAAATTAGTGTTAGAGCAATAAAGAATGGGAAGAACTATGAAGTTGAATTTCCCGAAAGTATCCGGAATAATATTCCAAATAAATATGCATGGACATTAAAGTTTTCCGGCATCGCAAAATAGTTTTAATCGTCAATCCAAATAGGAAAATATGATTACAAGAAAAGTTAAGCTTATCTTTTTACTTTTTGTTTTGTTAGCAGCCGGTTCTTTCACGCAAAGCAAATATGAATATACCAAAGTAACTGATCCGCCTGTTGCAAAAAAACTTGAGCAGTGGCAGGGAATAAAATTCGGTTTAATGATGCACTGGGGAACATATTCGCAGTGGGGCGTTGTTGAATCATGGACGATTTGTTCAGAAGATGAACCGTGGTGCAAAAGAAGAATTGATAATTACGACGAATACAAAAAAGAATATGAAGGTTTAATTAAAACTTTTAATCCAACTGATTTCAACCCGGCGAAGTGGGCAAAAGCCGCTAAAGAAGCCGGGATGAGATACGTTGTCTTTACAACAAAACACCACGACGGCTTTTGTATGTTCGATACGAAGCAGACGGATTATAAGATCACTTCAAAAGAATGTCCGTTCCACACTAATCCGAAAGCGAATATTGCAAAAGAAATTTTTGATGCCTTCCGGAAAAAAGGATTCATGATCGGAGCTTATTTCTCAAAAGCGGATTGGCACAGCAATGATTATTGGTGGCGTAACTTTGCCACGCCGGATAGAAATGTAAATTATGATATTAAAAAATATCCGGAGCGCTGGCAGAAGTTCGTACAGTTTACTCATAATCAAATCGATGAGCTGATGACCGGTTATGGAAGAATAGATATTCTCTGGCTCGATGCAGGATGGGTTCGTCATTATACACCGGAACAAATAGAAGCAATACGAAATAAACATGACTTCAATAATTATCGCATCCAAGATCAAGATATAGACATGCCCTCAATTGTAAAAGATGCGCGTGCCAAGCAGCCCGGTTTAATCGTTGTCGACCGTACCGTTCATGGTCCGTATGAAAATTATTTCACTCCCGAAAATTCGGTGCCAGACAGCGTTATTCCCTACCCGTGGGAAACATGCATGCCAATGGGAACGAGCTGGTCATATAAACCGAACGATAAATATAAATCCGCGGAACGACTGATTCATCTGCTGGTCGATATTGTTTCTAAAGGAGGAAATTTTCTGTTGAATATTGGTCCAAGTCCTAAGGGAGATTTTGATCCTGTCGCCTATCAAAGATTAAAAGCAATTGGGGAATGGATGAAAATTAATAGCGAAGCAATTTACTACACGTATCCGGTTGAACCTTACGAGGATGGAAAAATTCGTTTCACTCAGTTGAAAGATGGAACAACCTATGCAATATATCTTGCCGATAAAGATGAAACTACTTTGCCTGGAAAAATCAGTTTGACAAAATATTGTCCTCTTCAGAATTCAAAAATTCAACTGCTTGGAACAAATGGAAAATTAAACTGGCAAAAAATGAATAACGGTTGTGAAATTGAAATCCCGGAATCTGTAAGAAAAGATATTCGCGGTAAGTATGCATGGACTTTCAAAATAACTCAATAATTTTTTTTCGGACTTGTATTAAAAAATGAAAACATTATTTCAATTACTTTTTACATTATTATTTATCTGGCAAGCTGCCGCACAGAATAAGCCGGAGGGAAACTTTGTGATTATCAATCCGGGAGATACACCTGAACAGATAATAGAAAAAGCAGCCAACGTAACTCCTTCTCATCGGCAGTATGAATGGCAGAGAATGGAATTTATCGGATTTGTCCATTTCGGAATCAATACTTTTCTTAATCTAGAATGGGGAAAGAAAAATATGGACATAAAGAAATTCAATCCTAAGAAATTTGATGCGAATCAGTGGGTTAGAGTTTTGAAAGATGCCGGAATGAAGGAGATAATCCTAACTGCAAAGCATCATGATGGATTTTGCTTATGGCAGACAAAATACAACCATTATAATATCGCATATACGCCATTCGAAAATGGCAAAGGAGATATAGTTAGAGACTTATCGAAAGCATGTCATAAAGCCGGATTAAAATTCGGAGTATATTTATCGCCCTGGGATATGCATGCAAAAACTTACGGCACTCCGGCATACAACACTTATTTTGAAAATCTTCTTACAGAACTTTTAACAAAGTATGGAAAAATTTCCGAAGTCTGGTTCGACGGCGCTAATGGAGAAGGACCAAACGGGAAAAAACAAATTTATGACTGGCATGCATATTACAAATTAATACGCAAGCTTCAGCCAGATGCGGTAATTGCAATTATGGGACCGGATGTCCGCTGGGTTGGAACTGAATCCGGCTACGGCAGACAAACAGAGTGGAGCGTTTTGCCCGGCTCAAGCAGCAGCCTTGAAAACATTGCGGCAAACTCGCAGCAAAAAGATTTGGACAATGCATTCGTTCCGAAAGATTTAACTGCGGAAGATCTTGGAAGCAGAGAAAAAATAGAACATGCCAAAAGTTTAATCTGGTATCCTGCTGAAGTAGATGTTTCAATTCGCCCGAGGTGGTTTTATCATAAAGATGATGATGAGCTTGTAAAATCACCTTACAAGCTTGTTGATATCTATTATAATTCTGTCGGATTAAATGACGTTCTTCTTCTTAATGTTCCACCGGATAAGAATGGATTAGTTACAAAATATGATATCAAAGCCCTCCGCGGTATGCGCAATATTCTTGATGAAACTTTTAAAAACAATTTGGTGAAGAATGCAGTTGCAGAAGCATCAAATGAAAAGAAAGGATTTGAAGCAAGAAATATTCTTGATAATAATTATAATACTTATTGGACGACTTCAGATACGACAAGCACAGCTTCAATTGAAATAAAGCTGGACGGAGAAAAAAGTTTTAACCGGGCAATGCTGCAAGAAAATATTTTAGCCGGTCAACGGATTGAAAAATTCCATCTCGAATATTTCGACGGCAATGATTGGAAAAATTTTGCAGCGGCTACAACAATTGGTTACAAACGGCTTCTAAGGTTTCCTGAAGTTACAACTGACAAAGTAAAAATTGTTATCGATCAATGCCGGACAAACCCGACTCTTTCTACGTTTGGTTTGTTCATGGCACCGCCGGAAGTTAAAATTCAACCGGATGGAGGAACATTTACAGATACAATTCATTTTAATTTAACAAGTAATGAAAAAGGAGCCGGGATTTTTTACACACTCGACGGAAAAATCCCGGATAAAAATTCTTTAAAATATTCCGACAAAGTAGTTCTTAACAAAACGACTAAAGTAACTGCAATTGCAATTTCACCTGATGGGAAAAAAAGCCTACCAGTTATGGCAGTATTCGGCAAAGCAAAATACGGAGTGAAATATAATTCTGAGTTTGATTCCAAATATCCCGGCGGCGGAAATTATGCTCTTGTCGATGGTCTTAAAGGAAGCACAAATTTCAACGATGGAAGATGGCAGGGCTTTAACGGCTCTAATCTTGATGTTGTAATTGATTTGGGAAAAGTAAAGAAGATAAAAAAAATATCAACAGATTTTCTTAGAGACATTCCTTCTTTTATATTTTTACCGGCATCCGTTGATTTTTCAGCTTCGATTAACGGAAAAGAATTTTCCTTGCTAAAAAACTTTCAGAATGATCCGCCTCTAAACAATAATTCGCCGTTAATAAAAAAATTCGAAATTAAGCCGGTAAATCTTTCCGCAAGATATATCCGGGTTAAAGCTGTAAACATCGGAGTCTGCCCGCCGTGGCACAAAGGCGCCGGCGACAAAGCCTGGATATTCTGTGATGAGGTAACAATTGAATAATCTTCATTTTAAAATCAAGACAATCATTCTTTTTGCTGTTATCTTTTCAAACATTATAATTTATCCGCAGCCTTTAAACAATTCCGGTGTGGAAGTAATTATTGATACGACAATTTTTCCTCTAGGCTCTTTAGGCTCTTGCCACGCAAGCACAATTGTAGAATTGGAACCCGGAACATTTATGGCAGCGTGGTTCGCCGGCTCGCATGAAGGTGCAAATGATGTTGGAATCTGGTCATCTACTTATCAAAATAACAAATGGACAACTCCGGTTGAACTTGCAGTCGGAAGAGATTCATCCGGAAAAGAACTCCCCTGCTGGAATCCTGTTCTATTTAAAACAAAAAATAATTCTCTGATTTTATTTTACAAAGTTGGAGTTAATCCGCGTCAATGGTGGGGAAATTTTATCCAATCTTTTGACAACGGGGAAAGCTGGTCGCAGCCAAAAACTTTACCGTACGGTTTCCTCGGACCTATAAAAGATAAACCGATTCAGCTTAGCAATGGAAATATCTTATGCCCATCCAGCACCGAAGGAATGGACGGCAAATGGAATATTCATCTTGAAATTACGAATGAAAATCTTTCTTCGTGGAAGAGAATTAATATTAAAAAAGATTCCGCAGTGGACATCATTCAACCAACAATTCTTCTGCATCCTAACGGCAAGCTTCAAATGCTTTGCCGAAGCCGTCAGAATTTAATTTATCAAACGTGGTCTGCTGATAATGGTTTACATTGGAGTAAACTTGAAAAGACCGACATGCCCAATCCAAATTCCGGGATTGATGCTGCTGCGTTGGATAATGGAAATTTCATTTTAGTTTACAACCCGCTGCGGCAAGGTCCGGATTGGTTTTACGGACGCAACGTTCTTAATGCAGCAATATCAAGAGACGGCGAACATTGGAAAGACATTTACCAACTGGTAAATAAAAAAGAAGGTGAGTATAGTTATCCCGCAGTTATTGAAGGTTCGGATAAATTAATTCACATTACTTATACTGATGACAGAAAATCAATCAAGTATGTTGTTCTGAAAATTAATTAGATTTGATTGTAAGAATTATTCTCTGAACAAAATTACAGTCATGCTTAATGGTCCTTGCGCGCCGATGACAAGCGACTGTTCAATATCTGCAGTCTTAGACGGACCGGAGATAAAAACTCCGTACCCAAAATCATTTAATGAAAGCCGATCATAAGCCTCGTGCATATTCTCGACAATTTCTTTTTCATTCAAGATCAGATAAAGATGCTGCGTTATAAACGGGATGATGCGATGCGGCAATCCATAATCTGTTATCCAGACTGCTCCGTTTTCAGCGACTCCAAATTGACCGGTTAAAACTGCCGCTTCTAATTTTTCTAATGCTTTTGCTGAAATCTCTTCATCTAAAGCTATAGTTCCGAAATCAAATTTATCTGCTAATGAAATAGCATGTTCAAAATCTTTAAGCAAACTTTTAACTATCGAAACTGCTTCACTCATACCGCTCGCGAAAATTACCTTCCCGCCAGCAGCCTCTGAATTTTTTGTAAATGCTTCCGCTAAATTTATTTTCTCACAAAAATTATTTTCATTAATTCCGAGAATCTCTTTAAGCGAAGGTTTGTTCCTTCTTATTTTATTTAGAATATTTTCCTTGCTCATCATTCCCTATTCTTTTTATACCATTGCTGAAAAGAATATTCTGGTGCGCGAGGAAGTTCTCTTTTTCTAGTCCATGCTTTTATCATATTATTTTTGAGAAACTCCGGCATTATCTTCAAAGATGAATTAACCACTCTGCCGCTCAGCTTGAATAACAAAGGGTGAGAAAAAATAAAACCGGAATCGAGCATGATTATTTTCTTAAATTTATTTTTGTTCAAATCCTTCGTAATAACCTGCCGCCATTTATAAAGCTCGGTATGAATATCGATCTTAACCGGACAAACATCCGAACACGAACCGCATAACGAAGAAGCAAACGGCAAAGAATTATAATCATTCAAATTAATCCCCGGCGATAAAATAGAACCAATCGGACCGGGAATAGTTGATCCGTAACTGTGTCCGCCGCTCCTTCTATACACGGGACAAGTATTCATGCACGCACCGCAGCGAATACACTTTAGCGAGTTTCTAAACTCAGTCCTTCCTAACTGAGTTGTGCGACCGTTGTCCACAATTATAATATGAAATTCTCCGCCGGGTTTCGGTGAACGATAGTGAGAAGTGTAAGAAGTTATTGATTGTCCGGTTGCACTTCGAGCAAGCAACCTCAGAAAAATTGCAAGATGCTCTTTACGTGGAATTATTTTTTCAATTCCCATGCTTGCGATATGAAGTTTGGTAGAATGAACTCCCATGTCGGCATTGCCTTCGTTCGTGCAGACTACAATCGTCCCGGATTCTGCAACGGCAAAATTAGCGCCGGTTAGCGCAGCATCCGCATTTAAAAATTTTTGCCGAAGATGTTCTCTTGCCGCCCTGGCTAAATATACTTCATCGCCGCCTGACAATTCAGTCTTAAGATGTTGATGGAAAAGCTCATCAATTTCTTTTCTCTTCTTATGGATTGCCGGCATAACAATATGGCTCGGTGGTTCTTTTGCAAGTTGAACAATCCGCTCGCCTAAATCAGTATCTACAACTTCAATACCTTTTCCCTCAAGATAATGATTTAGACCGCATTCCTCCGTCAGCATCGATTTACTTTTAACGATTTTTTCCGCGCCGTGCTTAGAAAGAATTTCGAAAACAATTTTATTATGTTCGTCGGCATTTTCAGCCCAGTGAACCTTAGCTCCATTTTTGATTGCTTGTTCTTCGAACTCAATTAGATATTGATCCAGTTTGGAGAGAGTATGAGTTTTTATTTCCGAAGCAAGATTTCTAAGTTCTTCCCAGCCTTTAAAATGCGCAGCGGCGGCGTCTCTCTTTTGCCGGACCAGCCAGAGAGATTTATCATGCCAGTTTACATGCTCTTCATCTCGATTAAACTTTTCTGCTGCCTCTGCGTGGTTAATCATTTTTCCATGCTATTTAAAATTTCAGTTATGTGCTTAATTTTTATCTGCAAGTTTCGTCTTCTTATAATTCCATCAAGATGCATAAGGCACGACATATCAGTCGCGGTAATAACTTCCGCTTTATGATTTAGATGATCGTTGATTCTGTCAATTCCCATCTTAACGGAAACAGCTTCTTCAGTAACTGCGAAGGTTCCTCCAAAGCCGCAGCATTCATCTTCTCTGTCAAGCTGTACAAGCTCAATTCCTTTTACGTTTGATAAAAGTTTTTTTGTAATCGAAAAACTTTCGTCTATTATCTCGCTCGGTTTACCGAGATTTAATCCGCGCAGCCCGTGACAGCTTTGGTGCAATCCAACTTTGTACGGGAAGTAAGAATTAAATTCATCTTTGTCGAGTACTTTAAGAAGGAATTCTGAAATTTCAAAAATAGATGAGCGGACTTTTTTTACTTCTTCGGTTTGTTCAATTATATCGAAGTGTTTTTTAACATGATAAACGCAGCTTCCGGATGGTGCTACGATATAATCGTAACGGTTAAAGTTCTTTACAAAGAGTTTATAAGTTTTGATTGCATCTTTTTCAAACCCGGAATTTGCCATCGGCTGACCACAGCAAGTTTGATTAACCGGATATTCAACTTTTAAGCCTTGCTTTTCTAGGAGTTGAAGAGTAGCAATACCAACTTGGGGATAAAACTGATTTACGTAACACGGTATAAATAATCCTACTAGCATTTAAATATTCTTTTATGAAATAATTTATTCTGCAGCGGATAATGCTCTATCCAGATGGACATAGCCGCCATCGACAAAGATCCATTGTCCTGTAATATGCGACGCTTGTTCTGAAATCAGATAAACAACCATTGAGGCAATCTCGCCGGAGGTTGTCATTCTATTTCCAAGCGGGATATTTTTTGTAATCTTTTTTAATTTTTCTTCCGGATCAGCAAAAGTGTTGATCCAATTTCTGTAAAGCGGAGTCATCACTTCCGCCGGAATAACAGCATTAACACGTATGCCGTATTTAAGCAGCTCTACTGCCCACTCGCGTGTAAGTGCTAATTGAGCGCCTTTAGATGCGGCGTATCCTGAAGTATTTCCTTGTCCGGTTATAGCAGTTTTAGAACTGATGTTTACAATCGATCCTTTGGATTTTTTGAGCTCATCCAAACAATAATGAGCAAGATAGTAATAATGATAGAGATTGTTAAACAAAGAGCCAAGAAATTTTTCCGGGCTGCCGTGCTCTAGACCGATGGAATCATTTGCACCGGCATTGTTCACAAGTGCGTCGATGCGTCCGAACTTTTTCAGCGTTTCATTTACAACCAGTTGACAACTTTCTTTTGTCCCAAGTTCAACTTCAATAAAGTGAGCTTGCCTTCCCTTGTCTTTTAATTCACTCAAAAGACTTTCGCCGGTTTCGCGGTTCCTTCCGGCAATCACCGGAACAGCACCTTCATCAGATGCTAATCTTGTAATAGCTTCACCGATTCCTTTTGAGCCACCGGTTATTATTATCACTTTGTTTTTGAGATTAAGGTCCATAATACATCTCAACTAATGTTATAAAATTTTTGAGCGTTCTTTCCGAAAATTTTTTCTTTATTTGTCGGAGATGAACTTTGCAAATAGTTTTCAATAAGATTTTTTACTTGTTTATATGAACCGGCAACCAAACACACCGGAAAATCCGAACCGAACAATAACCTGTCGTAGCCGAAAGCTTCAAACACGACATCAAGGAAAGGATAAATATCTTCCGGCTTCCAGTTTTTATGATCGGCTTCGGTAATCAAACCGGAAATTTTACAATACACATTTTTATTAGCAGCAAGCTCTTTAATGCTGGATGCCCACGGCTCGATAGTTTTATTTTTAATATTCGGCTTTGCAATATGATCAAGAATGAATTTTTGTTCAGAATGTTTTTCGGATAACTTAACCGCAGCCGGGATCTGGTTTGGATAGATGAGAATATCGTAAGTTAAGTTGAAATGTTTTAGAAGGCTTATTCCTCTCTGGAAATCTTCTCCAAGCATAAAGTTTTCATCCGGCTCGGCTTGAACAATATGCCGGAAGCCTTTCAGCTTTTTATAATGTGAGAAGTGTTCGATTCTACTTTCAACATTTTTGTTTTTCAAATCGACCCAGCCGACAACGCCAAGTATCCAAGGGTTTTTCTCTGCTAATTCAAGAAGAAAATTTGTCTCATCTTCCGATTGGTCTGCCTGCACAGCGATAGTCCCATCAACACTTTCTTCTTTAATCAACGGATATAAGTCTTCCGGAAGGAAATTCCTTCTTAGTACTTTCATGCTCTCATCAATCCATGAATCTCTAACGGGATTATAAATCCAAAAGTGCTGATGAGCGTCTATTATCATTTAGACTCCCACGTTCTTACTTTTTGAACCGCCGTACCTAAGCCGTCAATTCCTAATTCAACAATGTCCCCAGGAACCAAATATCTATTCGGCTTCAAGCCGAGTCCCACACCAGACGGTGTGCCGGTAGAAATTATATCGCCGGGCACCAAGCTCATAAACTGGCTGATATAACTTACAAGAACCGGCACATTAAAAATCAAATCCGAAGTGTTTGAAGACTGCATCGTCTTGCCGTTAAGCTTAAGCCACAAATTTAAATTATGAGGATCGAGTATTTCATCTTTCGTTGCAAGGAACGGACCAATTGGCGCGAAAGAATCCGCGCTCTTTCCTTTAACCCACTGCCCGCTACGTTCAAGCTGAAATTCTCTTTCGCTGATGTCATTGTGCAGCGCATATCCGGCAACATAATTCAAGGCTTCGGATTCATCTACATACAAAGCACGCTTTCCAATTATAACCGCAAGCTCAACTTCCCAATCAGTCTTCTTGCTGTTTTTTGGAATTATAATATCGTCGTTAGGTCCGGATAAAGCCGATGGGGCTTTGAAAAATATTATCGGCTCTGAAGGAAGCGCGGCGTTGCTCTCGGCGGCATGCTTTGCATAATTTAATCCGACACAAATAATTTTGGAAGGCTTACAAACCGGTGGTCCAAGTCTTATGCTATTATTTACGACCGGTAATTTTTCAGAGTTCGTCTTAAGCCAGTCGTTTAATCTTTTGATGCCGTCATCTTCAAAAAAAGATTCATCAAAATCTTTTACAAAGGAACTAACGTCTCTTCTTGTTCCATCTTTTAGAATTACACCGGGGCGTTCTTTCCCGGTCTCTCCGTATCTTATTAATTTCATTTTATATTTCCTTAATTACGAATTTAATTTTATAAAACCGCCGTCAATCGGAAAGTTAGTTCCGGTAATGAAAGCTGCACTGTCGGAACAGAGAAAAAGAGCAAGGTCAGCAACTTCTTCCGGCTTTCCCATTCTTCCAATCGGCTGCGTCTTAGATAATTGTTCAAATATTTCTTTTTCTTTTCCCGGATAATTCTTAGAAATAAATCCGTCAACAAACGGAGTGTGAATTCTTGCGGGCGAAATGGCATTGCATCTGATTTTGAATCCGATAAAATCTTTTGCTGCGGAATAAGTCATTGCAAGCACTGCGCCTTTGGTCATCGAGTAAGCAAATCTATCGGATATGCCGACGACCGAAGCGATGGAAGCCATATTAACAATGCAGCCGCCGTTATTTTTTTTCATGTGCGGAATAACTGCGTGAAGACAATTGTAAACTCCCTTGACGTTTATCTTAAATAATCTGTCAAAGTCTTCCTCGCTTGTATTTTCGGCATTGCCTACGTGGGCAACACCGGCGTTGTTGATTAGAACGTCAATCTTGCTGCCGGAGGCAATCTCATCAACAATTTTGTTTACATCATTTTGAACAGACACATCGCAAAAATGAAATTGAGTTTTGAAGTTTTTATTTTTTATTTCGTTAGCAACTGTTTCACCTAACTGATTGTTAAAATCCAGCAAATGAACAAATGCACCTGCTTCGGCAAACCTTTTTGAAATAGCCTCGCCTATTCCGCTTGCACCGCCGGTTACTATTGCTGTTTTATTTTTTAATGATAATGTTTCCATAAAGTTGAAATGTTTAATGTGTAAAAATTATTTTTGTTCTTTCCAGATTTCGCCGCCGGGATAGGAATATTTGTCAAGACTTTCGGCTTTCATTGTAATGCTGTAGCCCGACGCTTTTGGCGGCATGTAAGCGCTGTTTTTAATTACTACCGGATCGATAAAATGTTCATGGAGGTGGTCTACATATTCAATCACGCGGTTCTCAAGCGCGCCACTGATGCAGATGTAATCTATCATCGAAAGATGCTGAACGTACTCGCACAATCCAACTCCGCCGGCATGTGGACAAACCGGGATTTTATACTTTGCAGCCATCAGCAGCACAGCAAGAATTTCATTTACTCCTCCGATGCGGCAGCTATCTATCTGGCAAATGTCAATCGCACCGGATGTAATTAATTGTTTGAAGACAACGCGGTTCTGACAATGCTCGCCGGTTGCAACTTTAACCGGTCTAACGGCGTCTGCAATTTTTTTATGACCGAGAATATCATCCGGACTTGTTGGCTCTTCAATCCACCACGGATTAAATTTAGAAAGCGATTTCATATTTTCAATCGCTTCATTCACATCCCACTTTTGGTTTGCGTCCATCATCAACTTAACATCGCTGCCGATTTCTTCTCTGATTACAGCAGCTCTTCGCATATCATCTTCTAAATTGGAACCGACTTTCATCTTCAGCATTTTCCAGCCGTCTTTTTTTGCTTGACGGCAAAGGCTGCGAATTTTTTCTTCGCTGTAGCCGAGCCATCCGGCAGAAGTTGTATAAGCCGGGTATCCGTTCGCCAATAAATATTTTATTCTTTCTTCTTTGGTAGAATTTTTATGATTAAGAATCTCCAGCGCTTCTTCTTTGGTAATAGCATCCGTTATATAAGTAAAGTCGATACACGAGACCAACTGTTCCGGCGTCATATCGGAAATTAATTTCCACAAAGGTTTCTTTTCAATTTTAGCATAAAGATCCCAAACCGCATTTACAATTGCGCCGGTCGCTAAATGAATTACGCCTTTTTCCGGACCAAGCCATCTTAACTGGCTGTCTCCCGTAATCATTTTCCAAAAGCCAGCCATATCTTTGATAAAAGAATCAATCGTTTTTCCAATTAACAAGTAGGAAAGAGATTCAATCGCTTTAACGCATAATTCATTTCCTCTGCCGATTGTGAAAGTAAGCCCATGTCCTTCCAAGCTTTCGGGATGATCGGTTTCTAAGATTACGTAAGCCGCCGAATAATCCGGGTCTGGATTCATCGCATCGGAACCGTCCAAAGTTCTGCTGGTAGGAAATCTTATATCTTTAGCTATTACTCGTATAATTTTTGTAGTCATAAAATTATTTCAATTCTTGTTTAAATTAGTATAGAATTTTTTAAATCAGCAAATCAATTTATAATGATCTCTTTATTCATAATTATATTTGCATAATAAACTGATTTCGACTCAACACCAACATAAGTTCTTGCGCTCTAAATAAAATTCAAATCTCTTGATAAACTCATTGGACATAAAATGAATTTTTTTTCACTCTTATAATCCGAGGATAAAAAAAGACCGACGTTATTTCTTTTAAAAAATATTCTAACTCTATAAGTTCATCCTTCTTTCAATTATAGATCCAGTTTGGAAATTCTTTTCAATTACAAAATAAATATATTCTGATTTTGCATAATTTTAAAGCGAATAGTTAGACAATTTCTAATCTAACCATTCATCGTGATTAGGAAGTTAAAGTTACTTTACTGCATTTATTTTATTATAAAAGAAACTATAACCACAGAGCAACTTGATTTGAATTATCTCAGATTTGCTTTAAACTCAATATTTTAGGATCAACATAACTTATAATCAGTAAGAATATTAATGAAGGACTCTTATTTTTAATTTCGAAGGGATGGTTTGCGCCATCCCTTCAAAGTAAAATTAATATAAGATATGATCAAATGTGCCTGGCTCAAAGTACGGAAGTTTTTGGCTTTGTTCATAAGCTCGTTTCGCAAGTATTAGACTTCCTGGAACTGCAGCAACATCAATCATTGGAAAGTTGGAACCGAATTTTGCGTTTATAGCCGCAAGGAATTGGTTTGCAACCACAGCCTGCCCCTGACCTGTAGGATGAATTCCATCCAAACTGAATAATCCGCCGGTAATATAAGTTGTAAAGAACCTTATTCCATCAATAACAGTCCCACCTGCAAAATCTGCCGCTCTAACAGTTTTGAAAAATTTATTTATATCTACGAGGACAAATCTATCAGAATATTTATTTACTACGCTTGCTATTGTATTATTAAAATCAGTTGTTGTGGTCTTCGCAGTATTAACTTCATCCTGATCTAGTATTAATGCATCGGGCCATGGATTTTGGGGATGAAGCCCAAAAGGCTTCGTTGTATCAATCCCAACCGGCAAAGCAGGATAATGATTATCTCGATAAAACTTACCCGTTGACTGCCCTATCAAGCTTGCATAATTACTTCCCGGAAGTGTAATCAAAACTTGTCCTGTTAATAATGCTAAGGAATCAGCAACACCGGTACCAATAGTCTCTCCGTGTTTCTCATAAATTAAACCCGGCACACCCATCGATTTAAATAAAGCCCACGGAACTTCCATTGCCATTACAGGACCGACAGTTGTAAAGAATGGAATGGATGTAACATCTGGGATATTTGCAACTGCAACTTTGCAGCCTAATGAAGCAACACTGTCGCCTAGTGTATTAAACAAGCTCGTAAAGACAGCCGACGGAGTATAAGGAGAAGTACCTCCGCTTGTTGCATATCCTAAAATATCATTATTGCCTATCCACAATGTTAGGAAAGTAGGCTGAAGCGCTTTTGCTTGAGAATATTCAGTTCCCAATCCTCTCAAAACAATATTGAAGAAAGGATTTGTTGTTGAGCTGGTTGTATTTAATATATCATTTAAAATAGCGCCCGGAACACCAAGATTATTGTACGGAGCTTTATAACCTGTATTAGTCGGAGTACCCGTACTTGGGTTTACTCCTATAACTATTGTACCTTTCGATAGATCAATAGATTTTATGTACATCAATCCACCGATACCCGGATATGAAATCGTTGGGGTGGCATAGTTTGCATTAACTTCCTTTGCTATTTGAGCATCATAAGCATAGAGTTGGGCATCAGCATACAAGGCGCTAGATTGATAACCTGCAGTTAAACTGTTGCCAAGGCTGACCAAGCGGGTAAAATCGACCTTTCCATTTGATGGTGTTGGTCCAGTTAAATCTGTTCTATCCTGACATCCGGAAAGAATAAAGACAATTATAAACGATGCAAAAAATAAATTTAATATCTTTTTCATTTCAAAACCTTTCCTTCCTTAAAATCCATAGGTTATATCTAATGAAACTAAATTCGCGTAAGAATTATATGTCCCATCAAATGAATTTGCAGGAGCACCTTCGGGAACAACTGCACCATCAGTATAATCTTCGCGTGAATTTGTTACAGTAACCTGGTTATTTCTAATAAATAAGTAAGAAGCATCTATACGCAAGTTGTTACTAATTTTATAACCGGCTCCAACAC
Organism: Bacteroidota bacterium; assembly: GCA_021815405.1. Taxonomy (GTDB): domain Bacteria; phylum Bacteroidota; class Ignavibacteria; order Ignavibacteriales; family Ignavibacteriaceae; genus FEN-1297. The sequence continues at coordinate 27,765 of JAKAGV010000018.1, forward strand.
TGAAACCTAGTCTGTTTGCTTCGGGTAAAGAAGGACTAATGTATTCATCCTTAACCGGACTTTTATCAAAATAAATACCTGCACGAACGTCCAGTTCTTTCATCAAATTATATTCGGCACCAAGCCTAATTATATAAGAGTTCTGATACATTCTTGGGCTTGAAACTGTTTTCTTCGGAGTTGCGAAATTAATTGTTAACGTATCATAGCTAGACCAACCGACATACTGGAAGTCTGCACTTATTAATAATTTTGGAATAACTCTATATGCAGCTCCAACAGCAAGATTAAACGGCGTTGTTAAATTTGCTGAAACATCTCCGTTCGGAAGCAAAGCCGCAAATTGAGAAGGACCGGTTGTGGTTGCTGTTCCTTTGAAAGTGTATTTAACTATACTGTGGAACGAAGCTCCGAAGGATAAATCCTCATTCGGCTTATACATTATTCCAAGGTTATATCCCCAAGCCGAATTATCTTTTCCGTCCAGCGACGTATAAGCATTTTGATTGAAAGGCGCGGGTGAACCTGGTGCAAGCGCAAGAGGCGACTTCTGAGAAATTTTCACATTAGCGAAGCTGTATACTAGCCCTGCACTAATTGAAAGCTGATCATTTATTTTGTAAGCAACAACCGGAGAAATTGTAAATACTTGCAGGCTGGTTTCTATGGCTAAATATTTTCCTATCCAATTAGGATCCCACTCAGAACCTAAGCCGAATGGACTTGTAAAACCTAACCCGAAAGCCCAATCTTCGTTGTATCTATATGTTGCAAAGAAATGGGTCGGGAAAAAACTCTGCTTAGTAGCATCGTATTCAGTTACAGCCGGTGTAACACCTCTGAAAGAGAAAACCGGAGCTATTAAAGTTGAGCCTAAAGTAATATTAATCCCGTTCATTTGGGTTAATCCTGCACCGTTATAATAAATCGCAGATGGATCATTCGAGATTGCGGTAAATGCACCTCCCATTGCAACAGCACGTGCATTATGTTCGTTTAATTGGAATCCGCCGGCAAAGATTTGACTATAAGCCAGCAAAAGAAAAAGGACAAAAGTAAAAATTTTTACTTTCACGTGACCTCCAAGTGTTAATGATGTTAATTTGATATAATTATTCCAGAAGTAAATCATTATTCTATTGTAAATAAGACGGCACCCTTTTCTACAGCGGTTCCCTCTTGTACTAATATTTCCTTAATTATTCCAGGTCGCGGCGCCCTTAGGTCGTTTTCCATCTTCATTGCCTCAAGGATTAACACTGTTTCTCCTTGAATTATTTTATCCGAGGTATTCTTTTTAATTTTAAGTATCATTCCCGGCATAGGCGCCTTTACTTCTGTCCTTTGATGAGTCGAAGACCTTTGCTGCAATATTTCTTTTGCTTTCTCCTGCAGTAAAGACCGGACTTCTATTTCAAAAAGACAGCCGTTAATTAAAACCGAAAATCTGTCATTGTCAAGCTTATTAGATGTTATCTCATAAAAATTATTGTCCACTTTAAGAAGGTAATTTTGTCCGTCTAAATGAATTAAATCGCATTCATATTCATTTTTATCAACTGTTATTTTTGAATTACCGGAATAAGTAATTCTTTTCTTTTCTTCATTTAATGAAATGATAAATTCATTCATACATCAAATCCTGCCAGCGGTTGTGTTGTGCTTGTTTAGTTTGCTTATTATATCCGTTATGATTTTTACCGGAAAGTTTTTCTTTTATAAGAACAGCTACAATTGCTGCTGCATCTTCTAATTCGGGATTTGTTCTATTTTTAGATGCCGAACTGTTTAAGTTTTCCAGTTCTCTTTCAAGATAGTTTATATCTATCTCACCTTTTTTAAATTTGTCATCATCAAATACCGATTTTAGAAAAGTAATATTATTTATTAAGCCGGCAATTTGATATTCTCCCAAAGCGCGTTTCATTCTTTCGATAGCGCTCCCTCTATCCAGCGCCCAGCAAACCAGCTTTGATATCAGTGGATCATAATAAATTGATATTTCGGATCCTTTCCCGAATCCGTCATCAACTCGGACTCCCGGACCGGAAGGAATTTTATATTCGGTTAGAATTCCTGTCGAAGGTAAAAAATTATTCTCAGGATCTTCAGCATAAATTCTGCATTCAAAAGCATGTCCGTTTATTTTTAAATCTTTCTGAGTAAAGGATAGTTTCTTACCCGAAGCTATTAAAATTTGTTCTTTAACCAGATCTATTCCCGTAATAAATTCAGTAACCGGATGTTCAACTTGAAGGCGTGTATTCATTTCGAGAAAATAGAAATTCTTTTCCGCATCCATTAAAAATTCAATCGTACCGGCGTTGTAATAACCACAAGCCTTAGCAGCATTTACCGCCGCCTGAGTAATTCTATTTCTTGTCTCCTGATCAACAAATGATGAAGGAGATTCTTCAATTATTTTTTGATGTCTTCTCTGAATCGAACATTCTCTTTCGAAGAGATGAGCAAAATTTCCATGCTTGTCACCAATAACCTGTACTTCAATGTGTCTTGGGTTTTCAATATATTTCTCAATATAAATCGAATCATCGCCGAATGCTTTCATTGCTTCTCTTTGAGTAGCTTCGAAAGCATCATTAAATTCTTTTTCCGACGAGATTTTTCTCATGCCTTTCCCGCCTCCGCCTGCTGCAGCTTTAAGTAGAATCGGGAATCCAATTTCTTTTGCAGACCAAATACCTTCATTTATCGAAGCAATCGGTTTAGTTGTTCCCGGTACAATTGGGACACCGCTTTTTGACATTAATTCTCTTGCCGCAGTTTTACTTCCCATCATCTCAACAGATTTAGATGACGGACCGATAAAATTTATTTTTTCCTCTTCACATCGTTTTATAAACTCAGAATTCTCTGAAAAGAAGCCGTAGCCTGGATGTATTGCGTCGGCTTTAATTTCTTTTGCTAATTCAATTATTTTTGTTTGATTCAGATAAGATTGTGAAGCGGTCGACTCTCCGATGTAATATGCTTCATCAGCCAAGCGAGTATGTAAAGATGTTTTATCTGCATCGGAATAAATAGCCGCTGATTTAATTCCCATCTCTCTGCAGGCTCGAATAATCCTTACAGCAATCTCTCCTCTGTTTGCAACTAAAATTTTCTTAATCAATGTAACCCTAATGTTGATTAATGATTATAATTTCTTTTTACAAATTATAACAAAGAATTATAAAAACATAAAGCAAAAGTTCAATATATTAGCATTCAATCTTTTACACACACCTAATTTTATTTATCTCTTATACTATTCAATTGAATTCAGCAATAGTAATTCCGTCCCCCCCGAATTCAATTGGTGCATAATAAAATTTTTTTACCTTTTCATGGCTCTTCAAAATATCCTGTACGGTTTTTTTCAAAGCACCGGTTCCTTTGCCATGAAGAATTTCAACTCTATCCATGCCAGATGAATAAGCTTCATCTAAAAATCTTATTACCTCAAACTCAGCTTCTTCCGATCTTTCACCTCTGATATCTAATCTGAATTGAGGTGCAGATATATCAAAGCCGGAATAACTGTGCTGCGTTTTAATTTCATCCTTTTTTGCTTTCTCAAGATTTCTTAAATCCGCCTGCATTTTTACCGAACCAATCCTAAGTGTAGCCTTCTTTCCGTCTTTGGAAATTTCAATAATCTCTCCGGTTGAACCTGTATTTTTTATAGCAGCTATATCTCCTACGATAAAATTATCTATTTCTGTTGCAATATTAATTTCATCTTTAAAGAGATTTTTATTTTTCTCTTTTATCTCTTTAATAATGTTTTGCGATTCTTTTATTACTTCGCTTTTAGCGTGTGATTCTTTTAAATCCTTAATTACTTTTTCAACTTTTTTATTAATATCTCTTAAATATTCCTCCGCTTCAGTCTTTGCCTTTTTAAGAATTTCCTTCTTCTCCCGATCAAGTTTCTCAATATTATTTTTGTAAAGATTTGATAAACCTGCAAGCCTGGAGTTTTCAACTTCCATCTTCTTTAATTTGTCTTCAAGTTCATGCGATTTTCTTTCAATCTCAACAAGAAAACTTTCTACTTTGTGCTTATCACTGTCAAGATATTGTGCGGCGGTATTGAAAAACTGATCATCAAAGCCAATACGCTTTGCAACTTCAAAAGCGTAACTGGAGCCTGGTATTCCCTGCTTAAACTGATATGTTGGTTTTAAATTTTGAGTATCAAATTCCATTGCAGCATTTTCAAAACCGCTCAAGTCGTTTGCAATCATTTTAAGACTGCCGTGATGAGTTGTTGCAAAAACAGTAGCATGTTTGTCTCTTAATCCGATTAAAACTGATGCAGCCAAAGCAGAACCTTCTTCCGGATCGGTTCCTGTTCCTATTTCATCTAACAGAACAAGTGATTTGGAACCTGCTGAATTCAAAATCATATTTATATTTGAAAGATGAGAACTAAATGTCGATAATTCATCTTCAATTGATTGAGCATCTCCAATATCGAGTAAGACATTTTCGAACAAATGGAAATTAGAATCTGGGCTTGCTGGGATATGAATTCCCGAATTTACCAAAAGTGTTAATAGACCGATTGTTTTTAACACAACAGTTTTTCCGCCGGCATTCGGTCCGGTTATAAGAATTATTTTTTTATCTTTTACTGATACATTCAGCGGTATTGTTTTTTCTTTACCGAATTTTTTTAAAAGAATTGGATGTCTAGCTTCATTTATTTGAAAAGGTTTCCGGTTATCTAATTGAGGGAATGAACCTATTATTTCAAGCGAATAATTTGCTTTGGCAAAAACTGAATCGACATAAGCTACAATTTCCAGCGAAGATTTAAGCCATTCGCTGCTTTCTCCAATTCTCTTTGTCACCTCTTTAAGCAGCCGTTCAATTTCTCTTCTTTCTGCAAATGAAAGAGAAACTATTTCATTGTTTAATTCAAGTGTTTCTTCAGGTTCTATGTAAACAGTTTGCCCTGTAGAAGATTCCGAATGTATAAAACCACGGATATGCCGCTTATGCTCAGCTTTAACTGGAATAACAATCCTGCCATCACGAAGAGTAAGATATTCTTCACGAACTATATCTTTTTCTTCGAGTGATTTTATTATCCGGTTAACCGATCTTATAAGATCATCATTCTTTATCCTAATTTCTTTCCTAATCTCTGCCAGCTTAGCACTTGCGCTGTCCTTTACTTCTCCGTTCTCATTTATAATTTTCTGAATGTAATGCTCGAAAAGCTTATCTGAAAATAATCCGGATGATATTTCGTAAAGCAGAGGAGAAGTTTCTCTATTTTGTTTTAAATAATTCTGCAGGTTCCTTGAAATAACCGCAAGCTTCAAAATCTCTAGAATTTTTTTGCTGTCGATTATCGCTCCTTCAATCTTACTTTTTGAAATCGTCTCTTCAAGCTCAGGAAGATATTCAATCGGAGGGATAACATTTTTAATTAAAACTTCTTTAGCTTCACTTACTGTCTCGCCTTCATTTTTAATTTGAGATTGACTTGTAAACGGCATTGAAGATAGAAGTTTATTCTTCCCTTTTTCCGTTATGCAATATTTGGCAGCATATTGTAATACTTTCTGATATTCTAAGCTCTCAAGGACTTGAGGTAAAATCATAATGTCGTATCTTTATTGTTAATATAGTCCTTAATAATCTCTTTCGTCTTTGGAGTGTAGTTTGAAATGTAATTTATAGTAGCTGGCAGAATGTTGTAAACTTTTTTATAAAACATTGAGGACTTAGACGACTCTTTAGATGGCACATTAAATACATTAAGTAAAAAGAATACTGCGCTTAGAAAAAATAAAATTTGGACAGCCCCAAATACTCCACCGATAATCTGGTTTATCCAATTATTTACTTTATCAAACGGATGGACGAGTCTTTTAATAATTGCAAAGACAAGTATGACTAAAAAGAAAATAGTAATGCCCGCAATAATTTGTGAAAGATAAAACTCGATGCCAAATATTCTTTCTATTGCTCTTCCAAGCTCACCTGAAAATCTAATTGCAAGGAAAATACCAAGTCCAAATCCAACCAAGCCAATCATCTTTCTCACGAAACCATCTTTATATCCGAGAATAAACCCTATTAATACAACAACAATTATAATAATATCAATTACGTTCAAATTCAGTATATCCTTATCATAGTTATCAGAACCAAATAAATTTTACTTTTATTCACTTTATAATATCAATTTTATAAACACCAAATCATTTTAATTTGAAGATGAAGGATTTAAATAACTTTCTACAGCAGCTTTTACTATTTTTCCATCAACTTTACCTTTCAATTCTTTCATAACCAGGGGCATTAGCTTTGGGAAATCTTCTTTTGTCTTTGCACCGATGCTTTCCGCAATCTTCTCCACTTCAGCTTTTATTTCTTCTTCGCTAAGCTGCTTTGGAAGATATTCCTGGATTATTTTCAGCTCATTTTCCTCTTTAGATGCGAGATCTTCTCTTTTAGCTAACCTATACTGCTCGATTGCATCTTTTCTTTTTTTAGCTGCAGAGCTTAAAAGTTTTAATTCTTCTTCTGAATTTAATTCTTTTCCAGTCCCACTCTTTTCAAATTCAAGTATCAATGCTCTTATTGATCTAATGGTTTCCAGACGAAGCTTTTCACCTGATTTCATGGCTGCTTTTAAATCTTCATTTATTTTATCTTTTAAGTTCATCAATTCTCCGGTATTTATTTTTGTAAATATATCAAAAAATACTTATACATTAATTTAACTTATTTTCCCCTTTTATTGCTCATTAGTTATTAAAAGTAATTTTAATTTTTATGAAATTAATCCAGAACCTTAAAACCCGCCGCATATAGTATTATATTTCAAATTTTATTCCTTGGGCAAGAGGTAAATCATTTCCAAAATTAATTGTATTAGTTTGCCGTCTCATATAAGCTTTCCATGCATCTGAACCGCTTTCTCGTCCTCCGCCTGTTTGTTTTTCACCGCCAAAAGCGCCGCCAATTTCGGCACCGGATGTTCCAATATTTACATTTGCTATTCCACAGTCAGATCCTTCAGCAGAAAGAAATTGTTCAGCTTCTCTCATATTATTTGTAAAGATTGAAGAGGATAATCCTTGAACTACACCATTATGCAGTTTAATTGCATTTGTTACATCTCCAGAATATTTAATCAGATATAAAATCGGAGCAAATGTTTCTTCCTGTACTATTGTATAATGATTCTCCGCTTCCACTATTGCCGGTCTTACGTAACAGCCTGATTCATATCCTTTACCGACCAATACTTCTCCGCCAAAAATAACCTTTCCGCCTTCCTTCTTAACTTTTTCCAGCGCTGAAACAAACATTTCAACTGCTTTTTTATCAATCAAAGGACCGACATGATTTTTTTCATCAAGTGGATCTCCTATCTTTAATCCCTGATATGCTTTAACAAGAGATTCTTTCAGTTTTTCATATATTGAATCATGAATTATTAATCGTCTTGTGGTTGTACATCTTTGACCGCATGTTCCAACTGCACCAAATACAAGTGCCGGTAAGGCTAATTTTAAATCCGCATTTTCTGTAAGAATAATTCCGTTGTTTCCGCCAAGTTCTAAAATTGCTTTTCCGAATCTTTTAGCAATAACTTCACCGGCGTGTTTTCCAACTTCCGTTGATCCTGTTAAAGAAATTAAAGGAATGTTACTATTATTTAGAAGCTTCTCGCCAATAGTTGCACCTCTGCCAATTACTAAAGAAAAGATTCCTTCTGGTAAATTGTTTTCTTTTATTACGTCTGAAATAATATTTTGAACAGCTATTGCCGAAAGCGGTACTTTTGAAGAAGGCTTCCATAAACAAACATCTCCGCATACAGCAGCTATCATTGCATTCCATGCAAAAACTGCAACAGGAAAGTTAAATGATGTAATTATTCCTACGATACCTAGAGGAAGATATTGATCATACATCCTATGGTTTGGTCTTTCAGAAGCCATAGTAAATCCATAAAGCTGTCTGGACTGCCCTACGGCAATATCGCAAATGTCAATCATTTCCTGTACTTCGCCAAGACCTTCCTGCAAAGATTTGCCCATTTCATAAGACACTAATCTTCCTAGCTCCGGCTTAAACTCTCTTAGTTTCAATCCTATTTGTCTTACAATTTCACCGCGTTTTGGTGCGGGAACTTTCCTCCAATATAAGAAGGCTTCTTTAGCTTTAGCTATTATTTGCTCATAATCTTTCTCTGAAGCTTGATAGACTGATGCAATATATTTACCGTCTACAGGTGAAGAAATTTTTAACTCTCCTTCGCTGGTTGTTTTGAACCATTCTGAACCTGTGCTTGAACCAAAATTGTTTTCTTTGATTCCAAGCTTATCCAAGAATTCCATTGTCAATCTCCTTTAAATTTTAAAATTAAATTATTATAGTTCTTTAACTATATTAATGAAATTTACCCAAATGAAACATCAAGTTCAATTTAAAATTCATAGAAAAGTGCTGCTCGCATTAGACCATAAATAAAGTAACCGAAGTCAGTTTGTAAAAAGGTCACTGAGTCATAATATAGGTTACCAAGAATATTAAAGGTTTTCTATGAGCAATTCAGCAAAGAAATAGTATTTAGTTGAGATCAGGAAACGATAATGCTCATATCGAAGAAAAGAACTGGACTCATGTCAGACAATTTATTGGTTATCAGAGATTTGATAATATCAATACAGTAGACATGCTGAATGACCTTTACCAGAGTGAGTGGAGATTTTATTTGAACTTCTTTATTCATTCTTGCATACTGGTTGATAAGAAAAGAGACGGCTCTAAGATTATAAAAAAATTCTCACCACCGTAGTCTCCCTGTCAATGAGTTTTGACTTCCGATCAAATCAGTCCAACTAAGAAAAAAGAAGTTACTAAAATTTTTAATTTACTTGATCCTTTCTTACTTGTGAAGAGGATAAAAAATAAAATTATCACCATCAACCGACTAAAATTCAATTTATGTAGAAAAGTTTATAAAAGGGAAAATATTCAAGCAATATTTCGCATTATCAAAAGCAGACCTCCTAAAGTTATATAAACAATAGGCTTGGTGTAAATTTATCTGATTTCTTTTTCTAATTTATTCTTTCAAGACTTCACCCCACGATCATGTTTGTAGAATTTTGAAAGCACATGCCGGAAGTGATTGGTTACCTAGCATTATTCCTTTTGAACACTCACGCTCATCCCATATGAGTTGCTTCAAGGTCGCTTTAATTGAAGATTTGAAGCGATTAAGTAGCGACTCATATTTGGTTTGAATAGTTCCCTTGTATGTGTTTTGCTTATAACATAATTATGACATCCGGAAGCTGACACTTAGTGGCTACCGATTTATTATTTTCCGGTCAGTAGTGTAATTCTTTATTATCCTTCGCTTACCTTTTATTATGACCCAATACGTGCTATATTCTTGTTGTTCGAATAATAGGCAGTAATATTGATTATTCAACTTTTAAATCTTAGATTTGAAAAAGAAAATTTGGTTATACCATGATAGGATTAAAAAATTTTAAAAAAGAGACAGGGTTTAAAAGCTTGAGAAGTTACCTTGTCTCCAGATTCGAGAATGTCTTCTAATTCCCCCCAATTTATCTGTCCATTTTTATTCTTATAAGTTTTCAAAATTAAATTTTTGTTTTACTACTTTACTTATTCATACAATTTAATGAGTAAGAAAAAGATATTATTACTGCCTGAAGTATTTCATTCTTCGGTAGAAATATTACGAATACGAAATTAAATAACTAAAATATTTTAAAATTAATTTTCCTCACCACAAAGGAGGTGTAATTATGAATAACGGCATTTTAAAACATGATGACGTTTTAATTGAACATTCTATCACTCCTGATAGAGTACACGAAACATTAAGTAAATGTATGCTCGCTGACGGCTTCGACCTGGTGCTTGATCTTGAAAAAAGTTCAGGCTCTCATATTGTTGATGCTAAGACCGGTGACGTTTATACAGACTTCTTTACATTCTTCGCTTCATCTGCTTTAGGAATCAATCATCCAAAGATGATGACAGATCAGGTAAAAAATGAAATCCTTTCAGTTGCAATGCATAAGCCTTCGAACTCTGATATTTATACAGTTCAAATGGCGGAGTTTGTCGATACTTTTTCACGCATAGCAAAACCCGATTATATGAAATATCTATTCTTTATTTCCGGCGGAACTTTAGCAATAGAAAACGGTTTAAAGGTCGCTTTCGACTGGAAAGTCCGTAAGAATTTTATGAAGGGATATAAAGAGGAAAAAGGTCAAAAGGTAATTCACTTTAAGCAGGCATTTCACGGAAGAAGCGGATATACGATGTCCTTAACAAATACAGAATCTGTTAAGATAAAGTATTTCCCTAAATTTGACTGGCCAAGAATTACAAATCCGAAAATAAAATTTCCGCTTGAAGAAAATCTTGATGAAATAATAAAGCTTGAGAAACAAGCAATTGATGAAATCTATGCAGCAATCAAAAATAATCCGGATGATATTGCCGTAATTATTATTGAGCCGGTTCAAGGCGAAGGCGGCGACAATTTCTTCCGTAAAGAATTTTTTGTTAAACTGCGGGAAATAGCTGATGAAAATGATATCCTCTTAATGTTTGATGAAGTACAATGCGGATTCGGCATTACCGGAAAATTCTGGACATCCGATTATTATGTTAAGCCGGATATAATTGCTTTCGGTAAGAAAGCTCAGGTATGCGGTATTATGGTATCGGATAAAATTGATGAAGTACCAGACAATTGTTTCCATGTTTCAAGCAGAATCAATTCCACCTGGGGCGCCGACTTAACTGATATGGTTCGCTCAAAATTTATTATGGAAATTATCGAAGAAGAAAATCTTATTGATAATTCAAATAAGCAGGGCAAATATTTACTTGATAATTTGCTTGAACTTCAGAAGCAATTTCCTAATTTACTCAGCAATGCAAGAGGACTCGGTTTAATGTGTTCGTTCGACTTACCGACTCGTGAATTGCGGGAAGATTTCAAAATCAGATGCTACAAAGAGAAATTGTTAATTCTCGGATGCGGCGAAAGATCAATCCGTTTTAGACCGGCATTAAATATAACAAAAGAAGTTATCGACGAAGGCTTGCAAAAAATTAAAAAAGTATTAATTTTGCTCTCGTCAAATAATTAAAATAATATTAAATGACTACTTGCACGATGCGGCTCCATTTGGAGCCGTAATCGTTTTAAAACTGTTCAAGATTTAAGATATGATTACCAAAATTGTAAATCATAATTAGAAGGTATCTATATTTACAAAGCAATTTTATTTTCAATTACATAAAAAGCTTTGATTGATGAGCAAACTATTTATCGTCTCCACGCCAATAGGCAACTTGAAAGACATAACCTACCGCGCTGTTGAAACCTTGCAGTCGGTTAATTTTATTGCATGCGAAGATACCCGCGTTTCATCAATTCTTCTTAATCATTATGAAATTAAAAAAGAATTAATTTCCCTGAACGCCGCGAATGAAAATTCCAAAATCAAATATATTCTGGAAAGAATTTGCAGCGGAGAATCATGCGCATTAATTTCAGATGCCGGAACTCCGGGAATATCTGATCCGGGAGTAAGATTAATATCTGCAGCAATAAAGGAAGGAATTGAAGTATCACCTATTCCAGGAGTTACTGCTGCAATAACAGCTTTATCAATGAGCGGTCTGCCTTCGGATTCATTTGTCTTTGAAGGATTTCTTCCTCAAAAAAAAGGCAGACAGAAAATGCTTTCTGGATTAGCAGAAGAAGAAAGAACAATTATAGTTTATGAATCTACTTACAGAATTGAAAAGCTTCTTAAAGAGCTTGCCTTATTTATGCCGGAACGTTTGATAGTTGTTTGCAGAGAGATTACTAAAAAATTTGAGGATGTTTGGCGCGGAACTCCACGCCAAATCCTCGATAACCTAAATGATAAAATAACCAAAGGTGAATTTGTTGTTGTAATTTCACCTAAAGAATGGAAACAAAGAGATTAGTCTTCCTCGCTTTCATATTGGACTAAAGTTTTCACATCATATTTTTTAAGCTTTTCTCTTCCCTTTAAGAAATTCAATTCTATTAAAAAAGAAATTTGCACCACTTCCCCGCCGAGCTTTTCAATAAGATTAGCCGCTGCCTGAGCTGTTCCGCCGGTTGCAAGTAAATCGTCATGCAATAAAACTTTTTCTCCAAGCTTTATTGCGTCTTTGTGGATTTCAATTGTATCGGTTCCATATTCAAGAGCATAGGTTGTACTTTCTTTTTCGGCAGGAAGCTTTCCAGGCTTTCTGATCGGTACGAAACCGGCATTTAGTTTCTCGGCAAGAAGAGCACCGAAAATAAATCCTCTCGATTCTATCCCGACCACTTTAGTAACTTCAAGATCTTTTGCAAAATCAGTAAGTTGTTTTAATGCTGATTTAATTGCTTCAGGGTCTTTTAATAATGTTGTAATATCCCTGAACATAATTCCCTTTTTGGGGAAATCCGGAACTGTCCGAATGAATTTTCGTAAGTCTTTCGTCATTTGTCACTCTATTTTGTTAGAAAATTATTTATTCCTTTTAGAAAATCTTCCGATGTACGGCTGATTGTATTTAACCGAATGCAATGATCAACTGCTTCCTGCACATTCAATTTAGAAATTGAATGGATCATCTTTTTTGTCATTTCCATACTTAAGCTTGAATTCTGCTTTAACCGGTTTGCAAGCTCAATTGAATCTTTCATTACATCATCAGCAAGGAAATCAACAAGTCCGTACTCAAAAGCTTTTACGCCGTCAATGATATCTCCGGTCAGCAAAAGCTTTTTAGCAATTCCTTCGCCAGCCTTCTTCATTAAAAATATTGAAACAACTGCGGGAATGAATCCAATCTTTACCTCGGTATAGCCAAACTTGGAATGGACTTTATCAGCGACAACAAAATCGCATGCGCTTGCAAGTCCGCATCCTCCCGCAATTGCAGCGCCGTTTACTGCAGCAATAACCGGTTTTGGAAAATTATAAATTGATAAGAACATCATTGCAAGATTCTCAGTATCAATTTCATTTTCTCTTACCGATTTATCTTTTAAAGATTTCAGATATTCAAGATCGGCGCCTGCGCAGAAGCTTTTTCCTTCGCCGGTTATAATTAAAACTTTAACCGAGTCATCGCTTTCAATTTCCTCAAGCTTAGAAACAATTTGATTAGCCATTTCCGGATGAATAGCATTCCGCTTTTCAGGTCTGTTCAAAGTTATAATTGCAATTTCATCCTGTAATTGAAATTTTATCATACTAACTTCTCCTTTCTGAATATTTGCCTTTTCCTTTTTCTTCAAGATATTTTGTAAAATCATGAAGCGAAAAACAATTGATTACCTCTTCGAAATTCAATCCGCCTTTTCTTCCAATTAGTACACCGTATTTAATATAAGAAATTTCTTCCGTTGAATGGGCATCGGGATTAATTGAAAATAAACAGCCTTTTTCTCTCGCGTAGTAAATTAGTCTCCAATCCAAATCAAGGCGATGAGGGTTTGCGTTTATTTCAACTGCAACATTATTTGATGAGCAGGCATCAATTACTTTTTTCATATTTACTTTATATGCATCGCGGGAAAGAAGAAGTCTTCCGGTCGGATGACCAAGTAAATTTGTAAAAGGATTCTCGACTGCTTTAATAATTCTTTTCGTCATCTCTTCCTCTTCCAAATTAAATCTTGAATGAACAGAAGCGACAACAAAATCAAAATTTTTTAGGAAGTCATTTGAATAATCCAGATTTCCGTCCTGAAGAATATCCGATTCAATTCCCTGGAAAATACGCAGCTTAAATTTAGGACTTAACTTTTTTATTTCTTCTTTTTGAAGCAAAACTCTTTCCTCACTTAAGCCGTTGGCATAAATTGCAGATTTGCTATGGTCGCATACCGCAGCAAACTCAAATCCTGTTTTCTGAGCTGCCTCCAGCATTTCAGTCAATGTGTTTTGTGCATCGGAATAATTAGTGTGGAAATGAAGAAGCCCTTTGAAATGATCGACAGATAAATCCGAATTTTTTAGAAGCTCTTTATTCTTAACTTCGAAATATTCTTTCTCCCGCATTTCCGGGATTACATATGGGTAATTGATGCCCGGGAAAATTTCTTTTTCGTTTTTGCCGCTGATTTTTGAGGGATCAAATTTCAGGTTGTAAAGAAAATCTTTGCTGCCGGTAGTTAAAAACATTTCTTTGCAGAAATTATTTTCTTCTTCTACAATTGAAAAGATAACCGGGATCTGGAAACCGTTTGAAATTAAAACTTCGCTTCCTTTTTCTTCAAATGAAAAGACTTTTTTCAATTCCTTCAGGAAAAGCTTTTTATCCGAAACTGCGAGAACAAACCTTAGCTCTGAAATTATCTCCATACCTCTTCTTAACTCACCGGAGATTGTAATTCTAACGACAGGTTTTAATCCTGACAATCGTTTTAAAATATCATCCGAAATTTTTCCGGCTTTATCCAACAAAATATATTTGTTATAAACTTTGAGTTTTTTAATCTCTTCAATAATTTTATTCTGAGTTGATTCGCCGAAGCCTTTTAGCAGTCCAAGCCGGTTTTCTTTGCAGGCATATTCAAGCTCGCCAATGTTTGAGATACCAAGTTCCGAATATAATATTTTTATTTTCTTTGGACCGAGCCCTCTAATCTTTAGCAAATCAGAAATGCCCTCCGGAACGCTTTTCTTTAGTTCTTCGTGGAGCAATGATTTTCCGGTATTGACAAATTCATAAATTACAGATTGCAGCCCTTTGCCGATGCCTTTAACTTCCTCAAGTTTTTTAGTTTTAATTAATTGTTCAATTTGATCTCCGGCTTTTCTAATAGAGTTGGCACCGTTTCGGTAGGCATTTACCTTAAACGCGTTCTCCCCATTGAATTCCATCATATCTGCTATATCTTCAAGCAGATTTATTATTTCTTTTTTATCCGGCATGCGAAAACCAATTTACAATAAGATGTATTTGCAAATAAGTCGAACAGAAACCGAAAACAGTTCCGGCAATAACTTGCATTGGAGTATGGCATTTCAATTTTATTCTTGACCATCCTACTAGAAATACTAAAATAAAAACCAGCAAAGCAAGCGGACCAAGAACTATAAATAATACCGCCGCAGCGCCGCTCGCTCCAATTGCGTGGATACTGATTTTCCAGTACTTATTTACCAGAACTACAATAATTGTATTGGAAATATAACAAAACCAAAACGCTATTGAAATAATATTTATTCGAAACAAAATAAGGAAGAATATACCCGCTGCATAAAAACCGGCAGCAATTAAGAATGGGAAAGTTCGTTCTTCTTTAATAGATGCATCTAAATCAACAATCAATCCCTTATTCTTGAAATAAAGGAATAACCAGATATGAAGACCGAATCCGAAAATTAAAGTAATTAGGATAAGAAGAATTTTATTTTCTAAGGTTTGTTCTAAATGGAGAGAAAGGAAAGTAAAAATTATTACTGCAAAAGACGGCGGCACAAAAAGAGTGGAGATAATTCTTGCAATTCTTTCTGAAGGAGTCTTATGCAAGTTAGAGCTTTCTACAAAATTTAGACAGCAATTTTATATTCATTTAGATCATCGAGATATTTCAGCAAAATATCTTCTACTGCCGAATAATCATAAACCTGCATTAATGCGGTACGAACTTGCGAAGCGTTCCGTAAAGCTTTTAAGTAACCAGTATAAAATTTTCTATGTTCTATTACCGCACGCTTCTCGCCTTTTACTTTGATAGCAATCTGCAAATGCTTTAAACAAGTTTTGATTTTCAATTCTTCATCAATTTGAGTCGATATCTTTCCGGTTGTCAAAAGTTCTTTTGCTTCCATAAAAATCCAAGGATTGCCTATGGCGCCGCGGGCTATCATTACGGCATCGGCGTTGGTTTCTTCAAATGCTTTTTTTACATCCTGAGCAGTAAGAATATTTCCATTCAACACAACCGGAATTGAAACAACTTCCTTTACTTTGTTAATCCAGCTCCAATCTGCATCTCCTTTATGCCCCATAGAACGGGTTCTGCAATGAACAGTTAAAGCTTCAACTCCGACGTCTTCCAATCTTCTTGCAACTTCAAGAATCTTAATATTTTCATGATCCCAGCCTAATCTTGTCTTTACAGTAACAGGCAAAGAAACAGCATTAACTACGCTTCTAACTAAATTCTGCATATGAACCGGATCTTTTAATAAAGCAGAACCGGCACCATTTCCGACTACATTCTTTACCCAGCAGCCGGCGTTAATATCAATTATATCCGGATTTTCTTTCTCGGCAATCTTTGCAGCACCGACCATCGATTCCAAAACTCCGCCGTAAATTTGAATTCCAACAGGTCGCTCTTCTTCAACTATTTCTAATTTCTTGTGCGTCTTTTCGGAATTTCGTACAAGTCCCTCAGAGTTTACAAATTCTGTATAAACAACATCGGCGCCAAGTTCTCTGCAAACCAAACGGAAAGAAATATCAGTTACATCTTCCATCGGCGCAAGCAGAACTGCTTTATCTATCTTTATGTTCCTAACTTCAAACATTGTTACAAATGTATAATTTAATTTCTACAAAAATATCACTTGTTAATTTTATATGAAACTCGTTTCTCTCTGACCTCAAATCCCATTTTCCTTTTAGGCACTGGTGGCGGCTTCAAAAGCTGATTTATTGCCTCAAAGATTGCAATTATTTGCTCATCATGCTTTTCGATTTTTAATTCAAGCTGCTTAACTTTTTCCGCAAGTTCTTTGTGCGTAGACAAGATTTCCCGCAATCTGACAAATGCTCGAACAACATGTACACTTGCCTCTACTGCTCTGGAAGAATTTAATATAGCAGCAAGCATTATAACTCCATGTTCGGTAAAAGCAAAAGGTAGATTTGGGGAATATTTTAGTTTCTTGAGGTGGTCACAATTTGTGACCACCTCTAACTTTTCTTGTAAATCTAGCTGAATCATAAAATCTCCCGGAAAGCGTTCTCTATTTCTTTTTACTTGCTGATTTAGCTTCTTTGTAGTAACCCCATATAGCTTAGCTAAATCGGCATCTATCATTACTTTCTTCCCGCGTATGAAGAATATTTTATTTTCTATTACTTCAACAGGAATAATATTATCTTTCTGCATTCTTCCCTTTATTTTTTAACCAAAGTCTATTACTCCAACTTAATTACTGAAGTTACGCAATTGTCATGCTGAACTTGTTTCAGCATCTAAAAACAGCTTAAAAATAAAGATTCCGAAACAAGTGCGGAATGACAAATGGATCATTTTATTCATTTTGCGTAACTTCAGTTAATTATATTTTCTCTCAATTGTATATATAATTTCATTTCAAATTGCTGTCAATTTCTATTCTTGTGGAAAAAGTATTCATCGTCTCTCTCGTATCTTCAAAAGCCTGCTGCATTTTTAGCTTATCACCTTGGGAAAGAAATGAAGGACAATCTTGCTCAAAGGCATCTTGTGCAGGCAGGACATTGAATTCATTCTTACCATTGACTAATCCTTTGAAGACCCACGTAGGCAGATACGTAACTTTGTTTATGAAGATTGAATCAGTTTTGATATTCTTTGTTAAAAATATTTTTAAAATGACTCCGGCATCAGCATAACGCCAGCGCTGGTTGGATACAAAATTTCCTAAAGAATAAGCAACAAATCCAGTATCAAGTTTTGCATCTTGAGTTTTAAAAAAAGCCGCCGGTTCAATAACATGCGGATGGCTGCCTATAATTATATCCGCTCCGTACTTGATAGTTTTATCAACTATCTGTTTTTGGAATTCATCCGGAGATCTTTTGTATTGAGTTCCGAAATGGAAATAAACCAGTACAATATCAGTACCGGCTTTTCTTGCTGAATTAATATCATGCTTGATTAAAGTTGTATCTATTAAATTTATTAAATAAGACTTTCCTTTTGGAATATAATTTCCATTCACACCGTAAGTATAAGCAAGAAAAGCAACTTTAATTCCTTTTAAGTTAAAAATTCTAATTGAGTCTCTATCTCTTTGAGAAGAAAAAGTTCCGTCATAATCCAATCCAGTTTTTTTAATGACTGAGATTGTTCTCAGCACGCCATTTGCACCGCGATCAAATGCATGGTTGTTGGATGTAACCAGCATTGTAAATCCGGCTGCTCTTATTGCTTTGATAAAATCATCAGGAGAATTGAAAGCCGGATAGCCGGAATAGTTAAATGACTTTCCGGCAGCTACAGTTTCCAGGTTACCAAAAACAAAATCCGAATTTATGAGATATTGTTTTATATAATTAAACTCAGGATTGAAATCAAAACTATCAGCGTTAACTCTCGCATATTGGAACTGAGGAGAATGGCACATTAAATCCCCAACCGCAGAAATAGAAATTGTAACAAGAGAATCTTTTTCAATCTTGTTTCCGTGAGGATTGAAAAAACTTTTCGATTTTACGGTAATAATAAAAATTAGAAGGACAAGCGGGATGAAAAGTAATTTTTTCTTTCGCATAAAAAATAAGGCTATCCCGATAAAATCAGGACAGCCTTGAATAGTAACTAATAAATTAAACCGTTATTTAGCTGCCTTCCTCTGAGCTTTTACCTCCTGAATATCCTTGCGGACTTCCTGAGCCTGCTTACGTAAATCGCTTAAGCCTTTACGCAACCGGGTTCCTGCAGCAGCCTGACCTTTAATATAGAACTTTTCAAAATCAGTCTCCAAATTTTTAACTGATTGGACTAAGCTCTCATATTTATCCATTAAGACCTCCTATAATGTAATTAAGAAATTAAGTTATTTAGAATTTTCGAAAACGATCTCTGCAATATCTTTTACTTCTACTTGATCAGTTTTTTCGAAATGTTTGACACCATCGGTCAACATTGTCATGCAGAACGGACATGCCGAAGCGATTGTGTCCGAATTAGTTTCCAGCGCTTCTCTCGTTCGTTCAAGATTTATTCTTCCGCCGTCTTCATCTTCAAGAAACATTCTTCCGCCGCCGGCGCCGCAGCAGAAGCCTTTTGTTTTATTCCTCTTCATCTCTGTCAATTCCAGAGCGGAAATTTTTCTGAGTGTTTCTCTCGGCGAATCGAATACTTTATTGTACCTGCCTAAATAGCATGAATCGTGGTAAGTGGCTTTAATTTTCTCTCCTTCATCTTTCAATTGAATTCTGCCTTCATCAAGAAGCTGCTGAATCAGTTGAGAATGATGTATAACCTCGTAATTACCACCAAATTGTTTATATTCATTTCCTAAAGAATGAAAGCAATGCGGGCAAGCAGTAACAATTTTTTTAACACCGTAACCATTCAGGAGCTCGATATTCTCTTTCATCATCATCTGGGCAAGATACTCATTGCCAAGGCGTCTTGCCGTGTCCCCGTTACATTTTTCCTCAGTCCCTAAAATTCTAAAATTAATATTGGCTTTTTGCATAAGAGAAGCAAATGCTTTTGTAACTTTTTGGTAACGGCTATCAAAAGAGCCGGCACAACCGACCCAGAACAGAATATCACAATTAGGATCTTCAGCCATGGTTTTAATATTCATTCCTTCAGCCCAGTTCGCACGGTCGGCAGCGTTAAATGCCCATGGAGTGAAGTTGGTTTCGATACTTTTAAAAACACTATTTAGGTTAGAAGGAAATTGGGACTCGCTTAAAACAAGATTGCGCCGCATATCTACAATTGAATCAACATGTTCAATCATTACCGGGCATTCCTGAACGCAAGCCATGCAAGTCGTACAATCCCACAATTCCAGATCTGTAATGTAATCATGAACCAAAGTCTTAGATAAAATTTCGTCGTTTGATTTACCATCTACTAAAAGTGGAGCTTTATCGAATGTCCTCTTTCGGATATCTGTAATTATTTTTCTCGGTGATAAAACCTTTCCGACGGTATTTGCCGGACATGCCTGAGTACACCTTCCGCATTCAGTACAGGTATATCCATCTAAAATTTGTTTCCAGGAAAGCTGCTCAATATCTGCGGCACCATAAACCTCAACGGATTCATCTTCAAGATTGATTGGTTTTAAGGTATTTCTTATTTCATCAAGATTGGCAAAATAAGTATTTGGAATTGAAGAAAGGACATGCAGATGTTTGGAGTAAGGAAGATAATTCAAAAAGCTTAGCACAACTATAATATGCATCCACCAGAAAATTTCAAAGAATGTCCCGGCGTATACCGGATTAGCAGTATAAAAAACATGACTTAACCATAAAGAAATAGGATGTACTTCGTATTTTGATAGAACAAATCCGCGGTTTGCTATAGAAGAAATATTTTCACCGAACATTGCAACACAAACCATCAAAATCATCAATAAAATTATTGCTGCATCGATTTTTCCGTGCTTATCAACTTCCAGTCTTTTAATGTGCAGAATATATCTTCTGTACAAAGCAAAAAGGACTGAAATTATTATCAGTAAACCAAAAATATCTTCAATAAAAGTAACAACGGAATAAAACGGACCAGTAACTGATAAGCTGAATGGAGAATAAAATCCTTGGATGAATGCTTCAACAACTGCAAAAAGAAAAAGTACAAATCCCCAAAAAATAATAAAGTGAAGAATACCCGCTTTAAAATCTCTGAATAATTTCGATTGTCCGAAGGCGACGGTTAGTACTTTCTTAATTCTTTCACCCGGTTTACCAAACCTGTTATCCTTCTTTTTAGCAACTAGCATATTCCTGATAAGATTCCGGCAGCTAAAGGTAAAAAATCCAAGCGCGGCAAGGAATACAATAATGAAGGCTATGTTTTTTATCTCCATTTACTACTTCAATAAAATTATTGCTTGGGAAGTCATAAATTTTTTATCTGGATTTTCTTTTTGTAATTCCAAAATAGATGCTGGCTCCAATAATATCTTTTACAACCGTCCAGATTAAAAAGACGGCTACACCGGTAATTAGAGCTTCCTTCATATCCTTCAAATAAATTATTCCAAGATACATCGAACCAAACAATAATATAAATAGCTCACCGCTAAGCATCGAAACGATAATTCCAAAATAGCTTTTAAATCTCTTTGCCAAAAAACCTGTTAAAAAAGCGCCGATAGGAAATGCAAGTAAATATCCGCCGGTAGGACCAATTAAACGAGCAAAACCGATTGAACTATCTGGTATTTGTGCAAATACCGGTAACCCGATACATCCTAAAAACAAATAAACAAGTTGACTGTAGGCACCTTTTTTAGCGCCAAGAAATGCACCGGATAAAACTACCATCATAGTTTGAAGCGTAAACGGAACCGGTTTTACCGGAACGGTTATTTGCGCTCCTATGGCTGTTATTAATGTAAACGATAAGATTAAAAATAATTCGTAAGCTTTTTCTTTTGTTAAAAGTTGAAAGAATCCATTAGTTCTTGAACTTTCTTTTGCCTGCATACTTTCCTTCCTAATTAAATAATAACTTACTTCAAACGGTTCAAATATGAAGATTAAAGTTAGAAAAGTCAAGAATTTTGTTAATTTTCAAAGAATTTAATTCCAGCGTTGATTTAGCCAACTAATAGTATCAGAAAAGTCAACTTTAGCAGCAAAATCAATCAAATAAGTGATTTAATTTTAGAATTTGATCGCATTCATAATCTGCAATCCTGGAAATTCCGTCGAGCATTAAATCAATGATTGGCTTTGCCCCCAGCAGATAACCCCAGCCGTCGTTTGTCCTTCAATAAAAGTTAATGAAGTTTAGGTACCAAGAGATAAAAGAGCTACATCGGATAATCTCGAAGTTTCAAAATATCTTAAATCCTGTAACTGAGTAAGAGCACACATATTAGTGTTTTGTAACATAAATAAATAGACAAATATATTGTATACATTTCCTAAAGAGGTTTTCGGAAATTAAGTAGCTTCTAATAAATGTAATTTATTTCCGATGAATTGTTTTATTTCTTCTTGCATCTGTTCTGATTTGTCAAAGAAGCCTAAAACCGCATCTCTAAGTTTATTGTTGGAATTAAATGTTCCTGCCCGGCAACATTCAAATGATTCATTCGCAAATTCATTGCAAGGGTCTTGTTGTACTGATCAATCGACCAAATAGCATCAAGTGTGCTTAAAAAATGATTAACATACACGAAGATCAATGCAGTATTGCCGTCAGTATAATAATAATTTGCAAGACCACGTTGATGCGCATACCAATTAAACTGATTTGATAATTGTTGATCTGCGGGACCTAAATGAAAATCTGTATCGTTCATATTAGCTTCCGACCAGCCTTCACTAAATTGAGGGTACTTACCGATTAACTCATAATACTGCTGCTGTCCGAAAGAAGATAACTGATGTGAATAACCATCTCCAATTGCAAGTTCAAGTCTGTTCAGTTCTGACCAATTTACATCGCTGTTATACTTAGTAAAATCAGTGCTGTTATTCATAGCCTGCCAGTTCACGTTATTCACAAATACTTTGTAGTCGCTTGCGCTAAGATTCGGATTTAGTGTTTGAAGGTGCTGCAATGTCCAAGCTGCATACTTTGCTACACTCCAGTTTTGGTTTGCATATTGTTGGAAAAATGCCGTTTGAAAATCACCTTTATGTGTATAAATAATTGCAGTAGTAACAGCGGCTGCTTCTACTACAAAAAATATTCCTGCTTTCAAATAATCACCGGCATAAAATTCTCCTGAGCCGGGAAGTATCAATGAAAATAATCCACCGAGCCAGCGCGATTTATGTCCTGCTTTTTCCTGTGCTGCGGCTAAATTCAACTCAGGAGATTTCTGGATTTCATTTCCTGCAATCAGCTTTGAATCAAGCAAAATATTACCGCTTAGTTTTTGCTTGGTAATATCCTTTGTTTGAGAGTTGGTAAAAACAAAAGGAATAAGAATTATGAGAGCGATGATCACTATTTTAAAGTGTATTTTTATCATTGCGTTCCTCTAAAAATTTTAAATATTAAATCCGAACAAGAGACCGCCGTAAAATCTCCATTCTTTTCCGTAGGTAACTGTCTTGTTCAAAACGACGGTGGAGAATCTATCGAAGCCGTAAGCCGCACTAATAAATAAATCCGTTGGAAATTCATAAAATGAATCCATCGAAATTCTGATTTCGGTTCCAGCACCTTTCTTAAAGACGTTGCTTTCACCTGCATTCCAAGCATTCCCTACGTCGCCGAAAAATGACATAAATATTTTGTCAACATATAAAACTCCGATGCGCGTATCTATGTCAGTCAATAACGGAAAACGATAAGTCATATCCAGCCAAGCAATTTTATTTCCGCTTATTGCATAAAACGGATAAGCTTTCATACCGACAATACCGCCGAGATAGAAATCAAAGAAGTCTGGTACAGTTTGACCAAAAATATTTCCTAATCTGAATTGAGTTGTGAATGTACTTCTTTCAAATACCGGGAAATGAATCGCAGTATTTAGTTCCAGCCGGTGGAAATCGTATGTGTTATAAACCGGCTGCAGCGTTCCATTCACTACTTGATAATTTCCTTCAGGATTAAATTTATTCATTTCATAATTATAAGTTAAGTCCATTGTCGTACCGACTGGATTTATCTCTTCATCCTTTGAAGGATGAATATAATTAAGAGTGTACTTCAACTGAAGATTATTACTAATTAAATAAGTATCGTTGGTTGACGGATATAAATACGGCATTCCGTTATTAAGATCAGCCGGAATCAAGAAACTGCCGATGTTAGCTGAGTACTGGCTAAAGATATATCTAAATTCTAAATCTTGACCGCGCGCTAATATTCTTTGTTTTGCAGCTAAGTCAAATTCAAAAAGATTATAAGTGACATTTACCGGAGCAGAATAAGCATAATTAACAATACTACCAACCGTATCCGGGCTAAATCCTACCGAAGAATTAGCCACTCGGCTGATGTTGTAAAGCTCAAGTGAAAGCTCCGGTTTTACACCTAAATCAAATAAAAGAGGAATTTTATTTCTATAATTAAAAATTAAAAACAAGTCGCGCTCAAGTCTTGCATTGATAGCACCACCGGCAAATAAAGAGTATTTGTCTAGCATATCGCTTGAGGAAACGTAAACTCCCGGTTTCAGTTTTTCAAAGAAGTTGTTGGTCGTATTGTAATTGTCGTAACGGAGAAACGGATAAAAAGTTAATTTAGTGAAGACTCCGTTATACGGTTCAATTTTATAATGCGGTACAATTTTATCATTATAATTTTGAAGTTCTGCTAGATTAAATTTATTTATATCTCCTTTCGGTTTATCTTTTCCTAATGGAGGATCTTTTACCCATACGTAACTGTCTGCCGGATTAACTTTGCTTTGCTGTTCTGGAGTAATTTTGAAAATCTTAAAACCAGTATAAGTATAACCGACGTATAAAATATTTCCGCTGCTGTCAATTGTAGGCATGAATGCACCGCCGATAACGTTTGTCAACTGCTTCTTTACACCGGTTTTAAAATTTAACGAGTACAAATTAAAAATCCCGGTAGAATCGGAGCTGTAAATTATATTTCCGTTTTTATCGAACGTTGCATTTCTATCATCGCCGTTAGTCTTAACCACAAATTGGAAGTTGCTTCCGTCGGTATCAATCCTTGCTATATGCCTGCCGTGCATGTAGGAATAATCAAAGATAATATAGCTATCATCGTTTGAAAACTTCGGCTCATAAACTTGCTCGCCGTTATTAAATTTAGTAAGCTGTTTGTAATTCTTCCCGTTGATGTCAACCGTTGCAAGGTTTGTTGTTCCATCTCTTTCAAAAAGAAAAACAATCTTCTTGCCGTCATGAGAAACGCTTGGCATATTTGCGCGAAGATCATGAGTTAGTCTTGTTTCTTTATCCTTATTAAAGTCATAAACATAAAGATCGTGAACATTGTACCAGTTCGGATTGTTATCTGTTAGTCTTGCATAAATAATTTTATTCTGACCAGGGATCCAGCTAATTGTTGAAGAAACACTGCTTGCTATGTTTTTTTCCTTTTTGGTTTTGAAGTCATAAACATAAGCATCGGTAAGCGACATGTAATCTTCTTTTTTACTTGAGACATAAGCAAACTTTGATCCATCGGGAGAAAACTGCGGATAGAAATTTCCGATGCCGACTCCTTCAACAGTATCTCCTTCAACTAAATTTGAAAGAACTGCCTGGCTTCTTTTTCTATAGCTGTCGATTAGAAAGCCGCTCCATTCGTTATAGACAGCATTGCCATCCTTTCCTAAAACATCTTTGAAAGCCTGACCTATTGTAAACACGTCGAGTTTACCAAGATCATGGCTGATCTTTTCAAGTTTATCCTCGCCGTATTTTTGAGAAATATATCTCGTCAATGCAAAGCCTGCATTGTAAACTGATTCATTGCCGAGACTATTCTTTTCAAACTCTCCCATCTGGTTCCAAGTAAGCATTCTTCCGCTTAAAGCATAGCATCGCAGAACCATATCGCGGTGAGTATCCCAGGTATCGTAATGGAATTCTCTTCTCTGGTATTGAGCAGTTCCTTCGGCAAACCAGGAAGGAATGTTAACCATAGCAAGTGGATATGAAACAACTACATTCGGGTAACCATATAGTATGTCCGGTCTTCTTTCATCTTCATAATTGAGAACCTGAAGAAAGACAGCCGGTATAGTTCGAGGTGCTTTCATAGCAGATTGAATCTGCACCATGTGAGTTGTTTCGTGCGTGATAACGTTTCGAAGCCAGTTATGCGTACCTCGGAGATCGAAGTCAAGCGCACTTGTCCAAATTTCAATTTTATTATCAAAGAAATAAGTTGCGCCGTTTGAATAGTCGTCGATATCTTTTATAACATAATTGATTGTACCGGGATCATAATCATAAAGAGATTCCAGCGGCGGAATTACTTCGTCTGCAATCTTGGCAACTACTTCAGCTGTTCTTTCGGCACCATTATGAAAATGGACCATGCAGTATTTACCTTTGATGGTGTACCATTTCAACTCCGGATGAAATTCCGTAAACTGAGAGAATGCTTTTACTTGAAATAAAAGTATAATAATTACTAAAGCGTAAAATTTAGACATAAGGTATTCAATAAGTATGGATAATTACTTGATCACCGCAATTTTAATAACATTGGTTTCGGTCTTTCCGCTTGAACTTGTCGCTTGGATGCTTGCAAAGTAAACTCCGCTCTGAACGTTACTGACGTTCCATTGCGTTTCCTTCTCGAAACCGCCTTGAGCATTATCTCTTAGTTCAGCAACAAAATCTCCGGCAAGATCAAAAATTTTAATATCGATTTTAGAATCCTCGCCGACATAATAATGAATATTGGTTACCCCGCCGTAAACCGGGTTCGGATAATTGTAAGCTCTTGCCGCCGGGAAAAATGTGTTATCGATATTCGAGTTGGCTGCTGCCAGAATGTAAGAAGTGTTTTGGCTGTTCCCGTCTTCTTCAGACCAAAAAACTTTTCCCTGGTTAGCTCCAATTTGCCATGCAGAAAAATTTCCTTGTTGGTTCAGCATTGCTAAAGATAATCTTCCTTGATAATCAAACAATGCCGACGAACACGCAAGCTGTGCACCGGATGAAATAGGAAAACCATCAACAACTTTTCCGGTTCCGCCGTCAATTGCAAAGATTCTTCCATCCGAAGTTGCGGCAATAATTTCGGATTTATTGTCACCGGCAAAATCAGCAGTAAGAGGAGTTCCAACAAATCCAACTCTTTGCGGATCAACAAACGGAAAATTATCAGCTTCGGCACCTTGAAGATTAACAGCATCAATATTATTTCCATCTGTAAAGATGATATAGTTACCGCCGTCTTGTTTTAAATCGGCAAGTGCGAAGGAAGTAATTGTATCCGTAGAATTGATTGTAAAAGAATTGACAAGCTTTCCGCTTGTAACAACATCAAATTTATTCCCAGAAACAAGAAGAATATTTATTATATTTCCTTGCTTATCATTTGTAACAGCCAACTGATAGAAATTATTGGTTGATGTAGTGAAACTATTATTCAGGTTGTCAGATAAGGTTAATAAATATTTTCCATTTTGATTAGCACCATCTGTATAAACCGCATTGACAAGGGTAACGAACGAATATTTATTTTCGGTACCCGCAATTTGATTAACTTTACTATAAGGCTTAGTACTATTAGAAGAAATAAGCGAAGAATTAACGTTTGGTAATGCACCTAAAGAATATTTTTTAATATAACCAGACTTAGTTCCAACTACAATTTCTTCAGTTGCATTTTCAGATATAATTACCGGATCTGCCGAAATCAAATCGCCGACACTAACAGATGATAAATAATCAGAGGAACCATTATTCATATAAACATTAAGAGTAGAATCAACTCCACCAACGATATAATCAACATTGTTTGATTGAAATGAAGCAGTCTTGAAACTTGAAAAGTTTGGAATTGTTTTAATGACACTGCCAGAATTATTTAAGATTTCCAGATTTGAATTTGAAAGAACACTAAAATTATTAGCATTTCCGTTCTCTACAATATTCAATTTATTATTTGAAATAGTAAATGGAACATTCCCGGAGAAAATCGGCTTAACAAGCGAATCACCGTAAGTAATCTTAAAGCTCATACGGTTGCCGATGTTTGAAAAATCAGAAAATGTAATTAAGCTGTTTGCACCGGTGTTGGATTTACTGCTCGGTCTTGAATTATCGTCAAATATATTATGATACAAGGTCGCACTATTTGAAGCATACCAATAATCCTGGTAAGTTCCTTCACCGATAATTGTGTTCCCGAAAATATCTGTTGACTGGACACCAATTTCCGGAACACCGCTGGCTTCCATCAAATTTACTCCGCGATGATTCGGATCAGCATTTATCTGATCGTCAGCTATTTTCGCATTAATAATGTTGTTATCAATATGCCAGATTAAAATGCCGCCGGTATAATGCGACGAATCGTCAATCTGCCCAGGAAGCGCCCAATCAAATTCATCAACATTTGTAATTACGCCTTGAAGAGAATCCGTATCGTAACTTAAGAAACCGGTTTCATCCTTTGTAAAAGTTTTGGTTAATGTATCGCCGCCTAAAACATAAGTAATTATTGCACCGTTATGGTCAGCATCTCTTTGCCGGTTTTCAACTAAAAAATACTCGGAGGAATTAATCGGGATTTTCAAAATAGTTGTATCCGAAATTGATGCCGCAAGTTGAGTAACAAGATTAATATTATAATTTCCGGGAGCTAACGTAACAGGTGTAGCCCATCCTAAATAAATTTTTTCCCAGGCAGATGGCTCAGGTGGAAAAACTCCGTTATATGCAAAGATGGCTTGCGGATCCATTAAACCGAAACGACCAATGGCACTTAATCCGGTTTTCGTATCGTAAAGATCCGGGAGTCCCAAAAAATTTCCTACGCTTGAAACCATCAAACCGTTAATTGTAATTTGAGCAAGCGAAACCGATCCGTCTATGTTGGTCTGTTCTCTGCTTTCAGTTTCAGGGATGATCATGCTGTTCGTAATTTCAAAAGAATTGTTCTGAACAGGAAAACCGTTAAATGAATTGCCGAAAATATTTTTCAAGGAGCTTTCGTTAAAGTAAATTGACGGCAAGTCTCTAGAATCGCTTAATGCGCCGGGAAGAGAAACTTCTTTGCCGCAGCCGGCATGAAAGATGGTAAACAAATTATAATTGCTGAAGTTAAAACCCGGATTTGCCGAGTCTGCAAGATGCCAAACTTCCTGAGCAAAATCTCCAAGACTTGAATAGTTAGTAGAATTATACGGAGGCGAATAATATCTCATCTGCTTAGAGACTGTTATAACTCCTGGAAGGACATAGAATTCAACGTTTAATTTTCCGCCGGAAACTTTCTCATAATAATTCTTTACAAATTCCAGATGAGCTTCAAAATAATTTCTATCATGAGGAAGCGGATCTAAAATAGTATTACCATAATCTTTGGAATAAATAGAACCAAACTGACCGTTGCCGTCGGTAGCAGCATCTTTATCAATCGGAAAATCTACCATTACTGCAAGAATTTTTACGGTACCTGTGCCTGCAAATTTTCTTAAATGATTATTAGCGGATGGACTAAGTTTACTAATAAACGTCTGGGCAGATAAACTGCCCAAACACAAATTCATCAGGATAACTATAAGAACTTTTTTCGACATCAAATTTTAGAGTCCCCTCGGCAATCCTCTTGTATCGCCAGGAATACCGCCCCAGCCTATTGAGACTGTAAACCTTAGCGTATCGTTAAGCGGATCTTGATCTCCGCCTGGGAAGATTGAAGTAGTTAAATAGCTGAAGTCGAAGCCATAAATATCGTACCTAACTCCGGCGCCGAAGGTCAAGAATTTCCTGTTGCCGAAAGAAGGATCTTCATAAAAGAATCCTGTACGAAGTGCAAATAAGAAATTGCCCGGCTCACCATACCAGTATTCTAATCCCATTGATGTTTGTATAGTACGAAGTTCTTCACTAAAGGGTCTGTCAGTCCAGGAAGTAAATACAGCCTGATAAAACTCCTGTGAAGTATTTGAGGCAGTGTCTTTACTGATAAGCTGTTTATTAAAGTCTAATGTATAAATCAAAGAATTATACTTATCATTAAAGAGCTGGTAAGCAAATCCTAATCTAAAGTTAGTCGGGATTGGATCTGCTTGTGCACGGTCAATATAATAGATTTTAGGACCGAGGTTGCTAAGGTTTAAGCCGACGCTAAACTTTTTACCAATATCTTCATCGATAAAAGGAAGCACTAGTTTACCTGGTCTCCACATGCCTGCAAGGTCAAAACTTACTGATGTAGCGGTTCCTCTTCCCTGCTCTTGCGCAGTAGGCTGATCTGAAAGCTGGCTGTGAATAATTCTAAAATTAAACCCGATGCCCCAATCAGGCGAAAGCTGAGTTGCATATCCCAAAGTAAGTGCAGCATCAAAAGAACGGAAAGTACCGATAGGTGTTGGGCTGTCAGGACCAGTTCTAACGAATTCGCCGTAGTTCATATAGGTTATACTTGAAAATACACTTCCGCTTATTTCAGGAACATATTGCCGGTAAGTAAGGTAATCGTAAAAGAGATCAAGATTAAATTGAGGCAGCCAGTTACTGTGAGTAATACTTACCTCAGAACCTCTTAGAAAGGCAATACCCGAGGGGTTCCAATAAATAGCTGCTGAATTGTCGGCTAATCCGCCACCTGATTCCCCCATGCCACCAGCTCTTGAATCCGGTGCAACCATTAAGAAAGGCACCGCAGCTTCACCTTGAGCATAAGTGAACTTTTGTATTAAAGTGATCAATGTGCAGACCATCATTAGCCTGATGAATATTTTCATATTGAGTTTCCTCCGATAATTAATCCTATTTTAGAAAGCATAATTAGCTCATTATAATTAAACATAAAATATAAAAATAAAACCGTTAATAAATTGTACCCATAATATGTCTGGATGCTACCTTATAATAGCAAGTTTACCTAGCGCACTTTGACTGTACTCTCCATCTACGGTATTAACTATAACTTTGTACAAATATGTCCCGTTCGCTAGTAAATCTCCATTTTGGTCCCGTCCGTCCCAGTTCACTTTGACAAACTTATTGCTTATTCCGTAGCGTTCTATTTCCCGAACTAGCCTGCCTGCCACCGTATATACCTTTATCTTTACGTTCAGCGGCTGATCCAGGTTCTGCTGGAATGTAAAAGTTGTATTACCGGCAAACGGATCAGGATAATTATATACATCCTCTATTATCAATCCGTTTCCGCTTACTACAGTAAAGTTTACCATCTTGCTTGAGTAATTATCAAATACGTCCCAGGCAACAACTTTCAGAGAATAATCTCCCGGTGTTAGGTTATTAAACTTATAATTTATTACTCCGGATGTTCCTCCGGAATTCAAATTCCCCGTAAAATAATTTGTGAAATCTATAGGATTGTTTTCCTGTCCGTTCAATATTCCTTCAAGCTTATGTCCTATTCCAGTTCCTGTTGCATTTATTCCATTCGGATCATACAGCTTTATTATTAAATCCGAGTTTGGATTTACCAAATAAGCGTTCGATGATGTTGTATCATCAAAAAATACCGTAATGTCTGGTCCTATTTTATCCGGCACAACAGTGGAATCTGTTCCGCCTACTATTATGTTAGTAGTATAACCTAAGCCATCGCTATTATTATTGTAAAAGTACATTAGGACTTTTCCGTTCTTATCTTCATAGGAAATATCCTTAGGAACTGTGAAACTAGTTGAAAATTTTCCGTTTGTAACTGATATATTTCCTCTGAATATTATCCCTCCCGGAACTACCATCGGATAATTGTTCAATGCCGTAAGAAGCTGGTTCCTTTGAGAATCGTACATTGTCAACACACCTGTCCCATTGTAATCGCTCCATAACGAATTATTCGGCTTTCTAATCTCTCCATCTACTTTTACCTTACTTAGCGCTTTTATTTGGATCGGGTTTGAATTTAGTGTCTGACCGTTAATCGAATCTATTGTTGCACTGTATTCCGGAATTAACAGCCTTAATGTCGGATCGCCTAATATTTCATACTTCTGTGCATTCACGTCATTTAAATTCTGTTTTGCTAAAAAGACTGCCTTGCCAATTGTTATAGGAAGATTATTAGAGTCGCGAGGAGTCTCAAGTAAATCGTAAAACAATTGATTATCTAGTTGATGATTTTCATCTGAGTAAACCAGCCTATCGGAAGTAAAGGCAGCAATCTCACCTGCATTCTGTTGAAATAACATTTCTTCAGCGGCGCTTTGGGAAGTCGGACTGGGGATATCCCAATAACCGAAATCGCAAGTTGCAGCTACCAAAAAGAAATAATCGTTGTTAGTCAATTGAGGAATAGTGGTGCTCTGAACAAAGACACGCTCATCTGCCCAAACACTTGGCGAACCATGACCGATATAATTGATAATTAGCGTACCGTTATTGATTGCACTGATAATTGCTTTATTTACCTCTGGCATTCTTTTGCCCACGCTTGTTATTTGATCAGGATAAGCGGCAAGATAAATTTTATCCAGATCAAATGATGTAGGGATATAATATTGAGCAAGATATTCTGATGCTGCAGTGTGGACATCTCCTTCCCATTGTTCGGAATGCCAACCGTCATCTGCAACTAATGTAATAAGATTTCGCCAGGGACCCTTGTTCGAAGATGTTTCATATTGTATTATTTTATTTACGGCAGAGTTTGCCTCATCTGTAGTTGCTGCAGTAATTCTTCCATAGGCTAGATCTATTTTATTGTCATTTCCGCTTACTTCAACAAAGTAGTCATCCGTTGCATATGAATTTATTTGATCTAACGATTCTTCTGTCTCATAAGCAGGGACATAATCATTATGATAGCCTTCTACATCTTTCGGATCGTATGTTCCTTTCCCGAAGAATAAAACATATTCAGGTTTTATCTGCCAGTTGTCATAAGCATATTTTATAAAGTCTCTCATGGCTGTTGGGTCAATCATACCACAGGAGAACTCATTGAATATCTGATCGACGTCAACTACGGTTGTTGATATCTTAACTGGAGCTTGATTCTGTTTATAATCGGCTAACCGCTGAGCCGCATCATTGAAAATTTTATTTGTTATAATTATATACTTTGCGCCCTGTTGAACTCCATGCAAGTTCGAATTAGAAATTGCAGTTGGATTTTTGGGTGTTAAAAATGTGTAACTATTTGAAATACCGAAGTACTTGGATACTTTTCCGGATGTTTCATTTTCTATGAATGAACACTGACCACCGCTTATTACCGGATTAGAAATCATTTTTACGTTTGCATAATCAGTAATATTAAAAACCGATATATCGCTTGTTGAAAAATTTCCAAGGTTGTATTGGATTGTTGCTGTTGTATCTTTTGAAAAGAATAAAAGATTATCATTAACTGCTTGAAGCTGAGACTGATATGCTATTTCGAAATAATCCAGGTAGCCTTTTGAATCCTGTGAGGATGGTGAAATTGTAAATTTTAAAAGACTTCTGTCATCTGGAAGAACTCCCTTATATGTTGGATTATAATAATAGGCTATTCCATTTGAATAATCGTTGCCATAACCAGAAAGATTACTCACAACTAAAGGTGTCGAGTTCTCATCTATTTCAAGACCAATTGAGCCAGTCGAAGCATTTATAAACCTGATGTTATAATTTATTGGAGTACCCGCGACAAGGTTATTCAATTTATTTGTGTATGTTCTTGATAATGTGATCGGGTTGCTTGGATCAAAAACATCTCCCATGTATTCTCGTCCGCTTTCTCCGATATTTATTTCATCCTGTTCCCAGTACAAATAAGCTCTTGTCGTATTCTGCTGGTATGCCGTCTGTGAACTTAAACTCGATTCCGGCTGTATCCTCTTTCCAAAATTTCCACCTGATGTTATCCAGTAGTAATTTACACTTGAATATGGATTGTGATATCTTATTATTTTCCCCGATGTACTGTCATATTCCCAGAAGTCTGTCCCTCTTCCATAGAATAATATGTAATCATTATCTCCAAACTTTGTCGGATCTGATCCAACAAACAAAATAGCATTCTCTACTAAATCCTGCGGACGCGGGGCGTTTATATTCTCTGGCAATATCTTACCGCCATTGTTGTATATCTTTATTGTCCGCGGATCTACACTTGGGTCTATGCCCAGTGACGGCAGCATCGACTTCGTTATTTTATAAATCCCTTCAGTCGGTGTCTCAAATCTTACCCACTTTCCTGTTGCAAGTACAGAATTAAATACTGCTGTCTTCTTCAATCCCAAATTCGCATTTACAGTCCAATACTTTGCTACATCATAATTCAATACTACTCCGTTCAGAAATTCTCCTGCCGGCTTATCTGATATTACTTGGTTACTCGTGAAGTTGATCCTAAATAAAATTTTCGTAAATAGTTTTATTGTTCCTTGCCCAGGGCTGAATACTACCGGTGTTATTACGAACGACTGAACCTGCATACTGCGCATCAGTCCATATTCTCCAAAACTTACAAGTTCATTAGACGATTTATAATTATTGTACTTGCTGCCTATCTCATATATAAGCTTTGTTAGTTTTCCATCTTTCTCCGGTTTCGGTACAGGGGCAAGGTTTCCATTTATTGTTTTATATGATGAGCTGATTATCTGAACTGTATTTCCGGTTTCTGCCGGTACGCCTACATTAATTATTTGCTGCGGCATCATCGGTTCTCCCCACTTACCGGTATTCGGAATGAATCCAAATTGAAAATTTATCTTGCGGTAATTTTGTCCGTTTATATTGACTACTGAGGAATCTGAATAGCTTGGAGTAAATTCTATTACTATAGAACTCCTATCCGATGATATGACTTTTAAATTCTGCTGAGGAAAAGCTCGAATTGTACAGATCAAAATAATTATTATTAAGAATTTGCTATTCATTATTATTTTTAATTATATCCTGCTAGCGGGTTCCTTTTAAACGAGATAATTCTCTTTCCCGTTAACATCTTTTTAATGTAGCAAATTCTCTAATTATTTCTCCTAAAGTTTAAGCCAAATTTAGCTAAGTATTTGATAAATTGTCAAGTCTGTTATAAACATTTTTTCTTTTATCATCAGACTTCTTTAATCATTTCGAAAATCTTCTCAGCATCAATGTACATGATAGGAAAAACACTTTTCTCAAAAATTACTTTTCGATCAGTTCCGATTAACACAAGTTTTCTTTTATTCATTCCGAATAAATTCAATGCCGAAAATTTTTTGCTGATATTTTTTGTTTCGTCGCAGAGAAGTCTAATGCCTTCACCAACTGCAGTGCAAAAATTTTTATGAGATTTACAACTTCCCGTATTTATTCCAATCATAATAATTCCAAGTTTTTCAAACTCACTTTTGAAACTATTGTAATTGGTAAGTTGTTTTGTGCATACTGGTGAATCATCTTTTGGATAAAAAACAAGTAGGATTTTCTTATCTAAATTTCTATAAAGATTAAATTCATTGTCGTCCTGATCTTTAAGAGTAAAGTCTTCAGCAATATCGCCAATCATTAGAGTCCTAATTCTTCTTTATTTTCCTTCATGGCATTTATACAAAATTCAATGTGCTCGTCAAGCGGAACGCTAAGCTCTTCTGCACCGTTAATAATATCTTCACGACTTACTGTTCGTGCAAAAGCTTTATCTTTCATCTTCTTTTTAACCGACTTCACTTCAACTTCATCAATTGTTTTATTTGGTCTTACATAAGTTACCGCCGTGATAAATCCGGCTAACTCATCGCAGGCAAAAAGTGTTTTGGATAATAAATTATCCCTCGGTATCCCTGAATAACTAGCATGCGATAAGATTGCGTTTCTAAAATTATCATCAAAACCTTTTTCTTTTAAAATCTCTGCGCCCTTAAACGGATGTTCTTCTGCAGTCGGATACATTTCATAATCGAAATCATGAAGCAGTGCAACATTTCCCCAATAGTTTTCATCCTCGCCGAATTTTCTTGCATATGCTTTTACGCAAGTTTCAACGGCAAAGGCATGCTTTAATAGACTGTCGGATTTCGAATACTCTTTTAGGATTGATAAACAGTACTCGCGGTCCTGCGATTTTTCAGACATGATTTTCTCCTATGAAATTTTTTGTACTATTCAAAGTTGGGATTAAAGCTTGGGCATAAATCGCCGACTACACATTGTATACAATGAGGTCGTTTAGCAGCACATATTTTTCTTCCATGCGTAATCAGGTAATGCGTAGTATATACCCAGTCTTTTTGGGGAAACAATTCTTTTAACCTCATTTCTATTTTAAATGGATCTTCGGAATCTATAAATCCTAGACGGTTTGAAATTCTTTTTACATGAGTATCAACAGCAATTGCAGGAATTCCAAATGCATTGCCCGCCACAACTGAAGCAGTCTTTCTTCCTACACCAGGCAAATTTTCTAATGCTTCAAAATCGTCTGGAACTTTTCCGTTATGATGATCGATCAAAGCTTGACAGCATTGTTTTACACTCTTGGCTTTTTGTTTATAGAAGCCGGTTGAATAAATATCTTTTTCCAATTCTTCGTTCGAAACTTTTAAGTAATCTTTTGGAGATGTATATTTTTTGAAAAGAGTTTTTGTTACTATGTTTACCCGAGCATCGGTGCATTGAGCTGAAAGAATGGTGGCTACTAGAAGCTCAAATGGTGTAGTAAAGTCAAGTGCAATTCTTACAGAGGGATATTCTTTTTTTAATCTTGCAAAAATTTCTTTTGCACGGACTATTTCAGATTTAAGAGAATCAGCTGTCTTTTTCGATGATGACATCTTTATGAAACCTTTGATCTTTAATGAATAATCTTTCAACCGGTACATCTTTGATGATGTGACTCTGAATTATCTCTTCCACATCTTCAACTTTAACGCCGCCGTACCAAATTTGTTCTGGGTAAACTACAACGCTTACTCCAAATTCACAAGCATCGAGGCAGCCTGAGGCATTAGCTCGAACCTGGTGATTAAGTCCTAGTTCTTTAATTCTCTTTTTGAATTTTTCTCTAACTTCGGCGCTACCTTTGTCCAGGCAGCAGCCGCGCGGATGTCCATCGGGTCTTTTATTTTCACAAACAAAAATGTGTTTTTCAAATCGTTTCATTGAGGATAGTGTGATAGGTTAATATTCCGGATTATTAGCTTAATGTTGATTTGTAAAAAATTGGTAGCGCGTACGGGATTCGAACCCATGATCTCCGCCTTGAGAGGGCGGCGTCCTAAGCCAGCTAGACGAACGCGCCGGTAAAAATTCAGTTTTATAAATTTTCGCTGCCCTGCTATGGCTCGAACCTAGACTTTTCTGATCCAGAGTCATCAGGATTATTGATTTTTAGCTCTTATTTAATTTGTATTTATAAAAAGTACATACATAAGACATACACTGCATACAAAAAGTAAAAACCATGTGTGTTGTAAAAATCACAAGATAAAGCTATTACCAAATAGTTTATTTTGTTAATGGTAAAAGAACAACCAGATCAACAAAAAAAGTATCCTTGAAGAAGCAGAGCAAGTACTATCAAAATTTCAGGAATCATTTTCCTCAATCTATGAGGTAATTCCTATTAAAAACAGTCCCAAAAATATACTATCCTTTAAAGATTTCCAAACAGAGTATTTGGGTTATGTCCGCCCCATCAAATCTAAAAAGTATTTGATTTCGATAAATCTTTCTATTACTCAATTTATTTTCTTTTGTGTTAATTAGAACATTGATGAGATTAACACGCTCACAATAGATAAATTTATCACTTCTACATTTGCACGAACACAGCACAGAACTCATCAATATTACCGCACTCTAAAAGCTGCATTTAATAAAGCTCTGCAATGGAATTATATTTCCGTTAATCAATTTACAAAAGTTAAATTTCCAAAACTTTCAAAATCATATCTTGCTTTTATTACCGAAGATAATTTTTTTATAATTGTCTCTAATACTTTCTATCAATATTAAAAGATATTTTCATTACTTCTTTTTATACAGGCTTACGCCTTGGTGAAATAATAAATATGAAATGGTCTTGGATTGACTTCATTCAAAACTATATTTCTATTGAAGGTTCAGAAAGCTTCCAGACTAAAAGTAAAAAGATAGAATAATCCCAATATCAGAAAAAGTTCGTACTCTTTTAACAAGTCGATTTCAAACTAATCTCAATAGTCCCGAAGAATTTGTATCCTATCATTTAAAAGGTAAAAAACTTCATCCAAAACAATAAGCAAGCAATTCAAAGGTGTTGTACGGAAACAAACCTTGACGATAAAATTCATTTTCACATATTGCGTCACTCATTCGCTTCAATGTTAGTTCAGCGTGGAGTGTCTCTATACGTAGTAAAAGAATTGTTAGGTCATGAAGATTTGAGAACTACTCAAATTTATTCTCTTTTGCAAAGTTAGAATTTAAAAGATGCATTAAACCTTTTATAGCAGGGATATTTCTAAACTTTGCTTTTCTTTTAATAAATTTTTATATTCAATTAATCAATTGAATAATTTATTGAGATAATGCTATGACCGGCAGAGAATTTAAAGACATCACGTTCCAGCAGCTATCAAACATAGCTTCAGCTTTCGCAAGTCCCAAAAGACTTGAAATCCTAGACCTTCTTTCACAAGGTGAAAAAGATGTTGACTCGCTTTCAAAAGAAACCAGTATGAATTTCGCTAATACTTCCCGGCATCTTCAAATCTTAAAGAATGCGAAAATAGTCCAGACCAGAAAAGAAGGGATTCGTGTTATATATTCCCTTGCGTCGGATGAAGTAATAAAATACTGGAAAAGCCTTCAAACTCTCGCTGAGCAAAGCGCTGCAGAATTAAGGGAAGCCGTAAAAGGATTCCTTGAAGAAAGAAACGTATTTGAGCCTATCTCCATGAAAGAATTAAAGTCAAAAATAAATAAAGATGAAGTTACTATTATTGATGTCAGACCGAAAGAAGAATATCTAAATGGACATCTGCCTGGTGCAGTTTCTATACCGATGTCTGAATTAAAGAATAAAATAAAAAACTTACCCGCCGGTAAAGAAATTATAGCTTATTGCCGCGGAAAATATTGTGTAATGGCTCCCGAAGCGGCAAAGATATTAACTGCCAAAGGATTTAAGACAAGTATTATGCAGGATGACGTTAACTCGTGGCGCTTTGCCGGACTAAAGATTGAAACGAATTAAAATCAGATTAGGTAAATATATGATGAATCCAAAATCAAATGAGCTAATCGCCGGACTATTTTCAGATGTTCTAAACATTCAAATATTATGCTCGATTTATGATAATGAAGTTACAGCAGACGCTATTGCAAATCTGCTAAATCTAAGCGAAGAAGAAATAAAAAGCCATCTTGAAACGCTTTGCAAAATACCTCTTGTTATCAAAAGGCAAAATGGAAATAACATTGTATATGGTCTGATCAATTCTAGAGTATGTGATTCCATTTTATCGCTTAGAGATTCAATTGAATATTCGGGCAGAACAATATAATATGAAAGTTCGTGACAGCGGCATGCCTGAAGAATCCTACTGGGAAACTTTTTTCAACCCTCAATACATTTTTTCGAAGCTTAAATTGGATAATAAGATTAATAATGCAGCAGAATTTGGCTCCGGCTATGGCACATTTACAATTCCTGCTGCTAAAATCATAAAGGGTACTTTGCATGCCTTCGATATTGAGCCTGAAATGATTTCTATTCTAAAAGGAAAAGTAGACAAA
Source organism: Bacteroidota bacterium (assembly GCA_021815405.1). GTDB lineage: Bacteria > Bacteroidota > Ignavibacteria > Ignavibacteriales > Ignavibacteriaceae > FEN-1297. The sequence goes on from JAKAGV010000018.1 coordinate 67,071, forward strand.
GAGAAAATTTCAAATATTAAAATTCATAAAATTGATTTTGTAAAAGAAGGAACAAAGCTTAAAGACGAATCGGTTGATTATGTAATCCTCTTTAATATACTTCATGCAGAAGACCCGATTGCCTTGTTACAGGAAGCTTACCGGGTTTTACAACGTGAAGGCAAGGTTGGTGTCATTCATTGGATTTATTCTAAATCAACTCCAAGAGGTCCCTCTCTAGATATAAGACCAAAGCCGGAACAATGCATTGACTGGATGAAATCCGCCGGATTCAAAATTGAAAGTGGAATTATTTCACTCCCGCCTTATCATTATGGGATAATTGGAATTAGAAAACAATTACACAAAAAAATCTATAAATAAAAATGGTTAACATACATGAAATATCTAATCATCATTAACGATGCACCTTACGGAACAGAAAAAGCATATAACGCGCTTCGTCTTGCTATGACTCTTCAAAAAGAATTCCCAGAAAATGAAGTAAGAATTTTTCTTATGGCAGATGCTGCTACATGTGCTTTGCCAAATCAGAATACTGCTTCTGGCTATTATAACATTGAAAGGATGCTGAAGTCTGTATTGAATAAAGGTGGATTTGTAAAAATCTGCGGCACATGCGCAGATGCCAGAGGAATTAAAAATCTTCCATTAATCGAAGGCGCACAAATTAGCACGATGGCAGAGCTAACTGCTTGGACTGTCGATTCGGATAAAGTAATTACATTTTAATTAGGAGTGATAGTATTTACTTGCAGCAGTCATTCTGCAATTATATTTTTTAAAAAGTAATAAATAATAACATTAATAACTTTATTTACAACTCAAACATTCTGAATAAGAGAAATGGAGTAATTGAATTCATTATTCTTCTTAAGAAATATTTTCTCATACTAACTGAACATAAGTGATAACGTGGGTAGTACAAAGAGGTTTCATAATCTTCATATCGCTAGCTCGTCGAGAATAACAATTGCCAGCAGTGCTTCAATCTCTTTCTCTACAGAACATCATCTTTACTTTTCTCTTGATAAAAACTCAGCCGGCAAATGCAAACAGTAAGTTCAATATAAATTGATGAAATATCTTGTACATTAATTCGTCTGGGTAATTAAATAAACACCACCAAGTATCACCAGCACTCCGCAAATCCTCTTTATCCACAAAATAGTTTTTGATCCTTCGCTCCAATTTAAATATTTCTGAACCTTCCCTGTTAATGTTCCAGCGCCAACAATAACCGAGCAATGCCCTATTCCAAATGCAAGAAGAAAAATTATCGCAAGGAAATAATTTGTCTGCGCAGTTTGAAAAACTACACCAAGCACCGGCGCCATGTAAGCAAACGTGCAAGGTCCTAATGCAATCCCGAATAATAAACCAAGTATTAAAGCTGCAAGCAGACCTTTGGTTTTTGTTTGTTTTAATCCAACGGTGTTCCAATCAAATTTTATTATATCTAAAAGATATAAACCGACGATGAAGAAAATTCCAGCAACAAGATAATTACCAACATTTCCAACATCTCCCATTAAGCGTCCAAGCGATGCGGTAATAATTCCGATCAATGCAATTGTAATAAGTATTCCAATTGAAAAGATTAGCGAAATTTTAAATGTTCTTCCGATTGATATTTTCCCTTGTGAACTTATAAAACCAACAACGAGCGGAATACTTGAAAGATGGCATGGCGAAAGAAGAATTGATAATACTCCCCACGCAAAAGAAGCCAGTACCGCTATCAAAACAGCGCCGGTCATTGCTTCGTAAAGTGTAGTAAATAAACTATCAATCATAAAAATCCTTTTTGAATAGTTGTCATTGCGAACGAGCCTGCATGTCGGTAGAGGGTGTAGCAGAACTACTTGGCTGTCATTCCAGTGAAAACGTGGATCTATTATTTCTACATTTTCGGACAAACTGGATTCCCACTTTCGTGGGAATGACAGCCTAAACATTGGTGCGACAGACTCGGCAGACAGGTCTTTGAGCGAAGCAATTTCATTTTTTTAGATTGCTTCATCTCAATAAAATCGGAACTCGCAATTACTGTTTAGATTCAGCCTTTTATGTCTAATTTAGCTCCTTTGCTTTGCAATATTTTATCCACCTCTGCTTCCGGATAAAATCCCTCATGACGATAAAATTCTTTTCCATTTTTATCAAGAAAAATTTGAGTTGGGATTAGTTTAATTCCGTATTTTTCAGCATACGGTCTTTGCTCTTGCGTCCATACATCATAAAAAATAACTTTTACCTGATTGCCGTATTTCTTCTCAATGTTTTTCATAACTGGCTGCATCATCCTGCAAGGGATACAATTTACCGAGCCAAGCTCAATGAATGTAACCTTAGGTTTAACTGCGCTGTTCTTCTTTTCTTTTGATTGAGCGGAAATATTAATTCCGATAAACAAAATTATAAGTAAAGTTGATATTAGAATTTTTGTATTCATTTTGCCTTCTCTATTTTTAATTTATTTTCTAATTATTTAGTTCTGAAATTGCGAAGGAGTCTTCGGCTGAAGCAATCCCAAACTTAAAATATGAGATTGCTTCGCTCCCAAAGCATTGCTCGCAATGACAACAAATTTTTTTAATTTTCTTTTAGCCAGTTGAGAAGTTGATCATCTTTAGGAATAATGCCGCTGCTTTTTAACTTTTCATTTATTACCAAACCAGGCGTCATCATTATTCCATATCCCATCATTTCTTGAATGTCTTCAACTTTAATTACTTCTGCTTCAAGATTGTTTTTACTGATTAAGTCTCTAACTTTTGCCTCAAGAGATCTGCACTTGGAGCAGCCGGTGCCGAGAATTTTTACTGAAGTCATTTTTTCTCCTTATTAATTTTTTGAATAATCTTTTCTCTGATTAACTCTGCCGAAGGTACGCCGCCAGGATAAAATCTACATGCAAGTTGTGGATTCTCTGGCACAGAAGCACCTACAATATCTTCACCATTAATCAACAATGTTGGCGAGCCAATAAATCCAACTCGCTTTGCAGTAACTTCATCTTCTACTAAGATTTCTTTTAAGTCTATTTTATCTTCTAGTCCTTTAATAGCTTCTTTAAGATTGCCGCTCATTTTTTTATGATTTGGACATCCTTCAAAATACTGGAAATCAAGTTTTATTTTCATTTATTCTCTACTAAAATTTCTAAAGAATTTGCAATTGTATCATTAACCGTTGCTTGTTTCATATAACGGGCAACTTGCATTGCTTCAACAATCTCGTCGTTTGTAACTCCGTTTTGTTTTGCCATATTGGTCCACATTTTAGTACAAGTATCACTACCTAATGCGGCGGCAACTCCTATTCCAATTAGCATTTTATATTTATTAGGTAACTTTTGATATTTCTCATTTTCAAAGATGAGAGATTTTTCTTCCATTTGATTCTGAGCAAATTCCGGTGCAAATAGCTTTAGTAATTCCATCGGGGTTTTTTGATTTATTGACATTGTTTCTCCTTAATGTAATTTTTCAGTGTGGTCAATTATTGTTCCATCAATAACCGCTTTAACAGCATCATCTATTTTTCTTATGTCTGTTACAACTGGTTTATTATTTAATTGAAGCATACTTTGATAAGCACCTGCGCCCATGCCGCGTGCAAGCAATATTTTGCAATCCTTAATTGCTTCAGCCATACTAACATGTTTGTTGTGCGATGATTCATCAAAGCCGTGCCGCTCATTTGAGTGGTGATGTTCTTCTTGAGCAAAATTATGATGCCCCATTTTTTCGCGTCGTTCTCTTTTAACTATCTTGCCATTTTCAATTGAAAGCACTTCATAATACATTGCTCTTCCAAAATGCTGACTAATAGTTTCGCCGTCATCTGTTACTGCTGCTACTTTGTAATTTTCCATTTTCTTTTTCCTTTATTTGATTAATTCTAAATTCATTCAAGTGCATCTTAAAAAATATCATTGGATTGCTTCGAGACTATCGTCTCTCACAATGACACTCCTTTTAGATTTTCGAGATTCATTCATCCCAAAAATACATTCTTGCTTCAAGGGAATCAGGATACTTTTGCTGAATCTCTTTCATCGTTTTCATAAATGTACTTTTATCTTTTGTCCTTATGTAATTTGAAATTCCATTTTGCGCCAACAACTTTGGAAGCAAAGGATTGTTGTTTTTAAATTGATCAATTTCTTTATTCATAACTTGAGAAGCTTCGGCATATTTTCCTTTCGGTATCATTGCATCCGCATAACCAAGCCTCAAAATAATTCTGAACTCATCCGCCGGCAGATATCCGTTAAAATTATAATATGATTTCCCGGTATGGTCTAAAAAATAAAACGAAGGCGTCCAGTAAGCGGCAAGCTCGCGCCTTATATCTCTGTCTTTTATTAAATCAAGTTTGAGAAGAACAAACCACTCGTTCATTTCTTCTTCGACTTTCGGATCCGGATAAGTTTCGGCATATAATTTTTTGCAGCCGCCGCAGCCGTCCATTTCAAATTGAAGCAGAATCGGTTTATGAGATTTTAATGATTCTTCTTTTGCCTCATCAAGATTTTTTAACCATTCCATAATTCATCCTTTCAAATTATTCTCTCACTACGGTAATTTTAGTATCAGCTTTAATATTGTCTGTAACTGGGCAGCGGCTTTCAGTTTCTTTAAGCCACGCCTCTTTTCCCTCTTCAGACGCGCCGGGAATATCTGCTTTAACAGTCACAATAATATTTTGAAACCCAGCACGCTCTTCAAAAGAGCAGCCGAGGAAAGTACAGGGATTCATAACACCTTCAATTTTTACTTTCATGCTGTTCAACTTCAATCCTTTTTGCCGCGCAATTTCGTGTCCGGTAACATTTAAGCAGCCGGCAAGCGACATAAGCAATACTTGAATTGGCGAAGGACCTTCGTCAGTTCCACCCATTCCTTTCGGCTCGTCAATTATTAAATTGAATTTACCAGCATGAATGTTCATCTTTGTCGGGTTTTCACTTTCGCCGGTTATCAATACTTTCATTTCTCTTTTTTGTGTTGCCATATTTTCTTACTTACTTTGCTTTTTACTGTTAATAGATTGCTGCGAGATTATCGTCTCTCGCAATGACTGTATCACTGTTTCTGTCATTGCGAACAAAGTGAAGCAATCTACTGATTTTTAAATAATTTCTTCGCCTCGATAGAATCGAGACTCGCAATGACTATCTCCATTTTAGTTTTTAATTGACTTTCATTCTTTAACATTTAGTATTGAGACTAACTTGTCATACAATTTTTCAACTCTTACAAACCTTTTTATTTCTTTATTGGTTGAATCGACTAAAATCACCGCCGGTATAAATCCAACTTCATACTCATTTTGCAAATCATAATTTGAATATGAATCCACAACCGCATAATCAAACGAATCCGGATTCTCTTTAAGAAGCTTTTGAACCTCACATTCCTGCCGGTAACACATTTCAAGTGTGCATTCGCAAGACATTGATGTTGAGAAGATGATTATTTTTTTCTTTGGGAAATTCTTTAATTCATCTAAAAAATATTTCCCAAAGACAGAGTTGAATTCATTATTTACAGCATGAAAAACTTTCTTTAATGTATCAACTTCCGGTTTGTTATTATAGAATTTTTCGAATGCCTTGAATGATTTGATTAGTTGACTGGATTTGAGTTTATAATCTTTTTTGTCAACAACGGAATCTGCATATATATTTTTATCTTTCAGTTCTACAAATAATTTATCAAGCTCACTTACAAATAATTTATCCGGTAATCTGTTTTCATAAAAAGAAATATTGATTTGTGAAATCTTTTCTCTTGTCTCTTTAATCAAATCAGATGTTGAATCTGCTTTTATTAAGCTGGTAAAAATCAATATAGTTGCAAGCAATTTTATCAGCATAATCTTAATAAATTAAATTAAAAAGATAACCGACGATAACTATTCCAACGGCTACAACACCAACGAATGTTAGAATCAACGGCAGCTTCAATACTTTTTTTAGAATAATCGCTTCCGGGAAAGACAGACCTATAACCGACATCATAAATGCCAGCACTGTTCCAAGCGAGGCGCCTTTCTCAAGCAAGGCTTGAACTATAGGAATTATTCCAGCAGCATTTGAATACATCGGTACACCAAGCATAACGGCAATCGGAACAGACCACCATGCGCTTTTTCCCATCAAGCCAGCCATAAAGTTTTGCGGCACGTAACCATGAATACCCGCGCCGACTGCAATTCCGATTACAATATAAATCCAAACCTTGCCGACAATCTCTTTAACAGCATCTACACCGGCAGTAATTCTTTCTGCAAAGGTTGGTTTCACTTCTTCCATTTGAACTTGACCGGCTTTTATTTTATAAACCCAATCTTCAACATACTTTTCAAGTTTTAATCTTCCGATTACAAAGCCGGAAATCATCGCTATAATTAATCCGGTGGACATATATAAAAGCGCTGTCTTCCATCCGAACAAACCAAAGAGAAGAACAACTGCAACTTCATTTATCATTGGTGCAGCAATCAAAAATGAAAATGTAACTCCAAGCGGAACGCCGCTTTCTACAAACCCAAGGAACAGCGGTATTGCTGAACAAGAACAGAACGGTGTTACAATACCGAGCAGACTTGCAGAAACGTTTCCAGCAAAAAGCTTTTTACCGCCGAGCATTTTTCTAGTTCTTTCCGGTGAGAAATAACTTCTTACAATACCAACAGCAAAAACAATTAATATTAAGAGCATCAATACCTTCGGCACTTCAAACACAAAAAACGAAACAGCACCTGTAATATGAGTACCTTTAGTCATACCAAATATCGAGTAAACTAAGAAATCCGAAATAGTTTCTAAATTGATATAAAGGAAAAACCACAGCGGCAGCAATAAAAACGGTAGTGTTGTTCTATTTAATTTTATTAAGATTCTACTCTTCTTCTCAGAATCTTTATTTATTTTTTCTTCAATTTCTTTTTCAATTAAATAATCATCTAATTTGTTCATTTCTTTGAATCCTCTTTGCTAATCCAATAATGGTATTATCAGTACGTTGTATTCATTATTATTAAACCAAAATCTGTTTCAATTATATGAGTGATTACTCATATTACACTTTAAAAAATTTTATACTTCAGCTAACTCTTTAACTAGTTCTATTTTCTTCAAAGCTATTTTTTCAGCAAGGTCAAGAATTTGCAAAATTCTTTCGTCGGCGATATTGTATCTAACCATCAATCCATCTTTCCATGAAACGAGTATCCCGCTTTTCTCCATGCTTTTAAGGTGGCGTGAAAGGTTCGATTGCTCAAGTCCAAGCAGAGGCATCATTTCACAATTACACAACGCTTGTTTCTTAAGAGTTTTGATAATCTTTATTCTATTGGGATGACATATTGCAGACAGCACATCTGACTGTAAATCTTCTCTGGTCTTTCCGGAATTATAAGTTTTACTTGTCATATTTTAATTCTCTTTCACTAAACATTATAAATATATACACCAACTTATCGTATGACTATATGATTCATTACTCATGAAGCATGCCAATAACGATTATAGATAATTCAATATTTTTTAGAGATTTTTTTAAGCATTATCTAAATAAAAAGAATATTTAGTTTTTGTTTTATCATATTTGAAAATTAAAAATCCAATAGTATAAATGAGTTCAATCTAAAAAGCTAAGTGTCGGGATCGATCCAAAAGTAATTTAAGATGTACGTCATTTCCACAAAAGTGGAAATCCATTTTATTTTGGCACAAATAGATTCCCATTTATACGGGAATAACTTTTTAAACATGACACATATAGGTTTAGAAAATAATCTCGCAATGCAGTGATTTGAGAGTGGTGTTTATTTATTATAGCATGAATTGATTAGGCATAGCAGCAGCAAAATAAATGAATATATTTTTCATGTAACTGAAGTTACGCCAAAAGACCTTTTGATGCCTGGTACTGTCATTCCCACGAAAGTGGGGATCTATTTTTTGCATATTTTAGCTTACTGGATACCCGCTTTCGCGGGTATGACACTTTCCCAAAGCCAGTTTGCGTAACTTCAGTCATGTAAATAAAAAATCTTTACGAAAGATATTAAGACTTCTAGACAAAACGATTCAACAACTAAATAAAAAATAAACGTAATTAATTGCGCCTATATAACAAGTTTGGTATTTTAAGAGCAAAATAATAGTAATTACTTTAATTTGGTGAAATTTTATTGCAAGTTATTTTTGAAGAACTTTTATACAAATACTTTTGTTAAGGAAGATAAATAAAATAACTCAACTCAAGCTAAATATTTGGGTCAATTAGGTGAACAGAGCAATTACAATATACACCACACAATTCAGAATGACACCATCACTGGTGTCGGCAAAATAAAATATTTGTTTTATGTTCTTACAAGTTTTTCGATTTACAAAAGATAATAATAGTTAGGAGTTTTCATGGCTCAAATTAAAGATACTGCAGGTATTGAAAATTCATATCAAGGTACTGGACTTAATCAAGCCGATATTCAGTCTAAACGGAATCAATATGGTTACAATGAAATTCCGGAGAAGCAAGTTGGTCCGGTTATGGGGGTCCTAAAACGAATGTGGGGACCAATCCCCTGGCTACTTGAGGCAGCCATGATTTTTGAATTGGTTCTCGGCAAAGGCGTTCAAGCTGCAATTATTTTCCTGTTGCTTATTTTTTCCGCTGTCGTTGGAGAAGTTCAAGAGAAGCGTGCAAAAAACGCAATTAGATTTTTACACCAGCAACTTCAAATTAGCGTTAGAACATTTAGAGACGGGGTTTGGCAGATAATACTGTCTCGCGAACTGGTACCCGGAGACATAGTACACGCTCGAGTTGGAGATATTGTACCGGCTGATATGGAAATCATTAAAGGAACCGTGAGCGTGGATGAGTCGCCACTTACTGGTGAATCGATTGATGTAACAAAAGAAACTGGAGCAACAATATTTTCTGCATCTACGATTAGCCACGGTGAGGCAATTGCTAGAGTAACAGCAATCGGTACAAAAAGCTCATACGGCAAAATTGCCGAGTTGGTTCGAACTGCTGAATCTCCAGGACGATTGCAATCGTTGCTGTTCACCATAGTCAAATATCTTGCGTATTTGGATGTTGTTCTTGCTGTTATCCTAATCATTGCTGCGTTAGCTAATGGAACTCCCTGGCAGGAATTACTTCCATTTCTAGTAATTTTATTCATTGCAACAATTCCAATCTCCATGCCTTCCAGCTTCGTTGTAGCAAATTCATTAGAGGCTAAGAATTTAGCTAAACAGCACGTTTTGGTTACTGGGCTTACGGGAATTCAGGAAGCTGCAAGCCTCGAAATTTTACTAGTCGATAAGACGGGAACATTGACGAACAATCACCCTGAAGTCGCCGAAATAAGCTCATTTGATCATCAGACAGATGATGAATTGTTAAGGTTGGCGGCTTCCGCGAGTGACGACACATCCAACGACTCCATTAGCACTGCAATACTTGGAGCTTTTAGAGAACGAAAATTAATCTTGCATGAGAGAACATCATTTACAGCATTCGATCCGGTTCATAAATTATCCAAGTCTCGTATCAACCAAAATGGTAACCAGTTGAATGTGGTTCTTGGTTCTCCAGCAGTCGTTGCTGAGATTGCAAAAACGCCAGATCAATTTATGGCTCAAGTTGATAGACTAAGTTCGAAAGGCTCTAGGGTTTTGGCAGTAGCTTCGGGAGAAGACGAAAAACTGATTTGTAGAGGGCTGATTGCATTGGCTGATTCACCACGAAATGACGCCAAAGAATCAATTGCAAAGATTAAAGAATTGGGCATCAGAGTGCTAATGCTAACTGGCGACACAGCGGGTACCGCTAAGTCGATTGCCGAGCAAGTGGGAATCGGCAGCAGAATTGGAACCTTGGAAGATGCATTATCTAATCCATTGGATTTCGACGGATTTGCTAATGTTTATCCTGAAGACAAGTACAAGATTGTCCGCTCTATACAAAAATTAGGAATGGTAGTCGGCATGACTGGCGATGGAATCAATGATGCGCCTGCTCTAAAACAGGCGGACGTTGGTATTGCGGTTAGTACTGCCACCGATGTTGCAAAGTCGGCTGCTAAAGTTGTTCTAACAAAACCTCAATTATCAGATATCACTAAAGTTATCGATGGCGGGCACAATGTTTATCGTAGAATGATGACTTGGACAATAACAAAATTAGCTCGTACCGCAGAATTAGCAGCACTTCTAACTTTTGGATTTATCTTTACTGGAGTTTTTCCGGTTTCACTGAGTCTCATTGTGTTCATTGTGGTTATGAATGATATGGTTACACTAACATTGGGAACCGACAAAGCTTGGCCGACAACAGTTCCAGAAAAATGGAACATGCCTGAGCTTGCTAAGATCTCCGCTATCTTCACTATCGGCTGGCTGGTTCTCGGTCTTGTACTAATAGGATACTATCTCAAAATTCAAGGATTAAGTGCAGATCAAGTAAGTTCTTTAATGTTCCTCTATTTAATTTTTTCTGCCATGGAAACAATTATTATGACGCGTACCCGGGACTCATTCTGGTCATTTTTGCCAAGTAAATGGGTAAGCGGCATGATTATAATAAACATTGTTCTTGCCATATTAATGGCTGCTTTTGGTTTGGTAATGTCGCCAGTTTCTTTGCAGTATATTGTTGTACTTTTTGTTATCACGCTTCTTGCCATGTTAATCTTAGACGGTTTGAAAATATGGTACTACAGAGTAACAGGAATTTTAGGAACTGAACGACATGCCCATAAATAGTAATACACTGTAGCTTGTGATGATCTGTTTGCTCTTGCTAAAAATCGACTTTTGAAATATGTATTTTACATATTTGATCAGCATTTGCTGTGCTGCTGTAAATAAGTATTATGGCTCATACTTTTTTAAGGTATACGAAATTATGTTTTACAGTTTTATTAAATAATGATTTCTCTATTATTATCGTTCCATTGTACCTGCTTGCCGGTAGGCAAGAGTAGGAGCCTCTTAAAAAATCCAAAGATTCCCGTTTCTAAGGTAATGACACTTTGAATTTTTCAGAAGTTTCAACTATTTATTCAAGTAAAATATTTTGAGGAAATTAAGATGAATATTAGACGACTTGTTCTTGATGTAGATAAAGCAGTGTCAAGACCATCGATTATTGAAATCGCTAAAGCTCTTGACAAATGTGTAGGCGTTGAAGCAGTAAATATAACAGTAGGAGAAATTGATATAGAAACAGTCGGTATGGACATAAGTATTGAAGGTGAGAACTTAAATTATGAACAGATTGCATCTGCTATTGAAGCGACAGGAGCCGTTGTACATAGTATCGACGAACTTGTCTGCGGTGAACGAATAATAGATCGGATTAAACGGGTTCGATGAATAAAATCAAAAAAGTATTTAAGAAAAACTTACGTGTATTAATTTCAGGTTTTAGCGATGGAATTCTTACGGCATTAACTATAGCTGCGCATAGAATTATAGAATCCAATTCCATCATTAATTTAGATCTAGCATTACGTGTTTCAATTGCTGGTGCAAGTTCAAGTGCATTTATTTTTGCGGTTGCACAATATGCTCAACTACGAAGTGAATTAGTGGAAGCTGAAAAGCAACTAAACCTAACTTCACATGGTAAATTGGTCAGTTCAAATCTTGGCAGAGCAGTATTTTTTGAATCAATAATATCAGCATTGTTAGGTAGTTCTGCTGGTTTTTTAGGCGCTTTATTTCCTTTGTATTTAGGGATTGTAGTACCAGATATCCGTTGGTTTTCGATTGCAAGCGCACTTATAGTTTTGGCAATTTTAGGATTACTCCTTGCAATTACGGTTCACGGAAGAAAAATATTATGGGCACTTTGCCTTACAGCGGCGGGTGTTGTTTTTACGTACCTTGGAATGCAATTAAAACTTTTATAAATACTTACAAAAGATATTCATTGTTTATTTATCTGTATAAAATCTGTTAAAACAAATTTCGGTCTTCCAGCCATTTTTTTAATGAAGATTGGAACTTTGATTAAGCAGTTCTTTGCATATTTTAATTTTTATAAATCAGCTAAATCCTCCTTTCATCTTTTTTTTCAATTTCTTCTCTAATAATTCTATCAGATAGCTTACCGCCGGATTGAATTATCTTATCATTTAAAGTCACTACCGGAGTTTGTAGTTTTTCTTGTTGAATACCTATGATGATTTCTTTGAATAAAAAAGATTTGGGAGAAAAAATTTCAATCAGTTTCATATCAAAAATTTTTCCTAAGCGGTTGTTTAATTTTTTTGAAATTAAATCAACTGCATATTGCCAGCTTTTTTCGTAGCTGCAAGCTCCAACCGGCATAACAAATATTTTTATATCGAATTTCTTATTCTTCAAAATAAATAATTTAAGCTGGCTTCACTGCAACAAAATATTTTTTCTGAAACCATAAGGCTACATTCACCAAGCTTATCATAACAGGAACTTCTACAAGCGGACCAATAACCGCAGCAAATGCTTCGCCGCTGTTTATTCCGAATACGGCAACTGCAACCGCAATGGCTAGTTCGAAATTGTTGCTTGCAGCGGTAAATGATAATGTTGTAGTTTTTGAATAATCCGCACCGATTTTCTTTCCCATAAAAAATGAAACGAAAAACATTATAACAAAATAGAACATAAGCGGTATCGCAATACGAACAACATCCAATGGTATTTTTACAATGAATTCACCTTTCAGCGAGAACATTACAATAATTGTAAACAAAAGAGCAATCAAAGTAATTGGAGAAATCTTTGGAATAAATTTTTGCTGATACCATTCTTTGTTTTTCAATTTTATTAATGTGAAACGTGTAATTATTCCGGCAATAAATGGAATTCCCAAATAAATAAAAACGCTTTCTGCAATTTGACCGATCGTAATATCTACTTTAAATGTTTTCAATCCCAATGCCGAAGGAAGAACAGTTAGAAACACATAAGCGTAAATAGAAAAGAATAATACTTGAAATATTGAGTTGAACGCAACTAAACCGGCGGCATACTCGGTATCGCCTTTTGCAAGTTCATTCCACACAATAACCATCGCAATGCAGCGCGCAAGACCAATCATAATTAATCCCGCCATATATTCCGGGTAGCCTTGCAAAAATATTATTGCTAATAAAAACATTAATATTGGTCCGATTATCCAGTTTTGAATTAGCGAAAGTGAGAGCACCTTAACATTTTTAAAAACGTCTCCAAGTTCTTCATATTTAACTTTGGCAAGCGGAGGATACATCATCAATATCAATCCAATTGCAATGGGAATGTTAGTAGTGCCGCTCTGAAACTTATTCCAGAAATCAACAATGCCCGGGAAAAGATATCCGGAGAATACCCCGATAAACATCGCAAGAAAAATCCAAAGAGTTAAATATCTATCGAGGAAAGATAACTTCTTAGTTATGTTACTCATTCTACTATTCTCCATACTAAAGGCTAAATATTTTCTTGTGCAATAGCATTCATAAGCCAGTGCGTTAATGTTGTTTTAGTAGGCAGCTTTCCGCTTAATACTACTTTCCCATTTATTACAAGTCCCGGTGTACTCATTATTCCGTAGCTCATTATTTCTTTGAAGTCAGTTACTTTTTCAATTACTGCATCAATCCGGTTTTCAGATGTTACTTCACGGCAAAGCTTTTCTAAATTCAAACAATTTGTACAGCCAGAACCGAGAACTTTTATATATAACATTTTAATTCCTTTCTAATTCAGACAGATAAAATTCATAGAAATCTTTTTTTATTTCCTCTCTTACTTTTCTAAACACAGAAAGAATTTCTTCTTCTGTTCCGGTGGCTTCTGCGGGGTCTTCAAATCCCATGTGAAGCCGGTTAGAAACTTTTCCTACAAATACCGGACATGTTTCTTTTGCATTGTCGCAAACAGTAATTACATAATCAAAAGAATCTCCTAAAAATTGCTCAACGCTTTTCGGCAAGCTTTTACTTAAATCAATTCCAACTTCATTCATTACTTGTATTGCCCGCGGATGAACTTGTTTGGATGGATTTGTTCCGGCAGAATAAACATCCAATTCGGAATCAAACGATTTCAAAAATCCTTCCGCCATTTGACTGCGGCAGCTATTGCCTGTGCAAAGAATTAAAATTTTCATGTACTCCTACTTATATTTTGCTAACTATCGAAATGTAGAATAAAAAAATATATTACCTCCCGCATACTACATTTCTATCTACCTTTTGAATTTTCTGTTTATCCGAGATAATTACACTATCATCTGAAATCCAGAAATCAAGTGTCGAAAGGACAGATGAGATTCTTTGGTCAGACGGTCTAGGGTTGATCATATAATTAACCCACTTACCATCCTTTTCTTCAATAATAAATCCGGTGTCTCGTAATATGCTGAGATGCTTTGAAACAGTCGAAGTTGCTAATTTCAGAACATCGGTTATTTCACAAACACAGAGAGATTTAGTTTGAAGAATCTTCAGAATTCTTAATCTGTTTGTGTCTGAAAGAGCTTTGAACAATCTTGTATTTTCTTTAATTGATGCAGCCATATAATTTCATTTCGTTAATAGGCGAAATATATGATTTATTTCATAAATTAACAAACTAATTTATCGTGTATTTTATTTTACTTTTGTACCTTCGAAATTATTTTTTGATGTATATTACTTAACCGCTTGCGACATTTCCCAGCTTTAGATGCGGGAAATGGCTCTTTTTTTTGATCTAAGTTTAAGCGGCTGCTTAAAGTATGCAGCTTATTTTCGAAAGTTTAGTTTTTGAGGGAATTTTATTATGACATTACTTATTTATTTATAATGGCTTAGAAAAATGGCGAATGCAGGCAGCCCTGCTTTTTCGAAAATGAATTTTCGAATGATTTTTGTGAGAGGTTAAATTGTTACAGTAAAACAAAATATAAGAAGTTGATAAATTTGGCTCCTTATAAGTTCTTTATTCTCTACGGTTTCCTATAATATACATTATGAGAAATCAATCTACGAAGGAAAAGAGGTTCAGCTATAAAAAGTTGAACCTCTTTTGGAATCACTTCAAAAGAACCATCTTTTTCGTAATAGAGAAGCCGGAGCTTGTCTCTAAACGATAAAGGTAGGTGCCGCTGGGAAGCGAGCCAGCAGCAAAGGTCACTTCATGACTTCCTTGATTCATTTCACCTTGGACAAGAGTTTTGATCTCTTGTCCTAGAATGTTGTAAATCTTCAAAGTCACGAAAGTCCTTTTTGGAACCGAGAACTGAATAGTGGTCGTAGGATTAAATGGATTCGGGTAGTTCTGAGAGAGGTGGAAGGTGGAAACGGTAGTCGATGGGACGTTATCAACATCAGTAATTATACCTGGCAAAGGAGTACTGCTTTTCCAAACGCTTACCGGATCGCCTACATAAAGGTAGAGCGAATCGTCGAGCGCGAGAGACCAAAGTATTTTACCCCTGTTCAGCATCCCGAGATATGTCCAGTGTTTGCCGAGATCCTGAGTCACATAGACACCGCCGTTATCGGTACTTATTCCGTGATCATCATAGGCTACCACCAGACCTACCCTTGAATCAGCTAAGAGTGTCCACACGGCTTTCTGCGAGCTGGGATTTGGAATCATGTTCCAGGTACTCCCGTTGTCTTTCGAAACGAAAATACCCTCCGAAGTGCCGGCAAAGACATTACCGGAATCGTCGCTCACAACCGCATGGGTGAAAACACTGTCGAAGCCGACGTCAGTCCAGGAAATCCCGTCATCCGTTGACCTAAAAAGTCCGTCACCAACAACAATGGACCAATTTGATGGATCCGCAATCTCTCCCGTAGATATAAATACGGATTTGCTCTTCCTATTAAAACAGGAAGCTGTAATAGCGGCAGACTTCCATTGATCTCCGCTAAACCGGAATCCTGTATTAGAACAAGTCCAACTCGATCCGTCATTCGTTGATCTGTAAATTCCGCCATTATCCCAACTCGTGAGAATAAGAGTTCCTTTATCAGTCTTCAAGAGTGACGTACCATAAATAGGAGACGGAAGACCAATGGTGTCAAGAGACCAGGTGTTACCATTGTTGAGTGACTTCTGGAATCCATGCCAGAAGGTTGCTAGAAAGATATTGGATCCATCAGCAACTATCCCATGAATTTCCTGATCTTCCAAACCGTCATTGGGATCCAACGGCGGCCCATCAGGTGTCCATGACTTACCTCCATTAGAAGATCTCCATAAGCCCGAGGAAACGGTGCCCGCAAATAAGGTGTCCCCATATCCTTTTGCGGATAAAGAAGACACATTATACCAATGCGATTCCATCGAATCCGGCCACATGGAATGAAATACCCCTGTATCACCAAGACCTGGTCCAGAACCCATTACACTGTATATAATACCGTGACGAGGGGTGGATGCAGGCGCTTGATGCGGAGATAGAGATAAGAATTGGAGAAAAAGAATAACGAGCGCTAACATCACGCACCTCACTTTCTTGTTTATTTCCTAATATTTTATTTAGTTTCTTATAATATACATTATGAGAAATCAATCTACTTATCTCGTTCATAAAAATGGAATCCATCTTTTTCCAAAAGCTCACCTAAAACTTGTTTTGTTAATTCAGCAAGTTGTACGGCTTCAACTGCATCTGCCTTACTTGTTTTTCTCAATTCGCCCGGGTATCTTTTTGCTACTGCATAGTTGGTTAATTTAAAGGTGCTGAGTAGTTTATTCATTAAATCTAATTCGGGGGGACACAATTTTACCAATTCGTCTATGCTGTGTGTATAAGGAAAATCAATCAATCTACTAACAAGAAAAGCCAAAAGGTATTTTTCTGCACATTGCTGTGCATGATAACAAATTACTCTGTAAGGAATATTTGAACTTAAGGTAAAAGCGTGGTTGGTTAAAATTAAATCTTCTTCTGCAATCTCTACCCATTTGAAGACTTGTTCTTCAAGTTCTTTTCGTTCATCGTTCATACAAAATTATACCCTCTTTTGTTGCGTACCTTGCAACCGTACCGGGATACTTCTTATCTTTTTCAAATTCAGCATTAGTTAGAACGATTACATCGAACGCATAGTTTATCGGAAGCAAAGCATGCCTCATCTGATCCATTAAACTAAATTTATCTTCTGTAGATTCGCTTTTAATAAGCAAATCTACATCGCTTCTGTTATCAGCCGTACCGCGTGCCTGCGAGCCAAACAAAATAATTTTATCGGGATTAAACTTCTCCAGCAATCTTTCTTTTATTTGGTCCTTTACTATTTCGCTTAACATAAGCTTTATTTTTTGATTCTAAAATTATTCTTGTAATTAGTATCTCACTATTTCAAATTATCTTAATTCCGGTTCTTAAAATTTCAGCGACAAATGGATTATCTTCTGTAAATTCTTCTGTTTTATAAGGATGTATTTCGAAATCAACGAATGGTAAATCCGGATAAGTTTCATCGATGATAATTCTTGAAAGCTTTGAACCGTCAATAAATCTTATTCCTTCAAATTCCCCCGACAAGACAGCTATATCAATGTCACTGTCTTTATGCGGATTTCCTTTTGCGTAAGAGCCAAAAAGATATATTCCATCTATCTTTATTTGTCGCGAGATTAATATATATAAATCACGGATTTTCTTTTCTATATCTCTTTGCGCAAACATTGATATAACTCTTTTATTCTTTTTATTTTCTCTTCTGTAAATTCTTTAGTACATAGTCTGTAAAAAGTAAGTTTAGTTTCAGGATACCTTCCTTCTAAATTGAATTCACTCACTTCATTAAGAAAGACAATATCGTCTTTATTTAACAACAACAAATTCGACTCTTGATATAACTTAACAAGATTATGAATTTTAGGCGGCGTGATATTCTCGTTATTTCTCACCCAATGTGCTTTAAGAATTTTCTCTAAAGCTAAATGCCCAACAAACAGAGCCCAGTCATATTTGCCTGCCTCGAAAATACCTTGCATGGCATCAAGGTCGTGCTCGGCGGTTTTAATCCAATATTCTATATGTTCTTCTTTTGTCAACTCAGCTTTTATTAATCTATTATTTATCTTAATTAGCTTTTTGCTTAATGCACAAAATGCAGTTCTTTATAGATTTTGACTTGATATAATTTATAACTAAAAACATAATTAAACAAGCATTTATACAAATTTTGCAACTAACTTTTATATCGCCTTCTATGCGGAATCGAAGTCCTTGGAGCCGGTCTTATAATTTCATAAACTTTCCGGCCGCCGCTGTTTTTCTTGCCTAGACGAAAAGAGTCTCGCCTTAAAACATATTGCTGCCTTGTATATTTTTTTTATAATAACTCACGTTACGCAAAATCATAAAGCGTAAGTGTCATACCCGCGAAGGCGGGTATCCACATTGCGAAAATGGACAAGAAATGGATTCCCACTTTCGTGGGAATGACGATGCCGGACATCAAAATGTATTCATGCGTAATATGAATAATAATAAATTTAGAAATTATTCTTTATATCCCACTACAGTAATACTAAAAATTCCTTTTAAATTTTCTTTATATTCTTTCAACCCTTGTTCAGTAAGATATTCTTTCAATAATTCTCCAGGTAATTCAATCTTCTTTGCCTTTTTTATTTCGATATCTTTGAATCCCGCATTTTCTATTTTTTGAAGATACTCATCCTGCCGCAATGCTCCTGATACACAACCCGCATAAAGTTCTGCCGATTTCTTTAATTCTTCTGTCATTTCTCCATGTATCACTACATCGGAGACACAAAAATGCGCGCCGGGTTTAAGAATTCTGTAAATTTCTGCAAACGCTTTTTGTTTATCCGGAACAAGGTTCAAAACACAATTACTGATTACGACATCAGCAGTATTGTTGTCAATCGGCATTGCTTCGATTTCGCCAAACTTAAATTCAATATTTGAATAACCCGATTTTTCTTTGTTCTTATTTGCCTTATCAATCATCTCTTCGGTCATATCAATTCCGATTACTTTTCCTTTCTCTCCTACAATTGACCGTGCAACAAAAACATCGTTACCGGCGCCGCTGCCAAGGTCAACTACTGTATCGCCTTTTTTTATTCCGGCATATTCGGTCGGCATCCCACAGCCAAGACCAAGGTCAGCATCTGCAACGTATCCATTCAGATTAGAATAGTCATCTTGAAAAACTGTGTAATCACTTTTATCCGGTGTACAACAACTTGTGGGTCCGCAGCATCCAGCGCTACCGGCGCTTTTAGCAATCTCGCCATATTTGTTTTTAACTATTAACTTGATTTCTTCCGGTGTATTCATGGTTTAATCCTTTCGTTTATTTTTAACAATTACAAATAATTGAATATAATTTATCCATTTCTTTTTTTGCTTTGATAAGAGTTTTATTATTGATGCAATAACAAACTTTTGGTCCGTCTATCTCGCCATCAATTAAACCTACCCGCTTTAATTCTTTCAAATGCTGCGATACAGTTGATTGCGACAACGGAAGCTGTTCAACAATGTTTCCCACCATACATGAATTCATTGAAGTTAATATTTTAAGAATTCTAATTCTTGCCGGATGAGCCAATGCCTTGGCAATATCCGCCAGCCACATATCTTCTTTCGTAAATTCTTCTTTCTTTGAAAATGCCATTTTTATTAATTCCTCAATCGTTCATCGTAAATATACGATATATTTTCCTTTCATGTCAATTGGAATAATTTTATCATTTGTCCCCATGATAAATATTACCGTCTTATTTCAAATAATTTTTCTGTAAGCCTCTTGACTTTAAAATTTAATTCTATATTTTTGTAAGTAAATGATTACATATTTATTTTTAGAGATAAAAGATGCCAAGAGAATCAACAGACGTAAGACAAGAACAGATTAAGAAAGCTGTACTTGAAATAATCGCTGACGAGGGGCTGAACAATGTTTCTACCAGAAATCTTGCTAAAAGAATCGGCTTAACTGAAGGCGCAATATTTCGGCACTTCCCCACAAAGCGCGATATTATAAAAGGAATAATGGATGACGTGGCTAATGGACTTGTTGGGCAATTGCGCAGCATTGCTTTAAGCCCGGTAAAGGCTGAAGACAAACTGTTTGATTTCTTGTGTAAGCATGTTACTTACCTCAAAGAAAATAGGGGCATTACTATACTTTTATTTTCCGAGGCGGCGCATCTTGGCGACAAGGAGTTAAAAGATAAATTAAGTCAGATTTTATCCGAACAAAAGCAGCTCGTTTCTAAAATTGTTAAAGACGGAATAGCGGAAGGAGTCTGGGATAAGAATGTCAACGCTGAAGATATTGCCGTTATCTATATGGGCATACCTATAACATTTAATATTGAGCTGGTTTTAAATAAAAGCGGTTTGAACATGAATAACTTCTGTAAAAGAATGTTTGCTTTGATTTTGAGGTCATTAAAAAAATAAAAAATTTACCCAATTATGTAAGTAATTGTTTACTTATCTTGATAGAAAGGAATGAAAAAATGTCGAACAATGAAAAATCTAAATTAACAAAATTTAATTTGCCGGAATGGACTTTCGAATTTCACGGGCACAGATGCCCTTTTATGCCCATTGGCTTTCGAATGGGAACACTCGCATTAGAAAAACTTGGCGTAGGTAAAAGTTTTGACCATCAAATGCACGTATTTTCCGAAATGGGCGTTGGTCATCCACAAGGATGTATGCAGGATGGAATCATGTCCGCTACCGGCGCAACCTTTGGAAAAGGCATGATTGAAAAACTTAATTACGGTAAAGTTGCCGCAATTTTTTGGTATCCAGGGAAAAAGGATGCTGTAAGGATATTTCTGAAAAATGAATTCCAGGATAAACTTGCGCCGCACGAATTCTTCAAATACCGAAAACAAGGAATCGAACCTTCCGGAATTCCAGAGGAAGTTAGGAAAGACATTATCGATATAGTTCTCAATGCAACAAATGAAGAACTATTTAATGTAACTATTCTTGAAAATTTCAAATACACTCCGGTTAAAGGTTCTTTCAATAAAGCTAAATGCGAAGTATGCGGTGAATATGTTTTTGAAAGATACTTGAGAGTTAAAGACGGAAAGAAGGTGTGCATCGCTTGTTCGGAAAGAGAATCAGAAGAAGCAATAATACATTTACCAAACTCGCTAATTTCCAAAAGCGCAAAATAGGAGTAGAAAATGGATATTAATAGTGCGCTTTTAATGGCGGTAATTTTCTCTTTTATTCTTGCATTTATATTTTCAATGTTCGGGCAAGGCGGAGGTTCTGTTTACTCTCCCCTCCTTATTCTGCTCGGCTTCACGGTGTTAATTTCAACTTCAACTTCGTTAGTTCTAAACTTGATAACATCAATGTCTGCCGGTTATATATTTTATAAGAATAAAATGATTGACATGAAAGCATCTTTCATGTTTGTGCCGGGGATTGTTGTAGGCGCTTTTGCAGGCGGCTTTTATGCTAAGTATGTTAATGCAAATATATTGTTGTGGCTGTTTGTGTCATTTCTAATAATTCTTGGAGCAAGAATGATTTTAACATATTGGCAGAAAGGAAATGATACTGATGATGAGCCAATGCCGCAGCGTACTTTTGGAATGTATGTGCTGATCGTAATTTTTAGTTTTGCGGTTGGAATTATCTCCGGCTTGCTTGGTGTTGGAGGCGGTGTATTGGTTGTTCCTTTTATGACTTACGTTCTTAAATATCCCACAAAGTCCGCAGCCGGTTCTTCGCATTTAATAATCTCATTCTCCGCGCTTGCTGGAATATTAGGACATGCAGCTAATCAACGGCTCGATTATCCATTAATAATAATAGTCGGAATTGCTGTTCTTGTCGGTGGAAACCTTGGTGCAAGATTCAGTCTTAGGGTTAAACCGAAAATGATAAAAGCCGGACTCGGTCTAATAATGTGGGCGCTTGCTGCGCAAATCTTAATCAAACTAGTTTGAAATAAATAATGGATGCTATAAAATGAATATTAAACTTAGAGTAGCTACTTCAATTTTTATAATTTTATTTTTTGCGCTTGGATTAAATAATTTGTTCGGTCAGTCTAACTCAAACAATGGATTTCCGAAAATAACTCCATTCATTAATATATTTTCGGATTTCAATAGTAATTTAAACTCCAACAACACTTTGGGTGGTTTTGAATTAACAAGAGCTCACCTTGGATTAAAAGCTTCTTTAAGCGATAATATTGATGGAATCGTTTGCTACGACGCTACAAGCCCAAATGACGGCAGCAGATTAGATAGAACCGGATACCTTAAGCAGGCTTACCTTCGCTTTTATACTAAACAGATTGCATTAAATTTTGGAATGATACCTCTTAAGCAAATGGACTTGCTGGAGAACTTTTGGGGACACCGATATGTTTATAGGTCTTTTCAAGAACAATATGGCTTCGGTTACTTTTATGATTTAGGAACAACATTAGAATATAAACCTAGCGCGGAATTTTCTTTCGACGCCTCTTTTATGAACGGCGAAGGAATTTTTTCTAATCAAAAAGATAATACGTACAAAGGCGGTTTAGGCGTAACTTATTTCTTGGATAAATGGCTCGTTGTTAGAGAATATGCTGACGTTACCGCCAAGTCGGCAACACAATCTACTCTATCTTCATTCATTGGCATTACGCCAGCTGAAAGCTTTTCTCTCGGCGGCGAATTTAATTACCAATGGAATAATAATTATTTAATCAATCATAATTTTTACGGTTTCTCATTTTATTCAACTTATAACATTACAAATAAATATGATGTCTTTGCACGATACGACTACCTTAAATCGGACAAGGTTGGTGTTAGTCTTACTGATTGGAATGAAAATAATGACGGTGAAAAAATAATCGTCGGCGCTGAATATAAAATTTTAAGCAATGTGAGATTTTCAGTTAATTATCAGAACTGGCTTCCATCTTTAAGTGAAGTTAAGAATATACAAAAATTGTACTTGGATTTTGAAATAAAATATTAAGGTTAATTTCATAGGAAAAAGTTTGGAGAAATAAAATGGCACGGTTATCAACTAAAGATAAAGATCCCCGGGCATCCTTTGGTTTACCTTGCAATAATTCTGGAACCAATAGTTGAACTGCCTATACTTCTTATTTTATCCCGCTTATTGTTAGGATTAAAAACGCATTTGTGGAAGACTAAAACTTCAACACAAACGGTTTAAATGAAATTAAAATAAAAAGTAAAATATAAGGATAAAAATTTATGTTAAACATTGCTCATTTAATTGCACATATAGTAAACTTTATTGCCGCCTTGCTGTTTGGAATGCTTGGTGTTGGCGCTGCACCGGTGTTTATTGTAACATTGCAGTCGCTTGGCTTTGCAACGGTAGCAACAGTTTTTCCGATTGCAATACTTCTAAATGGAGTAAACAGCGGATTTGCGCTAATTCCATTTTCACGAGGTAAAAGTGTTGACTGGTCTAACGGCAGCATCTTGTCAATACCGGCTGCGGTGTTTTCATTTTTAGGCGCATATTTAGCTGCTTACGTACCGGTTCATATTTTGCTTTATGCATTAGTTATAGTGCTGGCAATTCTTGGCATTCGCACATTAATAATGGTAAAAAGAAAAGAACCGGAAGAAGATCCTGATAAAAAGAAAATAATGACTATCGGAATTCCGGCAGCTGCTTTTGCCGGTTTCTTTGGCGGATTGTTGGCAGTCGGAGGCGGAGGAATACTTGCGCCTTTTCTATTAATTATAGGTTACAAAATGAAGAAGGCTGCGGGCACTACTGCGCTGGTAGCAACAGTTGCAAGCTTTGCAGGCTTTCTTGGTTTTGCTGCACATGCCAATATTCCCGTCGTTTTCCTAATTGAATCGATTGTTATTATATCAGTTGGTTCAATACTCGGCGCTCTTTTAGCCATGAAAATTGCAAAGCCTTCATGGCTTAGACTCATATTGGGTATAATAATTTTAATTTCGGCTTTAAGAATGTTCGTTATGCTGATTAAATAGAAAGAAGATTAACAATGAGAGAAATTTATATGAAAAAGAAAACTTTACTTAAAATGATTATTGTGATTTTATTAATTATTATGTCTGATGCCGCTACTTTTGCCCAGCAAAAAGTAAACTGGAACGGCTATTTACAATATCGTTTTTCAGATAACTATTTGAACCAAACTAATTTTTCTGTAAGAAGAGCTAAGTTTTGGGTTGATGGATTACTTCCCGCAGATGAAGGAAATTGGAGTTATAAACTGCAGGCAAATTTTCTTCAGCAGGTTAAATTTCAATTTCTACTCCAGGATGTATTAGTAAGTTATAAGATAAATAATTTTGAAGTTACCGCCGGACAGTTTGTGCCGGACTTCAGCTTGCAAAGAAAACAACCCGATTACTCTATCCCTCTTGATGAAAGAGCAGATGTTGTCAATGCACTTGTTCCAGGCGCAGAAACAATGGCAAGAGACATCGGTATTGAACTAAAATTAGCTGATAATAAAACCGGTTCTTTTAGCTTTGGTTTCTTTAACGGAAACGGCGCTAATACAGTTTCAAACCAAAGGAACTTCCTTTACGTGAACCGCGGCAGTTTGTTCCTTTTGAACAACTCAAAATCCAAGTTGGAATTAGGTTACAATCTTTCCTACCGGGACGCTCACGATTTACAATTCACCAAAATATTTGGGAATAATTTTTCTTTTTCCGGAAATGATTTCCGTTTCGGTTTTGAAGGAAAATTAAATCTCGGCAGCTTTGAACTGCAGTCGGAATATATTCAAGCTAATCTCGGAGCCAAAAAAGCTCACGGATATTATGCACTTGCCGATTATCTATTTGCTAAAAAGAATTTAGTTACGCTTTCAGTTGAACAATATAATGACTTAAATCCTTCAACGGTTGATGATCCATGGTATGTAGTTGGTTATTCATACTTAATAAAAGGAAATGATATTAAGCTTTCTTTAGATAACAAGTTTCAGTTTGCATCAAATAAAACTAATGCATTAACAACTTTGCAAATTCAATATTTCTTTAATTAATAATATGTTCAAATAGATTCCCGCTTTCGCGGGAATGACAATTTAGGAGAAACAAAAATGACAAATCCACAAGAATGGTTAGAATTCGGACAAAAATTTCATGGACACAAATGCCCTGCAATGCCGATGGGCTTAAAAGTAGGCGCCGCCGCAATGAACGCTCTCGGCGTTGAAAGAGCTAAAGACGGACAAATATTAGCATTTGTAGATCTTGGTGAAAACCACTGCGCTACATGCTATGCAGATGGTTTGCAAGTAATTATGGGAACAACTTTCGGTAAAGGAAACATAAAGAAAACTCATAAAGGTAAATGGGCAGTTACGCTTGTTGACAGAGCATCTGGCAAAGCAGTTCGTGTTACACCAAAGGCGGAAGCAATGCTTCAGAATAAGCAATCGGCATTTTTCAAAGATTACAGAGAAAAAGGAATTCCCGCAAGCAAAGTTCCAGCAGAGGTTGTTGATCCTTTGATTGTAAATGTTATGGCGGCTCCAAATGAAAGACTTCTGAATATCTCAAAAGTATTTGATTACAAACTTGAACCTCACAGCGATAACTTTAATGGCTTTGTCTGCGATGAATGCGGCGAGATGACGGTTGAAAGCTATGGCAGAATTAAAAGCGGTAAGCACGTTTGTATTGACTGCGCTGCGAAATAAAAAATTATGTCATGGAATAATGGAGTGTTGGAGTAATGGAATAATGTCTGAAAAAAATCTGGGATTTGAATTACTCCAATATTCCATTACTCCATTTTCTATGTTAATAATGAACTATTTCAATTAACTAACAAAAGGAAAAATAAAATGAAAAATCTAAGAGTATTATTATTGGCGGTTGTTTTAATAACTGTTTCTCTATTTGCTCAAACGCAATTCGATAAAGATGCTGCAGTATTTCACAAAAAAGCAATCATGGTATGTGGAATAATGAAAACGGCAGATCCAAATGCAGAACAAGTTTCTAAATTAATTTCTTCAGCCTCGGAAGAACTAAAAAGTTTAACGCAATAGTATAAAGACAACCCTCCCGCTGAATATAAAAAAGACCCCTTGTGGAAATCTTATTTTGAAGACTGGGCAGATAATTTAACATTAGTTAAAACATTTGCAGACCAAAAAAATTACAAATTAGTTTCAAAATACTGTAACACATTTTGCCAGATATTTGTTAGAATGCATAAGAATGACGGAACGACAGATTTAACCGATTTGCTGTTCACGCTTAACATGCAATTAAAACTTACAACCGATATTTCTAATGCAGGCAATGTAAAAGGTGTAAAAGAAAATATTGGGATGTTAAAAAATATGCTAAAGAATACTTCTGCAAAAGTTAAAAGTTCAAACAATAAAAATATTGAAGAGATGTATTCTCCGCTTTATAAAACAGCACAAAGTTTAATAAAGGCGCTGGAAGATTCTGATTCGCAAAAAGCTAATTCATTATATTCGTCTTTTATGAAAGATTTTCCTAAATTGTTTATGGCTTCTACTTCAATTTAGATTAAAATAATCTAACTCAATGAACGTATATGCTTTACCGTCAATATTAGCCTTTACGATAAATTTCAGCATAGCATTTATTATCTTGCTGGATAATCCGAAGTCAAAGGTAAACCGCTGGTTTACGGCTTTTGTAATGGCATTTGTCTTATGGAATCTTGCCGAAATATTAATACTTACAACATCTAATTTTAATGAAGCTTTATTCGGCGCTCAAATATTGTATAGAATTATTTTTTTAATGCCCGCTTTCTTTGTATCAATTGCTTACAACTTCCCGGTTCAGACTTCAAAATTGGCAAGTAAAACTTATTTCTATTTTATTTTGTTTGCCATTCCGATAATTCCATTAGCTTCGTCCTTTCCGCATTTTAAGATTCAAATTATTCGGTTCGCAAATGAGCCGGAAGGTTATTTCTATAAGCTTATATCTACATCCGAACCATTATTTATCATTCAATTAATTATTACTTCCGCTTATGTTATTTGGGGAACCGCAATATTGGCGATGAAAATTCCAAAGCTCCGAACTATTAAACAAAAAAATCAAACTAATTTTTTATTAGTCGGTTTCCTTGTTTCAATTATTTACTTTGTATTAATAAATATCTTCCGGATATATCTTACTTCGGAATTTTCTACCTATTTCTTAAACACTGTTTTTGTTTTGTTAATAAATATTTTATTCCTATCTATTTTGGTTCATTATAAAACCTTCAACACAAAAAGCATCTTAAAGAGCGGAATTTTATATTCGATTGTTTACATCATCATTTTGACTGTTTACTTTATTATTGTAGATAAACTAAGCGAAGTCTTTAATGTTCTTCTCGGTATAAATTCTTTTTATTCATATGCTTTTATAATAATATTGTTGGTAGCTGCCATAAGACCTTTGGAGAAAAAACTTCAATTATTATTGGATAAAATATTTCAAAAAGATTTAACTCAATACAGACATAATTTTGTTGCGTTTACAACAGAGTTGCAAAATTCTTTAGGACTTAAAGAGTTACTTACAAAAATTAAAACTTTTATTAAAAAAAATTACCTTGTTGAAGAAGTTGTATGTTATCAAAAAGATGAAGCGGGCAATTATTTTTGCAGCAACAACTTAAATGAAGTAATTCTTTCTGATACGATTAAGCCCTATCTGGATTTATTCCTTTCTGCTAAAGCCACAATTGAAATTTATGAACTTGAAGAGAAGGATAGCAGTTCTTCATTATTAAATTTATTGAAGAAGAAAAAAATGGAGTTAATATTGCCGTTAGTGTTCCAGAACGAAATATTATCTTTCATCTTTCTTTCAAAGAAAAGGTATGATAACAAATTTTCGGCCGATGAATTAGAAAGGCTTACGCTGTTAACTAAAGAATTGGTTTTGGTTTATCATCGCAATAAAATATTTGAAGATTTGAAAGCAAAAAAAGAAGAGCAGTTCAAGTTGGAAAAGCTTGCTGCAATCGGTCAAATGACTGCCGGCATTGCTCACGAAATTAAAAATCCTTTAAATACAATTTCCGTTTCTGCACAAAATATTAAAAAAGGAAATTTGGACCCGGAAGAAAATTCGGAATTGCTGGATTATATTATTACCGAAGTAAACCGGCTTGATAAGTTATTAAAAGACTTCTTAAAATTATCCCGTACTATTGATATAAATTATCAAGTTGTAGAAATCGGAACTTTATTCGCCAAGGCAATAACCGCTGCAGAAGCCAAAAATATAAATCATATAAAAATTTCTTGCGACTGCGGAAATAAAACTTTTCTTAAAACCGATCCAGACCTTCTATATCAAGTTTTGCTAAATATCGGCTTGAATGGAATTGACGCAATTATAGAACGATGCAAGAAAGATAGCAGCTTTACTTGCCCGAATGGATTACTTCAGTTTTCAACTGAAGAATACGGAAACAAAATTTTAATTAAAATAGAAGATAACGGAATCGGCATACCGGAAGAAAAGTTGAACGAAATATTTAATCCTTTCTTCACTACAAAGGAAGAAGGCACCGGACTCGGCTTATCAATCGTTCATAATATTGTTACCAGCATGGGCGGAACAATTACAGTTAATTCTAAACCGGAATCAACTCGGTTTGTTATATCATTTCCTATTAACAAAAAGGACTAATGTGGAAAATCAAAAAGCAACTATAATAATCGTTGACGATGATGACAAAGAAAGACGCGTTATTAGTTTAAGTTTAAAGTCAAATTATAATATCCTAATTGCGCAAAACGGCAAGCAGGCAGTCGAACTGATAAACAATAACCGCGTTCATCTAATACTTACCGATTTTAACATGCCCGAAATGAACGGGCTGGAACTGCTTCGCTGGGCAAAAGAAAATTATAAAACTATTCCGGTAATAATTATGACCGCATTCGGCAGCATTGAGAACGCAGTTGAAGCAATGAAGATGGGCGCGCACGATTATATTTCCAAGCCAATCAAAATAGACGAGCTTGAAGCTGTAATTGAAAAATCACTTCAGTTCGGAAAGCTGCTGGAAGAGAATTTATCACTCAAAGAAAAAATTAAAAAGTACGAAGGATTTAATGAAATAATTACTATCAATCCGCAAATGAAATCGTTGATGGAATTGATGGGACAGGTTGCTCAAACGCCGGCAACAATTTTAATTGAAGGTGAATCCGGAACCGGTAAAATGCTGTTTGCCCGTGCAGTGCATTATTTAAGCAGCCGTGCCGATAATCCGTTTATTGAAATTAATTGCGGAGCTATTCCACACGACTTGCTGGAAAGCGAACTCTTCGGACATGAGCGAGGCGCTTTTACCGGCGCAGTTAATATGAAAAAAGGAAAGTTTGAACTTGCCAGCGGCGGCACTTTATTCCTTGATGAAATAGGCGAACTGCCTCTTGACTTGCAGGTAAAGCTTCTTCACGTTTTGGAAAATCAAAAATTTACGCGCGTTGGCGGAACGCAGTTTATTACTACCAACGCAAGAATTGTTGCTGCTACAAATAAAAATTTGAAGAGTGAAGTTGATAAAGGAAATTTTAGGCAGGACTTGTATTACCGGCTTCGCGTTGTTTATTTGCGTATTCCTCCTTTAAGGGAAAGGAAGGAAGATATTCCTCTTCTCATTGAACATTTTCTAAAAAAATATTCAAGCATGAACAAAAATGAAAACTTGGTTATTGTAGAAAAAGCGAGAAAGATTTTGCAAAGCTATAATTGGTCTGGCAACATACGCGAGCTGGAAAATGTAATGCAGCAGTCCATTATTTTTTCATTTGATGGGAGAATTACTCCGGAAACTTTACCTGAAGAAGTTTTAGCTGCATACAAAGAAGAATCCATATCTGAGGAAGAATACATTCCTTTAACTAAAGATGAACTTCAAGAAGAAAAGAGAAAAAGAACCGACAGCATTCTCGACGAATTAGAAAACAAATTTCTGATCAAACTATTAAACTCCACACAAGGCAACGTAACCCGCGCATCCGAAATAAGCGGCTACGACCGGCGCCAAATTCAAAACCTACTAAGCAAACATAACATCGATGCGGAGAAGTTTAGGAAGTAATTTTATTAATGTGTCGGCTCCCAAAAGGTCATTCCTTTGAAAACGGGAATCTAAGAGACCTTATTTATAGAATAGATTCCCACTTTCGTGGGAATGACATTTCGAGAATTTGTGCTTTTTAGGGCGGACCCATTTATAATAAATTTTTAACATCGCTGCGTAAATCCATTTCGCACTTGAAATATCCTTTCTTTCTAAAGTCCTATAAGTCAATTCATTTAAGCAAGATAACTTTCTGAAATTTTTCGGCATTACAATTGTGTTTATCCAAATAATAAAAATTTGGACAAGAAATAATGATACAGAAAAAGATTATTGGAGTGATTGGAATATGGCTGCTTGTTTCAGCAATTTTACTGCAATCCGACACAGCCAATACTATGAATTTAATTATAGTAGGAATCATTTCGGCAATATCAGGCTTTACGCTTACTTTAGAAAAATCAATTGAAAGCTGGATAGGTGCGGCTTTAGGTTTATGGTTAATCATTTCGGCTTTTATACCTTCACTTGAAAATGTCCCTTATAAATATTGTAACGCTTTTGCAGTAGGAATAATTTTTATATTGGTCGGATTTGTAAAGACAAAGGAAGATGAAGATTTGATTACGCCATATAATTATAACAATAAAGTTCATTCACACAGAAATTTATAATTTAAATAATAAGGATACTTAATGAGAACACAAATTATTAAACGTCTTAAAAAGCATTTAGGACAAATAAAGTATTGCGGAAGTTTTATAATTCTTCTGCTGTTTACTTTATTTTTGACAAATAGCCGGGCACAAACAGCAAACTTAGGAAAGCTTCTTCATCAAGTTGAAGTTAATGCCCCGGCTCTAAAGGCGGCTAATGCAAACGCAAAAATTTACTCTGCTAACCGTCTGGAAGGATTGGGAAGATTGTTCGGCTCCGTAGATGCGATTGGGCAGTTACAATATTTTAACGACAATAGATTGACACAACCAATTTCTCCACCAATCAATTTCGCAACTCTGCCTTACGATTCAAGACAAATCGGATACGGCTTGTCGCTTACTCTTCCGCTTGATATAAATGGACAAATGATAACACAGCTAAGCTCACTTGCCCATCAAGAACACGCCGCAGCTTACGATGCCGCTAATGTGCGGCTTGCTGTACTTAATCAAGCAGCTGCGCTGTTCCACGGAATAGAATCAATATCTGGAAAACTTAGCGCTCTTAATAAACAGGCTGATGCAATTCGCAAGCAGCTTAAGGTTACTATTGTTGCAATAAAAGTTGGTAGAAGAGCGCCGGTTGATAGTCTTAGAATGGAATCGGAACTAAGCAATATTGAAGGTCAGATTGCCGATGCCAACGGAACAAACTTAAGGCTGCGCGCATATCTTGCTTCTTTGCTAAATCAACAATCTTTTCCGGATTCTGTTTCACCGCCGGCAAACCAGCCAATAAATCTTCAAGACTCTCCATTTGAAATAAATAACCGACCGGATATAATGTCTATTGAAGAAAAAGTTTTAGCAGCAAATTCAGGTGTAGCCGCTGCATGGGAAGCATTCTTGCCAAAAGCATTTATTCAAGGAAGCTGGATGGAAAACCAGGGCTTTAATGGCAAAGGTAAAGACTCACCTTTCTGGCAGATCGGTCTTACGGTTGATTTTCCTATATGGACTGGCTTAACACGAGTAGCGCACATTCAGGAAGCTGATGCAAGAAAGTTAGCCGTTACAGAACAAAGAAACGTTTTGAAGAATTCAGCAAATGCAGAACTAGTTTCTTCTATTGGCGATTGGAACTCAAGTAAAGCTCAGTTTATATCTGCTGAAAGCTCACTTAAAGCAGCATCAGAAGTAGAACGAATCCAAACAGAACAATTCAACCAAGGACGACTTTCCGTAACTGACTATTTAGATGCGGAAGCAAAGCTTGCTTTTGCACGAGCTTCTTACTACGCCGCGCTATCTCACTGGTGGCAGGCGGATGATTCGCTGCGCTTTGCTCAGGGTTTACCGCCTATAGCTTATACTAATTATACTGAAATAAGTAAATGAATTTTATTAACATAAAAAATTTGGAATAAGAATATGGAAAACAAAAACAAACCAAAGAAACGATTAACCTGGATTTTTGTTGTGGTAGCAGCGGTTATTTTAATCTCGCTTGTTATTATACGCATAAAGCAGGTTCAACATATACCTTCTCAAATAATTACTCCATGGGCATTAAATACTGCTGTTGCTCATGAAGCTTCTGTAACTGATGGTTATCCCGTACTTGCAACTTTGATAACGCAGGGAAATGTTACTCTAACTGCACAAATTGGAGGAACTCTTGTTAGCATGGGTCCTCGTGAAGGAGTTGCTGTGCATGCAGGCAGTTTTCTTGCACAAATTGATACCCGCACAATTCAGGATAATCTTGCCGGACTTAAAGCAAGACTAACCGCTGCACAGGCTGATATGAAACGAAAGAACGACGAGTACGTAAGAGAGCAGAATCTTTTTAACAGCGGCGGAAGCAGCCAATCTTCTCTGGATGCCTACCACACTGCTTCAATCGGCGCGACAAACGAAGTTACTTCAATTGAAAATCAAATTAAAGCATTAAGCGTTAATGAAGAATACGGCAGGATTACTGCTCCAGTCAGCGGTATTATTTCGGCACGCTTTCATGAGCCGGGCGATGTTATAATGCCGGGACAGCCTATCTATCAAATTACAACAACAAGCGGCGCCAGAATTCATGTCGAATTTCCACAAGAGATTTTAAGACAACTTAAAGTCGGCGCTGATCTTCAGCTCTTCCACGGCGGCGACACACTTAATGTTAAGTTGAATAGAATATTCCCGCTGCTTAATGGATTTGATTTAGGCGCTGCAGAGGCTGACCTATCGCAAATTCCTTTTAATCTTGCTAATGGAGAAAGAATAACCGGCAGAATAGTTTTACAGCGTAGTGCTGTTGGAACTCTGGTACCTCAAGAAGCAATTCTTACCGGAGATGCGAATAACTCAAGCTTCCTTTTTAAAATAATTTCAAACGGCAATACAAACATCATAAAAAAAGTTCCGGTAATAATTCAACTTACCGGCAGAAACGGCGTTGCAGTTACCGGTGATATTCATTCGGGAGACAAAGTAGTAGTTGCTCAAGAAAGCGTTCTGCTTAGCTTGAGAGATGGCGACCCTGTCATCATCAACAAAGGAGGCTTGCAATGAATTTTTTTGAAAGAATGCTGCGCAAGCCGCATGCAATAATTGCGATAACTTTAGTTACGGTACTGGCGGGAATCATTGCTTACATTACTTTGCCAATGAATCTTTTCCCGGATACTAACCGTCCCGTTGTTGCAGTTATTACGCAATGGCCCGGCGCTGCAGCCAATGATGTAGCTACTGATGTTACTCATCCTATTGAAGTTCGTATGAAGGCGATAGATGGAGTAAGAAGAGTAACATCAACTTCACGCGACCAGGTTTCGGCTGTTCAGATTGAATTTCATTACGGAAATAATATTGATGAAGCTGCAACAAAAGTTACAACTGAACTACCCCGTGTGCGAAGTATTTTGCCGCAGGGAATTAAAGATCCGTTGATATTTAAAATAACCGACGCAGCAAGACCTTTGGAAGTTTTAGCTGTTACTTCGGCAAAAGGATATAACCTAAGTCTGCCTCAAATAAGAAGACTTGCAGAAAATCAACTGCGTGATGAACTTCTGCAAATACCCGGCGTTGCCGAAGCTGAAGTTTTTGGCAGCCAAGAACGCCAGGTTGCAGTTGACCTTGACCGCAATAAATTAGAAGCTTATAATCTTAATGTTGGTCAAGTTGCTTTGGCTTTAGCAAAAGCAAATATCTCCACGCCTTCGGGATTGATTTACCAACACGGCAACCGATATTTGCTTAATACGCAGGTGCTCGCAAAGGGTCCGGATGATATATCTCAAATATTAATTCCACTGCCTAAAGGAAATTTTATTCGCGTAGGAGATCTTGGCGAAGTAAAATGGGGCAAGGCAGATATAACATCGATTTATCGCGGCAATGGAAAGCCGGCAATTGCAGTCTCATTATTACGCGGTGAAGAAGGTCATGCCCGCGAAATTATTTCTGAAATAACCAAACAGCTTCCTAAAATTGAACAGCAATTTCCTATGCTGCATATCGAGCAGGCAGATACGCAAGGTCGATTAATCGATCTTACAGTTGATAATATGCTCGGCGCTTTAAGAGATGCCGTTATAATGACCATCTTAGTAATACTTCTTTTCCTCGGCGATACAAGAGCCGCATTTATTACGGCGCTTTCTCTTCCGTTTACTTATCTGCTTACTTTTGCTGTGCTAAATATGTTTGGCTATGAGTTCGATATGGTAACTCTTACAGCTATTATTATTGCCGTCGGACTTCTTGCCGATGATGCGATAGTTGTAATTGAAAATATTGAACGAACGATTCGCGTTACCGGCGACAGCAGTGTTGTTACTGCCGCAAAAGGTACGCAAGAAATATTTCTTGCTGCAGCTTCCGGAACCATCAGCGTAATTGTAGTTTTAATTCCGATTATGTTCATCGGTGGTTATGTTCAAACAGTATTACGCCCGCTGGCGGTAACTCTTTCCGTAGCTTTAATGGCTTCACTTATTGTTTCGGTTACTATAATTCCTTTGCTGGTGCCTTACTTGCTGAGACCGGGCAAAAGAGATCCGCTTTATAGAATATTGCATCCGTTTGAAACGCATGTTCTTGATCCTCTAAAACGCTTCTACGCCCGTATTGTAAGCTGGGGCTTGGAACATCGAGGTTTAGTCCTCTCATCATTTGCGGTTTTGTTTGTAATTTCATTGGCTTTGATGAATGTAGTTGGACGCGAGTTGATGCCTCTAATGGACAGTGGAACTTTTCTCGTTAATTATGAAGCTCAGCCAGATATGGATGCGCCAGGTGTTGAAAAAATTGCCGGACAAATTGAACAAGCTGTTAAAAGTTCGCTCAAACCTGGATGGCTGCTTTCAATGTCCGGCGTTGATGGTGCTGAAGCCGGCGTAAAATCTTTCGGCGCTGACCGCGTTCTTCAGCATGGACAAATTACAGTTAACATTATCGACCGCTTTCACCGCAATCAGTCAATCTATCAAATTGAAGAAGCAGTGAGAGAAAAAATTCGAAGAATCCCCGGTTTAATTTCCTCAAACGTTACAGAATTCGGCGCAACGCCCCTTTCATCTATCCGCAGCACTGTTGATATGATGATCACTGGACCTGATCCAAGTACGCTTGATCAATTAGCGGACTCGGTATTGAACAGACTTAAATATGTTCGCGGTTTAACCGGCACGGAAAGAACATGGCAGGGAAAATCCAGAAGAATAAATCTTCAAATTAACGAAGCAAAGGCGCGCTTGTACGGCTTAACTCCGCAGGATGTTGCTGGACAGGTAGCGCAAGCAGTAGGCGGTACACCGGGCGGCAACCTTCGTGTAACCGGTGAAATTCCAATACCCGTTTGGGTTCGGCTTGAAGCTAATCAAAGGTCTAATAATGAAGACATAGCAGCTATTCCAATAAGAACAATGGACGGTTCGTTAATTCCGCTGTCTTCCTTTGCAAGCCCAAAGGTTGTTTACGAGCCAACAGCAGAAACTCATGAAGCTCTTCTGCCGACAGTAGACGTGCTTGGATACAGAAGCAATATTTCGGTTACGCAGTTAAACAAAAATGTTGAAGCTGCATTAAAAGGTTTAAAAATGCCGCGTGGTTATTCAATTTCAGACCATGGTGAGATAATGCAGCTCAACGAATCTTTTGCTGCTCTGTTAAAATCATTTGCTATGGGTGTTGCGCTTCTTTACTTAATGCTTGTAATTGTATTTAAATCATTCCGCGATCCGGTAGCAATAATGGCAAGCCTTCCACTTGCGCTTATCGGAGCTTCGTGGGCAATGCTTATTGCAAACAAGCACGGCTGTCTGCCTTCATTTATGGGACTGATTTTGCTTATGGGCATAATTGTAAAGAACGGAATCTTACTTGTTGATTTTGCTAAAGTAGCAATGGAAAATGGTAAATCTCCAAGAGAAGCAATACTTGAAGCGGTGCAGCTCAGAACTCGTCCAATTCTAATGACGGCGGGTGCTGCGGCTGTCGGTATGATTCCAATTGCTTTGGAATGGGCTGTTGGTATTGAACGATTATCACCGCTTGCAGTTGTTGCAATCGGCGGACTAATTACCGGAACTTTCTTAACTCTGCTTGCGGTACCGGTATTTCATTTAATGCTTGAGCAAAGCCATAGAAATCGCTTAGAGAAAAGATTAGCTAAGCAGTAGCCTAAAATTATTGTTTGTAAATTTAGTAGCACAGATTTATTACCTTTTGCAGGAATAAGTCTGTGCTGTTTTTATTTTATATCTTTAACCAGCAATTTAATTGCTTAATCTTACGTTTAGTTTAAGGACTAAAATTATTAAATTAGTATCAAGTATGAATCAGAATTTTTTCTTTTGAGCTTGATTCACTTAAAAAATTAGAAAATATTATTTATGTCACTATCAAAACTTAAAAAGTATAAAAAGGATATTCTAAAAATTGCCTCATTGCATGGAGCGAAAAATATTAAAGTGTTTGGTTCAGTTGCCAGAGGCGAACAAGACCAAAACAGTGATATAGATTTTATAGTTGAAATGGAAAAAGGGAAAACTATTTTGAATAGAATAGCTTTGATGCAAGATTTAAAGAATTTGCTGGGACAAGAAGTTGATGTTGTTACCTACAAATCTTTAAGGGAAAGAGTTAAACAAGAAATTATTAAAGACGCTATAGAATTATGAGGGAGCAAAAAGAATGGCTAAAGGATATTTTAGAAGCTATTGAGCAGATTGAGAAATATGCTGCTAAAGGCGAAAAAGAATATTCGCAAAATGAGCTAATTCAAAAATGGATGATATATCATCTTCAAATAATCGGTGAAGCCTCCAGCAAAATATCTTATGAAATACAAATTAAATATGCTTCAATACCCTGGTCCCAAATTGTTGGTCTAAGGAATATTATTGTGCACGAATATTTTGGAATTGACCTTGAAGAAGTTTGGAATACTATTACAATTGATATCCCAAATTTAAAAATTGAAATATTAAAAATAATTGAAAAATTAAAATAACTTTTAAGAAAGAGATAAATAATTTACATCCGCTTTTTATACACTTATGAGTCTACTCAAAAAAGTCTAATTATAGAAAATAACCCTTTTAGTGGACTTATACAGATAAAAAAATGCTATAAAAGCAAAGTCTTACATTAACATTGTAATATCAAAACTATCCTCACAATACCTATCTCCAAATTCCACTTCAGTTACAAAAAAATATTCCGGCAATTCTATTTCGCACTATAAACTCAAATATATAACTGCTTAATAATTTTTAAAGATTATTTAGGCAATAGCACTTCGCACTATCTCCGATTAAAAACATCTTTCTCTTCTAACTTATTATAAAATATAGAATTGAAATGACATAAAGCTTATGGCATGTATGTTGAAAATTTGTCCTAAGAATTTTGATAACTATTTATAACAAAAAATATTCAGATGGGAAGAAGAAAATGTACATTGAGAATTCACTCCATAGTTTGGTTAATTCCAAAAATAATCTTGAGTGCGTTCTTAATTTCCTCTTCCCATCGCGATAAAGATTTTATAAAAACAATTTGCGTTTAGGCGGTCTAATGTTTTGGTCGCTCCAAACTACTAAGTCCCCTTGCCCTAAGTAATGACCGCCTAAACATAATTTTTAACAACTTATTCAAGGAGGTTCAAAATGAACTTTTTACAAAAACAATTTCGTAAGTCCGCACCGGACGTAATTAGCACGATGCTCGGCAGCAGTATTCTGCGAAAAAAAGCCGCTGACTATGCGCGTAAGTATATGTATAAATCCATTGTCGAGGATGATGATGAGTTCACTAAGCAAATCCGCTTTGAGAGATACACTATACTATCCAACTTAGTCGGCACGCTCGAAAAAGCTCTAACCAATAAAAACATTTCTGCTTCAGTTAGGAAAAAACTCCTTAATACATTTATTGGAAGAGTTTTTGTTGAAGCAGATAAAAATCAACAATCCGTTCAGGACTTTATAAAAGAATTCGGTCAAGAGCCTCCGGGATTTGTAACTATTAGTCCAGGTAAAAAGTGCAACTTAAAATGTACAGGCTGTTACGCATCAAGCAGCGGTGCTAATGCAGAAAAATTGGATTACGCAACTGTCGATAGAATTGTAAAAGAGAAAACAAAATTATGGAATTCCTACTTTACCGTTATTTCCGGTGGCGAACCGCTGCTTTGGAAATCTGAAGGTAAAGACTTGCTGGACTTAGCCAAAGATAATCCCGACAACTATTTTATGTTTTACACCAATGGAACGCTTATCGATAAAAAGATGGCTGCAAGATTAGCTGAAGTTGGTAACCTAACTCCTGCAATTTCTGTTGAAGGCTTTGCAGAAGAAACCGATGAAAGACGCGGCAAAGGCGTGTTCAAAAAAATTCTTGAAGCAATGGCGAACTTAAGAGAAGTAGGCGTGCCTTTCGGAATTTCTGTTACTGCTACAAGATACAATGTAGAGAAAATTGTTTCCGATGAATTTGTAGACTTCTTTTATAACGAGCAGGGTGCAATTTACGGATGGATATTCCAATACATGCCTATTGGTCGCGCGCAAACTTTAGATTTAATGGTTACTCCCGAACAGCGCAAGTGGATGTACGAACAGGAAAAACATATAATCCATGATAGAGGTGTTTTCTTACCCGACTTCTGGAACGGCGGCGTTTATTCAAGCGGATGTCTTGCCGGCGGAAGATCCGGCGGTTATATCTACATCGAATGGAATGGCAACATTACTCCGTGCGTTTTCTATCCTTATTCAAAAAATAATATCAAAGATATTTATGCAAACGGCGGCACTATTAACGATGCACTAAAATCCGATTTAATGGTTGGCATTAGAAAATGGCAAAAGGATTATGGCTTCGGCAAGAAAGGTAAAGAAGTAAACAACCTGATTGCGCCATGCGGAATAAGAGACCATTATGAATTCACACGCAAGCATCTTGAAACAACCAAGCCTATGCCGATTGACGAAAGCGCTGCCGAAGCTGTTGTTGATCAAGAATATTATAATGGATTAACAGCTTACAACAAAAAGTTCTCAGCATTGATGGACCCTATCTGGCAGCGAGAATTTATCGGTAACGAGCTTGTCCTTTCCAGAAAAGATATTAAAAGAAATGGAAATGGCGAGGCAGAAATTGAAGATAATGAGCTTGCAGAAGTTGAAGAATCCGTAGAAGAGAATCAATAATGATTCTCTTCTACAATTTTAATTGTTAGTAATTGAATAAATGAACTTAGAAAATTATTTAGAAAATTTTGACTACGCAGCTCGGAAAGAAATGAAAATTAGTATTCCGGAATTGCTGGAACTGTTGAAAAAAAATCAGGCACAATTTATAGATATACGATTTAAAGAAGAATTTGAAATGTGGCATTTTTCTTTTTCTAAAAATATTCCGCTTAACGAACTGCCGGGCAGGTTAAATGAAATAGACAAAAATAAAATTGTTGTAACAGCCTGCCCGCATTACGATAGAGCATTAATTGGAAGAATATTTTTATTAGAAAAAGGATTTAAGGTTAAGTATCTGGTTGAGGGACTTTTAGGGCTTGCTGATTGTCTAAGAGGCGATAACGCCAAAGAATTATTTGATTCGCTAAATAGAAATAAATGAATTTATATCGGCAATAAACTGTTCTTCAAACATTGTTTAAGGATAGGAGATGAATATGTTGATGATAATGTTAATATTATTTTATATGGTTCTTAGCGCCGCCGGCATTATAGTAATAACAATTTTAATGATAAAGGCGCCGGCAGGATGGGAAGATAAAGACGGATTTCATTTCGGTAAGAAAAGCCCGGCAAGCTTAAATGACACTAATAAACAATACTTAAGAGAATACTTTCTTAAGTACTATTATATGCCAATAACCGGAAATAAAGTTCATCTGTTCTGAATTTATTTTTTTTCTGTGGCTCGTTTTAACTAAAAGTTTATTCTCCATTTTTCTGACTTAAAATAAAACTGGATTAACATGAATGTTTTATTAATAAATCCCGGTGCATCAAACATATACAGCAAAGTAGAAGCAAATCTTCCGCCATTAGGAATTGCTTATCTTGCGGCTGTTGCAAGAGAAGGCGGGCATCATGTTAAGATAGTGGATTTGAATATTGATAAGAGAGCCTTAACCGAAATAAATCTTAATTATTTTGACGTTGTCGGCATTACAACCGATACGCCCCGTTATTATGAAGCATTAAGAATTGCAAAAGAAATAAAAAAATCCGGTAAGTTAATTGTAATGGGCGGTTATCATGTAACTTTTTTAGATGAAGAAGTTTTATCAACTGGTTATGTTGATATTGTGGTAAGAGGAGAAGGCGAAGAAATATTTTTGAATATATTGAACTCATTGGAAAATAATACCGGACTAAAAAATATCCCCGGCATTTCTTATATCGTTGATAATAAATTTATTAGAAACGATGATGCACTTCCTCCGCAAAATTTAGATAAACTTCCCTTCCCTGCCAGAGATTTGATGCCGCTTAGAAAATATAAGACCACATTAAACGGCGTTCCTTCCGCAAATTTAATTACAAGCAGAGGCTGCCCTTATAATTGTTATTTCTGCGCTTCATCAAAATTCGGCGGTATAAAATGGCGTGCAAGAAGCGCAAAAAATATTGTCGATGAAATGGAGATGCTGCGTAACCAATACGGTTATAGAGCGTTTGAATTTCTTGACGACAACTTTACTCTAAGTAAAAAAAGAATATTTGAGTTTGCCGATGAATTAGAAAAACGGAATATGACCGATATTATCTGGTGGTGCTTTGCCCGCGTTGATACGATTGCAAAAAACGAAGCTATGGTAAAAAGGATGGCAGAGGTTGGCGCGTATAGAGTTTTTCTCGGATTGGAAAGCGTAAATGCAAGCGTATTGGATAATTACGGTAAAGGCATTGAAAACAATCAGCAAATAGAAGCAATTAATATTTTAAGAAAGTACGGCATTGGAATTCATGGCAGTTTTATTATCGGCGATATGAATGAGACGAAAGAAATGGTAATGAAAACGGTAAACTTTGCAAAGAAAATGAATCCGCAGCTTGCTCAATTTTCTTTGCTTGTCCCCTTCCCCGGAACGCAGCTTTACGATGACATGAAAAAAGAAAATAAATTTTTACACAAAGATTGGCGGCTGTTTGATGCGCTGCATCCCACAATAAAGCTTAATAATATTTCGCCGCTTGAAGCCCAAAAGCTAATTATTAAAAGCTACAGAAAATTTTATGTCAGCTTTTCAAGATTTTCCCATAGACCGAAGCCGTACTTTAAAGAAGGAATGCCGAAAGGTAAATTCAAAATGTTTGATTCAATTTTTGCACCTATCATTTTATTCATGCAATTCCGTAACGAGATGCGAAGAAATTCAAAAGTAATACGCAATGCTGCTAATAAAGGAATATATATAGAACCCCAAATTATTTCTGATGAAGAAAAAACAATTCCAGTTCCGGTAAAAATAAAATGATAAATCGTTTTACACATATTGTTGTTGTGAGGTGTTCCGAAATAACCAGAATAAATTCCACCGCCTCAAAGCAATCACTTACAATGAGTAAGATTGCTTCGTTCGAAGACCTATCTGCAGACAGGCAGGCTCGATAGCAATGACAATCAGCGAAAGAAAAATTAGTAAGAAAATGAAAATACGATTATGACACTTAGAGTAGGAGAAAATAAAAAAGTAATTTTACAATTGGCTCTGCCGGTCATTGCCGGTTTATCTGTACAAACAGTGCTTTCTTTGGTAGACACAGCAATAATCGGAAGGCTGCCGGATGCGAAGTTTGCGCTTGCCGCGCTTGGGATCGCTTTTTATGCCACATGGGCGGTAATAAGTTTTTTCTCAAGTTTATCAAATGGCACACAGGTATTAGTCTCAAGAAATTATGGAAGTAAAAATT
Source organism: Bacteroidota bacterium (assembly GCA_021815405.1). Taxonomy (GTDB): domain Bacteria; phylum Bacteroidota; class Ignavibacteria; order Ignavibacteriales; family Ignavibacteriaceae; genus FEN-1297. The sequence continues at coordinate 109,281 of JAKAGV010000018.1, forward strand.
ATGAAGAATGCGGCAGCGTATTAAACTCTTCCATTTTTATGGCGATTACAATCGGTATAATCGTTTCTGTTACCGTTGTTTATTTCTCTTCAAATATAGCTAATATTTTTGCTGCAGATAAAACAGTTGGAAGTTATGCGGGCAGCTATTTGTTTTATCGATTTATGGGACTTCCCTTTTTTCTTGCATCAGTTTCTTACCGTGGTTTCTATTTCGGAATAGGCAAAACAAAAATATTTATGATTGCCGGAGTGTTCGCAAACTTAGCAAACATCTTTCTCGATTACACACTTGTATTCGGAGCATTTGGTTTGAAAGGAATGGGATTAGCAGGCGCTGGTCTCGGTTCAGCCATTGCTACTGCGCTTGAAACCTCAGTCTATGTGGTTGTAAGCATGATGAAAAGTTACCGGGTTAAATATTCATTGTTCAAAAATTATCGTTTTAATCTGCCATCGCCAAAATCGGGTTTCGGCATAATAAAAACTATATTAAAACTTTCTTTACCTATTTCATTTCAAAGTATTTTTACTTTAACCGGACTTTTGTTATTCATTTCCATAATCGGTTTAATGGGCACAGCGCAGCAAGCCGCCAGTCAGGTAGTCCTTTCCGCAATGTTCTTATCTTTTATGCCTTCAATGGGTTTTGGAGTTGCGGCTCAAACTTTGGTTGGAAATCAATTAGGTGATAATAACATAAAAGCTGCTAAGAGCTGGGGATTTGAGACGAGCAAAATTTCTACTACTTACACTTTTTTACTCGGAGTTATTTTTGTGCTATTCCCGGGAACTGTCGTTTCAATCCTAACTACAAACACTGGAATAATTAATATTGCTGTACCGGTATTACGAATCGCTGGCTTTGCTCAAATCTTTTTCGGAATAGGTTTTGTACTCGCCAACGGACTTCTTGCAGCCGGCGAATCTTTTTTTGTTATGCTTACCGATGTTACAATAAATTGGTTTGTATTTGTTCCTTTAGCTTACCTTCTGGGTGTGGTTTTTAATTTTGGTTTGATTGGTGTATGGACGGCGATGCCTTTCTATACAAGTCTATATGCGCTAATAATTTTCTTAAAATTTAATTCCAAATCTTCAATGAAAAAAGTTATTCAATATTAGGAAATTCAATGAATGTTTTATTGGTCTCTCCGTATAGAGGCGCTATCTTTGAGTACTCCGGCGTTAAAATTCAGCCGCTTGGAGTTTCTTATATCGGCGCTGCTTTGAGACATGCAGGACACAACGTTCAAATAGAACTTCTGGAAAATTCAGATTCCGTTCCGGATTTTACTGGCGCAGATGTGGTTGGCATTTCTTGCAACACAGTTCAATTCAAAGCGGGACTTCGCGTTGCTAAAGCAGCTAAAGAAGAAGGCAAAATTGTTATTATGGGCGGACCGCATCCTACAAGCAGCCCGGAAGAAACTCTTCGCAGCGGATACGTAGATTATGCAGTCCGTGCCGAAGGCGAAGTAACTGCCGTTGAATTGTTAGCTGGAATAAAGTCCGGAAAGAATTTTAGTCCGCGAAATGTTTTAGGCTTATCCTACATTGATAAAGAATCCGGAACAGTTGTGAACAACCCCGACAGACCTTTCATTCAGAATCTTGATAACGTTCCCTTCCCTATTAGAGAAGCAAACTGGCGGTATAGTAAGAATAGTAAATCAGTTAATACCGGAGTTATTGAATATCCTTTAATAACCACGCGCGGCTGCCCTTACGGCTGCAATTTCTGCGATGTGCATTTATTAGCTGGAAGAAAATTCCGCGCCCGCTCTATTGAAAATACAGTAAGAGAGATTGAAGAAATTATAACCAAATATAACGCAGAGCGAATTTTAATTGTTGACGACATAATCAACTTTAACGATGAAAGATTAATTGAATTGTTTGAAGAATTAATAAAAAGAAATTTACCCGTTGTACGCTGGGTTATGGGACGCTCAGATCATCTTGTAAAAAAGCCGGAGACGGCTGAAGTAATGGGCAGAGCCGGAGTGCGTCAAATGTTTCTCGGAATAGAAAGTCCTAATGAACGAATTCTAAAGGCGTATAAAAAAGGCGGCAAGATTTCTTTAGATTATTCTGTTAAAGCTGTTGAGCTTTTAAAACAAAATGATATTGAAACATGGGGTGCGTTTCTTCTTGGTGAGCCTTCGGAAACGGAAGAAGATATTAAACGCACAATTGAGTTTGCGAAATTTATAAATCCCGGTATTGCCCAGTTTTCAATATTAACACCGTACCCCGGAACCGGTTTATGGCATGATGTAGAGAATAAAATTTTTACCAAAGATTGGGATAAGTACGATGCAATGCATTCTGTTTTTATGACAGATAACATGGAGCCCGAAGTTTTAGAGAAAATGCTTATGAAGGCATACATCAATTTTTACCGGCAACCAAAACGAATCTTCCATGAAATATTTAATAAGAATCACTACGGCAGACCGGACTTAAAAAGAATTTTTGAAATTCTTAAAGCATTAAAAATAGTTTTTAGCCACGCTTAGATGAAATGAAAAAATTTTTTGAAAATATCGGCGCTTACACAATTTCGGCTTTTACTAAAATCGGTGCCATAACTATCTTAATATCTCAGGCGCTTTCATCAATTGTAAAAGCTCCAAAGTATATTACGCAAATTGTAGAACAGTTCATTTACATCGGCAGAAGATCTCTAATGTTGGTTATTGTAATTTCAATATTTGTCGGACTTGCAATCGGTGTTGAAGTTGGATTTCAGATGACTGGCTTTACACCGCATTGGATGGCTGGCGGATTAATACTGCGGACAATTTTAATTGACATCGGACCACTCACACTTGGTTTAGTTTTGTCTGGAAGAATTTCTGCTGGTATTGCATCTGAACTTGGCACAATGAAAGTTACAGAGCAAATTGATGCGCTGCGCAGCTTTGCAATCGACCCGGTAGAATACTTAGTTACTCCGCGTTTAATTGCGGCAATGTTTGCGGTTCCAACCTTACTTATATTTTCAAATTTTATTTCCGTTTATTTCGGTTATTATTCATGTCACATGACGATCAGTCTTTCATGGAATTCTTTTGTAAAAGGTCTTCGCTTTTCATACAACTTTAAAGATATAATTATCAGCCTTATCAAAGCATTCACATTTGGAATTGCTATTGTCATTTCCGGAGCATACTATGGATTGAATTCCCAGCGCGGCGCAAAGGGCGTCGGGAAAGCTACAACTCAAGCGGTGGTCTTGGCATCTATCATGGTTTTTATTTTAAGTTATTTAGTATCGTTAATTATGTTTTATATATGATAGAAATTAAGCAGCTATATAAATCATTTGACAAACTCGATGTACTCAAAGGTGTCGACTTAACTATAAATGACGGTGAGATATTATCCGTTATCGGAAAAAGCGGCGTTGGAAAGTCTGTGCTTATTAAATCAATTATAAATTTAATTGAACCAGATGCTGGAACAATTATTATTGACAATATTGATGTTACCGGTTTTTCCGAAAAGCAGTTCAATAAAATAATCCGTCCGAAATTTAGTTATGTTTTTCAGAATGGCGCGCTGTGGGATTCGCTTACTGTCGGCGGCAACATAGATCTTGCGCTGCAAATCGAAAGAAGGTTGGATGAAGCAGAAAGGAAACGCAGAATTAAAGAAAGTTTGCACATGGTTGAGCTTGCAGATATTGATAATGTTTATCCGGATGAACTAAGCGGGGGTATGCTTAAAAGAGCTTCAATTGCCAGAGCAATAGCCACACAGCCAAAATATTTACTTTATGATGAACCAACTACCGGGCTGGATCCAGTACTTGCTACAGTTATCAACACTTTGATTAAAAAATTAAATGAAGAGCTTGGGATTACTTCTATTATTATTACACATGATATTGCCGGAGCAAAAAAAATTTCCAACCGGATTTCAATGCTGTTTGAAGGGAAAATAATTTTAACTTGTTCGGCGGATGAATTACGAAATCAAGATAACGAAATATTTAACAATTTTATTAGCGGTAAGGTGATTTATAATGGACACTAGAAAAAATGAATTTATAATTGGTATTACAATTTCCGCCGCCATTGTTCTGCTTGTAGCCGCTACACTCTGGCTTGGCAAGTCCGACTTTTTTGCCAAAGGAATGCAGTTGAATTTAATTGTACAAAATGCGGATGGAATTCAAAAAGGCGATGAGATTTATTTCAGAGGTGTAAAGATAGGCAACGTGCTTGAAAGCTCGATTATTAAAAACGGAGTTATGTTAAACTTGAAAATTGATGAACTCAATAGAATCCCAATTGACTCAAAATTTGAGATTAGCGATTTCAGTTTAATAAGCGGCAAGGCAATTCAAATAACTCCGGGCACTTCAGATAAATATTTTCAACCTCAAGACACTGTTTTAGGAAGCGCTGCTTACGGCGTTAATCAAGCAATCGAATCAATAAAAGATTTAAGTCCTAAAATAGAAAAAGTTCTTACAAACTTAGATGCTCTAACCGGTAAGGATGTAAAAAATAAAGTAGAGCTTACATTAAATAATTTGAACGGCACAATATTACAGTTGAAGGCTGAAGTTGATGGAAACCTTAACAATATTTTAACAAACGTAAACGAGATTACTGCTAAGAACAAAGGCAATGTCGATTCGTTATTTCTATCGCTCAATAATAATTCAATTGAGCTTTCTAAATTTTTAAATAAATCTTCAACAGCAGTTGAGCAGCTTAATTCACTGCTTACAAGCATAAACGAAGGCAAAGGAAGTCTTGGTGGAATTGTGAATAACGATTCTCTATATCATAACTTGAATCATTCAATTGCTTCAATTGACTCTCTGGTTTCCGATATTAAACAGAATCCGAAGAAGTATATAAACGTAAGTGTATTCTAAAATCAGTGGTTTAATTATTTAATATTACTTTAGAAATAATTAGAAGGTAAAAATGAAAGTGAAAGACATTCTTGACAAAAATACTTTTACGGTTTACCCGGATACTTCTTTAAGAGAAGTGATAAAATTATTTTATGAATACAATCTTACTTCGATAATAATAGTGAATGAACATAATGAAGTAATTGGAATGTTTACTTATTCGGATTTGTTCAGGCTTTTATTCCCCGACTATAATGAAATCCGCAATCATGGAGAATACTTATTTGACCCACAGTCTATTGAATTAAGAAATAAAATCTATTTAGACAGACCGGTTAAGCATATGATGACGAGATTCCCCGAAATTATTGATTCGGAAATACCTGCAATTGAAGCCGCCGCAATAATGAAGTCATATAGAATAAAGCATCTACCAGTAACTGAAAACGGGAAGCTCATAGGCATGCTTTCAATTAAAAATCTTTTTGACAATTTAATTTTGGAAAATTTAGATAACGTATCAGCAATTAATTAAACCTTAGGAGGTTCATCATGGCAATAATAAAAGAATATCAGAAAGATATTAATATCTGCAAAGTAACATTTACTCTACCGCATTATTTTGATGAAAGCTTTGAAAAAGCAAGTGTTGTTGGCGAATTTAATAATTGGGATGTAAATGCAAACCCATTAGAAAAAAATGAAAAGACTGGTCTTTATTCAGTCATACTTGAATTAGAAGGCGGCAAAGAATATAAGTTCAGATATCTTGTCGATGGCAAAACCTGGCTAAACGACGATGAAGCAGATCGCTTCGAAACTACACCATTCGGCGATTCTGATAATTGCATAATTATTTTATAAAACTTGAGGAATCTTAATGCTAAAAAAAATATTTCTGCCTTTCGAAAATTCCCCTTTTTCTATGGCTGCATTAAATTATGCTTGTTTTATTGCTTCCAGGCAAAATGCCGTAGTAACAGGTGGAATATTTATTGATATTGAAAAGGTTAATTCATCTCTTGGTACCTTAAATGACGATGAGACTGTAAATTGGCATAATGATCTATCGGATGAAATTATTTCCTTAGTCGAACCTACAGTAGAATATCTTATTCATTCAATTAAACAAAGATGTATCAAAAACGGTATAAAATACTCTTTTGAAAAAGAAATAGGAATGCCTGGAGCTCAAATTACTCGTCTTTCTAATTATTACGATATTGTGGTTACCGGGTTAAAGTCAGACTTTGGATTGATTAAAAAAAACAGCGGAAGCGCTTTTCTAAAAAAAATACTAACAGGTTCCGCTACATCTATCCTGGCAGTACCAAATTATTATCGGGCAATCCGCAATGTAGTTGTTGCTTATGATTCAAGTATTTCGGCATCGCGAGCGCTTCAAAGGTTTGTTCATCTTGCTAACTTTTCGGAGTTAAATATTACCATAATTACTTCTTCAAATAATTCGGTTTGGGCTGAAGATAATATAAAAAGGGCAAAGGAATATCTGCTATCATACGGTGCTTCAAATGTAATTACCGATAGTACACATATTGAAATTATTAAAGTTTTACAGTCATCTTATTTCAGTGATACTGATTTAATTGTCCTTGGCTCGCATTCTCAAAGTATTAAAGATATTTTTATTGGAAGCGTAACAGAAAAACTAATTAATGATGCAAATAAACCTTTGCTTATAGGTATTTAGTTTTTTAAATTATTTTTCAGCTTACTTCAATAATTGATTAATTTTGGGCAAGATACTTATAGTATCAAATCATACTTAAGGGTAAAGAAAGCTTTTTATATCAATTCTATTTACTTCAACTATCACTCTAATTCGCAGATTGCGACTGCATTTTAACTAATTGGCAAGTGAATCAATTTTTCTAGATCATAGCTAAGTCTGAACAAATCGATTCTATAAAAAAGCGTAATCTCATTTCACACCAAAAATTATTTAAGTAGAAAAAGTTCTTCAACTATTTTAATATCAATAAGATAAGAAAGTGATAGACTTTTGGCACATCTGTTGAATTGCTAATAATAGTTCTTTAATAAACAGAAAAAATGTTAAAGAGAAAAATAAATTCATAAAAACATAAGGAATAAAAAAATGAAAAAGTTACTTTCAATCGTATTTGGTGTATTATTTATAGCCGGCATTTCAAATGCACAATCTCTTCAGAGTTCAAACATTTTAAGTATCGGCACTCAGCTTAATTTCCCGATGAGTGATTTTTCAAATGTAGCTACTACCGGCTGGGGCGTTACCGGTCAATATGAATTTCATCTCGGCGGTCCTTGGGATGGTACAGTAACAAGCGGTTACTTAGGCTTTGGTGAAAGCAATGGTTATACTTATTCTGCAGTACCGTTGGTTGTTGGTACAAAGCTCTACTTTCTAGGAGGCTGGTACGGAATGGTTGAAACCGGAGTTCATTTCTTCAATTTGACAGGTCCTAACAGTCTTTCAGATTCAAAAACTGAATGGGGCTTTAGTGTTGGAACCGGTTATGCAATTCCTCTAAGCGAAAATACCGGACTCGACCTATCAACAAAATACCAGTACAACAATGATAACCTTAGCTACTGGAACACTTATGCAAGCATTATGTTTGGCTTGTAAAAAGGAAACAATAACTACACTCTAACGGGCGGCTGAAAAGCCGCTCTTATTTATTTTAAAATTAGAATAACATTTGCACAATATAATTTGGAGATATGATGGGAAAACAAACTGAAACAACCAAACACAACATAAACAGTTTTTTAGCATTCGATGTGGAAGGTTTTGAATCTTTAGCCGAACTTGCGTTGGATTTACATTTTTCTTGGAATCATTCCGCAGACGAAATTTGGAAACAAATTGATCCTGAACTTTGGAAGTTAACTCATAATCCATGGGGAATTTTACAGACTGTCTCCAAAGATAGAATTGAAAGCTTATTAAAAGATTCTACATTTCACAAAAAGATTGATAAACTTCTAAAAGAAAAAAGAATATCTTCCGAAAAACCAGCCTGGTTTCAAAATGCTTATCCAAATGCTCCACTAAAAGGTGTTGCATATTTTAGTATGGAATTTATGTTAAGTGAAGCGCTGCCAATATACGCAGGAGGTCTCGGTAATGTTGCCGGTGATCAGTTAAAAGCTGCTAGCGATTTGGGAGTTCCAGTTATTGGTATCGGACTTTTATATCAACAAGGTTATTTCCGCCAGGTAATTGATAGGCAGGGTTCACAGCATGCAGTTTTCCCATATAACCATCCGGGGCAATTACCTATTACTCCTTTACGACAGGCAAACGGTGAATGGCTTCGTGTATTAATTGACCTTCCGGGCGGAACGGTTCGGCTTCGTGTATGGCAGGCAAAAGTTGGAAGAGTTGTTTTGTATTTGCTCGATAGTAATGATGTTGCAAATTTCCCAATTCACCGCGGCATAACAAGTGAATTATATGGCGGCGGACAAGAAATGCGCCTTCAGCAGGAAATTATTCTTGGGATTGGTGGATGGAAGTTACTCTCAGCGCTCGGAATTCAGCCGGAAGTTTGTCATCTAAACGAAGGTCATGCAGCTTTTGCTGTTCTTGAAAGAGCTCATAGTTTTATGGAAAAAACCGGGCAGTCTTTTAACGTTGCGCTTACTGCAACGCGAGCCGGAAATCTTTTTACTACTCACACGGCTGTTGCCGCCGGGTTCGATGTTTTTCCACCCAATTTAATTGAACAATATTTAAACTCATATGCGATTAATAGTCTTAGAATTGGCATTAATGATTTACTTGCTCTTGGAAGAAAAGATCCCCATGATTCGTCAGAAAATTTTAATATGGCTTATCTTGCAATTAATGGCAGCGGCGCCGTGAACGGTGTTAGCAGGTTGCATGGAAAAGTAAGCAGGCAAATCTTTTCATCTTTATTTCCTAAATGGCCCGAAAGCGAAGTTCCGGTTAATCATGTTACTAACGGAGTACACATGTCAAGTTGGGATTCTGAAGCTGCAGATAAGTTATGGACTGAAGCATGCGGTAAAGACCGTTGGCGCGGTACCTTCGAAATGCATGAACGTAATATTAATGAAATATCAGATGAACGATTGTGGCAAATGCGAAACGAATCAAAGTTAGCATTAATAAAATTTGTACGTGAAAGATTGCTTAGGCAATTAAATTCAATTGGTTCTCAAAAAGAAAATTACTCCATTGTTGAAAATTTCTTTAATCCAAATACACTAACACTTGGTTTTGCACGTCGATTCGCAACATATAAACGTCCTAATCTTCTATTGCATAACCCTGATCGATTACTAAAAATATTAACAAATCCTAAACGTCCAGTGCAGCTTATAATTGCGGGTAAAGCACATCCAGCCGACAAAGCCGGGCAAGATCTAATTCAGCAATGGATAAATTTTATCCGTAATACAGAAGCAAGAAATCATGTCATTTTCCTTTGCGATTATGATATGCACTTAACTGAACATTTAGTTCAAGGTGTTGATGTTTGGTTAAACACTCCACGAAGACCGTGGGAAGCCTGTGGAACGAGCGGTATGAAAGTACTTGTAAACGGCGGCATAAATATTTCCGAGCTCGACGGCTGGTGGGAAGAAGCCTACACACCTGAAGTTGGATGGGCTTTAGGAGACGGACTTGAGCACGGCGACGCCCCTAATGTTGATGCCGAAGAAGCCGAAGCTCTATATGATATACTCGAAAATGAAGTAACAGCAGAATATTATTCAAGAAACGAAAATGGAATTCCTACAAAATGGATTAAACGTATGCGCAAAAGTATGGCGCACTTAACCCCAAGATTTTCAGCTAACCGCGCTGTACGAGATTATACCGAACAATATTATTTACCTGCAGCACGGGAATATAATATGCGATCTTCGAAAGAAGCTAAAAAGTCTATTGCCATTATAGAATGGGAAAATGAGATTAAACATAAATGGCATGCAATCCGATTTACAAATTTAAAAGTCGATACAGAAAATGATCTGCATAATTTTGAAGTTCATGTATATCTCGATGAACTTGATATTTCTAAAGTAAAAATTGAACTATTTGCTGATCAGATAAACGGCTTTAATTCCTTTTGTAAGGAAATGAAATTTAAAGGTAAATTAAGCGGCACAATAAATATTTACATTTTCACTGCGTCTGCTTCCGCTGAACGCCCTGCAGACGATTACACTCCAAGAATAATTCCGTATTTTTCGGGTGTAAATGTACCTTTAGAAAGTTCTCAAATACTTTGGCAAAAATGAAATATAGGATATTAAGTGTCACACGAACATCATCATCATACAGAAGAAATAAACGGCGGCAGATTATTAATAACCATGCTGCTTAATTTTTTTATTACAATAATTGAAATTATCGGCGGTATATTTTCCGGCAGCTTGTCTTTGCTATCGGATGCGTTTCATAATTTTAGCGACGGCATAGCAATTATAATAAGTTACATTGCAATGAAGTTGAGCAAGAAGCCGCGTTCATTAAAATATACTTTCGGCTTAAAGCGTGCCGAGATTTTAGCCGCAATAATAAACTCCAGTGCGCTCATTATCATAAGCTTCTTCCTTATTAAAGAAGCCTTTGATAGGCTTTATAGCCCATCGGCAATTAATGGTTCGTTAATGCTTATTGTAGCAGCCGGAGGACTTGCTGCAAATGTGGTTGGCACTGTCCTTCTAAAGAAAGGTTCCGATAAAAACATTAATCTCAAAGCTGCTTATCTTCACTTGTTAAGTGATGCTGTATCAAGTTTAGCAGTAATATTAGGAGCTGTGTTTATTATTTACTTCCATATTTATTGGCTCGATCCAATTCTGACAATAATTATTTCATTGTATATTCTCAAAGAAGCCTACGGAATAGTCAAAGAAGCTCTTGAAATAATTATGATGTCATCTCCCGCAGAAATAGATGTTCAATACTTAAATGAAGTAGTTAATTTAATACCTGGCATAAAAAACATTCACCATGTTCATCTATGGAAATTGAATGATAGCGATATTCATTTTGAAGCTCATGTAGAAACTGATAATATACTAATTGGTGATACTGGCATTATGCAAAAGCAAATTAAAGAACTGTTGCATGATAAATTTGAAATCACCCACACCACCTTGCAGTTTGAATGCAACAACTGCACAACAAAAGAATTAGTCTAGAGGTAAAACATAAAACCTGTAAGAAAAAGTACAAGCAAACTCCATACACAAAAAACAAAGATCATCGGGATTCTTTCGACAGTTAAAACAAAAAAGCTTGAAAATTATTCATTCTCAAGCTTTTTATAGCTGCCCTGCTAGGGCTCGAACCTAGACTTTTCTGATCCAGAGTCAGACGTGTTGCCAATTACACCACAGGGCAAATAATATCTTACAAATTTTTCGAATCAAAAATATAACTTTTCTTTGAACCACACAAATAAAAAGATATTCTAATTAGCTGCTTTTAGGCAAATCACTTACATAAATCAAATCAAAATTCATCTTTTGATTTACATTATTACCTCGTATTTTAATATTGATAAAATTGACTTAATAAGATGTTTCCAAGATTTTTCTTCCGCTCTATAGTTTTTCTTCCATTAATCTTTCTATTTCATTCGACAGAAATTTATTCACAGACCTTCGTTTACTCAAACTCTTTCGGAAAATTTAAAAGTGCAACTTCCTTTACTATTACTTCGGTTGGATTTTTCTACATAACAGATTCCGGTACCGATGAAGTTTATAAGCTTGATACCTTGGGTAACTTATTAAAATATGCCGGAGGTTACGGCTGGGATGAGGGTTTATTCGATAATCCTGCCGACGTTTATGCAAATCCTCTTTCAGTTTATGTTTGTGATAAAAATAATCACCGAATTGAGCGGTTCGATAAGGATCTGAATTTTATCTGGCAGCTTTACACGAGAAACAGTGACACAACTGCACAGCGTTTTGGTTATCCACTAGGATGCTCTGTATCTTCTCAAGGCGATCTTTACGTTTTAGATTCCGAGAATAAACGAATCGTAAAATTTGATCTATTCGGAAATTTTAATCTAAATTTTGGAGGTTACGATGCCGGCATATACTCCCTTAATGATCCAAAAAAACTTGCTGTATCCGAGAATAATGAAATCTATGTAGCTGACGGTAATCGAATTGTAATTTTCGATCAGTACGGTAACGGAATCTCTATAATTAAAATGAATGATAAAATTTCCGGATTACGAATAATATTCAATAATCTTACAGTCAATAGTGATTCGACAATTTACCAGGCAAATCTTAACTTACACGATTTATCGTTATCAAAGATAAAGTTAATTACATCGGACATATCTTACCCGATTATCGAAAGCCTTATTTTCAACAATAAGCTTTATGTTTTAACAAGAAACAATATCGAAGTCTTTATTCCTTCTAATTAAAAAAGCAAGTCAATAAAAGTATTATGGAAGCTGTTCAAGGAAATACTTCGTTTAATAAAAATAAGAGATTATTACTTAATCTTATTGCTGGTTTTATTTCTCGTAAAAGAGCAATTAGAATATTTCTTTTTTTATCGTTGGTTCTTTGGTGCATCGGTTTTTCTTTCAACTCGCTTTTTAGCGGTACAGTAGCAGCCGGAATTACTTATCCTTTCTTAAAAAAAATTTTTCATATGGTCTGCCATCAATTAGATGAAAAAACTTTTAACATAAACGGTGCTAAATTATTCGTTTGTGCAAGGTGCACAGGAATTTATTTAGGAGCTCTTGCTTCGTCAATCGCTTCATTGTTTTACATAAAGAGATTCTCGCTGAGACTTAAACTTCTTTACATCTCGATGGTGCCGATGTTAATCGACGTAGCTGCAACAACATTTAAAATTTACGATTATTCTAAAATGTTAGCCTTTACTACCGGACTATTTTTTGGTTCCGTTGTATTTATTTATATTTTGATTGCAATTGAAAATAATTTTATGGATGATTCCTATTAAATGAGCCAAAATAAATATCTACCTCCTTTAGTCTGCGGATTTGGTGCAGCAGTTCTTACAATTGTTCCCGGTATTAAATCTTTTTCTTGTTGTATGATAGTTCCTCTTGCGGGCGTACTTTCTATTTATCTTGATCATAAAATAAATAAAACATCTCTTCCTGTGGGAATTAAATCTGCAATATGGTTCGGATTTATAACGGGTATTTTTGCCACATTGTTCGCTACTTCTTTGGATGTATTGTTAACTTACCTGGCTCATACAAACGATTTTGTTCAGGCACTTCCACAGACCGAAGCAGTAGTTCGTCATTACAAGCTTAATGCTATGCTGGATCAAACAATGTCAATGCTTAAACAAATGTCAAACGATATTACGATTAACGGATTCTCCGCATTTTATACAGCGGGCATTCTTTTCAGTAATTTTATAATCAATACAATTTTCGGAATTTTAGGCGGGATTCTCGGAATGACTTTTATTAACAAACGAACCAAAGTACAAAACTAATCTTTTATTATGGTTTCTGCCGTAATCTTTACAGCTCATTTCCTTTTTGCTTTAATTATTTATACAAAAAAATGGCAGGAGGATTCCCTTTCAGCCGGGCTGCTTAATGTTGGATTAATTGCTATTTTATTTTCTGTAGGCTGGACAATTACGAGTATGATCTCGCAATTTTTAATGAACCCAAAGGGATTAGGAATATTTTTTACCGGCGATGATTTTTCTTTAACTCTTTTATCTCTTGGTGAATTCTTTTTCTACAAGATGTATTACAAGGATGTTTTTATCGGAGACGATAAGGAAACACAATAACCGCCGTCTGTTCCATTTGTTTTTGCCCTGGGGCGAGCGGTTCAAATCTCCATTGGCGCAGTGAGTTTATTGCTGCAGTTTCTAAACGTGTGTCAGCCTTAATTAAAGGAACTATTGTTCCTACTGTTCCATCCGGCATAATTGAAAACTTAAGCCTTATATCAATTTCTTTTTGAACTCCTTCAGGATAGGATGGCAAAATGTAATTATAAATTTTTCTTTGTCCCTGTCCGCCCCAGTCTATGTCATATCCAAAACTTCCGTTACCATTTAGTCTGTTGCCTTTTCCTTCGGCATTTATATCTGAATTAGCAGCGAGTTTATCTTCCTCTGTTTTCTTAAGTTTTTTTTCTTTCTTTTTCTCAGCAGTCTTTATAACATCCTCAGTCTGTGTATTTACTGCTTTCGGCAAATCCATCTTTTTTACTTCTTCGCTTTTTGCTTGTGTCTGGTCCTCTTCCTGTTTCTTAGCTACTTGAGCTACATCATCAAGCTGGTTTCCGATCGCACCTGAAGAGCCCGGCAGACCAGTATTGCCGAAAGATAATTCAACATACTTATCAGGTGGATAATCCGTACTAAATTTTACAAACAGTAGTATCACAATAAGTGCAGCATGAAAAACAATAGATACGGATAACGAAAAATTTTTTGCAGCGTTCATTTTGTCATACTTTTATTTAAAAATCCTTCAGCATCAGACAATTTTTTGAAGTCACCAACTTTCACGCGGTACCAGGTTCCTCTTCCGGGAACTTCTGCAGTTTCTACAAAAGAATTATATCCTTTCTTACTATACTTAAGAGCTTCAGATTCTGCAATTGATCTAGATTTCCATGAAGAAATCTGAACTATATAATTTCCACCGGAGAGGTAAATATTAGGCTTTACTTTCCGGGAAGGAGTTGGATTTATCGGCGGCTTTGAAGTAGCTGAAGCAGTTTGATTTGTTTTGCTATTAAGTAATGAAGATAGATTACTTATCTGGTTTGATGATCTATTGTTAGCTGATGGATTATTCGTTTTAAAAACCTTAGGATCAATATCATTTCCAGTTATTTTGGCAGAATTATTTTTAGAGTAAGGATAAGTTACAGGTACTTCAAAGTTGCGATCAATAATTTCCGGCTTAATTTGTTTTGTTAATTGAGCCTTGGTTCCGAAAAATTGCTTTGACAGTTTGGTGAAGCTATTTCCTGTTAAATATACAACGACTACCGCACTAACTGTTAAAATGGTTACCATGGCAATAAAAAATACAAACGGCGATCTGCTTTTTGTGTAAAAAAATTTATTAAGCTTTATTTCATTTGTTGATGCAGAAATCTCCGATTCGGAGTTTGTCATCTTGCCTTTATCAAAAACTTCTTCCTGCTTATCGGAACTTATGTTATCATTCCTATCAGCGTTCCAATCCTGTTCCAAATTAATTTCATCAGTATTGGATTCAATAATTGTTTTTTCATCATTTAATTCTTCAGTATCATTAAGGTTATCAAAATCCCAGGAAAGATTTAATTCAGATTTTGTTAGTCCGAAATTGCTTTTTTCCGGTTCAAATTCCGAAGTAATAGATTTCACGCGTTCAAAATCATTATTGTCTGTATTTGATTCTACTTCCTTATTTTCTTCTTTTATTTCGTTTTCAACTTCATGTCCGAACTCTTCATCTATATTAATATTTGGATGAAATTCCTCTTTCTCTTCAGGAAATTGTTCAAATGGTACTTCTAAATCTGCTTCCCATTCTGATTGACCGAAATCCCAACCTACTTCTTCCGGTTCTTCATTATTCTCAGTTGGTGAAAGCATGGTTGTTTCGCTGCTTATATCAAGTATAGATTCTTCTTCTATTTGTTTAGATAGATCTTCACCGAAATCCCAAGCAACATGTTCAAACTTGGAAACTTTGCCAGTTTCTTCTTGATTTGCTTTTATGAAATCAGCTTTCCCACTGCTTAATTCAATATCGAATTGATCATCTGAAGTTTTATTAATTACCAGAAAATCATCTTCCTGTATTTTCTGTATTACAATTTCACATTCATTTAAAAGTTTTTCTGCTTTGGATTCAATTAATTTTTTAAGTTCGGCGCCTGTAGGCTGAAGATATATTTCGTTGTTTTTAACTCCCGCAAGCGGAATAACGGGCTTACCGATGCTTAAGCTGAAATACGAGTCAATCAAATTATATTTTTCATCCGGATTAGCAGGGATGTTAAATACCAGTGAGCCGGCTCCTTCAACTTTAGGCAAAAATAAAATTACATCACTTGGTTGTACTTTCTTATCAATTAAATTAGATGTTTTAACTACAGCCTGTCTCTGTTGGAAATAACCAAAATCGTTAACTTTAACTGCTTGGTTGGGTTGCAGGACTCCCAGAGCTTTTTGCAGAAAAGTCTCGAAAAAGTATTTTGCCTCGTAATCGGGTACGCCGTTAAACTTAGCAATTTTTCTTATAAGTTCAGCTCTGGTCATCTAAAAATATTAATTAACTAAAATCAAATCCGTCATTTAAATATATTTTTCAAAAACACAATGCACAATTTAAAAATAATTCCGGTTCATCACCAGTTATACTTTAGTCCTGCTGTAACATCAAGCGGTAGTTCTTTATAACCTCTCCACATATAATTATTTTGATTAAGCAAATTGGAAATTTTCAAAGTCAAGTAAAAACCTTGTTTAATCATATATCCGAAGGTACAACCAAGATTTATTATTGGATTAATCGAATTACTATTCTTAACATCTGAATACATTCCGGCAAGAAACTCCAAGCTTGCTTCAGCATCAAGACCATTCTTAAAATTGTAACCATAGTTCATCGTAACTTTTGCGCGTGGATAATAAGGAACGAAATTATTTGCAGTATCACGTGTATCGTTCAATTCGCCGGTAGCATAAAAAACTCCGTTCGGTCCGGGATGAAAAAGGAAGTTTGCAAATAGAGTAAAACTCTTAGCGCTCGTCGTTCCTAGATTAAACATACCGGCACTGGCAGTATCCAAGAAAAAAGGCAGATTATCAGATGCATAATATTTAAAGCCGCCGTCAATTTCTACATAAGTAAAGAATTCATATTTAATTGAAGCACTAAGTGCCATATTCTTTTTTAGGAAGATATTAGTAAACTTCTGCGGCATAAAATAAGGATTGATCGCAAGGAAGTGTCCTCCGCCGTAAAATTCTGCTTGAGGCGAAAAGTCACCATACAATGAGAGTCCGTTACCTAAATCTACTCCGATCGCTCCGTACGGAGAGAAGAAATTATCACTTCCTGAATGAGCATAATTAAAACCTGCATTTAATTTCATCCTATCCGAGATATTCAAATTGATGGTTGGTCTTACAGCTATAAATCCGAACATGCCATTTGAATTGATATCATTGCTGATAGTTTGTTTTTTAAAATTTACATCTGCACTGAAGTTAAAATTGTATAATCCAAATTGT
Organism: Bacteroidota bacterium; assembly: GCA_021815405.1. Classification (GTDB taxonomy): domain Bacteria; phylum Bacteroidota; class Ignavibacteria; order Ignavibacteriales; family Ignavibacteriaceae; genus FEN-1297. The sequence goes on from JAKAGV010000018.1 coordinate 126,433, forward strand.
GTATATCCACCGAGATTAACCATATTCTCCGAAAAGTTCTCACCTTTCAGTGAGTTCATGTTATCAGATACTTTTGCAGAGAATAAGAAATATTTGTTCATTAAATTATTAATTTCGAAAGAGGCATTACCGGTATTCAAACTTCTTCTATAACCCGAATTATTTGAACCGTAAAGTTTGTACGCTTGCAGACCGTAGTCTCCACTGAATTTATATTGACTTCCGGGAAAAATGGCGGCATCATCTTGAACATATAATGAAAGGCTTGCGCCGCCTTTTATTGAATACCTGTCGCTATTCGGAACGTACGCCCGCCTGTTGATTGCATCGCCGAATGCTTCAAATAAGCCATTTGAAAATGGGGCAGAAAAATTCAACTTCGCACTTGGAAGATAATAGGAGCCCAATCCGACTTCTAAATTTCCTGTTTGATAATTCAATGAATCCATCAAAGTTTTAGTGCCTTTAATCGGTGTTGATACTTCCTTCATTTTTAAGTTCTCGGCAGGAAACACCGGGTTCAAAAATTCCTTTGAAATTGCCGGGATAAAATTTGGAGGAATTTTCTGTGCATGACGCAACGAGACGACATCTTTACCGGTTATTACAAAGTCCGGCAGTTCAACTCCGGAATTTGACTGTTGTTTACTCTGTTTTTCCTGTGCAAATGTTGAAATAGAAAATATTAAGATTAATCCGACAATAATTTTTTCAATCATTTCAATTTCCTAAGTTTAATTCTTGCCTCTTTACCGAAGTCATCATTGCGATGATTCTTATAAACCAGCTGATACATTTGCTTTGCCTGCACATAATTCTGTGTTTTAGCATAACAATCTCCAAGCTTCAAATAGGATTTAGTAACCCATTCATCATAACCCGGAAATGATGTTTGAACCAGTAAGAAGGCGTTGATTGCATCGGTATAATTTCCTTGATTAAACAATGCCACACCATAATAATATTGAGCTTGTGCTCCGATTTCATCTGTACGGTTTTGAGCTAATCCCTGGAAATATGTAATTGAGGTATCATATTGCCCTGAACGTAAAGCGATGATGCCAAGTTCCAGTTTGGATTTTTCTGAAAATATTGTGTGGCTGTAGCTTTGAATAACTTGGTTAAAAACACTTTGTGCATCAACAGAATCATTGCTGGTAATCAACGTCATTCCTTTATTAAAAAGTATTTCAGGAAATCTTTTGGTGTCAGGAAGTGACTTCAATGCTTGATCATAAATATTTAATGCGGCGCCATAATTTTTCTGCATGTTATATATATTTCCAATTTCAATTACCGCAGCAGGAGCAGATTCGCTTGCAGGAAAGGAATTAAATACCATATTAAAATTAAACAACGCTTGCGGAAATTGGTTAAGATTTTCATTGCACTTGCCTATCCAAAAATAAGCTTGAGGAACTAACTTGCTTTTAGGATAATTCGCAATGAATTGCGTATAGCTTGTTGAAGCATCTTTATAATCATGCATGCTGTAATATATATCGCCAACTTTGTAAGATATCTGATCGGCAAAATTTGATGATGGATTTGTAGAAAGATATTGATTAATAAAATTAATCGCTTTCTGAGGATGACCTTCAACTACATAGGCATCCTGAATACCGTTTACCGCATCGTAAACATGAGGAGATGAAGGATATTGAGTCATTACATATTCATAGTTGACTATGGCAGAATCATAGTTAGCTAGGTTGTAATAGCAGTCGCCGATTGAATAATAAATCTGAGAAGCAATTGAAGAATTCGGATATCGGGAAAGGACGTTTCTATAGCTGTCCATCGCAGCATTATAATCACCTTGCTGGAAATGTATCCAGCCTATAACATACAAAGATTTATCGGCATATTCGGAAGAAGGAAATTTTTGAGCTATTGCCTGGAATTCAGATATAGCTTGATCAAATTCATTTGCCCTATAAAGTGCTTGTGCATACTGGTAGTAATCATAAGGATTATCAAAAACTCTATTATTCTTCCCGATAATATTTTTATATACATTACTTGATGCAGCAAAATTTTTACTCCCATAATAGCTGTCTGCCAGTCTTAACTCTGCATCAAGCAATCTAGAACTATTAGGATATCGTCTGGTAAATTCAGAAAAGACGTTAGCTGCTTCTTCATATTTTCTCATTTCAAAATAGGAATAAGCTTTGCCGTATAATGCCATGCTTCCTATTTCTTCATCATCACCACTTACCTGATTATATCTTGCAATTGCTTTGCTATAATCTCCGGCAGAGTAGTAACATTCTGCCAGATAAAAATTAACTTTATCTTTTTCAAACTCCGCATCTTTGGAATATAAATCAGAAAGATATTTTTCAGCAATAGCGTATTCATGCAAATAGTAATAAGAAATGCCCAAGCCAAGCATAGATCTGTAAACAAGATCATTAGAAATACCGGGAACATCCATTGCATTTTTAAAATAACCGGCAGCAGAGTTGAAATTCTTATTATCAAGTTCTATTTCACCCATCAAAGTATATGCTTTAGCTTTGAATGAGCTGTCAGAAGTTTCAACTGCGCTATTAAGATATTTTAGCGCAAGATTAAAGTTTTTAGAATTGTAATAAACCACTCCAATTTGATATTCAACGCCTTTAATCATGCTGCTGTTTGGATATTTTTTTATAAAATCCTGATAGATTTTGAAGGCTTCATTTCCCTGCCCGGCATATCTTTTAGATTCGGCTTTCCAATAAAAAGATTTTTCTGCAAGGCTATCGTTTCCGGTAGAAAGATTATTAAACACTTGATAAGCATCATTATATTTTTTCTCCTGGAAGTAAGTCCATGCCAAACCATACTTTGATTCTCTGATCTCTTCTGACGAAGGATACTTGTTAATAATTTCCAGAAAAACTTTTTCAGCATTAGGATAATCGCTAGTTCTATAATAAGAATTTGCTAAAAGATATAGGCTCTTCGCGTAAACTTCATCAGGAAGTTCCTTTAGAACCGGGTTATTAAGTTCAATTACCGATGCATTATATTCTTTCAGTTTAAAATAACAAACTCCTATTCGAATATGTGCCGCGGTTGAAAGAGGACTGTTGCTGTGGTAAGAAAGAAGAGTATCATAATAAGCAACTGCATCTTTATAATCCCCCATTTTCTCATAAACTGAACCAAGCGTATAAATTGAATAATCAATGAACTTGTTATTTTGTTGATTTGCAATTGCGCTTTTTAGAAAACGCACTGCATCCTGAAGCTTGTTCTGTTTGGAGTATGATTCTCCAATCCAATAAAGCGCTGAGCCAGCAAGATCACTTCCTGGATATTCACTCAATAACTTTCTTAGTCTATCTCGGCTCAACTCGAACTCATCTTGCCTGAAATAAATTATTCCGAGTTTATAAAGAGCTTCATCTCTAAATTGTGACCATGCAAAATGGTTTATAAAAAATTCAAATCCCGCAGCGGCGGCGTTGTATTCTCCAATATTTAACAAAGCATCTGCGCTGTAATATTTCGCAGTCGCATACAAACCGTCAGTTAATTGATACTCAGAGAAAAAATCGTTGAAAAGATTATTCGCCTGGGCATATTCATGAGATTGATATGCCTTCATAGCCGCATTATATTTTTGAGCAGCTGTTTGAGCCTGCAAACAAGAAATGCTTAATAAAATCGATAATAAAATAACTACTTTTTTCATTTACACCTTTAGCCAAACATTAAACAGAATAAAGAAAAAGCATCCTGATAAGGAAGCGGCAAAATTTACGGCGTCGTTGTTTATCCATGAAAATCCTCTACTTAACGATGTCTCTTTACCACAATGAGATTTCTTCTCAGTAATTTTATTACATTTATTACACTTATATTGTGCCTGAACTGACGCTCCCAGGATGCTGTCCAGCAGACTTCCCAAAAATCCTGCAGAAGTAACACAAAGAATAAAATAAAATAAATTTGTACTAATCCAACTTAACGATGATAATGGAATTATGAAAGCGCCCATTAATGCGCTAAAAGTTCCCATCACGGAAATTCCGCCGGATGTACCCTGTTCAACTCTTTTAAATGATAGAATATTTACAGGCATTTGTTGTTTCAAAGTTCCAATCTCTGTTGCCCAAGTATCAGAACAAACTGCTGATAATGATGAGACGTAAACAGCAAACAAAAGTTCCGGTCTATAAAATTGAGAAATGATTACCAATATTCCTCCCAATCCTCCGTTTGCAAACACCTGTAGATAATCTCTTTCATCAGATTTTTCAAAAAAATTATCAACGGATTTATTCTTTCTAATCCTCAGTTTAGAGAGTATGCTTGAAGTGAGAAAAAAAGTTAAAATCGGGACTGTCCATTTAATTCCGCCTAATCCAAATATTAATCCTGCTAAAAAAAATTGGGCAATGCTTCCCGATAATTTTAGAAATTTAAATTTTCGAGAAAGTACTGAAATCACTAGCGCTGCGGCAAATCCAATAATTAAATTTTGAAGTTTCAAATTTTCTATTCTTTTAGTTTAATCATTATGCTTGAGAAGTTCTTAAACACAAATACAAATTTCGTAAAATTATTTGAATAATCTTTTATCTTAATTGGTTAAGACTTATCTTATAACTGTTCTGTTATAAATTATATTAAAATCAAAGTTGTTTAGGGAGCTGCAATGAAAAATTTTACTCTGTCTCTACTTACCTTATTATTGATTTTACTTTCAAGTTTTTCCACTAATGCGCAATTAATTAAATTCGGTATCGGCGGAGGTTTGACTGCGTTAAGCAGTCCTGATTCGCTTACTAAAAGTATTTCCGATGGTGGATTGGGATTTACAACAAACTATCATTTTACTGTAATGGCTAAAATTGATATTCCGTTAATTCCAATAACTCCGGGCGTGTTTATTGATTATCATTATTTGAAGGGAAGCGGCTCAACAAATGCTGGCAACATTAGTACCGAACAAAATATTTTCTCTCTAGGAGTTGAAGGTCAGTATAATATTATTCCTTTGCCGCTGGTAAAACCATACGCATTAGTTGATATCGTTTATAACCATTTCGGGAATATCCAGGTTTCAGGAGCTGGAGGGACATTCTCTTTTATCGGATATAATAGATACGGTGCAGCTATTGGCGTTGGTGCTGTGGTAACTGCACTTCCCGCAATAGATCTTGATGTAAGCTTAAAATATAACTTTATGAATTTAGTTGGAAAGGATAGCGGCGAAGGCAGCATAAACGCTACAACACTTAACTTAATATTATTCTTTTAAAATTTTTTACAAGATATTGAACTTATTAGGAAAATTGAACATTTGAGACTTAAATTGCGCAAAAGTTATCTCAATGTTCAAATTCTATTTGGGATGTTAGGTTAGAATTTTACAGGCAATAGATTTTTTGTGCGGAAGACGGGACTTGAACCCGTACGCCAATTAAGGCACTACCCCCTCAAAGTAGCGTGTATACCAATTTCACCACTTCCGCAGTATTCATACCGAAAAAATAATTTGGTTAGGTTAAAAAAGCAACCCTCTTTTTACAATATTTTCAAAAAGGTTAATGTTTTTTTACCATTTACCTTTTCTTCTTTCCCTGAAAATTACCTCTCTTATTTCATCCCTAAATTTCCTTTCGAATACAATATATTTTCCGATTTGTTCGGTTGTTAATATATCTTTGAGAGATTTTATAAAATCTTCTTTATTGCTGGAAATCTTTTTTTCTATTTCCAAATACTCTTTGATAAACTTCTTAATTTCAGAGTTGTCCGATTTTCCGTTATTTATTTCCTTATCAAGATTATTGAGCAATTCATTTGATTTTTGGAACAAAGATACTTGCTTCTGCCTATATTCATTTCTCCTGGCAAAAAATTTCAATGTTGTTTGTTCGTCCATGTTAAGTGCTTCAATTAACTTAACCCTCTCAAGCTCTTCAATTTTCTTGAGTGGTCCTTGTCCTGGACCATGGAAAAGCATTACCTGGGCTTTCATCCCAACAGTAAAAAGAACTGAAAAAAGAAAAAGAAAAACTATTTTTTTCATCTTAATCACTTTAGAAAATTTTCTTATGTAAAAGCTGGTTATAAATTTCGTCAGCTTCTTTTTGATTTAATCCTTGAACGATACTGTTTAAATCCTGAGTATTACCAAATGTATAGTCGCTGAGATTCTGCGGAGAAAGATTTAGTTCTTTATAAAGAAGCGAGTCCAGAACAGAATTTGAATAGGCAATCTCAGCCGGAGTTAGTGCGCCTAAATTATACTGATCGGATAGAATATTTAAATCCGATGAACCTGGATAATTTGTTGTCTGAACAGCCGCTTTGTTTTGAACAACAGTTTTATTTGTTCCTTTATTTAGAGCAAAAAATAGTATAACCAGAACCGCGGCAACTGTAGTCATACCAAAAGCCAGTTTCGGCATAAATTTAATCCTCTGTTTCAGCTGAAGTCTGCCGTGAAATTTTGGAATCATTTCTACAAAATATTCCTCATCAGCGACAATGTCTTTCGCATCATCAATTTTATTAAGGAACTTCCTGTAATTTTCAAGTTCCGTTTTCAATTGCGGAGAGCTTTCAAGTTCTTTTTCGAACGAAGCTCTTTCTGCTTCATTCATCTGGTTGTCCAGATAAAGTATGATTCTATCCTCAGATTTCATCTTCTTTCATTAGCTCCATAATTTTTTTTAATGCGTGGAAATAATTTGCTTTCAAACCTCCCACGCTCTTTCCGGTTATTTCGGAAATTTCTTCATAACTTAATTCTTCAAAATTTCTCAATAAAAATACTTCCCTTTGTTTGGGAGGAATTTTTTTTAATACAGATTCTAGTTTCTCAAGTTTTTCCTTTGATTCAATATTTGAAACTATATCTTCTTTACTCTTTATCAGCCTGCCGCCTTTTTCTTCAAAAGAAAATATCTGCCTAAGATTTCTTCTTCTAAGATAGTTGATACTTCGCGTTGCTGTTATTCTGTAAATCCAGGTATAAAGCGAAGACTGGAATTTGAAATCTTTTAGCTTTTCATATAATACCATTAATACTTCCTGAACAATTTCATCAGCGTCCAGGTGATTACCAGTCATCCTTCTAGCATGCCAGTAAATCTTTTGTTGATATCTAAGAACGATCTTATTAAAAGAAGTTTCATCTCCGCCTACAAATTTATGTACTAAATCAAAATCGCTCGCTTCTTCAGTCATCTTCTATAAATCTTTGCATAATTTGACATATTATGCGGCATCTCGGTTTAATTATTTTTAATTAAACCAAACTTACTATATGGATGTCAAAACTTCAAAACTAACAACTAATTACGATGGAGACTAAAATGAAACGAACTATTTTATCTTTTGCTATTGGATTATCACTAATGTTGTTTTTTGCAGCATTTACAAATGCCCAGAATATGAGAATGGGAGGGAAACCGCGCTCAAACAACATGATGTTTCAGAAGATGGATCTAATGAAAAAGCTGAATTTAACCGATCAGCAGAAAGAAAAGATTGCTGATTTGAGAATCAGCTTTCAAAAACAAATGATTGATTTGAGAGCAGATTTACAAAAAAGCAAACTCGATCTAAAAGCTTTAAGATTAAATGATAATTTAAGCAGAGCAGATGTTACTGCAGCAGTTGAAAAAATCAACAAAAATAGAGACGCCATCTCGCTTGCAGTTGCAAATCACATGATGGATGTTTATGAAATTCTAACACCCGATCAACGTAAAATTGCCCGCAATGAAATGGGAATGATGTTTGGACAAAGAAAGCATTTTCAAATGTTCAAACATATGAGAGGCTTTAATAGATAGAAATTAAAAGGAAACCTTGCCGGATACTTTATGAGTTGGAAAAAGTATCCGGCACTTTTTTATGTAACTACCTAAATTGCCTTTCTAACTTTTTATTCTCAGGAAATTTTTACTTCTATAAATTTTGGTAAGGTAAATATTACCTGATGATTAATCGAAAATTTTTTAATAAATGTTAGTTAGAGTTAAAAATTTTTCTAGCTAATCATACCTAACTTCATTCCGCACTTAATAATTCTTTTTTCTTGTCATTATTGACCATTTACAAAGTCATATAATTTTTTTATGATTTTTTCTGTGGCATAAATGTTGGCTTCAAAAGTAAACTTTTCACGGCTGGATTAGGTAATTATAATAACCTTAGAGGATTTTGCTATGCATGATGTAGAGAAAGAAATAATTTTAGAAAAGAATAAAGTTTCAGACAACAGTAAACCGCTATCACTGTTGGACATTTTTTCCAAGAACGGCTTGGAAAGTGAGATTGAGGAGTTTACAAAAAAAGCTCTAAAAGAAATTAAATTATCTTTAATCATTAAGCCAGCAATAATTTCTGCTTTGGCTTTGTTTATTTCCTTTTTTCTGGATATTTCAACTGTTCCAATACTTGGAAATATCACCATAAACATTGCCAAAGCGATGTTTCCATCTTGGCAGCCCGCAGCAACTAACTATACTCCGTTCAGCTTTTGGTGGCTTCCAATTCTTATTTTCTTGTTTTTCATCTTCGTGGCAAAGTTGGCTTACGATAATCTTAAAGTTGAAGTCCAGCGAACACCGGCTACGGAAACAATTGACCGGATAATTACTTCATACACAACTATAATAGACAGTATTTCTACAGCATTGCCTCTTATTGGCGCCGCTATTTTGTTAATAAGCATCCGGCTTGGTGAAACAGTATTCTTAGGACTATCTGTTCCATTTGAAATAAAAGCTTTGATCATCCTTGCAATAGGCAAACTATTCGAACCTGTCTTGGACCAGCTTGGAGTAGAGTTCCAAAACGTTGTTAATCATGTTAAGGATATAAAGGAAAAATATTTCTCAAGAATTCAAATTGAAAACTCGAAGAATCTCTTTAATAAAATAAATCACCCGGATAGCAACGCTTCTCCCGCTATAACTATTGATAATATAAGTATGATTGAAAATTTGAACTCAGCTCTAGAGCAGACATTAAACTTAAGCAATTCATTAGGTAAAAATTTCTCGTCTCTCAATATCCTTTTAGGAAAATTCAATTTGTCTGAAACAATCAGCAATGAAAAGATAATACAGCTCAAAACAATTGCTGAATCAATTTCAAAAGCTTCGGCATCGCTGAGCGATGAACGAACAGTTACCGGCTTAAAATATCTTGAGTCAATTGTTAAGAAGTAGAGTTTTCGATGGTTAAAAAGAACAAAGATAGTAAATTCGTAATATACCAAGTACTTTACATCTTCGTTGTTACGGTACTTGCATTAAAAGGTGCCGACTTAGACCTTGATAAAGTAATTTCCAAAAACAAAGTGGTAGATAAGAGCGTAAGGGACTCACTAGTTACACTTATCGATTCACTGAATGCAAATGGGATGAAATTCGAGATAAAGGTAAATCCAAAGGTTGCCGAAGAAAACGTTCAACTAAAAGAAAAAATTGCCAGTATGAATTTGAAAATGGCTTCACTTACAGAGAAGATTAATGAAACACCGCCGCCCATAAAACAGACTCCGGTTCAAGAACCTGTTAAACCCAAAGAGCAAATTATCATGCAATCACCTATTTCACTCACCCAAACTTTTTTGCAATATACTTGGAATATCGCAAAAAACAGCGGAAGTGTACCAACTGCTATTTATGATCCTCGTAATATGCATAATCCTATTGTCGTAATTCCGCCCGGACAAGAAAAGAAATTTAATTTGATGGAACAAACTGAAGTTGTTGCAAAGTATGGTACTCAAGAACAGACGATGAAAGTATTACCCATGAAACCGCCGGAAATAAAGATTGATAAGGTTACAACTAAAATGAGCGGTTCGGATATCTATGTTCAGGATCTTCAAAATGTTACCGTTTTTAATGTAACAGTAATTTATCAGCGTCCCGATCAATTAAAGATTTCTCATACCGGACCTATCTCTGTTTCCGGTCCTTATAAAGACAACAATGGAAATTATGTTTATTATGTTTCACTAAAAATTGCGGGTAATAAAAATCAATTTGATGACTGGGTTGACAAGTACGGAAACCTGCGGGAATCCGATGGAAGATATAAAGCAAATTTCTTTTTTACTGCTGATGATAAGATTTCAAGAGCCCATGTTGTTGCCGGTGATTCATTTTATTTTACCGATTTTTCAAGATAATAAATTTATCACTACTGTCCGGTTTAGAATATATTGAAAACCGGTAAGGTTATAAAATATAGATAATTATAAGAAAAAATAGTCATAATCGATTTGAAATAAAAAACTGTTAAATTCAGCTCTGGTCGAAGAAT
>JAKAGV010000019.1 GCA_021815405.1 Bacteroidota bacterium
TTTTAAGTGTGCATATTTTTGAAAAAAGCCCGATTTTAGAGCTTATGAATGTGCTCGATTACAAAACTAAAATACAGTATTCTGCTAACCAATTGAATTTATTCAACTAATAACCGGACAGTAGTGTGTTTTCATATTTCTTGAATTTATTACTTGCATCTCCGGCAAAAGTGCAATCTAATTCTATTGATATTATTTTTTGAAAATTACTTTTTTGAGAATAGACCATATCACCGAGAAATGTACCTGTTTCAATCAAAGTTTTTATGTCAAATTTTTTCTTAAACTCCTCTATTACTTTTTGTTTGACGATGTGAGGAGGAGGAACAGGCTTTCCTTGACGAATCCATTTATTATAAATCTTTTCTTGTTTTTTCTGAGAGTTCCTTTGTTTAATTCTCAGCTTTTCAAAATTAAATAACACCCAATGAGGGATATGCTTTTTAATTTTTTCTTTCAACATAGAATATTTCATTTTTAAAAGTCTTTATTACCTGCTCTCTATTTATCAAATTTAGAACCGACATCGATTAGTTAATAACTTACGTTACGCACAATTAAGGATCTAATTTACTTTGTCATTCCGAACTTGATTCGGAATCTCATTTTTCAGCATTTTTGGGATGCCGAATCAAGTTCAGCATGACATGTGCATAACGTGAGTTAATAATTTCACTCTAATCTTAAGATATTTCCAAAAACTTAAGTTTAAATTATAAAATATTTTTTTGAAAACCCGATAAAGTAAAACTTATTTTTGTCCAGAAAAATATAAAATGCTTTCTGATTATAAAGTGAAAGAGGTTCAGACACCATAGGAAATGCCGTTGGGAATAAGGACAGGAATTATATAAGCGTCAACGCCGAAATTTTATAAATTAAAATAGATTCTATGTCCGTTCTGTAGTTCTCTTAAATAATGTTGGTGCTTTGCGCAAAACTTCCTGCTTACAGATTTTTTTCTTGCAGATAAATTTTTGATGACCACTGTTAATACTTTTTTTTATTTCGTACATTTGAACTGCAAAAAAGCTATTACAATTTAAGCTTTCAACTATTTTGAACCTGCCTGCCGCACTTGTTAACCAGCAAGTAGAGGTAAGCTTTCACTTAAACTTAATCTCAAAAAAGATTAGTATCAGCAAAAAGGTAATCCGCTAAGGCGGAAATTTTAAATTTATGAAATTGATTTCATAGAAAATTTTATTTTTAGAGGTTAATTATGAAAGAAGGATTAAACAAATACAGTAAAAGATTAACTCAAACTCGTTCTCAAGTGGGTTCACAAGCAATGCTGCACGGTATTGGATTGACTAATGATGATTTCAAGAAAGCACAAGTTGGCATTGCAAGTATGGGCTGGGAAGGCAACACTTGCAATATGCATCTGAATGACTTAGCAAAGCTTGTAAAGAAAGGCGTAACAGATGCCGGTTTAATCGGATTAATTTTTCATACTATCGGCGTTAGCGATGGTATAGCAATGGGCACCGAAGGAATGAAATATTCATTACCATCAAGAGACATCATTGCTGATTCGATTGAAACTGTAATGAGTGCACAGTGGTATGATTCACTCATTGCAATTCCGGGCTGCGATAAAAACATGCCTGGTTCCGTAATGGCAATGGCAAGATTGAACCGACCAGCTATAATGATTTACGGCGGAACAATAAGAGCAGGATATTTTCAGGGAAAGAAGCTCGACATTGTTTCTGCTTTCGAAGCATACGGGCAATACCTTTCAAAAGAATTTACAGAACAGGATCTTGAAAATGTTCTTCACCATGCTTGTCCCGGCGCCGGTGCATGCGGTGGAATGTACACCGCAAACACGATGGCTTCTGCGATCGAGACTTTGGGAATGAGTCTTCCTAACAGCTCTTCCTGCCCCGCAAACAGCGAGATGAAAACCAAAGAATGCTACGAGACAGGCAAAGCAATTCTTAATTTAATGGAGTTGGATTTAAAACCGAGAGACATTATGACCAAAAAAGCATTTGAAAATGCAATCACGGTTGTAATAGCTTTGGGAGGCTCTACAAACGCTGCCCTTCATTTAATTGCAATGGCAAAAGCAACCGGTGTCGATTTAACTTTAAATGACTTCCAAGAAATCTCTAACCGCACACCTTACATCGCAGATTTGAAGCCAAGCGGCAAATTTGTTATAGAAGATTTATATGAAATCGGAGGCGTTCCGGCTGTTCAAAAACTTTTATTGAAGGAAGGAATGCTCGACGGAAATTGTATTACGGTAACAGGAAAAACTTTGGGAGAAAATATTGAAAACCTTCCAGACTTAAAGGAAGGACAGAAGATAATTTTCCCATTGAATAATCCTATTAAGAAAACAGGGCACTTACAAATTCTTTATGGAAATCTTGCTGAAGAAGGAGCCGTTGCAAAAATAACAGGCAAGGAAGGATTGAAGTTTAGCGGTCCAGCAAAAGTTTACAACTCCGAAGAAGAAACACTAAAAGCAATCGAAAGAAAAGAATTGGCTGCCGGTGATGTTGTAGTTATCCGTTATGAAGGACCGAAAGGCGGACCCGGTATGCGTGAGATGCTTGAAGTAACCGCTGCTATTGTAGGCGCAGGTTTAGGCAAGAGCGTTGCGCTTATTACAGATGGAAGATTTTCCGGAGGAACTCATGGCTTCGTTGTCGGGCACATTACTCCTGAAGCGCAGGTCGGCGGAAACTTAGCATTACTAGAAAACGGAGACATAATTACAATCGATGCTGAGAAGAATGTAATATCAGTAGATTTATCCGATGAAGTTCTAGCTGAGCGTAAAAGCAAATGGATACAGCCTCCTTTCAAAGCAAAGAGCGGAATACTTTATAAATACATAAAAAGCGTTTCATCAGCTTCAGAAGGTTGCGTTACCGACGAACTAAACTAAATCAGTATGACTATATGTTCGGATGATTGCATGGATTTAATCTATGCAATCATTCCGAAACCTTTTACTTATACGTCAACCTAATTTTATTACTCCTTCTTTTAATTATTTCTTTTACAATCCATTACTCCCTCAAGGAGTTAGATTTTTTAGGTCGGAGATAACACACACCTGCTTATAATTTTAACGAAATAATTTTGAACTCCAACAGAGTGATATAAAAATGCAATCCTTTTAATATTGATTAGAATACAGATCATATTACTAATCTGCGTTATAATGATCTAAATTATTAAGTTGATATTTATTTGACTTAATCCAGGTATTTTACAGAACATTCTTTTCCATTTAATTCAAAAGTTACTATTAAAATCCCTGCTTTTTCATGTAAAAAAGCATTTGTAAGCCTGTAATTGATTTTAGCAGATATGTTCCAAACCGGAAATATTCTGCTAAACTCCGGCAGATATCAACTGAAACCAGGCGAATATCAGCTGGAGTCCGGAAAGTATCAGCTGGAGTCCGGAAAGTATCAGCTGGAGTCAGGAAAGTATCAGCTGGACTCCGGAAAGTATCAACTGGAGTCAGGAAAGCATCAACTGAAGCCAGCAAAGTATCATCTGGAGTCAGGAAAGTATCAACTGGAGCCAGGAAAGTATCAACTGAAATCCGGCAGGTATCAACTATAATCCGGCGAATATCAGCTAAAAAGAAAAATAAGCAACTAAAGATAAGTAAATAATAGCCTTGTGATTTTATATCACAATTAATATTTGTGAATTGATAATAATCCGGAATATTTTTCCTTCACTTATAAATTTATCTTCATTTTAAATTTAATAACTCACGTTACGCACATGTCATGCTGAACTTGATTCAGCATCCCAAAAATGCTGAAAAATGAGATTCCGAATCAAGTTCGGAATGACAAAGTAAATTAGATCCTTAATTGTGCGTAACGTAAGTTAATAAAATAAAAAGGCGGATGCATTTCGCACCCGCCCATTAAATAACTTCAGTATTTTCTACGAAAATTATTTCATCAGCATCATCTTTTGAATCTTAATTTGATTTCCTTGACGTAACTGATAGAAATAAACTCCTGAGGAAAGCTTCGATGCATCAAAGTTTATCGAATAAGCTTGTCCGTTGGTTGCGATACCATTAAACAAGGTTGAAACTTCTTGCCCGAGTACGTTGTAAACTTTCAGAGTAGTCAATCCGGTTTTATCTACTGAAAACTTTATTACAGTAGCTGGGTTGAAAGGATTGGGATAATTCTGAGAAAGATTAAAAGTAGTCGGTGCTGAAATTACTTGAGCTTCAACAACATTGCTATATTCAAACTTACCGCTGTAATCAATCTGTTTCAAACGGTAAGAGTAACTGCCTGGTTTCAGGTTTTCATCAATAAATGAATAAGCATTTCCTGTGGTTGAATTTCCGTTGCCTTTAACAAAAGCAATCTTGGAATAGCTAACACCATCAGAGCTTCTCTCAACATCAAAGCCCGAATTGTTAGTCTCAGTTGCAGTCTGCCAGGTTAATGTAACAGACTTCTGGTTAACAGCAGCAGTAAATGAAGAAAGTTCTACAGGCAAAGTACCGGCTGGTAGAAAATCAGTTGTGTATCTTGGCAGTACTTGATATCCGCCTACACCGGAAGAAGCGAACTGAGAACCAATGCCAATAACATCAACTGGCCAGGTAGGTTCTGTCATCTGATATAATTTGGTATCCGAATCGATATAGAGTTGAAGCGTATCAGCGCTGTTAGCATCTTTCACATAAACTGATTTATTTGAAGATGTCGTTGGCCATGTACCGCTTGTTTTTGAAACTCCGACAAAACAGATTAAATGAGATTCATATTTTTCAGCATTAGTCAGATATTCTTGGACGGTTAATCTTTCAGGTTGTGGCAATACAGCGTTTTGCTTAACAACAACTACGCTGCTTGTATCTGAATCAATATAAGGATTAATTTCAAGTAATCCATTATACATTATAGTGCTGCCAACAACAGTAACGCTGTCACCAAGATTTAATGATGGCATAAATTTTAACCCGTAGGAAAATAAATCAATTCCATCAGTTCCATCCCAGATATAATACGATTTGTTAGATGTTTGATAGTTTGGCGAAATAACAACGCCTGAAACAGCAACTAATGTATCTCCACCGGAACTTTTCATAGTTCTTGCATTAGCCAAGGTAGTTTGGGGAGCCGTTTCTCCAAAAATCTGAGCATATTGTGTGTTTATATATTTAGAAGTAGAAGATGAAGTAGCATCATACCAAGGATAAATCCTAAAATAAAGCGATTGTCCTTCTTTAACTAGAACCTTTAGTCTATAACCATAATGAGATAGAGAATCTCTGTAGGGAACAACACCTGTATCTGCTGGATTTAACAGTGTTCTAGTAGCGAAAGTTGGATCTGAAGAATAATATAGATTTGCTCTAATATGATCTGTAGTTCCACTGGCACCAAGATAAATGGAGACGGAGTCTACAATAAATGCATTGCCGGACTTAGGAGCCGCTGTAAATTGAATCCATCTGTTAGGATTCTCAAGTGTATCACTCCCGCCCCAGCTTACTGCAGTACCGTTAATAGCAGGATACCACCGCATCGCTTTGGTTACACCAGGAATCGGACTGTTTGGAGCTCCGCCGGACATATCTTTGATCGCTAAAGTATCTCCGTGTGTAACTACTTGCGCCGTAATATTTCCAACGGTAGTAGTAGGAGATAAAGAGTCTGCACCAAAAAGATTCCAGGTAACCGAAGCTGCTGATTGCCCGAAAGTTAAAGAAGCTGAAAAGACAAGAGCCAGGAAAAAGAAAAGAGAAGAACGTACCAATCGTGTTTTCATACGATTCACCTTTTATTTATTTGAAAAAATGTCTCAACTACTAATTGTATCTCATCAATCAGATAGTTGATGACCCTATTTATTAGAATTTAATTTTTTACTTTGAAATAATTAATTCGATCTCCATTTATACATAATAACGATATTATCTAAGCAGTTTCCCATTCATATCATATATAATAATTTATATTGATTTTAATTTACGGAACTAAATCTAAAAAGTAAATTTATTTTTAAATTTTTTTAGTTTTAGAAGATTTGTAACTTTACGTAAAGAGGACATGATTGCCAATATTGGAGTTGAGATTTGACTTAAATATTATAGTATGTAGCTTCGATTTATTTTTCCCACTCTCGTTGTTTTAATTAAGATTGTTATTTACTTCCCTTAACCTAATCCTAAAAAATCAATTAACTTGTTATGAGCATCCGGTGGAAGTTCAACATTATATTTTTTGTAGAAGTCAATGGTTTTTTCTACAGACTTGAAATAATTGCTGCAATCCGGGCATTCATCTAAATGGTTTTTAATCTCAATGCATTTAGGTGAATCAAGGTCCTCGCCAAGACTCTCGCAGATATGGCTCATAACATCTTTACAAGTAATTTTTTCTATTTTCATTTTTGGAACGCCTTATTAATTTCTTTTCTTAAAAAAGCCCTCGCTCTATGCAATCTTGATTTTACAGCCGGAACAGAAAGTTCTGTAATCTTTCCAGTCTCTTCAGTCGACAGTCCTTCAACGTCTCTCAATAAAAATACTACTCTATAATCGGGTGAAAGTTTTTGAATGGCTTCATCGAGAATATTTTTCAGTTCGCTGTTTTCAACCACATTAGTTGGAACAGAATCCCAACCTGCAGCATAACTGCTATCATACAAACCATCATCTTCATCAATTGATATCGATTCATACTTTTTCTTTCGGGCTTCCATTAAACAGTGGTTGGCAACAATTCTGTAAAGCCATGTAGATAGTTTAGATTTACCGTCAAACTGATGCAGAGACTTAATCATGCTTAAAAAAGTCTCCTGCATTATATTTTCAGCCTTAAGAGAATCCCGGCAAATCTTGAAAGCAAAATTATAAACAGTTTTTTCGTAGAGCTTAACAAGCTCAGACATCGCATTCCTGTCGCCGTTCTTAGCCGATTCTATTATTTGCTGTTCGTCCATCTGATGCACAATTTCTGTTAAAGATTCATTCAAAAAATAAATTCAAATTTAACATAAAACAGACTTTTACGAAATTACCATTTATCACATTTAAATCCGTTTCCTATTTCTAAATATTTCATTATAATTAGAATGTATGTTAAAATTTGTAATGAAAATATAATTAGAAACTATGCAACGATACAAAGACACCGAACCGTTGATGAAGAATCGGCTTTTTACAGGTATTGATTCATCTAAATTTAAAATGAAACTGCGACAGAATAATTTTCTTTCTTACAGGGAAGGAGATATCATCTTTCAAAAAGGAGACGCATCTGAAAATGTTTATCTTATCCTTGAAGGAGAAGTAAAATTAAAAATGCATTCTGCAGAAAGCGGAACAAATATTTATCGCAAAGGGAAGAATGATTTCTTCGGCGAAACAGAATTTTTAAGTAAAGTCCCTCGCAATTCGTCGGCAATTGCCAATACCGACTGCATTTTATACACGTTGATAAGAAAAGAACTGTACGAATTAATTTCTGCTAACAAAACAATAAGAAAAACATTAAATGGCGAAGAGCTGGAATCCGTCGGATCAGAGGCAGAAAAAAATGAGGTTGAGGAAGAAGCAATTTCCGAAGATCAAAATATAGGCGGATCTGAAGAGTTAACAGAAAGTCAATTATCAAACGAAGAAATCCCGGAAACTTCGCAAAATAATTTTGAAGATATTATCTCCAGTTCTGATCACGAAGAAACAATTGAATTTCCTAATGAAGAATATATAGAAGACGGAATTACTCTGAGTGATATAAATAATGATCAGTTAGAAAACAACATTACTGAACAAAACTTGGATGAAATGACCGAGCAGAACTTTGAAGAAAAACCGGATGAAAGTTTCTTCTCAAACGAACCTGATCAACTTAATAAAATTGAAGAAGAAAATTTTCCCGGGGTAAATGAGTATGAGATTGAAAATCTCATCAAGGAAAGCAATGACGATAATAGCTTATTTTCAGAGCCGACGATTGAAATGCCGGAAACAACCGAGCAAGACACTGAATCTTTTATCGACTATAAGAAATTATATCAAGCGATAAAAAAAATATATTCCGGAAATGAGCTTGAGCAAACCGTTCGCTCAACAATTGAAGCACTGATCGAATTGTTTGATGCGCAAATTATAAGAATTTTTATTGTTGAAAAAAGCACGGATGAACTTTGGTCTTATCCTTTTATGGATAACAGCGAAGAAATAAAGAAAGTTAAGCTTGGCGAAGGTTTAGTCGGCAGTGCTGCATTAACACATGAAGTGATAAATCTAAACGAACCAATGGCAGATGCCAGATATAATCCATATGTCGATTCCGTTGAAAATATTATAATCGAAGATATGATTTTGTTTCCAGTGCTTAATAGAAGCCAGGAGCTTACTGCTGTCTTACAGATGATTAACAGCGGAAAGAATGGATTTACAGCTTCAGATATTGAAACACTTTCTACTATTTCAGCCGATATTTCAGAAGCTATTGAAAGGGTAAAATCAGAACCAAAGCCGGATACCGATAAAGATAAAAAATTAGTTTCTCCAGTTGCAACAAAAACCATCGAAGACGAATATACTTACTTTCGTAAGGCTTCGGAATTTCTGACTAATGATATAAAAACCTCTTCATCTCTTTTAATGCGCTATCTTGCTTTTATCAAAAAGAAATCTGAAAGCGACGAAATAAAAAATGCTTCCAGCCTTGCACTTCAGCAGGCAGAAATTATTCTGAAGGATACAATAACAGTATCTGATTTTATTAACGGCAGGTCTTCTCTTAAAAAAGAAACACTAAATATACGGAAGACCATAGATGAGATTTTAGAATTACTTGCGGAGTATGCTGAGTCAAGAAAAGTAAAGCTTTTTAAGAAGTGCCTGGTAGATGCGTCTGTTAATATTGATAAGCAATCTTTTTACCTGGCATGCTACCAGATAGTTAAAAATGCATGCGATGCTTTGCCTGAAGGCGGAAATATTTATGTTACTTGCGATAATGTATTGAATAATCTTATGATAGAATTTAAAGATACAGGCAAAGGAGTGAGTGAAGATATCAAAGGGAAAATCTTCGATCCTTTCTTTTCATTTCCGGAAGGTAAGCCTGGACTGGGACTTTCAATTGCAAGCAAAATTATAAAAGATCATGGCGGAGAATTAAACTTAAATCCGGAGGTTAGCGAAGGAGCTTCGTTTATAATCTCTCTGCCTGTTGCCGGGTAACAATTCTTTATAATTTATTCTGGAAATAGCTTATACTTTGTTCGTTATTATTATATTAAATGACTTTTACCTTTAAATGTCCTACAATTTAATTACAATCCTCGGACCAACAGCAACAGGTAAAACGAAGCTTGCTGCACAGCTTGCTTATGAATTTAACGGCGAAATAATTTCTGCAGACTCGCGTCAGGTATATAAAGGAATGGATATAGGCACAGGTAAAGATTTATCGGATTACACCATCAACGGAAAACAAATTCCGTATCATCTTATTGATATCATTAGCCCCAAAGAAGAATTTAATCTATTCCTATTTAAGAAATACTTCAATCAAGCTTTTACTGAAATAAAAAACAAAAGTACGCTGCCTTTCTTTGCCGGCGGTTCAGGACTTTATCTTAGCAGCATTCTCCAAAACTACAAACTGAATGCAGCGAGTGATGATAAAGATAAAGTCAATGAGCTTAGATTAAAAGATATTGATGAACTGCAAGAAATACTTATCGATTTAAATCCAAAGCTTCACAATTCAACCGACCTTATTGACAAAGAAAGAATTATTAAAGCAATTGTTATCGCGGAAGCATCTTCACCTATTGAAGAGCTTGAAATTAATTCTTTAAATATTGGAATAATGCCGGATCGGCAGGAAATAAAAAGAAGAATTACCGAAAGATTAAAATACCGGCTTCGACACGGAATGATTGAAGAAGTTGAAAGACTTGTTAAAGAAGGAGTAACTTATGATAAGCTTAATTTTTTCGGGCTTGAATATAAATTTACTGGTCTTTATCTGAAAGGCGAACTTAATTACAATGATATGTTTCAGAAGCTAAATAGCGCAATCCATCAATTTGCAAAGAGGCAGGTAACATGGTTCCGTAAGATGGAGCGTGAAGGAGTAAAAATAAACTGGATAGACTCACCAGATTTTGAGAGAACAAGTAATATAGTTAAAGAGTCGATGGAATAGCGCAAGTCATTCAACCGCGATTAAATGTTCATTCACTCTGCATCATTCAATTGTCATTTATTGTATTAAACAATTGAATGATTAAGAGTGCGTCAATCGAATGGTTAAACCTTCTTCAATAATTTCTATCTTTTATTATACCCGCGTTCCCCAAAAGGTTGAAGCTTTTCAAGCCAAAGCTCTTCAAGAACTTAAAGGTCTGCGGTATAGTCATAACCAGCTTCATCTTTCGGCTTTAACTCATCGAGTATCTCGAATGTAAAATTTACTTCGCCGAATTTTTTGTAATCTTCCACCAGCTCTTTTATGTCTTCGCCTCCAAATTGAAGCTGGAACTTATGGCGGTTAATTCTTCCGAAAATATTTTTGCTGCTGCCGATAAAAATCTTTCCGATAGCCAGATTCTTAATCTGATAAACACCCATCGGTGTGTTGGTCTGCTTATAGCTTTTTTTAATTCTTTTTTGTCAATCATGCTTATTCTTGTTTAGGCAGATGCTTTATTGTTACCTTCTCCATAATTACTGGACTGACCGGCATGTCATAAGGTTTGGTTATAGGTACTTTTCCTATCTTCTTAACTACATCCATTCCTTCAATTACTTTTCCGAAAATTGTGAAATGATAATTTAGCCAAGGAGTTGGAGCTAATGTAATGAAGAACTGACTTCCGTTTGTATTTGGACCTTTGTTTGCCATAGCCATAACGCCGGCAGAATCGAAAGTAAAGTGCTCATTGAATTCATCATCAAAGAAGCCGCCCCAGATGCTGTGCCCGCCGGTGCCGTTTCCGTTCGGGTCGCCGCCTTGTATCATAAAATTATCTATTACTCTGTGGAATGTCAGGCTATCGTAATAACCGCTGTTTGCTAATCCTACAAAATTCTCAACAGCTTTCGGTGCAACTGCCGGAAGCAATTGGCATTCAAAGGTTCCCATATTAGTCGTAATCACTGCAACTATTGTTGAATCATTCATTGAACTCTCATCTTTCTTATTTGACGGCTTGCAGCCCGCAAGCACCGGGATAAATAAAAGTAATAAAAAAAACCTCTTCATTTTTTCTCCTAAGGTAAAATTAAATGTGAGTAAAGAAGAATCAGAATTAAAACTCCAAGAGCCACTCGGTAATATACAAAAACAAATGTTGTATTCTTGCGTAAATATTTCAGCAGCATATCAATCGAAATATATCCAAAAATAAATGCAAATACTGTTGAAAGAATCATATGAAAAGCCATTGAAGGATCAAGAAATTTTCTTGCTTCGTATAGTTCTAGAAAACCACTTGCGAGCACTGCCGGTATGCTCAATAGAAAAGAAAATCTTGCAGCAGTCTCTCTGTTCATACCGAGGAAAAGACCACCGGTAATCGTAGTACCTGAGCGGCTGGAGCCCGGAATTAAAGCAAAGCACTGCGCAACGCCTACCCAAAATGCATCCCACTTTGTAATCTTCTCCATATCTTTCTTCAGGCTTGCAAACTTCTCGGCAATCGCAAGAAGTATTGCCAGACCAATTAGGCTCGAAGCAATTACATAAAGATCCTTAGTCAAAGCACCTTCAATTATTTTCTTTAATGAAATCCCGATTATTCCAACAGGGATAGTTCCGATAATTATAAACCATCCCAGCCGGGAGTTAAGTTTCTGCTCTGAGAATTTTGTTCGCTTTTTTACATTCTGATTTAAGAAATCAAAGATTATTTGCCATATATCTTTCCAAAAATAAATTATCACAGCCAGTACAGTACCAAGCTGAATGACAGCAATAAAAGCCGTCCATTCTTCAGGATGTTTATCCGAGATAAGATGCATCAGCTTACCTGCAACGGTAAGATGTCCTGTACTGCTGATAGGTAAAAACTCTGTTAGTCCCTGAATAATGCCAAGAAGAATTGCCTCCCAAATATTCATTTAGCCCTCAATGTTGATTAAGTTATAAAGGTATATTGTTGGTAATGCATTTCAAATCATATACCTTAATACCTCTAATCCTTTAAAAGATATAAGAAACTCCCAGTCTTATCGTGGCAGAGAGAGAATTTAAATTTACATCCTGATTATAAACGTTGTTATGTATGTATGTGCTGCCGTTTTTTGGCTTGCCGTTAAAATCATACCGCAGGTCAACACCGATATTAGCATAGAAGTCACCGCCAAGAGTAGTGTTTCCATCTGCTCTTGCCAGAAATCCAAAACCAGTCGAGGTAAAAGTTACACCTGATATTGTACCCGGAAGCTGCTGGTTTACAGAAACAAACCTAGGACCAACACCGCCGCCGAATTTGAAATCGTAACCTTGACCCTTGATGACATAATAATTAACAAAAGTCGGCATGATAATATTATAGCTTAATCTATAGTTTCCGATATCATAAGATAAATTGTATGAATTTATAAGATAAGCAAGTTCAACGCCTATCTCATAATGATTATTCAACAGATAGCCGCCTTCTCCGGAGAAGACAATAGCAGAACCAAATATTTTAAGCTGTTGGTTTGCAGGTTCAAAGTTCTGGTTTAGATAGTCCGTTAATGAAGGAGTGGCGCCAAATGAAATTCCCATCCCAGCACGGATATCATACTGAGAATATGAAATAGTTGCAAATGTTAATATCAAAATAAAAGTATATAAGTATTTCATAATTCTTCAAGATCGGTTTTTACTACTTTAAATAAATTTTCATGCTGTTTATTCAACACAAAGAAAGAAATAAGTGCGGCAAAGATAAAAAGAAAATACGAAAGCGCATGCGTAAGCACTGCATATGCCAGACTTATCGAATCGCCGAAGCCAAATAATAGAACAAGAGCTGCCTTCGTAAGTGCTTCATAAGAACCAATAGCTCCAGGCGTTGGAATAACAACACCGATTGCACTTATGCTCATCAATATCCAGCCCATCTCATAGGTTACATGCTGTATGTTTTGCATCCCCAGCGTAAAGAAGCCGATGTATGCATTTAGAGCATAAACAATCATAATTAAAGCACTGAGTATTATTGTATAAACATAGTTTCTTACGCCTTTAAGACTTACAAATCCTTGCGTCATCATATCAAAGACGTAAGCAGCTTTATGTGCACCTTTCGTAGAAATCCTTCCGATAATTTTAATAATCAGACCATAAAATCTTTCTTTAAATTTTACAAGAAGATAAATGAATAATATTATAACCGCGATGATAAAAACTGTAAGATAAATTGCCGATTTAAGCCACGGAAAAATATCATAAAGATTTCGGCTCCAGATAATTACAGAAACGATTATAGTCAGACCTAAAAATATTACATCAATAATTCTTTCAAGAATTACTGTACCGAACATTGAAGAACGCGAAAGCTTTTCCCATTTACCCAGAACAACAGCTCTTGAAACTTCACCTAGACGAGGCACCACGCAGCTTACTCCATAACCTACCATAAGTGCACCGAACAGATTATAAATAGATGTATCCTTTTTAACAGAGCTTAAGATTATTTTCCACCTTAACGCCCGTAAGTAATGAGAGAAGATCATTGATATAACAAATATAACAATCCAGAAGATTGAAGCTTGTGAAATAGTATGGAATACTTTGTCAAGATCAACGCCTTGAAATGCAATGTACAGGAAAACTGCTGCCAGCAGAAATGAGAGTACGTATTTCAGCGAATGCAAAATCCGCTGTCCGATTTTATTTTTACCGGAGGTCAATAATTTTGCTTCCTTTGGGAGGTGTGAATGTAAAAGTAGATTTTTCTAAGCTGCTGTTTAATTTATAATTTGAGAAACTTACTTGAACGAGAGCATCATTTTGATCAGTTAGCATAATTTTAGAGATTAAATTTTCAGAGTTAATCCAAATTTTTGCCGTTTTAAAATTTAATCCCGGTTTGTTTGGAGTCAGAACTAAAACATCGCTGCCGTTATCATTACCTAAGCTTACATCGCATTTTGATGGATAGACTTCGATAATTTGTTTGAGTGAAAAATATGAAGGATCATCCGGATTGTAGCTGCTTATAATAACTTTATTCTCTTTTTTATTGTAGTTCCAACTTGTTTGCCCGTCGGTAACTATAAGAAGATTTTTAAATTCCAGCCTAAGCTTGTTTTCTTTTTCATAATAGAATTTTCCCGTCAAATTAACTTTGCCGTTTGTGGTCTGAACAAAGTCCGCAGAAATATTCTTTGCGGATTTGAATTTATCTTGGAGACCTCTCAATACTTTATCCGCATTATTCTGTGCATGGACAGAAACAGCGAGTAAAAACAAGCATAATCCTATTTCAATAATTTTCTTCATCTATATACAATCATAAAATTTAGCGATGGAAATTTATAAAAATTGGATGAGAAAAAATAAATAATTAAATAAACTATCTTTAATCTAGAGTTTTCAGTATTTGGAAATATGCATGAAAAAATGACCTGGGAGTATTTGGAATGTAAAGTTTTAATATTATCAAGAGAATAAATAGAACAGCGGCTCAGACACTGATTTTCTATTTAATGAAAATAATCGGCGCAGCTTAATCATAATAATTTCTCAAGTTTTTTCTCTATTCCCTCTGTAGTAAAAATAAAGAGAAACCCGGATAGAAAATCTCTTCAGTTTTAATTCTTACTTATATCAATATTGCCGTTGCCTAGACTCAAATGTCTTCTGCCGGAGCCGATGCCTAGTGTTCCGTTAAAGTTCCTTCTGCTTGATTGACTTTCTCTAAAGCTCAAACCACTATTGCTTACAAGCCCGTTGCCTACACCAGCATGAACTGACGCATTTGTATTGCCGGGGACTTTCAAATTGATAAAACCGTTGCCGACTGACATGGAAACGTTACAATTATCACTTGGATTAATTCTCGCATCCGCTTTACCGTTACCAATATTTAAAGTAAGATTTTTCGTCGATGAATTAACCGTAATATTACCGTTCTCCAAGTTTAAAATGTGCTTTTTATACCACTTTATCTTTTGCTCTTACCTCCGCTTAATAAATTCAATATTCGATTTCCAATTTCTTCATCTTTCTCCACAAAGTAGAAGGATCAATTTTTAATTCTTTTGCAGCCTTTGTTTTGTTGCCTCGGTTATTCTTAAGTGCGGATATTATCATTTCCTTTTCTGCTTCGACAATATTATTTCTATGCTTAATAATATTTTTATCAACCGGAACTGCTTGTACATTTCTCAACCGCTTCGGCAGATGCTCAACCTGGATAACATCACCTACGCAAAGTACAAAGCAATGTTCAATAGCATTTTCAAGTTCACGGATATTTCCGGGCCAGTTGTATTCCAAAAGCAATTCATAAGCAGATGAGGAAAATTGTCTTATCTTCTTACCAAGTTTCTCATTGAAATAATTAATGAAATGATTGACTAGTAGCGGAAGATCATCTTTTCTTTCACGCAGCGGAGGCAGATGGATATTTAAAACATTAATCCTATAAAATAGATCTTCTCTGAATCTCCCGGCGGAAATTTCTTCGGAAAGATTTTTATTTGTTGCGGCAATAATTCTCGCATCCAGTTTTATGATCTTGTTCCCGCCTACTCTTTCAAACTCACGGGTTTCTAAAACACGAAGCAGCTTTGTCTGGACTGCTAACGACAGGTCACCAATTTCATCTAAGAACAGAGTTCCACCCTGCGCCAATTCGAATCTTCCGGACTTGCTTTTAACAGCACCGGTAAAAGCTCCTTTCTCATGACCGAACAATTCGCTTTCGATAAGAGTTTCCACGAAAGCGCTGCAATTAACAGCGACGAACGGACCTGTCTTTCGTGGACTATTTAAATGAATTGCTCTTGCAGCTAGTTCTTTACCGGTTCCGCTTTCTCCGGTTATTAGAACTGAACTGTCAGTTTGCGCTACACTTTCCAGTACAGAAATAATGTTTTTTATTTCTTTGTTCTTGCCTATAATATTTTCATAGCTGAATCTTTCGGAAAGATGTGCAGATAAGTTTCTTATTTCCGAAATATCAATGAACGTTTCAACGGCGCCTATCTTTTCATTTCTATTATTCAGCAAGACTGCAGAGTTAACGCGGATTGGAACACTCTTCCCGTTTTTATGAACTATTTCAAGTTCATTTCCTATTGCTGGTTTGCCCTTATGAATTGTTCCTTCCATGTGGCAGCCGTTCCTGCATAACGAAGAATTAAAAATATCCCAGCACTTTTTACCTACAGCTTCTTCCTGCTTGTACCCAGTTATGTTTGCTGCAGAATTATTGAACGAAGTAATGTTCCATTCATCGTCAATGGTAAATGTCCCCTCAATGTTGCTGTTGAATATTGCTTCGAGCTTGTTTTTCTGATCTACAAGCTCTAAGGTCTTAAATTCGAGTTCTTCCGAAAGCGAAAGCATTTCCCTGGTATTTCGAAAAACAAATACTATGCTGATAACTTCGCCGGATTTAGTTATTGGCGTAATTGATGCGAGCACATTTATTACATTTTCATTTCTACATGTAATGTTAACAGGATGGTTGGTAAAAACTCTGTTCTCAGAAATCGATTCATGAATATACTTCAATTCGTTTTTGCTTTTGCTGAAAAGTATTTTACAATTACGGGAGACAATATCATTTTCAGAAAAGCCTGTAATGCGTGACGCAGCTTCATTAAAGACTATAACCTTGCTGTCTCTGCCTATAACGGCAATGCCGTCAGGGGTTATCATTGCCTCTTTATTCTTATCGATAATATTTTTTACTTCTTTTGACATCGCTGGGTTTATTTTTCTCTCTTCAATAAATTAAAGTTTTACCATTGCAATTTACTAAAAACTCTTGCGTCTATTCAATCAAATGCAAGAGTCTATTGCAAAGATGCAAGACTCCCGCCTGCTGCAAGTTAAAATTTAGATAAAAAATGAAATTTTATTTCCGGCACTAAGATTGTTTTATTACTGACATCATAGGTCCCTAACTGCCAGCTGCAGAGCAGACAATTTTTTCATTTTGACCAAAATAAGAAATCTAATTAACAATATAACTAGGAGATTTCTCAGCCGCTGATTGTTGTTTGCGTCAATTATCTAGTACTGTAATAACTTGCAGCTGGCAGATATATTTCAGCAAAATAGGCGGTGTGGGAGAAATTATTTAATTAAAAATTTTTGAAATATAATGTTGTTAGATCCAAGGTGCATTCCCTGCATAATTAATCAGGCTTACAATGCGGCAAAACTTTTTACTGACGGAAATAAAGAACTTCAATTTTCAATAGTTAAACAAGCATGCTCATCGGTGCTTACTATAGATGAAAATTTTACAGCTCCGAAGTTTTCTTCGGTTATACAATCTTTAATCGAAAATGATTTAGGAATTAATAATCCCTATCAAAATCTTAAGGAGGAAAATTTAAAGAAGGTTGAACAATTTATTCCTTATTTGGAAGCTATGGTTGAAAGTTCGGACGATAAACTTGAAACTGCTATAAGAGCGGCTATTGCCGGCAATACGATTGATTACGGTGCAAATCCTAAATTCAATATTGAATATGAAGTTAATAGAATTGCAGCAAACAAGATCAGAATTGATTCTTTAAATAAATTTAAAAGCGATCTGCAATATGCTTCCTCAATACTTTATATCGGTGATAATTTTGAAGAAGCACTGTTTGATAAGATCCTTATGAAGCTTCTTCTGCCTAGAAAAATTATTTTCGCTGTACGCTCAAAAGCGATACTTAATGATATTACTCTATCCGATGCAAAACAGCTTGGTATTGATAAGCTTTGCAATGTAATTGAAAGCGGAAGCGAAATTACAGGTACGGACTTGGCGCAATGTACCCCGAAGTTTAAAGATCTTTTTAAAAATTCAGACATGGTAATTTCAAAGGGACAAGGAAATTTCGAAACATTGATGAACGAAGACAGACCAATTTATTTTTTATTCAAAGTAAAATGCGAAGCAATAGCGCACCGCTGCGGTCTACCGGTTGGTAACAGCGCGCTTTATTTCAATAAACTTTAACTATAGGAGAACTAGTTATGAATAAAATTCTTTTCCCAATCGTATCATTTTTATTAATTAATATAATTTTCACTGCATACTCGTTCGCTCAAGGAGGAATGGGTAGAAAAGGCAGCAGCAGCTGGGAATCAAAATCTTCATTTAATCGAATGTATAATCCTTCAACTGTTGAGACTATTAAAGGTGAAGTCGTAAGCGTTGACAAGATATCACCAATTAAAGGTATGTCTTCCGGAATCCATCTAATGTTAAAAACAAACAAAGGAACAGTTTCAATTCATCTTGGACCAGCGTGGTATTTTGAAAGTCACAATTACGTAATAAAGGTGAAAAATAAAATTGAAATTACAGGCTCAAGAATTACTTATGACGGAAAGCCTGTGGTAATTGCTGCCGAAGTTAAAAAAGGAAATAAAATAATTAAGCTTAGAGATGAAAACGGATTCCCTGTTTGGAGCGGAGGAAGAAAAAATTAATAATAATTTCAACATTATAAAAAGATATAAGAGAATAATTTTAAACAATCAATATAACAAGAATAAAAAAGGTGAAATATGAATAACAGAATAGCAGTAGCAATTGAAGAAGAAGAATCAAAAGAAAAAGTTGCTGAACATTTCGGCAGATGTTCCAAATTCAAGGTGTGTGAGATTGACGAACAAAAAAATATAGTCACACAAGAAACTTATTTTAATCCGTTAGCCGGCGAGCATGGCGGAGCCTGCCAGATTCCAGGCTATGTAAAACAATTTAATATAAATACAATTATTGCCGGAGGAATGGGACAGAAAGCAGTTTCTAACTTTTTGGCATTCGGGATTGATGTAATAACAGCACCCGGATTTTTATATGAAGAAGCGTTAAATCTTTATATTCAAGGAAAGCTTAACGGATATACAGTCTGCGCGCACGAGCATCATCATGGGCATAATTGCCGGCAGTAAAAGACCAGAATATCAGAAATAATGGATCGGATACAAGAAGATTGAGGGTAAAGTGTTTTCTTGTGGTTAAACAATTTTCTAAAATTTGAAGGGAAGAACAATTGTACGTACCAACAAAAATATTTTTTACAAAAGGGGTAGGAAGACATAAAGATTATTTAAGCTCTTTTGAAGCAGCCCTTCGAAATGCTGGAATTGAAATTTGCAACCTTGTTACGGTTAGCAGCATATTCCCGCCGGGATGCAAAAGGATTTCTCACGAAGAAGGTTTAAAGGAAATAAAACCAGGTCAAATTACTTTTGCAGTTATGGCAAGGAATTCGACAAATGAACCGAATAGATTAATCGCAGCTTCAATAGGTGTTGCAATCCCAGCCGATAATAATCAATACGGATATTTATCAGAACATCATCCTTTTGGAGTAAAAGAAAAAATAGCGGGAGATTATGCCGAAGACTTAGCTGCTCAAATGCTGGCAACAACCTTAGGTGTTGAGTTTGATGCTTATGCTGATTGGAACGAGCGGGAACAAGTCTTCAAAATGTCCGAAAAGATTGTAAAAACATTTAATATAACTCAATCTGCCGAAGGTGATAGGACAGGATTATGGACTACAGTTGTTGCTGCTGCTATCCTTTTACCTTAGGTAACGATAATAATTCGAAGTTAAAAGAATTTGGAAATGATTTTTTAAATAAACATAAATTATATCCGAAGTAAATTGGAAACAGAAAATAAGTACAAAGCATCGATTAATTTTAAGATAAAGACATATGAAATTGATGCAGCAGGACACGTAAATAATATTGTTTATGTTAAATGGCTTGAAGATTTACGCTGCAAACTTTTCGAGCGGATACTGCCGGTTGATAATCTTATTTATTGGAATTTGTATCCTGTAATTGTCTCAACTCAAATCGAATATAAAAAGCAGCTTAAGCTGAATGATTATCCGACTGGAACTATTCAGATAGAAAATATTCAGCATAACATGATAATATTTAAATTTGAATTCATATCAGAAGAAAAGATTTGTGCGGCAGCAGTACAGAAATGTGTATTGATGAATTTAAAAAGCGGAACTATGGATAAGTCGAAATTAAAATCTTTAGCAAGCCAAGAATCACCAATATAAAAATTGATTTGAAGTAATTCGTTTCCAGAATCAGCATCAATGGTTTTATGTTGATTTATTTGAGAATACCATGCCGAAGCTTTTATCCCGAAAATTCATCTTTAAAAAATCAGAATACAGAAATTGCAAGGTTAGCCATAAAAATTCTTATTGCTAAATGATAATAAAACTTCTTAAGATTTTAGTTTAGACATCAGTATTCCAAGTAGTTGTAGGCTTCTACTCGTTTTTCTATCCGGTATCTTGATTGGAATTTCGTAACTATCAAGATGAAATTCTAATCCTTCTTGATAATAATTACGAAGTATTATTAACTTTTACTAAAAATATTTTTCCGAAGCCGAAAAGAAATCATATATCAGAAGTCAGAGGCAGCTTCTGATATCTGGTTTCTGACTTCTTAACAATGTTTCCTGAATTAAATCTATTATTGTTTCTGGCAGAATCCACATCACTTTTAAATTCGATAGTTTTTATTATTTATTTTATGCAATTTACAGAGCACTAATAATTACTAATTACTTAATACTATTTTAGGAGAGAGTTATGAAACAAAACAAACTTTGTGTGAGTCTCGTTCTTCTATTATCTGCATTGTTGTTTTTCACCGTTACTTCAACAGCACAGATGCAGAAGGCAAAGAAACCGCGGTTGAGCTTAAAGGCAGGAGTATATCAGAGAATCGGTGTTGATACGGACATAAATATTTCTTACAGCAGACCCGGAGTTAAAGGAAGAAAGATTTGGGGCGGTTTGGTACCGTATGGATTAGCGCCGGGAACTAAAGAATCGAAAGACAAGCCTTTCCCCTGGCGAGGCGGAGCCAACGAATGCACTACAATAGATTTCAGTAAAGATGTTACAATCGATGGTCATAAACTTCCGGCAGGAAAATACAGCATGGATTTTATACCTGAACCGAATGAGTGGACAGTAATATTTAATAAGGATACTACTATTTGGGGCAGCTTTTTATATAATGAAAAAGATGATGCGCTTCGAATTAAAGTTAAACCGGTTGCAGCTCCTTTCCAGGAATGGCTTTCCTACGGTTTCGATGATCTGAATGGATATTCATGCACTGCATACCTTTGGTGGGAAAAGTTAAAAGTACCTTTTAAAATATCAACGACAGACTAAGTTCCGGCTTTAGCTTCATATTTTTTTATGCAGCTAAAGCCATTCATTTTATCCGGTATTTATATGGTTGATGATATCAACGGTAATTAATGAAATCCTTATAATTATATTAGATTGCTAAAAACAACAATTCAAAACTCCTAACGGCAATTGATTTCATAATAAGTACAGCATAAAAGGAGATTATAAATAAATTATTTTTATAGTACTTCCCATTGGAGATATATCCGATAACAAGTATTGAAGCGGCAAATAAACATTAGAACACTAACCAAAGGATATCATTTATATTGATCTGTTAAGATCAGTTTAATCAATATTTACCTGCCTATGGTACAGATACAAGTGTGATATTTCTTTCATCCTCACCTAGCTTTAATATTTTCATTTAAACTTTCTTCTCCGGTTTCTTAATTTAACAAGTATAAAATTTTTCTTTTTGATGAAAGAGTTTTTCAGAGATAACATCTTTTATAAATAAATCTATACAAGGGTTCAGCATGAAACCAATTATTGCAATTAATTTTGTTTTATATTTATTTTTCTCTTGCTTCACTGCCTTCCCGCAGACTTCCAAACAGCCATTTCAGTTAGAAGATTTACGAAAACTAGTAAACATTTCCGATCCAGCAATCTCTCCAGACGGGAATAGAATTGCATTCATTGTTTCGAAACCGGATTGGGAAAAGGATAAGGCTGTTCAAAATATTGATCTTATCAATTCCGATGGTTCTTCTCTTCGAACAATTACTTATAAGCGAAAAGGGATCTCAAATCTTAACTGGTCGCCGGATGGTAATAGTCTCGGCTTTGTTGCAAAAGATTCGGAAACAAAAAAACCGCAAATATTTATTATGCCGATGAACGGAGGAGATCCGGTATGCATTACAGATTCAAAAACAGGAATTAAAGAATTTACCTGGAGTCCGGATGGTAAAACTATCGCTTATGCAGCACAAGATACTGTCCCCAATCCAAAAGAAATTGAACATCACGAAGATGCTTTTAAAGTAAACGATAATAATTTTTTAGTGCGAGCAGAACTTCAGCCATGGCACTTATGGATAGTTCCTTCATCCGGAGGAAAAGCAAAACAATTAATAAAAGGTAAGCAAAGTCTTTGTACGGATCAGGAAACAATTTCACCTCTTGTGTGGAGTAAGGATGGAAGCTCAATACTCTTTCAGCTTTTCCCGGATGTTTGGGAAGGAAATGGCTGGCATTGCGTAATTGGGAAAGTTGATACAAATGGCGGAGGCATCGATACAGTCATAAAGGAACAAGGCTCCGGCAGTCCTTCGTTTGCACCGGAGACAAATATGCTTGCGTTTATGCGCCCGCGTAATGGCGATCAGAATAATGGTAATGCGGTTTATATCCGTATAGGAAATAAAATTGTTGATGCAACAGCGGAGCTTGCACGAAACATAAATTCATACGTTTGGATGCCGGACGGCAAGTCGCTTTTGCTAACCGGAGAAAAAGGAACTCGCTCCGTTATTTTGAGTCAGCCGGTAAACGGAAAAGCATCCGTGCTTAATTTTGGAGAGGTAAACTGTTCAAGTAAGCCCAGCGTATCCAAAAACGGAACAATTGCTTTCATAGGTAATACTGCCTCTCATCCAGCAGAGCTTTATGTTCTTGATAAAGAAGGCAAAGCGCCTGTACGTCTTACCGATTTAAATAGTTTTGTTGATAGTCTTGATCTAAGTAAATCGGAAGGTATTACTTGGAATGGTCCCGATGGTTTTAAAGAAGACGGTGTTCTCAATTATCCTGTTAATTATGTAGCGGGTAAAAACTATCCTCTGGTAATGGTAATTCACGGCGGACCTGAAGGTGCATCTACTGTGGAATTTTCTTCTCTAATACAACTTCTTGCTGCAAAAGGATTCTTTGTCTTCCAGCCGAATTATCGTGGAAGTACAAACCTTGGAGATAAATATCAGCATGCAATTTTCAGAAACACCGGCAAAGGACCCGGTGAGGATGTAATGGCTGGTTTAAACAAAGTTGAAAAGTTAGTTAAAGTCGATACTAGCCGCATCGGAATTTCGGGATGGTCATACGGCGGATATATGACTTCATGGTTAAACGGATATTATCCAGATAAATGGAAAGCCGCTGTTGAAGGCGCTGCACTCAACGACTGGGTTATGGATTATACAATATCTTATTATCAGACCGGCGATCTTTACTTTTTCGGAGGTTCACCATGGACAAAGGAATATTGGAACATCTGGCGAGATCAATCTCCAATTGTTTATGCAAGAAATGTGAAGGCTCCAACTTTAATTATGGGAGATGTAGGTGATTCCAATGTTCCGCTTGTTAACAGCTATGAAATGTATCATGCATTAAAGGACAACGGAGTGCATGTAGAGTTTTATGCATATCCTGCAGACACGCATTTCCCAGGTGATATTGTAAGAACGACAGACGTCTTTAGGCGATGGGTAAATTGGATGGTTAAATATCTTAAATAAAATTTTAATTAATTATGATTTATGAAGAAATAAGAATTAGCTTTGAAGAACTAAAATCCCAGTTCAAGCGCGTATTACTAAAGGAAAGATTTATTGAAGAGCAAGCAGGGCTTCTCTCGCAGGTCTTTGCGGAAAATAATTTGTCCGGAAAAGAATCTCACGGATTAAATCGCTTTCCCGGATTTATAGATTCCGTTAGAAAAGGTTTTGTAAAGAAGAATGTTGAGCCTGAAAAAATTTCAGGCTTAAATGCCGTTGAACAATGGGATGGTAAGTCAGGCGCTGGTCCAGTAAATGCCATACTTTGCACTGAAAGAGCAATTGAGCTTGCAAAAGAATTCGGATTAGGCTGCGTCGCTTTAAGAAATACAAATCATTGGATGTGCGGCGGAACTTACGGCTGGAAAGCCGCTGAAGCAGGTTTTGCATTAATAAGCTGGACAAATGCGATACCATTAATGCCGCCATGGGGAAGCGATGAACCAAAGCTTGGAAATAATCCGCTTGTTATTGCAATCCCGCGGGAAGAGGGACATATTGTTTTAGATATTGCAATGACGCAATATTCTTACGGGCAGCTTGAAATGCTTAAGCTTAGAAATAATAACACAGAATT
Organism: Bacteroidota bacterium; assembly: GCA_021815405.1. Lineage (GTDB taxonomy): Bacteria > Bacteroidota > Ignavibacteria > Ignavibacteriales > Ignavibacteriaceae > FEN-1297. Next base: position 24,494 of record JAKAGV010000019.1, read on the forward strand.
TGATGCAGGCTTCGACAGCCAAGGGCACTTAACAAAAGATCCTTTGGAAGTAATTAAAACGAAAAGAGCGCTGCCGATAGGATTGTGGAAAGGTTCGGGCTTGTCGCTCGTACTTGATCTTTTAGCTGCTATGTTATCAGGAGGAAATTCAGCATATCAAATCGGTGCGCAGAATGTCGAAACAAATGTTTCGCAAATTTTCATTGCTTTCGATATTTCTTCGCCAGAGATTAAAGAACATGCACTCAAAATTATAAATGGAACTATTGAAGACTTGCATTCAAGTAAGCAAATTGACAGCAGTATGATTTACTATCCAGGCGAAACTTCCGGCAGAAAAAGAAAAGAATATTTGAAGGATGGAATTCCGCTGAATCCGACTCAATGGAAACAGCTTCTGGAAATGTAAAAGCTACGTTTTTTCTGCAGTCGGTTCAATCTTTTCTATTTCATGAAACCTGCTCATATCAACTGCAGTAATTCCTTGAACGGATTCAGAATATATATTCACGAACTTGGAGTTCCAGATTATTTCCTCAGCAGTATAAGAGCTTCTTGAATGTACGGATTGAGAGAATGTATCATCAAACGCCTTTATTAGAATTAAAAATTCTGCCCCGGATTGCCTCAGTTTTTCACCGGTCATTCCTTTCAGCGGGCTTTCTTCAGTTATCGGATGGACTATCGTCCAAGTAAGTGGAAAGAAATTAATTTTATCCCTTTCAAGCGGAAGCTCATAATAGCTCCTGAGTGCTTTTCCGTCATTGCTGTATTTCATTGTTAACACAACCAGAACTTCAGTATCAATTAATTGATTCTTTCTAGCGTTTGCTATCCTGAATTCAAATGCAGTAGTATCTTTGTAAGGAGCTATAACCGCTTCTTTGCTGTAAAGTATTTTTGCATTCGGTCGTGAGAACCTTCCATATAAAAGTCCGGTTGCAAGAGCAAAACCAAGCAGCCCGGTCATTGATTCAACTAATGAAATCATACTTGTTAAAAATCCTTCGGGATGAATAACACCGTAGCCGACAGTAGTAATTGTTTGCCCGCTGAAAAAAAATGCATCAAAAAATTTTTCGAGTGTTGTAGTTCCAGTTATACCTCCGAGGTGTTCAACTCCGGCTAGCATATAAAGTGAAGCAAAAAATAAATTAACTACAATGTATGATAGCAGAACTACAAGATTAAACCTGATCCATGACATTTCTAGAAGTGAATGATAGAAGCTTAACGATTCGAAGAAAGGCAGTCCTCGCCGTTCAACATTGAACGAGCCGTTCTTATTAATAAGCCTTCTGCTCTGCCCGGATATTTTAGATCCGAAACCGAGGTCTTTAAATTCTTCTTCTTTAATTGATGAATCGATTTTGTTTTTCATGTAAGAGGGATTAAAGCGATCTTAAAATCGTTTCAAGCTGCTCGTCATTTTCAACAAGAACAGTTCGAGCTTTGCTTCCATCGTTTGGTCCTACTATTCCTGCTTCTTCCAGTTGATCTACAATTCTTGCCGCGCGAGAATATCCAAGTTTTAATCTTCTTTGAAGAAGAGATACGGAGCCCTGCTGATGGCGGACAATAACTCTTGCAGCATCTTCGAACATTGGATCTAAATCTGTCAAAAATCCGGATGAAGAATCTTTCTTCTTATCATATAATGAAGGAAGGAAGTAAGGCTTTGAATAACCAGGCTGCCGCGAGATATAATCAGTCAGTCTTTCAACTTCTTCCGTCGAAATGAAAGCATTTTGAATTCTAATTGGCTTAGGAGAGCCCGAAGGAAGGAAAAGCATATCGCCGCGACCAAGAAGCTGCTCGGCACCGTTCATATCGAGAATAGTGCGTGAGTCAATTTTAGTTGCAACCTGATAGGCAACCCTTGCACTAAAGTTTGCCTTGATAACACCGGTAATTACATTAACCGATGGTCTCTGCGTTGCAAGTACAAGGTGAATGCCGACCGCTCTGGCAAGCTGTGCAAGGCGTGCAATAGGTTCTTCAACTTCTTTACCGGCAGTAATCATCAAATCAGCAAGTTCATCGATAATAACAATCAGATAAGGGACAGGGTGATGCTTAATCTCATCGGTATCTTTAGGTCTTCTTTTAGGATCGAGTACTTTAGAATTGTAATCCACAATATTTCTAACACCGGCTTTTGCAAGCTTGTCGTAACGCTTCTCCATTTCGTACTCAACTGCTTTAAGAAGAATAACTGCGTTTTGTGGATTCGTAATTATTTCTTCTTCAAGATCGGGGGAGACTGCAAGATAATGACGTCGCAGTTTGTTGTAAAAAGATAATTCAATCTTCTTCGGATCAATCATTATCAACTTTACTTCGTTTGGCTGCTTTGAGTAAAGCAGGCTTGCAATAATCATGTTGATACCGACACTTTTACCGGAACCAGTAGAACCGGCAATCAGCAGATGCGGCATTTTCGAAAGATCGGTAACGTAAACGTCGCCGTTAATAGTTTTGCCAAGTGCGATTGGAAGTTCAACTTTGGATTCGGAGATTTGACCAAGAACAGAACGAGCATTTACAAGCGATGCTTCTGCATTTGGTATCTCAACACCAATCGCACTTTTGCCGGGAATAGGTGCGATAATTCTTATTCCTCTCGCCGCAAGAGCAAGTGCGATATCATGCTCAAGCCCGACAATGCGACTTATCTTTACGCCCGGGGCAGGAACAATTTCATATAACGTAACCACCGGACCTGGAGTTACGGAAATATCCTGAATGTCAATATCAAACAGCTTTAATTTTTCTTTAAGAAGCTCTGCATTTTTCTTTAGTTCTTCTTCTGCAACTTTGAAATCTTCTTTCGGTATCGGTTCAAGAAGCTCTAAGCCTGGCTTCTTATAATTTATCTGCTCTTCCCATTGGTTTGGCAATGCTAATTCTTTTTCCCTGTCAATTTCTTTAGAAGAAATCTCACCGGTTTTTTCAAGATCAACTTTCTTTGTCTCTTCATTCTGGATTTTATTAATCTCTTCTTTTTTCGGCACTTCATCTTTTCTAATAATTCTAATCCGGGTCTGTTCTTCAGCTTCAGACTCCATAAGCTCTGCAGCAGTAGCAGCCGCAGCTTCTTCTTTGCCGAAAAGTTTTTTCTTCTTTTTCTTTTCTCCGCTTAATTCCTTTATCTTTTTAAGATTTTCTTTGCTCTCTTCTTTTACTTCAACCGGTTCTTCAGCTTCTTTTTCTGAAGAGCCTGCAAATAAATTCTGGAAGAAATTAATTATGGATTCAAGCTTTACATCGAAAGCGACAATAAGAAGAATCAAAGTTAATGTAAGCAGCAAAAGAATACTGCCGACACCGCCGACAAGCCTGCTTAAAAAACTTCCAAGATAATCTCCAATCGAGCCGGACAACTCGTAAATGCCGCCAAAAACCTGGTAATGCATTCGTAATACACCGAAGAAAGTTGAAAGTATAAATCCGGCAAGCAATAAGAAGTTGGAGATATTAATCAATTTTCTAATGGTGATTTTTTTTAATGCAGCAAAGCCCCAAACGAAAAGCAGAATTGGAAAGATAATTGAAAAAATGCCGAGAGTAGAATTGATGAAGAAGTCTGAAAGATATGCGCCAAATACACCAAGCCAATTCCTCATATCGGCAGGCTGATTTAAAATGTTGTTTGCACCAAGATTTGCTTTATCGAATCTGGAATATGAAACAATGCTCAGCAGAATACAAACAGAAAAAAGCATAAGGAGGATACCAAGAATGCTTTTTTTCTTGCCGGAAACCAACGAGGACTTGCTTTCTCCATTTGCGGATTTATTTGACTTTACCTTCTTCTTAGCCATACTTTATACTCTTGAACAAATTCAATAGGTCGATTGACAAATATAATTCTTTTTTCCAAAAATACTTCCATTATTTTAAAAGTGAATTCAGAAGGCTTAAAAAATGTAGATGAATTCGAAATGCAATTATGCCCTTAGTCTTGCTTGATCATACAAATGCAGGTTTTTTAAACTAAATTCAGAAAAAGGTAGATCTGACTCCGGTTTAAATATTTTTATATACTATTAAAATTAAGATTTGTAAAAATACTAATCCGGCTGCACTTCTTCACTGCTGCCGGGGACAGCCATTTGTTCTACTTGAAGAAGTTTTAAAACATTGCCTGTTAAATAAGGGATAGCTTCGGTGCTGTTAAGCTTGCTTGCGTATTTTATATCTTCTTCGAATCCGTTTTCAATTAGAATCTTTCCGTGCTCGGTCTCTTTCATCATTTTAAAAATACTTTTACCGAAAGACTTACTTAAAGCACGGCTGGCAATAGCAGAATCAGTCAGCGCAATATTATCATTAAACTTTTCTATTTCCGAAATCAATTTACCGGCACAGACTGAATCTTCCATAGAAAAAGTATTGGATCTTCCCGCACAAACTATCTCAACGTCCTTATTTAACTCTGCAAGATGTTTTGCAAGCGCAGAAACATTTATAAAAGCGCAGATGAATAGGTCCGCTGAAAATTTAGCCTTTGCTATAGCTTTTGTTCCGTTCGTTGTATAAAGGATAACTGATTTTCCAGAGACGATTTCCTCGGAATATTCGAAGGGAGAATTTCCTAATGCAAAACCCTCAATTTTTTTAGTATTACGCTCCCCGCCTAAAAGTGTCTGCCCTCCAAACATTCCACCTGAAACTTTCACAGCAAACTCTACTGTAGCTACCGGAATTATTTCCTTCGCATTATTTTGTAAGGCAGTAATTATAGTTGTTGATGCGCGTAGGACATCAATTACAACGGTTGTTTTGCCTGTAAAAAATAATTCATCAACACTTAACGGGGTTAAGTGCACATTTATCTTCATATATTAAATCAAATTATTATTAAATCTTATCGCAAATTTTCAATTTGCTCGTATCTTAAAAAATAAATTCGTTTTTCACTCTTCGAATTAAGAGAAAGATTATTGAGCAATTACAAGATCATTTCTTTACGAAAGGAAGCTTAGTAACCTTTGCAGGAACTTCTTTACCTCGTATTAAAAAATTGATAATAGAATTTTCAGCAGCATAACTACTATCAACATAACCAAGAGCAATGGGTTTGTCAAGTATCGGGCTCACCGTTCCGCTTGTAACTATTCCAATTTTTTTCCCGTCACCAGTAAGTTCATATCCATGCCGCGGAAAAGCTTTTTCATCAGACATTAAAGGAGTCAGCTTTCTTTTAAGTCCTTCCGACTTTATTTTTAATAGAGCATCCTTACCAATAAATTCATCTTTAGATAATTTTGTAATCCATCCTAGCCCGGCTTCAAGAGGATTTGTTGTTTGATCAATATCATTCCCGTAAAGACAGAAACCCATCTCCAACCTTAAAGTGTCCCTGGCTCCAAGTCCTATCGGTTGAATATTAAATTCTTTTCCAGCAGCAAAAATTTTATTCCAGATATCTTCGGCAATTTTTTCATCACCTTTGAAATAAATTTCGTAACCAAGCTCTCCGGTGTACCCGGTTCTCGAAACGATTGAATCATGACCGGCAATCTTTGCATTAAAGAAATGATAATATTCAAGATTCAGTTCCTTGCTGCAGAGCTTTTGCACAACTTCTTTTGAGTTAGGTCCTTGAACTGCAAGAAGAGAATATTCGTCGCTCTTGTTCTCCAGCTTAACACCAAAATTATTATTCTCATTCATCCAGTTAAAATCTTTTTCGGTATTCGATGCATTTATTACTAGCATGAACTCAGTATCAGATATTTTATAAACGAGAAGATCGTCCACAATTCCACCGGCAGGATAGCACATTGCAGAATATTGTACTCTTCCGGGAAAAAGCTTTGATGCATCGTTCACGGTTATATGCTGAACAAAATCCAAAGCTTTTTCTCCGGTAACAAACACTTCACCCATATGGGAAACATCAAAAACACCAACGGAATTTCTTACAGCTTTATGCTCTGTTATAATTGATGAGTATTGTATAGGCATCAAATAGCCGGCAAACTCAACGATTTTGGCGCCGAGCTTTTCATGTATGTTGTATAAAGTAGTCTTTTTCATAGCTATTTCTTATTAAGCTTGTCCCAGTCTTTTAAGAATTTTTCTAAACCGAGATCGGTTAAAGGATGAATGAATAATTTGTCGATAACATTGAACGGCATGGTGCAGACATCTGCGCCCATCATTGCAGATTCGACAAGATGAAGCGGATGCCGGATGCTGGCAACAAGTACCTCAGTCTGGTAATCATAGTTTCTGTAAATCTGAACTATCTGAGAAATTAATTCCATACCGGAAGTGCTAATGTCGTCTAACCTGCCTACAAACGGACTGATATAAGTTGCACCCGCTTTAGCCGCAAGTAAAGCTTGCGAAGGTGAGAAGCAAAGTGTTACATTTGTTTTTATTCCCTGGTCGCTTAATGATTTTACCGCTTTCAATCCTTCCTTTATCAAAGGAACTTTAACAACTATGTTCTTGTGTATTTTAGAATATTCAACGGCTTCTTTCATGATGCCGTTATAATCGGTAGCAATTACTTCCGCACTTACGGGACCATCGACAATTGCAAGTATCTCATCTAAAAGTTTTCTAAAGTCTTTTCCTTCTTTTGAAACGAGTGAAGGATTTGTAGTCACACCGTCAAGTATACCGAGAGCGGCAGCCTCTTTAATCTCGTTAATGTTTGCTGTATCTATGAAGAACTTCATTCTTTTTCCCAGTTGTTTATTAGTTGATTATTTATTTTCTTGTTACATTATTGTAAAGTTGTTTAATCGCTAAATTGATTTTAACAGTTTAGCAATTTTATCTGCAGCAACTTTCTTTAACTAAATTCCTCCGTTAATTCCTTCTGAGTTTTCTTGGAGAAGAATTTGACTTCGCCAAGCGGCATATTCTCATCTTCCTCAATCGTCAGCCTTACGCCATACTTGAACCAAAATTTGAAAAATGTTTTTATTTTCCCCTCAATAAACTTTGCTGCAAAAGTAGGATGACATTTTATGATTATTGCCCTCTCCTTTGATTGCCTTCTAAATTTCTTCAGCCAATCTTCTAAGTCATAAACAACATGAGAGTGTTTTGTGAGCATGCCGGTACCGAGGCAGTAAGGACAGACTTCTTTCATTGTCTGCATTATATTTTGCCTAATTCTCTGCCTTGTAATCTGAACCAATCCAAAATCGGACATTTGTAACACGGAGACTTTCGCTCGGTCTTTGCGAAATTCTTTTCTAAGCTCATCGTAAATTTTTTTCCGATTCTTTTCATCTTCAAGATCGATAAAATCGACAACGATAATTCCTCCAATATCTCTTAGCCTTAACTGTCGTGCAACTTCGCGTGCTGCTTCTAAGTCCGTCTTAAGTGAATTTTGTTCCTGTTCTTTGCTCTTTGCATATCTTCCGCTGTTTACGTCAATCACTACCATCGCTTCTGTATGGTCAATAATTAGATAGCCTCCGCTGGGCATTGGGACTCTTCTTCCCATTAGAGTTTTAATCTGCTCTTCAATTTTGAATGCATCGAATATCGAATTGCTGGATTTGAACGGCTCAATCTTTTCGGCAAGCGCAGGCTGAACAAGTTGAACATAGTTCTTGATTTGCTTGTAAAGCTTTTTGGAATCAATAAAAACTTTTGAAATGTCGGTAGTAAATAAGTCTCTTATAACGCTCGAAGTCGTATTGAGATCTTGGTAGATTAAAGCAGGAGGTTCTTCGGTCTTAATTGTATTTTGAATATCTTCCCATGTTTTCAGCAAATTTTTCAAATCTTCCCGGAGGGACTCTTCGGATTGATTTCTTGCAACAGTCCTGATAATCAAACCAAATTTTTCAGGGAGAATTCCTCTTGCAATATGGCGCAGCCTTCTTCTTTCCTTAAAATCAGAAATCTTTTTAGATACTCCAATTTTATTATCAAAAGGAAGTAAGACACAAAATCTTCCCGGCAGTGAAACTGAAGAGGTTACTCTTACACCTTTATTGTTCACCGGCTCTTTGGTTATCTGGATTAAAATCTCCTGACCTTTGTGAAGTTTTGGGATTGCGTTTTCCTCGGCAACTTCTTTTACGGCTTCCTTAGCAGGTTTAGCCTGAATGTTGCTTCTGGCAGAAGCATCTCCTTCTTCATCTGAATCAGCCTCATCATCAACATCCGAATCCTCATCACCCAGCATATCCTGGAACTGCTGAGTTCTTGCACCAATATCTGAAAAATGAAGGAAGGCATCGTGTTTCATGCCGATGTCAATAAAGGCAGCTTTAATCCCCGGCAAAACTCTTGCAACTTTCCCCAAGTAAATGTCGCCGACCATTCGGCGGTTTTCAGGATAGTCGACGAAGAAATCGACTAAGTTTCCATCTTCTGTTATCGCTACTCGGGTCTGCGAAGTAGTAGAATTTATTATAATTTCTTTTGTCATAAAGAACAAACTCGTTTAATGAAATATCATATTTCATGAAATTTTTAAAAACATCAAAGCCCGCACTGCGTTTGAGGACATTGCCTGTGCCGCTCTCTGCACTTTCCGGTACTTCTTTCCTGTTCAGTTTTAAATAAATCAACAGGTAAAGAAGTATAAATATATTAAAGCAAACTAACTCCACAGTCGAGCCTAATTAATTGTAAACCTTATTTTATCAAACTAAAACCTTTTTAGCGATAAACAATTCATAATCCTGTACCGGAAAATTTTCCGGAATACTTTTAATATATTATAAAGGAAAAATCCGGTACTTCGGAAAATAATTTATAAAATTTTTAATCGCCGTTTACTGGCTGGTTTTCTTTGTGATTTTCCTTCAGCATTTCTTTTCTGCTTAGAGAAAACTTACCATTCTCAATCTTAACCAGCTTTACAGTAACCTTGTCGCCTTCTTTAAAGTAATCAGTAACCTTATTAACGCGTTTATTGTCGATCTGCGAAATATGCAGCAAGCCTTCCTTACCAGGAAGGATTTCTACAAACGCGCCGAAGTCCATGATCTTTGTAATTACACCATCATAAACTTCACCTACTTCGGGAGTAGCGGTCATTTTCTTTATGTACTCTTTGCACTTTGTAGCGCTTTCTTTATTGGGTGAAGCGATGTTGACAGTTCCGTCGTCATCGATATTTATGTCAACACCAAACAGCCGCTGCATTCCCTGAATAGTCTTTCCGCCAGGACCTATTATCAATCCAATCTGATCTTGTTCAACCTTCATTGTTATAAGCCGCGGTGCATATGGCGACAAACCTTCACGCGGCTTACTGATAGCCTCGTTCATAATCCCAAGAATATGGAAGCGACCTTCTTTAGCTTGAGCAAGCGCTTTCTCCATAATCTCGAACGAAATTCCTTTGATTTTTATATCCATCTGGAATGCGGTTATTCCATCGGTTGTTCCGGCAACTTTAAAATCCATATCTCCAAGATGATCTTCATTGCCAAGAATATCTGAAAGAATAGCATATTGATCGCCTTCCTTTACAAGTCCCATCGCAATACCGGCAACCGGTTTGGGAAGCGGAACTCCGGCATCCATCAAGCCCAACGAACCTGCACAAACAGTTGCCATAGATGATGATCCGTTCGATTCAAGAATATCTGAGATAACTCGGACAGTGTATGGAAAAGTATTTTCTGAAGGCATCAGCATCTTTAATGCACGCTCGGCGAGATTACCGTGACCAATTTCCCGTCTTCCTACACCGGACATCTTTCCAACCTCTCCAACGCTGAATGGCGGAAAGTTGTAATGAAGCATGAACTTCTTTGAATACTCATCGATCAATCCGTCGATTACTTGTTCATCATTCTTTGTACCGAGTGTAACAGTGGTTAAGCTTTGCGTCTCACCGCGTGTAAACAAAGCTGAACCGTGAGTCCTTGGAAGAACGCCAAGCTCAATTGTTATAGGTCTTATCTGTTTGGTGTTTCTGCCATCAAGACGGATTCCCTCAGTAAGAATTCTTCCCCGCATAAGCTCTTTTTCAAGATCGTGAAGAATTTCTCCGATCACTTTTTCCTGTTCCGGATATTTTTCTTTGAGAGATTCATTCACAAAACTGAGAAGCTCTTTATTCTTCGCGCTTCGTTCTTCTTTTGCAAGAACGGAATAGACGATCTCCTTAAACTTTTCACTAGCAAGATCATAAACATCCTTTTTAAGCGCTTCATCAATTACTGCCGGAGCGATTTCCTTCTTCGGCTTTCCGATTTCTGCTCTTAGTTCAACCTGAATCTGAATCAGCTTTTTGATTTCTTCATGCGCAAACTTTAGTGCATTAAGAAGGTCAACTTCACTAATCTCTTTCGATTCGCCTTCAACCATCATAATAGAATCCGATGTGCCTGCAACAACTAACTCCATGTCGCTGTCTTTCAACTGCTGCAAAGTCGGATTGATTATGAATTGTCCGTTCACTCTTCCAACTCTAACCTCGGCAGCGGGACCATCAAACGGTATATCGGAAATCATTAAAGCGGCAGAAGCACCTACTGCCCCTAAAACATCAGCATCATTCTCTCCGTCGTGCGAAAATACGAATGCAATAACCTGAGTTTCATTTTTGAAGTAATCCGGGAATAGTGGTCTAATCGGTCTATCAATTAAGCGTGAGCTTAAGATTTCTTTTTCAGTAGGTCTTCCTTCACGCTTAATATAGCCGCCGGGAAACTTACCTGCTGCGGAAGTTTTTTCTCTGTATTCAACTTGAAGAGGAAAGAAGTCCTGGTCCTCTTTTACTTCTTCTGCAGCAACAGCGGTAACCAAAACCATCGTATCTGCGTATCTAACCATAACCGCACCGTTTGCCTGTTTGGCAAATCTTCCGGTTTCAATTGAAAAAATTTTACCGCCAATCTCAACTTCTTTTTTAACTATCATTTTCTAACCTATTACTTTCTAATATTCAATTCTTTTATTATCGATCTGTATCTTGCTATATCTTTCTTCATCAGGTAATCAAGGAGTCTTCTGCGCTTTCCTACCATCATCATTAAGCCGCGGCGGGAATGATGATCCTTTTTATGCGCGTTGAAATGATCTGTTAAGTCATTTATTCTTTTTGTAAGAAGTGCAATTTGAACTTCAGATTTACCGGAGTCTTTTTCGTTTTTCCCATATTGCTTGATTAACTCAAGCTTTTCTTCTTTTGTCATTTTTTATCCTTTGTTTTTTGTACGATATAATCCTAGAAATTTTCCCGTCATTTACGGGACACCGGGATTAATTATTTAAAATTCCATTTGCCAGTTTGTTGAAAATTTCAAGCCCGGCTTCTTTATCCTTATTCATATGAGTTATTAACTCTTCAGTAGAAGAAAACTTTTCTTCTCCTCTAATTCTTTCCACCATGTTCACGGTAACTTGAGCGCCGTATATATCCAAATCGAAATCCAGAATGTAAACTTCCGTAGTAACCATACCATCAATATAAAATGTCGGTCGTCTGCCGATACTCAACAAACCATTATATTTTTTATTCCCAACGATTACTTCTACGGCATAAATTCCGATTGCAGGCAGCAGCTTACTCTCATCATTCAACTTAATATTTGCAGTTGGGAAACCGAGTGTTTTACCTCTGCCGTCGCCTTTAATTACGGTTCCGCTGAAGGAATAGTAGCTTCCAAGCAGAGCGCTGGCAAGTTGTACTTCACCATTCACCAATGCGTTTCTTATTTTAGTGCTGCTTACCGTAATACCATCAACATAAATTGCTTCAACTCTTGTTACGCCAAATCCATATTTATTTCCAAGCTCTCTCAGGGTATGCTCATCACCGCCTCTTCCTTTTCCGAAGTGATGGTCATATCCGATAACCATTTCCCTTAAACCGATCTTATCAATAATATAATCTTTAATAAAAGTTTCGGAATCAAGCTGAGAAAACTCTTTTGTAAAATTGATTACAAGGATGTTCTCAATACCTAGCCCGCTTAAAATTTCAAGCTTTTCAGGCAGAGTATTTAACAACCTGACACCGGTTTTGGAGACAATTGTTCTGGGGTGAGGGTCGAATGTCACTAAGAAACTTCTTCCGCCAATCTGCGAAGCTTTTTCTAAAACGCCTTCAATAATTTTTTTATGCCCCAGATGAATGCCATCGAAAGTCCCAAGAGTAAGTACTGTATCTTTATTTTTTACTACCTCCGACAGGCTTTTAAACACTTTCATAACAACATTTTACAATTCAAAAGTTTGCTAATATAATTCTTTTTTAACTTAAAACGAAATTTTTTGATCACTAACCATTGCAGCTTTCATTTTTTCAGTAAATTCGTCCACATCAAGCGCATTATCTATCGAATAATTTCCAATTGCCGTTCTTCGCAATGAACCTAGAACTCCGCCGCAGCCCAGTTTTTCACCGAGGTCATTTGCAATCGAACGGATATATGTTCCCTTAGAACAGACTATCTCGAATTCGATTTCTGGTAGAGAGATCTTTTTAATTTCAAATTTATGAACTTCAACTTCACGAGGTTCTCTGGCAATTTCCTTTCCTTTACGGGCAATTTTGTACAAAGATTTTCCTTTAACTTTTACCGCAGAAAACATTGGCGGAATCTGCATTATTTTTCCAACAAAGCTATCTCTTACTTTAAGTATTTGATCAACCGTAATCCCGGAAAAATCAGTTTCGGTTATGTCAGTTTCCATATCCATTGAAGGGGAAGTTTTACCAAGGATGATTTTACCGGTATAAGTTTTTTCTAAATCTTGAAACTGAGTAATCTCTTTTGTCTTTTTCCCAGTGCAAATTATTAGAAGACCAGTAGCAAGAGGATCAAGAGTTCCGGCATGACCAACTTTTTTTACATTAATTGCGCGGCGAATTTTGTGAACAACTTTAAACGAAGTCCAGCCTATTGGTTTATCGATAAGAATATTTTCCCCGGCTTGAAAATCGAGCTTAGAAAAATCAGCCGTTTCCTTTGTTATCATCTTCGTGAATCTTCTTAATTAAACCTTCAATCTTCTCAACATAATCAAGCGTGTCATCAAGGAAGAATTTCAGTTCGGGAACAAACTTTATGCGGATTCGTGAAGCAAGCTCTGACCTGATAAAACCTGTTACGGATTTAATTCGTTCCAATGAATGTTCGCGTTTATCTTTTTCAAGCACCGAAACATAAATCTTGGCAATTTTCAGATCAGGGCTGACTTTAACAGATGTAACAGTTATGAATCCGACGGAGGAGTCACCCAATTTGTCCGGCAGCTTATATAAAAATATTAAACTAATCTCTTCCTTAATTAAATGCTCTACTCGATTAATCCTGTGTGTCATTTCAATCACTCCTTTCAAGCAGCCAGCATCTTGAAAATATCTTAAAATTCCGGTATTAAATATCAGTTATAAATTAACAAAATATTTTTGTTAATTCAGTATAAAATTAAACCAGCTTTTTCTTTGTTTCAATTATCTTGAACGCTTCAATTGTATCGCCGACTTTCACATCGTTGAAGTTGGCAATATTTAATCCGCATTCATAACCGGAATCGACTTCTCTAACATCATCCTTAAAACGCTTAAGCGAGGAAATCTCGCCTTCATGGATTACAATTCCATCACGTATCAAACGAATTCTGTTGTTGCGGATAATCTTGCCGTCTTGTACATAACAGCCTGCAATTGTTCCAGACTTTGGAATCTTAAATGTATCTCTTACTTCAAGTGAAGCAGTAACTTCTTCTGAAAGTACCGGTGATAATAATCCTTCAAGCGCAGATTTTACTTCGTTTATCGCATCATAAATTACGTTATAAAGCCTAATGTCCACGTTTTGAGTTTCTGCAAGCTTGCGGGCGTTTAAGTTTGGTCTTACATGGAAGCCGATAATTATTGCATCCGAAGCCGATGCAAGAAGGACATCGCTTTCAGAAATACCGCCGACACCTTTGTGAATAACTCTTACAATTACTTCTTCATTTGAAAGCTTCATCAGTGAATCGGATAAAGCTTCAACAGAACCATCCACGTCACCTTTAACAATTAATGGAAGCTCTTTTACTCCGCCGATACTAATTTGTTTTGCAATCTCGTCAAGCGTAACATGATGAACCTGCTTCTGGTCCTGTTCTCGTTTTAGCTGTTGTCTCTTCAATGCAATTTCGCGAGCCATTCTATCAGAGTCAACTACTACGAAAGTATCTCCGGCTTGAGGAGCACCCTCAAATCCTAAAACCTGAACCGGCGTAGATGGTGGAGCTTCTGCAACTTTGTTGCCGCGTTCATCAAACATAGCCCGAACTTTACCTTGATAAATTCCAGCAATAAACGGATCACCTACACGCAGAGTACCTTTCTGAACTAGAATTGTTCCGGTGATACCTCTTCCTTTATCAAGTTCAGATTCAACAACTGCACCGCGAGCAGTTCTGTCCGGATTGGCTTTCAGGTCAAGAACTTCAGCTTCAAGAAGAATTTTTTCAAGAAGAAGATCAACATTCAATCCGGTTTTTGCTGAGATCTCGACACACTGGTATTTTCCGCCCCAATCTTCAACCAGAATATTTCTTTCAGCCAACTGCTGTTTAATTCTATCGATATTGGAGCCGGGTTTATCAATCTTGTTAATAGCAATTACGATCGGAACATTTGCAGCCTGAGCATGGTTGATTGCTTCAACAGTTTGCGGCATTACAGCATCATCGGCAGCAACCACAAGGACTACAATGTCTGTCAACTGCGCACCACGCGCACGCATTGCAGTAAAAGCCTCATGACCAGGAGTATCGAGAAATGAAATAAATTTTCCGCTGCCTACATCAACTTTATAAGCGCCGATATGCTGAGTAATTCCTCCGGCTTCACCGGCAACTACGTTTGTTCGCCTTATATAATCAAGCAAGGATGTTTTACCATGATCAACATGCCCCATTATTGTTACTACAGGAGAACGAGAAACAAGAGTTGAAGGATCATCAGGCTTATCTTCCAGAACTTCTGAAGTATATTCTTTCTGAAGTTCAACTTCATATCCGAACTCGTCTGCTACAAGTGAGATAGTTTCAAAATCGAGCCTCTGGTTGATTGAAACCATCAATCCAAGCTCTATACATTTTGAAATTACATCACCTACAGGCACATTCATTAAATTTGCAAGTTCATTTACTGCAATAAATTCGTTTACAGCAATTTTATTCTGCTCAAGCGATCTCATTTCCTGACGCAGTTCTTCTTCTGCTTCTCTCTCCTTGCGTTTCTTCTTGCGTGAATTTGCACGGTCGGAAATTACAGAGTCCTCCATACTGAGGAGAGTTTTTCTAATTGCTTCTTTGACTTCTCGCTGGTCGATCTCGAATCGTTTTACTCTCTTTCTTTTCTTTACTATAACAGGTTCATCAACAGTCTGCTCGCCGGTTTTCTTCTTCGGCTTCTTCTTTCTTTTCTTTCTGGGAGTTTCGGTAGAAGACTGCCCCGTTGAGGAAGTTTCTGAACTGGAAGAAATCCTATCAGATTTAGTATCTTCACCCAGATCAATCTTGCCCACAACCTTTAATCCTTTTTTCTTGGATGCTTCAATTTCCTTAGGCGAAAGGAATACTTTTTCTTCTTCAACAGGAGCAGCTACTGCTTCATGCGCTCTTTCTCCGGATAACTTTTCCTCAACAATTTCCGGCTCGATAATTTTCTTCTCAGGAACTTTGGATTCTTCTTCAGGAGTTTGAATCACCTGAATTTCAGGTACTTCTTCAATAGGTTTCTCTTCAACCGGTTTAATATGTTCTTCAACTACCTCGGGTTTTTCTTCAATAACTTTTTCGGGTTCTTTAGCAGTAGTAATTTCAGGTGTTTTCTCCTTCGGCTTCTCCTCTTGCTTTTGCTCTTCTTTTTCTTCTTTACCGGATTTCTCTGTTCTCTTTTTGTTGAACTCTGCAATCTTCTTGTAATGCTTTTCTGCTTTCTCGATATCTTTCTTAAAGTGATCGTTTATCTCTTTAAGCATTTCATCGGTAAGTAAAGCCATATGGGATTTTACATCATGCCCGCGCTTGCGTAAAAACTCCATAAGGTTCTCAGCCGAGAGGTTGTACTCAGAAGCTATTTTATAAACCCGTATTTTTTTCTCTTTAGTTTCGGACATATTCTGGTTACCTAATATTCGAGCTATTCTTCTTCTTCTTCAAATTGTGATTTAATTATTTCTAGTATCTCGTTTATCTTTGCTTCATCGAGACCTTCAATTTCTTTTAGCTTTTCAGCTCCAGCGGTTAATACCTCAAGAGCCGTATCGTATCGGTTATTAATAAGCAGATCGTAAACTTCCGCTCCCAATTCTTCTTTCAGATCGATTAACTCGATATCTTCATCATATTCTTCGAATGGTTTTTCTTCTCTTAGAATTTCTATTTCATAACCGGTAAGCTTCATTGCAAGCCTGATGTTTACACCGTTTCTTCCTACAAGCAGAGAAACCTGATCGCTATCCGCAGTTACTACCGCTTTTTTAGCCGCAGTGTTCACATCAATCTTTTTAAGTTTGGCAGGCGCCAGTGATCTTTGAAGGTAAACAACCGGATCTTCAGAATAATTTACAACATCGATATTCTCGTTGTTCAATTCTCTTACGATAGCATGGATACGGACGCCTTTCATTCCTACACATGCGCCTACTGCATCAATACGGTTGTCCTGCGATTGTACCGCTACTTTTGCTCGTTCACCGGGCTCGCGGGCAATTGCCTTTATTTCAATTATGCCATCATATATTTCCGGTATTTCAATCTCAAATAATCTTCTTAAGAAATTATTATCTGCGCGGGAAATAACTATCACTGGTCCGCTGGTGCTTTTTCTAACTTCCTTTACTATTCCACGGATAGTCTCGCCTTTTTTATATCTTTCATAAGGGATTTGTTCAGATCGAGGTAATATTAATTCATTTCTGTTATGGTTAACAAGTATATCGCTCTTCCTAATTTGATATATATCGCCGACAACTATTTCATTGAGGAGTTCGTTATATTCGTTGTAAACGATGTCCTTTTCAATTTCACGTATTTTCTGGTTGAGTCCTTGCTTTGCAAGAGTTATCAATCTTCTTCCAAAAGTTTCAAGTTCAAGTTTTTCAACATAATCATCACCAACATCCAGCTCATCATCGTTACCGCGGCTATTGACTTCTTCGATGCTTATTTGAGTATTAGGATTTTCAACTTCTTCCACAATTTCTCTTTCAAGGAAAATCTCGATATCGCCTCTATCCATATTTACAACGACATCATACTTTGCATCATCCCCGTATTTTTTTTTGACAAGCATACCGAAGATTTCTTCAATGATGCCGGCTAAAACATCTTTGTCGACTCCTTTTTCCCTCACCATCTGGGAAAATGATTCAACAATATCTGTGTTCATATAACTAATCCTCCGATTAAGAAAAACTGACTAATACTTTTGCTTTTTCTATGTTATTAAAATTTATTATTGTATCCTTACCACCCGAAGAGAATATCAAATTCTCGCCTTCAATAGCTATCAGCTTACCTGTAAGTTTTTTTGTTTCTTCTCCGGAGTTAAATGTAATTTCAAATTTCCTGTTGACGTGCTTGGGATACTGTTTTAAGAACTTAAGTGGTCTATCAACGCCTGGAGAAGATACTTCAAGATAATAATTGGAACCAATATCAGGCAAGCCTTCCAGTTTGGGATTTATCTCAAGGCTGATCCTAGCACAATCATCTGCCGAAACATTTTGCTCGCCATCAATATAAATTTCTATAGAACGACTGCTGCTTCTTCCGTGTACAACAAGATCAACAAGGAAGAAATTATTACGCTCAATAATTTCCGAAGCAATCTCTTTTATATTTTCTTCAAGTAAATTCATACAAATAAAAATCGCCCTCAAGAGGGCGAATTAACTTGACAAACATAGTATTATTTTGCCCAATATGCAAGAAACGTATTAGTGACCAGGCAAAGATAATCTAATTCAAAATGTATAAATCTGAAAATTGATTCACGGAATTCGAATCAAATCTTAATTATTTTTTTATTGGGTTGATTCTGCCTCTTTCTTCTTTGGAACAGAAAAGAGGCTGATAATAATGAAACCTAAAATCATTCCCACAAGAAAGGAAATTGAAATTACAACAATAGTCGATAATTCAACTTTCCAAAAGAAAAAATTTATTGGGATTATATCTGTATTCTGCGAAACGAATACCGTAAATAGGACGATCAAGAACATGAGAAACAAAATTTTTAATTTCATTTCAACTCCTGACTTGGTTTGTGATATAAAATCGCTACATTTTGATTACTAAAATAAAAAATATTATAATTTAAGTGTAAATAATTACATTTAAGAAAAAAGAAAGGAGATCCCAATGCCTATAAGAAAAGCAAATGCCGAATGGCGCGGTGACTTAAGAAAAGGAACCGGAAACATCAGCACCGAATCCGGTGTACTTAAAAATGTACCTTATAATTTTGTTTCAAGATTTGAAACCGGAGATGAAACTAATCCGGAAGAACTGATTGGCGCTGCCCATGCAGCATGTTTTTCCATGGCTCTTTCAAATATTCTTGCCGGTGCCGGTTTTACTGTTAACTCTGTAAAAACAGAAGACAAAGTTCATATTGAAAAGCTTGAAAGCGGATTCACAATTACAAAAATTGAAATGCAATGCGACGCCAACGTTTCAGGTATTGACGATGCAACATTTCAAAAGCATGCGGAAGAGGCAAAGAAAGGCTGCCCTGTTTCTAAAGCACTCGCTGCTGTGGAAATGGTACTTACCGCTAATTTGAAAAAGTAAATCTGTGAAGATTTATTTTTTTCAAGGTTAAATAACAAATCATAGGAGTGTTGGAATAGTGGGGTAATGGAATAGCATTTAACCATTACTCCAATGCTCCATAATTCCATTCCCTGATGAAATTGAATCCAATAGCTAATCTAAGAGAGTTTCATATTCCTTGTGTCTCTCAATATAAGTTTCTACATAAGAACATGAGGGAATCACGTTATATCCTTTTTCTTTTGCATACTCCAGCCCGGCATGAACAACTTCAGCAGCAATTCCCTGCCCGCGCAACTCAGGTGGAACATAGGTTTTAATCATATTCATTGTCCCTTTGCCAATAAACAAATAACGTAAATATGCTTCTTTACCATTTACTTCGGCAAAGAATTTATTAGCTGTTTCATCATGCTTAACTTCTAATTTCATTTTAATCCTTTTAAAGACACTGGCTTAATTTATAACAAGTGCGACTAATCTAAAAGAAGATTTAATTTTTACCCAAAAATATTTTTGGTGATTTAAATAATTCTTGTAACTTTTGCAAGTGTAAAATCCTCGTTTTGAGTTATAAAACACAGTTGGTTTTCAGGTTGAATATTAAATTGATTGGTAAAGAGAATATTATTTTTGAAGAAAAAAGATACGGTAATTTCTTTTTTCCCAAAAAAATTAAAATGAAAATTAGAACACTTTTTGTAAATATATTCTTGATCACTGCTATGCTGATTTTTTCAGCTTGCGCCTCATCTAAAGATACCACAGGCATTAAAGAATTAGTCGGGCAGGTTGTTGTCGTTGGTAATGAGCCATTTACAAACTTAGCACTTCAGGTTAATCCATCTCTCAACTACATACTGGAATGCAACGGGAAGACTCGCGATATATTGCTTGGAAACCAGGGTAAGTGGGTAAAGATTTATTACGAAAATGTTGTTGAGAAAAATAATTTAAAAACAATTGAAGTCGAGAAAGCAGAAATTCTTACTAGGGAATAAAGGTATACGGTTTGGCTGGCATATCACCTATACCTTATAACTTAAGCCTTAATAATCACAAGTTTTAAATATGAGGAATATATGAAGAACATCCGTATAATACTTTTGCTTGCTTGTATGTTTACGATTGCCACTAATGCACAGGTTATGATGAAGAAAGCAAAAGAGGATTTACCGAAAAGCTACCCCGTTGACGGGACACCGCTTCTTTATAAACAAGATATTCAAGTTGCTCAATGGATTAAAGCCCATCCGGATTATTACAGCAAGATGAGATTGCAGAAAACTGCCGGGTGGGGATTTACAGTCGGCTCAACGCATACTTGGCAGGCATATAATTTTACCAACGGACAATTTTACTCCGTACCGTCTACTTGCCGCGGTATAGGACCACACTGCTACGTATTTGTTGAAGATGCAAACTGGAATGTTAAAGTTAATCAGGCAGCAGTTGACTCGATTGTAAATGAATTTGAAAATAAGACTCCTGCTAATCCGAACATGGGAATTTACCAAACAGATGTCAATACTTTCGGTAATCCGCCGGATGTAGACGGCGATCCCAGAATCATTATTTTAATTCTGGATATTAAAGACGGCTTCACAGGTACAGGCGGTTATACTGCCGGATATTTCAGCTCTACGAATGAAATAAATACTTACGGAAGCAACATGGCTGAAATATATTATATGGACTGCAATCCGACTGACCTTACAACAACAGACGGGCTTAACACAGCACTCGAAACTTGCGCACATGAATTTCAACATATGATTAATTGGAATTACCATCAGACATCTACAGAATGGACTTTTGTTAATGAAGGTCTTTCGATGGCAGCGGAAATTGTCTGCGGTTACCCGCCGGAATTTCCTGAACTTTATGCAGGAGAACCAAACCATTTCTTATTCGACTGGAGAACAAACGATAATACATTAGTACTCAATGATTATTCCCGTGCCCAAAGATTTTTTATGTATTGGATAGATCAATTTGGTGCCGGAATATTAAAGTATGTAGTTATGGATAATGCAAACCATGGCGTTGTTGGCGCTGCAGGATTAAGTTATGCTTTGAAGGATGATGGTCAATCTTTAACTCTAAATCAGGTATTTAACAACTGGCTTATAGCAAATGAGTTGAACAATAAGTCAGTTAACCCGGCATGGGGTTATTCATATACCGGATTGCCGAATTCTGTTCCAAAATCTTTTTATAATCCGGATGTTAACGAAACTGATACAATTCAGAATTATGCTGCGGAATATCTTACGTTTACAAACTCAAAAAACTTAAACATTACTTTTAACAGTACAAGCAAGCCGCTAATTAAAGCAATTGAAACAGGCGGAAGCGGAAGCCCGCGGGTTGTTGATGTACCGTTAAACACGGCATTCTCCGACGCCGCCTACGGAACAACTTACAGCACCATCAGCTTTGTTGTTATCGATACTAATTTAACAGGCGAAACGGAAGTTTCAGCGCTTGATAATATTGTTTCTTACACTTCAACAGGAACTGTTCTTTCAAATGTATCTGAATTGAAGTGGGACGATACTGAACCGACAGGTTATTATGCCTGGACATCTAATGATACTTTGTGCGTTACTTTTGATGCCTATCCGGGAGGAAAGCTTGATTCAATTAGAGTTGCATTAAGAAGAGCTGGTTCTATCTCTGGCGGAGTTTGGCAATATACAGGAGGTACAGATCCTACTCCATTAGGGCAACCACTAGCTGTACCTATTACAGCTTCAATTTCTACAACTGTTTCTTATCCTTATCCGGTTCCATATTCCAACTGGGCTACTGTTGATTTAAGATCTTACAATATCTCTACTAACCAACCATTTGCCGTTGGATTTGTTATCGGTTCGGTTCCAAATACACCTGGTGTAATGGCAACAGATTATGCTTCATCAAGCCCATATCATAGTTATACGTATTTGCAAACCAGCGATCAAGTATCAACGCCTGGCTGGTATTATATTACAACTAACAATGCAGGCGATACCGTTGCAATATATTTAATCCGCGCTTATGTTTCTCTCGTTACCGGTGTTCAACAGGAAGTGGAATTAACTCCAAGAGAATATTCCTTAGCTCAGAACTATCCCAATCCTTTTAATCCATCAACGACAATTAATTTTGCTCTGCCTAAAGCCGAAAGAGTTAGGATTGTAATTTATAATCAGCTTGGTCAGCAGGTTGCAGTTGCAGCAAATGAAAATTATTCTGCCGGAGATCATTCGATAAATTTTAATGCTTCAGGATTAGCAAGCGGAATTTATTTTTACAGAATCTCGGCAGGCAGCTTTGTTCAAACTAAGAAGATGGTTCTTCTTAAATAACGTTTATAACTTAACGTTTTATTACTTATAAAACACCGGACAGCAAATGTAGTAATACTAAATTACCGCATTTTATGTTGGGTAACTGTTTAGTTGCCCAACATCAAATATAATTTTTGAATCTATTTCATCTTCAGTTAACCGACATTTTGACACAATCAGATGTAATTATGGCAAGGTAAACATTAATTCTTGCTTGTTTGCAATTTATTCTTCTGAGTTTGCGATTTATTCTTCTGAGTTTGCGATTTATTCTTCTGAGTTTGCGATTTATTCTTCTGAGTTTGCGATTTATTCTTACATGTTTGCGATTTATTCTTACAAGTTTGCGATTAATTCTTGCTTATTTGCATTTTATAATTAAAAGGCGAGAAGTAATTGTTACAAGATTATGTTTTATTTTTAAGAGGTTTGCTTTTAATTCAGTCTGTTTGAGTTTTGAAATAATAGGTAAATTTCAAATAATAGGTTAAGATATTCCCAAATCACTTATTTCATTACTAAAAAGCCCATTTAAATTCTAAAAAATTATTTCATAACAACCAAACCCGGCGTCCATACAGTTGAAATGCCGAACATTAGTCTGCCGCTGCTGCGCATTACCACCCACAAGCCGGGAGAAACCGGACCAATCTTAATTATGCCAGGATAAATATTCAAATCAATGCGGTAGCTCGTTAATCCGCTGACAAACAATGATGACATCAAAGAGTTATCAATATCATAAAACAATCCAACATTCCAGGTCATCTCAATTGTTTTTTGATTTACAGATTGATTTATAGTAACAAGATGTTTAGCCCGCAAACCGGCGCCGAAAGAAATGGCTTTGCCGTCTTTAAATTTATAAGAAAGCCCGGTAAGCCCGTTCATTCCGAAGTAATAAAATAAATGCCATGAATCCGAGAAAGGCAGTTTCCATTTAATTGAAAAATACTGTCCGTTGTTTTGCAAAGTTTTGTTTTTCAGATCGAAAGACGGCTGAAGAGACCAATCGGTTAGGTTCAACTGCTCGCTGAAGAATTTGTCAACGCCATCAAAGCTGAAAAGGACAATACCGCCGATATCGAAAACATAAATATCAGGAATTGGATCTTCATTATCACCGACATAAGCGCCGTTTTCAACAAACTCATTCATTAAATGATAAGTCGCCATAGTTGCGAGAGATAAAATTTCAGGATCAGGAAAATTATGCTGTTCATACCATTCCTTAACGGCAATAAAAGTCATCCCGCCGCCGATCAGATGCAATTGATAATTGGGCCACCACTGCGCGCCCTTCTGTGCAAAGTCAATTGGGAAAATTTCGTTCTCTAAAAATTTTCCCCAGCCGTATCTTCTAATTACAGGAAAAGGATTGCCGAGATTATGAAGCACATTCTTAATTGAAGTTTCGTAAGTGACTCTTTATCTTGCTCATAATAGTAATCTTCCAACCGTAGACTGATCCGCCTTTGGCGTAAATCAGATTATGTTACAAGTAAGAGCAAGATTAAGAAGATACATGACTTCACTAAAAATCATAAAACAACTAAAGTCTATTGCAGAACCGAAATCGCAATAATCATATTTTTTCTATATTAGATTTATCATTTTAAAAAGGCTCAGAACAAATTGAAGACAAAGCTTGACATTGCAAAAAACTGGCTGCCGCGTTATACCGGCACTAAGCTGGATGAATTCGGCGAATATATTTTATTGACTAATTTTGATAACTACCTTACCAACTTCGCAGAACAGTTCAACTGCGATGTTAAAGGCGAAGGCAGACCAATGCAGACCGCAACTAACTCCAATGGACTAACGTTAATAAATTTTGGAATAGGCTCGGCAAATGCAGCAACTATTATGGACCTTCTTGTTGCAAAGAAACCGAAAGGAGTCTTGTTTTTGGGTAAATGCGGCGGATTAAAATCTTCTACCGAAATCGGACACTTTATTCTTCCAATTGCCGCAATACGAGGCGAAGGTACAAGCGATGATTATGTTCCGAAGGAAGTGCCTGCATTGCCGTCTTTCAAGCTTCATAAGTTTGTTTCCGAAAAAATTATTCGTCATAAACAGGAATACCGCACCGGAGTTATTTATACAACCAACAGAAGAGTATGGGAGTGGGATGATAATTTCAGAAAATATTTAAAGACTCTTTACACTATCGGTATAGACATGGAAACAGCAACGCTGTTTATTGTAGGTCTCGTAAATCAAATTCCCCGTGGTGCACTGCTGCTTGTTTCAGATATGCCGCTCATCCCCGAAGGAATAAAAACAGAAGCTTCAGATAAAAAAGTAACTGAGAAGTTTTCAAAGCTTCATCTGCAGATCGGCGTAGAAGCAATGACGGAGCTGGAAATGAAAGGCGAACCCATCAAACATTTCATCTATTAATATTATAAGAGATAATAGAAATATTGGAGTAAAGGGATGTTGGGCAATTATAAACTAAACTACCCCAATTCTCCATTCAATTAAATTCAGTTGAGTGGAAGATCTCTATTGTGTGAAATTTCTAGTTTGCCATGTTCTTCATCATCTTCATCTTCCCATTCATATTTTTTATATGGATCAGATTTGCGGTAAATAAATGCACACACAATCCCGGTAAGAGATCCGAACAAATGATATTCCCAGGATATTCCATTATTTATTGGAAGAACACCCCAGATTATGCTTCCGTAAAGAAAGGTGACAATTAGAGCAAGTGCAATTGAACGTGTATCTCTGCGAATTATTCCGCTGAAAAATAAGAAGGTGACTAAACCGTAAACAATACCACTCGCTCCGATATGATACGCAGACCTTGCAAAAAGCCAAACAAAAACGCCCGGAACAAAATATACCAACCCAAAAATTCTGAGAGCTGAACTTGGATAGAAATACATCATACCTGTTCCTAAAAATAAAAGTGGAAGCGTGTTGGAAAAGAGATGTGCATATCCCGCATGGATTAATGGCGCAGTCACAATTCCAATCAGTCCGGACATTCTTCGCGGATAAAGCCCGAGCGAAATGAAACTAACATTTAATATTTTCTGAGCAATTTGTATAAGCCAAAGAAGCAAAATAAAACTAAGAGGTATAATAAGGCTCGGCAGTAGTTTCTTTTTCTCATCAGCCATTTGTTTTCTCCGCAAATTTTTTGTTAGTCAATCTTTCAGCAAATAATATGCTGATGCAGCACCATGCAGTTCCTAGCATCCAGCCGGCAAGAACATCTGATAGATAATGAACACCGAGATAAATTCTACTAACGCCTATCAAAATTGAAATTAAAATTGCAAATGTTAAGATAAATTTCTTAAGTTTTTTTTCAATGTTAACCGGAATGAAAATTACCGAAAGAGATAAATATAAGACTGCCGACGTAACTGAATGTCCGCTTGGAAAACTCCAGGATTCAACATTTACAAGATGCGAAACTATTTCTGGTCGTGGTCTTGCAAATAATTCTTTAAATAATAAATCAAGTAAACTTCCACCGATAGCTGCAAAAAGAATTAACCACAGAAAATTAAAATTCTTTTTAACTATCATGAATCCCGATACGAATAATGTAACCAAAACTATAATTGAAACGCTGCCGAGCGAAGTAATGTCGGCCATAAAATCCTTAAACCAAGCCAGACCGATAGGAACAGAAGTGTTTCCATTTTGTCGAAAAGATAACAAAATAAGATTATCAAAATTTATTTTTGAGCTAATTGAAACTAACAAAGCAATTAAGCAAAAGATTAAAATACTTATAGATAAGATAACCAATATTTTATTCGAATTTAATTTCAATTATAAATCTTCAGCATTAAGTATCATAAATAAATTATTCGTCCGGTTTAAATAACGCTTAAGCCCGATAAAATGCAAAGACAAAATGATTTCATTATAAAGATGCATCTGCAAGCTTTATTTTTCGCGGTTCCTTCAATTTGAATAAGATCCATAAAGTAGCTATTGCAGCAACTAAAGAATTTAACAGAAAAACAGTTTCATAACTTGTAATTGAAATTAACACACCACTTATAATTCCGAATAATAATGTTGGAGCCGTAATTGTGTTCATAAGAGATATAATGAAAGAGCGCTCATGCTCGTTGCAGATCTCAACTATAAAAGCAAGCCTCGAAATTCCTTGAATTGTTGATACGCAGGCAACAAATAAAAAGACTAGATAAAAAACATAAACATTGCCGGCAATTACAGCAATTAAACTTGAAAGCATTGAAGATAATGATAAGAACATCAAATTAAGTTTATGACCGAACTTATCACCGGTTATGCCGAATATTATGTTTGCAGCAATCATACTGCCGGTTTGAACGACTGTGAAGGTTCCGGCAAACGAGGTCGGTAAATTGAATTTCCTTAATCCATAAACAGCATAAAAGGCAAAAACGGTTATCGATATTAAATACAATGCATCCGATACAAGAAAGTTTTTAAAGTTTTTATTTTCTTTTAGAATAATTTTTGCCTGGGCTAATCTTTTAACTGTTGAAACACTTTTTTCTTCGCCAATGGTTGTGGCTGGTTCTTTCACATTTCTTAAAAAGTTAAATGAAATCATCATAAAAAAGTAACAGAGTAGAAAGAGCATCCCGAAATTTTCTGGAAAAGCTATCGATGATAAAATGATTATAATTAACGAGCCTGCCAGCATTCCGAAAAGAGAACCTAAAAATTGACGCAGAGCTTGGAGCCTTCCTTTAAGCTTTACCGGAGTTGTTTTCGAAAACAAAGTATACCAGGTCGGAACTCCCACGCATCCGGATACAGCAGTAATAAAAATAAGCGAGAGTAAAACCAAAACTGCAGTTGAATGATTTAATCTTCCTAAAATGAAAAAAGAAAATATTGCTATAACAAAAAACATTGTTCTATTTATAAATCCCCAGCGAACGACTGTAGGTTTAATCTGTTTTTTATCTTTGAAAATACCTGAGAAGAAAAATTGCGGCAGGTTCATCCCGATATTCCAGAGTACGGGAACACTGCCGATAGCAATTGCAGAACCGCCAATTCTCTCAACATAAACAGGCATAATCATATTTACAGACACAAAGTGCATCGCAAACAAGAACAATGTCCCGTCACCGACGTGCATCATCAGATTATGTATAAGTGTATTTTTATCTTCGTCAGGAAATTTATAAAGCTGGAAGTATTTGTTCAGAAGAAAATCAAACATAGATGTCTATTATGAATTTAACTTGCAAACATAAAACTTTTTTCGCCTTTTAGATTAATAATTTTTATTTGTGTGCAAAAATTGACAGGACAAAGTAACAACAGGTTGGTTTAAAAAAATAAATCCCGACGAAAGTCGGGATTAAGAACTGAAAGTTAAAAATTATTCTTTAGCTTTCGGCTTAGCCTCACTGACAATGATGTTCCGACCTTTAAGTTCGGCACCATTGAGAGCCTGGATAGCGCTTGAAGCTTCAGATTCGCTTTCCATTTCCACGAATCCAAATCCTCTAGATCTACCTGTTTGGCGATCAGTAACAACTTTAGCAGAAACAACTTTACCATGTGCTTCAAAAGCAGCTTTCAAAGCATCGTCATTTACTGCCCATGGGAGTGACCCCACAAAAAGCTTAGTACTCACTAACTTACCTCTAATATGATTGAAAATAACTACACGGTTATAAACCGCAAAGAAAAATAGCACTTTGCGAAATTAAAACAAAATAATTTCTACCCTTTTTTTATAATTTGTTGTATTTTTCAACACGTCGTTGGAGCGCTTGGAGAGAGCTTATTTTAAGCTTTTGAACAAAATTTTATACATTATTCAAACTTATATTTAATAGTTACCTAAAAACTTCATCTACTGCAGAAGTTAAACTTGCTGCAGGGAAAATTTTTATTCCGCCGTTTTGTTTTAATCCTTTTAAGTTATTTTGAGGAATTATGATTTTTCTGAATCCCAGTCTTTCAGCTTCCTGAATTCTTTTTTCAATCTGGCTCACTGTTCTAATCTCACCGCCTAAGCCGACTTCCCCAACGACAACACAGCTATTATTTGCAGTCTTGTCAAGCAAACTCGATGCAATACTGCAGCAGACTGCTAGATCGATAGCAGGTTCATCTATTTTAACTCCGCCAGCCATATTTAAAAAAACATTGTTAGCAGAAAGCCTGAAGCTGCCTCTCTTCTCAAGTACAGCAAGAAGAATCGACAATCTTCTTTGATCGAACCCGGTGGTTACTCTTTGAGGATTTCCATAGTTCGACGGCGTGACAAGTGCTTGAACTTCAATTAGAATAGGACGAGTACCTTCCAAGCTAGCAGTTACAATTGACCCGGAGGTTTCTTTTTCCCTCTCACTTAAAAAAAGTTCGCTGGGATTTTTCACTTCAGATAAACCATCTTCGTGCATTTCGAATACGCCGATTTCATTCGTGCTGCCAAATCTGTTTTTCTGTGAGCGCAATATTCTAAATGAATGATGAGATTCTCCTTCAAATTGAATTACAGTATCAACGATGTGTTCGAGCAGCTTTGGTCCTGCGATGAATCCTTCTTTGGTTACGTGTCCGACAATCAAAACGGAGTAATGCTTTTTCTTTGCATCTTCAAGAAGAAGCGCAGTACATTCTCTTATCTGTGTAATTGTTCCCGGAGAATTTTCAAGCTCGCTGCGGTACATCGTTTGAATGGAATCGATAACTACCAAGACGGGAGTTAAATCGTTTATTGCTTTGATAATTGGATTTAAATCCGTTTCGGCTAAAACATAAAACTCATCTGATTTTATATTTAATCTTGATGCACGGATCTTAATTTGTTTTTCCGATTCTTCGCCTGTTACATAAAGTACTTTATTTTTTATGTTTGATGCTACCTGCATTGCAAGTGTAGATTTACCAATGCCGGGATCGCCGCCAAGCAAAACAACCGAGCCAGGCATTAGTCCTCCGCCGAGAACGCGGTCAAATTCATTTATGCCGGTCTTTATCCGGTCTTCTTCCACGGCTGTAATTTCATTTATCTTATGGAGAGTAACTCTTCCTTCATAAGAAGATTTTTGGTGCGGCGATGTTTCAATTATTTCTTCAACAAATGTATTCCAACTATCGCAGCCCGGACATTTACCGATCCATCTTAAAGATTCATACCCACAATTCGAACAAACATATTTTATTTTTGTCTTGCTCAAGTTAAATCCTCCTTTGCAACCTAGTGACTTTGCGGCGGAAATATATTGCTACGAAGATACAAAGGCATTAAGTTAAATAAATTTTCCAACAACTTGTTCAACTTCGCCTAAAGCAGAAGGAATTTGAGAAATATCCTTTCCGCCGGCAGTTGCTAAGTGCGGTCTACCGCCTCCGCCTCCGCCAACTAATTTTGCAAGCTCGCCGACAATCTTTCCGGCACTCAATTTCTTTTCTTTAATTAAATCATCCGATACGACACAAACGATTCCGACTTTTCCTTCAACCTCTGTAAACAGAACTCCGATTCCATGTTTTATTTTATTTCTAAGCTCATCGCCAAAATATTTAAGCTCATCCATGTTATCGGCATTCACTTTTGCTTTGTAAATTTTTATTCCGTTTACTTCAGTAGATTTTGAAACCACAGAATCAATCTGTCCAAGTTTTTCTTTCAGTTTAAATTCGGAAATGTCCTTTTCAAGTTTTTTCTTTTCGTCAAGAAGTAAGGCAATCCTTTCTTCCGACTGCTTGAGATTATTTATCTGTGAAAGAATGAAATGCTCAACACCTTCGCCGGTAACAGCTTCAATTCTTCTAACGCCGCTTGCGATTGATGATTCGCTGATTATCTTGAACAAGCCGATCTGTGAAGAATTTTTAACATGCGTACCGCCGCAGAATTCCATGCTGAAATCACCGAACTGAACGACGTTAACAAAATCTCCATACTTATCGCCGAAGAACATGAGTGCACCCATTTTCTTAGCAACATCAAAGGGCACATTGCGGTGGTGCTGAAGTGGAATATTAAGTCTAAGCTGTTCGTTAACCAAAGCTTCAATATCACGCAGTTCGCTGTCGCTAAGCTTTGCAAAGTGGGTAAAGTCGAAACGGAGCCTGTCTGGTCCAACGTACGAACCGGCTTGATGAACATGCGTTCCTAAAATTTTTCTAAGTGCCGCATCAAGGAAATGTGTTGCAGAATGATTGCGCATAATATCCCAGCGACGTTTCTCATCAACCAAGGCAAGTACTTCCATTCCGGGAATAATCCGGTTTTCATTTTCGTTCTCAATAACATGAACAGTTTTATTCTCAATCTTTGTTACATCTATAACATTTAAAGAAGTATTACCAGCAATCAATTTTCCGAGATCGTCTATCTGCCCACCGGCTTCAACATAAAAAGGAGTTTTATCGAGAATTATTAGATCGGTACTGTTATCTTTTTTATGTCCGATTATTTTTGAATCTGATTTTAACTCATCATAACCTGAGAATTCTGAGTTCACCGGCTCGATTAATTCAAAAGAATTTAGATCGCCGACTGAAATATTTACAGATGCAAATTTTTCTTTTGAAGCTTCTCTGGCACGTTTTCTTTGTTCTTCCATCAAATCATTGAAGCCTGCTTCATCGACTGTAAAGCCTTGTTCTTTTGCCATTACATTTGTAAGATCAACCGGGAAGCCGTAAGTATCGTAAAGCATGAATGCATCTTCACCGGGAATTACATTTGCATTTGACTCCTTTAATCCCTTGATTAAATCTTCAAACAATTCAATGCCGCGGTCAAGTGTAGCATTAAAGCTTTCCTCCTCGGCTTTGATTACTCGTTCAACATAACTTTGCTTTTCTTTTATTTCCGGGAAGACGCTGCTCATCGTGACGACTAAAACTTTTACCAATTCAAAAAGAAATGGCTTGTTCAAATTTAATTTTCTTCCATAACGGGCTGCACGTCTTAAAATTCTTCTAAGAACATAACCGCGACCGTCATTACCAGGCACTGCACCGTCTGC
Source organism: Bacteroidota bacterium (assembly GCA_021815405.1). Taxonomy (GTDB): domain Bacteria; phylum Bacteroidota; class Ignavibacteria; order Ignavibacteriales; family Ignavibacteriaceae; genus FEN-1297. The sequence goes on from JAKAGV010000019.1 coordinate 55,545, forward strand.
TATTGCAAATGTTAATGTGCGAATGTGGTCGGCAATAACTCTCATTGGAATTTTATTTTCTTCCTTGTCGTACTTTACTCCTGACATTTTAGCTACAGCATCAATCAGCGGAGTAAAAACATCAGTATCGTAGTTCGAGCTTTTCTTCTGGAGTACTGCGCAGACCCTTTCGAATCCCATTCCGGTATCAACATGTTTTGCGGGAAGCTCATGAAGCTTTCCTTCTTCATCGCGGTTATACTGAATAAAAACTAGGTTCCAGATTTCGATGCATTCCGGTACCCCGGCATTTACATATTTCGGATTATCATAATCATCGCTTAAGTTAATATGAATTTCCGAACACGGACCGCACGGACCGGTCTCGCCCATTTCCCAGAAGTTATCCTTCTCATCGAACCTTAAAATATGTTTTGGATTTATGTCGGTCTTGGTTTTCCAAAATTCTAAAGCTTCATCGTCGGTCCGGTAAACCGTTGCGTATAATCTTTCTTTCGGAAGCTTCCAGACTTCGGTTAAAAGCTCCCACGCCCACTCGATTGCTTCGGCTTTGTAATAATCTCCGAATGACCAGTTGCCAAGCATTTCAAAAAAAGTATGATGGTAGGTATCGTGCCCAACTTCTTCAAGATCATTATGCTTACCGCTTACACGGATACATTTTTGCGTATCAGCCGCACGCCTATATTCTCTTGTGCCAGTCCCAAGAAAAACATCTTTAAATTGATTCATACCGGCATTTGTAAAAAGCAAAGTCGGATCGTCGAAAGGAACCACCGGCGAACTTGGAACTATGCGGTGTTCTTTACTTTTAAAGAAATCCAAAAACTGCTGTCTTATTTCACTCGAAGTCATTTTTTCTTTCTAATTTTTTCGTGCAAAGATAATAAAATCGAGGCTAAAATTTTGAAACCAAATCGGCATTTCATCATCGAACGGTTTGGAATTAAAAATTATTGGGAGAAAAATGCAAACACAACCTAAAGTAGTAATGTTTACAACGCCAACATGCAGTTTCTGCAATGCGGCAAAAAGATATTTTAGAGAAAAAAGTATAAAGTTTACCGAAGTTGACGTAAGCCGGGATTTCAATGCAGCAAGAGATTTGCAAAGAATGACCGGTCAAACCGGAGTGCCGGTAATTTTAATCAACAACCGTCCGATCGTTGGATTCGACAGACCGAAAATAAATCAAATGTTAAACATAAAAGGATAATAAAATGAAAATTAAACCGATGGATGACCGCCTCGTGCTTGAACTGCTTGAGGAAGAAACCAGAACAAAATCAGGACTTTATATTCCCGACACCGCAAAAGAAAAGCCGATTATGGGCAAAGTAGTTGCCGTTGGAACCGATGAAGATTTGCGTGAGAAAATTAAAGAAGGCGATAAAGTTTTGTTTGCCAAATACGGCGGCGAAGAAATCAGCTTTGATGATAAGAGCTACAAAATTGTGCAGCGCTCCGATGTACTTGCTGTAATCGAAGACTAACTTTTTTGAATATGCAAAGTGCATAGCGCATGGAATGAATGGCGTTATGCGCTTTGCAGGCAATTACAAACTTAATATGCTTTTTTATTAAGGTACTAATTTTATTCTTGCATCGACAATACTTATCGAATCATCTACACAAACGATGAGCGGGTTGAAATCAAATTCTTTAATATCCGGATTATCCAGCATCATCTGAGCTGATGATCTAATTACGTTTTTAATTTTTTCCATATCAGCCGGTTTCTCTCCGCGAACGCCTTCTAATATTTTGCCAATCTTCGTTTTCTTAATCATCTCTTCAATGTCATCATCGCAAAGGCAAGCCGACTTTAAACAAGTATCATCGTAAACCTCAACATACTTGCCTCCTCCGCCAAACATTATCATCGGTCCGAAAGACTTATCTCTAAAACCTCCGATAAGCAGCTCATGCTTCGGCTTAATGAAAGGTTGAATCAAGAATCCTTCAAGTTCAATATTATTTTTTTCAAAATTATTTTTTATTGAACCGGCTGCTAATAAAAGTTCTTCTTTATTTTTAATATTGACTTTGACGGCATCCAGTTCCGATTTGTGAATTACTTTTTTTGAAATCCCCTTCAGCACAACCGGAAAATTAATCTTGAGCGAAGTTTTAGTAATTTCTTCAAGTGGAATAAAATCAGATTGAATCATCGGAAGATTATACACTTTGGTAATTCTTTCCAATATTTTATGTCCGATAAAACCGGTATCGGTTCTTTTAGAACTTTCTGTAATGAAATCAGTTGATTTAATTTTAGAATTTCCCGGTTGAAAATAATTTCTTTTTACTTTTCTCTTTTCAAAAAATAAAATATTGGAGATTACTTTTGCCGGTTCTTCAGGATTTCTAAACAACGGTATTTTATATTTAGAATCCCGCCTGTACTTTTCCCAAAATTCCGGCAGAGGCATAACTACTTGGTAAATCGGCTTTTCACTTTTGATGGAATTTATATTTTCAATTACATCAAATGCGGGAACCATAACCGGTTCAACAAAAATAGAAATTACCGCATCGACATTTTCATCTGCAGCAGCTATCTCATTTACGGCTTTGAATTGCTCGGGAGTTCCGCCCGGTAAAAGATCAACAGGATTTTCTACGCTGCCTTCTGCGCGGACAATTTCTCTTAATTTTTTCTTTGTGAAAATCGATAGCTTAGCCGGAGTAAGTTTTTCTTTTACAATTGAATCGATCGCTAAAATGGCAGGTCCGCCGGCATTTGTTACAACTGCAATCCGACTGCCTTTCGGCAGCGCGAAGTTTTCAAATCCTTTTGATGTATTGAACAACTCATTTAAACTTTCTGCTCTGATTATTCCGAACTGATCCAGCGCGGCATTTACAACTCTGTCGCTGCTGCCAAGCGCGCCGGTGTGAGAAGATGCAGCTTTAATTCCTTCTTCGGATCTCCCGGCTTTTAAAATTATTACCGGCTTAGTTATATCACCTTGAATAAATTTATTTATAAACGATTCACCGTTTTCAAAGCTTTCCAGATAGAAAGTCATTACGGAAATGTTTTCATCAGTCTGCCAAAATTCCAAAATATCGATTTCCGAAATGTCAGCTTTATTTCCGGCGCTAATAAAATGGGCAAACCGGATATCGGTATCCCGTAAAGAATTCAGAACTGCCGCACCGATGGCACCGCTTTGAGAAAAGAATGCTGTCCGCCCAACGGCTGGTTTTTCTGCAACAAAGGTAGCGTTTAATTTTATCTCGTCTAAAGTATTTATTAATCCCATGCAGTTCGGTCCGACGAGTCGCGCCCCAGCAGCATTAACTTTCTGTAAAATTTTATTTTCCAAAACAGCGCCTTCGCTGCCGGTTTCTTTAAAGCCGGCAGTAATTAGTACAATCGCTTTAGTTCCCTTTTTCAAAATTGAATCAACTGAATCCTCAGCAAAAGTTTTCGGTACAACTATTATTGCAAGATCAATTTTTTCATGAATATCTTCGATAGTTTTAAAGCATTTGCTGCCGAGAATAGAACCGGAATTCGGATTTACCGGGAACAGCTTACCCGTATAACCAAATTCTTTTATTGATCTCAGAATTTCATAGCCGATGCTTTTCTCTTTTGAAGAAGCGCCGGCAACACAGATTGATGAAGGATAAAAAAAACTTTTAATTTTTGAATCTGCTTTCATTTAGTCCCCGATATTTTTTTAACTACAACAATTAAAGAACATCCACTCAAAGCTAAGACAATTTACCGGAATAAAAAATCATGTTTAAGCCACGGAGATAATTAATTAAATTTTTATATATTTCGGTGAAGCTTAAAATAAATAATGAATAAACACCTAGAAACGCTGCTATCTGCTCATACGATTTATTCCAACTCTTTTAATCTTATCTCCAAAGTTTTTAGGAGAAAATCAGAGAACCGTCATTAGCTTCACATTTTTTAAGAGCAAATGAATAATAATCAAAAAACAAAAAATCAGTTAATTGAAGAATTAAAAAAGCTTCAAAGAAAAGTAAAGAGACTTGAAAAGTCAGGGTCTGAACTGAAAAAAAATTCTGCTTTAAAAAATGAAAATCTCATAAAGCAAAATGGGGAAAACATTAGTGCACAAGAACTAGACTACAAAGCACTAGTTGAATCATCACTCGATGCAATCTGTGTAATGCAAGAGAGTAAGTTGATAATGGTTAATCCTGCGTGGGAAAAATTATTCGGATATTCCCGTAAGCTGGCTTATTCAAAGTATTTTGATTTTATGAAGATAGTAGCACCATCCTGCCGGGCAAAAATTCAATCTCGGTTGAATACGTTAAATAAAGGTGTTCCTTCCGAACAAAGGTATGAGTTTAAAGGTATAATTAGTTCAGGAGAAATAATTGATATAGAAGCAAGCATGACCTCAATAACCTGGAATGGGGGGAAAGCTATCCAGGGTATTTGCCGCGATATATCCGAAAGGAATAAAATTGTAGATGCATTAAAACGTGAAGCCTTTATTTTTGATAACCTCAATGATGCAATTATAATTACCGACCTTGAAGGAAACATTCTCAATTGGAATTCTGCTGCAACAAAAATGTACGGTTTTACTAAGGAGGAAGTACTAGACAAACCGGCGGATATCTTAAATAGGAAAGAAGTTCACCTATCATTAAATAAAAAAATAATTGCCTCGATAGAAAAAGAAGGCAAATGGATAGGCGAAGTTGAATTTATAAGAAAGGACGGAGTTAAGCGATTATCGGAAACAGTCGTATTTCCATACTTTGATTCGAACGGGGAACAAATTGCTCTTGTCCGTGTTAATAGAGATATAACCGAAAAGAAAAAAGCGCAAGAAGAACTCCAGGAAAGCAAAAGAAGGTATGAAGAACTAGCTGATCTTTTACCGCAAACTGTATTTGAAGTTGACCTGACAGGAAAAATTATATTTGTAAACCAGGCAAGCTTTAAAATGTTTGGCTATACAAAAGAAGAATTCGAAGAGGGCTTGAATTTATTTCAGATGATATCTCCAAACCAGGCATCTTTAGTTTCAGAAAATTTTCTAAAAAGAATTAAAGGTGAAAATTTTAATGACGAAGAATATATTGCGGTAAGAAAGGACGGTTCTTCTTTTCCAATCCTTGCTTTCACGGTACCAATCAATAAGAACGGAAAAATAACCGGATTGAGAGGTTTCATAATTGACATTACGGAAAGAAAACAAACTGAAGAGCAGCTAAGAAAGCTATCAAGGGCAGTTGAACAAAGCCCTAGCTCTATTATCATTACAAATATTTTCGGAGATATTGAGTACGTTAATCCGTACTTTTCAGAACTGACTGGTTATAATAAAGAAGAAGTAATAAACAAAAATCCCCGCATACTGAAATCAGGTTACACATCAACTGAAGATTATAAAAAAATGTGGGAATTTCTTTCCAACGGTAAAAAATGGTCTGGTGAATTTTTAAATAAGAAAAAGAACGGCGAACTTTACTGGGAATCGGCAACTATCTCTCCTATTATAGATTCACGCGGTAAGATTACTCATTACTTAGCCATCAAAGAAGATATTACCGAAAAGAAAAAAGTCGAGAAGGAATTAATCTTAGCCAAAGAGAAAGCAGAAGAATCCGACAGGCTGAAATCTGAGTTCCTTGCGCAAATGTCGCATGAGATCCGTTCGCCGATAAATGTAATTTTAAGTTATAATTCTTTCTTAAAGGAAGAGCTTGAAGATAAGCTTGACAGCAGTCTTGAATCTTCATTCACATCAATTGATTCTGCAGGTAAAAGATTACTGCGTACAATCGACCTGATACTTAATATGGCTGCCATGCAAACTGGTTATGTTAATGTTGAGTTAAATCCTACTGATATTTCTTCCATAATTGCCGGACTTGTTGCTGAGTTCGAATTCTCCGCCAAAAACAAAAATATTGAGCTGTCCATCGTAAACCTTGCAGAAGGTGTAAAAGTACCGGCAGATGATTATATAATAAGTGAGATTTTTCAAAATTTAATTGGCAACTCGGTAAAATACACAACTAGCGGAAAGATTGAGATAAAAATTTATTCCGATGGAAACAGCCGACTGCTGGTAGATGTTAAAGATACCGGTATTGGCATTTCGGAAGAATATCTGCCAAAGCTGTTTATTCCTTTCTCGCAGGAAGAAATGGGATACTCTCGAAAATACGAAGGCAATGGCTTAGGACTCGCATTGGTTAAAAAATATATTGATCTGCTTGGAGCGGAAATAAAAGTTGAAAGCAAAAAGGGAGAGGGATCCACGTTTACGGTAATTTTTCATAAAGAATAGCTGATCTTATCATTTGTAAATAATTTTTATCCTCTTTAGGTTTATTAAGGTAATTTTATTTAAGAGATTGGAAGTCATAGCAATATGAAAATCGAAAAGAATAAATTTTATTCCGGCAGTTTAGGCGATATGCCTGCAGATGAGTTTAGGAAATACGGTCATCAAATAATTGATTGGATTGCAGATTATTTAAGCGGCATAGAAAAATTTCCGGTTTTATCTCAAGTACAGCCGGGCGATATTAAGAAGAGCCTTCCAGCAGCTCCGCCAATTCACGGCGAAGGCATGGACAATATTCTTAACGGTGTTGAGCAAAAAATTCTTCCCGGCATTACACACTGGAATCATCCAGGCTTTATGGCTTACTTCAATTCAACTTCAAGCGGACCCGGCATACTTGCCGAGCTTCTCGCTGCAGCTTTCAATGCGAACGGAATGCTCTGGAAAACTTCTCCTGCATTAACTGAACTTGAAGAAGTTACACTTAACTGGTTCAGGCAAATGCTTGGGCTTAACGAAGACTTTTGGGGGATTATCTACGATACCGCTTCCGTAAGCACAATGCATGCAATTGCAGCGGCAAGAGAGCAGATAGAAAATTATCAAATAAGACAGCAAGGATTTGCAGGTGCAAAAGATATCCGCGGCTTCAGACTTTACGCTTCCGAACAAGTGCATTCTTCAATTGATAAATCTGCCATAACTCTCGGTCTCGGAATTGATGGTCTTAGGAAAATTCCTGTTGATAAAGAATTCAGGATGATCCCGTCGGAATTAGGAAAAGCAATTGAAGAAGACCGAAAGAACGGCTGGCTTCCCTTCTGCGTTGTTGCAACTATCGGAACAACTTCAACAACAAGTGTTGATCCCGTAGATAAAATTGCTGCGATATGCGAGCGGGAAAAACTATGGCTGCATGTTGATTCTGCCCATGCAGGAGTTACTGCTATCATTCCGGAGATGCGAAACATTTTTAACGGAGTTGAAAAAGCTGATTCGCTTGTTGTTAATCCGCATAAATGGCTCTTCACACCTGTTGATTTAAGCGTATTGTTCACTCGTAAAAAAAATATTTTAAAGAGAGCCTTTAGCCTTGTCCCAGAATATTTAAAAACATCCGAAGACAGCAAAGTTGAAAATTATATGGATTACGGCATTCAGCTTGGAAGAAGATTCCGTGCGCTTAAACTGTGGTTCATTATCCGGTATTTTGGTACAGAAGGAATTTCTGAAAGAATAAAAGAGCATTTGCGTCTTGGTAAAATTTTTTCAGAATGGATAATTAACAATCCTCAATTTGAATTGATGGCGCCGGTCCCCTTCAGCACTACTTGTTTTAGGGCTCATCCAAAGGAAATAAATGACGAAGCAAAACTGGATAAGCTGAACGAAGCTTTGATGAACAGTGTTAACTCAACCGGTAATATCTTTTTAACCCACACAAAGCTGAATGATAAATTTGTAATAAGGCTCGTAATATCCGGTTTAAGAATAGAAGAAAGACATGTTATTACGGCAGAGGAAATTCTTCAGGATAAGTTAACCGAACTTTTAATTGGCAAAGAGCATAGGGCATAGCGCAGAGAGTTGTTATGCGCTGCTCAAAGTTGTTTTCTAATATGTTCCAGCTCCTATGTTTTATTATTTAGTACGAGTCTGACATTTTATTAAATTATATATGCAATTTGAAAAATATTATTGCTAATTTGCGTTTAGAGAATTTATCGAATCTAATAAAGTTTGAAAAATTTTCGATAATAATATACCTCGGAGAATAATATCAAAAAGGGGGAATCAATATGTCGATTGTTTAAGTAAATCGAAGAGTCATCTAATAAATAAAAAAAATTTTTGAGCGAGAAAATTTTTGAAATTCAAAACGGTAAAATGGTCAGCAGAAAATATTGCGGCATTTAAATCTGCCGTTTCCTTTTTGATAATTGGAATTCTCTGGATTGCTTTTTCCGACCGCATTGCCTCCGTCCTAAGCCGCAATCGATATGCTTTCGAACAAATAGAAATTGTAAAAGGCTGGTTCTTCATTTTCATTACTTCATTACTTATTTTTTTCTTAATTAAGCGTTATTTAAGCAAAGCTAATGCATCTATTAGCGAAAAAAAAGCTGTTGAAAAGCATCTTGACATTTTCACAAAATACGTCAATGATATAATTCTTCTTATAGATTTTGACGGACGTATAATTGAAGCAAATGATAGAGCCCTTGAGGCTTATGGTTATACAAAAGACGAAATTTTAAACTTGAATATTGAAAATCTTTTAGTGCTGGATGATAATAACAGACACGCAAACCGACGAATGAAAATGATTGAGCAGGAAAGTGCGGTGTTTGAATCAATCCATAAAAGCAAAGATGGTAAAATATTTCCTGTGGAGGCAAGTACCAGAACCATTGATATAAACGGGAAAATCTATTTTCAAAGTATAATAAGAGATATAACGGAAAGAAAAAAATCAGAACAGGCACTTCTTGAAAGCAAGCTTACACTTAAAGAATTGCTAGAGCTTCTTCCTCAAAATGTGTTTGAAACGGATATAAACGGAATATTAACTTTTGGCAACTTAGCCGGATTTGAAATGTTCGGCTATAAACCTGAAGACATTAAGAAAAACCTTTCAATATTTGATATGATTGTTCCGGAAGACAGGCTGCGGGCACAGGAAAATATTCAAAAAATATTTAAAGGAGAAAAGGCTGCTTCAAATGAATATACAGCAGTAAAAACCGACGGCACTAAATTCCCGGTATTGATATTTACAAACCCTATCATTAGGGGAGGAAAGCCAATTGGAATCCGTGGAATTCTTATAGACATATCGGAGAGAAAAAAAATTGAGGAGCAGATTAGAAAGCTATCAAGTGCAGTTGAACAGAGTGCAAGTTCTATTATAATTACTGATATTGAAGGGAAAATTGAATATGTAAATCCAAAGTTCACCGAATTAACCGGTTATTCCTTAAATGAGGTAAAAGGCAAAAAGCCGAGCATATTAAGTTCGGGTGAAACTCCGAAATCGGAATATACCCGTCTTTGGAATTTGATTTTAAGCGGCAAAGCATGGAATGGTGAATTCCTTAATAAGAAAAAGAACGGAGAATTGTACTGGGAGTCGACATCAATTTCACCTATAAAAGATGAGGCTGGAAACATTACTCACTTTATAGCAGTAAAAGAAGATATAACCTCACAAAAATTATTGAGCCAAGAACTTGTCGCAGCAAAGGAGAAAGCAGAAGAGTCGGATAGATTAAAATCAGAATTCCTTGCTCAAATGTCGCATGAAATTCGAACGCCGTTAAACATTATACTAAGTTACAGTTCTCTGCTGAAAGAAGAAGTAACAGATCTTGACAGCAGCAGGTACAATTCCATCTTCACTTCTATCGCTAATGCAGGTAAGAGATTGCTTAGGACCATCGACTCTATCTTGAATATGTCATCCCTTCAAAGCGGAAACCTGAAAATAAATTTTGCTAAAGTAGATGTTGAAGATATAATTGAAAATCTTTTAAATGAGTTCTCCAATACTGCCGAACAAAAAGGATTAAAGCTTTCCTATAATTCATCAACTAAAAATACTTTCGTAATCACCGATGAATATATCGCTTCGGAAATATTGCAGAATCTTATTGACAATGCGATAAAATATACAGAAAAGGGAGAAATAGAAATTAAGCTTTATCATGATGATTTAAATAGATTAAATATCGATGTTCGAGATACCGGGATTGGTATTTCACAAATTTATCTGCCCAAGCTTTTTCACCCGTTTACTCAGGAAGTAGGCGGGTACTCACGTAAATATGAGGGAAATGGTTTGGGTCTGGCTCTTGTAAAAAATTATGCGGATTTAATAAATGCCGAAATAAAAGTGCATAGCCAAAAAGGAGAGGGTTCAATCTTCACGCTTATCTTTAACAAATAAAAATAATAGAATGAGAAATTTACTCATCCAAACTGAAACAATATTCCATTGATTGTTTTATTTCATGACATGATTAATGAAAATTATTTGCCGTTTTCTCAATATAGTTTATGGCACAAAATTTACTTGTTACTATTAAGCATCGAAATGAAAGCAAATTAAATGGTAATCTTAACTATTCCGGTTGTAATCATTTTTTCGGTTATTATTATTTTGTCATTTCTTATAGGAGGTTTACTCCTATTAAAAGATAATAACAAGATAAGGATCAAATAAAAAGTATTTGACTAAAGAATTCGAAAAACCGTTAAACTAGATTATTCTTTCAATTCAGAAAATAAAAGTGGAATTGATTAGCTGATAACTGCTGACGAAATTATAAGTCAACAGGTTCAAGCTATAAATTATTTTCTATCTTTGCTAATTTTTCAAAACGCCTTTTGAATCTCCCTTCATTAATAAATTCCGCATTTAAGAAAGCAGTAACAAGTTCTTTTGCAAGTTCATCACCAACTATTCTGGCACCAAGGCATAAGACATTCATATTATCATGCTCAACTCCTTGATGTGCAGAATAGGTATCGTGACAAACACAGGCTCTAACTCCCTTAGTCTTATTTGCAGTTACACAGGCGCCCACACCGCTTCCGCAAATAGCTATTCCCCGTTCGGCTTTTCCACCGGCAATTGCCTTAGCAACGGCATCTGAAAAGTCAGTATAATCGTCATCGCTTTGATAAATTGTATTTCCAAGATCAACTACTTCAAATTTTTCTTTTATTAGCCAGTCAACCAGATAATTCTTAAGTTCAAATCCGCCATGGTCGGATGAAATTGCAATTTTCAAGTTAAGTTCCTTTCAAAAAATGATAATTCAGAAAAATGTACCGATTAAAAACCGGACTAAAATAAGAAATAAACAAATAATTGGAAGTTATCTTTTTTACAGATGAAATTCTTTTTAGATTCAATTTATAAATTTAACAAATTAATTTTTATTATGGGTACACATTATAAAGGAAGCGATAAAGAAATCAGCGCACTAAATGTTTATTTAAAGCTGGTTAGAGCTGCTGATTCATTGCGCAGCAGGGTTATTTCATCATTGTCAAAATCCGGTTTAACGGAAAGCCAATTCGGAGTATTGGATGCATTATTTCATCTTGGTCCTCTAAATCAGAGTGAACTGGGAAACAAAATTATGAAAAGCGGCGGTAATATTACTATGGTTGTTGATAACTTGGAAAAGCAAGAGTTAGTTAAACGCGAAAGAGGTTTAAATGACCGGAGATTGGTTAAAGTTCATCTAACCAATAAGGGAACTGATTTATATAAAAAAGTTTCGCCAGACTTAATCAATAAAATTATTACCGAAGTTTCTGTCCTAAGCGAAGTTGAACAGGCTGAACTTGAGAGGATGTGTAAAGTGATAGGAAATCCAATAAGGCTTTCAAATGGCAAATGAATTGATAGATAACTTATCTACAATCCTTTTTATATGCCTCTAAAAATTCAGGAAGAATTTCCCCAGCCTTACCGAAGTAAGATTCATTCATTAATCGAGAGACTTCAGTCTCCTCAATATTCACTTCAATTAGATACGCGCTGTTTTCTTTTGCAGTATAAATAAGAGATGCAGCCGGATAAACTACTGCAGACGTTCCTACAACAAAAAATACATTACAGCTCTTAGCAGCTTTCTCAGAAGCACCAAGCTGGTCTTCCGGTAAATATTCGCCGAACCAAACAACGTCAGGACGTATCAATCCCCCGCATTCACAAGTTGGAATTTTGTCTGTTAATTCAAAATCTTCAGTATAAAATTTATGACAATTAATGCAATAATTTCTTTCGATATTTCCATGAAGCTCATAAACAATTTTGCTGCCCGCCCGCCGGTGAAGATTGTCAATATTCTGTGTAACAACTACTACTTCCGGCAAATATTTTTGAAACTCCGCAATTGTTTTATGAGCGGCATTGGGCTGAGATTCTTTTATAATTTGTTTTCTATGTTTATACCATTCCCAAACCATCTCCGGGTTACGCATAAACGCATCAAAGTTTGCCAGCTCTTCAGGTTTTAGTTTGTTCCAAATTCCATCTTTGCCGCGGAATATTGGAATGCCGCTTTCGGCGGAGATTCCGGCTCCGGTAAAAAAAACAATCGACTTTGTCTGTCTTAATTTTTCAATTGTTCTTTCAGAAATCTTATACATCAAACTATTCGTTCTTAATTTTTTCAAGAAGACTTTTAGCTTCAGCTAACTGTTCGTCGTCATTCTCATCTCTCTTAGGACTGGAAATAACCTTATTCAGCATATCTCTGGCTTTTGAATATTCATCCTTCTTGATGTAAGCTTTTGCAAGATCAAGATAGAACATTCTGAAATTAGGATAAAGCTTTATTGCAGTATTGTAATCCGTAATTGCTTGGTCCAAGTTTGCCCATCCAAGCCCAAGCACCGCCCTTGCCGGAGCCCACTTCTCGCTCACTTTGTCATTGGTTCTTGCTAATACATAATAAGCGAGCGCCTGTACATAATTTCCTCCGTTGCCTAAACTAATTGCCTTTTCGCAGTCGGCTTTAACTGCATTGACAACCCCAGCTACCGAGAACACGCCTTTAAACAAAGCAATCCTGCCATTGGCAATTGCTCTCCTTAAATACGTAACAGATTTATCCGGTGCTAACTTTACCGACTGGTCCGCATAATTATAAGCTTTCTGGTAAACAGCAAGCTGAGCATCTTTTTGCGCGCCTGTATTATCAGGCATCTTTTCAGCCATATAAACATAAACCCGGCTCAATCTCCAATATACTTCCCAGTTATTAGGAAACAGCTTATCGGCTTTCTGTAATACATCCAGTGCTTTTTGATTATCGAAGCTAACATCGAGGTAATTGTCGCATTGATTCAGAAGTTCATCCAAAGTCTGGCTGAAACTTACTGCAGAGAAACAAGCAAGAAATATTACAAACAAAAATGCGGTAAAGAACTTTTGATTTGTTTTCATAATAGAACCCTATTTTAATCAAATAATGTTTTAGAGTTTGAATCGTCGGTTGCAGAAGTTAAACCATGATTGTACAAGTCAGTGGCTGCGAGAGAAATAAATTTAGTCCATTTGTTTTCTGAAACTGCACCCGAAGACAAAGCGTTTTTATAAGCGTTAACTTTTGCACTTAGTTCGTCGGCTTGATATAATGCAATAGCTTCAAGCGTTTTGGGAACAACCGGTGATGCAAATTCCAGCTTTCCCTGATGACTAAGAATTAAATGAAGAAGGCAGTTCTTCAGATCATTGGGGAAGCCATTTATCTTTTTTGATTCTTCATTAACAATCATTGCAGAGATGACAATATGCCCGAGCAGTTTTCCTTTGTCGGTATATTCAAAAGTATTGTCGAAGCTCAGCTCTTCAGTCTTCCCAAAGTCATGAAGCATTGCACCGCAGATGAGAAGATCGCGGTTTATTTCCGGATGAATATCGCACATCAAATCGCAAATCCTAATTATCTCAAGTGTATGTTCGAGCAGTCCGTAAATGTAAGAATGATGCCATGATTTCCCGGCAGGTGATGTTGAAAATCTTTCAAAGTTTTTCTCATTAAATATCTGAATCATTAAGGATTTTAGAAATGGATCCGACAGCCTTTCAATTCTGGAGAAAAATTCTTTTTTCATTTCCTCAAGTTTGCGCCTTGATTTAGGCAGAAAATCTTTCGCTGAAATATTATCGGATGGTTTTGCTTTCCGGATTGTATTAACTCTAATTTGAGGTGCGCCCTGAAAATCATCCATGCTTCCGGAAATTTTTACAACATCACCGGCAGCTAACGAACTTACAATGCCTTCTAAATTATCCCACACGTTTGCATTAAGAGTCAGGCTTTTATCTCCGACTTCAAGATACAAATATTCTTTGCCGGCTTTGGTTAGTCTTATTTCACATTTTCTAACAACAAGAAAATGATCGATCTTAGCTCCCTTTTCAATTGAGTTTAATTCTTTTTGCTCAGGCATCTTTTTCCAAATTGATTTTAATGTGCCTCAACTTATGAAAATAATATTTAATTGTCATCTTCTCCCAAAAATGCTTTTCAGATAATAGAAAAGATTATTCTTTAACTACTTCAAAAAGGCTTTCCTTTGGAAGATGTGCTATTACTGAACGGTTTAAGAGATCAATTGAAACGGCTATTGTCTTTCCGTTTTCAGTTTCCTGAACTGTTCCAATAACACCGGTAAACGGACCTTCCTTAATCAGGACTTTAACTCCCCGCACCAAACCTTCATGAATATATAAATCCGTTGTTGAGTTGAGCATAGTTTTCAAGTTGTCGATCTGCCACTGAGGAATCCTGGCTGGTCTGCCGCCGTCAAATATACATCTTACAATTGATTCCTGTTCTAGGGATATTACTCTTTCTCTTTCATCGGCAAAGATAAAAATATACCCGCGAAGCAGTGGCTCGGTGACTTTCTTTTTCCTGTCGCTCCACTGTTTTAATTTGGTTATTGTCGGCAGATAGTATTCTATACTGCATGCGCCTATTTGCTCGGCAGCTTTAAATTCGTTACGGGGCTTGGTGTAAAGTGCAAACCAAGCTTTACTTTGTAAAATAGAAGAATTATTTCCCTCGTTCATAATATCAATATCTTAGCCTAAACAATTTAAAAAACTCAATCATTTTACCGGCATTCTGCCGATTGAATAATAAATAAAATTATTCTCTTTCATCTTTTCAAGATCATAAAGATTGCGTCCATCGAATATCACCGGCTCTTTAAGAAGCGATTTTATTCGCATGAAATCAGGTGCTCTAAATTCATTCCATTCGGTAACTATAATTAATGCATCAGCATTTTCAAGAGCTTTATATGGATGATCTGAATAATTAATCTTATCTCCGATAACAGCCTTTGTCGTTTCAATTGCTTCCGGATCGTAAGCTGAAATATTTACGCCGGCGTTTATCAGTTTCTTTATTAATTTTATTGAAGGAGCTTCGCGAACGTCGTCGGTATTAGGCTTAAATGCAAGTCCCCACATTCCAAAATGTTTTCCTTTAAGACTTCCGTTATAGTGCTTTGAAATCTTTTGGAAGAAGATTTCAACTTGATTTTCATTCACTGCCATTACCGATTTCAAAATTTTGAAATCATAATTATTTTCATTTGCAGTATTAACCAGCGCCACAACATCCTTAGGAAAACAAGAACCACCGTAACCTATTCCGGGGAACAAAAATCTTTTTCCTATTCTTGAATCGGATCCGATACCAATGCGGACTTTGTCAACTTCTGCGCCGGTAAGCTCGCAAAGATTTGCTATCTCATTCATGAAAGAAATTTTTGCTGCAAGAAAAGAATTAGCAGCGTACTTAGTCATCTCCGCAGAACGTTCATCCATAAAATAAACCGGATTACCGGAACGTACGAAAGGCTCATAAAGCACTGTTAAAATTGATTTGGTCTTTTCGCTGCTGGTACCAATAACAACTCTCTCCGGCTTCATAAAATCTTCCACCGCCATGCCTTCTCTTAAGAATTCGGGATTCGAAGCAACATCGAATTCAAAGTTTGGCGCATGCTTCTTAATTTCAGCACGAACCTTGTCGCTCGTACCGACCGGGACAGTGCTTTTATCAATAATAATTTTAAAACCAATACCAGGCTCATCTTTAAATAATTTTCCAAGATCATCAGCTACGCTAAGGACATATTTCAGATCAGCACTGCCGTTGCCGTCTTGAGGGGTCGGCAGACAAAGAAAAATAATTTCAGATTTTCTAACCGCTTCACGTAAGTCGGTTGTAAAGGAAAGTCGTTCATTCTTTACGTTTCTATCAACTAATATCTCAAGTCCGGGCTCATAAATTGGGATGGCGCCGTTCTTCAGTTTATCAATTTTTGCTTTGTCAATGTCGACGCAAATAACAAAGTTGCCGGTTTCAGCAAAACAAGTTCCTGTTACTAAGCCGACATAGCCGGTCCCCACAACAGCAATATTCAAGGTATACTCCTAATTTTTAATATCAAATATAATACTACAAAAATAAATTATAAAAAGTGAAGAAGTAAATTTAATTAATGGTAATCGAGAACAGCCTGGATTTTCTCACTGAAAATATTATCGTCAATAGGTTTTTGAAGGATTGAATCGACTCCAAAGATTTGGAACTCCCGTTTAATCTCTGCAGTAGCTTCAGGAACTATTGCTATTATGGGAATTCGAGTGCCTTTATCTTCCTTTCTAATCGATTCTATAAACTGAACACCGTTCATCAGTGGAAGATCATAATCAGAAATTATAAGCGACGGCAGCTGTGATAAGAAGTGGTTTATTGCATCATAGCCATTGTTAACACCAATTACCTTATACACCGGGAAGTTTTGTTTTAAGATGTTTTCAAACTTTTCCTTTTCATCATAATTGTTTTCGACTAAAAGAATAGTATTAGGTGAAGACGGAATAGTAAAATGAAACTCACTTCCAATATTCTGTTCGGAGTAAAACCAGATTTCACCTTCATGCTTTTCTATAATTTCTTTAACCAGCGAAAGACCTAGACCGGTGCCTTTTTCTCCTTTTGTACCTTCGGTTGAAAACATTTTTTCAATTCTGAAAAGTTTTGCCTTATTTGAATCCGAAATACCAAGACCTTCATCTTTTACAATAAATTCAATAAACTTATCATTGAATGAGTCAGCAGATATTTCAATTGTTGTTCCTTCAAGAGAAAATTTAATAGCATTGCTCAACAGGTTTGTAACTACCTGAGTCAACAGTCTTTCATCCGCCTGCACATAAAGGGATTCCTTTACATGAACTTTTATATCAAGCTTTTTTCTTATTGCGTTTCCGGTTAAAGATGAGATGCAGTTGAATATAATGCTTTGAACATGAAGCCGCTGCGGCTCAATTTTTATTCTTCCTGTTTGAAGTCGCGACCAATCGAGCAAATAATTTACTAGCTGTAGCTGGTGTTGTGAGGAATCATTTATATAATTTAGATATTCAAGCCGCTCCTCGTGAGATAGGTTCGGCTCATTGATAAGGATTTCTGAAAAACCGAGTATGCTTGTAAACGGTGCCCGGAGGTCATGCGAAAGCATCGAGATGAATTTGTCTTTTGATGCATTAAGATGTTTAAGATTTTCAAGCGACTTTACCAGACTGCTCTGCTCATCAATTAAATCTGTTATGTCGGAAACAATACCGTAATATTCCTCAGGTTTTCCTGAATTATCTCTTATAACTGAAATGCGCTCATTAATCCAAAGGATAGATTTATCTTTCCTAACGATGCGATATGAAAGCTTTATGAAATTTGTTGAAGCGTCATTTGAGAAGTCGGTGAATACTTTCTTGATTCTTTGTTGATCATCTTCAAAAATGATATTACTGCCTCTTCCGGGGAAATGCTTAACCTCATCAGCAGTATATCCGGTTATTTTAACGATGTTGTCCGAATAATATACAATTTCCTTTTGTCCCTCTTTCTTTAATGACCAAAGGAAGCTGTCGTCAATCCCGTAAAAAAATTTATTTATTGAGCTGTTGTTGTTATTCAAATTGAAATTAATTTTTGTAGTATGCCAGGTAGACCGCAATTGAAAAATATTCCGGCATATAATTTTTATTTATTTCAAATATATTAAATTATTTAATAAGATACTCCGAATCGTGCAACTTATTCTCACCGTTTTTATACAGCGCATACTGAAAGCCTTTTTGAATTGCATAGGAACCAACTTCTCCCTGTTTATTTATTGCAATAAATGCAACCTGGAAAGTTTTGTAATCTTTCTGCTTCTCAGCTATCCTTTTAATTGCAGCTTCGCAGGCTTCTTTGGGTGATTTGCCGTTCCGCATCTCTTCGACAACTAAATGGCTGCCTGCAATTTTTATTACCGATTCACCCAATCCAGTTGAGGTAGCAGCGCCAACTTCATTATCAACAAACAATCCCGCGCCGATGATTGCAGAATCCGCTACTCTTCCATGATATTTAAATGCAATTCCGCTGGTTGTGCATGTACCTGATATATTTCCGGAATTATCCAATGCAAGCATACCGATTGTATCATGATTATATTTACCGACCGGAATATAATGGCTTGTTTTCAACCACTCCTGCCATGCTTTTTTCGATTCTTTGGTAAGAAGATTTACTTTTTTAAATCCGTTTGCAAGAGCAAGCTCAAGTGCGCCATCACCAACTATCATAACATGAGGAGTTTTTTCCATTATCAATCTTGCCACAGAGACCGGATGCATTATATGCTGAAGAAAGGCTACAGCGCCTGCATTGCCATTTTCGTCCATTATGCTGGCATCAAGTGTTACGTAACCATCGCGGTCCGGCAAGCCGCCATAACCTACGGTGTTAATTTTAGGATCTGCTTCAATTATCCGTACGCCTTTTTCTACTGCATCAAGCGCACGTCCGCCGCTGGAGAGTGTTTTCCATGCCTCCTCGTTAGCTCTTATTCCGAAATCCCAAGTAGAAATAACAATAGGTTTATTAGTTGATTTTGTACTGCCAAAGGTTTTTTCAAATGATGATAAACCTTTACTTATTCTTCTTCCGGCAGGATGAATAACTGAGGCAGCGGCAGTTACTGAGGTAAGTGTTTCTACAATAAACTTTCTTCTGGTAGTCATAGCGACATATCAATATAAATTGAATATAGTATTTATATCTTTAATATAGGAATTTAATTGTAAACATTTCAATAAGGAAAAAGCCTTATGAAGAACAAATTTTTACTGTTCATTGCTGTGTCAGTTTTGTTATTTTCTTTTTCTCTAACTTCAACTTTAGGATTTAGCATCGGAGAAAAAACATTTAACCGAATCAAATCTCCAAATTCCCGTAAATACTTTTCAATACCGATTACTATTTCACCGGAAGGTCATATTTTCATAAAAGCAAAGATCAATGGCGTAGAAGGCAGATTTATACTTGATACCGGTGCCGGAATAAATGTTATCACTAAAAAATTTGCTTCAAAGCTGAATGACGTAATACCGCTTGACGGAACTTTTACCGGGTTCAGAGCAACAGGGGAAAAACTGAATATGAAGCTATTCAGTGTAAAAAATATTGAGATTGGAAATTTAATTATACATAATAACATTCTGACAATTCTATATGCAGATTTTGGTAAGTTTGATGGATTGATATCTATGACTTGTTTCAGAAATCAACCTTTTACAATTGATTTTCCTAACAAGAAAATTTATCTGGAAACTAAGAAAAGTTTGAACGTAAGAATGAAAAAAGGCAAGATTGTACCTATCCAATTAGATGATGATAGAGGAATTTCGCTTGACCTGTTTACAAAAGTTAAAGTAAACAACAAATTGATATTACAAATATCGTTGGACAGCGGTGCAGGATTCGACGTATTCAGATTCAATGCCGGATTCATGAATAAACTTGGGATAGATTCTTCAAACGCAAAAAAATATTCCAAGAAAAGCAGTATTAATAAGGAAATCAGTAATGCTTTTTACATTTCTAATGTAAAGGATATTTTTCTATACTCAGCACCCTCCGTTCATGATGAAAATGTTAAGGCATCTTTTCTAAAGGGCTTAATTTATGACGGCATTACTTGTATAAATTGGTTAGGTAAACAAGTTACAATCGATATTCCCGATAAAGAAATGATTTTGAATTAAGCAGAATAAAGACACCCGATGTCTATGAAACACCGGGTGTCTGTAAACTATTTTAACAAAACAAGCTTTTTGGTAAAAGTCAGTCCGTTTACATTTAGAGAATATAAATAAATACCACTGGCTAGCTGTTCACCGCTCACCGGGAATTTAACTTCATAGCTTCCTGCTGGTTTTGTTTCATCAACTAAAGTCTCTACAACTCTTCCCAGCATGTCATAAATTCTAAGTGTTACATAACCTGGCTTAGCTATCTGATATTTAATTGTTGTAGTCGGATTAAACGGATTGGGATAGTTCTGCATCAGATTGTAAGTTAAAGGAGTTTCAATGTTTTGATTGGAAACTGAAGTAGGAATTGTTTGATACTTAATTCTGGCATTAGCAATTGCAGTTCGAAGATCCACTAAAGAAGTTCCAGCAGCAATTGCAAAGGCTACATCTAAAGTCTGCCCGGCAGGTATAGAAAACGGACCGCCGGATGTTACTTCAGAGATATCACCGGAGCCTGCTTTTGCCTTGCCTATACCGCTTGAGATCGCCTGCCATTTTTCAGTATTAGTAAAACCATCATAGATTCCCCAGTAACCGTCTGAGCCATCGTTCAAAATTCCCCAATAACCATAGTTGGTTGAAGAAATCAATGCAGTTGCAACTAGTGTATCAAAGCCTGCAGCATTATGGAATGCGTAACCAAAGTTGCCGTTATAATCGTATTCTGTTGAGTCATTCTGTCCATCAACCAAATCCCAATCTGAAAATACTCCGGCATAGAAATTTGAAATTGTTCTGCTCGTATTGTTCGTAAAGCTGTACTTTAATATTATAAAATTATTATAAGGCACAGAGTTGAAAGAATAAGATTGAAGGCGCGTTGTAATACCGAGTTTATTCGCACCGGCTCCGTTATCATTAAAGATCCCGATACCCTGCTCATCAGCAACACTGCCGGGAATATGAATCTTAAACGGTTGAACAACACTAAAGGAAGTATCTTCATAATTCTGATCTGCTCCGCGACCAGCATCTTCAATAGTTGATGAATCTGTCGATAATTAATGATCCTTCAAAAAGCATATTATTGCCATTCATGAATTCGAATCCGTCTCCCTGAGTGTTTGTAGGGTAATCATTGAATCCGTAATTACCTCTGCTGTTTATAGTAAGAGCAACTTGGTTACCCGATTGTGTAAAGTAAGATGGATTAACCGGAACATCAAACAACTGGTAGTCTGAATAGTTACCGTCAGAGTAATCAAGTCTAAATTGAATATTTGCATCAAGCGGAATGTTATTGGAAAGTGTGAACGAAAAAAGTGAACCCGAATTATCAAATGTACCCAAAGTCGAGATACCTGACTTTGAAAAAGATCCGTTGACAACAGTTGCATAAGACGGATTCATACTTATTAATGAAACCGTCAGGTTGTTAATCGGTTTAAGATAATTAGTAAAATTTACTTTAACGGTAATAGTCTCTCCGGGTTCAAATATATTGTTTCCATTCCCGCCAGGTGCTGCATCGGAAAACTGAAAATCGGTAGCGCGAACTGCTTCTGCATTGGTGTTAGAAAGTGCTTTGTAAGCATTTATTCTTCCACCGCCTAATTGATATTTGAAACCGGAATTTATGCTGTCAATGTTATCGCAGTTTACTCTTATCTGCTGCGCAACCTGGTCTGGAGTATAGTTTGGGAAATGCGAAAATACAAGCGCTGCTAAGCCAGCGGCGAGCGGTGAAGAGAAAGAAGTACCGTCACCTGTTGTGTAATTATTTGGCTGCCAAGTAGAAAAAATGCTAACACCTGGTGCGCAGACGTCAATGTTTTCTCCATAATTTGAAAAGTACGCAAGCTCATCTTTTTGATCTGTTGCTGCAACTGAAAGTACATGCTGATACGATGCAGGATAAAATGATTCTGAAACACCGTCGTTACCCGCAGCAGCAACTACTAGTGCTCCTTTGGAGTTTGCGTAATCAATAATATCTTGTTCTGCTTGAGAATAGCCGCCGCCTCCCCAACTGCAGTTTATTACTTTCGCGCCATGATCAACTGCATATTTAATACCATCGAAACCATATAAGATATATGGATCTCCTGATGTGGGATCAATTTGATTTGCCTGCGCTACCTTTACAGCCATAATTTTACATTTAAACCCAATTCCGGCAACACCAATGCCGTTATCTGTAACAGCATCTGCTGTACCTGCGACTAAAGTTCCGTGGTATGGACTATCTTCAATTGGATTATTATCCGGCGTTGGAAGATTGCCGTTTCCATTTCCGCCAAAATCCCAGCCGATTGAATCGCCTGGATATTGCGTATCACTTTGCCAGTTCGGATTGTGCCAAATGTTTGCATACAAATCCGGATGAGACCAATCTACACCGGTATCTACAATGCCAATAATAACACTTGTGTCGCCTTCCGAAATATCCCAGGCTTTTTCGGCTTGAATGAGAGCAAGATAATATTCTGATGAATAACCCGGATCGTTAGGAACAACAGCAACTCGTCTTACATATTGCGGTTCTGCCCATTCTATGTAGCTTAGTTTTTTCAATTTAGCAGAAGCATAAAGGGGGTCTTCATTACCGGAGTAATGAACAAGCATCATTCTATTCAAACCAAATTTTACCTCAGCCGGACTGCTGCCAAAAATATTTTTAGCTGAAGTAAACTTGAATTGACCGAAAGCCTGATTCAATTGTGCCGTTACATTTTGGGCTTTTAGCATTGTACCAGCAGGTGTGCTTTTTAATTTGATGATAATGGTATGAGATAAATATATTAGATTTCTGTTCTTTATAATACCTGAGTTATTTTGTTGATTATTGAAGCCAAATCCAATTTGCGGAACAAAAAATAGAATTATTATGCACAAAAAAACATTACGGTTCCTAATTTTCATAAAAGCCTTACTAGTCAAATTATTTTATTAAATGTGTATTAAGTTAAAAAGAAATATCATCAATATATAAATAATAAATGTGATAGAAATTCAGAATAAGATTCAGTTGGATAAATTGTGATCTCTCATTTATCTAAAAATTAATATGAAAGTATTAAAAATGATTTTAAAGTCAATAATTTTCACTCTTAAGGCTTGACAAATAAAAATAGAGTCCTTATTATATATATGGATAATTTCTTCTCTTCTGTTATTTAGTTAGGGGGTCTCATAATAAACTAATTATAAACAAAATATTTCGGAGGCAGGCACTATGAAAAAGATTGTTTCTGTTTTCGTTTCTCTCGCTTTTGTTCTCGCAATTCAAACAACAAGCTTTTCGCAATTTAGGCTTAAGGTTGGACCTGCGTTGGGTATGAATTTCAACCTGCATTCAGGTTCAGACATTGAATCAGGAAGTGGTTTCGGAATTGCGTTCGGAGGATATGCAGATATGAACTTTACTCCAACTATAGGGATGATAGGCGGCATATCTTTCTATGATAATAGAAGCGGCTCCTATACTGAATCCGGCAGCGACCCGTACTATGGAAATTACACCGTGGATGTCAGCGGAAGTCTTGCATATTTTCAATTAGAATCGTTATTCAAATTGCAGATTCCGAATGATAATTTTTTCTTTGTATTCGGTCCGGTTTTAGGTTTTAATATTCAAAGCCAAGCAGAATCTACCATTAGTTTACCGGCATACAATTATACTTCTAAGGCATCAAAAACAACAATTAAAGATACTCAGGTAAGATTTGAACTTAAAACCGGAGCTGGCTACGATATTCCAGTTACCAATTTTATTATAATCTCACCGCAGGTAACCTTTGGTTATGGATTAACTGATGTTGTTAAAGATGTAAAGTGGAAAATTATGACTTTCCAATTATTGGCTGGTGTGAAGTTCAACCTTATTTAGGAATGAGATAAGGAAATATTTTTCCGGGTATCGTTATGAAAAATAAATCATGATACCCGGAATTCTTAAATAGTTTCTTTAGAAGATAAAATTCTAAATCTTAATTTTATATTACGTTAAATTTAACGGTAACCAATGCCTGAATAGTAAGTATTTTCCAGTTTACATCCTGCACAACATTGGTCAATCCATATCCGAAAGAAACCTGAGGAGTAATAAACATACCGGCAGATGTTGGAATGTCATAACCACCGCCGAACTTTAGCTCAAAGCGGGCATTCATATTTTGTAAGAAACCCTTGCTTGAATTTGAGGTATTATTATTTTGATAGCCTGCAGGAAAAGTTTCGGTAGTTGTTTGATCGTATGATCCTTCTACATTAAATCCAACAGATGGACCGAGATTTAATTTCAAAGATTTTTTTAAAATTTTATCTTGAAAGTTTTCTTGCTGCAAAATCAGCGGCTAAATATTCTTAATTCTTCAGTGGACATTTAAGAATTATGGCTGGGAGTTTGGGAATTCTTAGCCGAGATTGCAGAATTCCGGCTGAAGATTCTGGAAGTCTCCGCCAGACTTCTAGAAATCCGGCGGAAAATTCCAGAAGTACGACGGGAAATTGTACAAGTTCCGGCTGAAATTCCGGAAGTTCAGCCAGAAATTCCAGAATCTTGGCTGGAAATTCCGGAATCTTGGCGAGAAATTCTAGAATTTCCATCAGGAATTCTCGAATTTCGCACTTTTTTGTTTTAGACAATAACATTAATCACAAAATTGCGGCGGATAGATCTTAAATATTTGAAGGAACAGGTTTGTCTATGCGACACTAACTGATTCACTAAAAGATTGGATTGTTTTATCCAGATCTTCTTTTGTATGTACAGTGGATACAAACGCCGCTTCAAATTGGGCTGGAGCCAGGTAAATTCCACGCTTCAACATTTCACTAAAAAACTTTCCATAAAGAGCAGTGTCGGATTTTATAGCGGATTGAAAATTATTCACTTCATTTTCTGTAAAGAATAAGGTCATCATTGAACCGATTCTATTCAAAGCATAATTCTTCTTTACTTCGGCTAATGCTTCACGAAATCCATTTTCAAGATATGATGATTTCTCTTCAAGAGATTTATATACTTCGGGATTATTTTTGATGTAGCTGAGCGCGGCAAAACCTGCAGCCATTGCTAATGGATTGCCGCTTAAAGTTCCTGCTTGATAGACAGGACCGCTTGGTGCAATCTTTTCCATAATTTCTTTCTTACCACCGAAAGCTCCAACCGGAAGACCGCCGCCGATAATTTTTCCAAAAGTAGAAAGGTCAGGCTTAATTCCATACAGTTCCTGAGCGCCGCCTTTTGCCACTCGGAAACCGGTCATTACTTCGTCGAAGATTAGAACAATTTTTTCTTCGCTGCAAATGTTTCTTAATTCTTCCAGGAATTTTTTATCCGCCGGAACAACGCCCATGTTACCAGCAACCGGCTCAATAATTATTGCCGCAATTTCATTTTTATTTTGTTGAATTATTTTCTTAACGGAATTGATGTCGTTGTAATCTGCAATCAATGTATCGGCGGCATTGCCTTTTGTAACGCCGGGACTTGTTGGAACGCCAAACGTTAAAGCGCCGGAACCGGCTTTAATCAAAAAGAAATCCGCATGTCCGTGGTAGCAGCCTTCAAACTTTATAAATTTTTCTTTGCCGGTATAACCGCGGGCTGCACGAACAGCGCTCATTGTGGCTTCAGTACCGCTATTTACCATTCGCACCATTTCAATTGATTGAACAAGTTCAGTTATCAACTTAGCCATTTTTACCTCAAGCTCTGTTGGCGCGCCGAAGCTCGTACCATCCTCAACTGCTTTTAACAAAGCTTCTTTTATAAACGGCGGATTATGACCGAAAAGATGCGGTCCCCAGCTACCGATATAATCAATATATTCATTTCCGTCAACGTCATAAAATTTTGATCCTTCGCCGCGCTGAATAAAAACCGGATTACCGCCGACAGCTTTAAATGCGCGTACCGGTGAGTTTACTCCACCGGGAATATATTTCTGCGCTTCGTTAAATAATTTTTCACTCTTCGTAGTATTCATATCTTTTTAATTTTGTTTTATTAATTCTTCTAAAAATAATACTTCAATCTCTTTTATTTTTTTAAGATCTTTGTCGTTAGTCAAAAAGTAATCAGCATTTGAATTAATCGCTGCCGAAATCTGAAGAGCATCCGGAGTTCTGATCGAATAGTTGCTCCTAAGCTTTGCTGCTTGTTTAGATATCGGTATGTCAATATTAATAATTCTCAAACCTTTCGAATTTTCTAATATTTCAAGATAACTTTCGGCAATATCTTCATTTTTATTCTTATAAGGATTCACTAAAATTTCTGCTAAAGTAATTGAAGACGTAACTATCTCAAACGCTCCTTCTGAACATAATCTGAAAAAATCTTTCAGAAAAACTAAATACGTTTCTTTCTTTTCAAGAAAATAAATGAAAGGTGAAGTATCTACCCCAATTATTTTATTCCTGAAAATCTCGATCACTCCCAGGATTTCCTTTCATCATTCAAGTATTTGTCGGTATTCGTCTTTTCCCAAATCTCTTTACCTAAGCCTTCAAGTTCAAGCAAAGAATGTTGCCGTTTATTTTTAGGTTTTAACGAAGCTCTTATGGAATCCAAAAGACGTTTTTTTTGTTCAGGATTTAATCTAGTAATTTTTTTCTCGATCTCTTTTACAATATCTTGCTTTTCCATAGTTATCTCAATTCTCATCCTAAAATATAAAATAACTTAATGATTTTCTACCCATTGAATCTACAAGGAAATTTCACTTAAAAATCATAATGCTATCTCTCTCTTCACCTTTTTCCCACCAATCGTGCGGAACCACTTTCCAATTTCCCAAAGCTTCCGGTGTAACTGTCTTTTCTTTTTCAATCCATTTCATTAAATAATATCTGAGATCTTTCTGAGTTGAATTAATGATTCGAGAAGCTAATTCTTTCTGAGGAATCTTAGAACCTTTGGTTAATAGTCCGCCCCCGCCGTTACCTTGATATGAATTAACAGCAACAGTATATGTATCCTTCAGATCGAAAGGCTTTCCATTAGTAAAAGAAGAAATAGTGACTCTTTCTCCGGCAGGTTTTGTAACATCAAATGTATAATTTATTCCTGCTGCAGATGAATAACTGTAAGAAGGAACAGCTAACTCTGGTCTGCCGTTTCTTAAAATAATATTTCCGGTTGAATCAGTTTTAAATTTTAGAAGATGGTCGTTTTCATTTTTCATCTGATTAAACCAGTTGCCGTAAGAATATTCAAGATAGTTCTTTATTTCCTGACCGGTGAGCTTCATTGTGTAAAGAAGATTTTCATATTTATAAAGATTAAACATATCGCGAACGTAAACTTTACCCTTTTTTATTTCGGCATTAAATGAAAGCGGAGTGGCGAATGAAACATCTGCATGCGTAAGCTCAAGCTGAATCCTTTGGATAAGATCGACAAAGGGAGAATCGCCGAACATTGATTCGCGGGTTGAGATAGTTTTGGTAAAAGTTCCTATCGGCTTTGATACATACTTCTTTACCTCTTCAACTGCTGAAGAAAATTTATTCATGAATAAAGAATCCGGCTTGTAATTTTTGCTGTCTATAATTTCTCCTTTAATTTCTTTCTTCCAGCTTTGATCTGACTTATCATAATTCATTACAATATCCGCAACAGCGGCATGCCTGGCAGCATTCGCCGGATCGAGAATCAGCACGTCTTTTCCGTCAGAATTTTTTACCGTGGTATTCCACACTTCATGGTCATGACCTGCAAGAATAATATCGAAGCCGGGAACAAGCTCTGCAACCAAACGCGATGCATTTTCAATTTCTCTTTTCCCTTCATCATAATATTTCATTTCATCTTCTGGTCCGGAATGGAATAAGCCAACTATCAAATCAGGCTTCTCTTTTTCTTTAATAATCTTAATCCATTTGCGAGCGGTAGCAACCATATCTTCAAACTGGATTCCGCTCCAGATATTTTTTGGAAGCCAGTTCGGAATTGCAGGCGTAATCATTCCCAGAACAGCAATTTTTATCTTTCCTTTTTTGATTATTGTGTAAGGTTTGAAGTACGGTTGATTCGTTTTCAAATCAATGGCGTTCGCCGCTAGCCATGGAAAATTAAATTCTCTTCTCAGTCTATCATAAACCGGATGACCCGGCTCGATATCGTGGTTACCAACTGTACCGGCATCGTACTTCATATAATTCATAACCTGTGCACAAATATGCGGAACATCCGTCTTTTCAAAATTATAATAATAAACTACCGGCTGACCTTGGAGTATATCACCGTCGTCTAGCAAAATTACATTTTGATTTTTGTCTGCCCGTTCTTCTTTCACGTAAGAATAAATTTGTGCGAGCGATGTGTTAAGTGGCTTATCGTTTATAAAATCATAAGGAAAGATTGAGCCGTGCACATCACTTGTCTCGATAAGTTTTAATCTTATTGTCTGTGCAAAGACTGAAGATGCAGTAAAAATTATGAGGGAAAGAATCAGTATCGAAAATCTACTGCGAAATTCTTTAGAGATTTTTAATTTTTGTTGCGAACTATTTTTCAAAACAAATTTCCTTTCTTAAATCGAATTATACTAAAAACATTTACCACGGCAGCAATGCCGATAAGGACACCAATACCAGGGAGTAATTCAATCGTGTTAGAGCCGCGCCACAGTACATCCATGAATCCGTTCATAGCCCAGTAAACAAGTGTAAACTTACTTAAAATTTGAATAAAAGGAGGAAGAATAAAAGTCGGGAACCATGCACCGCCAATTGCACTCATTGTTAATATAAGCAGCGTGCCCAAACCGTTTGCCTGAGATGATGTTTTACTTACCGCCGCTAGAAGCATTCCAAATGCAGTACAAGCTAATGCACCGGCAATTATAACTAAAAGCAAATTGAAGAAATTTGAAAAGATATCAATCCTAAAAATTATAAAACCGGAAAAGAACATTACTAATAGCTGAATGAATCCGAGAGAAAAATTATAAAGATATTTTCCCCAAAGTATGTGAACGCGCGACACGGGCGCTGAAAGAATCCTAAGCACTACTCCGCTTTTATTTTCATCGAATAGCGAAGTTGATGTTGCTGTTAAAGTAAACAGAAGGAACATCATCGCCCAGCCGCCTACGCTGCGGGTTGCATCCGGGTTGTTTACATCTTTACCTACAAGCTGTTCTTTATCAAGCTGAAGAAGATTGGAAAAGAAATTTGATTTGGAAGCAGCGCTGTCTATGTTGGATGAATCTGCAAAATTGTAAGTGGACCAATGCAAAATCCTTGCTGTATCGACGTTAAAATATTTACTCACTGTCAGAGCAATTTTTCTGTTAAAAGCTAGTCCCTTTCCGGTTCCTAAAAAAGTTTCAGCTTTGTGCTGCATCCCTGTCATAAACAGACTCGGCATCTGCGTCATTATTCTTTGAGTCAGCACGCCTTCAATCATCTGCATTTCCATAGCGTTCTTCGGATCGTAAAAAAATTTTAGCCTTAATCCTGTAGAAGTATCGGTAAATGCGTCTTGAGGAATTATGAAAGCGGCAACAGCGTTTCCTTTTCTTATATAATCTTTAATTGAATTTGTATCGAACGGGACCATCTTTCCGTTGTCATTGCGAAAATCTCTTACAAGATGAAACGCTTTTGTAGTATCGAGTACTGATTCAAGTTTCGCTGCTATCTTCGAATTGCTCTGATTCATAAAAGCGATGTCAATGCCGGCAGGTCCGTTTCCGGAGCCGCCGAAAATAGATCCGAATAAAAAAATCAAAAATATCGGGACAATAAATGTAAGACTGACTGCAGGCTTATCGTGCCAGAAAAGTATGTAATCTTTCTTAATAAGATGTAAAACTGTTTTCAATCTCTCAGCCTCCTTCCGGTAAGATGAAGAAAGAGCGCCTCGAGCGACGGTTTATGAACATCAATAAAATTGTAACCGATGCCGTTGTCTTCCATCGTTTTAAAAAATTCCGAGAGCTTCAGCCTATCATTCGGCTTCAGCTCATACTTTTCCTGATCGTTCATCAGAGTGCCGAATTTTCCGAACAGATCTTTTTTATGCTCGGTTAAGTGATTTTTGCTGATTAGAATTGTCTGCTCGTATGGAAGCAGTAAAAGCAGTTCATCGAGGGAACCGGCAGCAATAATTTTTCCGTGGTCAATTATTGCAATGCGATTACAAAGCCTTTCTGCTTCTTCCATATAATGAGTTGTGTAGACTATTGTTTTGCCTTCCTCGTTCAGCTTTTCAAGATAATCGAAGATGGCATTACGCGACTGCGGATCAACACCAACGGTTGGCTCATCGCAAAGAAGTATTTGCGGATTGTGAAGGAGACTTGCAGCTATATTCAAGCGCCGCTTCATTCCGCCGGAGAATTCTTTTACTTTATCTTTTCTTCGATCGTAAAGTCCAACACGGTTCAGATTCTCAGCAATAATAGCACGAAGCAGGTTCTTTTTAATCCCATAAAACGAACCGAATATTTCCAAATTCTCCAGTGCTGAAATGTCATCATACAAAGCAATCGACTGCGGCACCAAACCAATATTTTTTCTTGCTTCAAGATTGCCGAGTGTTATTTTTTCGTTTGCAATAACCAAATCGCCTTCATCGGCATCTTGATAGCCGATGAGCAAGCTCATCAAAGTTGATTTACCTGCACCATTTGGTCCTAACAATCCGAAAAAATCTTTTTCTTTTATGTCTATAGAAATGTTGTCAAGAGCAGTAACCGAAGGAAATTTCTTTGTAACGTTTTTAATCGATATCATTTCACTCTTTCCGGAATTTTATCGTTATAAATAACTTTCATGAAAATATGAATTGCATTTTACTTACATGATAATTTCTTGATAAGATCTCGCTAAATAAACTTGAGCGGCTTGAAATATTTATATTTGGTCAGTCAAATTACCTCAAAACTTTCACCAGCCACTGATGAATAGGAAGCATGTCTTTAAATTTCTTAAATGAAAAATCAACAACATCGGCTTTGGTAAGTTCATTAATATTTTCGCTTTCGTAAAAAGCATAAAGCCCTTCGTAAAGAAGATATTCGGCGTAAGGAGTTTCGGAATCGTATCCCTTTGGAACTTTCTTATACTTCTTCCCGCCGATAGAATAGTTCCCTTTTTTCAAAATCTTTTTAACTGCGGCATCCAGTTCTTTACCAAGTTGCGGATTCGATACGGCATCACGGAATAATTTCCACTGCTCTTTCGATGGCATGTAAATTCCGGAGCCGTAGAAAAATCCTTTCGTGTTTACTTCAAAATAAAATCCGGGACTGTCCATTTTCTTTTTGCCTTCCCAGAAATAAAGTCCAAGGTTTGTTTTGTAAGGCGATTTGTCTTTACTGAAACGGACATCGCGGTGAAGCCGGAATATCGATTTATCAATCTTTGGAACAGCTTGAATGTTAGGTGTTATGGTCAATAACCTTTCTCCAATTTCCACAACAAGCTGAAGCGCAGGTTCAAGAAAATCAGAATTATATTCGTCTCTGTGGGCTTCAAACCACTCTCGTGAATTATTCTTTGAAAGCTTTTTTAAGAAGTTAACTGTTTTCATTGGAAAATTTTTTAGTGCCGGTAATGATGCCATTTTTACTCCTACATTTATTTAATTCATTGATCCTGCAGGTTCGTGTTCATACAAATATCTGGTAAGCAGGCTGTATAAATGCAGACTAGTATTTTTACCCTCAAAGATTCCATGTGTTCTATTAGGATAATCCATCATTCGAAAAGGCTTATTAAGAGAAATCAATTTATTAACGAGCGCTTCTGTATTTTGAAAATGAACATTATCATCACCAGAGCCATGGACTATCAGCAAATTACCTTTCAGGTTTTGTGCAAAGTTAATTGGCGAACCGTTTGCATAACCAACAGAATCTTCCTGGGGTAAACCCATGTAACGCTCCTGGTAAATTGTATCGTAATATCTTTGATTGGTAACCGGTGCAACAGACATTCCGGTTTTATAAATATCAGGATATCTGAAGAGTAGATTCAACGTCATCGAACCGCCGCCGCTCCATCCCCAAACAGCTACACGGTTTGGATCGAGATATGGTCGTGTCTTCAATAGTTCTTCAGCCGCAGCAGCTTGTTCCTTCGATGCAAGTACTCCAATCTTTCGATAAACAATTTGCCTCCACTCCCTTCCTTTTGGAGCCGGAGTTCCCTGGTTATCTACGCTAATTATAATATATCCTTGCTGAGCAAGCATTTCATGCCACAGCCATTCTCTTCCCATCCATTGGTCCAAAACAGTTTGCGCTGCCGGTTCTCCATAAACATAAAATAGAACCGGATATTTTTTTGACGGATTAAAATCATAAGGCTTTATACAATAGCCATCGAGATTAATACCGTTTCCAATATCAACTTTGAAAAATTCTACCGGACTGGTTTTTAATTCTTTAATTCTCTCTTTCAATTCAGAATTAGAAACAAGAGTGCGATAAACTTTATGATCGGGAAGATGAACAATATCCATTACCGGCGGAACATCGAATGAAGAATAAGTATGAATTGCCCATTCGGAATTTGGAGAGATCTGGTATGAATGAGTTCCGGGCTCATCCACCGGAGTAATTCTAACCGGATTTCCTACGCCATCGAGATTCATTCTATACAAATATCTCTGCGTCGCATTATCAGGCGAAGCGATAAAATAAACCCAACCGTTTTTCCGATCAACACTTTCAATGCTGATGACATCGAAGTTTCCCGGAGTAACGAGAGCAAGATGCCCCGTGTTCATGGAAGCAACATAGATTTGCCGCCAGCCATCGCGCTCACTCAGCCAGAGAAACTGTTCACCATTCTTAAACCATATTAAGTCATCATTCATTATGTCCACCCAGGCTTTACTCTCATCGGTAAACAATGTACTTACATCTCCTGTTTTGGCATTGCAGATCATAACTTCATTTTTATTTTGAAGTCTGTTAAGATGCTGAATGATAAGCTCGCTGGAATTATCCGCCCATTCCATTCTCGCAATATAATTATTCCTCGGATCGCCGGGGACTTTCATCCAAACAGTATTACCGCCTTCGGCATTTACAACACCAATACGGCAGGCTGAGTTTGTGGTGCCGGCTTTCGGATATTGTACCGGCTTTACGAATGAATAAAGAGAATCGGTATCGTCAATTAAAAGAAAATCTCTTACGCCGCTTGCATCGAGCTGCCAGTATGCAATCGATTTGCCGTCCGGGCTCCATCTGAAGCCGTCGCGCAAGTCCAATTCTTCTTCATAAACCCAGTCAAATGTTCCGTTGATTGTTGTGAAAGATCCGTCGTACGTAAGCTGGATTATTTTATGAGAAGTAAGGTCTTCAACGTAAATGTTATTCTTCATAACATAAGCCGCTCTTGTTTGATCGGGAGAAAATTTTGCAAACATTAAAGTCGATGGCTCGGCATTTCCGCCGAGTTTAAATAGCTTCCAGTTCTTTAGATTTAAAACCCAGTAATCGCCGCGCGTGTTTCTTCTCCATACTCTTGCGGTGTTTGTAAAAATCAATAACAAATCTTTATTGGGTGACCAATGGTAGTCGGCAATCTGCAGCGGATTTTCCTTTCCTTCAGGAATTAATTTTTCCGCCGGAACAAGTATCTTTCTTGTTTCTGTAGCAGCATCGTAAACAACAATGTCGGTTCCGCCTTTTATTTGCGCCGAGGGTTCTAACGTTGTAAAATGGATTCCATCTTCCAGCCAGCGTGCCGGACCAAACCTGCCTCCGTAAAAGTATCTTGAACTGAAAATTTTATTTAGTGTAATTAAAGAAGAATCATTATCCTGTGCATGAACCGGATAAATGAATAAAAACAATAACAGTGCTGAAAGAAAATAGAATTTGATTTTCATGCATTACTCCCGAATGAGGTCCGATTAAAAATTATGAATGCAAATTGCGCGCTAAATTACAATGAAAATTTCTTACCGGCAAGAATGAAGTGGTAAACGGCGTGTGGCAGTTGCAGTTTAGGTAATTAGAAATATTGTAAAAGAATTTCTTTGGCATAAGGTATAAGGGAAACGATAAGCAATTATAAGGAATTTTTATTCCCTTATACCTCTATACCGTATTTCTTGGAAAAATTACTTCTTCAATTTCCTGATTTCGATACCAGCATTGTCCGATCTAATATTTATAACGCTTCCGCCTCCATTTAAGGTAATCGTAGCTTTTGCCGAACCGCCGTATTGCGAAGTCCCGGATCGTTTAGCAGGGAAATCTGATTTGATAATTTCCTCAGACGATTCATCATATTGAACTCCATACGCAACAGCATTGATCGTAGCTTTTGCGGAAGGATTGATAAAAAGCTTTACGCCCCCGTTCATAGATTCTAGGCTGCTCTTTCCGCTGCCGACGGACCTAAGCTCAAGATAAATATCACCGCTGTTAGTGCTTGCATCAACTGTTCCATTAATGCTGTACAGTTTTATATTTCCGCCAAAAGTCCTGGCGCTTGTTGAACGGCTTGCACCGAGCAGTGTAATGTTGCCTCCGTTTGTTTTAAGCTCAGCGCTTCCGGAAACTTTTTTTACATTGATGCTGCCGCCCATCGTACTGATAATAGCATCTCCGCCAACATCTTCAGCAATTACATCACCGCCGTTCGTTTCAGCGTTAAGATCTCCGCCGATATTCTTTAGTGAAATTGTTCCTCCTTTAGTATTAATATTAGCCTTGTCGGAAATATTTTGAGTGTGAATGTCTCCGCCCATTGTAGTAAGTGAAAGACTTCCGTTGACATTTCCGGTTGTTATATCTCCGCCATAAGTTGTGGCGTTGGCATTCCCGGTGATAGTTCCTAAGGTAATATCGCCGCCGTTTGTCAATGCTTTTAAATCGCCGCTTACTCCGGCAAGTGAAATGTCACCGCTTCTTGTGTCAATTCGTAAGCTTCCTTTAATATTGTTAGAAAGACTTACATCTCCTCTATTTGTTTCCAGATTCAAGTTATATTCCGAAGGAACAGTAACTCTAACGTCCGACTTGCCATGAGAACCGCTCCCGTTAAATTGCACGGTAACATTATTACCGCTTTGGTAAATGTTAAGCAGGCTGCGTTGGCTTTCATCAACATCGCTTATGCTTACATTTACTTCATTTTTATTCCACGTATCGATTGAAATATCGCCAAGCATTAAATTAACCTTAAGCGTGCCGCCTTTGTTAACATTGAATGTTTTGGATATGTCTCCGCTGTCTGCTGCTTTGGCTAAAATAGCCAGCGACAAGATAATTACTAATCCTGCAGCTAATCTAATCGCTTTCATTGTATGTTTCCTTCCTTTAATAAGGATGCAGCACGAATGCGTACATATTCGTTGTCATCGTTTTTTATTTGTTGATTTAAGATTTTAATTGTTTCCGGATCAATTCTTTTTTCATTCTGCATTGCAGTTGCAAGTCCATTTATAGCAGCTACACGAAGCCCCGAGTTTTTGTCATGCTGAAGTACAAAAAGCAAAGCATCGTTTATCTCGTTATCAAAAGGAAAATTGAGAAGAGCTTTTAATGCTTCCATGCGTACCGCGGGATTACCGTCATACTTAAGCGCAGTAAGTAAAGCGGATTTAACTTTCGGATTTAAATTTGATTTTCCAGGAATTTGTCCAGCTTGCTTATCAGAAATATTTGCAAGTGCATTAACAGTTTGAATTCTTGTCCCGGGATTCTTCTCGTTTACCAAAGCCTCAGCTAATATTTTCTGTATTGAAGGATCACTTAGTTTACCTTTCATTGTAACTTGCTTGACGGCATCAAATGAGAATTCTACCTCCCCGGTATTTAAAGAGTCGTTAAGAAATCTAACATTGGAAATTGTGACAGCTCCGTTTTCAGCGCCGGACCTTTCACCTAATACATTTAGCTTAGAAGTACCAGTTGAAAAGATCAAATAACCTGCAAGAAATCCGATCACGAGCGAAAACGCTCCGGCTAATGCCGATCTTCTATAAATCCAGACATTTGTCCTGAGTGCTCTAAATGCTTTTTCCAGCAGAGATTGTTTTGAAAGATCATAATTAAGCTTTCGCTTAAATTGAGCTCTTGCTTCATTTAAAAGATCATCATTAACAGCATCTTTTTTATTCTTATTTATAATTGAAAATAACTTGCTCTGTTTATCATACTCCGACTGGCATTCACTGCATTCAATTAAATGCTGATGAAGCTTCTTCATTTCCTCTTCATTTAGTTCATCAAGCAAAGCAAGCTGAATCATTTCCTTAAATATTTTATGATCCATTACGATCTCCTAATCCAAAAAATCTTTTAAATTTTCTCTCATCTTTTGAGTTGCAAAGAAAAGATAATTTTTAACTGTTCCTTCCGTGCAATTCATAATCGTCGAAATTTCCTTAATCTTGTAACCTTTATAATGCTTAAGCGTAAAAACCATTCTCTGCTGCGGTGATAATTTTTCCAGTCCATTATCAATCATTTCGGAAATTTCCGAGCCAAGCGCTCTCTCATCAGAACTTTCTCCGTCTGCAATTGTATCGGCTAACGACCTCTGTTCGCCGTCCTCATCGCTAATTTCCTCATCCAAAGAACTGTACGCAAATTTCTTTTTCTGGGAACGATACGTCAGACATACGTTGGTCGTTACCCGGTAAAGCCAGGTGGAAAACTCGCTTCTGAACTCAAACTTCTTTATACCTTTATACACACGCAAAAAAACTTCCTGGTAGATATCTTTCGCATCTTCGTTGTTGCCGATATACGAATAAGCGATTCCAAGAACATTTTTGTCGTACCTGTAAATGAGTTCTTCAAACGCTGTCTTATCTCCGTTCTGTGCCGCGATTATTAAATTGTTTTCTTCTTGTGTCATTTAATCCTATTCATCTGTTTAGTTAGACTTAACAACGCACAAAAGGTTGGGATGCGGGGAATAATTTTTCCCCGCTTATTTCAGGTAATATAAGAAATCTTCCTAACACTTGCGAAGTTAAAGATTAGATTATTTGTAATACCTCAGTGAAGCAAGGTATAATGATATATGGGTATAGGTGTTTTCCCCGTATACCTTATACCTCTATACCATAATAAAATAAACCGGACAAGCCAGAACTAATAGAGAATCGGTTATAGTGCCCGATTCGTTTTTCAGTTACGTTGTTCGTCTGCAACCGGACGCTTTACAAAAGACTCCTAACGATACGGGCTCCGTTACCGATCGACGTCATACATTTTCTTTTTCCACTTTTCGCAAAATTTAGATACGAAGTTCTTAATACTTCTTTGAAATTATAATTATCTTAATATGTTTGTTTTTATCTTTCAGAATTAGATACTTGATTATTTTCACAGATAAATTTTTGACCAATTCTTTAGATTGATTTTCTGAGCAACTGTTTGTAAATAAACTTTTGAAATATAAATTTGATGTTAGAATAAAAAATGGAATACTTATTTTTCTATTAATGGAATAGGAGAAACAGGTTTTATGATGATGAAGAATTTTGGAAGGTCAAAAGAAAAAATTTCTCAGTTAGGTTTCGGCTGCTGGGGCATCGGCAAGATGATGTGGATAGGCGCTAATGATGACGAGTCTAAAAAAGTTTTGCGTAAAGCTATTGATGAAGGAATAAATTTTTTCGACACGGCTTTGGTTTACGGCAATGGGCACAGCGAGAAACTTGTTGGCGAAGTAGAAAAAGAATCCGGCAAGAAATTATTTATTGCATCAAAAATTCCTTCAAAGAAAAACGAATGGCCGGCATCAGAATCATCAACACTTAAAGAATCCTTTCCTAAGGATTTTATAATCAATAAGACAGAAGAAAGTCTCCGTAATTTAAAGAGAGATTATATTGATTTAATGCAGTTCCATGTTTGGAATGATAAGTGGAGCCGATACGATGAATGGAAAGAAGCAGTCCAAAAATTAAAGAAGGAAGGCAAGGTGCGGCATTGGGGAATTTCGATAAATGATCATCAGCCGACAAACGGAATTGAAGCCGGTAAGACAGGCTTGATTGACAGCTTCCAAGTAATCTTCAATATATTTGAACAGAAGCCGGCGGATAGATTGTTCCCCTTCTGCAAAGAAAATAAGATTAGCGTCATTGCGCGGGTGCCATTTGATGAAGGCGCTTTGACAGG
Source organism: Bacteroidota bacterium (assembly GCA_021815405.1). GTDB lineage: Bacteria > Bacteroidota > Ignavibacteria > Ignavibacteriales > Ignavibacteriaceae > FEN-1297. The sequence continues at coordinate 93,605 of JAKAGV010000019.1, forward strand.
AAATATAAATCCATCAACTCAATTTCCGGTTGGTGATTGGAGAAACGATTATTTTAAAGATAAAAGAAAAGTTGATGTTAAGCTTAGGGTAGATAAAATTTGGAACGATGTAAAGACTGAAGCTGCTTCAATGGCTGAAGCCGCATTAAGGTTTGTTATTAGTTTTGATGCCATAACATCCGTAATTCCCGGAATGAGGAAAGAAAAAAATTTAATGGCAAACTTAATGAGCGCAAAGAAAGGACCGCTTTCTCCAAAGATGCTTGAAGAATTAAAAGTACATAAGTGGGATAAAAACTTTTACGAGTAGATTTTTCCTGTTTGAAAATGAAAAGGACAATAACAATTTTCGGAAGTTCGCTGCCTCGACATGGAGACAAGGAATACGAAGATGCTTACAACCTTGGAAGACTTTTAGCCCTAAATAATTTTAACGTTTGCACTGGCGGCTATCAAGGAGTAATGGATGCAGCATCTAAAGGTGCTGTTGAAAACGGTGCAGAAGCAATTGGAATAACTGTAGATCTCTGGGAATCAGTACCAAGTAAATATCTTACTAAAGAAATCCGCTGTAAAAATTTGTTTGAAAGAATTTCAAAGTTAATTGATATCGGAGATGGCTATGTTATTCTTCAAGGCGGTACAGGTACACTATTAGAGCTTGCGGCACTCTGGGAATTATTGAATAAAAATCTTCTGAGGCAAAAACCCGCTGCATGTCATTCACAAATGTGGAAAGAGATTGTCGGAATAATGGAAAAGCAAATAGAGTATGAGGGAAGGAAAACCGGCTTAATCAGATGTCTTAATTCTATCGAGCAAATCGCCGGATATTTGGATAAAGCTTTGGGAGAAACTACTTAACAAATGAATTATACCATAATTAATTTCTAACTCAGAAAATTATTCACTGCATCATATACCATTTCGACATCCAGTTCTTTAATACATTTAAATTTGATATCATTCCTGGAGCAGATTAATGGACGCGGAGAATAAAAGAAGCATGGCGAACAGTCAAGGTTAAGCGAAACGATTTTATATTTTGTATTCCATGGATGGATGTAATTAGAATTTGTCGGACCGATGATAGCAACGACCTTTCTTTTCATCGCGGAAGCAATGTGCATCATGCTGGAATCATTAGTAACAAATACATCGCAACGTTTAACTATCGCTGCACTCTGAGGCAAATTTTCTGTTTTGACTGAAACTGCATTCGGTGAACTAATCGAATTAACAATAAACTGCTTAAGTTCCTCTTCTTCTGGTCCTCCAAATATTAAAATCTTTGTTTTCTTTTGTTCGATTAATCTTTTACCAAGCTCGCTGAACTTTTCCGGCTCCCATCTTCTTTTAATATGATTTTTCAAGGTAGCACATCCGGGATGAAAACCTACTACAGTCTCATCATTTTTTATTCCATGAATATTCAGGAACTGTGAAGCGAAAAATTCATCACTGCTGTTAAGATGAAAATATAGATCCGGCTTTTCATTGAATGTCTTATTGAGCAGCCTTTCGACCAGCTTAATATTGGTTTCTACATTATGAACTGAATCATCCTCAGTTACAGTAATGTTATTTAAGAATCCAAACTCCTTGGAATTCATCCTCAAATAATTAACACCGGCACGCTTCGGTGCACCGATTAAAAAATTAATGATGTTATATTCTTTCCTGTTCGAAGGATAAACATTTATGGAAGAGTCGTATTTTTTTCTTAATCCAAGAACGAACTTTAAAGATTGAAACCTACCGCTGTTTAGGAAATCAAAGAAAATAACGTTGTTTAAATCCGGATTACGTTCGTACATATCCTTTGCACTCCGAAACATTACGAACGCATCGATAACAGCATCTGGATACGCAGAGCGAAGAAGTTTTAATGCCGGAGTAAACATTAAAGCATCGCCAATGCCGGAAAGGGCTATGATTAATATTTTCATTCAATGATTAAATTTTATTGCGGAAATTTAGACAAAAGTCCCCATATTTCTTACTGTCGACGTAAATTAGTTTTTAGTTGAAATTTGGGATAAAGAAATAGAGACTCCCTTCAGAAATATTAAGTTTGATTAAGTAAAAAAAACAAAACTTAAAGAAAGGAATCTCTAAGATGCAAGATACAGAAATAACAAAAGAAAATCTTCAATGGTACATAGAACAACCGATAGAAATGCAGATGGAGCTATTTAAGCATTATGTAAATATGGCAAAGATATTAGCCAATCAATTTTTTGAAGATGAAGTAAGGACAAAATCGGGAAAGAAATATTCAAGAGAAAAGCCGGAAGAAGGAAGATACAGCCGGTGGGGCAGCAATCCGGGGAGTATAAGAGTAGGAGAAGAGAAGGTAAAGGTAAGAGTGCCGAGAATATATGACAATCAGGAGGATGAGACAATAGGATTAGAGAATTATAAGAAGTTAAGCCAAATACCATTACCGACTGAGGAGCTACTGAAGAAAATAATAATAGGTTTAAGCCAGCATGATTATAAGCAGGTAGTTCAAATGGCATCAGAAAGTTTCGGACTGAGTCAGTCAACAGTAAGCCGGGCGTTTCTGGGGGCATTACAGATTACTGATTGCCGTTAGCCTTATAGCTGCAAGTGCATTGATTTTGGATTCGCCTCTCTTAACAAAAAATCAGAAAGATTATAGATTTATAAAGGGGCTCAAACTATTAAAGTATCCATAAGTAAAGAAAGCACACTAACCCGCAACTGCTAATGAACTCATTCGAGTTGTGGAATTAGATTGTAGCCGAGATTAAGAGCCTGCTTCTTTAAGTTTTTAATTCGTTGTTCTTTGATTTTCTGTTCGTAATGTTGAATGCCGTATTCTACATACTCTACTCCTTTAGTCATAACATTATAATAGCAGACGACAATTTTTCTAGCAGCAGCTTTCATAGCAGTAAGCTTACCCTCCTTAAATTGTATTCGTCTGTAAAAAGCGCCAATAGCATATTCTTGCATATCGAACAGAGTTACCCAATAGATTCCGGTCAATTCCATAGCAACTGTAGTAATGCCGTTTGCCCTAAAATATTCAACTGCGGAAATAAAAGATGAGGTAAAAGTAGAGAAAGATTTAACTTCCTTATTGGGAAGAGCAATTAAGATTTCTCTGCTGCCGATATCAATACCTGCAGCATGTTCGTAGATAATTGTAAGTTTAGATTTAGACATAAGTCCTCATGATTAGTAAATGATTAAATAAACTTAACAAGCCCGGTCAATAAGATAATGTTAAATTGCTAAATGGGGTAATCCACGAGTTTGTTCCCGAACGCAAAATCACGCATACTTTCGAAATGGACAATACGCCCCTCGGTGTTCAACTTGAGGTCTATGATTTTGAAGAACTGACCAAAGATACCAGTAAACTCAAAATGCACGTAATATATCAATCGGTAACACAAAGAGACCAGGTACTAAAGATGCCCTTTTCTCAAGTCTTAAATATGGCACATAACCGATTGCAGCATTTGCGCCAGGTTCAAAGCCTGCTATGACATTCTACCTTCCGATGAAACTTTTTGATAAAAAAGATAAACCAATGTAGACAATAGCAGAGAAATGCGCGAGAGAATTAGGAAATCCAATGATAAGTTTTTTTCGCCTAATGATATTTTAACTTTGGCTCGGAATACCGGTTTTAAGGATGTGAAAACAATATCAACAAAAGATATGTAAGAATATTATTTTAAGGACAGAATAGATAATCTTTTACCTACAAGCGGAGAAGTATTCTTATTGGCAACGACATAACGAACAATTAAAAATAGCATGACAAAGAAAAATAAAATAACCGTGAATAGTATTGACCCTAAGATTAATTCCTTTTTCAACAATACAAAAAAATGGCATGACGAATATGAGAAATTGAGAACGATAATTCTTGACTGCGGACTGACGGAAGAATACAAGTGGATGCATCCCTGTTACACTCTGGAGGGAAAAAATATTGTTTTGATTCACGGATTTAAAGAGTATTGTGCAATTCTGTTTTTCAAAGGTGCACTGTTAAAGGATGCCAAACATATTTTAATCCAGCAAACTGTTAATGTTCAAGCGGGGCGTCAAATCCGGTTCTCTAATGTTAATGAAATAGTCAAACTTGAAAGGGTTCTGAAATCCTATATTTATGAAGCCATTGAAGTGGAGAAAGCCGGTTTGAAGGTAGAGATGAAAAAGACTTCAGACTACAAAATTCCAGAAGAATTTGGAAAAAAATTAGCTGAAAAGCCTTCCTTAAAAAAATCTTTTGAAGCATTAACTCCCGGACGGCAAAGAGCATATCTTTATTATTTTTCTCAGCCAAAACAATCTAAAACGAGGGAGTCTAGAGTTGATAAATACTTGCAGCAGATACTTAAGGGCAAAGGCTTAGACGATTAGCAATTCTCTGCCTACCGATTTGGCATATTAAAAAAGACGAGAAAAAATTATTCAAACTTTAAGGTAATATTTAATTCTTATCCATTCGAATTCGTTTCTCTAAAGTTGAATCTCAGCCATTCCGGCAAAAAAAATTAATTTTAACTAATCCGCTGCGGAGATGTCTATTCTGATGTTAGGAATTCCTGTGAAAGTGAATAAATTATTTTATAAGTTATACATGAATTTAAAAAGATTTATTATGAGTGAAGAAAAAAAATCACATATACCAGGCATTTACAATTACTGCGACCGGTGGTGTGAAAGATGTAAATTTACATCGCAATGCCTGCTTTTTACGAATGAATCTAAAATTACTACCCATCAGTTATTAAACAACGGCGAGCTTCCGAATCTTAATGATATTTTCGATGTTGAAGACGAAAAAGGAAATGACGACGATCTGTCATTTGAAGATTTTGATGATGATGATGACGATTTTGAATTCGGAGATAATGAAGAAGATGATGACCCTTTTCTAAATGATTTACCTGAGTATGATGACAAGCAATACGAGGAAGAAAAAAAGCAAAGAGACGAAGCTGTAAAACAAAATATCTTAGTAAGATTAAGCGACGAATATTTTAACAAAGCTCATTCTCTTTTAGGAATAGTTGAAGAAAAATATAAACTGCATTCTATTGTCAAAGATAATGAAGAGAATAAGCTTATACTTACTCTCTATGAAAACTATCAAGTAGTAGAGTGGTTCCACATGTTTATTTTTGTGAAAATCCGGCGGGCACTAAGCGGAAAGTGGCGTTATGATAAAGAAGCCGATGAAGAGATGAAAGAATTCGAGACTTACGATATGAACGGCACAGCTAAAATTGCTTTGATTGCAGTTGAAGATTCCATTAAAGCATTGAACAAGTTATTTGACAGTGCCTATGAATTTAAAAATGAAATCAGTGCTTTATTGGTAATAGCAGGCAAGCTTTTAAATGAAATGGAGAAAGAGTTTCCGGATTGCAGAAAATTTGTTCGACCCGGATTAGATGAATAAAATGAATATTTAAAAAATTTAAGGAAAAATGATATGGCATCAGAATTATTGGCACATGCAGAAATCCCATCAACAAACTTAGATAAGAGCAAAGAATTTTACGCAAAACTCTTCGGCTGGGATTTTAAACCTTTCGGCAACGGATATCTTCTTTATAATACTCATAAAGGATTTACCCTTGGCTTAAAAAAAGTTGGCAAAGTAGCTAAAGGTGATACAACTATATTCCATGTGAGAGTTAACTCTCTTGAAGAATATTTGGAAAAAGCAAAAGAATTAGGCGGTAAAGAATCCAGAGGGAAAACAATTATTCCCGCAATGGGAGCTTATGCGTTAATCTACGATCTTGACGGCAATACTATCGGATTATTCCAGGGAAATTAAAACTTTAATTAACAATTTTAATTGTCTAGTTGATAAATTGTTATTTGGCAATTAGACAATTAGAATATTTTTTCTATTTCAGCTCTTAATACAATATTCCGGTTGCCAATTAAATAAAACCGGAAGCGTTTGGTCATCTGAATTATCCTTCCTTCACTAATTGCTTTTATCTGAGAATATAAAAATTATTTTTACCATTGAAATTAAAAAGTTATTTGACAACCCAAATTGAAAGGAGTACTGACATGAAAAAGCAAGTAGTAATGTTAGTCGCTGTTTTACTTCTTGGCGCAACTTCTATTTTTGCATCCGGGAAAAAATCCAATGATGGGGTAATAAATGATAAGGCAATAAAGAATTACATGATAGGATTGAAATCCGACAATGTTGGACTTCGCTTTAGTTGCGCTTATTTACTAGGAGAGTACAAAATTGAAAAAGCCATTATTCCTTTAATGGCAATGCTTCATAACGAAAAGACGGAAGAGGGACGAATAGTAGCTGCTCTTTCGCTCATCAAAATCGGGACAGGTCAATCCATTTTTGCAGTTAAACAGGCGGCAACGTTTGATAAAAGCGAGCGTGTAAGAAATCTTTGCTCGTTATTTTATAACCATTACGCAGTTTCAAATAGCAGTGAATCCGAATTGTAATTTAATTTTCATATACTCCTCCTTGAAAAAGCCGGATACTGTTCCGGCTTTTTCCTTTCAATTAACTTATAAGCGCATGCTGACCAATTTGATATATATTTAAAACCGGAGATTATTATTAAAATCATTTTAATTATTTTTACTTCAAAAGAATTAATTAATGGGTAGACCTTTCAATCATCACCAACTTTCTAAGAACAATTATGAAAACAAATAATTTACTTTTATCTTTTTTCTTTATAGCATTCCTTTTCATTCAGAATCTTTTTCCTCAATCGATACAGAAAGGAGACTTTCTAACCCGCGCTATCGATACAACAGTTAATCCGGGTGTAGATTTTTTTAAATACGCAACCGGTACATGGATGAAAGAGAATCCAATCCCGCCGAGTGAAAGAGCCTGGGGTGTCTGGAATCTTGTTCAAGATGAAACTTATAAAAGGCTGAAAGGAATTTTGGAAGAAGCTGCTAAAACTAAATTTCCATTGGGAAGTAATGAACAAAAAATCGGCGACTTTTATTTTACCGGAATGGATTCTGCCGACATTGAGAAGCAAGGTATTACACCAGTTGAACCGGAATTGGATATGATCAATTCAATAAGAGATAAAGAAGATTTGTTTGATGTGGTCGTTGATATGCAGCATGAAGGCGTTCAGGCAATGTTCGAAATGTTTGTAGACCAGGATCAAATGAATAGTAATCAATACGCATTGTATTTGTGGCAAGGCGGATTGGGACTTCCAAACCGTGATTATTATTTCCGTAATGATACCAGGACTGAAAATATAAGAACCGAATACAAGAACCATCTTACAAAGATGTTTGGAAATCTTAATGAAAATAATACTACCGCAAATAACGACAGCAAAGCAGTTTTTGAGATAGAAACCTTCCTCGCAGACTCATCTAGAAAATTGGAAGACTTACGTGACCCTTATGCAAACTACAATAAAATGAGCCTTTCACAGCTTGAAAAAATTTCTCCGTCTATTAATTGGAAAGAGCTCTTAAAGAAAGCAGGCGTTAATGGAATTGATTCGCTGGTCATTGGTCAGCCTGAATTTTTTGAGGCACTAAGCGATGCAATAAATAAATTTTCCATCGATCAATGGAAATCATATTTAAGGTGGCATTTCATTAACTCGATTCCCGATAGATTGAGCAGCAAATTTGAAGTTGAGAATTTTCATTTCAACGGAACAGTAATGAACGGTGTAAAAGAGCAGAGACCGCGCTGGAAAAGAGTTCAGGATGCTGTTGAAAATGCAATGGGTGAATTACTTGGTCAGGTTTATGTAAAGAAATATTATTCCCTTAAAACTAAAATGCGATACGAAAAGCTTGTTGACAACATGGTGGCAGCATTTGCACAGAGAATAAAAAAATTAGACTGGATGAGTGACTCAACAAAAGAAAAAGCTTTGTATAAGCTTAGCAAATTGACGAAGAAAGTCGGCTACCCGGATAAGTGGAAAGATTTTTCTAAATTGATAGTTGACAGAAGCTCTTACGCAAGGAACACATTGAATGCAAATGAATTTTGGTTTGACAGGAACATCAAAAAGCTCGGCAAACCTGTTGACAGAAAAGAATGGAATATGACTCCGCAGACTTACAATGCTTATTATAATCCTTCGAATAACGAAATTGTTCTGCCGGCGGCAATGTTTATTGTCCCAGGAGTTCCTGATTCACTTCTGGATGATGCAGTTATATATTCATATGCCGGAGCTTCTACTATCGGTCATGAAATGACTCACGGCTTTGATGACCAAGGAAGGCTCTATGATGCCAAAGGAAATCTTCACGATTGGTGGACAAAGGAAGATGAGACTAAGTTTAATGAGAAAACAAAATTGATGGTTGAACAGTTTGATAATTATGTTGTGCTTGATAGTATGCATATCAACGGTAAAGCAACTCTGGGAGAAAATATTGCTGACTTAGGCGGGCTCGTTATTGGCTATGATGCATTTAAGAAAACCGATGAATACAAAGAAGATAAAAAGGTAAACGGACTTACCCCTTCGCAAAGATTCTGGCTCGGCTATGCTTATTCATGGCTTGGTCATTTTAGACAGGAAGCTTTAGCCAGACAGGTATTAACGGACGTTCACTCACCAAACTTTCTAAGAGTTAATGGACCGCTTAGCGATATTCCTGGTTTCTATAAAGCATTTGGAATTAAGAAAGGTGAGCCGATGTGGAGACCTTCAGATAAGAGAGTGAAGATTTGGTAAAATTATTTTAGTTAGGTAATCTCTAAGAATTGAAAGTCTTGTAATGCGGGCTAAAAGCTAAGTGTAAAAGTTGTATCTTTTTAGGGACAGATTTAACCGAGAGTCCGCCTTTATGTAGCCGCATTATTTGCCGGGATAAGCTTAAGTCGATGCCGGAACCTGCTTTGTTTGTTGTAAAAAACGGAATGAAAATTTTTTCTTGAAGCTCTTCCGGGATGCCCCAGCCGTTATCAATAATCTGAATTATTGCAACTCCGCGGTTGTCAATTCTGCTTTCCAGTTTAATTGTCGGCTCCAATGATTTTGAAACTGCAGTTATAGAATTCAAAATCAAGTTGATAATCACCTGCTCAATTAAATCCGGATCTGCTGTTACTTCAAGATCATTTGGAACTACAGAATAACCGAAAATAATTTTCTTTTTGGCAAATCTATCTTCAAACAGCTTTTCGATTCTTTGAAAGAGTGGAAAGATATTTAAAGTCTGGAAGTTTGGTGAAGGTATCCGTGTGAGATTCCTGTAATCATCTACAAAATGAAGAAGTCCCTTGCTGCGCCGTGCAATTGTATTAAGCGCGACTTTAACATCTTCCATCCCCTCAATATCTAATTCTTGATTTTCTCTATTATCAAGAAGCCCACTTGTCGTAGACGAAAGAGAAATTATCGGCGTAACCGAATTCATAATCTCATGCGTAAGAACGCGGATTAAATTTACCTACTATAAACGACATAGAACCATATATATTAATGTATTTACTTATCAAATTACTAAATTTGGAATGCAATTTTTCAAATAAAAATTAGAGGAATACAATGCGACGAAAAGTTATTGCCGGCAACTGGAAAATGAACAATAATCTGTCAGAGTCTCAAAACTTAATTTCAAAACTTATCAGCGGATTAGGGAACGAGAAAGTAAGCTGCGATGTTATAATCTGCCCTCCGTTCACATCATTAAGTGAAGCAAGTTCGCTCACCAAGAATACTGCAATTAAGCTTGGCGCTCAGAATATGTACTTTGAAGAAAGCGGCGCCTTTACCGGCGAAGTCTCTGCTTCAATGCTTAAAAGCGTTGGCTGCGAATATGTAATTCTTGGTCACTCTGAAAGACGTACAATCTTCGGTGAGGGTGATCAGTTAATCAATAAGAAAATTAAGAAAGCCTTAACGAGCGGACTTAAGCCGATCTTCTGCGTTGGCGAAACTCTTCAAGAAAGAGAAGGCAACGTTACCAATGATGTAATCAAAAGACAGGTTACCGAGGGATTGAAAGAAATTTCTGCAAATGACATGGACAAAATTATCGTAGCCTACGAACCAGTTTGGGCAATAGGCACTGGAAAGACTGCCACACCGGAACAAGCAGAAGAAGTTCATGCATTTATAAGAGGCTTAATTACAAGCCTTTACTCGCAAAGTGTTGCTGAAAACCTGGTAATCCAGTACGGCGGAAGCGTTAAGCCGGATAATGCAAAAGAGCTTCTATCTCAAAAAAATATAGATGGTGCTCTGGTAGGCGGTGCCTGTTTGAAAGCCGATTCTTTTATTGGCATAATTAACGCGGCATAAATTCTTATATTGTCCGATAGTTGCACTACCGGACACGAACCTGAGTGCAGTTTTACTACAATTTTACTCATAGTACTCTCTTTTTAAAGAGTGTAACTCTTAACAGGTCAATGTTCTACAGTAAAATTATCGAACGACTACGGTTTGCATAAATTATTTTATTTTAACCGATTAACTGCGGCGGGAAAGCTTAATTTCAAGCTTTTCTGCCATATATTATCATTGCATTCCCCTCCTTTCTTTACTATATTTGACAGTTAAATTATTATAATTAGGACAAATATTTCGGATGGGCTTTCCCAGATTTTTTCCCTTTACTATTCTATTAATATATGCTTTCATAATCCTGCCTCTTAATGCCCAGATAATATTTAAAGAATTACCAAATTACCAAATAAACAGCTCCGATTCTTCATTTTTCGATATTGGCTCAACCCGTTCTATTATTCCTCTTGATGGAAGATGGTATGTTTATCCTTACAGTAGTAAAGGGAAAAACAAAGTAACAGTTTCGGTTCCCTCAGTTTTCCATGGAAACGGCGACCTCGTTTTTGAAAAGTATTTTACTCTTACAAAGGATGAGCTTAATAACCATGCGATGAAGCTTGTCTTTTTAGGATTAAATTATACCGCCGATATTTCAGTTAATGGGGTAATAATTTTCAGGCATTCGGGCGGAGATTTTCCTTTTTCCTTTAATCTCCCGCGAGATATACTTGGCACTGAAAAAAAGAATGTCCTGTCAGTCAGACTCTTTTACAAACTCGATTCGGAAAATACTATTCCGCTAAAGCAAAGATTTTTATTCCCTCAGAACTTCGGCGGAATAATCCGGGATGTTTACATCAAGATGATGCCGAACGTTGCGATTACCGACGAAAATTTATCTTCGGATTATAATCATTCCTCTGATAAAGCAAGGATAAACTTCTATGCTAAGATAAGCGACAATGCTTTCTATAATGATTCGTCTTCAAATAAAAATCAATTTACTTTAAAAGTTAAATTCTTATCGCCCACCGGAAATGAAATCTCGGCGCCGGATAATACATTCACGCTTTCGCCCAACAAAGAAAAAGATATTACTCAATCGATAGACATTAATTCGCCGGTACTCTGGTCGCCTGCTTCTCCGCAATCATACAAAGTTTATTTTGAACTTTGGAACGGAAATAATTTAATTGACCGCTCGAAACAAACTCTTGCAGTTTATTCGTTAAAACCGGGAACAAATTCTCTTACGCTTAACGGCGAGCCTTTCCAGTTGAACGGCGTTACTTACGTTCCTTCTTATGGAGAATATGGTAACCTTGCGACTTACAGTCAGATGGAAAATGATATTAAGATGATCAAAGATCTTGGATTTAATGCTGTAAGGTTTGCCAAATCGGTTCCGCATCCATACTACTTAAGTCTATGCGAAAAGTACGGTCTGCTTGCATTTATAGAGATACCGCTTAACATGGTTCCGGAGCCGATTGCCTCTGACCAGAATTTTATAAGCAGATGCAAGAATTATCTTTCAAATTTCTTGTATGCTTATCAAAAATATCCTGCAGTTGCGGCAGTTGGATTAGGAGGCGCATATCTGCCAAACTCCGATGCACAACTAGCATTGCTGAAAACTCTAGGTGCAATAGTAAAAAATAATTCCAATTTACTTACTTATGCATCATTCCACGGATTTAATATTTCTCCTGTGGACAACATAGATATGTATGGAGTATCTCTTCTTAATAAGTCAGCCAATTCAATTGAAGAACAGTTGAAAAATCTGCAAAGTAAGCTTGGTGATGGAAAAGTTTTTATAAGCAGCGCTACATACATGGTTAATATCGGCAACACAAACGGATATGTAAATGAGTATTCGTTTGAGGCACAGGCAAAATATTTTGAAGATTTAATCGAATATGCCAACAATAATCCATTAGCAGGTTACTTCATCAATTCGATGTTCGATTATCGAGGCGATTATGCATCTCTTATAGCGGGATACAACAAAAACAATTTGTATCGGATTGGCATCTGCGGCGAAAACAGAGAAACAGACAGGCTTGGTTATAAGGTAGTCTATTCCAAACTTCATAACACTGAAAAGGTAACAATTCCAATCGGCACTCAAAAGGATGATGCACCTATGATATTTATTGTTGTAGGACTTCTGCTTGCAATAATTATGGGTGTGCTTGTAAACTCCGGCAGGAAATTTAGAGAGGACTCTTCCCGTGCGCTGCTAAGACCTTACAACTTTTTTGCTGATGTCCGCGACCAGAGAATTATGTCTGGCTACCAAACTACTGCACTAGCAGCAATTGTAGCTGCTGTTGCTGCATTGACTATAAGTAACTTGTTGTTTTACTTCAGAGAAAATGTAGTTTTGGAAAAACTTCTTTTAAGTTTCGGAAGTCAGGGTATTATTAAAACTTTCAGTTATCTTTCTTGGCATCCCTCGGCAGCGCTTCTTTGGCTGACAATTGCAAGCTTTGCATTTTTAATTATAATAACTTTAGTCGTAAAGATTGCTTCTTTCTTTGTGCGGAACCGTGTCTTTTATTCCGGAACTTACTTTGCAGTTATCTGGTCATTTCTTCCAATTGTGCTTTTAATTCCTTTGGGAATAGTTTTGTATCGTGTTCTCAGTGCGGATGTAGTAAATATTTATGTTTATCTGCTTCTTGCATTATTTGTCATTTGGATTTTTTACCGGCTTATGAAAGGAATTTATGTTATATTTGACGTTAATGCCGGAAGTGTTTACTTCTACAGCATTATAATCATTCTTGTTTGTCTCAGCGGCTTCCTGATTTTCTATCAGATGAAAAATTCTGTGGTTGATTATCTTCAGCTTACTTTTAAACAATATAATATTTTAAGGTAACGTTCCAATTGTATTTATCACGACTTGAAATATTAGGATTCAAATCATTCGCTTTAAAAACTCAGGTTAACTTTAACCAGGGTGTTACATCCATTGTCGGACCAAACGGATGCGGTAAGACGAACATTGCCGATGCTATCCGGTGGTGCCTTGGCGAACAGCGCAGCGCCGCATTACGAAGCGACAAGATGGAAAATGTTATCTTCAACGGTACTACAAACAAAAAGCCGATGGGAATGGCTGAAGTATCATTAACTATTCAGAATAACAAAGGAATACTACCTACAGAATATTCTGAAGTAACAATAACGCGGAGAATTTTTAGATCGGGCGAAAGTGAATATCTTCTTAACAAAAACGTCTGCCGGTTAAAAGATATTACAAATCTTTTTATGGATACCGGAATGGGCGCGAATGCTTATTCCGTAATCGAGCTTAAGATGGTTGAAAATATTTTAAGCAGTAAGACTGAAGACCGCAGAACAATGTTTGAAGAAGCTGCCGGAGTAAATAAATATAAGCTAAGAAGACGTCTTGCTCTTAGGAAGCTTGATGAAGTAAAAGCTGACCTGGTGCGTGTAAATGATATTGTTGCTGAGGTTGAAAAGAAAGTCAGCTCACTTGAGCGCCAGGCAAAGCGAGCAGACAGGTATAACAAAATTTCTTCAACATTGCGCGAACTTGAACTCGATCTAGCGGAAAGAGAACTTTCTTTGTTCAACATCCAGAAGACGGAGATAAAAGATAATAAAGAAGCGAACTTTGCAAAGAAGATTTCTGTTGAATCTGATCTTGCAAAGCTTGAAGATGAAATAAAAGAAATCAAGCAAACTCTCACGGAAATTGAATCGCAATTGAAGAGCAAGCGTGCCGAGGTTACTTCTCAAACAGAAAAGATTTATAACGTTCAAAAGCATATTTCAGTTGCCGAAGAAAGAAAAACTTCGCTTGTAAGAAACATTGAGAGATACAAGCAGGAGCTTGATGAGCTGAATTATCAGCTAAAAGAAGCTGAGGAAATGATCGCCGACGGCACTGAAAATATAAAAGATCTCTCAGACCGAATTGAAGCTAAGCAGGAAGATAAGAAAAACACTTCGGAAAAAGTCGAGCAATTTAAAATTCAGCTTGAAGAAAAAAGAAATTCATTAAAATCTCAGTCGGAAGTTCTTCTTGAAAAGTTTAAGGAGATTACAAACAAGGAGAACGAGCTTTCGAATATTGAAAAAGCTTTGGAAGCGAAGAATCTTTCCATCAGCAAACTGAATGAGCGAATCCAATCGCTGACAAATAATATTGCAAAAACAGTCGGTTATCTTTCTGAGCTTGAAGAAGAAAAATCGGATACTGAAAAGAGGATTGCAGAAGCTGAATCAATTTATCTTCAGAAGCAGAAGGAAAAGGAAAACCTTGAGAAGGAATTAAATTCGGTAAAAGAAAAAGAGCTTGAATTTAAAAGTGTTATCAACGGGCTGAAAGATAAAATCAGCTTGATACAAAACTTGATTGATAACCTTGAAGGTGTTTCCAAAGGTGCAAAGGCTCTGCTTGAAAACAGCGACTGGGCGAGAGGCAATAAAACTTTGCTTGCACACATCGGCAACTCTTCCGATGAATACCGCTTTGCAGTTGAAGCTTCGCTAAAAAATAATTTGAACGATATCTTGATTGAAACGATTGATGATCTTAAGAACGGAATTGATTATCTGAAGAGCAATGAAGTCGGCAAGGCTTCATTTTATGTTTTTGGATTTGACGATCACCGGCAGAAATCTTTTCTAGAAAAAATCCAGGCGTGGTCAACAAATAAGAAGTCAAAGCGAATCGGCAAGGAAAGCGGGTTTGTCGGCTGGGCATTTGATTTAGTTCATACAGATGATCAATGGAAGCAGTTCTTCAAAAAGCTGCTTGATAAAACCGTCGTCGTTGATTCGCTTGATACTGCTTTTAATCTTTCACACAAGTACGGTGAATTTAATTTTGCAACTTTAACAGGCGACTTTGTTAATCACTCCGGAAGCGTTGAAGCCGGCTCAACACCCCGCCCCGATGACTCTCTATTTGGAAGAAAACAATTTTTAGAAAAGTTAAAAGATGATTTTCCTAAAAAGGAAAAAGAACTTGAGGGAATCCGGAAAGAAATTGAATCGCTGGAAGAAAGGATAAATGAGATTGATCTTAAAGTCCTTTCCGAGCGCGGTAAGCTGCTTGTAAACGATCTTGCAAATGTTGAGAAGCAGATTGCTCAATTCGAATTTGAAAAGAACAAAGCGAATGATGAGATTGAAAAAACTAGGCATGAGATAAATGATCTTGCGTCTGAATCAAATCAGCTTGATAATGAAAGGCAGAGTTTAAGCTCGCTTCTTGAAAATCAAAAAGCAGAAAGAGCGAAAGCCGAAGAGAACCAGAAGCTTCTTGAAGATGGGTTTAAGAAGTTTGAAGATGAATTTAATCTTGTAGTTGCAGAGCAGAATAGAATTAATCTCGAGCTGGAGCGTTTGCTTGGCGAAAAGAAAAACACGGAGAATTCAGTTAAGCGTGCGCAGGATTCAATAGAGACAATTCAAAAATCTATTTCGAAGCGAGAGTTTGATATTTCATCTTCATCTGAAGAGTTGACTTCGCTTGAAAATGTAATTGATGAGAATAAACTTGAGTTGGATGAACTGACTTTAGGTAAACAGCGTCTTAATCTGGAAGAAAAAGAAATTGATTTGCACTACCGAGAAGTTAGAAAGCAAAACTCAGATAAGGAAGAGCAGCAGAATTCACTCCGCAAAGAAAGAGAAATTATTTCCGAAGAGATTCACAACAGTGATATGAGGCTAAGCGAGATAAATATGAAGACAGCGAATCTCCAGGAGAATATTCGCGAGAATTATTCGATCGCTGTTGAGCTTAAATCCTTCGAAGATTTGAATACTTTTAATTTTACCCAGCGCACCGAAGAAGTTCATTCACTTAAGCAGCAGATAAAAAATCTTGGACCGATTAACCTGCTGGCATATTCTGAATTCGAAGAAGAGAAGCAGCGTCTTGAATTTCTGACAAAGCAGCGTAATGATTTGCTTGAATCCGAAAAAGACGTTGTTAAGACAATCGAAGAAATAAATAATACTGCTCAAACGCAGTTTATGGAGACGTTTGAGAAAATACGGAACAACTTCACCGACATTTTTCGCGGGCTGTTTAATCCCGGCGATGAAGCCGATCTAAAGCTTGAAGAGAATGTTGATCCGCTTGAAGGAAAGATTGAAATCATCGCCAAGCCGAAAGGCAAGCGTCCTACTTCAATCGAACTTCTCTCGGGAGGTGAAAAAACTTTAACGGCTATTGCGCTTTTATTTTCTATTTATCTTGTAAAGCCGAGCCCGTTCTGTATTCTAGATGAAGTAGACGCTCCTTTAGACGATGCAAATATCGACAGGTATACAAAAATCATCCGCGATTTCAGTAACGATACTCAATTCATCGTCGTTACTCATAATAAAAGAACAATGGAGGCTGCCGATACTCTTTACGGCGTAACAATGCAGGAAGAGGGCATATCGAAATTGGTTAGTGTAAGATTTAACGAGGACTTTAATTTTGTATCATGACTTAGCAGAATATAGCGAGGTATTATTTAGAGGAGATAATTTAAGTTTGAATTTTCTGATTCAAGCTGTACTGATTACCGGCTTCTTCTTGATCTTCTGTACCAGCAGCTTTGCACAGTGGGTAAGTGATCCATCGATGAACACAAAACTAGTAACCGAGACGCACAATCCTATTAATTTATCTGCAGTTAGTGATTTAAACGGTGGCTCGTTTGTATTTTGGGAGGATAATAAGTACGGATATCAAAGTGAAGTGTTTTATGTTCACCTGGATGCAAACGGAAAAGTAAGTTTTAGAGCCGATGGGAAAAGAGTGTCCTCTTTAAGCGGACCTGAGGATAATCCGGTATGTGCAACTGCTTCACCAAATTCTGCAGTAGTCATCTGGAATGATCTTTCTTATTCAAATTCGGGGAGTTTGTTCGCTCAGCGTGTCTATGCTAACGGAGAAGAAGCGTGGGGCGATAAAGGATTGCAGATTTCAAAATCCGAAGACGCAGTAAGCGAATACTCGGTTGGAGTTGATAAATCTGACAATACATTTATTTCATATATAGCTAAGGAACCGGAGCTTAACGGAGATTTTAAGGTTGAAGTACAAAAAGTTTCAAGCGATGGTAAGATGCTTTTTAATCAAAATGAAAAATTAGTATTCGAATCTCATGACAGAAAAATGATGACCACTACAGTGCCGGACGACAGCGGCGGAGTCTTTGTTTTCTGGATCGAAATGCTAAACGGAAGAAGCATGATTTTCGGACAGCATATCAACAGCAGTGGTAAAAAAGTCTGGGGAATTGATGATGCTGAACTCCATGAAAAGCCTTTAGATATTTCAAGTACCGCTCACAATGTAATCTCCTATGTTGCAAAGAAGGCATTCAATAACTCAGTTTATATTGCCTGGCAGACGCAAACTAAAAGTAAAGACATTTATCACCAACTAATTAATTACAGAGGCAGAATTCAATGGAAGCGTGGTGGTAAATTAGCTACTCCACTTAGAGGCGATCAACTTGATCCGCAGGCTGTCTGTACTGACTCTTCAATAATTCTAAGCTGGACTAATGAGTACAGAAATGATAAAGATATTTATATTGAAAGATATGATGAAAAAGGAAATCCTCTCTGGAACAGATTGGGTGAGCCGGTAATAAAGATGCATGGAGATCAATTTGGTCAAAGGATGATTCCCGATGGGAAAAACGGAGTTATCATAGCTTGGATTGACCGACGTATTGATTCGTTACTGGCAAATATCTACGTCCAACGGATTAACAGTGAAGGGAAAGAATTGTGGAATCAGTATGGCGTAATTGCAGCTTCAGAAAAAAATACATTAAAGAGTTATCTCTCCGTTGTTCCAGATGGAAATGATGGTGTTATTACGATTTTTAAAAATTCTACAAAGACAAAAAGTGAAATCTTCGGACAGAAAATCTTCAGCACGGGTACTTACTCTTCGCAGATTGTTAGTTTAAGCACTGCGCTGACAGGCGACAGTATAAAGATAGCTTGGATTGCTGCTAACGAAAGAGGTTCGACAGATTATAGTATTGAAAGAGCGTTAAAAAGTGCAGACGGAGGCGTTGACTGGGATACAGTCGGTTCTGTTCATTCTCAAGGAAAAGGAATGGAAGTTCATTATGAGTTTTATGATAAACCGGATACAAGCGGAACTTTGTATTATAGAGTAGTTCAAACTAATGCTTCCGGTGATTTTCAGAATTCGGAAATAAGTAGTATTAATTATTTTGGTGCCGCTTCCGGCGTGGTTGTTGCGCAGAATTTTCCAAATCCTTTTACAGATTCGACTGTCATAAGTTTTTATCTTCCGGATCCGGAGCCAGTTACAATAGAATTTTTTGATGAGCATGTCGTTAAGATTAGTGAGATTGATAATTCATTTCCTGCAGGAGAAAATAAAATTACGTTTTATGCTAAGGGATTAAAGCCTGGAATTTATTTTTATAGGCTGAAAGCAGATGACTTCGTTGATGTTAAGAAGATGATTATTACAAACTAATGGAAAAGATTTTCAAAATATTTGTCGACTTTGACGGCACAATTACAAAGGTTGATGTAGGCGATTCGCTTTTCAGTCAATTCGGCAATAAAGAAGAAGTTGACAAAATTATTTCAAAACTTCTGGACGATGAAATTTCTGCGAAGCAATCTTGGATATCTTTATGCAAGACGGTTGGCAAAGTTGATAAACAAAAACTTGATGCGTATGTAGATTCAATCGAAATTGATGAGACTTTTCATATACTCGTTGACTACTGCATTAAAAATAAAATAGAGCTTTTCGTACTAAGTGACGGGTTTGATTATTATATCGAAAGAATTTTTAAGAAAGAAAATTTGAGCGGAATAAAAGTATATTCAAATAAATTAACTTTTACCGATGACGGAAGTATGATTCCGGTTTTCCCTTATCTTGATGCGGATTGTACAAGCTCGGCAAACTGCAAGAGGAATCATATAATTAACCATAGCAGCGATGATGATTATACGGTGTTCATTGGCGACGGCAATTCCGATAAGTACACTGCGCAGTTCTGCGATTTTATCTTCGCCAAAGATGATTTACTAAAGTTTTGCGAGAGAGAAAGAATAACTTATTTCCCGTTTACAAATTTTAATGATGTAGTTACAAAGCTTGGGCAGCTTCAATCCAAAAAAAGATTGAAGAAGCGTCATCAAGCTGAATTGAAAAGGAAAGAAATTTACACAATAGAATAGTTTGTTGTGTGCAGTTTGTTTTTTGAAGATATTTAAGCACAGCAAACTACAAACAACGGACCATAAATAAAGATTATGTCGAACATAGCAAATAAATTTTTTAAATATAGAAGTTATACGCCGATACCGTTTATAATACTCATGTTATTATATGAAGATGCGAACGTGTGGAGCTTAATCTTAGGATTTATAATGGCGCTAACCGGTGAGTTTATCCGGTTCTGGGGCGTTAGCTGGGCTGGCAGTGAAACGCGTACGACCGGGAGTGTCGGCGGTACATTTTTAATTATTAGCGGACCGTTTGCATACATCCGCAACCCGCTTTATGCAGGCAACATTTTGATGTACCTTGGTTTTGGAATTATGTCTTTCGCAATTTTTCCTTATCTACAGGTTGTTGCTTTACTTTTCTTCTTTATCCAATATCATTACATAGTTATGGAAGAAGAAGGATATCTTGCTAAAACTTACGGCAGCAGTTACGAAGAATACTGCAAGAACGTTCCGAGATTTTTTCCGAGGCTGACTCCTTATAAATCTAAGAATGTTGTACAGCCGCCGTTTGATTGGAAAGATGGTTTGAAGTCTGAGAGAAGAACATTGCAGGCGTTTTTGTTTGTAACGCTAACAATTCTTCTTTTATGGTTTTTCAGAAGATTTTAATTATGAAGATAAGTCGAAACCTGATTGAATATTGGAGTGTTTAAGTGCAACGGCTATTCCATTACTTCGGAAACATTCATGAAAGATTTGAACGTTTTAAAAACATCCGGCTAAGTTTTGAGTAAAAACATAATGATAATTGCAGGAGAAGTTTCCGGTGACCTTCACGGCGCCGCTTTGATTACTGAGCTAAAGAAGCTTGATACAGATTTGAAAATATACGGCATCGGCGGAGACAAAATGCAGGCTGCCGGAATGAATATTATTTATCATATCAACCGGATGGCGTTTCTCGGCTTTGTTGAAGTTATAAGACATCTTCCGTTTATAAAAAAAGTGCAGCGGCAATTATTAAAGTTTGTGAAAGAAAATAATATAAAGAATGTAGTTCTGATAGATTATCCCGGCTTTAACTTGAGCATTGCGAAAAAATTGAAGCGGCTCGGCGTAAAGATAATTTATTACATTTCACCTCAAGTTTGGGCTTGGGGAACGGGCAGAATTAAGAAGATTAAAAATCTTGTGAATAAGATGCTCGTTGTTTTTCCGTTTGAAGAAGAGCTTTACAAGAAAGCAGGCATCGATGTTGAGTTCGTCGGTCATCCATTGCCGGAAAGGATTGACGGATATGATTTTTTAACGCAAGACGAGCTCTTTAAAAAGTTTTCGTTGGATAAATCAAAAGAATTATTGCTGATACTTCCGGGAAGCAGAAATCATGAAGTTGAAAAAATATTCCCTGTATGCATTAAAGCCGCTGAAAAGATCGCAGGAGAATTTAATCTTCAGATAGTTGCCGCTTGTTCTTCAAATATTGATGAGAATGTTTTCAGAAAAATTGCCGACGAGACAAGTTATAAGGTTGTGAAAGATCATACTTATGACTTGATGAAGTATGCTAAAATTGGAATTGTAAAGTCCGGGACTTCAACTTTAGAAGCCGGCTTGTTTACGCTTCCGATGGTAATTGTTTACAGAACAAATTACCTGACATATTTAATCGGCAAGAACCTTGTTAAGCTTAACAAAATCGGATTGGCAAATATAGTTGCCGGAGAAAAAGTTGTCCCGGAGTTAATTCAAAATGATGCTAGCAGCGATTCAATTTATAAAGAGTGTAGGAAAATTCTATCTGACAGCGAACTATATAATTCAATAAAAGAAAAACTCGGCTGTATAAGAGAAAAGCTGGAGACCGATGGTGCTTCGCGCAAAGCGGCTCAAGCAGTTTATGCAATTGTAAATGAGACTTAGAAAATTTAGGCAGGATACTTTAAGAGTTTTAGGAAATATTTTCCTAACCGGTCTAGTAAATGTTCTTTGTAAAACTTTAAGGGTTACTTTGGTAAATCGCAGTGTAGTCGATTCACTTGAAATTGAAAACAAGAATTATGTTCTGGCTTTCTGGCATGGTACAATGCTGCTTCCTTGGTATTTAAACAGGAAGAAAAACTTTGCGGCACTGATTAGTAAAAGCAAGGATGGTGATCTTCTGGCAAAGATTTTAAAACACTGGAAGTACGAAGTGGTAAGAGGCTCAAGCAGCACCGGCGGTAATGTTGCACTTGGAATAATGATTGATTTCGCAAAAAATAAATCATCCATTGCAATTACACCCGATGGACCACGCGGACCGGTATATAAAATGAAAGCAGGTGCTGTTATTACAGCTAAGAAGAGCCATCTACCGCTGGTTCTTTGCGGTATCGGAATCAAGAAGAAAAAAATCTTAAGTAGCTGGGACAGCTTCGAAATACCTGCACCATTTACGAAAGTAAAAGTAATTTTTTCAGATCCTGTTTATGTGGATGATAGGCTCGGCTATAATGAAACTTCAAAAGTAATTTTGGAGTGTGAAAAAAAGCTGAATGTTTTACAGAGCGAAGCAGAGAGGTTTTAGAATGCATGAAAGTATGATTTCGTTTACTCATACATCCTTTCAAGCATGCTTTCAGTTATTTAAGAATTAATAATGTTCAGGCTGATGCAATATTCTTGATGAAGTTTTTAAGATTTATATTATATCCTTTAGTACCGGTTTACGGCTTGATAATAAGGATTAGAAATTGGTTCTTTGACAAAATGATTTTCAAATCGCATAAGGTGGATGCATCGGTTATTTCGGTTGGTAATATTACTACTGGCGGTTCCGGTAAAACACCGTTGGTAATTTATTTATCAAATCTTTTAAGAAGCGAAGGGAAGAAGGTTGGTGTTCTTAGCCGCGGTTACGGAAGGAAATCGAAAGGCTACATTCTTGTTTCCAAAGGTGAACAAATTCTTACATCGGTTGATTTATGTGGAGACGAAATTTATCAGACTGTACTTGAGTGTAGCATACCGGCAGCAGTTTGCGAGAACAGAGTGATAGGCGCCGAGAGATTGATTAAAGAAGCCCTAGTAGACACTATTGTTTTAGATGACGCTTTTCAACATAGATGGATCGAAAGAGATATAAATTTACTCATTTGCGAGCAGCGATTTCTTCTAAACGGTTCTTTTTTGAACCAGAAGATGCTGCCGAGCGGGATGATGCGTGAACCTTTTGACTCAATCAAGCGAGCTGATGCGGTAATAATTAATAGGAAATTTTCAGAGCATAAGGAGATACCCGTTAATCTAAAAAAATATTTTGCAGATAAAAGAATTTTTACTGCCTATTATGTTGCAGTAGGATTTTGGGATGTCAAGAAAAAATTAAACTATAACATTCAGGAGTTTGAAGGACAAAAGAGCCTCGTAGTATCAGGAGTTGCAAATCCGACTTCTTTCATTAACGCATTGAAACAGACAAATGTTGACACTACGAACCAGATAATTTTTAGAGACCATAAGTATTATACTCTTAAGGAAATACAGAGAATCAGGAAAGAGTTTTATTCAACAAATTCGCACTCGGTAGTTACAACCGAGAAGGATGCTGTTAAGCTTTCGAAATATTCAAAAGAACTTGACGATATCGATATTTATTATTTGAAAATCAAAATTAAGATGGATGAACCTGAATCGTTTAGAAATTTCATCTTAAATAAATCTTTAAGAAAATAGCTTGGAGAACCATAAAAAATTTAATTGATAGTTTCTGATCTATCTTTTTAAAACAGAAAAAAGTTAAAATAAATAAATTACTCAAATTTGGAGGAAACAAATATAATGGCAAAAGAAAAAAAATATGTTTACTTCTTTGGAAGTAAAAAAGCCGAAGGCAGAGCAGACATGAAGAACCTGCTCGGAGGCAAAGGCGCTAACCTAGCTGAGATGGCAAATATCGGTTTACCGGTGCCATCCGGATTTACGATTACAACAGAAGTATGTACTGCATACTATAAAAACAACAAGAAATATCCTAAAGAACTCAACAAGCAGGTAAAAGATGCGCTTGCTAAAGTTGAAAAAGAAATGGGTGCGAAGTTCGGCGATCCGAAGAACCCGCTGCTTGTTTCTGTTCGTTCCGGTGCCCGTGCATCTATGCCTGGTATGATGGAAACAATTCTGAATGTCGGTTTGAACAACACGACTCGCGAAGCTTTGATTGCAAAAACAGGCAATCCGCGATTCGTGTATGATTCTCACCGCCGCTTAATCCAGATGTATTCTGATGTAGTTATGGAAAAAGCTGTAGGCATAGAACCGGCTGAAGGCAAAGGCGTACGTCAGCAGCTAGAAAAAGAACTTGAAAAGATGAAGCATGAACGCGGCGCTAAAAGCGATACCGATTTAACTGCGGATGATCTTAAAGAGTTGATTGAGATATACAAAGTAAAAGTTCAAGAAGTTTTAGGAAAACCTTTTCCTGAAGATGCAATGGAACAGCTGTGGGGTGCTGTAGCAGCAGTTTTCCAGAGCTGGATGGGAAGACGAGCAATTGCTTATAGAAAATTTGAAGGTATTCCTGATGACTGGGGAACTGCTGTTAACGTTCAATCAATGGTATTTGGAAATATGGGTGATACTTCTGCTACCGGTGTTGCTTTCACTCGTAATCCTGCAACAGGTGAAAATTATTTTTACGGAGAATGGTTAACCAATGCTCAAGGTGAAGATGTTGTTGCTGGTATCAGAACTCCTAATCCAATTAACGAGGTAGGAAAAAACGAACATACCGAGCATTTAGCTTCACTTGAAACTGCAATGCCTTCTACATATAAGCAGCTTGATGGTGTTCAGAAAACACTTGAAAAACATTACCATGATATGCTCGATATAGAGTTTACAATTCAGGAAGGCAAACTTTATATGCTTCAGTGCCGTGTTGGTAAAAGAAACGGACCTGCAGCGGTAAGAATGGCTCTCGATATGTATAAAGAAAAATTAATTACTAAAGAAGAAGCTGTACTTCGCGTTCAGCCTTCACAGCTTGATGAACTTCTTCATCCAATCATTGATCCGGCTGCAGAAAAAAAATCGAATGTAATTGCAAAAGGATTACCAGCTGGACCAGGCGGTGCGTCAGGTCAGGTTGTATTTTCTGCTAATGACGCTGTTGCGTGGGCAAAAGAAGGCAAGCAAGTTATCTTAGTACGTGAAGAAACAAATCCTGAAGACATCGAAGGAATGCGAGCTGCACAGGCTATTTTAACAGGTCGCGGAGGAATGACTTCGCATGCAGCTTTAGTTGCTCGCGGCTGGGGTAAATGCTGTATTGTTGGTGCAGGCACAATTAAAATAAATTATGCCGAAAAATATTTCTCTGTTGACGGTGTTACAGTTCGCGAAGGTGAGTATCTTACTCTTAACGGATCAAAAGGAACTGTCTATCAAGGGCAGCTTCCGATGATTAAAGCTGCTGAAGAAAATCCTGACTTCGTAGCATTCATGAAGCTTTGCGATCAAGTTAGAAAATTAAAAGTAAGAACAAATGCCGACACACCAGAAGATGCAGCGAAAGCGCGCGCATTCGGTGCAGAAGGAATCGGACTTTTCAGAACAGAGCACATGTTTTACGGAAAGCATTCCGAAGAGCCTTTGTTCAAACTTCGCAAGATGATCGTTTCAAAAACAGAAGCAGAAAGAAGAAACGCTCTTGACGAACTTTTCCCGCATGTTAAATCCGATATCAAAGGAACACTTGAAGCAATGGACGGCTACGGAGTTACAATCAGAACACTCGATCCTCCTCTTCATGAATTTGTTCCTAATAGAATGGATGAAAGAGAAAAACTTGCGTCAAGTCTCGAAATTTCTCTTGATGAATTGAACGAACGCGCTGATAAACTTCATGAGAATAATCCAATGATGGGACATCGCGGTGTTCGCCTCGGAATTACTTATCCTGAAGTTACAGAGATGCAGGTTCGCGCTATCTTTGAAGCAACTGCTGAATTATTACAAGAAGGAAAGAAACCTTTCCCTGAAATAATGATTCCGGTTACCTGCACAATTAACGAAATCAAACATCAGTATGATATTGTAAATAGGGTTCATGATGAAGTTTGTGAGAAGTTCGGTTTAAAGAAAATTCCTCACTTAACCGGAACGATGATTGAGATACCAAGAGCTGCTTTAACTGCTGGAAAAATTGCCGAAGTTGCACAGTTCTTCTCATTTGGTACAAACGATCTTACTCAGATGGGATTCGGATTTTCGCGAGACGATATCGGAGGATTCTTACCGGATTATCTCGAAAAGAAAATTCTGCCGGAAGATCCTTTCCAGTCAATTGATCAGGAAGGTATCGGCGAACTGATGAAAGTGGCTGTAGAACGTGGTCGCACTACTCGCCCGGATTTGAAGATTGGAATTTGCGGCGAGCACGGCGGTGAGGCGAGATCAGTTGAGTTCTGCCATCGTATTGGTTTGAACTATGTAAGCTGCTCTCCATTCCGCGTGCCGATTGCAAGATTAGCTGCTGCTCATGCGGTTGCTAGAGAAGTTGTTGCTGCAAAGACTGTTCGCTCAAACGGAAAAGCAAAAGCGAAAGTTTCTTCAGTGAAAAAGAGTGCACCGAAGAAAGCTGTAGCTAAGAAGAAAAAATAACAAGACTGTCCCGGCTCTTTCCTTAGGAAGGAGCCGGGTTAGGTTTCAATTAAAAACAAATAAAGGTAACGAAGAATGAAATTATCAGACTTCAAGTATAACTTACCCAAGACGTCGATTGCAAAATATCCGGTATCTCCTAGAGACAAATCCAAACTTATGGTGATTAACAGGGAGACGCAGGAAATTGAAAACAAAACTTTTGCCGATATAGTCGATTATATGGAAAAAGGCGACGTGCTGGTAGTTAATGAAACGCGCGTCTTTCAAGCCCGGCTATATGGAAAGAAAGAAAAGACCAACGCAAAAATTGAAGTGTTTCTATTAAGAGAATTAAATGCAGATGAGTGCATCTGGGATGTAATTGTTGACCCTGCACGAAAAGTAAGAATAGGGAATAAAATTTATTTTAACGACAAGCTGTGGTGTGAAGTTATAGATAATACAACCTCACGCGGAAGAACAGTGCGGTTTAATCAGCCGGGTAATGTTTTCAAAGCTGTTGAAAAAATCGGTTTGACTCCGCTCCCTCCTTACATAAAAAGAGAGCCGGAAGATTCAGATAGAGAAGATTATCAGACCGTTTACGCACGGATTGACGGTGCTGTTGCAGCTCCTACTGCCGGACTTCATTTTACTCAGAAGCTTCTTCAGAAAATTGAGAAGAAAGGAATTCATATTGTCCCGGTCGTCCTTCACATTGGTTTGGGTACATTCAGACCGGTTGAGGTTGAAGATTTAACAAAGCACAAAATGGATTCCGAGTTTTATGAAATAACTCCGACTTCGGCAGAGATAATTAACAAAGCTATTTCCTCCAAGCATAATGTTTTTGTCGTCGGCACTAGCACTTGCAGAGCGCTTGAAACAAGTGTAACGGCGGAAGGATTTGCAAAACCGAGCAGAGGCTGGACGGATAAGTTTATTTATCCGCCTTATGATTTTAAGGTTACTAAAAAATTGATTACAAACTTGCATGTTCCGGAATCAACTTTGATTATGCTGGTTTGCGCATTCGGCGGAACCGAATTAATAATGAAGGCTTATAAGAAAGCCTTAAAAGATAATTACCGGTTCCTAAGCTACGGTGATGCAATGATGGTTTTATAATCCAAAGGCTTACAGGTGAAAACCATCGCTATAATTGCGGCAGGTGGCAAGGGTATTAGGAGCGGGCTTTCCGCTCCTAAACAGTATCTTAAGTTTAGTGGAAAAGAATTAATTGCCTACACAATCGAGATCTTTCAAAGTAATAAGTTGATTGATGAAATAATTATTGCGGCTGAAAAGAAATATCATCCACTTTTAGAAAAACTCCGGAAGAAATATAAGTTCACCAAAATTAAATGCATTGTTGAAGGCGGGAAGGAAAGGCAGGATTCAGTTTATAATGCACTTCTTTCTGCTGAAGCTGACAAAAATGATTTAGTAGCTGTACATGATGCAGCAAGACCGCTTCTTCCCCAGGAAGTTTTAACCGAATCTATCAAGACTGCATCGGTAAAAGGTAATGCACTTGTTTGTTTGAAGTCTAAAGATACTGTAGTTAAGGGATCGAGAATGGTTGATTCATATTTGAACCGGAATGAGATTTTCAATGTCCAGACTCCTCAAATCTTTAAATTTAAAGATTTGAAAAAGGCTATGGAAAAAGCTTATGCGGACAAATTCTATGGAACCGACGAATCGGTTCTAATTAAAAGAATTGGGAAGAAGGTTTATATCGTTGAAGGTTCAATGTTGAATTTCAAAGTTACAACAAAAAGCGATATTTCTCTGCTAAAAATGATTCTCAATGGTAAATCCTTAACTAATTAAAATTAAAGTCTTTATTAAAATATTCGATAATAAATAAATTTTTCACAGGTAAAATTGCTTGTTCCGTGCAATTTGTCATTGATATTTTGGACTAATCTTTATAGGTTAGACATCTACTGGTTTTATAATTATTTAAAAATATGTTTTTATTAGCTACAA
Organism: Bacteroidota bacterium; assembly: GCA_021815405.1. Lineage (GTDB taxonomy): Bacteria > Bacteroidota > Ignavibacteria > Ignavibacteriales > Ignavibacteriaceae > FEN-1297. The sequence continues at coordinate 121,750 of JAKAGV010000019.1, forward strand.
TTATAATTCTCTCTTATCTGGTTGGTTCAATACCAAACAGCATAATTGTAAGTAAGCTTACTAAAGGTATAGATATAAGAAATTATGGAAGCGGCAACGCAGGCGGCACCAATGTAATGCGTGTGCTTGGATGGAAGCAAGGTCTTTTGGTAATAATTTTAGATGCACTTAAAGGTGTACTTGCGGTTGTTGTAATTGCACGTCTTCATTACGGCTCTATACCTTTTACAAATATAACTCCTTTTGATGATTTTACTTTGGTTCAAATTATCGCAGGTATATCTGCTGTTATCGGACATATCTGGACTGTGTTTGCTGGATTCAGAGGCGGTAAAGGAATTGCGACTGCACTCGGAATGCTTTTAATGATAAGTACTGTGGATATGCTGATTGCAATGGGAGTATTTGCTTTAGTTGTTGTTATTTCCCGCTACGTTTCTCTCGGTTCAATTATCGGAGCTATTACTGTTCCTTTAGCTTTAATTATTAGAGAAAATGTTTTTAAAGTAAACATTCCAAGTTATAATACGCTTCTTCCGTTTGTAATTGCTTTATCACTGCTAGTCATTTTCACACATCGTAAAAATGTTGTTCGATTGATAAACGGGAGCGAGCATAAGTTAAGCTTTTCTAAAAAGAAAAAACCGGCAATTTGATTAATGAAAATTACCGTCTTAGGTGCAGGAGGCTGGGGCACAACCCTGGCTGTTCTGCTATTTAATAACAGACATGACGTAACTCTCTGGGAATACAAAAAAGATTACGTAGATGTTCTAGCAAAATCAAGGGAGAACCCGGTTTACCTTCCAGGTATTAAAATTCCTTCGGAAATAAAAATTACACATGATCTCGAAGAATCAACTTATCAAAAAGAGATACTTGTTCTTGCAGTTCCTTCTCAATTTCTTCGCAGTGTAATTAAGGATGTAAAATTTCCCAGCATTAAAAATTCAATTCTTGTCAGTGTGGCAAAAGGTATTGAGATTAAATCTTTGATGACAATGTCGCAGATGTTGAAGGAAGTTTTTCCTTCAATTTCTGAAGAGCAAATTGTAGCGCTGTCAGGTCCCAGCCACGCAGAAGAAGTAAGCAGAAAAATTCCGACGGCAGTCGTTGCGGCATCAAAGAACCATAACACTTCCAAGACCGTACAATCAGCTTTCATGACTTCATACTTCCGCGTTTATTCTTCTACGGATATTCTTGGAGTTGAGCTCGGCGGCGCTTTTAAAAATGTAATTGCAATCGGCGCAGGAATTATTGACGGTGCAAAGTTCGGTGATAATACTAAAGCTGCAATAATGACGAGGGGCGTTGCAGAGATTGCAAGACTTGGCGTTGCAATGGGCGCAAGCCCTGAAACTTTTTCCGGATTATCCGGTATGGGCGATTTAATAGTAACCTGTATGAGCCGCCACAGCAGGAACCGTTATGTAGGCGAGCAGATTGGCGCTGGTAAAAAATTAAAAGAAGTTTTAGCCTCAATGGAAATGGTTGCCGAAGGAGTTGAGACAAGCCGCTCTGCATCCGAGCTTTCAAAGAAGCTGGATGTTGAAACTCCGATAACAAATGAAGTCTACAAAATTCTTTTTGAAGACAAAGACCCCGTAGAAGCAACCAATGACCTGATGACCCGCGATATGAAGATGGAGTGATGTCGCCTACGCTAAGGTTACATTCTTAATTTCTTTCCTCCTTTCTTTTAAATGTTCTAAAAATAAGATAATAAGATTATTGTTTATTGGACTTTAATATTGCTTTTAAGTTTATAAAACTTATTAAGAGAATATTTTCAATTTATAAAGAATTATGTTTCTCAAAAAATATAATTTAAACTTTATAAATTTTCAAATTGTTAATTAGTGTGGTATATAATAGTGCTTTCTTATTCAGCTTAATGCAGTCTATAATAATTTCAAAGACAGCGACTTTTCCCACCATTTTATATCAAATAATTCTTATCCAAAAGTAATCCACATTTGCGTTCAGCAGATTGGGAATTAAAATGCTTATATTAAATTTTAACTTACAAATACAATAATTTATCGAAAAACTATGATAGCAAGAATTAAATATTTCGGATTTATTATTTTTATTATTATACTTTGTCCTGGCTTCAGTCTCGCTCAAGATCAATCACTCAGAACAAAGATTTCTAAAATAGCCGACAAAGCAAAAGGACATGTTGGAGTTGCAATTGAAGATTTAGTAACGTCAGATACAATGTCAATTAATAATGAATACCATTATCCTATGCAGAGTGTATTCAAATTCCCTTTGGCATTAGCAGTATTAAATGAAGTTGACAAAGGCAAATTATCGTTAAATCAAAAAATCCATCTCGATAAGGAAAACTTACATCGAAATACCTGGAGTCCGTTGAGGGAAAAATATCCGAAAGGTAATGTTAATATTGCGCTGAGCGAGATACTGAATTATACAGTTTCCGAAAGCGATAATAACGGGTGCGATATTCTTTTGGATCTTATAGGTGGTCCTGCTAAAGTCAACCGGTATATCCACAATCTTGGAATCAGGGAAATTTCAATAGCAGTAAATGAGGAAGAGATGCATAAGGATTGGTCTATACAATATAAAAACTGGACTACTCCGATGGCTATGGTAAATCTGTTAAGCAAATTCTCAAGAGACAGTATCCTTTCGGCAAAAAGCAAAGATTATCTTTGGAACGTTATGGTTTCTACAGTAACCGGAGCTGATAGAATAAAGGGGAAACTACCGGCAGGTACAATAGTTGCGCATAAGACCGGCTCTTCAGGAGCAAATAAAAACGGCATATCTGCAGCAACTAATGATGTAGGAATTGTTACTCTTCCAAATGGCAGGTGTTATGCCATTGCGGTTCTAATATCAAATTCATCAGCAGATGATAACGTTCGCAACAATGTTATTGCTGATATTTCCAAAGCAGTTTGGGATTATTTTACGGCTAATTAAAAAGATAACAACAATCGAAATAGCTGAAAGAGTTTGGGTTAGTTCTTTAATCCCTTTTTCCTTGGATGTTGTCCAAAGCTATTTTATTTTTCAACTAAATGAAAATAAAACCATTCTGAATTTTACCGTTTGTTAGTTTAAGATATATGCAACCATGCGTAAGAAAAGCATGCAATAATGCACGCATGCATTCATACCACGCCTTGTTAATTCTTTCCACTTAAATTATTTTTCAATCCAATGATTTCAGATAAAGAAAAAATATTAAGCGAGCCGGTTCAGTACATTAAATCTGTGGGACCAAAACGAGCGGAGGCTTTTAAGAAGATCGGCATTTCAACTGTGAGAGACTTGTTGTTCTATTTCCCTTCCCGTCATCTTGATAGAACTACCACACTCAGTGCTTCCAAGGCTTACGGCTACTTGATGAATGGCTATGAAGGCGAACTGACTATTATCGCCAAAGTTGCTGACAAAGAAAAAAGATTCTTCTCGCGGAAAAGCTTGCTCAAGGTTCAGTTAAGGGATTCAACCGGATTCTTTGAATGCATCTGGTTCCAGGGAATAAAATATTTCGAATCTGTCTTTAATGAAGGTGACATCTTTGCCGTCTCGGGAAAGCCGGCGCTTTCAAAGTTTGGCAACCTTCAATTTACACACCCGGATTTTGATAGAATCTCCGAAGAGGAATCAAACAGTTTCCTTAACACCGGGAAGATAATTCCTTTTTATAGGATTCCGAAAGAACTGCGGACGACAAACATCGGCGACTTGAGTCTGAGGAGAATTATCAACCATGCTGTTGAAGATTATGCTGATTATCTTGAGGAGACTTTGCCGGCAGAGATAATATCAAAAAATAATTTGCTTCAGCTTACGGAAGCTGTAAAGAATTTTCATTTCCCTTCAAGTAAGGAAACCCTTCGGCATGCAATTGAAAGATTTAAGTTTGAAGAGTTGTTTTATCTTGAGATGCTGGTTGCTTTAAGGAAGCATAATTATAAAAGCCAGCTTGCCGGTCATTCAATGAAAGTGCAGACAAACCTAATCCTCGACTTCCTGAAAATTCTTCCTTTCGATCTGACGAAGGCTCAGTTGAAAGTGTTGAGTGAGATCAGGAAAGATATGGAGGATCCATCCCCGATGAATCGGCTTTTACAAGGCGATGTAGGAAGCGGTAAAACAATCGTTGCTTTAATCGCAATGCTGATTGCAGTAGACAATGGTTTCCAGGCAGTGATGATGGTGCCGACGGAAATTCTTGCAGATCAGCAGGCAAAAAACATTTCCGGACTGCTTAAGAAACTTTCAATGGTTAATAACGAAAGAAAAATAAAACTGAGTCTTCTAATCGGCGAACAAAAGAAAAGTGTTAAAGAGAAAAATCTTCAGGATATTGAATTGAAAGAAGCTGACATCATAATTGGCACGCATGCTTTGTTTGAAGAAAAAGTGAAGTTCAAGAACCTTGGTCTTGTTGTTGTTGATGAGCAGCACCGCTTCGGTGTTGCCCAAAGAGCAAGCTTGATGGTTAAAGGTGTTACACCTGATGTTATTGTAATGAGTGCGACGCCAATACCTCGTACGCTGTCCATGACTGTTTATGGCGATCTCGACCTTTCAATAATCGAGGAGATGCCGAAGAATAGGAAGCCGGTAAAGACTTTGCTGCGCGGTGACAGCAAGCTGCCGGATATATTTAAATTCATTATTGATAAAAAGAAAGACGGTTATCAGTCTTTCATTGTGTATCCTTTGGTTGAAGAATCTGAAAAGCTTGAGCTTAAGGCGGCTGAAAGTCATTACAACGAGTTGAAGGAAACGTTTTTACAGGATGTAAGTCTTGGATTAATTCACGGAAGGATGTCATGGCAGGAAAAAGAAGAAGCGATGATGCTGTTCCTTGCAAAAAAATATGATGTTCTAATTTCGACAACGGTAATCGAAGTCGGGATCGACATCCCGGATGCAAACATAATTTTAATTAACGACGCACATAGGTTTGGCTTGTCCCAGCTTCATCAGCTAAGAGGAAGAGTTGGGAGAAGCGAAAAGCAGGCTTACTGCATCCTAGTTACTAAAGACGAATTTGCCGGACGACAAGAAAAACTTCAGCTTGAATATCTTTCGCCTGCACAGTTGGAAAAGTATAAAGCATCTGTCAGGCTTCAATCTATGGTTAAGTACACCGACGGATTTAAAATTGCCGAGATGGATTTGAAGCTTAGGGGACCGGGGAACATTTTCGGCACGCAGCAGAGCGGCTTTCCTGAGCTTCGGCATGCAAACATTACCGAAGATGTTAACATCTTACTCAAAGCAAAGGAGGAAGCCTTCAATATAGTTGAGAACGATCCTCATCTTAAAGAACAACCAAACCAAGTAATAAGAAAAAATCTGATTGAACACTACTCGGGAAGTCTCCGTTACGCAAAGATTGCATAAAAAAATTTTCTCCGGCAAAGTTTTTGCGGCTCACTTTTAAAAATATTTTTTCATTATGACGAAAAAAAATTTGTTTTATAAATTTTTTTTGTTATAAATTTGTCGAGCAAAAAAATTTTTTGTTTGTCTTTGAAAACTTTTAAAGAATTTTTTCCTGGAAAAATTTTCTAACGAGCTAGAAAATAATTTTTCCGGTGACTCAAAAATCTTGACTTAGAAATTTTATTAATTATATTTGCTAAAAAAATTTTTCGAAGGAGAAAATATTTTATCTTCGTTGTTCAATTTTAGATTGAACGTTGCATTAACTTTTAATGTCAAACCAGAAAGTCAATCCTGCCAAGGCGACAGTCAAACTTTCCTCGAAATAGTATCCCCAAATTTAAACGAAGCTCAAATTCAGACTGAAAAATCGGTCGACACCTACGCAGAGTGGGATACGTGGGACACAATCAACGCCGTTAAATCAGCTTTAGCACTTAATCATAATGTTACTTTGGTAGAAGCAGACCACTCGGCGTTCAGCAAGCTGAAAGAAATTAATCCCGATATAGTTTTTAATATTGCCGAAGGCTTTAACGGAGTAAGCCGCGAAGCTCAGATTCCTTCCATGCTCGACATGCTTAAGCTTCCTTATACCGGCTCCGATCCGTTAACGCTTGCGACTTGTCTTGATAAAGCAAGAACGAAAGAAATTTTATCATACTACAAAGTACCAAACGCAAAGTTTGTTTTAGTTGACAGCATGCAGCGGGCAAAAGAAATCAGATTAAAGTTCCCGCTGATAGTTAAGCCAATCTCAGAAGGCTCAAGCAAAGGTATTTTCTCTTCTTCTTTTGTAAAAGATAAGAAAGAACTTTTAAGAGAAGTAGAGAGGATATTAGTTGAATACAACCAGGCTGCCCTAGTTGAAGAGTTTTTACCGGGAAGAGAATTTACGGTTGCAATACTTGGCAACGGCGATGAAGCGGAAGTGCTTCCGATTGTAGAGATAAGCTACAATGACTTCCCGAAAGATTTTATTCCTATCTATTCTTACGAAGCGAAATGGATTCTGGATACGAAAGAAAATCCGCTGGATGTTTTTTCTTGTCCGGCAAATCTAACTCCGGAACTCGAAAAGAAAATCAGCGAAGCTGCACTGAAGACGTTCAACATCCTAAGATGCAAAGATTGGAGCCGGATAGATGTAAGACTCGATACGAATTATGAGCCAAACATTATTGAAATAAACCCGCTGCCGGGAATACTTCCGAATCCTGAAGAGAATTCATGTTACCCGAAGGCAGCAAGAACCAAAGGCTTAAACTACGAAGAAATGATAAATAAAGTTCTTTATGTTGCCGCTAAAAGACATAAACTGATATGAAGAAAGATGCAAAAATTCTGATTTGCTACAATTCTCCTGCGAGCATCTTTCCTATCTACAATGGCAAACCGCAGAATGGTAATGCCGCGGCGGGAGTGACTACTCCAAATGATTTATCTGAAACCGGATTCAGTAAGGAAATCGGATTAATCGAAAAGAGCCTGCTTGAAAAATATTCTTGCGTTGAATCTTTAGCTGTTGACGGCAATATCGAAAGAACAATTTCACAAATCAATAATTACTCACCGGACGTAATCTTTAATTTTGTAGAAGCCGTCGAAGGTATTTCTTCTTATGAATATTGCATTGCCGGAGTTTTCCAACTTCTTGGATACAACATTACCGGAAACATACCTTCCTGTCTTGGCAACTGCCTGAATAAGGAGCGGACAAAAAACATTCTCAGCTCTCATGGAATTGACACACCTGACTTTATAACCGTTAAATTCAGCACGAAGCTCATTAAAGAAAATTTCAATTTAAGATTCCCGGTGATCCTTAAATTGTTGAACGAAGATGCGAGCATAGGCATTTCGGAGTTTTCCGTTGTTGATGATTTCGAGAAGCTTAATAAGCAGCTTAGCTTTTTACAGAAGATGTACAAACAGGACGTAATTATTGAAGAGTACATCGATGGTCGAGAATTGAATGTGGCTATCCTTGGAGATTCGGTTCTTCCTATTTCTGAAATTGAATTTAAGACACTTCCCGACGGATTGCCGAAGATTGTTACTTACGACGGCAAGTGGATGGCAGACAGTGTTTATTATGAAAACACAAAACCGGTCTGTCCGGCAAAACTTAATCAAACATTAAAGAAAAGAATTGAAGAAACAGCGCTGCGTGCCTATGAAGTGATGGGCTGCAGAGACTATGCGCGCGTTGATATGAGGTTAGATAAAAATAATGTTCCGTTTGTAATTGAAGTAAATCCGAATCCGGATATCTCAACTGACTCCGGGTTTGCCCGTGCAGCTTCTGCTTCCGGTTTATCGTACCCGGATTTGCTTGCAAAAATTGCCGAGTTTGCATTAATCAGAAAAAGAAATGATACGCAGGTTAAAGCAAGCTGATGTAAAGGCGGTTGAATCGATGCTAAAGAAAATTCCGAACTTCACCGATACTGAAGTCGGAGTTGCGATGGAGCTTGTTCTGATTGCCGGGAGTAATCCACTTCAAACGGATTACAATATTTTTGTTTATGAAAACGACAACGGAAATATTCTCGGATACCACTGCACAGGCAGACGACCGCTTACAGACGGTGTTTACGATTTGTATTGGATTGCAGTCGACCCGGAAAATGAAATTAAAGGCATTGGCAAGCAATTGCTTGAACATGCCGAAGAGTTCGTTAAAGAAAATAAAGGAAGATGGATTTTAGCCGAGACATCTTCCAAGGATAGTTATTCAAAGACAAGGAATTTTTACATGAGAAATAACTATTCGATAGTGGCGCAGATAAACGATTTTTACGCGGTAGGCGACCATTTAATTGTTTTCGGAAAATATTTTGTTAACAACAACTAGAGGCTAAGTCATGGAACTGTGGCAGCAAATGGTCAGAGACAGTGTTCATACTGTTGATGAGCTCGTGGAAAGATTCAAGATTGACCGCAAGGTTGCAGAAGATCTGGATGAATTTTTTCAGGCGAGAATAAATCCTTATTACCTAAGCTTAATCCGTTACCCGGGCGATCCGATCTGGCGCCAGTGTGTTCCGGACCAAGCGGAACTTGAGGATTTCGATGCGGAGGAAGATCCGCTGATGGAAGATGCAATGAGCCCGGTTCAAAATATTACGCACCGTTATCCTGACAGAGCTTTGTTCCTTGTTACCAGCCAATGCGGAATGTACTGCCGCTTCTGTACAAGGAAGAGGAAGGTTGGAGATTACGAAAAAATTTCCATGAAGGGATTGGAAAGCGCTTTCAAATATCTTGAAGAGCATACTGAAATCCGCGACGTAATTATGTCCGGCGGCGATCCTTTAATGCTAACCGATACGATGCTTGAGAAAATTATTCAACGGCTTCGGTCGATTCCTCATATTGAAATTATAAGGATCGGTTCAAAGATGCCATGCGTACTTCCTCACCGTATTACGCCGCAACTTTGCAACATGTTGAAGAATTACCATCCGATTTATCTTAACACGCATTTCAATCACCCGTGGGAAATAACTCCGGAAAGCTCAAGAGCATGCGAGATGCTTGCAGATGCTGGTATTCCGGTCGGCAACCAGATGGTGTTAATGAAAGGTGTGAACGATGATCCAGCAGTTGTAAAAGAGTTAATGCAGAAGCTGTTGAAGATTAGAGTTCGTCCTTATTACATGTATATGGCTGATGAAACCAAAGGCGCTAATCATTTTAGAACTTCAATTGAAACCGGCTTAAATATAATTGAAAACCTGCGTGGGCATACAAGCGGTCTTGCCATTCCTCATTTCGTAATTGATGCGCCTGGCGGCGGCGGCAAGATTCCTTTAGTTCCTAATTATGTAGTTCATCATGATGAGAATAAAATTATTCTGCGTAATTATCAGAACAAGATTTATTCTTATAAGAATTATTACGATAAGTTGAATCCGAATAGCAAGAACGGCAGACCAGGTAAAAACGGCAAGAACCACAAAACTAAAGTTAAGGAACTCGAGTTTACAAAGATTGAATTGCCGGTTTTGGAAGAAGTGGAGAACTAAAGACAGAGGTCGGAGATCAGAAGTCAGTTTAGAAAAGATTCAACATGGTTGCCTCCATTCGCTAAAGTTTCGGAAGGCAAGCATGGACGCACCGGCTGCATGTTTTCATTATATAGATTGCCTTGAATTGATTAAGTAAAGAGGAACAGCTAATTAAGCGTAGTAGGAGAACGCGGCAGTAATCATTCCTCTTCATGCCGAAGGTATTTTAAATGCTTTACTCGCCTTTCGCTTAATTAATATACCATATGGACTTATTAATACTGTCTGCCTAGATGCTACATGATATTTTTTAGCAGGTAACTTACTCATATCTACGTATTTGCCAATCTCCATACCGTTTATTTTCATATAGTTTACAACAGCCCTTTCGCTGACATAACCTTGTGAGACGATATATTCAATTCCTAGGTAACCCCAATCCTTTGCATAATAAGTTTTTACCTGTACGGAATAAGGAGCTCCTCTATTACCAATAATACAGTAAACATTATTGAATTTACCTGCAGGGGTATCAAAATCGATTAAATGTCTTGCATTATTGTAATCCTGAGAAGTATCAAGATTATGTACACCGGCAGTTTGTATGAATGTTTCACCATCAAAAGGATTTATCGGAGCCAATTTCTCTTCGAGATAAGGATTCTCCGGGTATTCAGAAGAAGAATCCATTTCCGTTCCATAATAATAACCGTCACGGATAAAATCGAATGAATAATACATGTCATTTGAATCTAAGCTATTGATATACCATTCGCTAATGAATACTTCTTGACCGTCAGGTCTTCGCGCTTTTCCTGTTATTTTCCAAAGAGAATAGGCTGTATCATTAGGAGTAGTCATATAAAGTTCTCTTATATCACCAACATGAAGCGACATATAAATACTTTCAACAGGGTAATCATCGCTTGGTAACTTCTAGCAACCATAATTAATTATAGTAATAAAAATAATCCCTATTATTAAACTTTTCATACTTTATTCCTCATATAATTAGGAGCCGCATTAAACGGCTCCTATAGAATTTTTTTCTATTAAAAATTCACTACTGTCCGGTTTAGAATATATTGAAAACCGGTAAGGTTATAAAATATAGATAATTATAAGAAAAAATAGTCATAATCGATTTGAAATAAAAAACTGTTAAATTCAGCTCTGGTCGAAGAATT
>JAKAGV010000020.1 GCA_021815405.1 Bacteroidota bacterium
TCTTATAGTCGGCACTCTTCTCTGCCTTTTATTGCTATTAGTATGACAAATTACTAAAAATATCCCTTTATTTTATCATTTTACAAACTTTTTCCACGAATTCTTATTTTGGCAGAAGTCAGGAAAAATATTTAGAACATATTAAAAATCACACACCGGATGCCTGGTTACGATTATGTTTAATCTAAAATAATTTAAGGAGTTGCTATGAAAAGACTATTTGTATCTTTTATCGCAGTCGTAATTATACTCTTCCTTGCCGGGAATTCTAACCTTTTGGCAAAAGGAAAGAAAGTTAAAAATGTTTATCGGGCTGAGCTTGCTTCCAAAATGCTCTCCTCTTCAGGCAAAACAAAAGCAAAGGGACATGCTATCTTTACATTCAGTAAAGACGGCAAGAAATTATTTTACAAACTTTACGTTTATGATATAGACAGCGTATCAATGGCGCATATTCATCACGGTCCGTTCGGTAAAGAAGGTCCGATTGTCGTCTGGCTTTACAAAGGAAAAATTACCGGCAAGTTTAACGGACTCCTCTCCAAAGGAACTATAACCGATAAGGATACCAATCTTGATTCTTTACGCACCTGGATGAACAATGGTGATACTTATGTTTTAGTTCATACTCAAAAATATCCTAACGGCGAAATCGGCGGGAAGATCCACTAACTAGATACTGGTTGCTAGATGCTGGATACTAGATATCAAGTATCCAGCATCCAAGGCATCTAGCTTTCATTACTTCTTTGTCATCTTCAAAATCCAATCGCCCATTATTTTAAGTGCAACCGGAGATATTGTTTCTTCAATTCTTCCATACTCGGTTGGCAAGCCTGTTTCTGCTGTTTGGAAGATATGATTTAATCCCGGCAGTTCTTTCACTTCAAAATTTTTATTGCCGCCTGCTTGCAGAGCTTTTTTTATTGCAGCAAGATTTTGTTCTGGAAGTACCTGCAGGTCTTTTGAACCGTCAATTGCCAGCACAGGGCATTTAACTTTTTCTAGTACTGAAACAGGATTATAAGCAACGAAATATCTGAACCAGGGGCTCATCAATCTTTTCCGTACCATATCAAAAGCAGCTTTAGGATCGCCGGCTTGCTTTTTCTGCTCATCACTTAAGCTGTTATAACCATCATCAAATATTTTTTGAAGCTCATCAACAATCTGTGTACTGTCTTTATCCTGCTTAATTACATCATACATCTTCTTGTCGGTAGTCAGACCTTTTTTAATTTGATCTTCAGGAACGCCGCTTAATTTTTGGATCGCTTCTGTTTGTGTAAGTAAAATTTGTTCTCCATTAATTCCGGGTCCAGCCATTAAAACTATAAATGCAACATCATTAGTTTCATCAGCTACCATCGGAGCTATCATACCGCCTTCGCTGTGCCCGATCAGTCCGATCTCTTTAGGATTTATTTCTTTCCTGCTTTTAAGATATTCAACTCCGGTAAGGACATCGGAAGCAAAATCTTTTGAAGTAGAAGCGGCAAAGTTTCCGGTTGATTCACCGATGCCTCTGTCATCAACACGTAGAACAGCGATACCGTGACGTGTTAAATAATCTGCAATTACTAAAAACGGCTTATGACCGAATAACTCCTCATCCCTATTCTGCTGACCTGAACCGGTTATTAAAAGTACTGCCGGGAAAGGTCCGCCGGATTCGGGCATTGTTAATGTGCCGCCTAATTTTATACCGGCAGATTTATTTTCATAAACCACATCTTCAACTTTATAAGGGAAAGGCGGCTTAGGTTCCTGCGGACGATTTACTGCTTCTTCCTTTTCAATTTTATGAAGAACAAGAGTAAGGCTTTGTCCCATCTGGTTCCAGGTGCCGGTAAAAGAAACGCTGTCTGCATTATAAATGCCCTGATAAAATCCATGAGCAACATTAATAACCAGCTTCAACCTGCCATCATTAAAAAAAACAGAGTCAACAGGAATATCTTTTGCGCCTTGGTCCGGGCTGTCCATTGTTGCTTTAAAATTTCCCTTTTCATCCCGGGAAATATGAAATACAATTCTTAATTGAACGCTTGAAATTTTTAACGTCCCCTGCCAGATGCCATTGATATCCGGATTAGAACTATTAAAAGAATTAAATGGAGTAGATGAGAAAGCAAAGCACTGCGATAAGAGAGCGAAGAAAAGAACAATAAAAAAAATTTTCATAACATAATCCCTTTCGATTAGCTGACAAAGCTTCAAATAATCTTTAATCTTAAGAAGCTTAAAAATATCTCCACAGTAAAATTAAATGTTTTCCGGCAGATAAGTATTTTAAATTTAAAATATTTTGTTGAACGGTAGTCTTAACCTTTTGAACGGCTTGTTTATCTTTTAAAACGACCAGATTAAAAAGATGAATGATCCGTTCTAATCGAAAAAGGGATGAGTTTAATTTTAAATTGACTGGATTAAATTTTTAAATGATTGGTTTATCTTTTAAAATGACTGGTTCTGATTTTCAAATGACAGGATCAAATCTGAAAATGATTGGTTCTAATTTTAAAATGGCTGGATCTAGTTTTCAAATGACTGGTTTTATTCTGAAAATGACCAATCTAAATCCAATATTGGCTTTTTTAAGCAAAAAACAAGCTTTTCCAAATATTTACATTTACTATTTATTGCAAGGGGTTTATAATTAATGATTATCAACTAAAAGATGCGAGGGAAATAAGAATTATTTACTCTTAAAATCATTTTTAATATGAAAAATTCTTAGCTTAAATAAGCACAATGCTTTTCATTCCGTCGGAAAGTAATCAACTCTTCTATAAAATTCTTGCCTGGCTGTTCTGTTATCTCTTAACATCAGACGGTTCACTTTTATAAAGAACATCCTTTTTTCTATGTCCCTCGGTTTGTTGGAGTATTTAAAGAATATGTTATTGTTATAGACGCTGTAGATGCCTTTAATTGTCTGAAGCGGCAGTCTAAAGAGCCACTTTTTATCTTTTGTAAATTCGGTAAATGCAGTTCTGCCGTCCGGGTATTTCCATTTGTAGCTGCCGGTAATGCTTCTGCCTCTGTGCCCGGTTCCTTTAATTCTTTCCATAGAAATTATTTTATCTTTTCCATTCTGCGTGAAGGTTATTGTTAAAGAATTTCTTTTTAGTTTGAAGAATGAAGTATCAATAATTTTTTGTGAAGAATCTTTTGTAATGAGAGTTCTAATAATCTTATTACCGGTTATTTTAAAAGAATAATCCGCAGCAAGATCAGTCTGCATTAAGAATGTACTATCGGGATTTATCTTTAAAATAATTAAGCGGGAATCCTGTATACTCTCCGATTCCCAGTTTCCGATAAGCCGGGTTGAATTTTTCTTTTGAGCATAAGTAAGGAAAGAAACGCATATAATAAAAAAGAGGAAAAGATTTTGTCTCATATGATGCTTTTTATATTTAGATACTTTTAATTCAAAAATAATCTATTTTGACTTATTATCCTTTAGCCTCCACCATCCTGCCAGCAGCGAAGCGGAGACATTCTGCCAGACGCTGAAAATAGCGCCCGGAAGCGCTGCTAAGGCAGAGAAATATTTTATAGCCAGTGCAACACTCAAACCGGAATTCTGCATGCCTACTTCAATACCGATTGTACGGCAAACTTTTTTATCCCACTTAAACATCTTAGGTATAAAATAACCCAGCAAGTAACCAGCGGAGTTTATTATTACAACCGAAGCAACAGTAACTAAATCGACATTAAAAATTTTATTCTTATTCAATGCAACAATTACGGCAATAATAATTACGATGGCAAGCATAGAAAGGACTGGAAATATTTTTCTTACCTTATCAATTTTGTTTCCAAAGAAAGAATTTACAGCAGTACCGATTAAAACAGGTATCAGAACAATTTGAAGGATGCTAATCATCATTCCAACAAAGGGCACCGGGACTATTTGATGCAGGAATAAATATGAAAACGCAGGCGTGGCAATTACTGCCGCAAATGTATTTGTCGCTGTAAGCGTTACTGATAAAGCTACATCTGCATTGCCGAGATAGCACATTACATTCGAAGCTGTACCACCGGGGCTGCACCCCACAAGCACAGTACCGGCTAAAAGTCCGGCTGAAAAGCCAAATACTTTTGCGACTAAAAATGCAGCAAACGGCATAATCAGATATTGAAGGAAGACTCCGAAAGCAATTACGCGAGGAGATTTAAAAACATCTTTGAAATTTTCCCATGTCAATGTCATCCCCATACCGAACATTACTGCCATTAGCAAGGGAACGATGGCGCCGGGAAAGCCTGAAAATATTTTAGGGAACTGGAATGCAATTAAGGCAAAGAGTACAGCCCAGAGAGGAAAGAGCCTGGTAAGTTTTTCAATCATGCAGTTTCTATTTCCGTAAATAAATTTTATTCATAGGCAAAAATAATATTCATATTATATATTGCGGAACTTCTCTTATATCAGACAGAATTTTTTCTGCGCCGGTAAAATTGCTGTGAATGGTAAGACCAGTAGGAATAACGAAGCACTTAATACCCGCAGCCAGAGCAGCTCTGAGCCCTCTTTCCGAATCTTCAACGATGACGCATTCATCCTTTTTGCAGCCGCTTATTTCCAAAGCCTTAAGATAAGGATCAGGTGCGGGCTTGGCATTTTCATAATCTTCGCCGGTTAAAATAAAATCAAAATATTTAAGAAGCCCGGAATTTTTATGAATGATTTCAAAATGATCTTTCTTTGAACTGGTTACAATTCCCATTTTATATTTTCCATAAAGACTTTTCAAAGTCTCTTCTACTCCATCGATAACATTTTTTCCCTTCATAAGAAGCCCGCTGTAAAGTTCATCTCTTTCATTTCTGAATTTAGAAATTTCTTCCGCGCTGAATCCTTTAGCCTCGGCAAGATGCCAGGTTCCGTTGGACCGTCTTAAGAAATATTCCACATAAACTTCTTTGGTAAGATCAATCCCGATTTTTGCGAAGGTTTCTTTATTAGCTTTGTAATATAATTTTTCGGTATCGACGAGAACGCCGTCGTTATCCCAGAATAATGCTTTTATCATAATATTAAATTAAATGAAGAATCTAACTCGCTTCCAAATTTCTGAAACCGGAAGCTTCAAACCTCTGCAGATAAAAATCGGCAGATTATTTTCATAAGGTATTGCGTATCTGCTATGAGTCATTCCGGCATCAGTAACTGATGCACAAGTTTTTAAGTTATCTTCTTTACTGCCGCCAATTACAATTACCGTAGTAAAGGTTGTATCGCCCGGACCCCAGTACCAATAATTATTATGTCCGCAGAGAACTCTCGGCAGCGGAAAATCTTTTCTGAAAAAATCAATCGCACCGGCTTCACCATAGTTTTGTGCAAATATAATTGTTTTCTTTCTTTCATCAGGTGATAAAGAAAGGTAAACCTTTGAAACCGAATTAGCCATGGATTTCCAGCCGAACATATCAGCATAAAACTGCGGAAGATTATTCAGATGCTGTCCTTCAGCAGAAGAAGGAGACATGCCGACAGACCTTGAATAATGTATAAAAGTTTGAACCGGCAGAATAGGGAGCGCGAAAGGTAAAAGCATAATTCCAAATAATACAATTACTACGGGTAAGGCTATTCGAATCCAAGCAAGCATTTTTCGAATTGTAATCTTCTCCAGCATTACGCTGCCTGCAGCAAACAACATTGGGAATGCAGGAGCAATGTATTCGGCTTTAGAATGCCAGTTAAAAATCAAAATTAAAAATGAAACCAGGTAAATGTATCCGATAATTTTGTAAGCTTTGCCTTCTTCATTAAAGAAAAAGAAATAAATTCCTGCAAGCCAGACAGGAATAGTCAGTGGATTCATAACAAGCATCATGTCTGAAATAAAAGTTACAGGATTCTGAGATGCATATTTTATCGATGCTGCGCGATGCATGAATTCAAGTGTAGCAAAGTTATGAGTGATATTCCAGATTATATAAGGTAGAAATATTATGAAAGCGATAACTCCTGCAATGTAGGGCAGTGATGTTTTAAAATATTTTCTTTGAAGAGTCAAAATTAAGCCGGCAAATAAACCGGCTCCAAACCAGAGAAGATCAATTTTATTTAGAAGTCCGAACCCGAGAATAATACCAAGCCATATCCAGAGTTTCTTAATTTCTTTTTCATCACCTTTATGATCAGCAAGAATAATTAAGATAACAACATAAGCTGCCAACACCCAGAACAGCCAGTCAAAAGGATTCATCGAAAAGATTGTACACGTTCCAAGAAATTGAGGTGCAAGGGCAGTTGATAAGCATGCAAGAGTAATTGCAAAATATCCGCCGTTTAGTTTTCTGGTCATCAATCCGGTTATAAAAACTGTAACAGCAGCAGCAATTGCAGGCAGAAGTCTTAATGCGAAAATTGAATCGCCGAAAAGCTTAATGCTTGCAAAAAGAATAAAGCTTGCAAGAGGCGGCTGATCGACATAACCTGCGGCAAGATGTCTGCTACAAGCTATATAATAAAGCTCATCACGGAAATATCCGTAACTTGCAAAAGCATTTGTATAAAAATGAATTAACAACTCGATCAAGGCGAAAGTGGAAATTAAATACAAACTTTTCCGCTGAATGTTTTCGAAGTTAACTTCTTTATTCATTTAATTTCCTCAAGAATAATGGAATATCATTTTAATATTTTTTTCAGCAAAGCAATTTGACCTGCATGATAGATATCGTGCTGAATCAAACCGTGAAGCATGCAATAATTAGAGTAATTTTGCCCAGCGGCTTTTTCTATTAGCTTTGATTGATCAAGCTCTTCAACAATACCTATTAACTTATCCATGCTTTCTCTCAATTGGATTAAATCCTTTCCCCAAGCATCTTCCGAAACATTCATTATTGGCTGCCAATCTTCTTCATCCGTAATATTTGCAGATTCCCCCAAGAGCCTTCTCCTTACAACATTTTGCCATACAGAAATATGCAGAACAATTTCCCAAATACAATGAGCATCAGCAATTGGTTTAGCAATAGCTTTCTCTGAAGAAACGCCATTTAAGGTTTCCATTACTGAGTGACCATGCCAGGCTCCTCCATAAAAAGCTTTTTCAAGCTGGTCTTTAATTCGAATAATCTCATTCATTTCAAAACCTCCTGAATTGGTAATTGAAAAATAACCCGCAAATCAGATTCATTTCGAAATATTTGATAGCAGGTTTAATTATATTATCACTGGATAGATTATTTGTTCAAATCCAAATACTACGTTAAGATTTGTTTTAATAGGAATGCTATTTATTTTATAAATAATCTATGAGTCCATTCTAAAAAGCCGATAACACAAAAAGTTATTCCCATGAAAGTGAAAATCTATTCTATAACACAAACTTCCAGATTCCCGTTTTCATGGGAATGACCTTTTTAGAGAGAATTCATCTATTATTAACGATTTGTTAAAGCCACAATAAACTTGGCACCATTATTTAATTCACTTTCGCACCAGACTTTGCCATTCATAGCTTCTACAAACTTTTTTACAAGGAATAATCCAATACCGGTAGAATGTTCGTTCCCTGTCGGCTTTGCCGATAATTTTGCAAACCTGCCGAACAATTTCTTTTTATCTTCATCGGAAATTCCAGGACCCTCGTCGAGGATCTCAATTTTAACATTTAGTCCGCCATTTAAAATTTCTTCCGGCTGTAATTTCTTTGCCCG
This sequence comes from Bacteroidota bacterium, assembly GCA_021815405.1. Taxonomy (GTDB): domain Bacteria; phylum Bacteroidota; class Ignavibacteria; order Ignavibacteriales; family Ignavibacteriaceae; genus FEN-1297. The sequence goes on from JAKAGV010000020.1 coordinate 7,699, forward strand.
GATCCATACATTCTTACCCTTAGGAGAAAATTTAAGAGCATTGGAAAGAAGATTATCAACTACCTGCGACATTAAATTAATATCGGCATAAACGAATAAAGATTTATCCGAAGAATTGAAGTTAACTGAAATCTCTTTAGCAGCAGCCGCACTTTTATTTTGATCTATTATGTCCTCAATTATAGGAATCAAATCAAACTGCTCTAAATTAACACGCAGTTTCTCAAGTTCGATTTCTCTATTCATCAGAAGATTATTTACAACCCTAATCATACGCTCCGAAGAAGAATATATCCTTCTACTTAATTCTTTAATTTCACCTTTTTTAAGGTTCTCTTCTTCGTTAATAATGCCTGATAAACCAATAATGTTAGAAAGAGGATTCTTTAAATCATGAACCGCAAGCTCAATAAATTCATTTTTAATCTCGTTCGATTTCTTTAGTTCTTCGTTGGATATTTGAACTTCATCCAATGCTGCACGTAGTTTCCACAATATTAATACATATGCAGCAAAAATGCCGAAAGTAACAAATCCATCAACATAGAAGAATATAAAATGTGTATGCTCAAAGCCATGCTTAATTTTAATAATTACTTCTAAAATTGAGCATAACAATGTTAAAATGAGTCCTGGGCGAACTCCGGCATACCAGGTGATTAAAGAAAGCGGGATCAGATATAAAATTCTAAAATTTAGCTCTTTACCCACCACATAATTTATCACTGCAACGACAATGAGCAGAAACGTTCCTAAGAAGAGTATAAAATATTTTGACCGGTTTGCGAATAAATTAAAAATATCCATAATTATTTTCCGGTTCTTTTTTTAATATAGTTTAATAAATCTATTGCAGTTCAAGCTGTTTTTTTCATCAATAAAATCTAAGTGTTATAATACTCAAAAAAAATTAAGAACAATTATGTCGAAGGCGGGCTTTCTGATTTGTTACTGCTTATTTATGCCCTAAACCAGTATTTCTATTAGAACAATTAAAGCAAAAATTTTTCTTAATTCAAGCAAATAAGAAATTTTCATTCATTTTCAAGCGCTTGTTTATAGATAGCCAGCTTTTTTTCCTGGTCTTTACTTAATTGAGGATAATTTACCGGCATTTTCTCCATAGTCTCTATTATTATTTGAGAGACAGCTAAACGCATAAACCATTTTTTATCAGCAGGTATAATATACCAAGGAGCATGCTTCTTGCTTGTTTCCGATATAGCTTCCTGATAACATTTCTGATATTCATCCCAGAACTTTCTTTCTTTTAAATCAGCTTCGGAAAATTTCCAGTTTTTAGATTTTTTTTCAATACGCTGTAAAAATCTATTCTTCTGTTCTTCTTTAGAGATGTGTAAGAAAAATTTTAAAATTACGGTACCGTTCTCATAAAGATGTTTTTCAAAATCATTTATTTCTCTAAAGCGCTGCTGCCAGATCTTATCTGTAATTAATTCCTTAGGAATTTTTTCCTTGTCAACAAGATTGTGTACTCTTACAACAAGAACCTCTTCATAATATGATCTATTAAAAATGCCTATCCTTCCGCGCTCCGGCAGGCATCTATTTATCCGCCAGAGATAATCATGATTTAGTTCTTCAGCCGAAGGCTGCTTAAAGCTGAAGACCTGCGTTCCCTGAGGATTAAGCCCGCTCATAACGTGCTTTATTGTTCCGTCTTTACCAGCGGCATCCATTGCCTGGAAAATTAAAAGCAAAGAGTATTTGTCTTCAGCATAAAGCTTATCTTGAAGTCCGCTCATTTTTTTGATATTCTTTTTCAGATCTGCTTTTGCGTCAGACTTGGATTTGTAATCCCCGGTATAATCGGATTTAATTTTTGTAAGCTCAACTATTGAATTTGGCTTTGCAATAAAATATGAAACATCCATAATTATTTTACTTTAAGATATACATATAATTTGGAATTTTTACTTGATATCCGTGATCAGGTCCATCAAGGTCGGAATACTGATCACCAACATCGCAAATAATTTGATATCCCTTTTTTGTTAAGGCGGTTCTTTTCTCTGATTTAAATTCAAGTGCGGTCAAATTATATTCATCAGGATGTCTTACAATTAAAGTATCAAATTTGGTATAACCCGCCGACAAGAGATTTTTATAAGTTGAATTATACTGGTTATCGTTTCTTCCGGTAATAAAAATTACGTTAAAGTTTTTAGAGACAAAAAAATCATACAGCTTCTTTACGCCTTCTATAGGCTGCGCCTTTTCCTCCTTAACCCATTTATCCCACAATCCGCTATAGTAACCAAAGTCAAGTTCTTTTTCGAACTTATAATTTGATAAAACTGTTTCGTCAACATCAAAAACTACCGCATCGTTTTTGACAGGAGAAAAGTTTTCAAATTTATTTATTGTCTTGTCGACAACCGAATTAACATCTTTATCATACTGCCCGGACTTATAATATTTTACCACATTTTCTTTAGCAGTGCTTAAGTTTTCAAGTCCCGCTGAGCATGCTGCAAAAATAAATACGGCTGTCAAAAGGAGGACGATATTTATTGTCTTCAACTTATTTTTCATTATACTCCCTTATATTTTATCTTTTAACAAGGCAATAATGCCAAAAAAGAAAATATAATGCAAACCGATGAGAAAGCATGATTGCATGCAGTCATGCTTTCATGCATTCATACATTTGATATTTGATCCTAATTTTTTCAGTTCATTATCTACCTGGCGATTGATTTCAAACATGCCATGACGTAGCCGTGATAGTTTTGTTACAATTACTTTTTATATTGAATATGAACAATCACCAAGCTTTTTGCACGATGAAAGGTAATAAAATGAACATTAACATTTTAGCCGTACTTTTTAGCGGCTTATTAATCGCAGGATGTACAAACATGAGCTCAAAAGAAATTTCCTCAGAAAATTCCGGTTCATTAATCCCAGCCGGAGCTAAGCTTGATACCGCAACTTTTGCGGGCGGCTGTTTTTGGTGCATGGATGCGCCATTCGAAAAGCTTCAAGGCGTAAAGGATGTTATTTCCGGATACGCAGGCGGACATGTAAAAGATCCAACTTACGAAGAAGTCTGCACCGGCTCTACGGGCGCTGTTGAAGCAGTACAGGTTATTTACGACCCCCAAATAATCAGCTATGCTGAGCTAATAGAAGTTTATTGGAGACAGTTTGATCCGACTGATTCGGGCGGTTCATTTTATGATAGAGGCTCGCAATACAAGTCGGCAATCTTTTATACTAATGAGATGGAGAAAAAAGTTGCCGAAACTTCTAAAGAAAGATTAAACTTGTCCGGTATTTTTAAGAAGCCGATAGTAACGAAGATAGTACCGTTTACGAATTTCTATCGTGCTGAAGAATATCATCAGCATTTTTATAAGAAGAATCCGGCAAGATATTATGCTTACCGTGAGGCTTCAGGCAGAGACAGCTTTATTATGGCAGTCTGGGGTGACGACAGTGTAAATAGTTATATAAAGAATGCGGAGAAAGAAATGAAACAACCAGAGAATCAATTAAAGAAGAAATTGACGCCAATTCAATATGCAGTAACGCAGCAGTGCGAAACCGAACCGGCTTTTAACAATAAATACTGGAACAACCACCGTGAAGGAATTTATGTGGACGTTGTTTCTGGAGAGCCGTTGTTTAGTTCTACAGATAAATATGATTCCGGTAGCGGCTGGCCCAGCTTTACAAAACCGATCGATCCCAGATTTATTGTAAAGGATAAAGATACCTCATTCGGAATGAACCGCATTGAAGTACGAAGCAAAATCGGCGATTCGCATCTCGGTCATCTTTTTGATGATGGACCCGCGCCGACTAATCTACGATATTGCATAAACTCTGCATCGCTCCGGTTCATACCAAAAGATGATATGGCAAAGGAAGGATACGGAGAATATCTCTATCTCTTCAAATAAAAAAACGTATGAGTGCATGGCTGCATGAATTAAACATGCATCCTTGCAATTCCATGCTTTCATGCAATCCTGCTTTTTAAATTACCTTTCTATGAAATTGTATCTGATATTCGTCTGGCAGTCAATCACAGTTGCTGAAATTCTTTTTTCTTAAAATTGCACTCTTTGAATGGATTCTTGTTTAGATTTTGTGGATTTTTGTAGTGTCAATATTTACATGGAGATAACATTCTAATGGCAATAATCAAACCATTCAAAGCATTAAGACCATCAAAAGAAACAGCAGCAAAAGTTGCAAGCGTTCCATACGATGTAGTAAATACAGAAGAAGCAAAGCATGCTGCTGAAGGGAACTCACTGAGCTTTTTAAGAGTTACACGATCCGAAATAGAACTTGATCCGAATATCGACCCTTATTCTCCAAAAGTCTATCAAAAGGCTAAAGAAAATTTACAAAGATTAATTTCTCAAGCTCCTCTTAAGATCGAAGAAAATGAGTATTTTTATCTTTACAAATTGGAGATGGATGGCAGAACTCAAACCGGTATTGCCGCAACATTTTCGGTGGATGACTACGACAACGATGTAATCTTGAAGCATGAGAAGACAAGGAAAGTCAAGGAAGACGACAGAACAAACCACATTGTAACTACAGGTGCACAAACCGGTCCGGTCTTCTTAACTTATAAACCAATTAAAGCAGTTGATAAAATTGTAGATGAAACTATGAGGGATAATCCCCCAGTTTATGATTTTATCTCAACTGATGGAATAAAGCATACAATATGGATATTGCCGGATAAGTTCAATCAATCAATTATCGATGAGATTGGAAGGGTAAAAAATTTGTATATTGCTGATGGTCATCATCGTGCAGCAAGTGCAGGTCGCGCAAGAAAAACAAAACAAGAATCTAATCCCAATCATACAGGCAAAGAAGAGTATAATTACTTCCTTGCCGTACTTTTTCCAGCAGATCAATTAAAGATTTTACCGTATAACCGGATAATTCTAGATTTAAACGGAAAATCGAATAATGAATTTCTGGATGAGATAAGTGAAAAATTTCAAATTGAAAAATCAAACTTACCTCAGCCTAATAAACAAAAAACATTTGGAATGTATTTGGACGGAACATGGTATATGCTGAAGCCTAGAGATTCAATACTTGCAAGCAATAGTCTTTCTAAATCCATTGCTGATACACTTGACGTGAGTATTCTTCAAGACTTTTTACTTAATCCGATTTTAGGAATTGATGATCCTAGAACAAACAAGCGAATTGATTTTGTCGGTGGAATCAGAGGAGCAAAGGAACTGGAAAAGTTAGTAAATAACGGAAAGGCTGCAGTTGCTTTTTCATTATATCCTGTTTCCGTAAATGATTTGATGAGTATCTCCGATTCAGGCGAAATAATGCCTCCGAAATCAACTTGGTTTGAGCCGAAGCTGAGAGATGGCTTACTGGTGCATTTGATTTAAGCTCGTGAAAAAATTAATGTTGTAAAATCAACTAAAACAATGATTGAAATACGAGAATGATATGAATAATAAAGTTGAAGCTACGGCAGAAGTATTTATGACTGCTTTTAACGCGTTGCCTGCAAAGGAAAAGTACTCGTTTATAGAAAAATTGTTGCGAGATAAAATTTTAAGGAAGACTTAATCGATTTTGTAACTATCGAACAAAGAAGACATGAGCCTTCAATTCCTCTAGAAGAATATCTTTCTAAGAGAAAAAGAAAAAAGAGTGCAATATAATATTTATATAAAACGTTCTGCTGAAAAAGAATTAGACATTCTTCCTAATGAAGTTCATGATAGAATCATGGACAAAATAGTTTTACTTTAAAATGAACCCAAACCACATGGAATAAAAAAGTTGAAGAATAAATATGGTTATAGGCTAAGGGTCGGAAATTATAGAGTACTTTATACAATTGAAGAACAAAAGAAAGAGATTGAAATCTATTCTGTAGCTCACAGAAATGATGCTTATAAATAAATTCTACTTATTTAATCTTAACTTTACAAGAAAGAAAGGTAACAATGGAAAAAAGAATATATAACTTTAGTGCAGGTCCGGCAGTATTACCGGAGGATGTGCTTAAAGAAGCACAGGAAAATTTATTCACACTTCCCGGCGTGGGAATGTCTATTTTGGAAATCAGCCACCGTTCCAAAGCGTTTGACAAAATAATCGACGAAGCAAAGTCAGATTTACGTTCTCTACTTAATATTAACAACAACTATGAAATTTTATTTCTCCAAGGCGGTGCGAGCCTTCAGTTTTCAATGGTTCCGTTAAATTTAATGCCGCCTAAAAATAAAGCGGATTATATTCTTACCGGAAGCTGGTCAAAGAAAGCTCTGAAAGAAGCAAAGCGCGTCGGAACTGTTAACGTAGCTGCTTCAACTGAAGCTGAAACATTTAACAGAATACCAGATCAATCGGAATTGAAATTGGATCCGGATGCTGCTTATGTTCACTTTACCTCTAACAATACAATCTACGGTACAGAATGGCAGAATGAACCAGAAGTTGGAAATGTTCCTCTAGTATGCGATGCTTCATCTGATATTTTGAGCAAGAAGATTGATGTAAACAAATACGGACTTATTTATGCCGGTGCCCAGAAAAATATGGGACCATCCGGAGTTACTTTGGTTATCATCAGAAAAGATCTTGTTGAAAGAAGTTCCGATTCACTGCATACAATGTTGAATTATAAAATTCAAGTTGAAAATGCTTCGTTGTATAATACTCCAAATACATTTGGTATTTATATTATCGGACTTGTTGCAAAGTGGCTAATCAAGAACGGCGGACTCGATGCAATGCATAAGACAAACAAAGAGAAAGCTGCTCTTCTTTACAAGTGCATTGACGACAGCAAAGGTTTTTATAAAGGTCATGCCGTACCGGATAGCCGCTCGCTTATGAATGTTACATTTAGATTAGCTACCGAAGAACTCGAGAAGAAGCTGATTTTGGAAGCAACCGCTGCAGGCTTTGATGGATTGAAAGGGCACCGCTCAGTCGGTGGATTAAGAGCATCAATTTATAATGCTTTCCCGAAGAAGGGTGTTGAAGAGCTTGTTAAATTTATGAAAGAATTTCAAGCTAAGAATAGTTAATAAAAATTTTACTGCGCCTGCTTTAGCTCAAAAGCAGGCGTTTTTCAATTTTAATTAAGAGGTCTAAATGAAGATTGCCGTATTTGTTTCTTTTTCTTTAATGATTTTATTTTCAGCTTGTTCAAAAAAACAAGAAGATGTTAAATTAACAGCCTTCAGCACCGAAGCATTTGCTTACGGAATGGGTGACAGTTCAGAAGTCGACGGAACAACCCAAGTAAAAGGTTTTCAGCAGGACCAAAAGAACGGCTTTTACATGGCAACTCTTTCTTATAATATTGATCTAGTTACCCCGCAAGGCGACACCGTAAAATCAATTTCTTCTCGTGTTGTAGATAAAAGACAAAAGGAGAAAATGAGCGATACCCAATTAGATACTCAATTCGATTTAGGACCGACTTATAAGAAAGGTAAATACAAATTAATTTATAGGATTACAGACAAGCTTTCCGGCAAAACTGCTGTGGCTTCGGCAGATTTTGATTTGGGAGATTAGAATGAATCTTTTATTCCGAAAAATATTTTTCAGGAATTGGTTTTCTTCCGGCGTAGCCTTCATCGATTTCGTGATAAAATCTTATATCATCTTCGTCGCTTCGCCAGCAGAGATAAACTTCCTCGTCATCAATGATTGATGGAAAATCAACTAAGCCGATGGAAAAATTCCAATCTTTATAATAACAGCCAATTTCTTCCAGCTCACGGATAAAGCCGTTTACATCAGTAGCCATCTTCTTCATTTGCGGATTATCTTCAATTACTCCATCAAGGTCTTCTGCAAGCAAACGGATTTCTCTTGTTGTATCAAGAATATCTTTTACAATTTTTCTAACGAGCGGCAAAGTCAATTTGGCTTCCGCCGGTGTAAAGTATTTGGTTTCAGTCATTTAATTTTCCAATTAAATTGAATAATATACTTGATCGAATATAATAAAAAAGACTTCTTCCAAGAAACCGTTAATCATAAAAACGTGATACCAAAAACCCGGTAACTTGATACCGGGTTTTGTTGATATATATTATTTTTCCGCCATGAACGGATAACGCCAGTCTTTCGGCGGATCAAAAGTTTCCTTGATTGCACGTGCAGTCATCCAGCGCATAATGTTCATTGCACTGCCGGCTTTATCATTCGTACCGGATGCACGTCCACCGCCAAACGGCTGCTGCCCTACAACTGCAGCAGTTGGTTTATCATTAATATAAAAATTTCCTGCGGCGTTGCGAAGCTTGTTTGACATCTTGTTAATTACTTCTCTATCCTTCGACCAAATGCATCCGGTTAATGCATAAGGAGAAGTAGTGTCGCAAAGTTCAAGTGTTTCATCAAACTTATTATCGTCATAGACATAAATAGTAAGCACAGGTCCGAAAATTTCTTCCTGCATAGTTTTAAATTTAGGATTTGAAGTTAATATTGTTGTGGGCTCAATAAAATAACCTTTAGATTCATCACAATTGCCGCCAGTTATTATCTCGGCTTCTTTTGATTCTTTTGCATAATCAATATAACTTTTAATGCTGTTGAACGCAGCTTTATCAATTACCGCAGACATGAAATTTGTAAAATCTTCCGGATCTCCCATTTTGATTTTGCTGACTTCATCAACATATTTCTTCTTAAAATCTTTCCAGATGGATTGAGGCACATACATTCTGGATGCAGCAGAGCATTTCTGACCTTGATACTCAAATGCACCTCGGATGGCTGCTGTAACCAGCGCATCGACATCGGCAGTATTGTGTGCAAATATAAAATCCTTTCCGCCGGTTTCACCAACGATGCGAGGATAGTATTTCCCTTTGTGAATATTTTCTCCGACAGTTTTCCACATCCCTTGAAATACTGCAGTTGAACCGGTGAAATGAATTCCTGCTAAGTCCGTACTTGCAAGTACAGGATCGCCGACTTCACCACCGGAACCCGGGATAAAATTTATCACTCCGGCAGGAAGCCCGGCTTCTTCCCACAGCTTCATTAAATGATAGGCAGAATAAACTGCGCTTGATGCCGGCTTCCACAAGGCAACATTGCCAACAATAACAGGAGCGGTCGGTAAGTTTCCAGCAATCGAAGTAAAGTTGAAAGGAGTTACGGCAAAAATAAATCCTTCAAGCGGACGATATTCTTCGCGGTTCCACATTCCTTTTGGTGAGTAAGGCTGCTCGCCCATTAATTGGGTTAAATAATAACAATTGAATCTGTAGAAGTCGATCAATTCGCAGGCAGAGTCAATTTCGGCTTGATAAGCTGACTTAGATTGCCCTAGCATCGTTGCTGCATTTAAAGTTGTTCGCCACGAACCCGAAAGAAGTTCAGCGGCTTTTAAGAACACGGAAACTCGGTGTTCCCATGGCATCTCAGCCCACTTCTTACGTGCTTCGAGGGCGGCTTCAATAGCCATATTTACTTCTTTTGCAGAAGCTTTATGATAAACTCCAAGTTTTTTTGAATGATCGTGCGGCGCCCTTATCTCAGAAGTCTTGCCTGTCTTTATTTCTTTTCCTCCGATGATTAAGGGAATTTCAATTTCTTTTGATTGAAGCTCTTTTAATTTTTTCTTCAGAGCCTCCTTTTCCGGTGTTCCCGGTGCATACGAAAGTACCGGCTCGTTCACCGGCGCAGGTGTTTTAAAGTATGCGTTTGACATAAAAATCTTCTCCGTTAATTTTATATGGACTAAATATTATTGCTTCAAACTTAATAAATTCTCCACTAAGTTTTCAGTCGTGGGTGAGTGAAATAACAAAGTAATTCTTAAAAGCAATTGTTTATTTGTTTAATTGTCATTAGCATTTTAACATTTTAGAAATTAGTCCACTCTAAAAAGTTACAAAGACGAAATATCATTCCCATGAAAATGGGAATCTATACGATAATCTAAACTTTTTAGATTCCCATTTTCACGGGTATGACATTTTTAGAACGGTCTCAGAAATTAAACATTAAATAAAAAGTGCATTACATCCCCGTCTTGAACAACATAATCCTTTCCTTCAACACGAAGCACACCAGCGGCTCTGCAAGCTGCTTCCGAACCATGCTTAATGTAATCTTCATAACTAATCACTTCAGCACGGATAAATCCTTTTTCAAAATCAGTATGAATAACTCCGGCTGCTTGCGGAGCTTTCCAGCCTTTGCGGATTGTCCATGCACGAACTTCCTTTGGACCGGCAGTAAAGTAGCTGCTTAATCCCAATGTATGAAAGCCGGTACGTATTATTTTTTCAAGACCGCCTTCTTTAACACCATAAGACTCAAGGAATTCTTCTCTTTCTTTATCTTCAAGACCGACGAGTTCTTCTTCAACTTTAGCAGATATTTTTACAACATCCGCACCCTTCGACTCGCCGTAATTCCTAACTGCTTTTACATATTCATTATCTTCCGACAAACCATTCTCATCAACATTTGCGCAGTAAATAATTTTTTTGGAAGTCATCAGTCTTAGTTCATTAAAAAGCTCTTGCAAAGTTTCTTTATCTTTATCATGAAAAGATAAAGCGACATTTCCTTCATTCATGAATTTTAAAAGAGCTTCGGCATCATCTAGTAAAAGCTTTGCTGTTTTGTCTCCCTTCGCAGCTTTCTGGAGACGATCAATTTTTTTCTCAAGAGTTTGAACGTCCGCCAATATCAATTCTGTTTCAATTACTTCTATATCGCGAAGCGGATTTATGCTTCCGTCAACATGAACTATATCGCCGTTGTCAAAACAGCGGACAACTTCAAGTATAGCATCAGTCTCTCTTATATTCGAAAGGAACTGATTACCCAATCCTTCGCCTTTGCTTGCGCCTTTAACGAGTCCGGCGATATCAACAAAATCAACTGTTGAGTTCACAAGTCTTGCCGGGTTAACAAGCTTTGCAAGTTTGTTTATTCTTTCATCCGGCACAGGCACAATTGCTTTGTTTGGTTCAATTGTACAGAAAGGGTAGTTCGCTGCCTCAGCATTTTGAGCCTTTGTAAGCGCATTAAATAAAGTTGATTTTCCAACGTTCGGCAGTCCAACAATTCCGATGCTTAATCCCATCTAAATTTTCAATCCAAATTATAATTTCAAAAAATGTCTGCAAATATAAGGATTCTTATCGAAGTTTAGAGGAATAAACTAATACTAATTTTCTATTGAGAGAAAAGAATAATTATCTGAGTAATAAAGCATCTGTTCGGTAAAGTCATCTGGATACTCAATCAAAACATCTTTGATCTTTCCATCTTCCATAACTGGCTTTAGCAAAGGATTAATAAAGCCTTTATATGGTGGAATATTAAGCCTATCGTATCTCTGTTTCACTTCTTTATGAAGTTCGATTTCAATTTTTACTCCGTAAGTTTCAACAATGTTTTTCGCTGCTTCAAAATCACCGGTAGAAGTTATCCGCTGAATTTGTTTCAGTAATTCTCCGAACAAAATTCTAAGTTTTTGATAATCATTAATGACAAAAAAAGTTTTTCCGTCTCTAATTTTTCTTTCAATTATGTTTTGATCTTTACCAAACTCATAAGCCCACTTAGAAATTAATTGGCGATTGCGCATGTGCGACTCTTCCAGGTTGTCGCCAATCTCAATCCTTGCAAGCTGCACAAGCATCCCATTCCTAATGTACTTATCATAGCCGGCTTTTGCTGCTTCAAGATTTGGCAGCACACCAATATCAACTAATTTTTCATCAGGCAAATAATAAAGAGCCACTAAGTCCGCTCGTGCTTCTTCAATAGTCGAAGCATAATTCTTTAGTGTTTGTTTTGGAGCTCCAACACCAGGCATAATTTGTCCGGAACCATGTCCAATTACTTCATGTAAATCTGTGTGAAGCACATCCGCTATAGCAGAATATTTTTTTGCCAGCTCAACTTCCTTTTCAGAAAAAGAAAATTCTCGAAGCAGCTCTTCGGATTCAGCCATTTTATAAGCGTAAACAATGTTCTCTAAATTCACTGACTTTGAACCGTACTTTTCTCTTATCCATGTTGCATTCGGCAAATTGATTCCGATTGGAGTTGAAGGCGAAGAGTCGCCGGACTCGACAACCACAGTAATTGCTTTTGCAGTTATTCCGGTAACATTTTTCTTCTTGAATTTGATATCGATAGGAGAATTATCTTCAAACCATTTAGCTTGATCGCTGATGGATTTGATTCTTTTTGTTGCTTCAAGATCTTTTATGGAAACTATCCCTTCGAAAGAACCGCGGTAGCCAAGCGGATCGCCATACACTTCTATGAATCCATTTACAGTGTCAATTCGGGATTCCGTATCTTGAAGCCATAAGATATTATATTCGTCAAAAAGTTTTAGGTCGCCGGTTTTATAAAATTCAACTAACTTTTGGAAAGCTGATTTTTGAATTTCATTCTCAGCAGCAGCAGCGGCTTTCTCGAGCCAGTAAATTATTTTTTTAATAGCCGGAGAATACATTCCACCTGATCTCCAGACTTTTTCTTTAATCTTTCCATTTTCTTTTATCAATTTCGAATTAAGCCCATAAGAAACCGGTGTAGGATCATCCTTCTCAATTATTCCTTTATAATACTCTTCAACTTCTTTCTGAGTTAAACCTTCATAAAAATTTGTTGATGAACTTTTGATGACATCGGTATTAGGATCTAGGCAAACTCGCTGAGCCGCAATATCAGCATTAAAAATCAAAGGAATCAATTCTTCTATAAAATGATTAATTGAATCATTTACCGGAAAAAATTTATAATCTGAATTACGAGCAAGCTCCTTAAAATAATCTATTGAAAATTCAGGCATTATCTTTTTGGTAGAATAATGATGGTGAATTCCGTTGGAAAACCAGATTCGCTTTGTATATATCAAAAACTTTTTGAAATCATCTGATTCCCTATTCCCTTTGTAAGATTTTACAATCGTTTCAAGTGTCTTCCGAATCTTAAGATTGTATTTATAATGCTGGTCGTAAAGGATATCTCTTCCGGATAGGGCAGCCTCATAAAGATAATAAGCAAGTTCCTTCTGCTTCAAAGATAATTCTTCAAATCCGCGAACTTGGTAACGAAGAATTTCTATGTCGGCAAACTTTTCGGATTGATAACTAAAGTTGTCTTTTCCCATCGTACTTTAAAAATTTATTTTTTTAAATATTATAGGTAGTAATAAGATTATGGTATAAGGTTATAGAGGTATAAATTTGTAAACTTTATTTACTCCGTATACCTTATAACGATATATCCTATACTTTTATACCATCTTATAAAATACCTCTTCGTTTAAAATCATTTACCAGTTTTTCATATCCGGTAAACTGGACAGCATCCCAACCCACATATTTAGCGCCTTCAACGTACTCTGCTATATCATCTATAAAAATATGCTCGGCAGGCGGTTTTTTCGTAAATACTTCAACCGCTTTGTAAATTTTCTGTTCAGGCTTAACCGCATTCACTTTATGGGAGAGAATCAATTTATCAAAATATTTTAGGAAGTTATTGTTTTTCCAGCCGTACTCTTCATGTATTGAATTTGTGTTTGAAAGAAGTACTAATATATATTTCTTCTTCAATTCCGGCAACAGTTCAGCAACCTCTTTATTTACCGTGAAAACTTTCGAAAAGTCGTTGCAGAATTTTTCTTTACCAATTTTATGTCCAAGTAAGTTAAGCATCTTTTCTAAAAATTCTTCTTCAGTTATATCTCCGCGTTCAAACGAACGGTGGATTTGATAATTATTCCGGTAACTTTCCACAAATTTATCGCCTAAACCAGTACTTACTTTGTTAAATTTTTCAACTACAACATCGTAATTAAATGGAAGAAGTACATTACCTAAATCAAATACTATTACCGAATATTTTCTTATTGCCATTATTTCTTTTAATAAAATTTTAATGTTCTTATTGCAAAATTGTTGTCAGAACCCAACCGGATTATTTTTTTATAAACAAATCGTCAATCAAACCGGTATTTACCTTTATTGATTCGACTTCGAAGTTAATATGCTGAGGTCCGACATTTTGTTTTAATGTGAACGGATATTTTATTCCATCAACATCTTTATAATCTGAATAATAATTATTCTGCACAAAAGTTCCTTGCTGTACTACTATATTTTTAGATTCTTTAACTTTCAGCCAGGTTTGAGGATCGTAATATTGAATCCACTTGTCACCCGAAGGAAGAATCATCGTCACTTTATAGGCTTCTTTATCATTTACTAAAGATGTTCCATCAAACTGCAATTTAATACCAAGCGAATCTAGGCTGACAAGGAAATGCAGCATCGACTCGTACTTCAGCTTTTCCAGTTCATTTCCTTTTACATCAATTGTCTTTCCAGCTACTACCATTTCTCCTTTTCGGTCAGCGAAATAAACATTCTGTTTAAATGTTCCAAGGTCTATTATTTCTCTCATCTTATCGGGAGCTTTCTGATAGATTGTTATTGTAAGATATTTGTTATTGACTTTACTTTTCATGACAGTTGTTCTATCAATAACTTTTTCAATATTTTCCTTTCCACCAATTGCGATAATATAATTATCGATTACCTTCGCAGCAGTCAATCCATTTGGTATAGCAAATGAAGAGGTATCTGATCCTGGAATTCTTTGCACAATACTATCTTTTGACACGTATAACAAACTAGATTTTTCTGCAGCCATGCTTGCTGCAATGAAAACAGCTAATAAAAAGGTTACAGCTAATAATTTTTTCATCTAAATACTATTAAAAATCAATCTCAAATATAAACTGGAATATTATTAATAATATATGTTTAATTATATGAAAATTTATTCTTATGTTGTACATTACACTGGATGTAATTCACCTTTCATTTAGGACTTCGACCTTCTGAAATTTTTTCTTTAATAATTTTAAAATGTTACCTAAGTTTCCATTGTATATTTTCAAGTTCAGGGAAAATCCGAATGAAGTTTATTTTGTTCCTGTTTTTTATCTTCAATTTATACCAATACTGTTATTCACAGCAGTATTCGGTTACCGGAACAGTGCGGGACAAAAAAACCGGCGCTGTAATAAGCTATACTAACATACGTGTTTTAGATTCATCTAACGGAACTGCAGCAAACATAAACGGTGAATATGAACTTCGGCTCTCGAAAGGCAATTATAAATTAATTTCTTCTTGTATTGGCTTTATGTCGGATACAATTTCAATCAGTTTGAATCAAAACCTTGCTGGGATAAACTTTGATATGACTGAAACAAATATTAACCTTCCTGCAATAACTGTTTTACCGGGAGAAAATCCTGCTATCCCAATCATCAAAAAAGCAATTGAGAAAAAGAAAGAGCGAGATGCAAAACTTTTTAGTTACGAGTTTGATGCTTACACTAAAGGAATTATTAAAACACAAAAAGATATTTCAGCAAAAGATAACAGTGTCGGCTTAGGACTTGGAGTTGATACTTCCGCTTTAAGAATTACAGGAATAATTGAGAATGAAAGCAAAGGATTTTTCAAAAAGCCGAATGATTATAAGGAAGAAATAATTGCAAGAAGGCAAAGCGCTAACTTCCCTTCTTCAATTAATATTCTTACTGGAGGAAGAATTCTTCAAAATTTTTACAACGATAAAATAAATTTCCTTGGCAGAGATTTACCGGGACCGCTTGCTGACGATGCTTTAAGCTATTATTATTTCTCAATTAGAAAAACTCTGGCGATAGATAATAACCCTGTTTATGAGATTCATATGGAGCCGGATAATCAGCACGATCCCGGATTTGTTGGAAACATTTTTATTACCGATAGCACTTACAATTTAATTAAAGTCGAGCTCGGATTGAACCGCGCGGCAAATACCGGCGGGCTTTTTGACAGCGTGAAAGTCTTCCAGCAATTTTCCGAATTCAAAGGTTCAATTTATATGCCGGTTGATTATAGAATTTTTGTAACCGCAAATTATTTAAGCCTTGTCAAGTTCGGCTTTGAATTGAATACAATTCTTTATGACTACAAAATCAATCCGCTACTTAGCAGCAGCCTTTTTTCAAAAGCTATTTTAACAGTTCTTCCAAATGCTGATAAAAAAGATTCAACGTATTGGAAGAATGCGGTAACAATCCCAAATACCCAAAACGAAATTGCCGCATACAAACGAATCGATAGCCTGGAGAGCATTACCCGTACTTTCTGGGATAATTTTAATATTCTTTCAAATCGGATAAATTTTACGAATGACTTTTCCGTTAGTGCCCCTCTTGCGATGTATCATTTCAACCGCATAGAAGGGCATGCTTTTGACTTCGGCTTATTCCTAAATGATGCCGACAACAAGAGGCTAAATTCCTCGCTTCTGTTTGATTATGGTTTCTCTGATAAAAAATTTAAAACAGATTTTAAGGTTTCTTATCTACTTGGAGATTACCGGACTTATAAAATTTCTTTGGGTGCATTTAACAAATTGAATGTTCTTTTCGGAACTTCCGACAACTATAATGATTTGACTTCAACTCTTCTTGCGCTTCTTTCAAAATATGAATTTAGAGATTACTATTATTCGAAAGGATTTAATTTTGAAGCTTCCGGTGACGTGTTCCCGGTGCTGAACTTGAGTTTGGGATTTGAAAACCACACCGACAACAGCGCATTTAATAACAGTAATTTTTCTTTTTTCGACAAAGAAAGGAGCTACTCGCTGAATCCTTCGATCTATGAGACAAAAATTAATTCTATCAGCGCCGGATTTAATTTTGATTTCAGAGATTATATCGAAGATGGATTTTTCAGGCGGCGAGTTTCTCTTGGAAATTCTTACGCTACTTTCGGAGGAAAGATTATTTATTCAAACTCCGGTTTGTTAAAAAGTAATGTTGATTTTACAACCTACGAATTTAACAGCCATGAAACTATCAATACCTTTAATTCAGCCCAATTACATTTTAGAATCTTCGGTGAATACACGAACGGTTCACTTCCTTATCAAATGCTTTATGCTTTACCCGGCAACATAGATTTAACAGCACAGGATTTTACTTTCAGAACGTTGAATGTAAATGAAATTCTCGGCGACCGTGTTGTAACAATTTACATCCAGCATAATTTTAACGACCAACTTTTTAGATTGATTCCATTTATTCAAGATATGGATTTGCAACTGAGTGGATTTTTAAACATTGCTTATTCAGATATTGGAAAAAGAAGTCAATTAATTTCACCTTATCCGTTAAAGACATTTAAGCATCCATTCTACGAAGTTGGCTTTGAACTCGGTCAAGCATTACTTCCGCTTAGCCTGGACTTTGCCTGGCGCTTGAATTACCGGGGTGAGAATAATTTTAGAATAGGAATAAATACTTTCGTCTACTAATATAAAATTAGCCGAAATGAGTAAGAAAGTTATGGAGTTAAGTGCAAAGCATTTGGTGAACGCTATGCACTCAGCCCTTAGCGCTTTGCGGATAAATAATCCAGCAGTGCATGAATGAATGTTAGCGGATGTGGCGGACAGCCAGGTATAAATAAATCGACTGGAACTTCATCAAAAAATTTCCTATTAATTTGATTTGAGTCTGCAAACATTCCTCCGCTGATTGCACATGCACCGACAGCGATTACAATCTTTGGCTCACTAATGCTGTCGTAAGCATCTCTTAATGCCGGTGCCATGTTTGAAGAAATCGGACCAGTAATAACAACTCCGTCTGCGTGTCTCGGTGAGGCAACAAAATCAATCCCGAACCTTCCCATATCAAAATTAACATTGGATGCGGCATTCAGTTCAAGTTCGCAGCCGTTGCATCCGCCGGCAGAAACCTGCCGCAGCTTAAGTGAACGCCCGAACAGCTTGTGAATTTCCTTCTTCGCTTCGATTGCTGTATTGTTGAACTCTTCAAAAGTCTCTGATGAAGCAATTACCAGAGATTCTCGCCTTGAACTTCCAAGTCTATATTGATTTGAAAACTTTATTGTACCGTCTGAGATATTTTCACATTCTCCGCAGAATATACATTTGCCTAAATCTATTCTTAAAGGATTTATCTCAATTGCGCCGGTTGGGCAAACTTCTTTACAGCCTGCACCTCCGTTCCAGCTTTTTGTTTCGTCAATAACAGGGAACCCACGAAAGGTTTCCATCACTTCAGCTTTGCAGATATCCGGTATTGCTTGTCTGCCGTGTCTAATCCTTAATTTCAATAAATCAAACATTTCAAATCTTAAATTGAATTTTACAAATCAAACCCGCTGTAAGAAAGATTAAAGCTCTTATTGCAAAGCGGGAAATCGGAAATGCCGTTGTTTTTAACTGCCAATGCAACCGCAATCCAGTTGTTGAATGACGGATCTTTAATTTTATATCTTTTCAGTTGCCCGCTTTCATCAGTAATTGCGGTGTGAACTATTTCGCCGCGCCATCCTTCAGACATCGAAACTACAAATTGATTTGGAGATAAATTATTTAATGGTTTTTTATTTTCACCATCTATCGGAGACTCAAGCAGTTCTCTAATAATTTTTATAGATTGGATAATTTCGACGTAACGGATATAAGCCCGCGCAAAAACATCTCCGGATTTTAAAGTAAATTTATGAACGGGAAAAAGAGTAAATCCGTCGTAAGGATGATCTGTACGGACATCAAGCGCAGCTCCGCATGCTCGAGCAGCAGGTCCGACAAGCCCAATATCCTTTGCTGTTTCAAGAGAAACCACTCCGGTTTTCTCAAATCTTGCTAACACAGATGCTGATGAAAATAAAACTTCTGCAGCCAGTTCAACATCTTCTTCAAGCTTGTTCAAAGTCTGAGTTAATTTTTCTTTTAGCTCATCATTGATATCGTAATTAACACCGCCAATTGCAATTAATCCGTGTCCAAACCTGCTTCCGCTAATTGCCATAGTTGAATTTATTATTTTGGTTCTCATAGCGCCGAATGCAGCGTTGCCGGTAAGATAAGCTACATCTCCTGCTAATGCAGAAAGGTCTCCAAGATGAATTCCGATTCGTTCAAGCTCAAGCGCAATTGTTCTTATAATTATTGCACGGCGCGATACATCAATATTGCCGAGCGATTCTATTGCTCTGGCAAAAGTTCCCGCATGACCGATGACTGTATCTCCTGCAATCGACTCCGAAAGTTTTAAAAGAAACTCCAGTTTGTTTTTATTCTTTAAAAATAATTCTTCTATTCCGCGGTGCTGAAAACCATGTTCAATTTCAAGATGATGGATTTGTTCGCCATGACAAGAAAATCTGAAATGTCCGGGCTCGATTATACCGGCATGAATAGGTCCTACGCCGACTTCATGAACCTCTTCGCCTTCCATCTTAAAAAATTCATATTGATTTTCTTCGCTGGAAATTCCGGCAATACCTTTACGAACCGGTTTAAGCCATGGATGACCTTCGGGCTTAATTCCATACTGCTCAAAGAATTCTCTTTCAAAAAGATGAAATGATTTCACTTCCGGTGTAATTGATTCAAAAGAATTTACCCCGCTGAAAATTGAAGATGCGGTAAACAGCTTTGACTGCTCATCATCTGCAAGAACGACATAAAGAATAACCTCATTGCCAATTTTGTCTCCGAAGAATTGAACCACCCTGCATCCTTCGGAAATCTTCTCAATAATCTGTCTCTTCAATGTTAAAAATTCCAGGCAGGGAATTTCCTTTTGCGCGGCAGACTGAAGATTTTTTATTTCATACCAGCTCAATCAACAACTCCATCTAATTTAGAAAGCTCGCGGCATTCTTCAATAAATTCAAAACTGTTTCGGGAATATTCGTTCCAATTGCTATCAGAAGCAGCAGCATTAATACCTGCCCGGTGTATGCAGAAAAGTTTAATCGCTTCGATTCAATTATTTCAGATTTATTTTCACCGAAAGACATTTTGAAAACAGCATTTCCCATTCCATAAATTATTACAGCAAGTAAAATGAAAAACGGAATTGACAGCCAACCGAGACCTGCCGCAAAAAAAGCTTTTGCAATTAAGAACTTTGCAATGAAAGCCGGAAACGGAGGTATGCCTGAAATCGACAATAAAGAAATAATCCATATCCAACCTGTAATCGAATCTCTTTTTAACAGGCTGTGTACACTTTCAATCTTTTTAGTTTTAAAATGATGAAGGATGTTTCCGGAAGTAAGGAACAAAGATGTTTTGGAAAATGAATGAGCTGCCAGCAAAATCATCGCGGCAAAAATTCCCGGCTTACCGAGCGCAATGCCGATGAAAAGTATTCCCATATTTTCAATTGAAGAATACGCAAGCATCCTTTTATAATTTTTTATCTGAAGCATAAACACCGCACTGATAAGCAGCGAAAGAAAGCCGGTTACGAGCAGCAGAAAATTTGAGAATTCCTCGCGGTGCGCATCAATCATTATCTCTTGCACACGAATGAGCCCTAAAAATGCTGTGTTGAGCAAGGTTCCTGAAAGCATTGCGGAAACAGGCGAAGGAGCTTCGGAATGGGCATCGGGCAGCCAGGCATGAATAGGGGCAACTCCTACTTTAGTACCGAATCCTACGAGAATAAAAGCAAAGCTTATCTGCAGCCAGAAAGGATTTATCTCCGACGAATGTGAATACAAATCAGAAAAGAAAAGTGAATTGAATGAACGACTTCCGATTGAGAGAATAATTATTCCGACAAACGCCAGTGTAATTCCAATCGAGCAGATGTAAATATATTTCCAGGCAGCTTCGAGCGAAGATTTTTTCTTTTCAAAATAAATTAAAAGGGCGCTGGTTAAAGTTGTAGCTTCAACAAAAACCCACATAAGTGCAAGATGAGTTGAAAGCAGCACGCCTGTCATCGCAGCAACAAAAAGAAACATTGTTGCAGTATAAACAGCTTCCTGCTGCACTGAGCAATTGTGCTCGTCAAAATAAAAAATGCTGTAAATTGAAGAGGCTAAAAAAACGACCGACATTACAGCAAGAAACAAAATTCCAATGGGATCGAACTTGAAAAATATATTCAGCCATCCCGGAAGAATTATCCAGTTCAATCCGGACCAGGCTGAGATAGTTACCGCAATATAAACCATTGGAAGCAGTATTAAAGAAGTTCTTGTAATAATCCTGCTTTTTGAAAGAAGAACGATCGCACCAAGAAGTACCGGCAAGAATAATAAAATGAAAATCATTTTAATCTTTCAACTCCGTAAGAATATCGATATGATTTCCGTCGAACATCTCCTGAATCTTGTTGAAGAAAATTACGAAGAGATAAATACCGACAAATAAATCAAGCAGAACGCCGAGGTTCACAAGCATCGGCATTTCGTTAGCGACTGACAGCGACAAAAGGAATATCCCGTTCTCAAGAATCATATAACATAAAATGTGGGTGATAATTCTTTTTCGATTTACAATTAAGAACAAACTGGCAATTATCAAAACTATTGAGACACCGAAGTAAAGCGGCTTTACGCCGGCTCCAACTTTAGCAGACCAGAACGCCGCAACAAAGCCGAGGATAAAAATTCCGCTTGCGATCAACATCGAGTAGAACTGCGAAATATAAGGCTCAACCTCTCTTCCTATTTCATTTTTCCGGATTACGCGCAAAAGGAAGAGAGGAATAATAATTGCCTTAACCAACAAAGTTTCAATCGCAAGAAATGCAATGTTCAGCCAGTTTATTTCTTTGAGATCAAAAATAACAAGGAAGAAAAGAGCCAGCCCTTGAAATGCTAAGGTTTTAACATAAGATTCAATTCTGCTTGCGGCAAAAATGTAAAGTATGCTTGTGCCGAGAAGAATAATTAAAATATTGCTCATCTACATTCTTCCTCGCAAATAGAAAACGACAACGGCAAAAGCAATAAGTGAAAGTGCCGTCATAAGAAAAATGAATTGCGGAACATGCGACATCCTTGCCCGCGCAATCAGCGACTCAATCAA
This sequence comes from Bacteroidota bacterium, assembly GCA_021815405.1. Classification (GTDB taxonomy): domain Bacteria; phylum Bacteroidota; class Ignavibacteria; order Ignavibacteriales; family Ignavibacteriaceae; genus FEN-1297. The sequence goes on from JAKAGV010000020.1 coordinate 29,626, forward strand.
ACCGATTAGTACTGCCGACAACATTATAATTCCTATCAGCAAAACTGTCGCAATTACGGGTTGAATATTTCCGGGGATTAAAAGATTAGCCGCTAAAACCGATAGTAAAACCATCTTCATACTGGCAGAATAAAATATGAAAGCAAAGTCCGGACCCGAATTATCCAGCACCATCACTTCATGGATCATAGTAAGTTCAAGATGAGTATTTGGATCGTCAACGGGAACGCGCGAGCCTTCAGTTAATATCATAATAAATAAAGCTGCTGTAAAAAGAATTTCAATTAAAACGGAGTAACCGGCGCTTGAATTCAACAAATGAAAAATTGAAGCGAAGGAGGTCTGTCCGGTAAGCATAGCAAGAGTTCCGATCAAAATAAAAAATGCAGGCTCAACAATCGTTGAAAATGTTACTTCTCTGCTTGCACCCATTCCTTCGAAGCTGCTGCCTGTATCGAGAGCCGCAAGCACAGTTAAGAATTTTGAAAGTCCGAGGACATAAGCGAACAAAACAAAATCGCCTTCAAAGCTGAATGCTGAACCAAACGATGGAATCGGTATTAAAAGGAAAGCAAAGATTACAGCGGCGATGTTAAACGTCGGCGCTATTTGAAAAACAAATGAAGTTGTTTTACTAATTACTTCTCCCTTCTTTAACAGTCTGATGAAATCATACAACGGCTGAAGCAGCGGAGAGCCTTTTCTTCCAGCCCAGAGTGCTTTCACCCGGTTAATTATTCCGATGAATAAAAACGGCGCAACAAGTAATAAACAAATTTGAATTACCGGCAGCATCTACATTACTCCGATAACGTAAATAAGAATTAAGACGAGAAAGATGAGACCATAAAGAATGTATTGCTGCATCCTTCCGCTTTGAATCCATACAAATAAGTTTAAGAAAGAACGAATATATTTTAGCAGAGGCTGAATGAAAATTCTTTCTAACAAATCATGCTGGGAAGTTTTTAACTTTGCTTCTGCAGGAAAGATTTCCTTTTCAGTTTCAACAATTGTCTTCTGAGGAACAACAGCCGCAACGAGCTCTAAAAAAGGGAGTGAAAAAGAACTGCCAGTATATTGGACACGGCTGTTAGCCGTTTGATAACCGCAGTCCCAAGTTTTAAAAATCCTAACGTGCTTCCTTCGAAGAAGTAAATACCTGACTATAAAAAAGAATAAAAGTATAGCAACAAAGATTGAGATTGCTTTTGCTAATGAAGTGTAAACTGAAATAATCGAACTAAGTTCCGACAAATAATTTGTCTGTGAAAACTGATTAACTGCTCCTGAAATCAAATGTATAATTACAGCAGGGAAAAATCCTACAAAGAAAATTACCGTTAAACAAATTATCATGGGGAACAAAAGCATTGGTGAAGCTTCCGATGGCTGATGATGGAACTTCGAACGCGATGTTCCAAGAAAAGTAATTCCGAAAAGTTTTGTAAAGCCAAGTACCGCCATAACTCCGACTAATGCCAAACCGGAAAATCCAACAATCATCAAAATATTAAATGAAGCGCTGTCGAATGAAAAGCTTTTTGCAATACCAAGGTAAATTGCAAATTCGCTTATGAATCCGCTAAGAATAGGCAGCCCGCTTATAGCCATTGCCCCGATTAAAAATACCGCTGCAGTAAGCGGCATGTACTTTATCAGTCCACCGAGATTTTCCAAATTTCTTGTTCCGGTTTTTTGATAGACAATTCCGGCACCGTAAAATAGAATGCTCTTAAAAGTAAAATGATTTAAAGTATGAAGCAGCGCTCCTAAAAATCCAAGCCAGGTAATCAGCGGAAGGTTATAGGAAAGCCCAAGCATACCAAGCCCGATGCCCATGCCTATTATACCGATGTTTTCTATACTTGAATATGCGAGAAGCTTTTTAATATCTTTCTGTGAAATTCCGTTTAGGATTCCGGTAATTGCAGTAACAAGTGAAATAATAAATACTCCGTATGCAAGGTGTATCTCTGGAATTCCGCATAACAAAATAATCCTAAGAATTCCGTAGATGCCTGTCTTAATCATTATGCCTGACATTATCGCAGAAACTCCGGTTGGGGCTGCAGGATGAGCGCGCGGAAGCCATGTATGGAAAGGAACAAATCCAGCCTTAGTTCCAAATCCTATAAAAAATAGAATAAACAAAATTATTGAAATGCTGCCTTGTGCACTTAATATATTTTTGAACGAATTGAAATCGTAACTTCCGGTAACGCTGCTTATCCATGCAAATGCTGCAATCAAAAATGAAGCTCCAATCTGCATCGCGATTAAATAATAGACTCCAGCTTTTCTTACTTCCTCCTTATCGCTTTCAAAGATGACGAGGAAAAAAGATGAGGTAGACATCAGCTCCCACACAATTAAAAATAAAATTGAATTCTGGACAACGACAACAAGCAGCATTGAAGAGATTAAAAGTCCGAAGAAAAAATAAAAAGAAGACAGTGAATATTTTTTTTCATCATAGTGTTTCAAATATTCCATCGAATAAATTGAAGCAAGCAGTGAGCCGGCTGAAATGATGATTACAAAAAAAACGGCGAGCGGATCTAGCCTAATCGCAGAGCTGCCGATCGGATCAGAAAAATACAAAATCTTCTCAAGATTCCCTCCGCCTAACAAAACAGAAACGGCTGAAGGAAGTATCATGAACTGAGCGGCAATGCCGAAGAGTAAAAATAAATATCCCTTCGCTTTACCTCTTACAAAAATTGCAGAGGTTCCGCCTGCAAAAAAAAGAATGCAGCCTAAAAGAAATTCATCAAACAACTTTTGCTAATTACCTTTCCACTCAATTTCTTTTTCTTCAACAAATCCTAAAATATTTTCTTTAGATTCTCTTCTTGTTAACATTTCAATAAACTTGTCCATCCGGCATAAGTAAGAAATTTTAGAGAGAGTTTCGAGATGCTTCTTTGGACTATTGGACAAAACAATAAATAAAGTGTGTACCAGTTCCCCGTCCAGCGCTTTAAAGTCGGTTGGATTTTTCAGATAACAAATTGAAACGCTTGAATCGCCTGCCTCGGTTATAATGGGATTACGGGGATGCGGAATAGCAATTCCTTTTCCAATCGCAGTAGTCATCAATTCTTCTCGGCTTAATAGAGCTGAAAGAATTTCAACCTTTGAAATGTTAGCCGGAGTAGAAATCATTTCAATTGCATACTTTAAAATATCTGCAACCGAATTGCCGGGAATGTTTTGATAAACTCCGCCTGCGTTCAGAAGCGCATAAAAGCTTGATAATTTGGCTTCCGAAGTTAGGTTTAGAACATTCGGGGTAAGTTCAATTTTGCTGCTTAGAATCCACTCATTTATTTCGGAACGGTTGAATCTATATTGATGATTTATCCTGTAACATGGAATCTTCTTATCTTTAATCCATCTGTAAACCGTTTTTTCCGAAACATTAAGAAGCTCTACAATATCCTTAATCTTTAAATCCACAAAGTCCGAAAAAATTTTGGCGGGAAATGTAAATCTTTTTCCGGCAATGTGCAAAGATTTCCAAGAAAAAGTTTACTTGTCCCAAAATGTCCTTTAACGGCTTAAATATTCCAATACTGCTTTCATAACTTCATCTCTTACTTTCTGACCAAGAATCGTTTCAAAAGGGAAACCAAATGCAATTACATTGTAACTGCCGGAATAAGCTGTTGCCGCAGGAAAACTATTTTCTGAATATCGAAGAATTATTTTTCCGCCATTCACTCCTTGAATAGCATCCGGTGCTGTCACCGCATAAAGGTTATCATTCAATTCTGTATTGAATTTCAAAGTAAAAGATTTAGGCAAAAATGAATCATTGATTGATTTAACTTCCCCGTTTGCAGATGCATGATCTGCATCCAGTTTATATTTTAAAATTTGTGTTGCAAAGCTTTTATCTATACTGTCAGGTTTTGCTTGATTAAATAAATCACTTGCGATATAAGATCCGGAAATAAAAATATTTCCACCGGAATTGCAGTAGGCAGTTATCTGCTTTTGTAATTTAGCAGGAAATGTTTTAAAGCGCATTCCTCGCTTTAAATCTTGTGAAGTTCTTTCCCAAGGTGTGGATTTTTGGGCTCCTAAAATCAAATCAATATATTTATATGGTGTAAGATTAACGAGACTATCTTCCACGGCTTGGGCACTTACAGACATAAATGAATGACCGCATTCTTTAATTGCCTCACCATGAATATAGGGGTAGTTAAAAGTATTTCCTGCAATAACATCTGTTTCATAATTTGCGTGGCTTGCGCCCCATCCTGGCTCATCATTTGAAATCCAAGCTGAGGTAGAATCAAAATTGTACTGCGAACCAGTATAGCTTAAATCGTAATGATCAGGAACTCCGGGATCAATCGCATTTACGAAACCGGTAAACTTCGAGCTTTCTACAGCTGCGGGTCCCGCAACCCGGTAGAATCCGTTTATTATTAAGACCGGCTTTTTATCATTATCCATTCTGCAGACAGAAAGAATTTCTGACGGAAAGCTTTCACCACCGTTATTTACTGCCGTAACCTTGAAACTGTATATTAAGCCTGGCTTTGCATTCCTGAATTCAAAATAAGGATGAGAAGTAACAACTCCATTATCAAAGCCACCGCTGTTGATTCTTGTATAAACAATATATTTATCCGGTGTAGCAGTTGGCTCAAGCGAATCGGGTGTCGGTTTCCATGTTAACAGTACATTTCCATCCTGCTCAAGAATTGAAGTAAAACATTTCACCGGGAGCGGCTCAACAATGTATTTGAAATTATCTTGAACCGAGAGAAAACGCAGAATGCCCTTGTAAATGGCTCTTGCGACTGTAAATCTAAATTCAGGATCGTGAGCAAATTTCATATCAAGATAATTTTGATGCGAGAGAATCTCCAGCAGCATTGAAGGTATATTCGGGCGTACTGCTTCGCTGTAATCCGAATCCTCAAGCGCCCTGCGGTTCCAGGTAGAATCATATTCGGATCGAACGTCATTCACAATTTGTGATTGAACCAGATCCGCAAAATCTCTGTTTGCCATCCGAGACATTCCTCCGGGAAAATCATTTTTATTTTTCTCATCCAAAGTACTATAAATGGCAAGTGTGCCGACGGTTGTATCGCTGTGTGTTATCCCTGCATCTGTATGAATTGCAAGTGAAGCATCAATTGGAATTCCAAGTCCTTTTGCTGCTCTATCTCCATTAGGTCCATCAGGTGCACCATTCAAATAATTAGCATATTCCGGTCGGCTCTTATAATCATCGTTATAATCATTCTTACTTTTATTTAAGTCATAGACCAGAGTATCCGGCATACCGGCATACTGAAGATAATATCTTGCCGCTTCGAATATTTTTGGTCTGCCGCTGGTTCTGCCGCCTCTTTCAATAATTCCCATACCACCGCCAAAGCGAACAGCATCAGCAGAAATTATTTTACCGCTACTCTTGCTTTGATTAGTCAGAACAACTTTATCTTCATCCGGATTGTATCCCTTTTCAAACTTAAATTCACCGAGATATATCCATGTGTTTCCGCCAATTTGCTGATTAACTTTGAATTTAGTCTGGATACCATCGTGATAAACAGTGTAATGAGCATCCGAAGCGTTCCCGGCTGATGCATGATACGAAATATAAACAGCATAAGATCCTGTTTCCGGAATCTCCGGTATCCAGCTAACTGATGCAGTTGAATCTAAGCTTGATTCTATAAACCGGCTTGTACCTTTTTTAAATGGATTGTAATCTGTGGGATAAGGAGGATTACCAACAGCAAAGCCGGGGTTTTTGCTTGTTGTCCATTTATCATTATTGCTAGTATATTTTTCAATATAATATTTTGATTTTATATCAGAAGGAGAATCATTATCTACCACAACAGAATTACTCTGCATGTCTCTTTCACGGGGATCAAAAACATTTGCGCCGGCATTTTGAAGCATCGGGATCAAGTAGGGGACTACAAAAGATAAAGTCAATTTATCTTCAACAGATTGGAACAACCTTGGACGCTGCCATTCCCAGCGGTTTTCCTCATTGTTGTAATACCATCCATGGCTTGGCCATACAACAATATTTCTATTAAACAATCCGTTTGATGGTACAAATTTCTTGCTGACATTTTGAACCACCGGTGCCGGTCTTTTTTCAATTTTTGATGGAAGGCGTTTTAAATCGTAATCGTTTTTATTGTCTCTATAATAATTCGGAACGAAATATTGAATCGGATGATTCTGTGTCTCAAGTGTATATTTATAATCCTCAAATCCGCTGCCGAAATATTTTTTTACTTCCGAATATATTTCCTTAACACTATTCTCTCTGAAAGGACGAAAGCCGAAATTCCTGTTGAACTTTATGACGATGGTTTTTGTATTTGTGTTTATTAGAAAATCATCTATTTTAGATCCATCCGGGATTTTGAATTTAAACATTCGTTTCGCAAAGTCGATTCTAAATTCATTTGCTTTTGCATCAAACGTCGGGCTGTATTTTTTGGAAACTACGTTTACTGTTTCGGGCGTAGAACTACAGCCAAAATAAATAATCGAAAGTATAAAAATAGATAAGAGTAAAGGGCGTTTCATATTTTAGTCCCGGTTATATAATAAAATGTTCAAATGATAATTGAAAAAATAATTAATAATAGTCTTGATTTCATAAAATATTTTTAAGAGGTGATGTTCTTAATATAAGTTATTAAAAGGAAGCAAACTTCGATTGGTTTGACGTTTTGAAACTGGTATTTGTTTTATAAAAACGTTGCCAAATCTATCTACGATCAATACAAGGAGAACCAAGTCACTCTTAACTTAACTCGATTTTTGTATTATGCAAAGACGAAATAAAAAATTTTTATGAGCACCAGACCCACAAATTTACTTGAAGATCAGCAGCAGGATACCCCGCTAAAAAAAGATATAAAGGAACTAGGTATTATCCTGGGAAATGTCCTAAAAGAACAAGCCGGAGAAAACATTTATGAAATTGTAGAAAAGCTGCGGGCACTTACAAAACAGCTTCGTAATCAGTTTAGCGAAAAGACTAGATCCGATATCATTTCCGTTATCAACTCATTGAGTGTTGATATGGCTTACAAAGTAGTAAAAGCCTTTTCAATTTATTTTATTCTTGTTAATGCTGCGGATGAAGTCCATAGGATACGAATTCAAAGGAACAATGAACTAAAAGATCGTCCATATCAGACAGGCTCTCTTGCCAATGCGTTGGTTTGTCTAAAGGAAATGAAAATCAAATCCAACTTAATAGAAGACTCACTGAAGAAAATTGAGATTATTCCGGTATTTACAGCTCATCCAACTGAGGCTACTCGGCAAACCATCTTAAGAAAAATTTTACGTATTAGCAAGTTGATGCTTAAAAGAGAAACCGCAATTAACACAAAAGAAGAAATTGAAAACATAAACCTAAAACTACAAACAGAAATTACTCTACTCTGGCAATCAAATGAAATCAGGTTTCACAAAGTTACCGTAAAGGACGAAATTCAGAACGGTCTTTTTTTCTTTAAGGAAGTTCTATATGATTTAATTCCGGAATTTTATTCAACCTTTAACAAGCATCTCAAATCCATTTATGAAATACAGCACCAATCTCCGTCGCTAATAAAATTCGGCTCCTGGATGGGCGGCGATAGAGATGGACATCCATTTGTAACCCCGGAAATATCAAAAGAAACTCTTGTAAACAATAAACGCCAAATCATTGGCTTGTATCAAGGTGATCTTGATACTCTTTACTCGCAAATTAGTTCTTCCAATAATATTATTTCTGTCAGCAAGGAACTGGAAAAATCTGTTGCCCTTGAAAGCAGCCTCTTTAACCTGGAAATAAAAGATACAATGCTTCGGGATCCTACTGAAATTTATCGATCAAAGATTTTGCTCATCTCACTCAAGCTCGAAGAAACCAAACAGAACAGCGCTCACAGATACCGTAACATGTATGAATTTCTTGATGACTTGTATCTGATCTATAATAGTTTGTCAGCCAATAAAGGGAAAATTATCGGCGATGTAAACCTGCTTCCCTTTATCTACAAAGTAGAGACATTTGGATTTCGCTTTGCAGCTCTGGATATAAGGCAAAATGCATTTCAGCTAAGAGATGCAATAAATGAAATTTTTAATTTTACCGAAGTGTGCCTGAACTTTAATTCAATTGATGAAAAAAGTAAAATTAAAATTTTAACTGATGAGATCTTAAGAGCCAGACCATTAAAAAATAATTTTACAAAGTTTAGTGATTCTTCACTAAGGATTATCGAAGAGTTCGGAGTAATTAAATGGGGCAAAGAAAATGTTGCCCCGAATGCCTGCAACGATTATATAATAAGTAACTGCGCTTCGGTCAGCGATATACTTACTGCCGTACTGCTGGCAAAAGAAGCAGGATTAATTACAGTCGCTCAAGGGAAAATACTCAACACGCAAATTGATATTCTTCCGCTATTCGAAACTATCTTTGATCTTCGTGAATCTGATTCAGTAATGAAAGAACTTTTCGAAAATAAAGCTTACTCGCAGCATTTGAAAATTAGAAACAATATCCAGAAGATTATGATCGGATATTCTGACAGCAACAAAGACGGAGGTATAATTACTTCAAACTTTGAATTGTACAAAGCTCAAACTAATTTGAAAAAGCTCTGCGATGAAAAAGGAATTGAGCTTACTCTTTTCCATGGAAGAGGCGGCAGCACATCCCGCGGAGGCGGTCCGGCTAATTCTTCAATCCTTGCTCAGCCAAAAGGTACTATCGAAGGGAAAATAAAGATAACTGAACAAGGAGAAATGATCTCTTCTAAATACCTAATTCCGGAGATAGCAAAAAGGAGCCTGGAACTTATGGCTTCCGCAGTGCTCATTACAACTGTAAACTCAAATATTCAGAAAGCTGACGACAAGTTCGAACAATACAAAAATATTTTCGAAAACATTTCATCTAACGCATTTGCCGCATATAGAGCACTTATAAATCATCCGGACTTTTTCGAATACTTCCGGACAGTAACGCCTATCGATATTATCGAGCATATTGAAATAGGCTCTCGTCCCTCATCCAGAAAGAAAAGCAAAGACATTCGTAATCTGAGAGCTATTCCATGGGTATTTGCCTGGACTCAGAATAGACAGACTATTTCCGGCTGGTATGGCTTCGGATCTGCTGTTGTGAAAAGCATTGAAAACAACCAAGCTACCTGGGATGAAATGAGAAAGATGTATTCCGAGTGGGAATTTTTCCAGGTTCTCGTCTCCAACCTCGAAATGGTGCTCGTAAAAACCGACATGATAATTGGAGAAGAATATCTTTCACTGCTTCCAAGGAAAAGCCGGACTTATAAAATCTTCGACCTAATAAAAAATGAATATGAGCTTTCACGCAGTGCAATATTAAAAATTACCTTAGAAGAAAATCTACTTGACCATGACAAATCTTTGCAGAAATCTCTTTTCCTGCGAAATCCATATATAGATCCAATCAGTTTTATTCAAATCAAGTTTATTAAAAAATTTCGACAGAAGAATCTGCCTAAAGCAGAAAAGGAAAAATTACTTTCACTTCTGCGGTTAACTGTTAATGGAATAGCAGCGGGAGTTAGAAATACAGGATAATTCGGGGTTGAAAATCTTTCCGAACTCTTGACGAAATAGAAATGCGATAGAACGCAACAGGAAAGGTTCCCGCAGGCTTAGGGCGACTTTCATTTGATTCAGAATGTAACTCCCTCGCATCATTAAAAATTTCCGCCACTCCGAAAATAATTTTCTACCAAAGATTGTGTTTTTCCCTATCTCTGGTAAGAACATCCTCATAAAAAAGTTATGCTTCTCACGCACATATAAAATTTTCTATCCGGCGAAGTATTGGCATAGGTGAGATTGTCGTTAGTGTTTTATAATATATTAAAAAAACCTCACCACTGCCCTTAGGTGGTGAGGTTATATATACCGTGCAGTTAAACTGCACGGTCAGTAATAAGTAACAATCAACTATATACTATGTACATGTTACTTAGAAGCCTAAAGAAACCGAGAAGATATGATTACCGCTGAAGTACTTAGTAGCTCTGTAAGCGTAATCAACATTTAAATCAACAGTTCCTAAATTATAATTTATTCCGGCACCGAGAGAAAGTCCATAAATATAATTTGGATCTTGATTTGAAGGCGACATTGAATAACCTGCTCTTAAGAAGAAAGTTTTATTGTAGCCATATTCTGCGCCAACATTATAAACGTCACCAGAGAAATTGTTATTCTGATAATCAGCAGAAATACGCAATGAGTTTGTCTCATTCAATTGAGGCTGATAACCAAAACCAAGTTCAAATGATGATGGCAAATCAAATGCAGCAGAATTTATTGAATAATAACCCGGTGCACGATCAAATGCCTGAGTAGGATCTGATGTAGAACCAGTCGGCGATGCTTGAACTAATAAGCCCGGACCAGAGTATTGCATTTGAGGTCCGATGTTTTTTATTACTAATCCGAAACTTAAGCCGTTGATATCTGCAAGGTCTTGATATTCCAAGCCGGCATTAAAAGCAACACCGGTTGCACTAACCTGATCGATAGTCTCAGAAATAAAGTTTGCAGTTAAACCAATCGAGATCCTATCTGTTAACGCACGTGAATAAGTACCTCCGAATACAAGGAACTGAGGTGTATATGTTTGTCCTGTTCCATCCGGCTGCTCATTAGTAGTAACCGGAATAGATCCGATACTTAATGATTTAAGAGCAAGTGAAACAACTCCGAAGCCGGAAAAGTTAGCCGAAACAGCTCCGTATTCGATGCCAATGTTTGCTATATAATTCATATGAGAAAATAGAGCAGTAACCGAGTTTGTCATATTGGCTGCGCCGGCTGGATTCCAGTACAACGCATCGATACCGGAAATATTAGAGATATTGGCGCCCGATAGAGCAATACTTGTGGCACCAACCGGTATCAGTAACTCGGTTGCACCGCCGGTACCATTTCTGGTACCGCCGCCGGCAAAAGTGCTACTGAAACCTAATAAGGATATAGCAGCTATTACTAAAATTTTTATTGCAATTTTCATTTTTACTCCTTGAGTTTTAAACTTCATTAAAAATGATCTGGAATTTGCTGTTCTTGAATGATAGCGAATTTAAGTATTTTGGTTGTGCCAAGCTGCGGCATATCTATATATGCTATATACAAGCCGCTTGCTACAGGTAAGTTCGCTTCATTTGTCAAATCCCATTGCTCGAAAGTACCGCCAGTATGATTTATAGTTTTTATCATAGTACCGGCAAGGTTGAATATTCTAATAGTCGCCGAAGTAGGCAGATGACTAAAGGTTACAAATCTGCTATACTTGGTAGTCTCGAGATAATTTACACCGTAATATGGATTCGGGAATACATTTATTTGATTAACATCCAGCTTAGCCTGAGCCAATGATGTATCAGTCTTTTGCGTATTGAATGTAAATGTATCCTTGCCCATCTGGATCGGATTGTTATAGTAAATCTTGATATCATCACCAGTATGGAACACTGACGAGAAGAACGCCCAGTTCCATGTTGCGCTATCTTTTACTATAGCCGATGTCGGATCAATTACGGAATAAGCATATTTTGTGTTTACAACCCAAGTGTAAACTCTATCATTTTCGTTCCAGGCTTCAAATCCATCTTTTGTAGGATCGTTTGTCTTGCCGTAGTTTCTATCGTACATCAATAGATTAACCTGTTCGCCTTTATCAATATTCCATACTTCAAATGGAATTCTGATAAGGAACGGTTTGCTGCTTCCCGGATTCGGGTTCAATGGATTATTAGCTAATTTGTAGTTACTTGCACCAAATATGGTTGCATAAGAACCGCCGGACTTAGTAATCAATACTGTGTGTCCGTTAATTGTGGTATCACCGGTAACTCCAGTCCATCTTAAATCATAATCCTGCTGCAAATCATTTATATCTGATAAAGCTACACCGCCAGCACCACCATAGAGAGGAAGTGAAGTAGCAGCAGTACCATCAGCATATCCGAAATCTGTAAAATCTGTAATTGAGAAATTAGAATTCGGATCAACATTTTGTACAATCTTACCAATAGTTGTAGGAGCTTGATAACTTCCGTTAATAGCAACCTGCAAACCGCTAAATATTACGTTAGCGCTTGCACCAACATTCTCTGTAGCGCTGCCGGAAGAACCGCCAGGTCCGTTAAATCTATGAGTCGGGAAGAATGCTTCAGGAGCATAAATATCTTGCCCGCCGATTATAGTTTGGTTAGCAAGAACTGTAGTTCCAGTTGTTACATCTTTAACATCCCATTGCTTTTGAGTAACAATTTTGTTAGCAACTGTAACTAAAGTATCGGTACCTGAAACATCAATTAGACCGCCATAATAACCATTGTTATCACCCCAGTTATCATCGTACATGGTGTACTTAGTTATTATTGGCAAAGTAGCCGGATGAACAGTTATAGCAATGTCTTCACCACCGGCAAAAATACCATTCGTACTTCTGTAAGCAGTATCTGGTCCCATCAAGGAATCCGGATTTAAAGTACTAAAGAATATCGTGTTTGTTGCTTTATCATAAGTATAAGGTATAAGAGAACCATCATTGTTACTGGTAGGTTCGTAAATCGTATCTACAGTTAAGCCTGCAGGTAAAATTATTTTAACTCCATCGCAGTAATCATAGTTAGGAGAGACAACATTAACCAGATAATGCAGATCAAGAGTTCCTTTTGCCTCACCCCATGATCCTGTAGACGTTAATGATGAACCAGTAAGATCCTTAATCTTAGCCATCCGCTTGCTTGCTGCGGTTATATCTGTCCATTCAGCATTAGAGCCTAGTGAATAAGTTTCGGTATGGAAAAGCACCTGGTATTTATCACCGGTAACTTGATAAGGATTTACAATATTGACACTAGCTGATGCATTTGCAAGTCCGCTATGGACAACATTTGAATTTGCAACAGCACCTTGCTTGGATTGAGAAACTCCAGGAGGCGTTCCTTGAGGAACTACTGTCATAATCGAGATTGGATTTTCAAGTGATTGTGGAACTCCAATAGGATTATAGCTATAAGCAGTTACAGCAAAGTAATAAGGCGTTCCGTTATTAAGAGGCTTATTACCGTTAAATACATCAATAGAATCTACAAAGTATCTTTGAACACCGGAGTCAGTACCACTTTGTATTGTAATGCTAGGTTCAACTGTTCTTGTTACAGGATCTGTATAAGGTATTGAAGTGATTCCGTCAATAACATCAAAAGTAGCAACTAACTTTGCCTGATCTTTTGAAGCTCCATAATATGGAAGCTGGTAAACATTGTATCCCTCAAACTTATAACTACCGCCATCCAATGCGTCGGGAATAATAGTTGTTTCCGTAGCTTTTATTTTTGCTGCATTATTGCCCCAGTTAAGAATTACTTTGTTGCTTAATGCAGTAGCCGTAACAGAAGGAGCTGACGGAGCTGCAGGCAAATTGAAGAAATGGTTGTAAGCACTTTGCGCAGTCTGATCATATTCCTTCAAAAGTGTAATTGCCTGTAAATAGTTAACGCTTGGTACAGCACCAGCACTTATCTCAGCAACAACAACTTCCTGAGTATCGCCGGGAGCCATTGTAAATGGACCAGAAGCCATACCGCCTCTTCTATCGCCTGGCGGTAATGTAACACCATCAATCCAGCCTTTACCGGTTACAGGATCGCCCGGGAAGGCAAATTTTGTAACTTGACCGGTAGTAGGATCTGTAAATGGTAAGCCGGATAATCCGTATTCACCATTAAAGAAATGATAGAATTGAGTTGATCCCGAAGGAGTACCTTGCGGAGGATCTCCAAAATTTGCATCTCCGTTAACAAAGAAGTATGATGCAGTCATCGGAAGATTTTTATACCCATAAATAACTTGTCCGTTGAATATAGCGGAATCCGAAGGGGAAGCCGGGACTTTTGGACCTTCAAAGAAGTCAAATCCGATTGCCGGAGGAGGAAGAGGTGCATAAACTGCATCGGTTGGTTGACCATTATAAAAATAGCACATACTTAAAGTTGTATCGCTTCCATAAAGATCATCACCGGCAAAACCTAAATCAACGTCAGTCCAGTACGAAACGAACATACTATCGATAGTATAATGCTGGTAACCTTTGTTGAAGATTTGCCATTTCTTAAAATACATATCTCCCAATGCACCGGTTTGAGCATAAGCCCACATTGTTACATGTATTTCAATACCAAGCGGCTGAGTACCGTATAGACCATTGGTTAAGCTTGGGTTTTCATCATTAGCTACATAAAATATAGTCTGATCTGCACCAGGAACACCAGGAATATCAATACCGGGCTCATATTTACCATCATGGTTAACATCTGTAAATGGGGCACCTAAATCAGGAACACCTGGAGTTGGATTTCCGTGGGCTGGCCAGTATGTCCAGTCATGCTCATATTGCTGTCTTATCTGATCAGCAGTTAACGGAGCGGAAGGATTCCAGTAATTTGTAGAAGCAGCATCGCCGCTGAGATCGACAGCAGGACCACCTGGATAAACATCCGGACGGACTCTATATATTGACCAGCTAGGATCACTTGGATCTGCAGGCTGTCCGTTTGACTGAATAGGTCCGGGCTGCAAGCCGGAAATGTAAGCGGAGCCGCCTACTCTTACCTGAGGATCGTTAGGAACAAAACCGCCCCATAAAAATCCTCCTTCAAACACATCGTTCTTACCGGTTCCTTTGGGGAACTCAGTACCTTCGAGGTTTGAGTTTGGGTTATAATCACTGTAGCCCACATTGGACTGCAGTGCATTAATATTATTTATATCCATCGTGGCAGTACCTACTTGTCCTGCCGCTGTTTTAGATAATGCTCGTTTATTATTCCCATTCCCTCTTGCACTGATAGCTGCAGGCAAAAAGAATAGAATGACAACGCTCAGTATCAATATATATTTAGATTTATTGTTTTTGAACTTCATTTTAAACTCCTAAATTTTATTTATATTCTTGCCAAATCATCTATCAGTATTCTAAACGAATTCCAAGCCTAATTTGACGAGGAGCACCGTACAAACCCGAATACTCGTAGCTGAGAGCTTGATAAACCTGTGCATATTCAGGACCGTACTTTTGTATTTGCTTATAACCAGTAAGGTTTGGATTTGTTAAGTAAGCATTAGTAGAAGCAGAACCAGTATTTGAAAATACATCTTCTACATTTTGAGTATTAAAGAGATTGATAACCTGGACAAAAATATCCGCCGAGAATTTATCTGTAATGTCTACAGCCTTATCAATATTTAAGTCCACATCGAAGTTTGAAGGTGTAACGGATGAATTAAGCGGCTCAATTGCAAATCTATTCCTGGTATCAATAGTAGTAGTATTAGGATTGCTTGTTCCAGGAGTTGTAAGAGAACCAAGCGTATAAGGATGTCCGCTCGAGAAAGTCAACAGTAATGATGCACCAAACTGATGAAGTATAGAAGGACCGTCATCCTTACCGAATCTGTAATCTATGTTCAGATTTCCGGTTAATGAATGATTATATGATAGCGGAACAATATATTGAGGAATGTAAATTACATTCTGAACTGCTGCGCCAAATTCACCAGCATCAGAATAAGGATTATCTCCGGTACCTCTAGCATTTGAGTAAGAAACCGATCCGTTAACCATAAATCTATCGGTTCTTCTCATATTAAATGCTATTTCGACACCCTGAGTAGTTGCATAATCACCGTTTGTTAATATCTGATATGGTCTCCAACCGGTAGATGCATCAACACCCTGCTGACC
The DNA here is from genome assembly GCA_021815405.1 of Bacteroidota bacterium. Taxonomy (GTDB): domain Bacteria; phylum Bacteroidota; class Ignavibacteria; order Ignavibacteriales; family Ignavibacteriaceae; genus FEN-1297. The sequence goes on from JAKAGV010000020.1 coordinate 45,458, forward strand.
GAATACAACCTGGTTTGAAATATCTTTATAATATGCTGTAATATCAACCGAAGCTATATCGCCAATCTGCTGTGTGAATCCGATTTCATACTGGGTTGTTCTTGTTGGTCTTAAGTTTAAGCCAGTAGGAGTTAGGTTGAAAAATCCTGTGTTAGGATTTATAAAGAAAGCGATCAAGTATGGACTTGCATATAAATCATTTAAACTCGGCTGCTGAACAAATTTTCCGTATTGCGCATGGAAAACTGTTGCATCAGTAATCGGGAATGAAAATCCGAGTCTAGGACTTAATGAACTAAATGCAGGATCTTTTACCAAACCGTTTGGATTTGTTACCATTAAAGTAGTAGCATTATAAACTAAGTTTGGATGTAAAGGATCTGCAAATGTATAATTATCAGTGTTGATATAGTCATATCTTAAACCTGCATTAACAATCAGGTTTCTGTATTCTAATCTATCCTGAACGTAAACACCTGCAAAAACCGGTCTATGCGGTGCAATTGATCCGTTGGTATAATCTGAAGAGCCGCTGTAAGTATCACCGGTTGGAGTATAACCGTAATTATTAACACCATCTTTTATTAAAATCTGAGTTAAAGTTTCACCCGGATTTGAAGCTATCTGCTGTGCAATATTTTGACCGGCTGCAACAGGGGTATAGCTTCTAATTGTCATAAGCTGGAGTTCACCTCCAACCTTAAAAGAGTTTGCTTTATTTAATTGATCAGTGAAATCAGCACTTAAGTCCAAATTGGTATTTTGAAATTTGCTGTAAGTAGCTAAAACCTGATTTGGTGCAGCGAAAGAAAAAGTAGAGAACAATTGATATGGTACAGGAGTAATATAACGACCATATTGTTTTTCCAATGCTCTTCTATACCAAGGGACACCGGCTTGAGTGTTTGCAACGCTGTCGCCGTAAGCAACAAAATTATCTCCTAACTGAGGATCATAATTTTTGCCCTGGTTGAAAACGTAACTTGCATTAGCTTCAATAAACGAATTAGCACTTAACAGTTGAGTTAGTTTTAATCCAAAGACACCGTTTTGATTATCTTGAATCGGAACGCGATTATTATCGAACATGGTATATATACCACCGCCTACTCTTGCTACGCTTGAAGTATAAGTACCAAATGCTCTAACAATTGTAGGATTGTAATCGAACGTTAAAGTTGCTACGCCGGTATATTGGTTAGAACCGTTGCCCGGAACAGGTCCGCCAGGGAATTTAAGATTTAATTTATCACCTGGAGTAATACTGTCTGCAACAGTACCGAGGTTGAATCCATTAAATCCCCACACTGGATTTGCATCCAGTTGAGATAAATTTTCAAACAAGCCATAAAGCTTAATATGATTTCCCGCTAATGGACCGCTGAGTGATGCAACTAAATCATTGTATCCGTAAGAATAAGTTCCAAGATTCTGAGCTCCATTATATCTGTTTTTGCTATTCTTGAATGTCCAGTTATCAGTAATATATTGCAATGTACCCTTTAACTGTGTACCGCCCGTTTTCAGATCGGACTTAACTATACCGGCATTAGCACCGCCATATTCAGCCGTATAACCTCCAGCCTGTACTTGAATTTCTTCAAGAGCATCCTGGGGGATATATGTTAGCTGCGCACTATGATGCATTCCATTATTAAGGCTTGCCATCGGGTTTGTAATATTTGCACCCTCCAAATAGTATCCAACTTCATCCTGGCGACCGCCTCTTATATAGATTACGTTATCTTGTTTTACTACGCCGGGCGTTAGTGCTACGATGTTATCAACACCTCGGACAGGTAAAGATTGAATTTCTTCATTTGTTGTTGTTCTAATTGCGTTTGTGTTGCTAGGATTTACCAGGGCTCTTTGTGCGACTACTTGAACTTCGCCTACCGATACGCCTTGAGAAGGCAATCTAAAATTAGCTTGAGATGCTAATGCAGCATTGACACGCAAATTTGTAAGGGTAACCGATTTGTAACCAACATAAGAAGCCTTTAGGGAGTATACTCCGGGATCTAAGTGGCTAATCGTGTAATCTCCATTAACATCTGTAGCAGCACCGAAAGTGGTTCCAACCACTAGAATGTTGGCTCCAACTAATGGCTCACCTGTCTGCAGATCAACAACCTTACCAGTGATTCTACCGGTTGTTTGGGCAACAGTAAAAGGAACAACCAGTAAGGCGCAAATTATTAAGGTAAAAAATTTTCGGAACATGATTTTTCTCCATTAATTATTAAACTTTATTAAAATCTTCGGTGAGTTTTTTAATCAGATGAATACCGGCTGAAGGGAATTTTAATCCGGTATATCTATTGTAGTTCATATAACCTCCTTAAGTGAATTAATTTAAAATGGTTTAATCTGCCGAGTACGACAATTATTTAAAAGGTTTTTAAATTTCTTAGTTACTTAAAAAGGAGAGGTATTTTAAAAAGGAATTAAAGGCTGTATAATTTTTTTTCATTCTCTCTCTCCAATCTTAGCGCAGTTTTTTTTGCTCTCAGTAAAGTTATTACATGATGTAAAACGGTTAACTGTTGTTTTGCACCAAATACCGGTTTTATTTGAAAAGTTTTCCTTTTCTACGTTCAAATTATTTTTACCTAATCGATCTTTTGTTTTTGACAAAATTGACTATTTAGTTTTAATCTGTGCGAAAAAAATAGAAAGTAATTGATTTCCCAGTGTCATTACAACGTAATGAGTTGTAAAAAATTGTCACGGCATGATTTTAGTTGATTTGGAAGACAAATGGGCAGAATATATTCTACTGTGCGGAAGAATCAGTGCTGGAGGTTAGACATTCATTAAGAAGTCAAGTTGAAAATATTTTTAAAAAAATTAAAGAGGCATTGACATAGATGGAGTATTGGAATAATGGGATATTGTAAATCCAATATTCCATTTCCCAAATTAGTCATTCATGTTTAGCCTATTAGCTTGTACCCAATTCCATGTACAGTTAAAATAGTCTGTGGTTTATTAGGATTAGTTTCTATCTTTTGTCTAAGCTTAACAATAAAATTATCTACCGTTCTTGTCGTAGGGCTTTCTTCAAAGCCCCAGATTATTCTTAATATCTCATCGCGGCTGACAGTTGTGTTACGTTTACTCCAAAGAAAATTTAGTATCTCAAATTCCTTATGCGACATCTCCACTTGACCGGAATTATCGAACGCATTGTACGCTGAAAAATTCACTTCAAGTTTACCAATAGTTACAGATTTAGATTTGCTTTTAAATAATTCAGAATCTTCTCTGCGCCGCAAAACAGCTTTAATACGAGCAATGAGTTCCCTAATACTAAAAGGTTTTGTTATGTAGTCATCTGCACCGAGTTCAAGACCGAGCACTTTATCAATCTCTTCACCGCGTGCAGTAAGAAGAATAATCGGAGTGCTGTCTCCTTTTTTTCTTACCGTTTTACAAACCTCAAAGCCGGAAAGATTCGGAAGCATTACGTCAAGGATAACCATATCGTAATTTCCATCAAGAATTTTTTTCAATCCGGATTCACCATCTTTGGCTACATCAACTTGATAGCCTTCAATCTCAAAATTATCTTTTAAGCCGGTAACCATTTGCGGCTCATCTTCAACTATTAATATTCGAATCATTTATATTCCTTTAAATTTTAATTCAAAGCAGCTTCCTTCGCCTTCAGTGCTCTGAACATTTATTTCGCCTTTATGGGCATCGACAATACTTTTAACAATTGACAGCCCTAAGCCTGCACCTTTAGTTTCATGAACAAGTCCATTTTGAACGCGGTAAAATTTATCAAATATTTTTTTCAGACTTTGTGCTGACATTCCTATTCCGAAGTCTTTTACTTTTATAAAAACCAAATTGCCGGTTGAGCCGGTCTCAATTTCAACTTCTTTTTTATCTTTACTGTACTTCATAGAATTATCAACCAGGTTTATCAGAGCCTCCGTTAACGATTCACCATCGCCGTTTATCTTGGGAATGTTCTCACACAGCTTCAATTTACAAGTGAAGCCGGCATTTTCTAATTGATAATTATAATTATCCATAACTTTCATAGCAATTGAATTTAAATCTGTCGGTTTAAAATTATAGCCTTTCTTGTGCCCTTCTATTTCATAGAAGCTTAAAATTTTATTTACAATTCTGCTCAGCCTTCCAGTTTCTTCTAATATAATTTTCTGATACTCTTTTTGTTTTTCAGATGTCGGCGCTCTGCCAAGCACCAGGGTTTCAGCAAACAGACTAATTAACGAAAGCGGCGTTCTTAGTTCATGAGAAACGTTTGCTATGAATTCTGCTTTAATCCTGGTAAGCTCCATTTCCGTTTTGATATTTTTAATAGCGTACCATAATCCGATCAAAAGTAATAAATCAACAAGAAAGATTAGTATTAAAGTTCTATTCGTCCGCTGCTTAACTAGATTGGAAATAGTTTGTCCTTTAAGCACTATTCCTATTGAATACCGCGGCAGTAATAATAATTTTTGCTTTTGATGAATTTCAGTATAACCATTAGAGCCGGTAGAGTAAATATTTTCCCCGGTTTTATTTTTTATAATACTAACGATAAAATCTTTCTGTACAGCTAAATCAATTTGAGGCTCCAGTATTTTTATCAAGAATAATTTCGGATTTATTACAATGCCGCAAAAATCATTATCGTCGCTTGTATAGTTAATCGGAAATAAAATCACTCCGGCGGCATCATCAAAGCTTGCCTCAAGGCTTTCAGAAATTGTCAATTCTGTCTGATCTGAAGCTAAGAGTTTTTTGATTTTTAGATCATTTGTCTTTATAACTTTTAATATAGAATCTCTTACGAATTTACCCAGCGGTTTTTTATCAGGCGCATAAAAAAATATATCCGGATGATTCGAAAGACGCCCGGTGAAAATAAAACTGATATTTGAGTTTACATTTACATATTGCTGCAGCGCTTTATTTTTACTAAGTCTATTATCCGGCTCTTCTTCCGCAATTAAAATATTTATCCTCTGCATCCAACTATTAACCACATCAAGAGAGTACCTGTTTATTGAACGGAGTGTTGATTTAAGCTGATTATTATATAAGCTGTCAATTGCCTTTTCATTTTCATTTAACGAGCTTATCTCGTAAGCTGAAAATATTATTGCAGGTAATAAAACTATTATTATTAATATGATGAAAATTTTTGAGATCGGCTTTCTCATCACTTACTTTTATTTTTAAATTTAATTAAGATATTATCAAAGAAAAATTAAGCGAGCAGGATTAGATATTCAAGAGGAAGGAAAGGGCAAATACAATATATCTGCAAATATTAATCTAGGAAACTACCAGTTAAGATATAAACGTTTCTAAACATTTTATACTTCATAAACTTAAGCCAATTAGTAAACAACTAAGATAGAACGCTGGATAAAGTCGGATGGCATGGCTTTGCGCTATGCATAGAAATTTCTTTTCCATTTTGCATTCAATCTAATTACAAAGATTTCAAACTAAGGTTATTTTAATGACAAAAAAAACCGTGCACCGACTTCTTATGCACAAGCATAAAAAGATGAATGCACGGCTCCAGGGATGAACTTGGCTACTTAAAAACCGATTCTAATAGTAAATGAATTATCTGCAGTAAAATATTTAACCGGAACGTATGCATAATCAAAATTTATATCCATTCCACTAAACTTACTGAGATTTAATCCAATACCAGCAGCGAAGCCCTGATAAATATTCGGATTATTGGTGGTAGACTGTGGAGTAAATAAATAACCGCCTCGTAGATACAATATATCTTTATATGAATACTCCAAGCCGAAATTGTAATTATCATAAGTATAATTATTATTTACGAAAGTACCTGAAACAGCTAGCTTATTATCTTCATTTAAAGTCCTTGTATATGATAATCCAAGAGAAATTTGAGAAGGAAGTTCAGATGCTTGAGGACCAATTTCTAAATATGTCGGTCCCCTATCACTTGCTGGATCGTTCGCTTTTACCCATAGACCGTTCCCTCCGTACTTCATTGAGGCTCCCAGGTTTTTCACTACAACTCCTAATGCTAAGGTTGGAACTTCGAGTAAGCCAGTATATTCAACACCGGCATCAAATGAAAAACCGGTTGCGCTTACTCTTGCCCAACTTTCACTAATAAGATTTGCATTAACACCAATGGATATGCGGTCTGTTAGCTGCTTTGAATAAGTAAGGCCCATAACAAAATATGAAGGTGAAATAATTTCACCGGTACCATCAGGTTGATCTAAGGTTGTTACATTTATAGTCCCGATATTTAAGGATCTGAAAGATAAACCTACTGACCCTATTTCACCCAGTCTGCCGCTTACTGCAACATAGCTCATGCTCATATCTGCGAAATAATTTCTGTAAGAAAATAGAGCATTTGCATTAGAAGTACTAAGATCGACTCCTGCAGGATTCCAGTAAATTGCTTCCAGACCATATACTGTAGCTACATTCGAACTGCCCATAGCTAAGTATCTACTTCCAACAGGTATCATTAATTCTGGTGCGGCATTTGTTCCCGCACGGTTTTGACCACCACCAAATGCTTCCATCGCAATGCAGGCAGATATTATAATGGTCAGTAAAAGTTTTTTAATTTGAATCATAATTTCCTCCGATATAAAATTTTATTTTATAAGAGGCACCCCGAAAAACCGGGATGCCCAAACAAATGCTAATACACATTTAATATCTGCTCTTCCATAAGTACCGCCAACTTCAAGATTTTAGTCGTACCTAAATCAGGCATATCGATGTACACGACATAAATTCCACTTGCAACCGGATAATTATTATCATTCTGTAAATTCCATGTTACAAACTGTGAAGTGTTATCGTTTTTATTAATGGTTCTTACCAAAACACCTGATAAGTCAAATATCCTGATAATTGCTCTGTTTGGAAGATGACTAAATGTAACATATTTGCCCGCTCTCGAAGTTTCTCTGTCTTGATATCCATAATATGGATTTGGGAAAACATTTATTTTTGTTACATCTTGCTGCGCTTTATTACTTGAATATTGCGACTTTGGAATTGTAAATGCAAATGTATCTTTTCCTACTTGAAGTGGATTGTTGTAAGTTATCTTTACTACATCACCAGTAGTGAATGTTGATTGATAAAATACCCAATTCCATGTTGCACTATCGGCAACAACTTTAGATGCAGGATTAATAACAGTTGTACTATATTTAGTATTAACCGCCCAGACATATGTTCTGCTTTTTGTATTCCATACCATAAATCCAGGATTTGCCGGATTGCTGGAACGATCCCAAACCAATAGATTAATTTGTTCGTTCTTATCAATATTCCATACTTCAAACGGAATTCTAATCAAGAAAGGTGCGTTTGAACCTGGATTCGGATTTAATGGATGATTAGCAAGTTTATAACCACTAGCTCCAAATAAGGTTGCATATGAGCCACCTGATTTTGTAATTTGAATTTGCGAACCATTAACAACAGTATCCCCTAATACTCCTGTCCATCTTATTTCATAGTCTTGCTGTAATTGGCTAACATCGGTAGTTCCGCCTGCCCCACCGTATGCTGCAATTGAACCTCCAGCAGCTGTACCATCGGCATATCCAAAATAGGTAAAGTCCGTTACAATGTAATTACTATTGTAATAGTAACCTGAGGAGGAGTGAGTCAATTTTGAACCATTCACATAAACTGCACCTAAGGTTGTAGGTGCGACGTAACTGCCGTTGACGGCTACTTGAATTCCATCAAATATAGCATTTGCACCAACCCCTACATTTTGATTACTATTTCCCGTTGACCCGCCAGGACCATATAGTCCGGTTTGCGAGAAATATAATTCAGGAGCATATAAATCTATCCCATTGTAAATCGTTTGATTTTGGAGGACGTTGTTACCGGTTGTTAAATCCTTCACATTCCACTGGTGTTGCACAATGATTTTATTTGCAATGCTCTTTAATGTATCAGAACCAGCTATATCGACAAGCTGCCCAGTTGGAAATCCATTAGCTGAATCCACGTAAGTTGCACCCCAGTTATCATCATACATATGATACTTGGTAATAAATGGTAAGCCAATATTGTGCGCAATAATTAAAATATCTTCTCCACCGGCAAAAACACCGCCACCAGTTCGATTTGTAGAATCACCGCTTATCAATGAATCCTTATTGACAACACTATAAAATAATGTATTTGTTGTTGGATCATATGTATATGGAATGCTAGAACCATCCATGTTGCTTATCGGTTCATAAGCAGAATCAATTACAACTCCTGCCGGTAATTGAATTTCAACTCCATCGCAATAATCATAATTAGGAGAAACTACATCTACAGTATAATGTAAATCCACCGAACCTTTTTTCTCACTCCAGGCAGCAGCGGAAGTTAATGAGGATCCGGTAAGATCTCTTACCTTTCCCATTCTCTTACTTGCTGCGGTCACGTCAGTCCATTTACCATCCGAACCAAGTGAATAAGTTTCATTATGGAAAGAGATTTGATATTGATTTCCCGTTACTTTCGATGGATCAATTACTTGTACATTAACCGAGGCATCGGCAGTTCCAATATGTTGAACTAATTTACTTGAGACATTTCCGATTTCCGGACTTATAACTCCAGGGTCGGCTGAATGTGGTATAACACTAAGAATCGTTGGTTGAGATTCCAATGCATGAAAAGCTACTCCCGGTGCATCAGAATATGCATATGCTGTAACGGCATAGTAGTAATATTGTCCATTTCTTAGCGGGGTACCTTTTAAATAATCCTGAGTTATAGTAATAGATCTTTTTATACCAAAGTCGCCTCCGAAAATAACAGGCTTATTAACAACAAATCCAGTGCTTGGGTCGAAGACATTATCGAAAATTACCTTAACCAGATCTACTTTATCATATGTAGCTACCAAATAACCATCCGATAAAGATGAAGATGCAGTAGGTAACTGATAAACGTTATATCCTTCAAACGAATAACCAGCATGATCTTGATTTTCAAGTTCATTAATTCTTGTACTATTTTCTCCCCAATCCAATACAATCTTATTATCTGACGCAACCGCTTGTGCATCAACCTTCTGAATTTGAGGTATACTGAACAATCGGTCAAATGCAAACTGTGCAAATGAATCATTATATTTTAGAACGGCAACGCTGGAGATATTATTACTACCTTCACCACCTACTAATGCAACAACAACTTCTACAGTATCGCCAAGCTTCATAGTAAATGGACCGTTATTAACCATAATTCTTCTATCCCCTGATGCATCCACAGAACCGTCAAGTTTTCCGGTACCTTGAACAGGATCACCATCTACTAGAAAAGTTCCATCTGGTGTATAGTCTGCAACATTTGACGGGAAAGCAGTAAATGTTGGATATGTTGGTCTTGGTAATGATCCTCTTTGTAAATTATACCACTGAAGTGAACCATTATAAACACTTAAATCAGGGTCTTCCCACGTACCGCCGGCAGCAAAATACTCGAAGCCGCTCATGGGTTTGGCATTGACATATTTGTAACCTTTTCTCCATTGCAGATTGAACATTGCACTATCACTTTGATTTCCTGTATATTGAGAAACCCCTTGCAAGAAATCGTATCCTACCGCAGGTACTGCTAAACCCAACGCAGCATAATCTACATCAGTTGCTGTAGAATTATATGCATATCCTAAATTTAAAGCTGTATCGCAGCCTGCATAATCATCCGTAGAATTTCCAACATCAGGATCAGCCCATTGTGTAATATACATGCTGTCTATAGTAGAATTTGGAATAGAATTCGCAGTTCCTGTATAAATCAAGTCAACTTTCCTAAATGTAACACTTGCCAATGGACCGGAAACGGCATATCCCCATAAGGTTTCGATGACTTTCATTCCAATTGGTTGAGATCCGTAAATATCAACTGAATTACGGTCGTCAAAGGAAAGCCAGATAGTTTGAGATGCCCCTGGGATTCCAGGAATATCAACATTAGGATCATATTTGCCGTCATTATTTACATCCTGATACGGTGCACCTAAGTTAGCAGGCCATTCCTGCCAATCTTTAGCATATTGAGCTCTGATTTCATCAATTTGTGCTGAAGTAACCTGCGCTAATGGTTCCATAAAAAAGTTGGACGCGTCATCTGTAAGATCACCATTAGCATAATCTGGTCTAACTCTAAAAATTCTTGTAATGCCGGTTGTACCATTAGAATAAGTATTACCTCCAACTCTAACGATTTGAGCACCACCATCATGCACTAAGCCACCCCATACGATTCCTTCTTGATAAATCACCCCATCTGTACCTTTGGGAAATGTTCCATTCCAAGAAGAACCGACTAGTGGCTGCATGAAGCCTGCGCTACTGATCCAGCTTGTAATATTACTAATATCCAGAATAGTGTTGTCGGGATCGGCTGTTACTTTCCGGATGTTTGTATTTTTTGAACTCTTATTTTTACCATTTCCTTTTGCCATTATATTAGCAGGCACGATTAAAAGAAACGACAGAAATAAAAGTGTACTTACTATATAAAATTTTCTCATATTAAAAGACCTCCACAATATTTTATTTTTCATGAGGTAACCTTAAAATTCTTCCTAATTAAAAATTAACCAAAACGCCGGCTCGCAGTTGCCTTGGTGTACCAAACATATCAAGACCTTTCTGATATTCTGCGGCTTGCCTGTTACCTAGATTTAGTGCTCTGTATAAATCAACAAATCGTTGAGTAAACCTCGGCTTGGAAATAATAGATTGTGCATCAGAAGAAGCCAAGAATGCATCGTCATAGGCATTTCCAGTTTTCTCATATACATTTATTATGTTCTTTGTATCAAGTAGATTTTGAACATAAACGTAGAAGTTAAAATCATAATTAAAGATTGTAACTATCTTATCGATGCGTAAGTCTAACTGGTAAACCCAAGGAGTTGTAGCTGAATTTACTGGACCATCGGGTCTTCTTTCCCTCGTATCTGCTCCAATTATACCGCCGGTCCAAGCTGAATTTTGTCCCAATCCTACAAACTGTGCAAGCGTGAAGGGGTGACCACTGTTAAATGAAAATAATAGGTTCAATCCAAGTTGTTGAAGTATAGGACCACCATCATCTTTCCCGAATCTATAATCTATCATAATTGAACCACGATGAGCCTGATCATAATCTAACGGAGATATAATGGTAGGAACTTCATTATTTACTTGTACTGATCCGAATCCACTGTTAAAAAATGAATTCGTACCTTTCGCATTAGAATATGTATAATTAATTTCAGCCCTTACTCTTTCTATCCTTCTAAGCCTAAGATTAAATTCAATTCCTGTGTTCGTTGAAAAATCCTGGTTAGCAAGGGTAGGATAATTAGGTGAAACAACTGATCCGGCAATTGTAGGCTGGAAATAATACTGCAATTGACCTTTTATATCTTTATAAAAAGCAGTAACATCTAATGCAGCAAAGTCAGTTACTTCCTGCGTAAAACCAACTTCGTATTGTGTTGTTCTCACTGGTTCCGGGTTGTAAGCAGTCGGATTAACAAATGCATAACTAGCTTTCAACTGGCTTACTATCGAAAGAATTCCTGCATAAGCATTGTCTAATGCTGGAGCCTGCACAAATTTACCGTACTGTAAATGGAAAACAGTTTTATCTGTTACAGGGAATGAAAATCCAAGTCTAGGTGATACATAACTATAAGTATTTCCCTTCTCAATTGACGAACTTGGGATTAATTTTGTGGTATTATTATAATTTGGATCAGCCGGATTTACAAATTTCCAACTATCCATATCGATATAATCAAAACGCAATCCTGCATTAATAATTAAATCACTTACCTCAATCCTATCTTGTACATAACCGGATGCAAAGGTTGGATGTTTTGGTGCAAAAGGTGAACTATCTGTTTCATTACCAAATAAATCAAAGCCATAATTGTTGAATGAACGGAAATCCGAACTTTGTAAGTAATAAGATAATGAATCAGCATTAGCCGCAATTGCAGGATTATTCATAAGTCCATTTAACATCGAGCCGGCATTTGCAACGCCGTAATTACGGATTGTCCAACGCTGGTAAGAACCACCAGCCTTGAGCTCATTTTTTCCTACTTGTGTAGTAAATGCTAATGAAGCACCGATATTATTCCAATGGCTCTTAGCATAATCGGTTAATTGAGCACCTGGTCTGGAAAACGGAAACCCGTAAAAATCATAGCTAGAAGGACCCGATGTATAATTCTGATATTGCCAACCATATTTCGATGCAGCTAAACTGTCGCTGTAAGCTAGATAATTATCAGTAAAATAGGGATCGTAAGATTTAGCCCGTCTATCTAAGTAATTAATATTTGCTTCTATATAACTATTAGAAGCTAAAAAGTATGTTCCCTTCAAGTTCAACATCAAGTCATTGTTATCTAACATTTGAAGTCTTTGAAGATCAAACATATTTATAATATATGGACCATTTGACCTTTGTTTCTGAAAAGTAAAAGCACCGGCTAATCTTATAAGCAAAGGTTTCATATCAAGTAATGCTGTACCGTTGAGTGTATACCGGTTTTGCATTCTTCCACCAATGTTTCCGCCTTCCCATGTTAGTATCTGAGAATCGTTTGTACTGCCGCCTAATGCTCCTGTGTCATATATTCTCGTAGTATCCAACAAGGCACCGTCTGAAAATGATGCCGGATTTCCATAGAAGAACATTGGGGTATAGTCTCTAACAAAATAATTTTCACCGGACAAAAATAATTTCAGCTTATTCGTAACTACGGGACCACTGATCGTGAACACGTAATCGGAATAACCGTAGGAGTATGTACCTAAAAATTTATTACCAGGATAATTCCCGAAATTATCTGTTTCGGCTCTAAGTGAAAATTTATATTGATCGGTTCCAGTCTTAAAATCCTCCTGAACCAAACCTGCATTTGCATTCCCAAATTCAGCAGTATAACCGCCTGCCTGTACAATAACTTCCTGCAAGGCATCCGGTGTTACGTTAACTATTGATCCACCATTACTGCTGATGAAGTTCTTTACGTCTGCTCCTTCCAATACATATCCGGTTTCATCTGCCCTGCTACCTCTTATGTAAGTAACTCCATTTTGGCGAACAACTCCGGGCTGTAAGGCAATTACATCATTTAAAGCTCTTACAGGTAGTGATTCCAAATCTTCAGAATTAACAACTCTGATTGCGTTCGTTGCACTCTTTTGAATTAATGGTCTTTGAGAAACAACAACAACTTCTTTTGTTGCTATTGCAGAAGGTAATAAGTGAAAGGTTTCGGTTTGTGTCAAACCTGCAATAACATTAATACCTCTAATAAGAACATCTTGATATCCAATATATGTTGCACGTAAATTATATTGTCCTGGTGGAATCTGAGAAATTAAAAATTCTCCGCTAACATCGGTAGCAGCACCTAAAGAAGTACCTACGACAATAACGTTTGCGCCAATTAGTACTTCTCCGGTTTGCCCATCAACTACTTTTCCAATAATTCTACCGGTAGTTTGGGCAATAGCAATCGAACCGACCAGGGAGAATAAAACAATTATTGTAAATATTTTTCGAAACATATTTTTCCTCCGTAATTTTTAAACTTTTTTTAATCGTCGGTTAATACTGTACTCTTTAAACTGCCTAACTTATCATATACAATTACTGTATATCTGTTTTTTTCACTAAGATTTGCAGTTACGGTAGTCTTTGTCTCAGTGTTACCATCAGAGGCTGTTAGTATAAATGTATAATTACCCGGGTTTAGTTCTACAAATGAACTTGAACCCTCTCCTAATGCTAACGAAGATGCTAATGCAATTGCGGAAGTGTCACTCCCTGAAACTGCACTTACCGAAGTAAGTGAACCATCCGGAGAGCCGTTAAAAAAAGATATCTGGGCAATTCCCTTTTTATAAATAGTTGTATCTCCCGCAGACTGAATATATCTACTCAAAGTTGGCACTATCGATCCTTTTTTCCCATCTGCTGAGATAAGAAAATAATTCATTTTATAATATGTCTGTGCCAAGACTTGAATTGTATCGGGACCGCCTGTTGTATAAGTGATATATAGTTTTGCCGAACCTGATGGTACTGTTGTCAACGAGCTCGTATTCCCAAATGCGATTGCACTGAACGAAATCGTTTTTTGGGATTCGGTTTTCATTGTAATATTAGCCGTACCCATTCCGGCTGCTAAATTTACTATCTTAACTTGGCTGGTAAAGTCTATTGTACTAGGAATAACCTGTACTCCAGTATCAACGCAACCGGCTAAGAAAAATAATAAGCTGATACCAACTATGATCCAAAGCTTATTTTTATCAGCTTTTCTCATATAACCTCCTTGAATGATTAATTAATTTTAAATAGATAGGAAACCAATGATGCATAATAAAACATTACAGGTTTCGTTTAGTTTTATTATTCAACTTTGTATAAATGCAAGAGGAAATTTCAAGACAAGTGAAATTGTAAAAGTTCTAATCATACTCTCTCTCCAAGATTGTTATTTTAATTATTGTTTTAAACGAGATTAGAATCCTAATACTTCGAGGTAAAAATCAGCAGCGGGATTTCAATAATTTGAAAGCAACCTTGTGGATAAATGATTATTTGATTTTAAGCATGGCTACCCTTTCCCTTTACTAATTTTTTTAACGACCTCTTATTAATAGATATTCTTAAAAGCATACTCCTATATAAGTATACCTTCCGGAAAACTCTTATTAATTTAAATTAGAGACTAATAAATAGTTCCGTTAAAAAAATTGCCCTATGCTTTTTCAAAAAACAATTTCTTGTTTATAGAGTGTAATTTCTAAAAAACCCATTTCTTTAAAATTACAGTGTTAACGTGCTAAAAAACTTATTTAAAGTCAATAACCTATTAAAATTTTTTTTAATTTTTTAGCTGTCAATTAACATTATTTTTTACAAAATCATTTGTTTGCATTACGCAGCTTTTGGGAAAAATGGAATAACAGAGTATTGAAATACTTTCATTTACTCTATTACTCCAATATTCCATGAATAAATATTGAGTAAGGTAAATTACTTACTCGTTTTTAACTTTAGCGTTTTCCAGCATAACCGGATATGAATACCCTGCACCGAAATCCTTATTCAAAGCTACTATGCCTTGGACGGTTACAACCTTGCCAAGTTCTGTTGCATCATTACTTGTAACGAGCAAATCATAATTGCTGCCGGATTCGGTTCCATCCTGAATGTGAATCCAGTTCCTTCCCATAATGCCGGCATTATACTTTACTACCTTACCTCTTATTGTAACTGTCTTTCCTTCAAGTTTATTTTTCTGGGAATAAATCTCGGCAATTGTTTTTCCGCCTTTCAAAGGCTCAATTGTAATTTGCTCTTTTGGTGAATTTGCTGCCTGCTGGTGAACGCTTGAAAGCGACTCCGCCTGAGGACTTTGTGTAATACTTTGAACAAAATAAATAGTTGGAAAAGTCTTGTTCAATGTTTCGCTGTGAAAGTTTTTCATTTCCATTGCCTGAGAATAAAAAACAACTTCGCCGTCTTCAACTTTTACCTGCGGTCCGGCTATCCAAAATTCATTGCCGTTTTCGCTTACCTTAAGATAAGTATAGCTTGGAACATCCTTATGCTCTATTACTTTTACAGCATGAGTACCGGCGGGAAGATTTGCCGGTATTTTTGTCTCTTCCTTCTTCTTGCACGCGACAAGACCAAATACAATTAATAATATTAGAACTGATAATCTTTTCATTTAAATATCAACCTTTATAGAATAAAACATTTCTTTAATCTGACAAATATATGAATGAACTATTAAATCTCCGAACCAAAAGCATTGGAATAGTTTATTAATTGAAGTTACGCAAGAACATTAAAATGTCATTCTGAACTTGTTTCAGCATCTAAAAACGGTGCAAAAAGGAGAATCTGGAACAAGTTCGGAATGACAAAAACATTATTTTTCGTAACTTCAGTTGGTTAAGATAAAATTTTTCCTTACTTAGATATTCAAATCCAGTAATTGTAAAAATTTCTTTCCGATGGATTTGATTATTATCTTTCTAATCCTTTTACAAGAGAAGAATTGTTAAATTTATTTAATATCATTTTTATTTCTTAATGGAAACACTCCACCACCTAATAACACATTACGGCTATTTTGGAATTTTTACATTACTAATGTTTGGTATTGTTGGATTGCCTGTACCAGATGAGACTTTGCTTGCATTATCCGGTTTTCTTGTCTCCAGAGGCGAGCTGCATATCATCCCAACTTTTATTGCAGCGTACCTTGGGAGTATTACCGGCATCTCAATTAGTTATGCAATTGGAAGTACATTCGGTCATCATATTCTACTTAAGTACGGTCACTTTATTCACATAACAGAAGCAAGACTTCAGAAAGCGCATGATTGGTTTGAGAAAATAGGCAGGTGGACACTATTACTCGGATACTTTATTCCTGGAGTAAGGCATGTCGTCGCAATACTCGCGGGTGCTTCTGAACTTCAAATGTGGGAGTTTGCACTATTCTCTTATACTGGCGGATTTATATGGACTGCAACGTTTATCTTGCTCGGGTATTACTTTGGCATTCATTGGAAAAGTGTTCTTTACGCGGTTGATCATCGCGTAATCATTATTTCAATAGCAGCGATTCTAACTCTTCTAATTTTCTATTTTATAATAAAACATAAATCTAATTCGACTAAGTAAAATCTGTTTTGTACACCAATTACAATGTAAGCTCTCCGAATTTTACCTATTCAGAAGTCTTCTCTAAATTAAAAAATCTCCTAAGCAGATTTAGTTAACAGATCGGGTTTAATTTATGAGAGCTAGGCATCAATACCCGAACTATTAACAGGCGACTCAACCATGTACCTCTTAATTTTCTGCGTTGTCGTTTTCTCAAACTCTTTATCGCGCACATAATATTTTTTAATCTGCTTATAAACAGGCAGCTCTTTATTGACTTCCTTTATTACGTTCCCGACTATTTTATTAATCAGCTCATCCGTAATTTTCACGTTATTTACTTCAGAATATTCAATTAGTGATTCGGCATCTACGACTATTTGCGCCGCAATTATTTCATCATGCTTCTCGTGCTTTTCACCGTAAACAAGCGATTCAAGCACATAAGTACTACGGTTCAACAAATCTTCAATCTCTTCGGGGAAAACATTTTCACCATTCTTGGAAAGTATCATGTTTTTTTGTCTGCCGCTAATGTGAAGAAAGCCGTCTTCATCAAAGAAGCCTAAGTCGCCGGTTTTGAACCAGCCGTTTTCAAAAGCATCTGTCGTAAGGTTTTCATTTTTAAAATAGCCAAGCATTACATTCGGTCCTTTAGCATAGATTTCTCCAACTCCATCAGAAGATGGATTGTTAATTTTAATTTCAACATTTGGGAGAGGAATACCTGCAGCGTTGTCTTTAAAATTTTCTAATTGATTCAATGCAAGGATAGGCGAAGTCTCCGTTAAACCATAGCCCTGGACAAAATTAAAACCGAATTCCCTCAGTCCTTTAGCAACCTTAGGATCTGGAGCTGCGCCGCCGGCAATAAATATTCTTATTGAGCCGCCGAACTTTTCATGAAGCTCTTTGAAAACTTTTTTCTTAAAACTTTTCCATCCGACTGCTGATATAATATTTGTAATTTTAATAAGCGGAGGAACCACCTTGGATTTTATTTTATCTTCCTGAATAGTTTTATAAATCCTCTTAAACATTTTATCAAATAACAGTGGAACTCCAAGAAGAATAGTTGCCTTTACATTTTGCAAATCGTCTACCACTGTTTTCAATGAGCGGGCATAATGGGCAGATCCACCAGAATATAAAGGGCATAGCAATCCGCATGTGCATTCGTATTTATGATGGATTGGCAATACCGAAAGGAACTTATCGCTTGGTCCGATTTCAATTAAGCTTGTCATCGCCATCAAATTAGAAGCTAAATTTTTCTGGCTTAGCATTACACCTTTTGCTCTGCCAAGCGAACCTGAAGTAAAGATGATTTCTGCTAAATTGTCCGGATGTATCTCCGGCAGTTCATTTAAATTCACACTGCCTGAAGAGTTAATCATCTCAACCATCGAATAAACGCCATCTTTTGAAGAAGTCTGATCCATGCTGATGTAATATTTCAGCTTTTTAAGTGAGGTCATCCTATCTCTGAATGTGGATTCAAATGATTCCGAAAAAACGATGGCTTCGGATTCAGATTCATGAATAATATTTAAAATTTCATTGATGTTAAGATTCTTATCTATCGGTACAATAACAAAGTTAAAAGCCATCGAAGTAAGGTAAGTTATTGCCCACTGAACCCTGTTCTCCCCAATAACAGCAATATGCGTTCGTTCTTTAATACCAAGCTGCTTTAAAGCATTGCCGAACTTCAAAATTTTTTCAAGAAGCTGGCTGTACGTAACCTTTTTTATAGGAGTATCTGCCAGGTCTTCAAGTGCAATTTTATTTTGGTACTTCGATGCTGATTGAATCAGCATATCCTGTATTGAAGTAACCTTATGTGTTTCGTAAAAAGTAATTTTCTTCTTCATAAATGCCCCGGTTAATTAATCCAGCCAAACTTAATTATACTAAGACAAAAATCAAACTTTATTCTTTCAATTTAAGTTTCGAACAAGTAAAAGTGAAACTATAAAGCCAACTAGAAATCCAAGATGACTTTGTTCGATCGTTCCTAGTCTGTCGTATGTAATAAGTAATTCATCCATTACTAGAAAACCGCCGAATAAAATTATTCCTGCTAAAAAAGGTGGCAGCATCGATTGGTTGTTACCTTCTTCAAATTTGATGAATGCCTTGAGGAAAAGAACACACATCATCCCTTCCCAGAGAATAACCAGTATGAATAAAACCGCATTCAGCCATACCGGGAAATAATAGATTTGAGTTGCTGCCTGAATGTAACCGAAATTTCCAGATACGAACCTAAAATTTTCTGATAGAATTCCGATCGTCTTTAAGCCGTCGAAGATATTACTCAAAGTAACAAACAGTGCCCACAGCGCCCAGATTAAAAGAATGGTTCGCTTAATAAAATTGGTATTTATCTTATTCATAATTTTTGCAATTCATACCACCTAATAAATTTATTCTCTCGGTTGAATCAGCTTTGCAATCAATCCTGTCCATCCTGTTTGATGAGAAGCGCCAAGACCTTTGCCATTATCTCCGTGGAAATATTCATTGAAAAGAATATAATCCTTGAAATGCGGGTCGGTCTGAAATTTTTTATTATCTCCCAACACCGGTCTTTTTTCTTCAGCGTTACGGACAAATATTTTTATCAGACGATTTGAAAGCTCTTCCGATATTTCCTTTATAGTTAGATAATTTTCTGAACCAGTTGGATATTCAACTTTAAAATCATCTCCATAATAATGATGAAACTTCTGCAGTGACTCAATAATAAGATAATTGAGCGGGAACCAGACAGGTCCGCGCCAATTTGAATTTCCGCCGAACATGCTCGACTCGGATTCTGCCGGCTCGTAATTGATCATCGATGTATGATCATCAAAATAAAATTTATATGGATTATCTTTATGATATTTTGATAATGATCTTATGCCGTAATCAGAAAGAAACTCGCTTTCATCCAGCATTCTTTTAAAAAGCATTTTCATTCGGTGACCTCGCAGCAAAGACAAAAGCCTTCGTTCGCCATGTCCGGGCTCATACCATCTGGAAACTAATCCGGCAAGGTCTTCCCGGTAATTTAAAAACCATTCAAGCCGTTTCCAGAATGACGGTGCAGCTTGCATTAAATCTGGCTCAAGAACTTCAACGGCAAATAATGGAATCAATCCAACTATTGAATGAATTTTTATCCTTTCAATTTTCTTTCCCGGAATATTTAAAACATCATAATAAAACTGGTCTGCTTCGTCCCACAATTCAACATCCTGATTTCCGATGTTCTCCATAGCTCCCGCAATATAAAGGAAGTGCTCGAAGAATTTTGTTGCGGTGTCCTGGTAAACCGGATTATGCATAGAAAGCTCCAATGAAATGCGCATCATGTTAAGGCAGTACATTGCCATCCAACTTGTTCCATCAGACTGTTCAATAAATCCGCCGGAGGGCAGCTTTGCACTTCTATCAAATACTCCGATGTTATCCAGTCCAAGAAATCCGCCCTGAAAAATATTCCGGTTGTCTTTGTCTTTTCTATTTACCCACCAGGTAAAATTCAAAAGCAGCTTATGAAACATTGACTCAAGAAATTCAATGTCGCCTTTGCCATTATTATTTTTTTTATCAATCTTGTAAATGCGCCAGGCAGCCCAGGCATGCACCGGCGGATTCACATCATTAAAGTTCCATTCATAAGCCGGGAACTGTCCGTTGGGATGCATGTACCATTCTTTTGTAAGAAGCTTCAACTGCCGCTTTGCAAATTCCGGATCAATTAAAGTAAGAGGGATGCAATGGAAAGCAAGATCCCATGAAGCATACCATGGGTATTCCCATTTATCAGGCATTGAAATTATATCTGCATTATTCAGATGAATCCAATCGCAGTTTCTTCCCTTCAATCTTTCATCGGGAGGATGCGGCTGCGCCGGATCGCCGCTTAGCCATTGCCGGATGTCGTAATAATAAAACTGCTTGCACCAAAGCATACCGGCAAAAGCCTGCCGCTGAATAGTTTTTAATTCTTCATTTTTCTGGTTTTTCTGAAGAGAAAAATAAAATTCATCGGCTTCTTTCTTCCTTCCTTCAAACAGAGGATCGAAATGTTCAAACGGATTTTTTAATGAACTATTACTTAGCCTGAGCTGTAAAGTTGCAGATTCACCAAAATTAATTATCAGTTTATAATTAACTGCTGCTTTGGTCCCGTTGTTTACGAAATTAACCGCTTTCTTATTCCCTTCAACTATATAATCGTTAATACCATCTTTAAAAAATCCTTTGACATCATTCATGCCATATAATCTTTTAACGTTCGATTCATTCTCGCAGAATAAAAGCTCAGGCTCTCCATCGCAATACAAAAAGTATTTTCCAAGGCTGCGATGATTTGCTTCAATTATATTTTTAGATGCTGAGCTTAGTGAAGGCTTATAATCTTCATATCCCCAACTCCAGGTATTTCTAAACCAGAGCTGCGGAACTACGTTAATCAGCGCTGTTTCCTTCCCGCGGTTGAATATAGTTATCTTAATCAGAACATCTTCCACTCCGGCTTTCGCATATTCTATGAAGACATCAAAATATTTGTCATCATCGAAAATGCCGGTATCAATCAATTCAAATTCTGGATCAAGCTTTCCTCTTTTTTTATTTTCTTCGACAAGACGGCTGTACGGAAATTCTTCTTGAGGATATTTATAAAGCATCTTCATGTAAGAATGCGTCGGTGTGTTATCCAGGTAATAAAAATATTCTTTCACATCCTCGCCATGGTTGCCTTGCTGGTTAGACAATCCGAAGAAAGTTTCTTTCAGGATTGGATCTTTGCCATTCCAAAAAGCTACTGAAAAGCAAAGACGCTGTTTTGTATCGCAAATCCCGCCGATGCCTTCTTCACCCCAGCGGTAAGCTTTGCTGCGAGACTGATCGTGTGAAATGTAATTCCACGCATTGCCGTTTGCGCTATAATCCTCGCGAACAGTTCCCCACTGGCGCTCCGAAAGATACGAACCCCACTTTTTCCATTTCGCTTTTTTGCTGTTTGATTCTTCGAGCCGTTTTTTTTCTTCCATGGATTGTTGTTTCAAATTATTATTCTAAAGATGAATATAATAGCTTTAATATAAATGATTTGTTAGGATGATAACAATTTTAGTCATCATAAAAAAATATTATTTCTCTGTGAAGGGTAATATAAAAGTATATGGTTATAAAATATATGCGCTTTTCCTGTACCCTATACTTATATAAATTATACCCCATTCTTTGCTGACATATTACAGTAAAAATTTGTTTTTACTTACATCTTAAAAAATCTTTTATAACATTAGTATTGTAAAAATTGAGGAAAAGGTGAAATCAAAGTTTATGTTTCATATTTCTGAAGTTACACCGGTTGATGATTACGATTTGATATTTTGTTTGATCGACTATTTTCTATTTACACAGCTTAATGAAATGAATACCGGCGGGGAGCTTTCAAAAAATCTTTTCTCTTTCCCTTTAAATAATTTTTCCGATAAAAAAATACAAAGATTACCTTGTAAGTATTTTGTAAAGCCTTAATGAAATCTTTCATTAATGGATTTTCAATAATTCACGGATTAGATGTTTATTTCTTAGTCCGGGATTTTCATTCCTGCTTACAAGCAGGCAAGGCTAAGACAAGGAAAATAAAACCTACGACAGGAAGTTAGAATTCTAGGACAGAAAAATAAAAATCTCGTCAAGGGATGAAAAATCCATGACAAGAAAAATGGATTCCAGAACAAGGAATTACTTTTCCACTACAAGGGAAATGAAACCCAGTCATGGAAATGAAATTCCAGAGCAGAAAAATAAAATCCGAGACACGGAAAACCGTTTCCAGAACAGGGAATCAAAAATCTGGTGATGGAAAGGATAAACCTTAACATGGAAATCAAATTTCCATGCTTGGAAAGGAAAAATCCAAGCTTGGGAAAAAGATTTCCCGTGCAGGAAAGTGCGAAAATAGAGTGAAAACGCAACAATTGGAAAAGAAGTGGCGCCCAATTATTCAAAAATTTTGGGAGTCTTAATTGGAAAGAAGGCAAGAGTTTTGCCAAAAGCAAAAAGTCATTCCGGTTTAACCGAGATGAATTCCTTAATTAACTAATTTCCAAACAAAGCACGGAAGATACAATGTCCAAAGTAAAAAGCGGCATAGCCGATATGTCCACGGATGGAATGATGCAAACATCCAAGGAAAGGGATAATAAGCTGGCTGACGCGAACGCAAAAGTAAAGGTCAACAGCAACCTGCTTACGAGACAAAGTACCGCAATAAGCAATCTTGAACAAAAAGAAAGCGCTGTGGGTACTGCAAAGGACGGATTAAAGCAGGCAATAAAAGAGAGGGATATAGCAAAGGACGAGCTTATCAGCACAGATGTAGCTGTCGTCAATTTTATTAA
The DNA here is from genome assembly GCA_021815405.1 of Bacteroidota bacterium. GTDB lineage: Bacteria > Bacteroidota > Ignavibacteria > Ignavibacteriales > Ignavibacteriaceae > FEN-1297. Next base: position 68,599 of record JAKAGV010000020.1, read on the forward strand.
CAGTCAAACTCAGGATGCAACAGTCCTGTTAACCACCGGCTACCCGTTAGCCGAAGAGAGAGGCGCCTCCGCTCCTATAGAGCAGGTTACAAATCTTTCGGCAGCTACGGGAGACGAGCCAGGAGAGATTGACGTAAACTTTGACCGCGTTAAATCTGCAACCGGTTATGAGTTTCAGATATCGGCGGACAATCCCGATAGCTGGACGAATGCCGGCGCGTCAGGCAGAACATCTAAATTCACATTCAACAACTTAACGCCGGGGAAAAAGTACTGGATAAGAGCGCGTGCTTTTAGAGGCGAAGAGAAAGGCGCATGGAGTAATGCAGTAACAACAACGGCACCGTTTTAAATGGAGGTTGCTTGTAGGTTGTTGGTGATTGGTCTCTGAATTCGCCAAAGAGACCAATATATTAAAATGAAAGTGGCGGAAGTGCCCTTTCTCCGCCGCTAGTAATTGGTTAACATTAGTTTTGGAATTTAGTCTTAATTATAATCTAATTTCAAAGGTTTATCCGAAAAATTGATACAAAATAATGCAGTTTACCAAATTTTACATATAAGCTTAGGTAATTATTTCCGACTACTTTTCCCCCTCCACCGAATATTGACTAAATTACGCATTTTCTTATAACGGCACGTTCATTGATTAAATAAGTTAAACTAAAATTTATTTTCAATCATTTGTGGGTGGTATGATGAAAACTTCGAAACGATTTTATATTTTGTATTCTGTTATTTTTGTTTCATTAATTTTGCAAAGCTTGCAATTGTCAGCCAAAGAACAATTTGAATACTTTGAATAAGACAACAACCATAAAAACTGAAAGTTCAATTAGTGCAGAAGATACTGTAGTTACATTGCCATTGAGCAAAAAAACAATTGCAGTAAGGAAAGGTTATCCTGCAGATAAACTTGCGCTGCTTGACAAATATTTTGCAAAACATAAAAATCTATCTACTAAGAAGACCTCTGTCTCGCCATATATTCAGGATTGTTCCACATATTATGACTATGAATGGGACTTAGCTAATCAATACCAATCTGTATCAGGCAGACATTTGGGAATCTGGGTTACCCCTAATATTATTTCTTATTATGCTGCTTATAATACTTACGGTTTCAATGAAATTCTTATTAATTGGGGAGATACGACAAATGTAATGAATATTGGATTTAAACCTGACAGTATTATGATAGGTTTAAGCCCTACCGAGCCAGCGAGCGATATTTTAAACTCTCGAAGTTACGGTTATTACTATTTCGATGAACCATATGAACATGGCATAACCGCAAGTAATGTTGGTTACTATGCTGAAGCAATTTATACAAAAAATCCAAATTCAAAATGTATGATTTCTGATTATAAATGGACTAAACCTGCAACTTGTAATGGATTTATTAATTATGATGGTTCGGATATACAATCTTATTTAGTTTATCCAAATATGGGAATAATGAGTGATCAATATTATTTAGATGATCCATGTGGTACTATGGTAGATTATTGGAATGAATATTTTAATTATTATAATCCATATTCATTTGCTGATATGATGGATAATACAATGAACAATGCCGGTGGATGGGGAAGTTGCTTTAATTGGGCATCAGCACACATTAACAATATTTGGTTATATGCTTCTAATACCGGTGATGAAAGTGTAATACAGAATTTCTGTCAGACTGCATGGGAAACAGGATGGTTATATAGGCTTGAAAATCAATTTCTAATTATTTGGAAATGCAGTTCCCCTAGTCCATGTACAAATTGCAATTATCAAACTGGTCAAGGAAATTGGTATGTTTATGATAGTTTTTATACAGGTGTTTCGCAATATGCTCCATACTAAATATATAAATATTATAAATAAAATTTTATTTATTTCGTTTGTTACTATTTACGTGTTAGGTTGTTCGTCTATTTACCGGCTTTCCGATTTTCCTTCTAAAAAAAATTTTTATGAAGATTTCAATAAGTCTGCTTATAATAAAAGTTTAACTATTACCTTAATTAACGATAGTTCGTTTTCCGTTCCTTGTGGTGCTTTAATTTCAAATGACTATCTCCAAACAATACTAAATATTAAAAAAAGAACATTAAAACTTAAGCACTCATCAATTAAAGAAATAAAAACCTTTTATAAAACTAATTTTGCTAATCCCCAATACAAGGTAATTTTGTCAAATGGAGAAGAATTAAAAGGGAAGGATATAAAATTTCTTCCGGATTCATCTGTAATTTATACGGTTAAAGAAAATATATATGGAAGTGAAATTTTACTTAACAAGGTAAGAGAAGTCAGTTATAATAATCACTGGCTTGGGATACCAACAATGTTAATTACCGGTACTCTGTTTGGCTTTGCTACGGGTTATCTTATCAATTCCTCAATTGGTGTTAATAACTTAAATGACAATCAGGCTTATTATATTGGTTGGGGTTCTACCGTAATAGGTACTTTAATCGGCAGTGTGGCTGGATATTTAATAGGTTATAATTATATATACAAATTCAATCCGTAATTTATTAAAGAAATATTATACTAACAGACACCTAATAATTTGGAATTGTTGGGTGCCTTTATCAATTTTATCCTAAAAGAATTATTGTTTAATCGTATTGTATTTCTACTTTAAGTTGAATTGTTATAGTAATTTAATTCCATTCATTCCGAATTCTTTGTTGATATTTCAGCGGTTCCTCCCTAATTGTATTATGCCAATGAATTTTTTAGTTTTTCCTGATTCATCCTTTTCGATGAAGATGTAAGCATTCTTTCGATTTTTTTTAATCACTATAGCTGATAATCATTTATGTAGTATAAAAAAATAAAGTGAATAAATTGTGCTCTGGAAGAGCACCATGTATAGGAGGGACAAATATGGCTAACACATATACAGAGCTATATATCCATTTGATTTGGGCTGTCAAGCATAGAGATAGATTAATTCATCCTTCATTTCAGGAAGAATCACAGAAATACATTACAGGCATAATTCAAAACAAAGACAATAAACTCATTGCGATAAATCTTATGCCTGATCATGCACATATATTTATCGGGCTTGATCCTGTAAATGCAATATCAAATTTAGTTGGAGTCACGAAAAAATCTTTGAGTGACTATATAAATGAGAAGAAATGTCTACGCGGTAAATTCAGCTGGCGGGAAGGATACGGTACTTTTTCATATTCACATTCACAAATAGATAGAGTAATAAAGTATATCAATAATCAAGAACAAGATCACAGGAAAAAGACATTTAAAGAAGAATATTTAAAAATATTGAAAGCATTTTATGTCCAATACAATAATGAGTATTTATTTCAATTCTTAGATTAGCACCGCACCTCACTTATTGTCGAAATTGGAAATGATAAAAGCGCTTTCCTTAGGGAAATAATGAGCTTGCGGAACCATTAAGCCAAAATTAAATTGATCTGCAGCAATTTATCTTTACAAACATTGATAAATTTTCCTGTATAGAATATATTTGCACCAAGTTTACCAGAAAAATAAAATGAATCTTAACCGGACATATTTCAATACTCTCAAAGCCATCTGCGGATGTTGCTGTGTTTGCACTTGTTGCTGTATAGCTTCATCGGCAGTGGAATATCAATCCGGTTTTAATAGATTAAAAGTTTAACAAATAATAAAGACTGATTATTTAACCCGCTGCCGGCGAAAGTTGACAGCGGGTTTTTCTTTTTAAATAATTCGAAGGTTCTTAATCTTGCTCGTAATCATAATTTTACTCGGAATTAAAATCCAATTAAGAGCAAGAGAAAGATTACGATTAAGATTTCACATGTAAGTAAAAATTATAAAAGGAAAATATTATATGAGTACACCAATAAATAAATTAGATAGAAGCGCATTAAGATTTAATCAAGGATCGATTGTAGTTCTGACCACGATTGCATTTCTGTTTAGCCTGCCGTGGCTGATTGCATTTACAGCCGCAGTTATGCTGGCCGGAACGATTTTCCCGAAAGTAGGCTTATTCAAATTAATATACAAGTATGCGGCGAAACCTCTCGGGATAATTAAACCAAACATTGTTGAAGAAGATAATGCACCGCACCAGTTTGCACAAGGACTAGGCGGAGTTTTTCTGGCAGTATCATTCGTCGCATTGAATTCAAAATTAATAATACTTGGATGGGTGCTTGCATTGATTGTACTTGCTCTTGCCTTTATAAATCTTACAGTAAACTTTTGCCTTGGATGCTATATCTATTTTCAATTGAATAAGGTTGGGATATTACGTCTGAAGCCGGAATCGAGGAACGAAAATGATTGAAAGAATTATTGCACTGGGAATACTTTTCATCCTAATCATAATATTTCAAAAAAGATTTAGATCCGGCAGAACAAAAAATTCGCTTCGTCTGCCGGAGAATATTCAAGTTAAGGATTCAAAGCTTCCTACTGTTTTATATTTCTGGACGGATAGCTGCGTACAGTGCAGAACATCGCAAAAACCCGTTCTGAATAATTTGAAAGATGAGCGTAACAATTTCAATCTCTTGGAAGTAAATGCCATTGAAGCAAAGGAGCTTGCATCTTTATTCAATATCAGGACAGTTCCAAGTACCGTAATTTTTTCAAATGACGGAACCAGTAAATTTATAAATAATGGATTTGCTGATAAGAATGAACTTATCAAACAATTGGAAGAAGTAAAAAATTAAAATTACTTATTGTATGAGTTTAATTTACTCATGAAAGTAATCTAATTATATTTCTTTCACCTGTAATGGCAGTCTTCCGGTCTGCGAAAAGTTAAAGAAATCTATCCTACCATAACCTTTCTTTTTTGTACAAATTTTACGCTTTGTAAAATGCAATAGTATTCCAAGAAGCATCACCTTAATGATGATGTCCACCAGCACCATGAATATGTCCGTGAGAAATTTCTTCCTGTGTTGCGTCTCTTAATTCCAAAAGTTCAACATCAAACGTAAGAGTTTGACCAGCAAGCGGATGATTAAAATCTAGAGTAACATTATCTCCCTCAATATGTTTAATAATGAAGGGCATCTGCCTGCCGTCGGGAGTATCGGCAATGAAATCCATTCCTTCTTCAAGCGTTATGTCCTCCGGAAATTCGGAGCGGTCTACTTTTTGAATCATTGAGTCATTGTAATTGCCGTAAGCTTCATCAGGAGAAAGAACCACAGTCCGCTTACTTCCAATCAACATTTCTCCGATATTTTCTTCAAGTTTTGGAAGTATCTGCTGATTGCCGCTGATGAATGCAAAAGGATTAGCTTTTGTTGTTTCTTCTAAAACTTCGCCGTTATCATTTCTTAAAATAAAATTGATAGTTACTACTTGATCCTTCTTCAATGCCATGATTTTCCTTAGTTAATGTTATAAAGTGTAATTAAAGTTCAAAGCTGACAAGATCGGTACATGCAGCCTAAACCAGTGTTAGTTAGTTGCGATTTTAAGTTCTGTATAATTAAAATTGGAAAGCGAAAAAATTTTTATTCAGTGTAAATATCTTCGCTGTCAACGCTCGACGATTTCGGTTCCCAATCAATGCCTTCACAGGGAAGATAAACCTTTGTCGGATGCTTATCATGAAGAATGCAAAGTATTGCAGATTCATCAAAGTTCTTACAGGTAGCACAAAGAGTCGATTCGAGAACTTCTTTATTTTTTGATTTAAATAGTTTATAGTGTATTACAGCAGGATGAACAATGATTACATAAATACCTAACGTCGCAACAAGCCACCACAACTGCTGTGAAATGTATCCTTCAAGAATCCATAGAGCAGGGATGACTACCGCTATTCTAATGATTGTCCAGAATATTATTTCACCCATACTTATCTCTACAAATACAAGTTTAAATTAAACCAGATTATATTACCCGGACAAAATAAGCAAGCGCGATTTAATATAAAAGAGAATTCTAAAATATCATGAAGACGGTTCGTAATTAAGTTGTACAAAATACACATTTGCTGTTTTCTGATTAAATATTAAATTTAATCCGGCAATATTTCCAGATAGTTCAAGGTAAGATATTTAATGCGTTCCTGCTACTATTAAATTTTTTAATATATTACAATAACAAAATGTTTATAATTTTGTTAAATTAAACTATTTTTGTAGGTGTTTAGATTAAGACAAAGCCGTAGATTAGAAGTAATCCGATATTATGAAATTTATGCTAAGTGGATCAGTATATATAAATAAAAAACAATTTCGCAGTTTCGTGAGCGCGGGTGGGCTCGAACCACCGACCCCTCCGATTAAATCGGAGTGCTCTATCCAGCTGAATTCCGTTTCGTTACAAATTCAATTGCAAAATTTATGTTCTTAAGACTTTTTAAATATAACTCTAAACGGTATGCTTCGGATTTTGTTTTACATGGAGTGGATATGATTACTTCTCAGGGTTCTTTTCCTTTAGTAAATTTGCTTCGATCCGAATTATGCCGCTTTAATCGGTCTAGGAGATTGGAAGTATGACCGATATAATGCAGTTCATACTTTGTAGATTTGAGAATATAAACAAAAAACGATTTCACTTTTTAGTGAGCGCGGGTGGGCTCGAACCACCGACCCTCTGCTTAAAAGGCAGATGCTCTACCCCTGAGCTACGCGCCCTTTTTTTAAGGCAACAAATATAAAGATTAGATGCTTCTATTCCAAATAACTTTAATACTTAAAACTATTTGATTTTATATACATAATGGTGAAAAATTCTAAAATTTTAGTCTGTGATGATGATGAAACATTGTGTTACCTTTTAAAAGAACAACTATTGGAAGAGGGTTTCACCGTCGATACGGTTTATGACGGCAGATTTGCAATAGATGCAATAAAAAGGAAAAACTATGACTTACTTCTTCTCGATTTAAATATGAGAGAGGTTCAAGGCGATGAAGTTTTAAAATTTGTTGTTGACTATAACTCTTCAATTCAGGTGGTTATCCTTACTGCACAAACCGAAATTAGAAGCGCAATCGACTGCATAAAAATCGGGGCGTATGATTTTATTTCTAAGCCATATAATTTTGATGAGCTTTTATTAACTATTAACCGAGCTCTTGAACATAAGGATCTACTAGTTAAAACTGCTCTCCTTTCCGAACAAGTAAATAAAAAACTTTCAACCAGAATAATCGGCGACAGCAAAGAACTACAACGTGTAATAAACTTAGCCAATAAATCTGCAATGTCAGATTCCAATATTTTAATTGAAGGCGAGACAGGTACCGGCAAAGAATTACTTGCAGAATACATACATAAACATTCTGCAAGAAGCGAAATGCCTTTTGTCGTTATCAACTGTGCATCTCTTCCCGATCAATTAATTGAAAGCGAACTCTTTGGACATGAGAAGGGAGCTTTTACCGATGCTAAATCTACTAAACAAGGATTGGTAGAAATTGCGCACGGCGGAACTCTGTTCCTTGATGAAATCGGCGAGCTCAGCTTAGCACTTCAGCCAAAGCTTCTTAGATTTCTTGAGAACGGAGAATATAGGAGAATCGGCGGCGTTACAAATCTTACTTCAAATGTTAGAGTTATCGGTGCAACAAATAGAAATCTTCTTGAAGAAGCGGGAAATAAAAACTTTCGGCGAGACTTGTTGTTTCGATTAAATGTTATTACTCTTACTATCCCTCCTTTAAGAGAAAGGAAGGAAGATATCCTTCAGCTTGCAAATCATTTTTTAGAAATTAAATCTCCGATTCGTTCACCTAAGAAGTTATCTCCAGATGCTGAAAGAATTCTGCTGAACTATGACTTTCCCGGTAATATTAGAGAGCTTGAACATATAATCGAGCGGGCAATAATTTTTGCCGAGAACGATTTGATAGAACCCGAGGACTTGAATTTACCGGCAGATAGCCTTCGTGGTATTCATAGAAAAATTCATCTGCATGAAACAACCGCAGAACCTATAAGTCTTGAAGATATTGAAAAGCAGCATATAGCCAAGCTGCTGAAAGATACCAAGTGGGATAGAGGTGAAACAGCAAAACTTCTTGGAATCAGCCCTAAAACACTTTATTTGAAAATCAAGAAATACGAGATTAAGCAAGAATAGCAGATATACAAAAGCCTATTTATATGAATGAAAGGTTAATTTCCAAATTTATTGTTTCAGATGTAATTGAATCCGATGCGTTTTCGTATGCCATAGCCGACCTGAGTAAAAAACTTGTCTGGTTTAACAAAAAATTTAAGAATGATATTAAAATCAACAGGATAAAAGGGAAAACCATTTCGGAAATATTCGGGATTCAGATTCCAACCGAGTTAAAAAAGGATTTTATCAGTAAAGTTCGGATTCAGGATGCATCAATTGAATATCAATTGAACATCAATCTTTTAAAATACAAAAATAAATTACAAGGCTATCTAATAAAGCTTGAAGAGATTCAAGCGGATATTATTTCTGAGAAGCATGCTTCGAAAACAAGAAGCTTTCAGTTCCCTCATACATTACAGCAAATTTTAACATTGTTCTTGAAAGAAAAATCTCTTACGGTTCTTTCAGAAGAAATTTTGAAAAGATGTATAGAGATTTGCAGCGGTAATTACGGTTTAATCATTTTTAATAAAGATGACTCACAAAACCTGGATTACCAGTTTTATGATCCAGATGCCGAAATAAAAGACAAGGATGAAGTAAGCAAAACAATAACAAGCAGTGCGCCATATATTTCTAAATGGCTTGATATCAACCGGCGTTCATTGGTTGTAAAAAACATACCGGGGAGTATTGGTTTTAATATTATCCAGATTCTTCATTGCAACTCTACAATTATTGCGCCTTGTTTCTTCGATGAAAAATTATTAGCCGCTATTGTAATTGCAAGTAAGACGAATAATTTTTCCGAAGCTGATGTAAACAACGCCCAGCAGTTTGCTGCACTTCTTTCTTTTACAATTAGCAGCGTTCGTACCAGAGAATTAAACACAGCGCTCGAAAGCCGCCTGCTTCAGTCTCAGAAGCTTGAAACAATCGGTAAACTCAGCAGCGGTATGGCGCACGATTTTAGCAACCTGCTGTCCAGCATTTTCGGAAGCCTAAATCTCCTTAAAAAGAAAATTCCTGAGCGCGAAGATCTTTACCGGCTGCTTGATAACATCGAAAATTGTTCAGTACGTGCAAAAGATTTAACAAAAGGTCTTCTTTCTTTTGGTAAGCCGACACCAAAAAGAAAAGAACTGATTAAGCCTAATCAACTTCTATCAGAAATATCAAAAGTTATCACGCAAACATTTCCGGCAAAAATTACTTTTGAAAAAGAAATAAGCGACGACCTTTACGATATTCTCGGCAATGGAACTGAAATTTATCAGGTGCTGCTTAATCTTTGCGTCAATGCTAAAGAAGCAATTGACGGTAAAGGAAAGATTGCGTTAAGGGCACAGAACATCAATATAAACGATTCAAATCTTCTCAGCCATCCTTTGCTTGATAAAGGAAATTATGTTTGGATTTCGGTAGAAGACAGCGGTGCAGGTATTAAAGAAGAAAACTTAACAAGAATATTCGATCCGTATTTTTCAACCAAGAATAAGCAAACCGGTTCTGGTTCAGGACTGGGGCTTTATGTTACCTACGGAATTGTTCAAGCACATAAGGGACATATAGAAGTATCTAGCGAGCTGAATAAAGGAACAACGTTCGATGTCTTCATCCCTGCATTTGAACCTGCCGCGACTACAAAGCAAGCTACAGCAGATAAAATTATACTTTTGGCAGATGATGAAATTATGCTTAGGGATTTGCTCTCGGAGCTGCTTGAGTCTTCAGGCTACAATGTTATCAGAGTTTCGACAGGCGTTGAAGCCTTGAAAGTATTGACTGAAGAAATCAAAGTGGACCTGGCAATTATTGATTATAACATGCCGGAGATGGACGGGATAGAGTGCATTAAAAAAATCCGCGAACTGCAATTCAAGATGCCAATAATTTTATCATCTGGCAGCATGTCACTTGATGAAAAAATTGATTTTAGGTCACTTAAAATTTCAGGTGTGCTTTCAAAACCTTATGAGTTTGAAACTATGCTTTCTACAATCCAGAAATTAATCTGATTCACCTCCGGCTGAAGTAGGCAAATCTGTTTCTTTCCTCTCATTGTAATCATAATCTATCATCTTAATGTTCTTAACGTAATCAGAGAATATGGGTTTCTTGATTGCATTTAAATGATTAAGAACATCAGTGATTTCTTTAATTGCTGTTTCTATATAACCAAGCCTTTTTGTAATTGCATCGGCAGATATTTCCGGCTTCCTTAATTCTCTTTTAATAGCAGCAGTTGATAAGCTGATTAGAGTTAGCGGTTGTTTGATTTTATGATTTGTTGTAACTACAGTTGCAGTGTATGTATTCTTTTGTTCAGATTCAACCAGCAGCTTATGGGCTTCGGAAAGTTTCATTGCCGAATTCACTCTGGCAATTAGTTCTATGCGGTTGAAGGGCTTTTTAATATAGTCAAATGCACCTGCTTCCAGACCGGCTTTAACATCCTCGGCGCTTGATTTTGCTGTAACCAGAATTATCGGAATATGCGCAGTAGTGCTGTTTGCAGTAAGAGTCTGCAACACTTCAATCCCCGACATTTCAGGCATCATTACATCAAGCAAAATCAAATCCGGAAGTTCGCTGACAGCTTTTTCAATTGCCGTCTTCCCGTCGTAAGCCGGAATTACATTATAGCCTTCGTTTTCAAGCCTGTCTTGAAGCATAAAAACGTTTTCAGGGAGGTCATCTACCACTAGTACTTTTTTCATATTACCTGATTTTTTCTCTTGTAAATAATCTTTCAATCTTAAATGCCAGTACACCGGAATTAACAGGCTTTGCAATATAATCATCAAAACCGTTTCGTAAAATAACTTCTTTGTCCTCCAGCATTGCCTTGGCAGTAATAGCATATACCGGAATGTTCGCCAATTTTTCGTTCATCTTTATGCGGCTGATTGTTTGGAAGCCGTCCATCTCCGGCATCATAATATCCAATAAAATTAATCCTGGTACTTCATGTTCGAGTAACTGCAGGCATTCAAAACCATTCTTGGCAAGAATTGTCTTGCAGTTGCAGGCTGTAATAATTTCACTTATTGTATAAAGGGAATCAGGATCGTCGTCAACAATCATTACAACACCCTGATATTTCCTTTTATTATCATCTTCAGCGGGAAGAATCTCAGAATTCGATTCATCAATATTAGACGAAACATCATGCGCAGCTTCCGGTTGAGTATTTTTTTCTTGAATCTTTATCCTGTCTCTCACTGCATCAAGAATATCCCGCAGGTTTTCCGGATGCTCTTTTGTTTTGATTGCAATCTCTTCAACAATTTCATTCAAAGAATTCTTTTCCCTCTCAGTCAAATCTTTTGAAGTGCTGATTATGATGGGGATATGGCTTGTTTCTTTATTTGATTTTAATTTGTGTGAAAGTGTTATCCCATCCATGCCTTTCATTATCAAGTCTAAAATAATTAAGTCGGGCTGAACTTCTAGAATTTTGTTGAATGCTAGGCTGCTGTCTTTAATATATTCGATCCTGATTTTTTCATCTTTAAATGCATCTCTAAACTTTTCAAACTCCGTTTCATTATCATCAACGATAACGATCTTCTCGATTTTCTTTTGGGCAAGCTCTTCAAGATTATTAAATACAGAAATTAATTTGTCAGGCATAAAAGGTTTAACAATATATTCAAACGCTCCGAGTCCATAGCCAAGATTTTTATCTGCGAGTATTGAAATAAGAATTACCGGGATATCCTTTGTAAGAGGAGATTCTTTTAGTTCTTTCAGTACTGTCCACCCGTCTTTATTTGGCATCATTATATCCAGAGTGATAGCAAACGGCTGAAATTTCTTAGCCTTTTCAATTCCTTCATCTCCGCTTGCAGCATAGGTTACTTCGTAGCCGTTTGTAATTAAATATTGCCCAATCGTGTAACGTACTTCCGGATCATCATCAATAATCAGCACCGGATTTTTTCTGTTCATCGCTAAAACTTTTGCATTAATCCTTGCCGGAAAAGCATTTTCCCTTACTGCAATCTTTCTGAAAGGAATTGAAAATGTAAATTTAGATCCAACACCGCTTTGGCTATCTACTCCAATTGTGCCTTTTATAAGATCAGCAATTCTTTTGCTGATTGCAAGACCTAAGCCTGTACCGGTATATTTTCTACTTGTTGTTTCATCTACCTGACGGAACTCCTCGAAAATTAACCGCTGGTTCTCTTCGGATATTCCGATGCCTGAATCTATAATATCGAAGTTAAGCAACTTCTCATCTATTGTAGAAACATGAAATTCTATGAAGCCTTCCTCTGTAAACTTGACAGCGTTGCCTAACAAATTTATCAGCACCTGCACAACCTTACCCTTATCCGTGCTTATTATGATGTTTGTATTCAGGTTCCTAACTATCTTGAAAGTTAATCCTTTTTGATTGATCAGCGGGATTATTGAATTCTCAATTTCTTTAATTAAATCCTCGAGCAAAACTTCTTCATTATGAATCTCCATCCTTCCGGCTTCTATCTTAGATAGATCAAGAATATCATTAATTAAATTCATAAGCCGTTTGCCGCTTTTCAGTACAACTTCGATACGTTCCCTGTTCTTAGCAGTCAGCGATTTATCTTCAAGGATTAATTCGGTCAAGCCGAGTATTGAGTTCATCGGAGTGCGAAGCTCGTGCGACATACTTGCCAGGAAGTAGGATTTTACTCTCGTTGCTTCTTCCGCTTTCTGTTTTTGTACTTCAAGTTCAGCAGCTTTTTCTTGAAGCTTCTTGTGAAGGTCAACCAAAGCTTCGTTCTGCTTTCTTATCTGGATATTTTGTTTTTGGTAATCTTCATTTAATGTCTTAAGCTCGGTAACAAGGTTTGCAAGCTGAGCCAAAGCGGTTGCGTTAGTCAATCCAATGGCAAGCTGGTCTTTTATTTTAGATAAATATTCTTTAGTCTCCTCAGAAGGTCTTTCAAACGAACCCAGTTCAAGAATCGCGACAACGCTATTATTATAGACAATTGGAAGTAGTATAATATTTTTAATCTCTAGTGAAATAATCCCGGTTGAAATAATTGGAAGATTTTCACTTGAGTTGATTTCAATAATCTCGCGGTTATTTTTTGCGGCGTCAAGAAAATCATGTTTATTGTTATACGAAATTTCTTTCTTTACTCCGTATGAACTTGCCAGAGTTATCTCTTCTTCATCAACAGTATAAAGAGCGCCAATGATAAATCCACATGTTGCAATTATATTGTTTAAGGCTGCATCAGCAACTTGAGATAGAGTCGGGTTCTGGTTTAGCAGAGTAATGAATTCATAATATTCATTTTTTGCTTTTTCATTTTTCTGAAGCGTATCAAGCATCGTGTTGAATGCATTGGCAAGATCGGCAAGCTCATCGTTACCGCGTGCTTCTATCTTCCCAGGGAAGTTTCCATCTCCGGTAATTTTTGTAGCGGAGCTTAATCTGGAAATTTGTTTCCTTATTTTATCTGTAAATACCAAAGTAAGTATTAGAGAAAGAGTAATTCCTACCAGCCCTATAACTATGAGCAGATATTTAATGCTTGATCTTAAATCCGTAGCTTCGGTCAACGAATTGAATATCAGAAAGTTTAAATTACTTTCTTTAGATAAATCTGAAGTTGGCTTAAATATCGTCGCAAGTATATCTGAATTCTCAGTTCTCTTTGTTAAAAGCTCAAAATTATTCTTTTGTGAAAGAATTTTATATGTCTGATTTAAAAGGTAAAGGTTTTTCTGATTGGCAGATTCATTAGAAACCTCGGCTACTGTCCCATTCCAAAACAAAGCAATATCAGAGTTAATTTTATTCGAAATGGAATTTAAAGTATTGTTGGAAATGATTTTCCCGAAATAACAAAAATTACCATTAGGCAATACTGCGCTTAGCACTAATGAACAAGGATATCTGCGGTTAAAATCTTCCATCGTCTCTATTGAATTTGGGAATGCGATGGAATTTTTAAAAGTCTTATTCAGGATAGTGTTTGAAGTGCTTGTCGCAGTTTCAATAATGAAATCAATATCTTTATAGTTTTCAAGCGACTGGCTGAATAAATTATCTGGGTTTTTATTTTCTGCGTACTTGAATTCATCTTGAATGTCCGATACCATACTTCGGAAAGTATAATTGAATTCGTTGGCAGAGTTAAGCAGATACTTTGATTGCTGCGATGACAGCACATTATACATTATAGAATAAAAAGCGATTGCAGAACTACCGAGTATAAGTGCTACAATCGCGAAGTTAATAATAAGTATGCGATAACTTATTTTCATTTTTCACGAATCTCTTTGTAAGACTTTTCGTATCGTAATTAGCAGTTCATCAAGATCATAAGGCTTGCTGATAAAATCAGTAGCTCCAAGCTTTGCCGAGTCGATTGCACTTTTAACATCGGCATAAGCCGTAAGAACAATTACCTTAAAGCTTATCTTTTTAATTTTAAGTTCACGAAGGACATCGAACCCATCCTTTCCGGGCATTTTGAGATCGAGAAGAATCAAGTCCACCTTCTTTCGTGAAAGATAGTCGAGGGCAGAATCACCGTTATTAACAAAGTCCGCGTCATAACCGACTTCTGTAAGTTCGTCTCTAAGGACTGTGCAGAGGTTTATATCATCATCGACTATTAATATTTTTTCCATTTTTTTCCTACTGGTCGTTACTTTGAGGTTTATTCTGTTGATAATTCCTCATTCTTTCTCTTTCTAATTGTAGTTCTTGCTGAAGAGGATTAGCAGGGCGTTCACCTTCCAAACGTGCTTTTAGTGTTGGAACTAGATTCGCTCTTATTAAAATAACAAGTTCCTTTTTAGAAGTAATGTTATCATCATAACCAAATAAATACCGGAGTCCAAAAAACCACCAGGGCAGGTCCTTTAGAATTGGTATACCATCCCGGCTTTTAGTTGTCTGATCAAAGAACATCCCTCCGATGACAGTCTCTTCATTGTTCAGCAAAACAATACGTGTATCGGCAGACGTCTTATTAATAATTGTATTAGTCTGGTTAGGAACAAACGAACTTCTTTCGACATGTATGTTGAGTAAAATATATTTTATACCTTGATCTGTAATAACATAAGGAGTAACCGTAACTATATTACCGGTTGAATAGAATTTCTGAACTATGTTGCCTGAAAAATCTCTTGTGTTATATGAAATATCCTGTCCATCCTGAAGCTTTGCTTCGGTACCGTCGAGTACAGTTACATTCGGACTTGCAATTATATCTCCGGCGCCTTCGTTTTCAAAAAACCTAAATACTGCCGAAGTTTGAGCATCAAAACCTCCTATACTATAATTGCCGGATACATTTAAATTAAAGTCCTGGGTTTGCTGTGTTGAGCTGGTTCCACTTGTGCCTGTACTGCCAGTACCTGTACTTCCCGTTCCTGTACCTCCTGTACCTGTACCTCCTGTACTGCTGTTCGATTGACCCTGCTGGAATGATAGAAGATTGCCGCCAAGGGTAACACCTTCTCTCGAAAATAAAGTTTGCCAGTTAACGCCAAGCTGTTTTTCTTTGTTAACATCAATTTCAAAAAAGACCGCAGATATTTTTACTTCCCTTGCATTTGCTGGTACAAAGTTTTCCTTTGTCCTCTGTTGATCAAGTACATCAGGTTTTTTTATTATAATTACATCAGGTTTTTCCTGATAAACCAACCCAGCCATCTTAACAATTACAACCATTGCCTTGTAATAATTCATGTTTTTAATCTCAATGCCAATGGCGCTGTCAATCTGAACAGTAGAAACAATTTCTTTACCTGTAATCTTCTGGCTTACGTTGCTTAAAAGCGTAATTGCCTGGTTAAATGGCAGCTTTGATGATAGAGTAACAAGTTCTTCAGGATTTTGATAGCCGAGCGTCTTCTCTAAATAATTTTGAGAAAAAAGCTGCGATGCCAAAATGAAAGTAATAAGTATTGTAAGCGATAGTGTTTTCATATAAAATTCTCTTTACTTAATATTCTTATTTGTGCCTTCTTTGTCTAATGTTAAGTCAACCTTCTCAATAATACCGCCTTTGTTCAAAATAAAGCTGACAATATTATGCTCGTAATCTATCTTTGTAAGATAACCAAGATAAACCTGCTGACCTTCCCAGAGTAAATATGTGTTGCCCTTGCTGTCTGCTATAAATGCACCTTGCGGAATTAAGGCAAGGAGTTTTGCGCCTTGTACATCCAACAGATTGTCTGTATTTGGAGGTATTTGGCTTCTGATCAACGGATAGAAATCATCATAAATAGGTGGTGCGGTTAAATTATTTTCAACTAGCTCTGTTGTTGCAAACCTATTATTATCCGAATAATAAACATCTACAACAATATTAAAACTTACCAAGAAATTTGGCATTCCGTCTTTATTGGTAGATACAAGATTATTCAGAGTAACCGATTTAATTTTTTTCAGTTCTTTACTTTGTTCAATTGCATAAATCAATTGGAATAAATCTTCATAGTCGCCGCCGCCTGAAATTTTATATTCGTAGTAATAGAATTCTTTATCTTTCTTTTTATCAACAAACTCAATGTTTGTTTGAGTATTCTGTGAAAAAGTACTCGAAACTTTATTCAAGAAATTATAAAAACTGATTGAAGAAAGATCCTGCGGAATATTGAATTTCCTTTGTGCAAGAACCGAATCCAGCACAGAAGCCTTTGCAAGCAATCCGCGATATTGTTTATTCAATTGTCCGGTGTCGTAATGAGTTGCTTTCAACTGTTGCAGCTTTAGCTGGTCTGCTTTTATTTTTCCTCGCTGAAAAATGAACAGGACAGCTCCGCCCAAAACAAGAATGATAATCAACAAACCGACTAGTGCAAGCGTATTTTTTATTTTTCTATTCATTGCAAACTCTTCTGGAATGTTGATAAATCAAAAACTAAATTAAATTTATAAGCATTCTTATCACGGAGCGACTCGAATACCATACTCTTAAGCTGCGCAGTTTTTATAGAGAAAGCAAAATCAGTAAGAGCATTTTTATTTAATGCATAACCTTCAACTAAAATTTTCCCTGTATCGTCATTTGAGAGTTTTGTTATCCAGATACTCTTTTTCATCTCCAGAAGATGAGAAACTTCCTGAAGCATATTTGACCAAATTCCTGTACCGACAGAAGCTGAATCTAAAATTGCTTGTGTTCGTGAGAATCCATTTATCTTCCCTTCAAGACCGGAGATATTATTTAAAATTGCCTGGTTCTGTTTTAACAATGTAGTTTGTTCGTCAATTTGACTTTGGTATTGTCTAATTATTTTCTGATTGTTCAGAATCTTAAGCGTTATGAAAAACGTAGCAAAGAATAGGATCGGAAGCATTGCAAAACCGTGCCATGCAAACTGAAATACCTTTTGATCTTCAATAACATACTTAGGAAGTAAATTAATACCTGAGTATTGTTCTTCCTGTTCATCAAAGTATTCTGTGGCAATTGCAGCCGGAATACTGAATGCAGAAAACTTTTCCTTCGTTTCAGCATTAACGGAAGAAAGATCAAATTCATCAAACTGAAGCCGAGAAACATTTGCTTCCGGAAACGTACCGTAAAAAGAAAGAATTAAATTTTCTGAATCATCTTCACCGCATACAATAATATTATCCAGAGATGATATTCCGCCGTTTTCCATTTCGAGAAGTATTTTTGAAAAGTAAACGTCGTAAGTGTGAAGATTAAGTGTGCCTATATCTAAAGTCGAACCAATATGTTTGAGCTTCTTGCCTTGAAGAAAAATAAGCTTGCTATATTCCTTCCCGATATAAATTATTAAAGACTGATCATCCGGGAAAAACTTTTTCCGCTTGGCTACATAATAAGCTAATGAGACTTCGGCACTTTTTATGGTAGATATCTTATAATATCTTCGTCCGTTATAATGAGCCAGTGAGCTTATTAGCTTTATACCGGCTACTTCATTGCCTAAAAATACCGATAAGAATGATCCATCGGATAGCTCAACATAACCAAGATTTTGTTTATCTATTAAGACATTCTTCGATTCCTGAATATCCTCGATTATTTCTTGCGTAATTCTAGATGATTTACCTACCTTAGAACTATCAACTGCATGATAGTATAAAGAAGGTTCGGTTACTGCAAGTGCAAATAAACTTTTTTTCAAATTAAATTCTTTTAAGGAATCACTAAGCAGAGCTATACTGGAGATAGCCGTATTTCTATCTACCGATGTTTTTAGTCCGCCGCTTCCTTCAAATGAAAGATCATCTCCTTCTATCTTTAAACCCGAAATTGAATCTTCAAGTTCAATTGCGGGCTGTACTACATCGAAAGTTGCTGCTTTGAGAACTTTTATTTTGTTCTTCTCTTTTACAACTACAGCAACTTTAGTGTCGGTACCTTCACTGTATGTGCAAATTATAGGTTTCATTTAAATTGCCGCCAATATTTGCTGAATTCTTGTTTTATTATTCGAGTAGGCGATAGCATTCTCCAGAGAAATTTTCTTCTCCAAATATAATCTTTTCAAATCCTGCTCCATCGTTATCATGCCCTGGGGGGCGCCTTGATTTATCATCATATATATTTCACTTGTGTTGTTATTCTTAATTGCAGCTTTAACGCTGGGTGTAACAATCAAAATCTCTTTAGCAAGTACTCTCTTTCCGTCAAGACTTGGAATAAGTTTCTGTGAAACAATTGCAATCAAAACATCGGCAAGTCTGTTCCTTACGCGCTCCTGCTCATTTGGATGAATTTCAGCAACAATTCTATCTATTGATTCTACCGCCGATGATGTATGCAAAGTAGAAAATACTTTATGACCTGTATCTGTTACTTCAAGAGCTGCCATTATAGTATCAGGATCTCTCATTTCACCTATTACAATTATATCAGGATCTTGCCTTAAAGATTGAATAACCCCGTCTCTAAATGAAAGCACATCCCTGCCGACCTCGCGATGCTTTATTATCGAAATGTTTGATTTGTGAACGTACTCAACAGGTGAAGAAATAATTACTATATGAGCCGGATCTATCTTATTATGTGCATCTATTATAGCATCAAGAGTAGTTGATTTACCTGAGCCTACAATTCCGGTTACTAAAGTCAATCCATATCTAATATAAGTATGGCTTAATGTTTTTAATACGTTGGAATGAAATCCATAACCTTCCAGCGGTCTTATTATAGAATTAATAGCTCTCATGTTTAGGGTCAATGTATCAAGGTCAAAATATGCATCCGATCTAAACCTAACATCAGTATTTCTCCTTTCATAATGAAATGTATAACTGAAGTCAAGATTTTTTGTAGCAGATAAATATTTTCGCTGGTTCGAATTCAATAAATTAATAATAACTACTGCTGCTTCATCCGGCGAGAACTGAGGGAACTCCTTTATTCTTTCTTTCTTACCATAAATTCTCATCCAGATATAACCGCCGTTACCATGCCCGCCGATTTCAATATCAGAAGCTTCTCTTTCAATCATACTGGTAAGCATCTTGTTTACCATGTTGCGAAGGAGAATTCTATTATCAGAAATTATTGTTTCTATATTATCCAGGATATATTGTACTCTATCCGGTCCTGAATAGAAAGCCGGGATATTACTTATGAATTCGGCTAATATATTTTTAGATTCCGTGTAAGACACTAAATAACTTTCTTAAAATAATTTCTACAAAAAATACAATGTATATTAACTTGTAATCAAATCTCAGTTAATCGATACTTGATTCTCGTAAAATAATCGAGCGTCTAGAATCAAGCATCAAGTTTTTATTCTTCCGATGTTGAAGCAAGGACTTCTTCAATAGAACTTAATCCTAATTTAACTTTTTCAAGACCAGCTTCACGCAAGTTTAAAGTACCGTCTTTCCTTGCCTGGATACGGATTTTCTCTTCATCCACTTCAACACCTGAACGTACTATAATCTGTCTTATCTCTTTTGTAAAATAAAGAGCTTCATGAATAGCCATTCTTCCTTTATAGCCTGTACCACCGCACTTTTCGCAGCCTTTGGCTTCAAAGATTTTGTAGTTTCGCCATTCAGCAATATTTAATCCGGCAGCTTTCATAACCGCTTCATCGAAGTTTACTACTCTCTTCTTGCAGTCAGGGCATAATCTTCTAATTAATCTTTGTGCAACAATTATATTGATTGCATAAGCAATTAAAAATGGTTCGATGCCCATTTTGTATAACCTGGATATTGCGCTTGGGGCATCATTTGTATGCAGTGTAGAGAAAGTAAGGTGACCTGTGTTGGCAAGTTTTATTGCAATCTCCGCAGTCTCACGGTCTCTCATTTCTCCTACCAGAACAATATCGGGATCGTGACGAAGTATTGATCTAATAGCCTGTTCAAAATTCATTCTATAACCAATCTTTAATTGGCGTGCACCTTCAATAACATATTCAACCGGATCTTCAACCGTAAGAACATTTACTGTAGAATCAATAACCTGGTATAATGCGGCAACAAGGCTTGTACTTTTACCGCTTCCTGTTGGTCCGGTAAGGATAACCATTCCTTGCGGCTGGCTAATAGCCTTTTGAAAAGCATCTTTTGCATATCCGGATAATCCTAATTTCTCGAGATCTTTTATTACTTTCCTGTCATCTAGAATTCTTATAACAACACTTTCAAATTTATTCTTCAATTCTGTTCCGACCATTGGAAGTACAGAGACACGAAAACGGATTATGTGTCCGTCAATCTCTCTTTGTATAAAACCATCCTGGGCTCTTTCGCGTTCAAATCTATCCATACCTTTGGAACGGTCTTTAACAACTGCAATTACTGCTTCTGGCAATGTGCCTTCCTGTATATGCCAGAGCTGCAGGTTTCCATCTATTCGGAAAAGAATATCTGTCTTATTGCCAGCTTTAGGAACAAAATGAACATCGCTGGCACCTCTACGGACTCCTTCAACTAAAGCACCTTCAACTAAATTGATTAATGCACTTTTATTTATTTCCGCATCAAGTGCTTCCTCATCTAATGCATTATCGTCTTTTTCAATTTGATCAAGCTGGAATTCCGGAGCTGCTTCCTCCATCATCTTTAAATAAACATTTTCAGGAGGAAGAATTATCTGGATTAATTTTTCATAATCTTTTTTTCTTAAATAGATTACTTCATATTTCTTTGCGTTAAGACCGAAAGCAATCTTTGGAATATTCCTATCCGTAGGATCAATAGCGGCAAGAATTAATTTATCTTTTATTCGATCATCGTATGTAAAAGGAATAACCTTATGCTCAAGCATTTCGTTTTTAAGTTGATCGCCGGCTCCGGTAATCATTCCTTTTATTGCGTTAAGTCTATCTTGTGGAATTTCATCAAGATGTATGTCTAATTCCCTGAAAGCGTAAAGTATAGCAACTTCCCTGAATATTGTATCATGATCGTAGTGAAAATCCTGTACAAGAATCTGTGCGAGGTTCCGTTTAATCTTACTCTTATCGTTTGCCTTAGCGTTCAATGCCTTCTCAAGCATTGCAGCATCAATTATTCCTTTTTTAAAAAGGAGATAACCAATTTTATCAGTCATTTCAAGATTGGTATCAATCATGCAAAAGTTCTTTCACCAAAAAAAATCATACTATATGACCAAAATACTGCTGTTCAATATTAATTCGCTTAGCTTCTCCAGGAACCTTAGGATGAATAGTCGCTGTTTCTGCAGAAACCAAAGTAAGAAGAATCATTACTACCATAATTATCATTGCTATAAAAACCTGAACGAGCTCAATAAAATTTTTAAGTCTGTAAACTGTCTCGCTCTCATAATAATTAGCGATCTGCAATGATGTATTTTTTATTGTTCCGGATTCTTCACCTGAGTGAAGCCTTGAAATCGCAGTATCTGTAAATACTCCACTAGCCTCAAATGCATCGGTAATGCCGGTTCCTTTTTTTACCATTAAAGGAATGGCAACGTTTTTAATCCTATCTTCAAAATATTTATTGCCTGCAGCTTCTGCAGCTATTCTTATTGGTTCAATACTCTCTGCAGAACCGCTGTAAAGAGTATAAAACACACGGCAGTAAACTTCAATTACTGTTTTATGAATTAAGGAACCAACAATTGGAATTTTTAGAATCCATTTGTCAACAAGATAACCGCCTTTTTTAGTTTTTGCGAATCTCCAAAAAATAAAAATAGGAATTACCAAAACAGAGATTATTAATATTGGATTACCCATTAAGAAATCGCTCATCTTTAATGTAAATGCAGTCATCGGAGGTAAAGGAATATTAAATCTTACAAACAACTTAGCAGTTGCAGGGAAAATATACCCAACATAAAAAAGTACTGCAATAAATAAAACAAAGAGAGTGATTAAAGGAGTAATTAACGCACTTCGTAAATTTTTCTTAAACTCTTGCTGCCTCTCTAAAAATTTTGCAGTTGCTCTATAAATTTCAGTCATATTACCACTTTTAGAAGCTAAACCCAACATATAAGAAGTAAACTTTCCAAAGACGGATTGATATTTCAAAAAAGTAGCTTCGCTGTCCGCGCCTTTTTTTAACTCGTTATTAATTTCTTTTAGAGTTTCTTTAAGAGTTTTGTTTTGTGTATCGTTAATTAATAAAGTTAGAATTTCACTGTAAGGCAGCTTCTGCTCAAGAAGCTCTGCACTAATTTTTACAAATGTAACAATCTCTGAAGTCGGCGGATTTAAATGAAGATCCAAAAGTTTCTTATTTACGGAAAGAACTTCATAACCCATTCTTGAAAGAGCATCTTCAACTTCCTTTTTTGAATAAGCTTTTTGCTCACCGGTTATAGGTTTTTCTCTTCCGCGTCTAACCCGGTAGAGGTAAGTAGATTTCTTTTCAATCCTTTTTACCTTGAGCTGATTTTTCTCGGCAAGACCATATATTCTCTTTTTCCCATCAGTAGAAGATCTCGCAGAAAGAGTTCCGCTTATGAGTTGTCCGTTTAATTTTTCTGCTGTAAACTTAAATTCAATCATAGTATCTTTATTAAAGTTCCGTTAAACAATATTAGAAAATTTCAGAAAATTTTTTATTTCAATTATAAATTCTTTCATTTCACTAAACATCTCCAATATTGTCTCTTTATCAATTTCAACGAAAGTATTATAATCGCTTTTAGTACGTTTGTTAAAAGCCTAATTTATAATTTTTCCAAATCTTTCGTCAAACTTTCCTTCATGTACAAAATTTTTATTAAACCATCCAATAATCTGAGCATGCTTTGATGTTTCATACTTATAAGCTATTGCTAAAGCAAGTAGTGAATAAAACATACCATAATAAATCCTATTTAAGGCAGAACGAAACCTGTTATTATCAATTAGTAACTGAACATCATTAACTGTTTCATCTGCTTGTTAAAGCCTGTATTTGATCAGCAGAATTCTATCTTCATCTTTGAGAGTCAAGCATATACTCCATTTGATAGAGCGTTTAAGTAGATTGCTTGTCTTCTTCTTAAAGAATTTATTTCTGATTTTGAGATTATATGAACATCAGGTAGAATGTTATATTTTAAGTCTATATCATAACAGATATCTAAAATATTATTTTCATCTATTCTATTATAAACATCCTCTAGAACTATAAGAACATCAAAATCCGAATCTTCTTTAATCTCTCCGGCTGCTTGGGAGCCAAAGAGAATAACATCCACAATGCGTTTTGTACTTTTTTTTGAAGATGGTGTTTCAAATCTTTCAGTATTTTTAATTTATCATTCATCTCGTAAAATCAATAACATGTACGGTTAATTTTTCTGCCGCAAATCTGCCTGTTAGCGTAATACCAAATTCATTATTGTTATTGATATGTTGTCCATTTAAAATCTCAAATCAAATTCATTCAAATCTACTTTTTTCTAATGCCTTTAGCAATAGTGCAAAATACTATTATCTATGTTGGTATAGGAGTTCATTGGTTTGATGTTGATGAAGACTTAAGCGCCGACGGTATGCTAACCGGTTTACCTGCCAGACAGCGGAAAAAGTTCAAGAAAAAATCAGCGTAATATTTATCTTAGCCCTTTGTGGGAATTAAAGTAATCTATATCGTTTGGTTTACGCACATGCTATAGCCAGTGGCTTGCACTGCGTTTCAATAAGTGGTTTTTAGTTTTCGGTTTGTCGTCGGTTATAAAATTATCGTACAACTACAAGCAGCTAACCACATTTTAAAAACCATCAATCAAATATTTTGCTGATTGCTAAGCCTACCAAATTCTTTTAATTTCGTATTTATCGAAGACTTCATCAGCCGAAATCAAAGTCAAATTTTCTATGATTGCCTGAGAGATTAATAATCTATCAAAGGGGTCTCTATGATGGAAATAAAGAGAGCTCAGTTCTACTGTATGTTCAAATGTGATTGGCAAAATAGTAAAATTATGATTTACAATCTCATCAACCATGTTTTTAAACTCAATTTTTATTTTTAATTTACCAAGACTAATCTTTATTGCCATTTCCCATAAAGAAACTATACTTATTAAACAATTATTTTCACTGTTTTCAATTAAAGATTTTGAGTTTTTCGATAAGTTAGGGCTATCTTCGCTAAACCATAAAAATGCGTGTGTATCAAGCAATAAATTCATTGCATGTACTCTTTAAAATCATCCAACGGTTTATCAAAGTCTGGGCTCATCTCTATCTGGTCTTTTAAAAATCCTGCTTTGCGTATTTTTTTAGTCGCTTCTGGTTTTTTCTTTGTCAATAAAAAATCAATAAAGTCGGTTGCCTCTTTTTTTAAGTTCTCAGGTAAAGATTCAATTTTAGTATAAATTTGTTCGCTGCTCATAATTATTCACCTTTTTTAATTTGAATAATCCAATCAGTAATTAATATTTTGTTACCACTATGATAATAATATTAAACCGAATATTCAATGTTGTTAAAGGCAGCCCACAACTTAAAATCGTGGGCTGGTTTTATTATTTAGCTTGTCTGCCTAAAGGTAAATGAACACAGCAGCCTGCCATAAAAACTATTTTATTCAGGTTACGCAATCTTTTGGGTAATTGAGAAGTGAAGAAATGGAGTTAACCAAATTACTCCAGTACTCCATCATTCCAATACTCCATGGGTAGTGCTTGCGTAAGATGAGCAAGTTATATCGTTTGGTTTACGCACATGCGATAGCCAGTGGCTTGCACTGCGTTTCAATATGTCAATGAACTAATTGCGGCAGATTTAACCGCTTGAAAACTATTTATGTAAGAATAGAATTTAATGAAACTCTCTTCTTTTACGAAATCACCTTAAGAAAAATAAATTCGCCATCGTAATAGTGAATATCAATTTTCTTTTCCTTTACTTGTAATTTTATAAACTTTTTAGTCTTATCGTCTAATTTTGATTCCTTTAATAGAACTAAACAATTGTTATTCTTTATTTCATTTGAAGATGAAATTATTTTATTAATATTTTTATCATATTTATATCTAACTCCATTGGGTTCTATCAAATTACAAATAGGTGAATAATTTGTTAAAATTGTTCCGCTATTTTTTTTATCTATTATATAAGGATATAAGTTATATTGAAGATTATGTGCATCAACCATCTCAAATTTATAATTCTTAAACTCAATTAAATTTTCCTTCCTTAAAACCGTAAAATTTAATAATATTATTGAAACGCCAAATAAAATTAAGAGGTAGGATAATTTTATTTTTGTCTTGATAAACACGAACAATATAATGGATATTACACAGAAAATTTTAAGAGCATCAATTATATATTCGACCGTTTTATAATATCCATTTTCACTTGTAAAGATTGTTCTGTGGTATAAGTAATAATATTTGTTTATGAAATAGGAAAGATAAATTCCTATATTAAAAAAGCTGTGAGTACTTACAATAAAAAATATTGAAATTATGAATAAAATAAATATTAAATAAAATATTGGATTCTTTGTTTTCAATAATTTTGGTACATGATATTTCTTAGAATTTAATTTATATATTAACCTCTTTAACCAGTCATTATTTTCATAGAAATATTTTAACCCCCACGCTGATGAGTAGGGTATGAATGGAATTACTATGCTCAAATTCCTATAATCATAACAATAAAAAAACAACCAGAATAAAACCGGAGGAATTATTACAACTAAGGTTATATATTTTGATTGTCTTACTAATAGAGAATATACTATGGTTGATAAGAAATAGATTGACAGTAAATATCCGAAATTATAAAATAATATCTGCATTCCTTGATGAATTCTTGCAAGATATCCGGCAGGTAAAAATTGTGATTGATCAAACCCGGGTAACATATTATTGGGTTTAATTAAATACCAGAATAGATTACCCGAGAAGATTAAAGCGATTATAATAACTGCCTTGATAATATCACTAGCCTTAAGGCGCATCCTATTTACATATAATACAAATGCAATCCAAAGAATAGACAATCCGAGAACGTATAGCCCTACAAGTTTAGTATCCGCAGCAGATGAGGCAAAAGTTATTATTAAAAAGATAGTCCTTGGATTAAATTCAAATATATCTTTTTTAAGTAAAACATAGAAAGCAAGAAAGCTGTAAAATGATACGATTATATCTGCATTTGCATCGAAAATATATAATATAGAATAGAAAAAAATTAAGATGGCTGCGTAGCTTAATAGCCCGATTAAATATACTTTAGAATTCTTTTTTATTGACAGGTCAAAATACATCAGCAAAATACTAATAGAGAAAAGCGGCGCAAAAGCTTTAATAAAGAAGGGCACTAAATTACTGCCCATAAAAACATAATTTAGAGAAATATTTGTTGTAAATAACTGCGGGTAGTGTGATGTAGCTGAAGGTATTGAATTTGAAGCCCATACTAAAGCAAGTTTATTCCAGAAATGAATTATATCGCTAAAGAAAAATATATTGCTTGCATTTACTGGAATTAACGAAATAAAAAAAAGAATTACTATACAAGAAACTTGAAATAGTAATTTATGGACCAAACTAAGTCCATCAATATATTGCTTTAATTTTTTATAATAATCTCTTAAATATTTTTTGCTGCTAAAGTGTACAGTTCCTTTTTGTATAAGCAACAATAGTATTACTATTTCCATTAGAAAAAGAAAATAAACAGAAAATGAAGTATAAATATTTAACCATGTAAGAAAGGAAACAATTAAGTAATTTGAATATAGGCTTAGACCGAATGAATACAAGAATAATTCAATTATACCTTCGGTTTTAATTTTTAATAATTTCAAAAATATAAAACCGGGAAGTAATATTATTTGAATTAATGATATTATACCAAGAAGGAACATATATATGCTTAAAGTAAATTTTAATATATACGATTATTTAAAAAATAGGCTGATAAAACCTATCTTTTTATCAGCCTTAATAAATTAAAAACAAAATATTTATTTAACTACTGTACTTATGTTAGTAGGTGTTACGGTAGTGACTACTTTCCAGGTATAACTTTTATTTAATGGTGTACCGGTTATTACAACTGAAGTATCTGTAACTACTGGTGCTGTTCCTTCAAAGTCAGCATCAGTTGATGTTTGCATTGCGGTTGGTATAGTCCATCCAGTACCACCATTCTTGGCACTAAAGACATTTCCTCCTCCGCCCATAGCAACCGGTTTTTGGTAATATTGTTGTGCCATTGCTCCCAAATTCATTGCTTCGGAGGTAATTGAATCTTTAGTTGAAGATTCTGCATTTGAATTAAATAGGTTAATACCTACTACAATAGCGATACCGACAATGATAACGCCGAGAACAATTAAAAGAAGTTGTTGTTGACCCATAAATTACTCCTGAGTTTTTGTTATTGATTAATTTAATTTTATCTAATAGAACACATGAACAAAAATTTAATTTTTAATTTATAATTACAGTGTTTATTGATGAAGCGGTAACTGTTGTTTGTACTTTAACTGTATCTGTACCTGTAACTACATCGTTACCAGTGCCAATTATTATCACACTGTCTGAAAATATTGTACTTAAATGATGAGTTCCGGTAGCTGTTGTCAGCATCTGTGAAGGTAAAGACCAACCCTTAAAAGAATTTCCACCGCCTCCCATTTCCTTTGCAGTTTTATAATATTTAATTGCCATGCTTGCCAGGCTATTGTTTTCATTAATAATCATGTCTCTCTTTGAATTTATTGCCCATTGCCTAAACAAAGAAGCACCCATATAAATTGCAATCGCGATTATTATTAAGCCTATAACTATCAATAACAATTGCTGTTGTCCCATGTATCAAATCAGTATCTCTAATTTTTAAAGTTTAGTTATTTATCGTGACTATTTTATGTATATAATTATCAAAAAGTTTTAATGGAAAAATCCTTATTAGCATCTTACTTTTTCATTATGCCAAAACAGCATGCTAAAGAACAAATTCAATTTCGATATATTATATATAAAAATGTGCCAATATAAAAATGGTCATTTATTCTCATATATTCGAAACAATCAAAAATCCAAACAAATTTTTAGGTAATAATTACCGGTAATAATTACCTTTTAAGGTAATAATTACCGATTATAAATTAAATCATTTGAAAATAAAATGAAAACACATAGGAATAAACTTAAATTCATAATAAATATTGCAGTATGAGAAATGTTTAACATACATTATAAAGCTATAAAGTTATCTATCTATTATATTATAATTTTATGAACTATGACAATAAAGCAATTCATATATTTAACTCACGTTACACTAAAATCTAAAAATGTAATGCTGAACTTGTTTCAGCATCTTAAAATAACGCAAAATGATATTCTGAAATAAATTTGGAATGACATAGCAATATTTTTTGCGTAACATGTGTTAATTGTTAATCGCATTTGCCGCCAAGTAAAACAAGTATGCAAAGGACTTTCTGATAAACCACAAGACTGGTCAGGATTCAATCGGCTGATTTAAAATTATATGATTTTGCCTGAACTCATCCCCAGACTGGGCTGTCCAAAAAGTAATTTTGTCATCACGAGTAAAGCGAAGTGACCTGAATTTTGAATTAAAAACAAAAGATTGCTTCGTCGTTTCACTCCTCGCTATGACTTCTACTCTACTTTTTGGACAGCCCCATTTCGTTTTGTTTTCAAAGTCTCTCTCTTTTTTTAAGAGAGGGATTTAGGGTGAGTTCAATTGACTGTATAGCTACCAGTTGTGTGAATTAGATTGTAAGCCGTTGAAACGGCTCTAATAAAGCACGTTTTTCATATTAACCCACGGATTAATCCGTGGGTTAATAAAATCACTCTTTTATTTAGTAACTGTTTCAACAGTTTTCTATGATTAATTTTTAATTCACACAACAGGTGTATAGCTATTTTCTCACAGCTTTTCAACATCCGGGATACAAAAAAATTTTTAAAATGTCATTATGTTGTAATCATTTGTATTTTGTTGTCAAAAAGAAAGGACGAAGTAGTGGAAAACAGGGCATCTATCGTATTTATACAAGAAGAGATTACTGATATTAATGGTGCAATATCAGTTCTAAAGGAAAGGCTCTTGCCTAAGCTAGTAACACTTACCAAACAAGAAAGAAAGAAAACTTCAACGATGCAGGAAGGCTCACTGCCATTTGTATCGGATTCATTGGAAGCCGGACAGAAAGAGCCTAAATTTGTTCCACCTTCCGTAAGCATAGATGATTTGAAAATTGATCTGGATGCATATATCGTTTTACGCGGTATTTTAAAGGATCTTTTCCCTATTATTACCGGAGTTGAAGATTCTATGATGCTATGCGGTCATGAGGCTTATCAGAATGCTCGTTCTATTTATAAAACCACAAAGCAGCTTGCATCTGATGGTTTTCCGGGTGCAAAGGATGCTGCAGACCTGCTTGGTAAAAGGTTCAAAGGTCAGGGTAATTTCGGTCCTGATAACGGAGCCGGCGACTCACCTGCCAACTAATTGGTTATTTATCACATCAAAACCGAATGCAATTAGGTTTAAACGTAATTCATAATCGTAAAAACCTAATTGCAATAGGTTTAAACCTAATTGATATCCCTTAAAACCTAATTCATATAGGTTAAAACGTAATTGAATTCGGTTTAAACCTAATCTATATAGGTTAGAACCCAAATGAATTTGGTTTAAAAGTAATTCTATTCGGTCTAGACGAAATTGATATCGGTTAAAACCTAATTCAGTTCGAAATGAAGGTAGTACATAGGCACAGACATCCAAGATAAACT
Source organism: Bacteroidota bacterium (assembly GCA_021815405.1). Classification (GTDB taxonomy): domain Bacteria; phylum Bacteroidota; class Ignavibacteria; order Ignavibacteriales; family Ignavibacteriaceae; genus FEN-1297. The sequence goes on from JAKAGV010000020.1 coordinate 98,871, forward strand.
GAATATTCCTGCTGGCTTCGATACCTCCCGCTAAAGCAGAATTACTCAGCCACCTTGCTTGCTATTCAAGATCATCGAGTAGTTGAGCTTTGCTAGGAATGTATCGAGATGAACGACTTTACTTCTAACTTTAACTTTAAACAGCATCATTAAGAAACAAGTCTTTCTTTCCAATAGCCTGGTTATCTAGACAAATGTGCTATGGCTACTGTAAATATTTCATCTTTTCTAATTTAGTATATAACACTAAATGGAAATTTGTTAACGAGAGACTTTCTTGTGTTGGTTGATTTTTTGGAAAGGCTATAGGAAATTCTATTATTAACTTACGTTACGCACAATTAAGGATCTAATTTACTTTGTCATTCCGAACTTGATTCGGAATCTTATTTTTCAGCATTTTTGGGATGCTGAATCAAGTTCAGCATGACATGTGCGTAACGTGAGTTAATAATAAAAATAAATAACTGCAATGTATATATGATACTAATTGATAACACGGAAGGCAATGTATTTCTTAGTCAAGGTTTTGCACTTATGTTATACTAAGAGATTGTTTTAGTCTAAGAAACGATATAAAAAATTGTGATCAAAATTGTTAAATAGTTTTTATTTTGAATAACAATTTGGCAATGATAACTTTAATAATCACAAATAATTTCGATTATATTTTACCTTTATTATGATTATGGCGAAATAAAATATGTTATCTTTTTGAATCAAAATATCCATTATGAAACACAATATTTTTGAAATTGTCATAATTTGGAATATTTTCGACAGGTATAATCTTTGCCAATGCACAACTAATAAATCAACAACAGAATATGAGCGGTACTCAAATATTATTGACAATATTAGGATTGACTTTATTTTCAGTGTTAGCCTTAAATGTTAATAAAGTAATTCTTAACTCAAGCAGCCAAACGGATGCTTCTGAGTATATTGCAACTGCAACCACAATTGGTCAAAGTGTTTTGAATATGGTAAGCAGTAAATCTTTCGATCAAAATACAATCGGTAATCCGGCATATACTAATAACAACATGTTTACACCTGCAAATATGCTTGGACCGGAAACCGGTGAAAAGCCTGCTTCATATAATGACATTGATGATTATAATAACTTTACCGATGCTGATACAACGCCGCGTGCCGGAATATTTAATATTTTAGTTCGTGTTAATTATGTAGATGATAACAGCCCAAATACAATTTTAAATACCACATCAAGGACGAAGAGAATACAAGTTGCAGTTAAAAGCCCTTTCATGAAGGACACTTTATTCATGTACACTTACAAGAGCTATTAACCATGAAGTTTCAAATTAAAATATTGTCCAAAGAACAACCCTTGTTGAATAACCCATATGGAGTAATGGGAAATTGGAATGTCGGAATAGATCAGCAATCTCAATATTCTACTGCTCCATTACTCCATTACTCCAATACTTCAACTCTTCTCCTCAAGCTAATAGACAAAGCGTAATAAGTTATGAATTCCTCATTAGACATAATAGGTTCTTACTTAATCGGCGGTATTGTCGTCTTAGGTTTGGTAGGAATAATGTTTGTCTTTAACAGCAAATCACAAGAAACAAAACTAAGCCAAATTGCCCAATATACTTCTGAACAAATTGGAGATATAGTTGAGCATGATTTTAATAAACTCGGTTATGGAGTTTCAGGAAATTCGATATCGAGCATAACAGACAGTTCAATTACCTTTCTCGCAGACCTCAATAACAGCCAGACTATTGATTCAATTACTTATTCTACTTTAAGACAAAATAATAATTTCTATTTAAGCAGAAAAGTTGTAGAAGGTACAACTACTAAACAATGGAACACTCCGGTTAAAAGTTTTGACATTGCAGGAATTGATACATCCGGAAATCCAACATACAACATAGCTAATATAAAAGGGATAAATGTTAAAATATTAATTACGAAAGAAGGCTTTGCTAATTCTAAATATGGAATAGGAGCCTTTTGGCAAAGAAAATTTTATCCACCAAATTTATAAAAGAATTATATGGGCAGAATGCTTTTAATATTGTTAATGGGCGGCGGGATGCTTTTCTCTGTAGCATCGTTAAATATAAACCGCAGCAATGATGAAATGCTGGGCAATGCTGTAAGTGAATATCAAAAAAAAGAAGCAAAGGACTTTGCTAAGAGCGGTGTTGAGATCGCTTTAAGAAATTTATCAAATGATACTTCATGGACAGGCGCATCAACTCAATTAGAAGGCGGTTCAGTTAGCATTGCGGTAAAAAATACATCGAGCCAGTATCCGAATGGTCCCAATGCAAATTTAGTAAGCGCAAGGCAAATTACATCAGTAGGAATTTGCGGAAATGATTCCGCAACTGTTATGGCGGTTATCCAGCTTCCTAATCCCAATAACCCCGGTAATAATCAGAATAATCCTCCGGCATTTATGACATATGCAGTTGAAACAGGAAATAACTGCTGCCTAAACGGAAATGTTGATGTTCAAGATGATGGCAATTCACAGTGGAATGCCAATATACACGCTAACGGCGATTTCAATATGAACGGAAATAATACAGTAAAAGGATTTGTAACTTATTGCGGTAATGCAGCAATAAATCCTTCATGGAGTATGAATACAAACATTACACCTAATCAAAATCCTAATAATCTGCCAAGCTGTTCTAAAGGATCTGAAGTTGAAATTCCATCATTTAACGCCAATGATTATAAGAGCAAAGCCTCAAAATCATATACAACTAATACAACAATTAGCGGTAATATAACGCTCGGTACCAAAGATAAACCGCAAATTGTATATGTAGGCGGAGATTGCACTTTTGGAAATACAACCATTTCAGGTTACGGTGAGTTTATAGTAACAGGAAATATACTGATAAAAGGCAATGTAACTGTTTCCTCTCCGGATCCTAACGGAAGTTCACTTGGTTTATATACCGGCAGTGATGTAAATGTTAATGGTGATGTTACGTTATGGGCTCAAATCTTTTCAGGCGATAATATAAATCTTGGTGGCAACTGCAAAGTGCACGGCAGTGTAACTGCTAGTAGTACGGTAAACTTTAACGGCAATGTAAATATATATTATAGACCGGCTGGAGGAGAATTAACTTCGCCTTTCTGGGAGGGTGAAGACGGGAATAATTCTAATTCAATAGCTACACGTCCATCGATAGTATCTTATTATGAATAGGTAATTCATAAATGAAATTGAAAAGTCCGGTTTATGCCGGACTTTTTTATTTTAAATCAAAATACTTTTGCTTACCGTATTTTTATATGAAGCTCTTTAAGTTGATCTTCGCCGACTGTTGATGGTGCATCATCCATAATAGAAACTGCACTTGCAGTCTTTGGAAATGCAATCACTTCTCTAATTGAACTTTCGCCGGCAAATATCATAGCCATTCTATCAAATCCGAAAGCAATTCCACCATGAGGAGGTGCGCCGAATTTAAATGCATTCATTAAGAAGCCGAATTTATATTCAGCTTCCTCGTCTGTAATACCAAGAGCCTTAAACATTTTTGCTTGAAGATCAGCATTGTGAATTCTTATGCTTCCACCAGCTATTTCGGTACCATTTAAAACTAAATCATAAGCGCGTGCATGAACTCTTGCGGGATCTGATTCCATGTATTCAACATCTTCAAGCCTTGGAGAAGTGAACGGATGGTGCATAGCATAAAATCTTTTTGTCTGTTCATCCCACTCAAGCAATGGAAAATCAGTTACCCACAGAAGCTTTGGAGCTGAATCAGACTTAATTAAATCCAACCGCCTAGCCATCTCTAATCTTAAGGAGCCCATAATTGAAAGAGCTTTTAATCTTGAGCCTGAAAGAATAAAAATTAAATCTCCAGGTTTTGCTTTTAAAGCCTGAATTAAATTTTTCTTTTCTTCGTCTGTTAAGAACTTTGCAATTGGAGCTTCCAAATCATTGTCTTTAACTCGCATCCAAATTAAGCCGCCGGCACCGAGCTTTTTAACAAAGTCGGTAATAACATCAAGCTGATTTCTTGTGTATTCGCCGCAGCCAGGAGCGGTCATTCCAGTAATTATTCCTTTGTTCTTTATATGATCTTGAAAAACTTTGAATGATGTATTTTCAAAAACATGATTTAACGTCACCATCTCAAGATCGAAACGTAAATCAGGTTTATCACTGCCATACTTTTCAAGAGCTTCATCAAAAGTTAATCTTGGCAAGGGAATGGTCAATTCCTGATTAAGTATTTCTTTGAAAAGAATTTTCATCAATCCTTCAACCATTTCAAAAATATTTTCCTGGTCGATGAAAGACATCTCGACATCGATCTGTGTAAATTCAGGCTGCCTGTCTGCACGTAAATCTTCATCACGGAAACATTTTACAATCTGGAAATACCTATCGAGTCCCGATACCATTAACAGCTGCTTGTATTGCTGCGGTGACTGAGGCAGTGCATAAAATTTTCCTTTATGAAGACGGCTGGGTACTAAATAATCTCTCGCCCCTTCCGGTGTACTTTTCATTAATACTGGGGTTTCAACTTCAACAAAATTATTTTCATCAAAATATTTTCTGACAAGCTGGTACATCTTATGGCGCAGCAACATATTTTGCTGAAGTGAAGGTCTGCGTAAATCAAGGTACCGGTATTTTAGTCTAATATCTTCGCTTGTGTCAACATCATCCCGAATAGGAAAAGGCGGAGTCTTAGCTTCATTCAAAATGATAAGCTTATTAACCATAACATCAATTTGCCCGGTAGCAATTGCTGGATTTTCTGTACCTTCGGGTCTTTTCCTAACTTTACCTTCAATTGAAATTACAAACTCACTGCGGAGGCTGCCAGCACTCTCGTGAGCTTCCTTGCTGAAGTTTGGTTCAAAAACAATTTGAGTGATTCCGTACCGGTCGCGTAAATCAATAAAGATTAAACCGCCAAGGTCGCGACGAGTATCTACCCAACCGTTTAAAACAACATTTTCACCAATATGACTTTCCCTTAATTCACCACACGTATGCGTTCTTGTCTTAAAATACATTTTACTTGTTAGATATTCTTAAAAAGTGAGTACAAAAATAACTAAATCGGGATGGCTGTACAAATAGGTTTTCCAGTTTAAGCCCTGAAATTTGTGTTAAGCTTTTGTTTTTTCCTGCAAGGAATTCCACGAATTTTCTATAATTTTACATCACTATTATTTTTATTCATAATGAACAGGGATTTATGAACACAGTTGAAATTATTAGAAAAAAGAGGGACGGGAAAAATCTCGAAGAAAATGAAATTGATTTTCTGATTTCATCTTATACGAAAAATAAAATTCCGGATTACCAGTTTTCTGCTTTTTTGATGGCAGCATTTCTGAATGGAATGAATAAAGAAGAAACTTCTTCTTTAACTAAAGCAATGCTATACAGCGGAAAAGTAATCAATTTAAAATCTATTCCGGGTGTAAAGATAGATAAACATTCCACAGGCGGAGTTGGTGACAAAACATCTTTAATACTCGCACCGATAGCTGCCGCTGCCGGTATAAACGTTCCTATGATTTCCGGAAGAGGTCTTGGGCATTCCGGTGGAACACTAGATAAACTTGAATCGATTCCCGGATTTAGAACTGATTTGAATTTAGCCGACTATAAAAGAGTAATTAAAAAATGCGGCGCAGTTCTTATCGGACAAACAAAAGATATTGCGCCGGCAGATAAATTAATTTATTCTCTCCGCGATGTTACTGCAACAGTTGAATCAATCCCTTTAATTACTGCAAGTATTATGAGCAAGAAATTGGCTGAGGGGATTGATGGTTTGGTGCTTGATGTAAAAACCGGAAGCGGTGCCTTCATGAAAAAACTTGAGGATGCGGAAATGTTGGCGCAATCATTACTCGACACGGCAAAATCATTCGATAAAAAGGTAATTGCATTTATCACGGATATGAACCAGCCTCTTGGTAATTATATTGGCAATTGGCTGGAAGTTTATGAATCCATAAAAGTTCTGCAAGGCGAAGTTAAAGGTGATTTACTTGAGCTTAGCAAAACGCTGTCAGGAGCGATGATATTTTTAGGCGGCAAAGCTTCTTCAATTGAAGAGGGAAAAGAAATTTCCCAAGAGCTGATTGACAACGGAAAAGCTTTCGAAAAGTTTTTGGAAATCGTAAAGCTTCAAGGCGGAAATGTAAAATTGATTGAACAACCTGAAAAATATCCGAAGGCAAAAGTAGTCGACAAAGTAATTAGTAAAGAAGACGGATACATAAAATCAATAGACAATTTTAAAATCGGCATGGCAGCATTAGAACTTGGCGCAGGCAGAAAAACCAAAGAAGATAAAATCGATTTTAAAGCAGGAATTATCTTTAAGAAAAAAATAGGGGATTTTGTGAAGAAGGGAGAAATAATAGCAGAAATGTACTCCTCATCGGAAGCTAAAAGTAAGAATGTGAAATCAATTTTTTATAGTTTCTTGGAATTTAGCAAGGAAAAAGTAACTATACCGGAACTAATAAAAGATATAATTAATTAAAAAACTTCGATTTTTTATAATTTTGGCATATTTATTTTGACAACAAGAGAGTTAGAAAGATTAAATGACCGGCTGGTCTAAAATTTGTTGTTTACGAATATCCGGATGCGTATTTTTGCACCGATAAGTCAATTAAGGATTTTACATGAAAGCTGTAATAGATTTTTCAAATTATCTTCTACCGTTATTGTATCTAATTACTTTTACGTTTTATTCATATGATTTTATGAAAGGCGGGCAGAGATTTGCAAATTCTAAACGGCTCTTTCTATTTCTGACTTTAAGTTTCCATCTTTTTTACCTGATAATTCGTTCAATTCATTTTGACCATCCGCCTATTACGAATGTATTTGAAATTTTTACACTGCTTGCATTCGCCGTTAGCTTTTCTTATTTCATTTTAGAATTGCTTACGGATATCCGAGGGACAGGTCCGTTTATAATAATTTTTTCAGTTATCTTTCAGGTTATTTCTACTTTTTACATTCCGGATGTTTATCAGGTAAAAGAAGTATTGCGAAGTCACCTTCTCGGAATCCATGTTTTCAATGCGCTGCTCGGTTACTCGGCAATTACAATTTCTGCTGTTTATGGTTTTCTATATCTAATTCTATATCATGACATCAAGTTGAACAAATTCGGATTAATTTTCGACCGGCTGCCGAGCCTCGAAATTCTTGAGAAGATGAGTTTCTACTCTGCTATTATTGGATTTGTACTATTGTCAATCGCGATTGTTATTGGCATAATTTGGCTGCCAAAAGCCTTTCCGAATTTTTCTTATGCCGATCCCAAATTAATTGGAACCGGAATAGTTTGGCTTTTATACGGAGTCGGAATTTCAACAAAACTTCTTGGCAAGTGGCAGGGTAAAAAAGTTATTATGCTTTCAATCGTTGGATTTATTATTGCAATCTGCTCTACAATTGTTTCTAATTTTTTAGCCAGAAGTTTCCATTCATTTTATTAAGATTGTATGAACCTGTTAGCGACATCGATAAATCATAAAACTGCATCAGTAGAGCTTCGCGAGGCACTATATCTCAACTCCGAAGAGATAAAAGAATATTTCAAGCGTGTTCAAGGAAAATTCTTTAGTGAAGGTTTAGTTATTTCTACGTGCAACCGGACTGAAATTTACGGCATCCCGGTTTCGCAAAATATTTCACCAAAGGAAGTTCAGGATTCTCTTTTACAGTTGAAATACGTTTCCGGATTGACACAGGATAATTTTCAGAATTTTGTCTCCGGAAGCGCAATCAGACATCTCTTTAGTGTTGCATGCGGAATTGATTCTCTTATGATTGGCGATAATCAGATTTTCAAGCAGGTTAAGGATTCATTCCAGCTTGCAGAAGAAAATCATTATGCCGGCTTTTTAATGAAGCGCGTTTTCGATTCTGCAGTTCGTGCCGGTAAGCGTGCAATAACCGAAACAAGAATCAGTGAAGGCGCAGTAACTGTCAGCTATGCTGCTGTTCAATTAATTGAGAAGATATTTTCGAACTTAAGCCGGAAATCAGCGCTTGTGATCGGTGCTGGGGAAACCGGTGAACTAGCTACAAAGCACCTAAAGGAAAGAGGTATCGGAAATCTTGCAATTACAAACCGAACCTATGAACGTGCTGAAAAACTTGCTGAAAGCTTAGGCACTAAAATACTTCCTTTTAATAATTTTAAAGATTCGATGCATGAGTTTGACATAATACTTAGTGCAACAAGCGCAGAAAATTTGATTTTGACCAGAGACGATATAAAAGGATTGATGAAGAAACGAAAAAACAATCCTTGTGTGCTGATGGACATTGCTATTCCGCGCGACATTGACCCTGAAGCAAAAAATATTGATTACGTTTTTTATAACGATATAGATTCACTTAACATTATTGTTCAGCAAAATTTAGCCAAGCGGAAGGAAGAAATTCCGAAGGTAGAAAAAATAATTGATGAAGAGCTAGCCGGATTCCTTACATGGTTTAATTCCCTTGAAGCTGCCCCTGCAATAAAAGATCTAAGGGATTTCTTTGAAGCGATTAGAGCTGAAGAATTTGAAAAAAACAAAAATAGATTTTCTCCCGAAGACCAGGAGAAAGTTGAAATAATTACTAAGCGGATAATAAATAAGATTCTTCATCATCCGACTGTTGAGCTGAAAAAGTTCGGTGAAAACGGAACCAATTCCGACGAATTTGCAATAAAGATTAGCATTATTCGTGAACTTTTCGGAATGGATAAGAATGAAAAGGATAAATAAATTGAATAAAAAAGTTGTAATCGGTTCGCGTGGAAGCGAGCTTGCGTTGTGGCAATCAAATTTCATAAAGAAGGAATTAGAGAAGAAGAATAAAGGCATCGCTGTTGAGATTAAAATTATCAAGACAACCGGCGATAAAATTCTTGACGTTGCTTTGTCGAAAATCGGCGATAGAAGTTTATTCACCAAAGAGCTTGAGAATGCACTTCTGAAAAACGAAATTGATTTAGCAGTACACAGCCTAAAGGACCTTCAAACGCAGCTTCCGAATGGGCTTAAATTAGCTGCAGTTACAAATCGACATCCGGTCGAAGATGTTCTGATTTCCAAAAAGAAAGGAATATCATTAGAATCATTAAGAGAAAATGCTGTTGTGGCAACAGGTTCTTTAAGAAGAAAAAGTCAACTGCTTCATTTGCGTCCTGATATTCATATTGAAGAGCTGCGCGGAAATGTACCAACTAGGATAAACAAGTTTTTTGAATCCGGCTGGGATGCAATTATTCTTGCACGAGCCGGTGTGGAAAGATTGAAGCTTCAAAAATATATTTCGTCGATCATCAGTACAGATGAAATTCTTCCGGCTGTTGGTCAAGGCGCCCTTGGAATAGAAATTAACATGGAGAATATTTTTGCCGAAGAAATTCTTAATAGTCTTCATGATGAATCAACGTACAAAGCTGTTTTGGCAGAGCGTGCTTTACTGAGAACTCTTGAAGGCGGATGTCAGGTGCCGATTGGAGCTTTTGCGGAAGTTAAATCCAATGGGCTTTATCTCGATGCTATGGTTGGCTCACTTGACGGCACTCTTGCGTTTCGCAAGAAAGTAAAAGGTAGCAAAGCAGAACCGGAAAAGCTTGGGAAAAATCTCGCAAAGGATTTGCTGAAAGCCGGCGCGAGAGAAATATTAGACGAAGTTTATGCAACGGCAAGATTGAAATAGAAATTTGAAATGGTTACGGAAGTAAATATAGAAAATAAGAAAGAACAGAAGCGGAAGAGAATAATTGAGTCTGCAGCAAAGCTTTTTTCGCAGAAAAGCTATCATGAAGTGATGATGGAAGATGTTGCAAAGCTATCGTCGATAGCCAAGGGAACAGTCTATAATTATTTCGAATCAAAGGAGGAATTATATTTTTCTATCATGAAGCAGCGGATGGAAAAACTGACTGTTTCGCTAAAGGAAAAAATCAAAGATGAATCGAGCAGCATCGAGTCACTTCATTCGTTCATCATTCATCTCTACATGTTCATGATGAAGTATCAAAGCTTTTTTTTGATGTATCAGAAGGAATCCTTGAAAGCTGAACACGAGCTTTGTTCAGAGCTAGTCGGATTAGAAAAAGTTTTGAAAAATATTCTCAGTGGAATAATTCGGTCCGGAAAGTCAGAAGGCTTGTTCAGAAATATTGAAGAAGGCTTTGCGGTTGATTTGATTCTAGGCAGCATTTACGGTGCTGTTCAGCGAGGTATAGAAAAAGAATTTCATGAAGAGCTAATGATCGCCGAGAGAGAGAAGATTTTTGATTTCGTACTGCATGGATTATTTTCGGCATACGAGGAGAATAAGATGTTTCCTTTAAGCGGTAAGACAATTGTTATCACTCGAACAGTTGAGCAGTCAAGAGAATCTTCTGAAGTTTTCAGGCAATTAGGAGCTAATGTTATAATTTTTCCGACTCTTGATATTGTCTCACCAGATAGCTGGAATGAATTCGACTCAGTAATTAAGAATGGCAGTACAATCAATTTTTTGATCTTTACTTCTGGACACGCTGTTAAAATGTTTACCCAAAGATGCAGCGAGCTGGGAATAAATTTCAATTTTAATCAGACCAAAGTAGTTGCTGTCGGAAATAAAACTGCATCAGTCTGCGAGAAGTTAAAAATCCCTGTTCATATTATACCCAGAAAGTTCAGCGGAATTGGAGTTGTGGAAGAACTTTCAAATTATGATTTAAAGAAGAAACTGATTTTCATTCCTCGTTCTGCAATTGGTCGCGAAGAACTTCCCGACGGGCTCGAAGCGTTAGGAGCAAAAATTAAGACAGCACCTGTTTATAATGTTTCACTTCCTTCAGATGAAAAAGTTAAAAGTAATTTGGAAATTTTAAAACAGAGCAAACCGGACATTTTTATTTTTACGAGTCCATCAACTTTTGAAAATTATCTTCAGATTTTAAGAATTGTCAATCCAGTAAAATATTTTGAAAACTATAAAGTTGCGGCAATCGGTCCGACAACTAAAACAGCGATTGAAAACAAGCATGTCCACGTCGACATCATGCCAGAAGAGTATACGATTGACGGTCTGGCAAAAGCCATAATAGAGTTTTATAAATAGAATCTCGTAGCACAGACTTAAGTATGTGTAACAGGAAAAAGAAAGAGATAGAAAAATTTGAGTAAGTTAAAGAACGATTTATTTTTAAGAGCGTGCAAGAAACTTTCGGTGGAACGAACACCGATTTGGATTATGCGCCAGGCTGGAAGATATTTGCCGGAGTACCGCAAGGTACGCGAGAAAGCCGACTTCATTACGATGTGCCATACTCCTGAGCTTGCCGCTGAAGTAACGATCCAGCCGGTGGATATAATTGGTGTTGATGCAGCAATTATTTTCTCGGACATTCTAGTCATTCCCGAAGCCATGGGAATGAAGTTCGATATGATTGAAAGCCGAGGTCCGGTTTTTCATCATCCTTTACGAAATGAGGCTGATGCAAAACTGCTGAAAAGAATCGACCCCGAAAAAGATTTGAAATACGTTCTCGATGCTGTTTCACTTACGAAGAGAGAATTGAACGGACGAGTACCATTAATCGGTTTCAGCGGCTCGCCGTGGACACTTTTTACTTATATGGTTGAAGGAAAGGGATCGAAGAATTTTTCTCATGTGAAGAAACTAATTTTTAATAATCCGCAGCTTGCACACAAAGTTTTAGAATTGATTTCTGATACCGCTGCAGATTATCTTTCAGCAAAAATTGAAGCTGGTGCAAACGCTGTTCAGATATTTGATACTTGGGGCGGAATTCTTTCACAAAATGATTTTGAAGAATTCTCCCTCCGTTATATTTCGGAAGTTATTTCGAAAGTGAAACGGAAAGAAGAACCGGTAATTGTCTTTTCAAAAGGAGTTCATTTCAAGCTTGAAGAATTAGCTGCTTCTGGCGCAGATGTAATCGGACTTGATTGGACTATGGATCTTGGCGAAGTGAGAAAAAAGATTGGCAGTAAAGTTTCTCTTCAAGGAAATTTGGACCCGACAGTTCTTTATGCTGGGAAGGATAAGATTAAAGAAGAAGCTAAAAAAGTTTTGAATTCTTATGGTGAAGGAAGCGGACATATTTTTAATTTAGGTCACGGCATCCTTCCGGATGTTGACCCGGAAAATGCAAAGGCGCTTGTTAAGTTTGTGAAAGAAGAAAGTAAATTCTTTCAAAGCAAAGACGCAGAGACGCAAAGGTAAATTTGGAGTAGATTATGTTTGAAGTAGATTTAACAAAATTTAAAAAGTACGATAAGCCAGGACCGCGGTACACAAGCTATCCGACGGCTCCGCATTTCAGCGAAAGCTTTACTCATGAGAATTATCTTGATGAAATTCTAAAGACAAATTACGGCGAAAGTCTTCCCGACCTTTCGCTATATTTTCATCTTCCATTTTGCGACACGCTCTGCTACTTCTGCGGCTGCAACATGATAATTACCCGCAACCGCGACCGCGTGAAAGATTACATCAAATATCTGAAAAAAGAAATCGACATGGTGCGCACGTACATTCTGCCGGATAGAAAAGTTTCCCAGCTTCATTGGGGCGGCGGAACGCCAACTCATCTTTCGCCCGAAGAGATAGATGAGCTCGCATCTTACATAAAAGAATCATTTCAATTTAAGGAAGACTCTGAAAACGGCTGCGAGATTGACCCGCGCGAATTAACCCGCAAGCATCTGGAAATGCTGCGGAAGAACGGCTTTAATAGAATAAGCATGGGTGTTCAAGACTTTAATGAGAAGGTCCAGAAAGCAACGAACAGAATACAGCCGGAAAGCATAACGCGGCAGACTGTACAGTGGGTACGTGAGCTCGGCTTCAGCAGCATCAATCTTGATTTGATGTACGGACTTCCTTTTCAGACGCTTGAATCTTTTTCGGAAACATTGGATAAGACAATTGATATTTCGCCGGATAGAATTGCCGTTTTCAATTACGCACATGTGCCGTGGATGAAAAAGCATATGTCTCTCATTCATCCGGAAGATTTGCCTGTTCCGGAAGTGAAGCTGCAAATTTTGAAGATGACGATTGAACGACTTACAAGCGCCGGTTATGTCTTCATCGGCATGGACCACTTTGCAAAACCGGATGACGAGCTTGCCACCGCTTTGAAAGAGAAAAAGCTTTACAGAAATTTTCAAGGATACAGTACGCATTCCGGAACTGATTTGTACGCGATGGGAATAACAGCCATAAGTCAGCTTCAAAATGTCTACGCCCAGAATTTCAAAACGGAGAAAGAATATTATCAGTCAATTGATAACGAATTAATTCCGGTAGCAAAAGGTTACCGCTTAAATGAAGATGATATTCTCCGCCGCGAAGTTGTAATGAAATTGATGTGCAACTTCGAGCTAGAGTTTAAGCCGGTTGAAGAAAAGTATAAAATTAATTTCAAAGAATATTTTGCATGGGGCTTGAATAATTTGACAGAAATGGAAAAAGATGAATTGGTTTTAGTTAGCGATGACAAAATTGAAGTCACTCCGATGGGCAAGCTGCTTATCCGCAACATCGCTATGAACTTTGACGGTTACATTGAGCGGAAGGAAGACACCGCCAAGTATTCAAGGACAGTATAATTTTTTCACCAGAGAGTCACAGAGACACGGAGAAGGATGAGTAAAAAAATTGTAGTGCTCGGCGCAGGTATTTCAGGATTGACAACAACTTATCTTCTTAATAAGGAAGGTTACGATGTAACTGTGCTTGAAAAGAAGAATGAAGTCGGTGGCTCGATGGAAAGTGTGTTTGAAAACGGTTACTTGTTTGACCGCGGACCAAACAGCGGTCTGGATACCACGCCGCTAATCGGACAATTAGTTGAAGAGCTTGGACTTCAGAATGAAATTGTTTACGCTAATAAAATCGGTAATAAGAGATACATTCTTCGCAGCAATCAGCTTCACCCGTTGCCGATGAGCCCGCCGGCTTTTATTAAAACAAAATTATTTTCAGGCGGAGCAAAACTTAGATTGCTTGCTGAACCGTTTATTGGTAGATCTAACGACGGATATTATCAAAGCATTGCCGATTTCGTTAAGAGAAGACTCGGTAACGAATTTTTGGATTATGCAATCAATCCTTTTGTTGCGGGAGTTTATGCAGGCAATCCTGAAGAGTTAAGTGTGAAGTCTGCATTCCCAAAGCTTTATGCTCTTGAAGAGAAGTACGGCGGATTAATTATCGGTTCAATTAAAAGTATGAAGGAGAGGAAGAAGCGCGCAGAAAAATCAAAGCAAAGCGCGCGGATGTTTTCCTTTGTTAACGGAATGCAAGTACTACCGAAAGCAATTGCTGCAAATCTTGGAGATAAGATAATAAAATCTGCTGAAGTTAAATCGATTGCAAAAGAAAATTCCGGTTATAAAATTTCTTATTTAAATAACGGAAGTCCTAAAGAAATTGAATGCGATATTTTGTTATCGGCTATCCCAGCTTACAGCGCTGCTGATTTGTTCAGATCGATGGATGAAAATTTGGCGAAACATTTTGAGCAAATTTACTATCCGCCGGTGCTGGTGCTTTTGCTTTCTTACGAAAAAACTGCAATAAAGCAGCCACTGGATGGATTTGGATTTTTAATTCCGGCAAAAGAAAAGAAATCTTTCCTCGGTGCAATATGGAGTTCGGTTCTTTTCCCGAATCGCTCGGAGGAAGGAAGAGCGGCATTTACAATTTTTGTCGGCGGTGCGCGCAATCCGGAAATCGGAAATATCGACAAAGAAATTCTTTTCAAAAAAGTAAGAAATGAATTTGAAGAAATAATGGGAATCTCAAGTGAACCGGTGTTTACTTCGTATCGTTATTGGTCGAAGTCTATTCCGCAGTATAACATCGGGTATATTGAACATGAAAAATATTTTGATGAATTTGAGAAGAGAAATCCGGGAATTGTTATCGGTGGTAATTATCGCGGCGGAATTTCCGTAGGCGACTGTATAAAAAATTCAGAAATTAATGTTAATAAAATTAAATCACTTTGCGACTTAGCGTCTTAGCGGTAAATTCTTTTTCACCGCAGAGGCGCAATGACGCTAAGGAAAGGAAAAAAACAATGGCAACTTATCCAACCAAAAGATTAAGAAGGCTTCGTTACAATCCGCTTGTAAGAGACATGATAAGAGAAACGGAACTTTCGAAAAATGATTTTATTTACCCGCTGTTTGTTGTACCTGGAAATAAAGTCAGGAAGCCGGTTAAATCGATGCCGGGCGTATTTCAGTTATCTGTAGATGAAGTAGTAAAAGAATGCAAGGAAGTCGAAGCCCTAGGAATTCCAGCAATAATTTTATTCGGAATTCCCGAGCATAAAGATGAAGTCGGCTCCGGAGCTTACGACGAGAATGGCATAGTTCAGAAAGCCATCCGTGCTATTAAAGAAGAAGTGAAAAATCTTCTCGTCATTACAGACGTCTGTATGTGCGAATATACTTCTCATGGACACTGCGGAGTTTTGCACGGCGAAGAAATCTTGAATGATGAAACAGTCGAACTGCTCGTTAAAGAATCTCTTTCACATGCGAAGGCTGGCGCAGATATTATCGCTCCGTCGGATATGATGGATGGAAGAATTGCCGCGATTCGAAAAGGTCTTGACGAAAACGAATTTACAAAAATTCCGATTCTTAGCTATGCGGCAAAATTTGCTTCCGGCTACTACGGACCTTTTAGAGACGCTGCTGAATCAACTCCGGCTTTTGGCGATAGACGCTCGCATCAAATGGATATTGCAAACGGTGACGAAGCTTTACGCGAAGTTGAATCGGACATTGAAGAAGGCGCCGATATTGTAATGGTGAAGCCGGCTGGTCCCTATCTCGACATCATCCGGAGAGTGAAAGATAAATTCGGAATGCCGACTTGCGCCTATCAAGTAAGCGGAGAGTACGCAATGATTAAAGCTGCCGGTCAAAACGGCTGGATTGATGAAGAGCGCGTAATGATTGAGTCGCTGATTGCAATAAAGCGCGCCGGTGCAGATATGTTCCTAACTTACTTTGCGAAAGATGCGGCAAAGTGGATTGATAAGAATAAAAAATAATCTTTCTTAAACTTGAACTTACACTTAGAGATTTTCAAGAAGTTTAAGTGCCAGTTCAAGATAATCTATATGGACTTAGAAACTATTCGAGAATATTGTCTGAAGAAAAAAGGTGTAACTGAGAGTCTTCCGTTTAACGAAGACTCTCCGGTATACAAGCTGATGAGTAAAATTTTTCTCGTCGCAAATTTAACGCCTCCCACAAGCATCAATTTGAAATGCGATCCCGAAAAGGCAGTTGAGCTGCGCGAAAGATATGCTGCAGTTACGCCAGGCTACCACATGAACAAGCTTCACTGGAATACAATTATGCTTGACAATTCCGTCACGGATAAATTAATTTTAAGCTGGATAGATGATTCTTATAACCTTGCAACGGGTAGTTTATCCAAGAAAGAAAAGGAGATGCTGAAATAATTAGTTTGGAGAGTTAAAATTTTTTGACCGTTTAGTCACTCCTTCCTATAAAATAAAAGCCTTATAATTGATTAAAAATCAACGATACAAATATTTTTGTTGAGCATCGTCACCAAAATTATTCGCAGTTACGAATGATGTTGACACATTAAATGTTATAACATATATTTGAGCCGTAAATAAATTATGTTTAATCATGGAGGTTTATTATGGATTCAAAAGAAAAAGTTTCAACGGGTATTGCTCAGAAAGAAGTATGGAATTTGGACAAGGCGCATTCCAAGATTCAATTCTCCGCAAGACATTTAGTAATTTCTGAAGTTGCCGGGCACTTCAATAATTTCGATATAAATTTTTCAACCGGCGAAGATTTAACCGATGGCGAAGTCGAAGCAACAATCTACGTAAAAAGCATTGACACCGGAATTTCCGATAGAGACAATCATTTAAGAAGTGCCGATTTTTTTGATGTGGAAAAATATCCACAAATCAAGTTTAAAAGTACTAAGGTTGAAAAAGTTAACGACGAGAAATACAAGCTTACGGGCAATCTAACAATTAAAAATATTACCAAGCCATTTGAGTTTGATGTTTTCTACGGCGGACAAATTAAAGATCCATGGGGAATGCAGAGATCGGGTTTCAAAGCGACCGGCACATTAAATAGATTTGACTTTGATCTTAAGTGGAATGCATTGATGGAAACCGGCGGCGCTGTTGTAGGAAAGAATATTAACATTACTGTTGATGCCGAATTTACAAAGCAAAATCAATAATAGCTTTGCAGAAAGAAGCTGCTGATTTTACGCTTCACTAATTGCTTAAGAAGTGTTAGAGTAGCGAGTATTTGAATGTAAAGAATTTGAAGAGGAGAATTTAAATAGTTTATTGGAGACGGTAAGGTGGGCGCCGTCTTCAGTTAACAAGTTATTAAGCATTCATGATGTTATTAAGAAAGACAGGTTAATCCTATGAAAAAAGTTTTACACAAAGCAAATGAGCGCGGAGTTGCCGAACATGGCTGGCTTCACAGCCGGTTCAGTTTCAGCTTTGACCAATATTATGATCCTAATAAAATGGGATTCGGACTCCTTCGTGTTTTGAACGATGATATAATTGAAGAGGGCGAAGGATTTGGATTGCATCCTCACAACAACATGGAAATAATTACTGTTTTACTGGAAGGAGAATTAGAACATAAAGATACAACCGGAACCACAATGGTTTTGCATCCAGGCGAGGTTCAAGTTATGTCTGCCGGAAAAGGAATTATGCACTCTGAATATAACCATTCCAAAGTTGAACAGACGAAGTTTCTTCAAATATGGATTATTCCGAAGGAAAGAAATATTACCCCGAGGTATGATCAGAAATATTTTGGATTCGAAGATTTTGAAAATGAAATTAGAACTGTTGCATCGGGTTCAAAATTAAATTCAGCTTTATACATTCATCAGAATGCGGCAGTCTCACTGGGAAAGCTGGGTAAAGGCAAAGAAATTGTCTATAAAAATTTTTATAAAGGTAACGGTTCTTATTTGTTTGTGTTGGATGGAAGCATTAATTTTGACAATGATGAATTGGGTAAAAGAGACTCTGTCGGTGTTTATGATTACGATGAATTAAGGTTTAATGCCTCCTCCGATGCAAGCTTTATAATTATCGAAGTACCGATGAACTAAAACTAAACAGATGAAATTAGAAGAAGAAATATCGCAAAAGCAATTTAGGAATGAATACCACAAAGCTGCGGTAAATGTGGTCTACACTTTCAACTGGCTTAATAACCAGAACATTAGCTTTTTTAAACCGCTCGGAATTACACCGCAGCAATTTAATATCCTTCGTATTTTGCGCGGTCAGCATCCGAAACCAGCTACAATTAAATTGATTAAGGAGCGGATGCTGGATAAAATGTCCGACGCTTCACGCATAGTTGAAAAGCTCAGAGTAAAAGGTTTGGTAGATAGAAATATTTGTTCGCATGACAGAAGAAATGTTGATGTATACATTACTCAAAAAGGTCTTGATATACTTGCACAAATTGATGCGCTTGATAATGAAATCGACGGCAGACTGTCTTCTTTAAATCAGGAAGAAATAAAGCAGCTTAACGATCTGCTTGATAAGCTGCGGGGTTAAATTTAATTCAAACTTTTCATAAGCGTTTAAAAAATCTTTTCTGGAAATCCCCGTTTGTGTACAATTGTTCTTAAAGTAGTTGTTTTTATAGTATTATGTTTTGGCATTGTTAAAGGTGTTTTTGTCCCATCAGAGTTTATTCGAAGCATCGAAATATGTTCTTTCTCCCGCACAATGTTGAAGCCTAGAAACTCAAAAGCCTATGCTTCCCCCCAAAACTGGACAAAAATTTAAGGTGGAAAACCTTAAATTAAAACATAAGTAAGCCTATATTTGTGCCATATGGCACAAATATAGGCTTACAGGTGTGTTTTCTTTTTTCTGTCTGCATTTGGATACTCCTGATGTTTTGTTATACATAAGTTAATTTTTCAAAAGTATCTTTCCAACTTAAGCATTATATAAGACTTCATTCTTTTTCATTGAGACCTCCTAAAATATTTTTATTTCTTTACGGAAATCTCAAAATAATTATTTCTTATATTTTAAACATACGAACGGTGTTGTGGCTAAGGCGCAGCCCATAACTACAGTGCTGAACTTGTTTGAGCCAAAGGCTCATCAGCCTTTGGCTGAAATAAATTTTATGATTACAAAAATCTTTCATAGAAAGATAAACTTGAATAAGAAACTAAACACGGAATGACAGACTAAAAAACTGAAAATGCCGAAGGCGAAAACGCTGTCGCCTTGAGCCACTTGTTATATTGCGTTTATGCTTTTGTGTATTGCATCTATCAGAATAATGATATAATTTCAACATAATAAAAACAAAGGAAATAAGATGCCAATTATTAAACCTATTTCTGATTTGAGAAATAAATCAAATGAAATATCTGAACTCGCTAATAATTCTAATGAACCTATATTTATTACGAAAAATGGTGAAGGTGATTTAGTTGTAATGTCTATGGCTCATTATTCAAAATTGCAATTAAAACTTGATTTACTTGGCAAATTGTCTGTTGCTCAAAAACAAAAATCTGAAGGAGACAAAGGGAAAACCTTAAAACAAGTGATGGCAAATATTAGAGAAACAATTAATGCCAACAGATAAATATCAAGTTCGACTTCTTAGTATAGCTGAAGAAGATTTTAAAGAAATTATATCATTCATTGCAGCAGACAATCCAACTGCAGCAGATGCAATTGCTAACAAAATTGAAAAGAACTTAGAAACATTATCAGAAAATCCTAATCTTGGCCGAATCCCAAGAGAAGAAGAAATAAGAAATCTTGGCTATAGATATTTGATTGCTCAAAACTATCTCATTTTTTATACAATAGAAGAAAAAACAATTTTGATTCACAGGATCTTACACGGCGCTAGGAATTATAAAACTCTTCTCTAATCTATTCATCATTTCATAAGCAATATAACGGCGTGGCAACTAACTTGCCGCCAAGAACAGACAGCTAAGTCAGAACGAAATGCCAATAATTAAAAAAATATTTTTTAACTAAACAAACTTGAACAACAATTTTGAACGAAAAACGCAAAGTCAAAAACATCAACAAAGCCGAACCGAATGAAGCGGTCAAGTTGAGTTGCTGGTTATACCTTTTTATGTGTAAAAGAAAATATTTTTAATAAGCATCTTTTCTTAAATCTATTGACAACACATAAATAGTCTTTTCAATCTCTTCTGTGATAGAGAATAATCTATATTTGCCAATTCTATAACGCCAAGTTTCAGGTTTGTAGTCTATTAATTTCTTGATATTGTTTCCGTAGTGTGGTTCTTCTCTTAGTTGAGGATAAATATGTTGAAGGAGCTTCTTTTCAATGAAAAGTTTATCACGATTGGGAATTTTCTCAATCCTCTTGAGGAATTCGTTGGTTTCAAATATTTTATAATTACTCAACCATTCGCCCCTTCTTTAATTTCATATCGGCTATTCCTCGCTTTAGACTTTTGTTAAGTTCAACATTATTTTGGATTTCCTCCATTTCGAACTCATCAACAAAAACGTTGTGTTCAATGAATCTTTTTACAGCTGTTTCAATAAAATTAGAAATAGGTCTATTATCTCTGTCTGCAAGTTTTCTAAAAATTTTATAATTCTCTTCGCTTAAACGAAGTGTTATTGTTTTTGACATAAAAATACCTTATTGAATGTTTATCATTTCTTTGCATTCTAATGTATTCATATTCATCCTAATTTTCAACGACATATTTTGGTCAAAAGGCATAACGATTTCTATCTTCCCAATAGTAAATTAAAAAATAATTATTGTGCCTTAATGCTTACAAGAGTAATTCTTGTTTATCCAAACCAAAAATATTTAGGAGTATTATTATGAACTCTAAATCCCTTGAAGCAAAAAGGCACTTTATAAACGGCAAAACTATCATCGGTATTGACCCTGCTAAGAATAAGCATCAAGCCTTTATCATTGATTCTATCGGTGTACCTGTCGGCAGCACATTCAAATTTAGCAATAGTTTTAATGGTTTTCACCATGAGCTTTTCAATAAGCTTAATATTTATATTCCTAATATTTCTCCAGCTAATGCAGTATTTGCTGTTGATATCTCCATTAACCTTTGGCAAAAGCTCTGCTGCTTCCTTACCGGTAAGGGCTTCACCGTACTTATGGATAGTCCTTTATTCACCTGTCATGAGAGACCTAAGATAAATAATAACTTCTCACGCACCAACCCTAAGGATGCCCTGGCTGTTGCCAACTGCGCCAGACAAGGCTACTTTAATTTCTACCGGCTGTATCCTTCCAACCAGAATGC